>NZ_JAMXFA010000032.1 GCF_025370785.1 Laspinema olomoucense D3b
GAGATAGGGGAGATAGGGGAGATAGGGGAGATAGGGGAGATAGGGGAGATAGGGGAGATAGGGGAGATAGGGGAGATAGGGGAGATAGGGGAGATAGGGGAGATAGGGGAGATAGGGGAGATAGGGGAGATAGGGGAGATAGGGGAGATAGGGGAGATAGGGGAGATAGGGGAGATAGGGGAGATGGGGAAGATAGGGGAGACCGCCATCGAGATAAAGTTTGTTCTATCTACGGTTAGGCTAGGGCAACGACAGACACTTTACCAGCAATTCGGTTAGCAATTTCTCGCAGGGCTTTGGCGGAGGGAGAATCCGGGGCGGAAATGGTAATCGGCACTCCGCTATCACCGCCTTCGCGCAGGGGAATTTCTAAGGGGACGCAGCCTAATAAGGGGACACCGAGTTCGTCGGCGGTTTTTTGTCCACCTCCCGAGCCAAAGATATCGTATTTTTTGTCTGGCATATCCGGGGGGATGAAATAGCTCATATTTTCCACAATTCCCAGGACCGGGACGTTTAATTGTTGGAACATTTTTAACCCTTTGCGGGAATCCAACAAGGCGACGGTTTGGGGAGTAGTGACAATTACAACACCTGCCATTGGGACTGATTGAGCCATTGTGAGTTGGGCGTCGCCGGTCCCAGGAGGCATATCTACGAGGAGATAGTCGAGTTCTCCCCAATCGACTTGATAGAGAAACTGCCGAATTACGCCGTTTAACATGGGACCGCGCCAGACAACGGGTTGGTCTTTGTCAATTAAAAAGGCCATTGAGACTAATTTCACGCCGTAGTTAAAGGCAGGTTCGAGGACATCGCCTTGGGGACCTTGGCGGACCATGACTTGAGCATCGGCGAGTCCGAGCATGGTGGGGTCGTTGGGACCATAGATATCGGCATCGAGGAGTCCGACTTTAGCACCGGATTGGGCGAGGGAGACGGCGACGTTGACGGCGATCGTGCTTTTACCGACACCGCCCTTGCCACTGGAAATGGCGAGGATATTTTTGACTCCGGCGATGCCTTGGCGATCGGGAAGGGATTTCTGTTGGGGGGTTTCAGCGGTGACTTCGATGCTGACTTCTTGAACGCCCGGTAAGGTGCGAACAGCTTTTTGGCAGTCTTCGACGATGAATTCTCGCAAGGGACAGGCGGGGGTGGTCAGAACTAAGGTAAAGCTGACGTTCCCTTGGTCAATTTGGACGTTGCGAATCATGTTCAGGTCTACCAAGCTCTTTTGGAGTTCGGGGTCTTGCACGGGTTGCAAGACTTCTAAGATGGCTTGGGAAGTTAGGGGTTGAGTCATTGGTTTGCCTGTTTCTCCTCTCTCGGACGGATCAGGCAGACAGTCGTTATTTTAGGGGAAGGTCGGGGTTGAGTTTTGGCCCATTGAGTGGGTGTGGTTTCCCGTAGGGGAAGGCGCAATTGTAGATCTTGCCTCTGTTCCCGATCGCCTGGGTTTGTTGCTTCCCCTTACACGCGCTGCCTGCTGAAACACTAGGTATTTTCCTAATGTATCTTTTTTTGTAGTAATATGTAGAATTTTTAAAGGCAGTTGATCAAGGCGGAGATTAAGATAGGATTTTTTCAAGAGTCGGTCAGCTTGATCAAGAAAAGGGCTAAAGATTTCATCAAGGGTGCGATCGCGTTATCCACCGCTCTTGATTTTGATCGCTCTTGACAGGCAGATCTCTATCCCGCAGCAGAAAATAATTTGACATTATGACAGTTTCTTCGACTTTTGAGGCCACCTCTACCCAGAATTTGCCACCGGATGACTCGAAAGAACGAGTCACTCAGTTTATGCGATCGCTACAAGATGAAATTTGTCAAGGGTTGGCAGAACTCGATGGCCTTGGCACGTTTCAAGAAGATTCTTGGGACCGCCCAGAAGGAGGCGGCGGCCGTTCTCGGGTGATGCGCGAGGGCAATGTCTTTGAACAAGGGGGCGTGAATTTTTCTGAAGTGTGGGGCGATCATCTGCCGCCTTCTATTTTAAAACAACGTCCCGAGGCCGAAGGCCATCGTTTCTATGCCACGGGCACTTCGATGGTGTTGCACCCGCGCAATCCTTACGTTCCCACGGTCCATTTAAACTATCGCTACTTTGAAGCAGGGCCGGTTTGGTGGTTTGGCGGCGGTGCAGATTTGACGCCTTATTATCCGTTTGCGGAAGATGCGGCCCATTTTCACCAAACCTTGAAAGCGGCTTGCGATCGCCACCATGATGAGTATTACCAGGTTTTCAAACTCTGGTGTGACGAATATTTTTATCTGAAGCATCGTGACGAAACCCGAGGGGTGGGCGGTCTATTTTTTGACTACCAAGATGGTCAAAGCGAACTCTATCGCGGTCCAGACCCCACAGGACCGGCAGCAGAATATAGTCGAAACATTGGCATCCCTCCCCAGCGCAGTTGGGAAGCGTTGTTTGCTTTTGCTCAAGAGTGCGGGCGATCGTTTTTACCCGCTTATCGGCCCATTGTTGAGCGTCGTTCCAGCATGGAATATGGCGATCGCGAACGCAATTTCCAACTCTATCGCCGGGGACGGTATGTGGAATTTAACCTCGTGTACGATCGCGGCACCATTTTTGGACTCCAGACCAATGGACGCACCGAGTCGATTTTAATGTCTCTGCCGCCTTTAGTGCGGTGGGAATATTGCTATCAACCCGAACCCAACACCCCAGAAGCGGAACTCTACGAAACCTTTTTGAAACCGCAAAATTGGGCGGAGTGGACAGGTAAATAAAGGCCCCCGCACCCTTCCTGGAGACTGTCAGTTTTTGCTTCATCCCCCGCGACGGCCTGGAAAAATTGGGCAAATTTACCCAAATTCCCGGTCAATGCGGGCGATGGAGTTACGCGATCGGGCATTTCCTTCGTCAAGGGATGACGCACTGTGCTATTTTTCTAGCAGCAAGTTTGGCTAATTTCGGTCAAGCTCAATCGGGGCAATGGCTCCGATTTTGCTAAACTACGAAAGCGAGGTAGGCAACTAGCGTATTGAGGGAGGGCCTGTGATTCATATCGAGCAAAAAACCCATACGACCCAGGATGGAACAACGGTGATTGTATTGGCCCCAACGGGTCGCCTAGACATTACCACCGCTTGGCAATTTCGCCTCAAATTACAGGAGTGCATTTCTAAACTGAGTCGTCATATTGTCGTTAATTTAGGGCAGGTTAACTTTATTGATAGTTCTGGCCTGACGTCGCTAGTAGCAGGGATGCGAGATGCGGACAAGGTTAAAGGCAGTTTCCGTATTTGTAACGTGCATCCAGAGGCCAAATTGGTTTTTGAAGTCACGATGATGGATTCAGTCTTTGAAATCTACGAAACCGAAGAAGAAGCGCTGGAAGCGGGACCCCGGAGCATGGCGACTTAATGCCGGAAGGGGATTGGAGAAACGGGTCGGACCATTTCTGACTAGGTTGGGCATCCCCGGGACTTCGCAAGGCTCACCGGCTTTCATCTTACGAGTCCGACGAGTTCCCCTGAAAAATCTTGACGCTTGGTGAAGTGGAATGGCCCTAAAATGGCCCCCCACAAGGCTTTACCCGTATTGGGATCGATGCCTTTATCAAAGCTGAACAGTTCAGTCGGGGATGCCTCAAAACCCAGATCGACTTGGCGAGTTTCTCCTTGATAGGGAAAGCAGCATCTTGCTCCCGAGGGCAAGGATGCGGCAAAATGATAGGTCCCGTCAGTTAAGCGTTTCGGGCTGACGGTGAGGGTACATCCGGGCAAGAGTTCTACTTGTGCCGGATTTAGCTGTTTGAGTAGACTGGGTTGGCGACCAGCCCCCCGGAATTGGCTAGGGTCTTTGAGCATGAAATACTGTACTTCTAACTGGGGTGGCCCGTCACCGTTGGCAAGTTGTCGAAGTTGCATGATTCGAGGCCGATAAGGGTGTTCCAGATTGAGAATGTTGGCTTGTTCGGCAAACAGGGTCAGACTGGGTTCAGGAAATAACTGGACCGGGACCGGACGCTGCCACAGGTGCAGGTGGACATACCAGGTAGGTTCGGCGATCGCCTGTTCTCGATTGTCAAATTCCCCCGCTAAATATTGCCCCAGGGCGATTAACTCCGATGTCAGGGTCATTTTTAATTTAAAAATTGCAACGTTTTCATGAAATATCCAGCCGGAAATCTCCGGTTGATTTTGCATTTTAAAGCATTCTAGGCCAGATCCCGAGGGCGATCCCCCGGATGCCGCTTGGCAAAAGTACGTTTACGAGAGAAAATGAAGGGAAGTTCTCCTTAACAACGCACCCCGTGAATAACGTCCGCACCGTATCAGATACCAAGCGAGCCTTCTATACCATTCACACCCGTCCGATTAACTCGATTTATCGACGGGTCGTCGAAGAATTGATGGTGGAAATGCACTTGCTGTCGGTGAATGTGGATTTTAATTATGACCCCATTTATGCCCTCGGAGTCGTAACCACCTTTGACCGATTTATGCAAGGATATCGACCCGAAGATGATAAAGTATCGATTTTTAATGGCATCTGCAAGGGGTTAGAAGCTGATCCCCACAAATATCGGCAAGATGCCCAATGGTTAGAGGAAATTGCCAGTCGCCATTCTGGAGAGGAGATGGTGGCGTTACTCAGTCGTTCTGCAGGGCCAGAAATGGAAGGAGATTTCCAAGGCATCCTGGGGGCGATCGCTGCTAAACCCAACTTTAAGTACAGCCGATTATTTGCCGTGGGTCTGTTTACCCTCCTCGAACAAGCTGACTTAGAACTGGTGAAAAATGAAAAATCCCGTCAAGATGCGGTTCAGAGCATCTGTACGGCGCTGAATCTGCCTCCAGATAAACTCTCTAAAGACCTCGACCTCTACCGCAGCAATTTAGAGAAAATGATTCAGGCCCGCAGTGTCATGGATGACATTTTAGCCGCAGACCGTAAAAAACGCGAAGACCGGGCGAAGCAGAAAGGGGCAGCAACTGTACCTCCTGGTTCTCCAGAGTAAGAGATAACGGCCCTGGCCCCGCGCCCTTACCTGGCCCCGCACCCTGAAGGGTGGGGCTATACGAACAAAGCCCGCCTGCGCGGGCTAAATTTACGGTATTCGGGTTTTAAAATTGCTTAAATGACTATTGTGCGATTTCCTTGGGATGAATTTCCAGAAGTATGGATTCATGCCCAAGAATTAGAAGTGAAAAAGCATTTGGCCTACCGTGAAGCCAAATCAGGAGACCCTGAAGCTGCATATCGCTTGGTTAATGAGATGCTTTCCGCACAAGTAGTAGAGCAGTTAGCATCTACCTTTGAGGGAACCCAGGTGACATTAGTTTCAGCCCATGCGATCGAGTCTATAGGGGTGAATGCGATTCCTGAAGCATTAGCCAGTTCCCTAGCCCAGCAATTACATTGGCCTACGGACAGTGGAATTGTTCAAAGCAATATTGTTGGACATACAGGGGCTGATGGATTTTCTCGCCTTGCCCGACAAGCTGAGTTTGAGGGAGAGGTCACCCCAAACCAATGTTATCTTTTAGTTGACGATTTCGTAGGACAAGGTGGAACCCTCGCCAACCTGCGGTCTCATATTATGAGTGGTCGAGGACAAGTCATTGGGGCAACTGTCCTCACGGGTAAACCCTATTCGGCCAATATCACTTTAACAAACACAACTCTTGATGCACTAAGATCAAAACATGGATCCGAACTTGAAAACTGGTGGCAAAATCGATTCGGCTTCAACTTTGCCTGCCTTACAGAGTCTGAAGCACGTTACTTGCTCAAAACCCCGACGGCTCAACGAATCCGAGATAAGATTACTCAGGCAGAGCAAAGTTGAAATTGCGCGAAAGGTGATTGAACTTTCTGAGTTAAGTAAAACGGCTCAAGAGTAAAAATGAGGACAAGGTAGTGCCGTTTCCCTACAGTTAAAGCAACAGGCACTTTTGTTCTACGAATCGCTTTACTGGTCCACTGGATGCTGTCCATAAAATGGCAGGGCCTCGGAACTCAGAGGACGTTTCCCTTGTTGCCATTCCAAATGGCCGAGTTCCAGAAGACTGGACACGGTAGACCCTAAATTTTCTGGGACTTGGATGAGTTGATAGGGACTCGAACAAGTGGCAAGGGCCTCTTCCCATTGTTCTGGGGTGAGGACGGTATCCGCAAGGAGGGGAATCGCTGCCGTGGGTGTGATTTCATAAATGGCGGTGAAGAGGTGACCCCTTTGGGCGGGCATTTGTAGGGCGATCGCCTTCGGTTGGGGGTCAGTCTGCTGGCGAGTTTGGGACCAGGCGACTGCGGCTAAACTAGAAATTGCAAATAAGGGAATAGAGAGTTGTTGGGCGAGAATTCGGGCAGTGACGACCCCAATACGGGTCCCGGTAAAGCTACCCGGTCCTTTGGCAACAGCAAGAAAGGCGAAATCCTGCCAAGTTTGAGGGGAGATAAACTCGGCAAGATAGGAGTGTAGGTGGGTGGCAAGCGATCGCCCCATGTCCCAGGTTTGGCAGCGGTGGGTTTCAGCAAAATTGCTCAAAGCTAGACCTAGTTCGGGACTGCTGGTATGGAAGGCGATCGCGTAGGGGTTAGAGTCCAATGGCACAATCAGAAAACAATTGAAGATGATCTCCCTACAGTACAGCATTTTTAACACAAACTGGGTTATCGGATCACCTGAATCACAGCGCTAATAGTCAGCTTTGCCCACGCTCGATCTGCGGTTCTCTCCCCTTCAATGCCATTCCCAAATATTAATTGTGCCATCATCGCCGCCAGTTGCTAGGGTTTGTCCATCGGGACTGAAGGCGACTGCACAAGTGGCGCGGGTGTGACCCGGGAGGGTGCGGATTTCTCGGCCTGTTTTGACGTGCCATAGTTTTACGGTGTTGTCGCGACTGCAACTGGCGAGGGTTTGTCCATCGGGACTCCAGGCGATCGCATAGACCCAATGGGTATGACCGAGAAGGGTGCAAAGATGGCGTCCGGTTTGGATTTGCCAGAGGTTGATGGTTTGGTCAAAGCTGCTGCTGGCGAGGATTTGGCCGTCAGGACTCCAGGCGATCGCGCAGACTTGTTCCCCATGTCCCGTGAGGGTATAGAGTTCCCTGCCGGTTTCTCGATGCCAGAGTTTGATGGTTTTGTCACTGCTGCCACTAGCAATGAGTTGGTTATTGGGACTAAATGCCACTGCCATTGCATAACCCTGATGTCCGACGAGGGTTCTAACTTGCTGTTTTTTGGCGATATCAATGAGTTTGATGGTTTTATCCCCACTGCCACCGGCAATAAATTCGCCGTCGGGACTGATGGCGATCGCATAAATTTCGCTGTCTCCGGGGAAACTATAGAGTTCGCGTTCCCCAAGACGTTGCCAAAGTTTGATGGTGTAGTCCCAACTGCCACTGACCAGAATCGGCGATCGCGGACTGTATGCCACTGCGGAAACCCAATGACTGTGACCCTTGAGGGTGTACAATTTGCGTCCGGTATCCCTCACCCACAATTTAATCGTTTTATCCTTACTGGCGCTGGCAATTTGCCGTCCTGTGGGACTAAAAGCGATGGACAAAACCCAACTGCGATGCGCTTGAATGGTATGAATGCATTCAAAAAAGCGATAGGCATTAAACTTTTTTAAAGCAGCGATCGCCGTCGGTTCGGTCCGATGTTTCAGCAACAAAAATGCCGATCGCCGCACGGTGTGACAGTCATCTTTTAACGCTTCAATGACTAATTCTAAACCTGCTTGACCATAATTTAACGCCTCTTTCAACGCCGAAACTTTCACGGGAATATCCACCACCGCCAAGCGGTTTTGAATCCCCGTCAGTCCCCCCAATACTGCGGATCCCGGTGGCGGTGAATGGTGGCCGCCCATCACTGCATCATAATATTTCGGTCCCTCAAAATTCATTGGCATACTATTTGCTGATTCAAATTTGAATCAATTTTTATCAATTTTTAATTAAAATTTCCCACGCTTGCCATAACAAGGAAGCTCGGTCAGCATCCCGTTCCGGCAAGATCTGTCTAGCTTGATCTAAAGTGGTTTGGGCCTCTTTATAATTGCCTGATTGCCTAATTGCCATGCTCATTAATAGCCAGATTAAAGGCTGATTTGGTTGAAATTGTAATGCTTTTAAATAGCTGGAAATAGCATCGGGATAGCGGCGCAATTTATAGAGCATAATGCCTTTATCTCGCCATGCATCCCAGCGGTCTGGCTTGAGTTCCAGGGTTTTTTCATAGCCGGATAATGCCTCGTCATGGTTGCCCATTTCGGCATAGAGACGAGCTTTTTTATACCAAGCATCGGCATTATTTGGTTTGAGGGCGATCGCCTGGTCATAAGAAGCGATCGCCGCTTCAAATTTGCCAAAATTCTCCAAAATTGTCCCTTTAATCATTTGCGGTGTCGCCCCGATTAATCGCGAGACAATGGAGGGATTATTGGGGGGTTGGGGTGGTGAATTTCCCCTAACTCCGGGCGACGGGTTGGGTTTCGGAGTCGTTCGATTAGTCACCGGGGGTAACCACTCTAAATCCGTGAGAACTTCTGTCGCTGAATGATAGCGCCGATTGAGATTTGCTTCTAATAATCGGTCTAAAACTTTGGCAAATTCCAGGTTAACGGGAGATAATAGATAATCCCGCCAATGCCAAACTCCTTCCTTGACATCAAATAGACTAAAGGGTTCAGTTGCCGTTAATAATTGCACACAAGTCACCCCCAAACAATACAAATCACTAGCCGGAACCGCTTGACCTAAAAATTGCTCTGGGGCGACATATCCAGCAGTGCCAATTACTGTTCCAGTCCGCCCCAAGGCGGTAGCGGTGGCAAATTTAGCAGCCCCAAAATCCACTAACACCAGTTGCCCAGATTGAAAATGATTGGGTTCTTCTCGTGCTTCAGGGTCCGCTTCTAAAAGTTCAGTTAGGGTAGTGCGGCGAATAATATTTTCCGGTTTAATATCTCGGTGAATGACTTTTTTATCATGAACAAATTGTAAAACTGGCAATAAATCAAATAGCACTTGACGAACTTTAAATTCCGAGAGTGCGCCCTCAGTTTCCAACTCTTGGGCTAAGGTTTGTCCGTCGATAAATTCTTGGACTAAATATTGATAATTATCCGACTCAAAATGAGCCAGTAAGGCAGGGATTTGGGGATGAGTTCCTAAATCATCTAAACGGACGGCTTCTTTTTGAAACAGTTGCGCTGCTTTTTGAGCATTTTGCGGGGTTTGGAATTGGGGAAAAAACTGCTTGATGACGCAGCGGGGTTTGGAGGGTTTATACTCATCGACTGCCAGGAAAGTTCGCCCAAACCCACCCTGTCCAATGGATTTAAGCGCACGATAGCGATCGCCCAGTAGCAGCTTTGCACCACAATTATGGCAAAAGTTATAGGTTGCTGGGTTTTGAGGCTTTTGACAGTCGGGATTTAAACAATAGCTCATAGGGTCAAGCCAGCAGGGGGATAACTTTATAGTAATCGGTTGGCTGTAGAATGCTATGGAGTTAAATACCCGCAGGCTGTTCGCGTAGCGTTCCGTAAGGAAAGCCCGGAGGCTATACTAACAAAGCCCGCCTGCGCGGGCTACTCTATAGAAATAACTTTTCATACCTGGATTTGGGATTACTCGCGCTGCCAAATCATCACAGTTTTATCGCTGCTGCCACTCACCAGGGTTTTGCCGTCGGGAGTGATGGCAATGCCGGTGACGCTGTTGCTATGACCCTTGAGAGTTCGGATCAGTTCGCCAGTCTCGCGATGCCACAGTTTAACGGTTTTATCGGTACTGCCACTAATCAGGGTTTCGCTGTGGGGGGAGAAGGCAACAGCAGCGATCGCCCCGGTATGTCCCGTAAAGGTGCGAAGTTCTTCCCCAGAGTTCACCTGCCACAGTTTTAGGGTCATGTCGGTACTGCCACTGGCGAGGAATTGTCCATCACGACTGAAGGCGATCGCATTCACGGCATCGTTATGAGTCTTAAAAACGCAAATTTCCTGTCCCGTTTGTAACTGCCAGAGTTTAATCATCCCCTCATCTGAGGCAGTGGCAAGAATGCGATCGTCCGGACTAATCGCTAAAGCGCGAATCATGCCCGGATGAGCATTAAATCGGCGCAGTTCTTCCCCAGTTTCCCGATGCCAAAAAGCCACTGACCCTCGGGTATCACTGGCGATGATTTGTTGACCGTTATTAAGAAAAATAACCGCATAAACTGCCTCGGAATTGCGGGTAAATCGATGAAGTGCGCGACCCTGGGCTACATCCCACACCTCCACCGCTTCCCCAACGCCACAGGCGATCGCCCCACCATCGGGACTCCATGCGATCGCATTCACCGAGGCAAACCAATCTTCCCCATTAAAGCTGCGGATTTCGCTGCCTTCAGCAATCCCCCAGAGTTTCACCGTATTATCCCCATCCCCAGCAGCAATGCTGTTGCCTTCAGGATGAATTGCCACACAATTGACAATATCTCGATGTCCGGCGATCGTGCGAATGCAGCGCCAATTTTGATTAGGAAATCCTTCAGCATCGGGAACAGTTTCAGAGGCATCTGGGGAAGATTTTTCCCCGCGCCATTTGCCGACAAATCCTTGCAAATCCCCCAACACTTCGCCGATGGAGGATTCGATTCCCCCCATTGCTTTGGTGAGGGATTCGGGTTTAGTAAAGGGTTTGATAGACAATTTCGGGATTAAGGGTTTGTTCGGTGTCGTTGGCGTAGACTCTGGGTTTTCCTCCGATGGCGCGATGATTTCTTCGTCCCACTCGTCCAAGTCATCCTCGGAATTAGCAGGCGGTGGGGTTAAGGGTTTCACGGAAAAGGCTTCTTTGCGATATTCCGAGGGGACCCGAGGCGGTTGGCTGGGGTTTTCTGGGGTTGGAGGATTGGCAGTGGGTGGATTGGCGTTGCTCTCGTCAGGAGGAGGTAGGTGGTGGAGTTCCGGGAGGGGAGAGGGTATGGCGCGGGATGCGGTTTCTAGGCGTTCCAAACGCTGGGTGACTGCCTCAATTACCGTATTCACCCGGGCGATCGCCTCTTGGTTTTGTTGGGTTAACGTTGCTTGAATTTCCTGAAGTTCAGACGTTGTTGGGGGTTCGTTGAGTGCTTCTAATTGTTGCAGGCGATCGTAAATTGCCTCAAATTTCGGGGAATTCGAGAGGGATTGGATGGCATCTTGGAGTGCAGCAGCAGAAGTGCTAGAGGCGTCTGTTTCTGGGGATGAAGCCAGGGCGATCGCATTAGTAGTAAGTTCCAGTTGACTCAGGCGATCGCTAAGAGTTGTCAGGGTTTCAGCAGTGGGTAAAGTGGCGAGGGATTGATAAATTTGCCCGACTGCCTTTTCTGTTTGTTCCCACAGGGATTTTGTGAACGCTTCGATTTGGCGTTCAGTTTCTTGGTTGACTTGTTCCGTTGCGGTTTCCAGTTGTTCGAGGCGATCGGCTAAAGGTTTGAGATTAGGGAAGGGGGGAAGGGATTCCAATGCTTGATGGATGCGGGCGATCGCCGTTTCATTTTCCTGGCGCAATGAGTCTTTTAATTCCAATTTCTGCGCTTCGATGCGATCGCGCTGTTGTTCCAGTTGGGATTCTAGGGCGTTTATCCGGGCAATTAGCGGGTCCAGGGTGGGGACTTCCGGGATAGGGGGGAAACTCTCCTCAACTTGGGCGATCGCCTCGAACAGTTCATCCCGTAAAGATTCTTGTAACTGGGTGATCCGTTCTTCCGTTTGGGAGTTTGCCTGTTGCTTGCTGGATTCCAGGCGATCGAACCGTTGGTTTAGAGGTTGCAGGGAGTCATAAACTTGGGCGATCGCCTCCTCGCTGCGTCGTTGGTTGAGTTGGTACAGTCGTTGTCGATTCGCCACATTCAAACTCACCGCCACCGTTAACGGGACCGCTGCATAGAGGACTTGTTGAGTTCCAGCAACGGCGATCGTGCCCAGCACAGAACCGGCAAGGGCCACAGATTCAGTAATTTCGAGCCAGTGGGGTTTAGTCATGGTTTTCACAACAGGTGAACAAGCAATCAACAGTCTGACAATAGTCTCATCCCAAATCCGGTGGTGAAAGACCTATTTTATTCTTTAGCCCGCGCAGGCGGGCTTTGTTCGTGTAGCCCCACCCTTGAGGGTGCGGTTTTTCGCCGAAGAGTACCGGATTGGGTCTAAATTACATCGAAGCACAGACTCACCAAGGAAATTTACTCCAATGTAGTCCTGACCGTTCGATTTCTTTTCTCTATGGTAAGGCTTCGGATGGCAATCCGATGAGCGGGGGTTGTTGCGGTGCTGTTATGGTCTCAGGGCGAGGAAATTGATTGTCGATTGAGTGACGTGAGTAGTAAAGGTTTTTTTTACAGGCTTTCTCTACCTAATCAACACAGGGAAGCTCATCAATTAGGTGGCAATCAACAACTACCAACTCTATTTACCTCCTCCAAGGAGCTTGACATTATTAAAGGTAAATGTGAAAATTCAATTGTTATCAAAATAAGCCCTACATTATGGAAGGAGAACAACTTTCTCTGTGGCCCGAATTAGAAACAATAGATTCTAAAAGAATAGAGAAACAACCTAAGTTACGACGATACGAGCGGATTCAGCGGGAACTGGTATTGAGTGAAACGGATCCTCACAAAATTTTTGTAGAAGTAGAAGCGGGTCTCAAATCTGATAATCCCTATCTATTTATGGATCTGTTTTGTGGTGCGGGAGGAATGACTCAAGGTTTATTCCAAGCTGGCTTTAACCCGATCGCGAGTGTAGAAGTAAATCCGATTGCTTCTGCAACTTACCAAAGAAATTTTCCAAATTGCAATCATTTTTGTGGAGAAATAGAGAAATTTTCTACTGATTTAGTTCTCAATCAAATTAATTCTTCCCCCGTACATTTAATCGTGGGAGGGCCGCCTTGTCAAGGGTTTTCCGTAGCGGGAAAACGCAACCCCGATGATCCTCGGAATCGTTTGTTTCAGGAATTTGTAAGAGTGGTTTCCCACGTACGCCCCTGGTATGTTGTCATAGAAAATGTACCGGGAATTTTGACGCTCCAGAAAGGAGCTATCAAACAAGCAATTTGTGAAGCACTGGAGGCGATCGGTTATTCCCATGTATCGATTGCCATTCTTGAATCGGCTGATTATGGAGTTCCACAAATTCGCCCCCGTGCTATTTTCATTGCCAACCGATTTGGAATGGACAACCCTTATCCCAAGCCTCAATTAACCTCTGAACAGTACAAACCCATCGAATCCGCAATTTCTGATCTGCCCGAATATACCCGAATTCCTGAAATTAACCATGAGTGGACTCGCCATTCCTCTGAATATATGGAACGAATTGCAAAAGTTGCTCCGGGTGGGTCATTATATGAAAGTTATGTTGATGCTTTTAAGCGGCAATATCCCGGTAAACCAAGCATGACTGTTAAAGAAAATCATGGGGGCACTCACATCCATCCCTACCTCAATCGTGTCATTTCAGCCCGAGAAATGGCAAGATTGCAAAGCTTTCCCGATACATTTATTTTTGAGGGGTCTATGAAGAAAGCAATGTGGCAAATCGGGAATGCTGTTCCACCTCGTTTAGCTGAGTGTATTGGCTACGCACTGATTCCCGCTCTCAACCACATAAAAAATTCAGGCTTAAACTAACATTTTGCTACAGGTTAATCAGTCTGAGCTATTTGTTGATTGAGGCGATCGCGCCAAGTTTCAAAATCATACCAGCCACATCCCACGCAACCTGTTTCAGCATCCTTCCCTCTAACGGGGACATCGGCGGGCCAGTTTTCATCTCCTTCATAATAGAATTTTATGCCTAACGGTGTCCCTCGTTTATTCGTTTTGATACAACGTTCACAACTGCGGGATTTTAAAAGGTTATGGTTTCCAGCACTATCTTTTTTGAGTAACTGAAATTTTTGCTTAATTTCTGCTGGGGTCATGTCCGCATCATGAGGTGGTTCAGTATCTCCCCACCGTTCCATTGGAAAGCGATGATCAATTATCAGTTCGTGAACGGAACGGGTTCTTTGTTCTATTACATCCCTGTAAGCATAGAATTCCAATATTTTTTTTGCTAGTTTAAGGGAAATATTTGTTGAAGAATTTGCCGGTTGAAGATTTCCTGTCCAGCGGTCTTGTAGTTGATTAGATTTACAATTTTCGCAATATCTACTTGTAGTTTCAATGATTAAACCAGGACGACTTTTAGTCCCACGTTGTAATCCTTGAATTCCACCCCCTCCCGCATATTGTCCCGAACCAATTTTGCTTCCTTCACATCTACGGCAATGCCATTTTTGGTCGGCCAGAAGGTCAAATACTTTTCGTTGGGTCGAGTTTTTTCTGAATTGAGTGATAATGTCAAAGGGTAAGTCATCCGGGTTCATTCTATCTCGTCCACTTCAACTTCTAATCCATTTAGAAGAGTGGAAACCGTTAAACTTAGACCCCGGGCTAGACTGACAAGAGCAGTTAGAGAAGGATTTCTCATCCCCCTTTCAATTCCCGAAATGTAAGTTCGATCCAGGTTGGCACGAAAACCCAGTTCCTCCTGGGAAATTCCCAACTCTGTCCGACGCTTCTTGACAAGATTACCCAAGGCAAGCAGGATTGCTCTTCTCGATTGATTCATTTACCGATTGTCAAGGCCTGTAGACGATATGTCTATGGACGATGTGTCACATCAAGCTTGATGAACCCCATATAGAGAGTAGGGCTATTTCATTCTAAAATTTTCCCAGAACCATAAGTTTTATCTGGCCCGGAGAATGAAACAGCCCTACCATTCTTTAGGGTACAGGGTCCTAACCCGAAGAATTTTGCCACAGCTTAATCGTGCCATCGTGAGATCCACTCGCTAAGGTGATGCCATCGGGACTATACCCTAGAGAACTGACTATCATGGAATGTCTTTCTTCTATGGTAAGGCTTCTGAGTGCAGTCGCCGATCGCTCCTGGGGATCCATGCGGTTTGGGTGGTCCGCGCCATCGCCTTAAGTCTCCTGGAATTGTGCTGTGGGGGAGCAACTTCGGTGCGATCGCGCATTTCTCCGCTTCTTTCTAATAGTTTAGCCTTTTTGATGTCCTTTATCTTAGCTGATTCTAAGCGAGATCTCGGAAGTCTCTTCGCGGTTTGTCTGACATTAAATAACCCTCTCAATATCGCTTAGTTTAGCGAGGGTTTTCTTGGGGTTTGAGTGTCCAGACTGCATCTATCTCACCCCCCGGCCAGAGATGTTCTACAATAAAGGCGCTCAACAAATCCTCATGCGACTACAGTTTAAAAAAACATTATGGGTTAGAGTTGAGTAACAGAAAACTCGGAGTTCAACTCCAGTTTGCTGCACCTAGCAAAATTTCCGTATTTTTACAGTAGTAAAAAAGGCGAAATTAAGCTATTAGCGGATATAAAATGAACCGCGTTTATTAGAAGCTTAAGAGTAATCTGTCCCATTTAATTCTTGATCCCCGTAGTGAGATGTCGGGCATCTCCTCCTTCAGCCATGCCGATCAGCGAACCTGCCATCCATACCCTCAATTTAGAAGCGGCGATCGCCCATGCTCCGATCTCCGTTGGGCCCCAAACCCCGGTGAAGGAGGTCCTAAAACAGATGAATCGGGTCAAATCGACTGCTTGCCGCCTCGGCGAGAGTGCGTCAAGCCCCCTCAATTCCCAAACCCTCTCCAGTTGTGCCGTTGTCCAAGAGAACGACCAATTTTTAGGCATCTTTGTTGAGCGGGATGTGGTGAAATTGATTGCCTCGGGCAAATCTCTCGAAGGCATCACCGTGGGAGAACTGATCAATCCCTCACCCGTGTGGGTGCGTCGATCCCAATTGCAGGATATTTTTTCCGTACTGCCGCTATTGCGGCAATATCATATTTCGCATTTACCCATTCTGGATGAGGGCGATCGCTTCATAGGTTTGATCAGCACGGAAACCCTTCGGGAAATCCTGCAACCTGCAAATTTGTTGCAATTGCGACAGGTTGCCGAAGTGATGACTCCCCAGATTGTCAGCGCCCCACCTACGACTTCATTACGGGATATTGCCAAACTGATGACCAGTAACCAAGTCAGTTGCGTGATGATTTGCCAGAGCGCAGAGGGAAAAATCACTCAGATGGGGGCCCACAACCGAGAAGATATCAAGCCCCTGGGCATTATTACTGAGGGAGATATTATCCAAATCCAGGGACTGGAACTGGACCTGGGGAACACCCCCGTCGAGCAAATGATGAGATCGCCAGTATTTGCCATTGGTCCCGAGGAGTCCTTGGGGATGGCCCTCCAGAAGATGCAGCAGCAGCAGGTGGGGCGATTAGCAGTCACCGGCATCCGAGGAGAACTGCGGGGAATTATTACCCAAACAACCCTGCTCAACTCGATCAATCCCTTGGAAATGTACAAGGTGATTGAAGTCATGCAGGATACGATTAGCGCATTGGAAGCCGAAAAGATAGAAATGCTGCAAAATCGGACCATCGAGCTGGAAAAACAAGTGCGATCGCGCACCGCTGAACAAGAGCAACTCATCGCCTCCCTGGAAGCCAGCAGCCAACGAGATCGCCTCCTGGCTAAAGTCTCCCTGCAAATTCGCAAATCCCTCAATCTCGACGAGATTCTTGCCACCACTGTAGAAGAGGTGCGTCAGTTCCTCCAGTGCCATCGGGTTCTGGTGTACCAGTTTGCGCCGACGAAGGAGGGAAAAGTGGTAGCCGAATCAGTGGAGGTAGGGTATTCGGCGATTTTGGGCATCCAGGTTCGGGATATCTGCTTTCAGCAAATGCATGGCACCGATTATCTGAACGGGCGCAACCAGGCGACTGCGGATATCCGTGAAGCCGGATTAAGCTTCTGCCATCAGCAGCTATTGGAGCATTTTCAGGTACGCGCCAGTCTCGGGGTCCCGATCGCCATTCAGGGAGACCCCGCTCACCCCCATCTCTGGGGCTTGCTGATTGCCCATCACTGCAATGAACCGCGACCCTGGCAGGCATCAGAAATTGATTTACTGGATAAAATTTCGGTGCATATTGCGATCGCCATCCACCAAGCCCAACTTTACCGCGATACTCAAATCGAACTGGCTGAACGTCACCGGGCAGAAGCTGCCCTGCGTTCCAGCGAACAATTATATGCCACCCTAGCGGAAGCCTCTCCCGTGGGCATTTGGCGTACGGATCCCGTAGGAAAATGTATTTACATCAACGATCGCGCTTGTGAAATGCTGGGGTTATCTCGACAAGCTGCCCTTGGTGACGGTTGGCTCCAATCTTTGCATCCCCAGGACCGCGATCGGGTCATCGCGGAATGGGCCAAATCAACCCAACTCCAAACCCCCTTTGCCTGCGAATATCGCTTCTGCCGTCCCAATGGGGAAGTAACTTGGGTTTTTGGTCAAACCCTTGCGGAAATTGGCCCCGATCAAAACGTGACGGGCTACATCGGGACGGCTACAGATATCAGCGAGCGCAAACAAGCCGAACAAGCCCTAAAAACCTTGAATGCCGAACTCGAAATCCGAGTTTCTAAGCGAACTGAGCAATTAGAACAAACCGTTCAACAATTACAGGAAGAAATTCAGCAACGACAGCAGGCACAACAAGAACTGATCCTGGTCAAAGAACGGCTGCAATATTTACTCTGGGTCAGCCCCACGATTATTTATAGCTGTCAAGTGCAAGACCCTTACCCCACCACCTTTATCAGTTATAACGTCCTCCAAATCTTAGGATATGAACCTAAACAATTCCTGAACAATGCACAATTTTGGTGGGATTGCATTCATCCTGAAGATGTGGAGATGGTCGAAACCGGATTCTCGGAGATCTGCGATCGCCAAAACCTCAGTCTGGAATATCGATTACACCATGCCGATGGCCGCTATCTCTGGGTCCAGGACGATTTTCGCGTTGTCCGCAATGCCCAAGGTCAAGCGATAGAAATTGTCGGGTCTTGTGTTGATATTAGCGATCGCAAATTCGCCGAGAGTGAACTGAAAGAAAGCACCGATCAACTCAGTAAATTTTTCGAGAGTGCAAACGATTTGATTCAAACCGTTGACGCTCAAGGAAAAATTCTCTACGTTAATCGCGCTTGGCGCGAAACCCTGGGCTACAGCCCAGAAGAAGTGCAGCACCTCTTTGTATCTGACATCATTCATCCCCACTGCAACCCGCGCTATCATCAACTCTTAAGCACCCTCACCGGAGGCTGCACTCAAACCGTCACCTTTGAACTTAAAGCCCTCAAAAGCAACGGGCGAGCTGTCTTTTTAGAAGGAAGACTATCGTTGAAAAACGAGGGAAATCACTCCCGAATTCACGGCGTATTTCGAGATATCACTCGGCGCAAAATTGATGAATTAAAGCTCCAAAGACAAGCGGAAGTTTTACAAACTATTTTTGACAATCTTCCCCTGATGCTGGTATTTTTTGATGGTCAAGGTCAAATCCAGCTTCTCAATACAGCCCTAGAAAAAACCCTGGGTTGGTCCTTGGCAGAAGCGCAAGCACAAGATACCTTTGTGGAGTGCTATCCCGACCCGCAAGAACGCCAAAAGATCCGAGATGCCATAGAGGCAGGAACAGGCGAGTGGATTGAGGTTAAAGCCCGCACCCGCCAGGGGAGAGAGTTAGATGCCGCTTGGGCGAATATCCGACTCTCCGATGGCAGTGGGATTGGCATTGGTCAGGATATCACCGAACGGAAGCGATCGATCGCCGCCTTGCGCGAGAGTGAGCAGTTATTCCGTTCCACCTTTAATGGGGCCACTATCGGACTGGTTCATAGTAATCTCAAGGGTCAGTTTCTGCGAGTTAACCAAAAATACTGTGAAATTTTCGGCTATTCTCAGGAAGAATTGCTGCTTAAAAGTTGGAGAGATATTACTCATCCCGATGATGTGGAGGAGAATATTCGGTGTATGAATCCGCTGCTAAGGGGAGAGGCTCGCGAGTGTTCCTTTGAGAAACGGTATTATCGGCAGGATGGGTCAATCATTTGGGCATCTCTGACGGTATCCCTCGTGCGTCAACCTTCAGGAGAACCCGACTATTTTATTGCCGCTGTGGAAGATATTACCGATCGCAAAAAAGCAGAAGTTGAAAAAGAAAAACGCGATCGCTATCTGACTGCCTTAGTCGAAATTCAACATCAATTATTAAATTCCTCCGTAGATACGGACCTTTACGAACTCGTTCTGAGTATTCTCGGACCCGTCTCCGGTGCCAGTCGCCTCTATATTTTTGAAAATTCCCGCGATTCCCAAGGTTCTTTAGTCACCAGTCAAAAAGCGGAATGGTGCGCCGAAGGGATGGAGTCCCAACAGAACAATCCCGACTTGCAAAATTGCCCCTACGAAGAATTTTTCACGAGGCTGCCCAATACCCTGGGGAAGGGAGAAATCATTGAAGGAATTGTCTCTAATTTTTCGGACTCCGAACGCTTAGTTTTAGAACCCCAAGGGATTCAAGCAATTCTGTTGTTACCCCTGATGGTAAATGGGGACTTTTTTGGCTTTATCGGCTTTGATAATTGCCTCGAAGCCCAACCTTGGGACCCCTTAGAAGTCAGCTTATTAAGTTCCGCAGCAGCGGCGATCGCCCTAGCAAAAGAACGTCAAATTACCCAAGCCGCCCTCGCCCGTCAGTTGGCTGCCGTAGAAGCCGCTACCGATGGCATCGGGATTCTCAATGAAAATAGCGAATACATTTATTTGAATTCCGCTCATGCCAAAATCTTTGGATATGACGACCCCAAAGAGTTGCTGAATAAAAGCTGGAAAGAGTTATACCATACCCCAGAGATTCAGCAAATAGAACAGGAAGTTTTTCCAGTGCTGGGGGCATCGGGACAATGGAGCGGGGAAACCTTGGCCAAAAGACGAGATGGCACGACCTTTTCTGAAGAAATCTCCCTCACCTCTATTGCTGGGGGGGGATTAATTTGCGTGGCGCGGGATATTACCACTCGTAAACAATCCGAGGAACAAATTAAAGCCTCCCTTCATGAAAAAGAGGTATTGCTTAAAGAAATTCACCATCGGGTCAAAAATAACCTGCAAATCATCCACAGTTTATTGAAACTGCAATCCAGCTACACGAAAGACCCCCAAGCTCTGCAAATGTTCCGGGATAGCCAAAACCGGATCCGGTCAATGGCTTTGATTCACGAACTGTTATATCGCTCCCATAACTTAGGCAGCATTAATTTTTCGGAATACATCAACCAGTTAACCACGAATTTATTGCGAGCCTATAATATAACGGCTCATTCCCGGCCCAAAATTGTCATTAATGTAGAGCCGGTTCAATTGGGAATCGATACAGCAATTCCTTGTGGATTAACCATTAATGAATTAATCACCAATGCCTTAAAATATGCCTTTATTGATGGTTTACCGGGGACAATTAGCATTGACTTTCATAAAGACGGACCGGACACCTACGAACTGAAAATTTCTGATAATGGGGTCGGACTTCCTCCGGACTTGGATTTCCGCAATACTGAATCTTTAGGGTTGAAATTAGTCTGTAACCTCACCCGGCAACTCGATGGAGAAATCAGCCTCGCTCGCAGTGGAGGAACCTGCTTCACGATTCGATTTCAGGAATTAACTTACCAACCTAGAAAATAAACAAGTGGAAAAGATGATTACAGTTTTAGTTGTTGAAGATGAAATTATTACGGCTATCGACATTAAAAGTAGTTTAGAAGACTTAGGGTATCACGTTCCTCCCATCGCTTCTACGGGCCAAGAAGCCCTAGCCCAGGTCGAGAAATTCCAGCCGGATATTATCCTGATGGATATTGTCTTAAAAGGGGAAATAGATGGTATCGAAACGGCTAATTTGATTCGCGATCGCCATCCACTTCCGATTATTTTCCTCACGGCTTATTCTGATGATGCCACCTTAGCCCGGGCCGGAATTAGCGAACCCTTTGGCTACTTACTCAAACCCTTTGACGACCGGGAACTCCATACCACTATTCAAATGGCCCTCAAGCGCTATCAGGCTGAAGGTAAAATCCGTCAAGAGCGAGATCTCGCCGCCCAACTCCAACGAGAAGCGGAAAATTTGGTAGAATTGAATTCTCGCTATATTGCCATGACTTCCCACGAATTCCGAACTCCCATGACAACGATTCAATCCTCATCGGAATTACTGGAACATTACAGTCATAAATGGTCCGAAGAGAAAAAACTCAGCCATCTCAAGCGGATTCAATCCTCGATTAAGACGATGACAAAACTCTTAGATGAAGTATTGATGATTGGCAAAGCTGACGCGGGCAAACTAGAGTTTAAGCCGATTGAGTTAGATGTAGTCCAGTTCGCTAAACAACTGGTGGAAGAACTGAATTTAAACCCCGATAAACCTCGAATCAATTTGCGGGTCTGCGGAGAGATTGACCAGGCAACTCTGGACCCAAAATTGCTGGTTCATATCTTGACAAATCTCCTATCAAATGCTTTAAAATATTCCCCGGCTGGTGGAACAGTTAATTTTACCGTGAGCGGGGAAGGGGAACGGCTAATCCTGTCAGTGGAAGATTCAGGAATTGGGATTCCCGAATCTGATTTAATCCATCTATTTGAATCCTTTCAACGGGCCAGCAATGTCGGCAGTCTTCCCGGAACCGGGTTGGGATTAGCGATCGCGAAAAAGTGCGTCGATCGCCATAATGGAACCATTACGGTCAGCAGTACGGTAGGGGTGGGCACCACTTTCACCGTCACCTTACCCCTGCATTCCCCTGTTGCTTCCAGCCTTCCGGTGATTGAATCCAGTTTGCCCTAAACAAAGCAAGCCAGATACTCCCACTGATTCTCCTGGGGCGGCCATAACTCCTGTTCTTTTGCCCCTAAATCGTGGATACTGTATTCAAGAAAGAGGACGGTTACGGGGTAACAACTCCATTGGTTATGGATTAGCCGAAATCCTGTTAAGAAACCCCCGACTCTTCCCTCCACCGTACTACCCTTTTAGATCTAATCCTGAAGCGACCTCTTAAGATTCCGGTACAGCATTTGATCAACCGGAGAAAAGACGAGGTTTCTGCATCGGATTTGTTGCCAAGGCAGGAGAGTATTTTTGAGCAACCCACTGGTTTTTCCTGGACTGTACTGAGATCCTAGAGGAGTTGTCAAGTCTGCTGAGTTGAGATACTATTAAACCAAACTTTTCTAGAGCCAATGAAAAAAATTTTAGTGATTGAAGACGAAACAGGGGTTCGCGAAAATCTCCTCGATTTATTGGAGGCGGAAGATTTTGATGCGATCGCCGCTGAAAATGGTCGCGAAGGAATTGAATTGGCAAAAGAAAAATTGCCCGATTTGATTTTATGCGATGTCATGATGCCTGAGATCGATGGATACGGCGTCCTCACCGAATTGCGCCAGGACCCAGCAACGGCCATAATTCCATTTATCTTTCTCACCGCAAAAGCGGCAAAAGGGGATACCCGACAAGGCATGGAACTCGGTGCGGACGATTATTTAACCAAACCCTTCAGCCGAGAGGAAATTCTAGCCGCCATTTCCACTCGTCTGCAAAAACAAAGTATCACTCAAAAAAATACTGAACAAAAACTACAAGCGTTAACCAACAGTATTGCCCTAGCCCTACCTCACGAATTGCGGACTCCCATGAATGGCATTCTCGGCTATTCCGAACTGTTATTACAGGATATAGAGAGCTACGATAAAGCCGAGATCCAGGAAATGTTAGAAGGAATACAAATTTCCGCCAAGCGATTGTATCGGCTGGTTCAAAATTATTTACTCTATGCTGAACTAGAAATTGCCATTCACCAACCTCAGCGCCTGGATTATCTACGCGACCAGGCGATGAGTGGGGCACTAAGTATGATTTCACAGAGTGCTGGAGAAAAAGCCAAACAGACCGGTCGAGAAGCTGATCTTCAGATGGATATCGAAAACGCCTTCTTAAAAATTTCCGAAACCCACCTTTATAAAATTGTTGAAGAACTGGTGGATAATGCCTGCAAGTATTCTGAACCGGGGACGCCGATCGCAGTTAAAGGAGAGGTAAGCGGGACTGCATCCTATACCCTATCCGTAACCGACTTAGGTCGAGGTATGACTCGGGAGCAAATTGCCAATCACGGGGCCTATATTCAGTTTGATCGCCAACTTTATGAACAGCAAGGAACGGGATTGGGAATGGCCATCGCTAAACGACTCGCCGAATTATATGGGGGAAAATTAACCATTGAGAGCATCCCTAATCAAGAAACGACGGTTTCGGTGGTTCTGCCGATTGAGCTTAGCTTGTCAATTGAAGAAGAATGAACTTGCTCAGGAGGAAGGGTGGAAAAGAATATCGCTAGTCTTGCTCTCTAGTTGGGTTCCACATTATTTAGGATTGCTATAGAAATATCTGTACCTCATGAGTTCAAAACCCGCTATATATCGCCAACCGGGCCGACAGGGGACGATTTTTAACAACAGTCGCAGAGTCTGCTCTCCCGGATAGGGTTCCTTTGTGAATCGGATGTGGGGTTGCCTGAAAATGAGGAAGGACAGAGCATTGGCCCTGTCCCTAGGATGCCCCGTGAATGGTGGGGTTTCAATCGATTTAAATGGGTCGAAGTTTGGAGGAAATAAACGGAACTGGACCAGTTTAAATCGATTAAACGGGTGATGGATTTCTATCCTAAGTGGGAACTAATTCCCCTGGACGTAATCGCGCCCATTTGCCCATTTCTTCTTTAAAACTTTCACACCCGACGACATCCCATTCCATTTCAATGGCATCCGGGGTATTGCGGATATTCACATTAATGGTAGGTTCTAGGGGTTCAAAATCAGGGGTTTCAGTTAAGTGGGGCTGTTGATGCTGATATTCCACTGCGTTATAGGTTAAGCAGCGATCGACATAGTGGCAGTTTACGCAAATACACATCGTAAACACTCCATACGGCTTTTTTGTTACTCTAACGTAATCCACAGAGATATTGCCCACCCGGTAGGTTGATTTTTTATGAAACAAGGCGAATCTATTCGTGCTCTGGGTCCCGAAACTTGGCCGTTTAGCGTGGAAATGCTGCCTAATGATGCCTATCTCGTCGGCGGTTCGGTCCGGGATGCCTTGCTGGAACGGCAGTCCCCCTATTTGGATTTAGATTTTGTCTTACCGGGTTATGCGATTAAAATTGCCAAGCAGATTGCCGATCGCTACAAAGCAGGGTTTGTGGTCCTCGATGATGAACGCAAAATCGCCCGGGTGGTGTTTCCCCATGCCACGGTGGATTTTGCCAAGCAGGAGGGGATGACTCTAGAGGCAGATTTGCAACGCCGGGATTTTACGATTAATGCGATCGCCTACCACCCCAAAACGGGGCAAATTATAGACCCTCTGAAAGGACAGGAAGACTTACAAAACCGCAGGATTCGGATGATTTCCCCCACGAATCTCGCGTCGGACCCCCTGCGCTTGTTACGCGGTTATCGGCAGGCGGCGCAATTGGGGTTTACCCTCGAACCTCAAACCCAAGCGGCAATTCGGCAATTAGCGCCTTTGTTGCGGCAGGTGGCAGCAGAACGGGTGAATACCGAGTTATGGTATCTCCTGAACCGCATAGGGGGAAGTGCTCCTCTGGTGGCGGCATGGGAGGATGGGTTGTTGCGCTATTGGTTGCCCGATGCCACGAAAGATTCCCTAACGATTTTAACTCGGATTGATGAAGCAGCGATCCAACTCGGGGAAAAATGGCCGCAGTTGGGGGAAGAATTTTTGTTGGATTTGCGAGCAAGTTTAAGGATTTCTGGATATTTAGGAGTTGCCAAATTAATCTGTTTGTTACCCTTCGACTCGGGTCTAGCTGAAGCGCAATTAATGCGATTAAAGTTGAGTCGGGTGGAAATTAAAGCAGCGATTCAGGTGATAAAAAGTTGGCAGTTCATCCAACAGCAACCGGGGTTGACAGACTGGACGGTGCGATCGCATTATTTTCTGTTTCGTCAGGTGGGGTCGCTGTTTCCCTCCCTAGCAGCGATCGCCCTGGCATCGGGAATTTCTCTGGAGGCCCTAGGCAATGCTGTTGAGCGCTATTTGAACCCGGAAGATTTGGCAGCGCATCCCAAAGTTTTGATTACGGGGACGGATTTAATCAGCGAATTGGGCATTCCTCGGGGTCCGCAAATTGGGGAGATTTTAAACCAAATTCAGTTAGCTACCGTGGAGGGAGAGATTTCCACAAGGGAAGAGGCACTGGCATTAGCTGATAAAATCAGGCAAGCTATGGGATAATTAAATCACCCCCAGGTAAAGGATTAGAAAGTGGGTTTCTTGCCCCAATTGGTGATAATTACAGCAATTGAATTAAGAAACCCGGTTTCTGAACCCCAGGTAAAGGACCAGCAACCCAGTTTCTACCGGAGTTGCTTTCAATCTCCTACTTTTATCCCAGATTGGCACAAGGCCACATCAATTCCATATTCGTCTAAATCTTCTGGGGTTAAACAGTAGAGGTCCATTTCTTGTAACCCGAATAAATCTGGTCTAATAACGGCCAAACCCGGGCCGTTTTATCCCGTGAGGCCGTGATGACGCTTTGTCCATCGGGGGAAAAATAGGCGGAATTGACCCCTTCCCTATGTCCGGTTAAGGTATAAATTAGTTTGCCTTTTTTGTCCCAAATTTTAGCAGTTTTATCCTGAGAAGCGGTGAGCAAATAGTCTCCATTTTCGGAAAAATCCCCGCTGCGAATATTGTCCCCATGACCTTTGATATCTAACTCATCTAAACGGGTTAAGCGCACAAAGATATTCCGAACCTGAGTTTGTTCCATTGGGGATAAACTGTGATATACTCGGTCCGCCGTTTGGGCGATCGCCTGACTCACTCCCCCGAGTTCTCGATATTCCTCTCAGCGCAACCACCACTCCACCGCGCGATCGATCGCACAGAGTGTTAATCTCCCCTAACGCTTGATATCGTTCCTGACGCGCTTGGGAGTTCAAAACCACCGCCTCGGCCCCGAGACTCCTCTCTAGGATAGCTTTTTGGGCCTGGAATTCAGGAATCACGACCGGCGATCGCTCCTGTAACAGGGTCTGTAAACTCTTCAAACCCTCCTCAATTTCTGCACTGGTAAGGTCTCGATCCAGGTTATCACTAAACAGAGGTCGGTCCCCCAATCGGCTAAATAGGGCCGGAACCGTGATATCATCCCGTTCCGCTAGTCCTGCGGTGGCCTCACATAAGACCAAATCCACCTGTCCAGACTGTCGCAGTTGTGGGTAAAATCTGCTGGTGAGGGCCAAGGCGGTTTTTACCGTGACGGGTTCACTCATGGCGATCGCCCCAGGCATCCCCAACTCCCGCACCAAGCGCTGTCCTAATCCGCCTAATCCCGCTTCCGCATCAGGACTGGCGGTTTCGCAGCTACAAAGAAAGGTAAAGTGAGGCAATCCTTTGGGTCCATTTAAGTCCGCTAACCATTGTAACAATCGAGTTGCCGTCACGGGTTCGACTTAATTCTTAGCATTAGCCCAAAACAGCACCGTTTCACCCCCCTCGATCACCTGGCCATGACAAACAAAGTGCAGCAGACTAGAGCGCTGTTCTCGCTTCGTGAGTTGCTCACACAACGCATCTAAAGTCGGGAATCCCACGGCATCCGGGAGATGGGCCAAAACATCGCCAGGGATGCCTCCCAACGCTTGTCTCACGCCATCCACAGCATTCTGAACATCAAAGGGGGCTAACCGAAATCGATCTAAGGAGTCGGGAGTGGCAACGAGCACTAATGCCCGCAAATCGCGATTTCCGATGGGGGGAAAGCGGCGTTCCGTAATTGCGGGAATGTATAGGGATAACAAAACGCGCTGATTCGTCGCCAACAGTCGCCAAGTATCGTCTATGGGGGCGCAGAGTCTTTCCCAGCGCAGGGTTCGGACTTCCAGATCCGTTGCTTCGATAAACAGTAAGACTCGCAAGGGGTCTTCACTTTCGTATAAAGCCCCCACAAAGGCATCCCGGATTTCATCTTGAAAGAGGGGGGCCCCTAATGTGCGACCATAGTCTCGGGGCCGTTTTTGCAAGCGCAGTAGTTCCTGGAGGAGATCAGGAGTCAGTTACAGCAATCCTTCTGATCGCTGGGGTAAAAGTTGCTGCGATCGGCTATATTTGACCACAATCGGCCAGCGATCGGCATTTTTGCGTTGGATTGTAATCTCAAAAACATTCATTTCTTCAACTGCGGACTAGAAACGTTTCTCACACCCAGCAAAAGACCAGAAACCGGGTTTCTGACCCAAACTTGTGGCAATTGGCAGCAATCGAGTTGAGAAACCCGGTTTTTGACCCCCAATAAAGAACTACAGCACTTCGGCAAAACCTTTACTCTAATCAGGATCAATCCCCTGCCTTCTGCTTGAGCACCAGTATGGTGATGTCATCATAAACTTTTTGTTGACCAATATATCCCTTAACATCCGCAATCACCGCTTCTTGAATTTCATGGGCGGATTTGTGGCAATTTTGCTGGACTACCGCAATTAACCGTTCTAATCCATATTCTTGCTCATCCAGATTCCAAGCTTCTGTAATCCCATCGGTGTAGAGCACCACCACATCCCCTGGATTTAACTCGATGCGGGCGGTGGAGATAAACTCGGACATTTCTTCCACCATTGCGATGGGAAATCCTAAATCAAGGGTATCAATTCGTTCCACTTCCCCGTGCGATCGCACCACCAGCACTTCTTCATGTTGTCCGCTTATTTGCAAAACGCCATCGGCATAATCCAACAGCGCTAAAGTCATAGTTTTATCACAACTCATCCGTTGAGCATTTTGATAAACCGTGCGATTCAGGACATCTAAAAAGTGCTGAGGATTAGTAAAATTGCCTTCCAATAAGGTTCGGACTGCCGTTTGAGCCATAATCATCAACATCCCACTTTCTAACCCATGTCCCGTCACATCCCCGATGCCAATTTTCACCCGGTCCTGATATTGCAGCACATCATAATAATCCCCACCAACTTCCTCCGCTGGTTCCATAAATCCCGCCATATCTAACCCAGAAACGGCATTAAGTTCCGCCTGTTTCGGTAAAATCATTTGTTGCAGACGACGGGTGACATCTAACTCCGCTGCCATGCGCAAATTATCCGCTTTGAGGCGATCATTCAGAATAGTAATTTCCTCATTTGCTTGGGCCAATTCAGCCGTGCGTTCCTCCACTTTTTGTTCCAAAGTGCGGTACAGCAGGGCATTTTCTAGGGAAATAGCAGCTTGAGAGGCTAAGACTTGCAGGACTTCGAGGCGATCGCTCGTAAAGGCATCGGTGGTTAAGTTATTCTCAAAATACAGAATCCCCGTCAGTTTCCCTTGATGGCGAATTGTTGTACAAAGTACGGATTTCGGTTGATGGTTCAGAATATAGGGGTCTTGGGTAAACAGTCCTTCCCTTGTGGCATTATTCAACACTACATCAGACTGGGTTTTGGCTACATAATTGACAATTGCCGAGGAAATATCCTCGCATTCTTCTACGGGAATCGATTGCATGACTATCCTTTCTTCCCCAGAAACCACCGCTGCTTCAACGGTTAAGCGGTTTTGGGTTTGTAAAATTAAAAAGGCTTTAGAGGCCCCGGCATTTTCTTGGAGAATTTGAATTAACTTTTCCAGCATCTTACTCAGGACAATTTCACTGGAAAATGCTTCCGAGGCTTTCATCACCGTAAACAAATCCAAGGAACTGGCGCGACTGCTTCCCGTGGAGGAGTTAACCGTTTGGAACGAATCAATCTGGGCAGCAGATAGACCCCCTCGGCGTAAAAATTGAAGATATTTATTTTCTAACTGTTGGACCTTGGCATCTGCACCCCATTTTTGGTAATTATAGGCCGCTTCTCGGATATAAACTTTGCCCACTTCATCCCACCCTTTCGCAAAATAAAACTGCGCCGCCAGTTCATTGGCGAGGGCTTCATTTTGAATAAACCCCGATTCTTTTGCCTGGGCGATCGCCTGCCGATAAAGCTCCATTGCCTCCAGTTCTTTACCGGAAATTCGGGCCATTTCCGCCGATACTAACTGGAATTTATCCTGATAATTTTCTGGGCAGTTTTCCGCCCAAATTTTGAGCTGCTGCTGCTGTTTTTCCAGAAGAAACCAATACTCCTGTTGCTCCGTTTCCGATGCCGTGGGATAAACCGCCGCTAACACCAAGCCATAATAAAAAGGATGTTTTGTTTGGGGGAAAAACCCAAAGTTAGCGGGAACGAGGGGGTCCGCTTCCCGACAGATGGCGAGGGCTTCCTCATAGCGTTCAAAGGTATATAAAACCTGTGCTTTTAAATAATAGTACCAGTTAACCCCACTAATTAAATTTCCCTCGCGCCATAACCGCAACCCTTCCACTTCATCAAACTCATTCTCAACCCCCTGTAACTGCTTGATCACGTGGTACAAATTCAGGCCAGCATACACCATACTCTGATAATTAGTCTGGCGAATCGTAATCAGAGATTTGTCCGCTTCTTTGACAATTTCTGCCAGATTGTCTCCCATTTCTAACCGCGTCCACAGTCTCAAGAATAAAGCCCATACCCCATAAATCACATCCCCCACAGACCGGCAAATGAAGTAAGAGCGATCGTACAGCGCCAGATTGCTACTGAAGGGTTTCCGGTACGGATTGACGGCATTACAAAACAAATTAATCACCTTGCCCCCAAAGACGGGAGTTTTGGATTTTTCTAACAGTTTTAACGCCACTACTCCAAATTCATACCCGGTTTTATAGTGGTTTTGTAGTGCCAGCATCAATCCGTAGGCCGAATAACCAAAAGCCGAGGTTTCTGCATGACCAAAAGTTAAAGAAAGCCGGGTCATTGTTAACACACACCAGACATTATAATTGATGTAACCCCCGCCAAAGGAAGCTCCCCAAAAGTTAGCGAGGAGGGTCATGCAAACCTGTTTTTCTGGGTCTTCCATCGGGGGTCGGTGCAAGAGATCCGCAATATTAACTTCGCTTAAATTGGCTTGCACTTCCTGCATTTGAATGCCGATCGCCCTTTGCAATTCCTCCTCGGTCTCCGGGACCTCTAACCCCATCAGCTTCATCCCCGCTAATCCCGCTTGTACCGATTCCTGAAATCGCTCTTGGGTAATCGTCAGCAGCACAATTAGGTTGTAAATTTCCGCCCGGTCAAATTTATCAAGGACGCGCTCTAATAGAATGGTAAATAGCTCGTCTGCCCCTTGAAAATTTCCCGATAAATATTCACATTCTGCCAGTTCTCGATATACGGTAAAGGTGAGGGAGTAATCTGTATTCCAAGCACTTTCTGGGAACAAAGACCGGGCGATCGCCAAATGCTTGACCGCCGCTTGGTAGGCTGTAGAAGCTTTCGCTTTTTTGCCAGCAATCCGATTCAAACGAGCGACTTCTAATTTAAAATCAGGGTCAAAAATTGACTCACTTCCCGCATTCAAATGGGTCACAATATCAAAAATTTTAGACTCTAACTCTTCCGAACCCGTGTGATTGAGAATTAACTGACCAATCCGTAAGTGAGTCGTGGAACGTTCAGATTCAGGAATTAAAGAGTAGGCCGCCTGTTGAACGCGATCGTGCAGAAACTTGTACTCTATACTAAAATCGCTATCTTGCAAAAACGCAGCAGTTTCTTCGCTACTTTCCGGTAAAAAACTATAATTCTTGCTCGAAAAAATGAATCCTTCCCGCACTGCAGGCCACAAATCCCGGGCGATCGCAATCTGGGACTGTTCCCGGACCACCCCCAAAGTTTTCAAATCAAAACTATTCCCAATACAAGCAGCTATCTTCAAATTTTCCTGGACCCTCTGCGGAAGTTTCTGAATATTATTAGTCATTAATTCGACTACATTATCCGTCATTCCCACCGCTTGAATTTGCTCCATTTCCCAGGACCACTCACCCTTGCTCTCCCCCTCTGGAAACCGAAAGGTTAACAGATGACTGTCATAAAGCGATTTAAGCAACTGGTTTATAAAAAATGGATTACCTTGAGTTTTAGTAGAAATTAACTCTCCCAAAGGTAGACTTTTTGTCTCCGAACAGTGCAGAGTATCGGCAATCAATTGATTGATATGTTCTAACTTCAGCGGTTGCAGTTCAATCCGATTAATAATAGCTCCCTGTTCCTCCATCTCCTCCACTGCCGAGATTAACGGATGAGCCGCATCCACTTCATTATCCCGATAGGCACCAATAATCAGTAAAGCCTGACTTTCCGAAGCCGTTGCTAATCGTTGGATCAGTTTCAATGAAGCCAAATCAACCCACTGCAAATCATCCAAAAATACCACGAGGGTATGTTCTTTTTGGGCAAAAACTGCAATAAACTTTTGAAACAGTAAATTAAATCGGTTTTGGGTTTCCGTTGGCGGCAGTTCAGGAACCAGAGGCTGCACCCCAATCAGTAACTCTAATTCCGGAATCACATCGGTGATCACCTGTCCTTCTGTTCCTAATGCCTCCATAATCCGCTGTTGCCACCGCGCCAATCGTTCCGGGGTTTCAGTTAAAATTTGCCGAATCAGATTTTGGAATGCTTGAATCAGGGATTGATAAGGGATATCCCGATTGAATTGGTCAAACTTTCCCGATATAAAATAGCCCCGTTGTTGGGCGATGGGTTTGTGAATTTCTTGAACAATCACCGATTTACCAATACCCGAAAACCCAGACACTAACATCAGTTCGATTCCCGATGACTTAGGTTCTGAAAAGTCTCCATTTTGGGCCGTTCCGCTGACTCGTTCAAATGCCGCCATTAAAGCCGCAATTTCCGCTTCTCTACCGTACAATTTCTGGGAAATTTGAAATTTGTCCGAGGTATCCTGTTCCCCAGGGGTAAACTCATCTATCTGACCCGTTTCTCCCCATTGCCTCCAGCATTTTTCTAAATCATAAATTAACCCATAGGCACTTTGATACCGCTCTTCTGCCGTTTTTGAGAGCAATTTCATCACAATTGCACTGACAACGGGAGGAATTTCGGGATTAACTTGATGGGGGGGAATCGGTTGTTTAGCAATGTGAGCATGAACCATTTCCACCGGGTCCGTCGTGGGAAAAGGAAGCTCCCTGGTGAGCATTTGATAAAAGGTGATTCCCAGAGAATAGAAGTCCGTGCGGTAGTCAATGGAGCGATTCATCCGCCCGGTTTGTTCTGGGGACATATAAGCCAGAGTCCCTTCGAGTAAATTGGGATTACTCAAAGTTTGGTGGGAGCGTTCCAGGCGAGTAGAAATGCCAAAATCGATTAGGGTCACTCGGAATGGATCGAGATTGACTACAATATTTTGGGGTTTAATATCTAAATGAATAATCGATTGTTTATGAAGTTCTCCCAAACTTTTCGTAATGGAAATGGCAATTTTAAAAAAGTTTTCTAAGTTTATAGTTTGAGTAGACAGCAGTTGCTCCGCTGACAAAGGTCCAGCATCTTCCATCGTTAAGACCAGACCCCGACCCCAGCTTTCTAGGTGTAAAGGCTTAACAATGCCGGGGATATTCAAGGGCTTGACAATTTCATATTGATGCCGGAATTTAGCAAGTTCTGTAGGGGTGGGATATTCAGTTTTTAAGAATTTAAGAATTCCCGTCTGGACTTGGCCTTCCTTCCGACCGCGACAAACAATGGTATGATTACTTTCGTGAATTTCTTCTAAGATTTCATAACCCGGAAAAGAGAGCATAGTTTTTCCTTGTCAAGTTAGTTTGAGGGGTTGGGTAATAGAAGTAAGGTATCTGGGCTAAAATCAGGTTAACAGTTTTTCGCAAAGACGGGTAGGAATAACCTTCTAACTTTATTTGCAAGGGAACTCCACCCCGTAAAATTTTTCTATGGGGTTAAGGCGAGGTCTGGGTCCTATCTCGATAGGTATTTTGTTTTCCACATGATAATCCAGGTTTTTAATGGAAATTAAGTCGGTTATTTCTCCTGAGCGATCGCCTCCCATAAACTCGCCAAAGGTGGCATCGGTGCTCCCCCCAGGCGATCGCTCACCCATTCGGCAGCAGCTAAACCGGATTGCAATGCAGTTTCAATTTGCCGATCGCCACACCAATCTCCAGCACAAACCATCGGTAACGGTGTGCTCGTAGTCAATAACGGTTCTGTTAAGGGACGCCGACAAAAGGCATAGCGCCAACGATGGACCTGCATCCATTCTGGCTCCTTCAACCAGGGAAACACCGCTTCCCCCACCCAGTCGCACAATTCTCTCCCCACGGGTTCAAGTTCCGTGGCATCTAAATACTGTTCGGCAAACTGGGCGCTACTGTGCAAGACAAACACAGGTTGAGTGGCGTCTGAACTCTTGCTACTTTGCCAAAACATTCCCCGCAGGGGACTGTTTGGGGGAAATCCCACCGCTCGCCCCCGATATTCCCCCTGGACTAACTCCCGTTGTTTCGATGCCGGATACCCCGCCATTACACTGATGCAGGGGTCAAACTCCACCGCCTTGAGGCGATCAACAAACTCCCCTGGCAAACCCGACTCCCCCGACTCTAACAGCATCACCGCCTGGGGTGCGGGAGTCGCCATCACGATCGCTTTGGCCTGCACAGCTAAGGGGACAGCAGCATCTTTGGACTCGGCGATCGCTTCTAACTCCAGATGCCACTTCCCCTGGTCCGTGGGGGTAACCGTTTGGACGCGACGGCAATGCCAAATCGGTAAATGACGGGCCAAAAACTTGCCCACCGCATTGATCCCCGTCGGGGCCACATAATAAGGAGCAGAAAGGGTTGCAGCAGGATTCATCGGGTAGTCGCCCTCGTTAACCTGATAAACCGTATCCGTCCAAGGGACCACAATTCCCGCCCGAGACAGGACCTGCACCAACGGTTGAGAAAGCCTTCCCCTCGGCTCTAAAAACGGTGCACCAAAATCAGCGCGGGTATCATATAATCGACGGGTAGCCACTCGTCCGCCCACGCCGCGAGATTTTTCGAGGACGACAACAGAATGACCCAGACAGCGCAACGATTGGGCCGAGATCAATCCCGCGATCCCCGCACCGATCACGGCAATATCAAATTCAACGATGCGATCGCTCATCGGTTGGTCCTCATCCGGTGTAAAAAAAGGGGTTTGACTAATCTACCGGATTTGGGACGGTTTCGAGTAAGCTAACAGCAATGGGTCAACTCAGAAGGCAGGAACAGACGGTAAATATTTCGGGCCCTAGAGTCGCCGAATCCATCGCTCATATCAAGATTGCCAATCTGTCGAAACCGCAGGGTTTACAAGACAAGCACAGGGGAGGAAGCCAACCTTGGACGAACTGAGAGCAGCGCTAGAGTTAGCCACAGAAGAGGAATTACAGCAAATCACGGACATCTTATTCCGTCGTCGCTTTAATCCGATTGATTACCTACAAACTCCAGAACCGATCGATATCCAAAGTCGCGATCGCGATTTCTGGCTGGATGCGATCGAAGAGAGATTTCGCTATCTCGCCGCCGATGGGTTAACTGTTTTAAGAGGAAAAACCCGCAAAGTCACCTACCGACAAACCCTCATCCAAGTTTGCCGCTATTTAAAAATTCCCTATTCTCAAGCCCTGTCCACCACGGATTTAGAAGCTGAGGTGTTTCTGTGCTTGTTGGGCAAAGCATGGCGACAACTCCCCGCCTCGGAACAAAACGCCTTGACAGTAAGGGTCCAGCGATCCCTGGCCTCGGCAACCATTCCCAAACCCCTGCCCCTGTCGGTCCAAAAAGACCCCCTGGGCTTATTCTTCAAAGGCGGAAGTGCGGTCGCCTTTACCTCCGTCGTCAAGCCAGTCGTCCTTCAACATATTGCCCACCAGTTCTCCCTCCATTTTGCCCGGTATCAAGTCGCCCAAACGGCGATCGTCCGAGGGGGCGCAGTGGCAGCAGGTCAAGTTCAGACTTACCTCACTGCCCAAACTGCCAAACGCGGAATGGCCCTCTCCGTTGCCCGCTATGGGGCTGCCCGCAGTGCCTTAGCATTACTCGGACCCGTCCTGTGGGGTTGGTTCTTCGCCGATTTAGGCTGGCGGACCATTGCTACCAACTATGGACGCATTATCCCCACCATTTTTACCTTGGCCCAAATTCGCTTGACACGCAGTGAGTGTTGGGAATTTGCTTAATGAGTCCTGGGTTGGAGATGGGGGAGACCGCCATCGAGACGGGGAAGATGGGGAAGATGGGGGAGATGGTCGTTAGGCGATGTTTGTAGTAACGACTTGCTGTCGTTTCCCTCGTTCGTGATTTTCCTCATCCTTGCCACTTCATCCTTAATCCTGCACTCTGCCAATGACCAAATCCTTATCCTTGCGGACCATTTGCCATCCCGATCGCCGTTTACAACTCTGGTGGAATAGCGCCCAAGTGGGACTGTTGTTATTACCCATGAGTCCGTTACTGGGTGGGATGGGTTTGTTGTTGGCCCTGTTTGGCACCTGGAAACAACGGTACCGGGAAATTCACGAGCGATCGCTCAACCAAGGATTTGCGGTCCTGGCCCTGTGGTTAGTTGTGACAACCGTGTTTGCCACCGATCGCCTCTCTGCCTTCCTGGGATTATTTAATTTTCTGCCCTTCTTTGCCTTATTTGTCACCTTTAGCCTACTGATCCAGACCCCTGCACAGATGCGGCGAATGGCTTGGATTGCGATCGCCACCTCGGTCCCGATCGCCGTGATTGGCTGGGGTCAATTATTTTGGGGATGGGCAGGACCCGTCAAATTAGGATTAATCTTAGATTGGCGCTTGGATGCCACCGGCGCCCCTCCGGGACGGATGGCATCGGTGTTTGAATATGCCAACGTTTTGGCCAGTTATTTTTTAATGACCTTGATTCTGGGATTGGGACTCTGGTGTGAGAGTTTTCAGGCATGGCGAACCCTGAAACAACAGCCGAAAAAACCCGAAAAAATCCGCGATCCCCGCGATCCCCGGGTGGTTAAAACCATTGACCTGTCGGTGACGGGAGAGGAAGAAAAAGTGGGGTGGGGGTTGGTGTTTTTGACCCTGGCGCTATTGGCGAATGCGATCGCCTTGGTATTGACTAATTCCCGCAATGGGTGGGCACTGGCTTCTTTTGCGGGGTTGGTGTTTATCCTGTACCAAGGATGGCGTTGGCTGTTGCTGGGGATTCTCGGGGCCATATCTGCGGTGTTAGGGTCGGCGTTTGGTCCTCACCCCATCCGCCAAGGATTACAGGCGATCGTTCCGGCTTATTTTTGGATGCGAATTACGGACCAGTTATATCCCGATCGCCCCGTGGCAACCCTCCGCACGACTCAATGGCAATTTGCCTGGGATTTGACTCGCGATCGCCCCATCACCGGGTGGGGTTTACGAAGCTTTAGCGAACTCTATGAGGCCCAAACTCAAGTCTGGATGGGTCATCCCCATAACCTATTTTTGATGCTGAGTGCAGAAACGGGAATTCCCGGGATGCTGTTCTTGTGCGGGTTAGTCGGTTGGGTCCTGGCCAAAGGGGTCTTAGCGTTCAAGAATTGGAGCGATCTGCCTTTAGACAGAAATGCTGAGGCGACTGTCTCTGTCCCTGGGGTACTCACAAACGATCGCTTGATTTTTTTCACCTACCTAGTTACCTTTGCCGGTTGTACCTTATTTCACCTCTTCGATGTCACCCTCTTTGACTCTCGGGTTAACATTTTGGGATGGTTGATCCTCGCCGCAATTTATGGGGTAGCAGACTCCCGGCGATCGGCGGTTTATTAAGTAATTTTGCCTCTGCTATCAGAAATACGAGAATATACGGAAGTGCGTATCCGAGAATTTACGGAGAATCGATTTCTATAGATCTGCGGTGGTTGAATCAAGACGATCGCGTTTATGGTAGCTTCAGAAGCCCATAGAAATTTTGAAACTTTGAAAAATTCTTATGATGATCATAGATGCGATTTACCAGTTCCCGAATCTGACCGTAACCGATGTTTTTTCTCATATTTATTCCGTGGGTCGGATTACCCAACGCGATCGGCAATTTATCAAGGTTGCCCTTTTAGAACAGGACCTCAGTGATGAAGAAATTACCCTCATCGATCGCCTCGTTTATGCCGTCCGGCGCGGTTGGCTGCAAATGATTGACTAATTTCTCTCCCTAGTCTGAATTCAGTCAATCTTAACTGTAACCTGGGATACAATTTGCTCAGTTAATTCGCTTCATCCGCGTCATTCTCTGCCTTTTTTCTCTTCGCTATATCAGGAGAATTCGCAAAGCCCACTTTGCCCTAATCGTTATGATTTCTTAACATTTTAAAACCCCCTGATGGGAACTTTTCCCTCACTTGCCCGAGATTTATGGGGAAAAACAAGGCAGTGCCTTAGTATCAACCTTGGTACTGCCCCATAGCATTGGCGCAGCCTTCAAGTCAGCCCTTAGCCCGAGCTTCGGGCTTTACATCTTGCTCGGTGGTGTTGTTCCCAATCATTTAGAATTGCTATATTCCGTGTTACGATTAGCTCCATTTCGTTGCCCTGCGCTGAAACACTTTACCTCTTGGTTAGGCTTGTGCCTTGGAACTCGCATTACGGGAGGTAAGGCTAAAAGCTCCAAAACTCGCCATGTTGTCAATGGAGTTGCTGGGGCGTTACCCAGGGCTGCCCAAACCTTCAGGAGGAGCAATTTCACGTTAAGCGCTTTTTATTGACGGATGCGATCCCGTTTGGGTACACCTCAAGCTATTATTGCTACTGCTCACAAACTGGCACGCCTTTTCTATCACTTCTGGACATTAGGGGCCTCTATGTAGATCCAGGCATAGATGCCTATGAACAGAAGTATTGAGAACGGGTGGTCAATAACCTCCCGAGAAAAGCTAACTCATGGGGCTTTTTTTGGTAGTTAAACCTACCTTTGTGAGTGTATTTCTTAAAAGTTCAAACCGACTAAAAGCCGGAACACAATAACTCTTTCAGTCGGTTAAAAACCGACATCTTGCACGATTCTCGCTCTGGTTTCTTCAAACCCTACGCTCCGGCGTCGGATTTATCCCCCTAGCTCCGTTTAGCAATCCTCGACCTGCGCGCGGGCGATCGCCAATCAAAACTCCTATACATTGACATCAGATGTTATATCAAATCAACCTCGAACAATTCACAAAAACCCATCTACGAGAACTCGAAATTTTATTGACTTGTGCCAGTTCCCAGCCCGAGTCGGAGAAAATAGACTTGCTGAAATCTCTGTTACAAAACCCCATAAACTGGCAGATTCTCCTAAAACTGGCAAATCGCCATCGCGTCATGCCTCTGGTTTATACCAGTTTGAGCCCTCTAAGCGAGTCCATCCCACCCGCAGCTTTCAAACAGTTAACCCTCGATTTTCGCTTAAATAGCCGACACAATTTATTATTAAGTGGAGAGTTGTTAAAACTGTTGTTATTGTTGGAGAAAGAAGGAATTAAAAGCCTTCCTTTTAAGGGAGCGACCCTGGCCGCATTAGCCTATGGAAACTGTTCCCTGCGTCAGTTTAGCGATTTAGATATTTTGATTCGCGAAAAAGACATTGAAAAAGCCAAAGCGGTATTGTTGTCCCAGGGATACCGAATGAAAATCGAACGGATTCAACTCACCTCAGAACAAGAAGAGACTTTTTTGCGATCGCGGGATATTTATCATTTCGTTCGCGAAGCCGCCTATCCCTTCGTGCATCCCCAAAGCCATTTAGTCATCGAACTGCATTGGGCAATCATGCCTAAATATTTTAGTTTTTGTCTTGAAACAGAAGACTTTTGGGAGACTCTGGAATCCGTGAGCATTTCCGGACAAGAAGTGCCCACCCTTTCCCCCGAAAGAACCCTCTTCGCCCTGATTGGACATGGCACCAAAGACTGTTGGAGGCAACTCTCAAGAATTGCCGACATTGCCTACCTGATTCGCAACCATCCTCAGCTAAACTGGGACCAAATTCTCCAGCAAGCTCAGCACCACAGAGTCCAGCGAATGCTAGGGCTGGGGTTAAGTTTGGCCTCCGAACTATTGGGAATCGATTTACCCGAAAACATTCAGCAGCAACTGTCGCGCGACCCCAGCTTGAAGACTCTCCTTCCTGGGGTTTATCAACAATTGTTCGAGCCTCCAGTCAGTTCCATTTCCGATGGGACCCAAACCCGATTTCATCTGCAAGTCAGAGAACATATCGGCGATCGGCTCAATTATTTTTTCCAAGTGGCAACTACTCCAACTACCTCAGACTGGTTGATGCTGCCTTTATCGGAATTTCCCCAGCTTCCCTATTACTTTCTGCGCCCTTACCGACTGGTTCGCGAACAAATTGTGAAAGCATTGGAAAAACACAGAAATTAATCCACGGCCTTACTCCAGGAAGTCCAGACGGATTCTACCCCCTGAAAGGAGTCCGTCCCTCGCTTCTAAGCTAGAAAAATTTTAAAGTTAAAGTTTAATAAAACTTTATCAAATCAACATTTTTAAACGAGCCAATCTCTTGACAAGAGGAAAACCCCCGGTTAAGCTAAATTTAGCCTTTTACAAGTCCAAGAAACACCCCTATTTCCTACGTCCCCCAAATCCGGGCGGTCCTTCTATCACTTTGAAATCAAACAAGCCATGAAAATAACGCAAAAATATAGAGTCAATAGCCCCAAAGTGGTTCACGAAACCATTGAAGGAGAAGTGGTAGTGGTCAACTTAGACAAAGGAGACTACTATAGTTTTATGGCAACGGGAGCCGAAATTTGGGAAGGTTTACTGCAAGGAAAACCCACCGAACGCGTTTTCCAAGAAATTCTAGAGCGCTACGAAGGAGAACCTAGTCAAATTGAGACTTCCATCCAGGATTTTTTAGCTAAACTAGAGCATGAAGAACTGATTGTCCCAGACGCTCGGGGCGCTTTATCGTCAGAAACTATTTCCAATGCTATTGCCGAAAATTTATCCTCAATGCAAAAGCAGCCCTTTGAAATTCCCACTCTACAAAAATATACCGATATGGAGGAATTGCTGGCATTAGATCCCATCCATGAAGTTGATGACATGGGATGGCCCAACGTCAAACAGTAAGCGTAGAACTGTGAAAACCCGGGGTTTAAAAAGAGATTTAAACCCCAATCCAAAAAATAAAAAGCAGCAAAAGAAAGCGATGGTAATCCCGAAAAAAATAGAGTTAGAAGCTGCAACATCGAATACGGACCCACAAGCGCCTATAGATTTTTTCAATGCTGTTGGCGAGAAATATAAAACAGCCGAAGTAGCGTCCGAGGGATCTGTAGAACGATTTTATAACCTAGCGGGACATAAAATCCGCTTGTGTTTTGCGGGTTCCGCTTTAATTCCCTATTTGACGCCAGCATTATCCCATTTAGAAATAGAAGCGGTTGCCAATCCAGAACTCACCGTGTGTTTGTGGGATAGCGAATCTACGCACACCGCTATGCTACCACCACCGTGGTCAAAAGATTGCTACCATCCCAAACGCGGCGAAATTATCGGATACAATACCGATCGCATTCATACGAGCTTTCAATGGGGTTCTTATGCCTTAAGCTTACTCGATCGCGATCGCAACTTAGGGATTTATTGGATATCTACCGTCAAACAAATTCCCTATTGGGAAACGGGTGCTCCCCTGCGAACCATTTTTAACGTTTGGTTGAATCAACGAGAGGTGCAACTGGTTCATGCCGGTGCCGTAGGACTTCCCGAAGGCGGCGTTTTGCTTGCTGGAAAAGGCGGATCGGGAAAATCTACCTCTGCCTTAGCTTGTTTAAATTCTAACTTGTTTTATGCCAGCGACGATTATTGTTTAATTTCTCCAACACCGACTCCTACCGTATTTAGTCTTTACAATACCGGCAAAAAAAATGCTGATGATGTGGAACGGTTGCCGTTTTTAGCCTCTGCCATTCGCAATCGCGATCGCCTCGATACAGAAAAAGCGCTTTACTTTATTCATCAAACCTTTCCCGAGAAAATTCTCAACCATTTCCCCATCAAAGCCATTTTGATTCCTCGAATTGCCGGAACAAAAGACACTACATTAGAACCCACTTCATCCACCAGTGCCTTAACCGCACTCGCTCCCAGCACGATGATTCAATTACCCGGTACCGGCAAAGAAGCCTGTCAAATGATGAAAACCGTGGCCGATCGCGTCCCCTGTTACGAATTGCGAGTCGGTACCGAAATCGAGCAAATTCCCCAAACTATCTTCCAACTTCTCAGCCAAGGAATACATTAAAGGTGATGGAAAAATTACCCTTGATTAGCGTTATTATTCCCGCCTACAATGCAGAAACTTATCTATCTGATGCGATTGAAAGTGTCTTCGTTCAAGATTATCATTCCCTAGAAATTCTAGTGGTTGATGACGGCTCCAGCGATCGCACTGCTGAAATTGCCAAGGAGTATGGCGATCGCATTCGCTACATTTATCAAAACAATGCGGGACCTGCTGCGGCTCGCAATGCAGGCATCAAACTGGCAAAAGGCGAGATTCTTGGGTTTTTAGATGCGGACGATTTATGGTCGGAAAATTGTGTAATCGAGTTAGTCAATGCGTTCCTCGAAAATCCGTCTATTCAAATCGCGCAAGGCTTGATTCAAGAACTGCAACTTTTTGACTCTAAATTTGAAAAAACGACGCCAGCCTATCACTATATTAATCTGGGAAGTGCACTTTATCGCCGAGGCGTTTTCGATAAACTCGGTGGCTTTGATGAAACCATGCGCTATGGCGAAGATGTGGATTTATTCTTGCGAGCTTGGGAAAACAATATTCCTAAAAAACTGATAAAAACTGTCAGTTTGTTTTATCGCAAACATCAAGAAAATATGACAGGCGGTAAAGAATTAGTAGAATTGGGGTTTTTGCGAATTTATAAAAAGCATATTGAGCGCAAACGGCAACGCCAAGACACTTTTGCGAGTTTACCCAAGGAGTTACCTTCCCTGTCGGAATATTTGGGAGTGCATCCCAGTCATCCTCGCTTTCAGTCGTTTAATTAAATATGAATCCAAACTGGCTTATGAATGCTCCAATGGTTAGTGCTATCATCGTGGTCAAAAATGGCGAACGATATATCGCCAGAGCGATCGACAGTATCATGGCTCAAACCTTTAAAGATTATGAGATTATTGTGGTAGATGGTCACTCTAGCGATCGGACCTTAAACATTGCTCAATCCTATCCTCAAGTGCGTTGTGTTCAACAGAAGAAACCGGGAATTGCCGAAGCTTATAACTTGGGAATTGAAAGCGCACGAGGAGAGTTTATTGCTTTTCTTTCTCATGATGATGTTTGGACTTCCAACAAATTAAGCACTCAGATTAACTATCTGCTTGAACATCCAGAAATCCAATATAGCGTTGCCAAAGTCAAGTTTATTTTAGAGGAAGGTCATTCGATTCCACCTGGGTTTAAACCAGAACTGTTTGAAGGCGATCGCATTGCTTATATCATGGAAACCTTAGTCGCTCGCAAATCTCTATTCGATTCCGTGGGGAAATTTAATTCTAATTTTACCATTGCTAATGATGTAGACTGGTTTTCACGAGTCAAAGATCTGAATATTTCGGTGATAGCAATCCCGGAAGTGTTTCTTCATAAATATATTCACGATACCAATCTCTCCAACCAAGCTCAGGTCAACAATCAAGATTTATTAAAACTGCTGAGACAATCGATAGAGCGAAAAAAGCAAAAAGCTGAAGGATAGAAAACTGCTGGAAGTGGAAGGCTCGATAATGAGGAGTTGGAAATGAGGGAAAATCAACCGTTAGTCAGTGTGATCGTGCCAGTTTATAACTGCGATCGCTATTTAAAAGAAGCGATAGAAAGCATTTTGCGCCAAACTCATACTCCTTTTGAAATCCTGGCAATCGATGATGGTTCCACTGACAACAGTGCGGCGGTAGCGGGAGAATTTTCCGCATCTATTCAATACTACGCTCAACCCCATCAAGGAGCCGGAACCGCTCGCAATTATGGCACTCAACTCGCTAAAGGCAACTATTTAGCCTTTTTAGATGCTGATGATATTTGGGAAGAAAACAAGTTAAATCGTCAATTAGAAGCTTTTGCGAATAAACCCGAAGTGGATATCGTTTTCGGACAGATGAAAAACTTTCACAGTCCAGAATTGCCTGAAGACGTGAAACAGAAAGTTTACTGTCCCCCGGAATTAATAGCGGGATATCATCCGGGAACAATGATGATTAAGAAAGAGGCATTTGAGCGCGTGGGATTGTTTGATACTCATTGGAAATTAGGAGAATTTATTGACTGGTATTTAAAAGCAATGGAGGCGGGATTAAAAAGCGTGATGTTACCGGATCTAGTGCTAAGGCGCAGAATTCATCAAACGAATACGGGAATCCGCGATCGCGACTTCCGGAAAGATTACGTTCGCATTGTCAAAGCGTCTCTGGATCGGCGTCGCGGGAAAACTCAACCATGAAATTTAACTTGCAAAAGCGGTTAAAAGCTGGGGTAAAAGCCTTTGTCAATCCCAGCAAGTTGCAGACGGCCAAATTTCGCGAAGTGCCTCCCGAACCTAGCGTTATTATTAGCGATCGCCTGTTAAAGAATAAAAATGTCTTGATTACCGGAGCGGGATATAATATTGGCAGAAGTATTGCGCTGGAAATGGCGCAACAGGGAGCCAATATCTTTGCCATCGAGCGCAGTCAAGAAAGAGCCGAACAATTACAGCATGAATTAAACCTTTATCCGATTCAGGTTAAATGCTTTATTTTCGATATTTCAGAACAGGAGAAAATTCTTAATCTGTGTAAGGAGTTAGAAGCTAGTCAGATTAATATCGATATTTTGGTAAATAATGTAGCCCTAAAAATCGATAAAATTGGACTAAAAAGTTTGAAGTTAGAGGATTGGCACAGCACTTTTAATATTAATGTATTTGAGCCGATGTTTTTAACCCAAGTGATCGCCAATAGAATGCGCGATCGGCAAACTCAGGGTTCTATTCTGTTTGTCACTTCCATACATCAGTGGGAAATTTCCCGATGGGTGAGCTATAGTGCCTCTAAAGCAGCATTAGGAGCGATCGTGCAAGAACTTGCCGTAGATTTAGCACCCCATAACATTCGTGTCAACGGAATTGCGCCGGGGTGGATCGCGGAAAACGAAGACGGAACTGCTCTCCCTCACCCTTACACCGTACTTTATGAACACTCGATTCCCCCCCGTTACATTGGTAGAGCAGCCGTGTATTTAGCCTCGGATTATTTCTCAAAATTTACCACCGGAACCATCCTCAAAATTGATGCGGGATTATCATTATATAACTCTCGGGTTTATGAACATCCCCCCCATTAAACCCTCGCTCAGGAGTCTTTAAAATGCAAGAACAAGAACTGCTGGTTTGGGGTCAACCCACCTTAGCACAAAAACGATTGCTGCAAGCGGCGGTTGAAAAAAGTGAAAAGGCGATCGCCTACTGGCAAGAATGGAGCGAATTAGTCGATATTGAAACACTCGATTCTGAATCGTATCGGTTGCTGCCATTATTATACCGAAATTTATCACAATACGAGATTAGCGATCGCTCCTTGGTCAAACTCAAAGGCGTGTATCGACGAACGTGGTGTGAAAATCAGCTCATTTTCAAACATTTAACGGAAATCTTACAGCAGTTTAAATCTGCCAGCATTCCCAGTTTGTTGATAAAAGATGCAGCGTTATGTTTGCTGCATTATTCCGATATTGGCGAAAGAATGATTAATAACTTTGAGATATTAGTTGGTTCTCAAGATGCAGTCAAGGCGATGACCCTCCTGGCGAAAATGGGATGGAAATCTAAGAAACCCATAGGCGATCGCCTTTCTCCATCAGATTGCGTCATGGAATTTACAAATCAAGCGAATTTGCAATTAATGTTGCGCTGGCATTTATTTTGGGATAACTTTTCCGAAACCCTGGAACGCAGTTTTTGGCATCGCGCTCAAGAAGTGTCAGTGGGTGACACTTTCACCCAAGTATTGCATCCGAGGGACCAATTATTTTACGTTTGCGTCGGTGGGGGGATCAGAAATCCAGTTTTCCCGTTAGTGCGACTGGCAGATGCTCATCGAATCCTGGAATCCGATGCCGCTGAAATCGATGGAGATGAATTGTGCGATCGCGCCAACACCTTTCGGTTTTTGCTGCCTTTTCAAAACTTTATCAACGCATTTGAGGAGATTTTTCAAGTTCCTTTTATCAACTCCACCGTCTCCGCCAGCAAAACTTTACCCATTTCTGCATTTGAACAGCAAGAGTGGCATTGCTGGCACGCCAACTCTCGCTCTTTATTTAATCGATTGCAAAATAAATATTTTGTTTATCAAAGAAGATATGGAGCGCCGGAATATCAGGTCAATTGGGTAAAGTTTTTAACCACATTAAAGTCTTAACTTTTCAAATCCATCCTTGAAGAGGGGGTTAAATCCGAGGGAATGGTGGATCTGGAGTTTAGGAGTAGGGTGAGCAATGATCACCCTACAATTGATTCAGGGGAAGGGTTTGGGCTATTTTATTTTTTGGAGTTCCCTAAATATCGATCCCCGGAGAGTCTGGGAACCGCTATAACTGGGTAAGGGACCAAAAACCGGGTTTCTGACGGAGTTTTGTACCGATTTTCCCCCGACTTGAACAAGGCGATCGCCTCTTTTGAGCAACAAACCGCTACAATACATTCAACCCCTGAAGTGGCACAGCTCAAATGGACGACGAACCGACAACCTTGACCTTTTTGGACTATCTGGAATTGGAAAAAACCAGTTCCGTTCGCCATGACTACATCGCCGGTCAATTATTTGAAATTGAAACCCTCAGTCCCCAACACGATCGCCTTGCTATCAATATCGGATCCGGACTATACGACCGCCTACGGGATACAAACTGCCAAGTATTTACAGTAGAAATGAAACTCTGGATTCCCCAGGCAGATGTTGCCTATTATCCCGATGTTATGGTCGTTTGCGAACCCTCCGACGGCCATCCCCAGTATAAAACTCAACCTCGATTAATTGTTGAAGTTCTCTCCTCTAATACCGTCGCTACAGACCGTCAAGAAAAGTTTTTAGCCTATCAAACCTTACCCAGTTTCCAAGAATATATCCTCGTTCCCCAAGAGAAAATGCCCATTGAAATTTATCGCAAAAACCCATTAGGTAACTGGGAAAAAACCCTGGGAAATCTAGGAAACGACCTGTATTTGGAATCCCTAGGATTAACCCTACCTCTGACAGAAATTTATGAAGATTCCTTGATAGAATAGCTCAACAAGTGTCACAACTGACGCAGGGGTGAACCTGTGGCGCTCATTGACCAAACCCAGCCGGTCACTCGGTTAGGCACAAGGACCCGGCACATTGAATGCCTACCCTAATTGGGTGCGTCAGAGGGTTTAGGGGAGCAGGGAATGGTGATGCAATCGGGGACAAAACAGAAGGGGTGGCAATCTGATCTAAGGGCAGTTTGATATTTAGTATCTAGTCTATGAAAGGAATGTTGACTCAACTGATCACCCGATGTCGATCGCGCTGTACCCCCTGGAAAACCAGTATTTTTAACCGGAGGGGATACCGACTGCTGCTTAGGGGGATAGCTTTCCTGATGGCGTTGGGATTCGTCACCGGGATGTTACCGGCGATCGCCTCAAGACTGCATTCTGAACCCTCACAAGTTCTCACAGTTACTCCAGTCCAGGGAATTTCCGGCGATCGCCTGCCGTTGTCCCAACTCCCTGCGCAGTCCGTGGAGGAGCAACGGGAGACCCTCGTCAACCAGGGACGGGAGCTTTATCAGGGGGGACGGTTTGCAGAAGCACTCAGGGTTTGGAACCGCGCTGCCGAGGGGTATCAACAGGGAGGCGATCGCCTCAATCAAGCCCTCTGTCTCAACTATCTCACCCTGGCGTATCAAGCATTAGGAGAGTGGGACAGCGCAGAAGCATCAATCCAAGAGAGTTTATCCCTCCTAGATTCCCCGGCAACTTCCTCTCACAGGACCGGGAATCCAGTCTCCGAAAGGATTCGCGCCCAAGCGTTAAACAGTAAAGGCAGTTTGCAATTGACCCGGGGAGAACCAGAAGCCGCCCTCGACAGTTGGAAACAAGCCGAAGCCTTGTATCAAGCTCAAGGGGACCTCACCGGGGCCTTGGGCAGTCAAATTAACCAAGCTCAAGGGATGCAAACCTTGGGACTCTACCGGCGATCGCGACTGTTATTAGAGCAAGTGAACCAAGAATTGCAGTCCCAACCGGATTCCCATCTCAAAATCACCGGCTTACAAAATCTCGGCAATGCCTTACAAGTCGTGGGAGATTTACCCGAAGCGCAACGAGTGTTATCACAAAGTTTAGCTATTGCCCGGAATCTGCGCGCTGCCGGAGAAATCAGTACCACCCTCTTGAGTTTGGGCAATACCGCCCGGGCTTTAGAGGATTGGGACCAAGCTCTCACCTACTATCAGGAAGCGGCAGCAACAGCGACTGCACCGATTACTAAACTGGATGCTCAACTCAATCAGCTCAGTTTATCCGTAGAAACCCAACAATGGGAAACTGCCCGATCGCTCTTGAACCCCATCATTGAGCAACTGGCAACCCTCCCCCCTAGTCGTTCCGGGGTCTATGCGCGGGTGAATTTCGCGTTTTCGGCCCTGAAAATGCTGGAGGGGTTATCGGCAACAGGCGAGGGGGAACCGACCCTGAGTGAGCCAGAAATCGCCCAAATCCTGGCAACAGCAGTTCAAGAGGCTAATGCCTTGCAAGATCCGCGATCGCAATCCTACGCCATCGGCGAGTTAGGGCATTTGTACAAACGCACCGGGCAGTTTTCCGATGCCAAAAAATTGACTCAGCAAGCTCTGGCGATCGCCGTGAGTATTAATGCCAAAGAGATTGCAGCGCGGTGGCAATGGCAACTCGGACGCATTTTGAAGCAGACAGGGGAGACTCAAAGTGCGATCGCTGCCTATAGCGAAGCGGTTCGCAGTTTGTCTCTCCTACGCCGAGACTTAGTGGCGATCGCCCAAGAGGTGCAATTTTCCTTTCAAGAACGAGTCGAACCCATCTACCGGGAATTAGTCAGTTTACTCTTAAGTGACAATCCCACTCAAGACCACCTCAAACAAGCCCGGGAAACCCTGGAAGCCCTGCAACTGGCTGAATTAGAAAACTTTTTTCGCCAAGCCTGTTTAGATATCCAGCCGGTGCAAATCGACCAGGTGGATGCCAAAGCGGCGGCAATTTATCCGATTATTTTACCCGATCGCCTGGAAGTGATTCTCTCCATCCCGGGACAGCCCCTGCGTCATTATGCCACTGGCTTACCGCAAAGTGAGGTAGAACGTACCCTAGAACGGTTACTGGCTGCTTTGAATCCTTTTTTCTCGGATCAGGAGCGATTGAAGTTATCGGAACAGGTGTATGACTGGCTAATTCGACCGGCAGAAGCGAGTTTAGCTGATGCACAGATTCAGACCCTGGTGTTTGTCCTTGATGGTCTTTTGCGAAATCTACCAATGGCAGCGCTTTATGATGGAGGGCGGTATCTGGTAGAAAGTTATAACATTGCCCTCACGCCGGGATTACAATTGCTGGCTCCCCAGGCGATCGCCCCGAATCAACTCCGCGCCTTAACGGTGGGATTGACGGAAGCGCGGCAGGGATTTAGTGCCTTGCCTGGGGTTGCGAGGGAACTGGACGAGATTAGCTCACATCTCCCGGCACAGATGATTTTAAATCAGGCATTTACGGCGGATGCTCTGAAGGAGGAGATCCAAAATAGTTCTTTTCCCGTGGTCCATTTGGCCACCCACGGCCAGTTTAGTTCCAATCCCGAGGATACCTTTATTCTCACTTATGATCAGAAGATTCATGTGACGCAACTCCAGGAGATTTTGCGATCGCGAGAAACGGGCCGCTGGGGGGTCACCCAGTCCGAGATTCCTCCCATTGAATTGCTCGTGTTTAGTGCTTGTCAAACGGCAACCGGGGACAAACGGGCAGCATTGGGTTTAGCTGGGGTGGCGGTGCGCTCAGGTGCGCGATCGACTTTAGCAACCTTGTGGTCTGTGAAAGACGATTCTACCTCACAGTTGATGGCTGATTTTTATCGGGAATTCTCCCTGGGTCAAATGAGCAAAGCTGAGGCCCTCCGTCGCGCTCAAGTCGCTTTATTGCAGCAACCGGAGTACCAACATCCGTTTTACTGGGCACCGTTTATTTTGGTCGGGAATTGGCTTTAAATTCCAGGTTGCCAGGGATTGGAGCCTCTTGCTTCCGGATTAGCCAGATGGCCGCCAGAGGCTCCAATCCCTGAATGTTATTGTCCTGGGAACCCAAGGGAAGCCATAAGGAGCAATCAGAGCAAATCCAGGGGCAAAAAATGCAGTATTTTTAACAATTTATAGGGCTATTTTCCGACAGGAAAAGACAATTTATGACTCACTTTAGACAAAATAATCCTTACCAATCGGTCGGATAAAATTTAATCCGGAAAGAAAAATCCTCCAGATTGGGGGATGGAAACCCTGAAATCAATGAGGACAATGCAGAAGCTCAATTGAAGTTGGAAGAAAACTTTATAAAAACTATAAGATTGGAGTGGAACTTGAATCAGAATATAGAGTAAAGTGAAATAAAGCGGCACATTATCCTAGAGGGGTAACTGTAATATGGCAAGGCAACAGACTAATGTACCTCTAACCCTCTTGTTCACCCTATCCTTAAATGTGGCATGGGTGGGAGGACTTCTTAATCCAGCTCAGGCTCAGACTAGCAGCAACGCTCCACGGCTACAACCCGGGGCGATCGCTCAAGTCACTTTCAATCCCCCAGGCAAGGGACAACCTCGCAATACAGCAGGGGGTGCATCCCGGGATGGAAATTCCTGTTTACAAGAACCACAGTTGTCCAGTGCGTGCGTCACACCACTCATCCCCGAAGCGGATCAGGGGTTGACCGTAGCCCAGCGTCCAACCTTTTACGTTTACGTTCCTAAAACCTCAGCGAGGGAACTATTTTTCGCCCTCAAAGATGAAAATAATCAGCATCACTACCAAACCAATATCCCGATCCCTGAAGGCGAAGGTGCAGTCATGGCGATCGCCTTACCCGATGATGCACCTCCTTTAGAAATCGGCCAAACCTATCGCTGGACCTTTATCCTCGTTGATGAAGCCGGACTCAAACCCGATAGTCCCGGTGTCCAGGGAGACATTCGCCGGGTGGAAGCCAACTCCCTAACCCGGGGTTCCGAGCAGGCTGCTCCCACCCTGGAACTCGCCCAGCAGTACGGAAACGCCGGGATTTGGTATGAAATGATGACCACCTTAGCCCAGCTTCGGCAGTCGAGTCCCAATGACCCTACAATTCTAGCGAGTTGGACTGGGTTATTAGCCTCGGTTGGGTTAGAGGAAATTGCCACCAAACCGATCGCACTGCCTTAGATGAGTTCCCTGGGGATTCAGTCCATTTCTGGACTCCCCTCACTCCAATGTCCGCTCAATCGTTGCCATTTCATCAAGCCGGGAAATACCCTTCCCGGCTTTTCCGATCCAACCCGAGTGCAGCGGCTTTGAGAGAAAACTGATTTAAAACAACCGAATTGGGTATCAGTCTATATTAGACCTCTTGCATAAATCTCTTAAGCCCCCGGGAAATAAACATTTATTCCTCTGGCTTCCCCCTTCTTAAGGGGGACGGGAGGGGGATAATCAGGGGGGTTGGGGGGATCAATCCGGAATTTTGCAAGAGGTCTATTTTAGCCCAGTGCAGGTTTTCCTTGGGTGAAAGCCGGGAACTCAACCCATCGCGTGGAGCTCATCATCGGTATATCTTTAAACTTGATTGGCTGTGGTCAATTTGTGTTATTTTTCTCCACAAACCCCAGGAATTCTTCTAGAATTTGGGATAAACCTAGAGTCTTTCATCCTTTCTGGGTATCGATAAAAGATGTGGCTAAAGCTCAGAAAGCAAGTTTGGAAATGGCGTGGCGTCTTGATGACGGCCCCCACTGTTGCTGCGATCGTGATTGCTGCCAACACAGCGGGACTCTTTCAATTGTTAGAGTGGGCTACGTTAGACCTATTTGTTCGTCACCGTCCCTCCGAACCCACTGACCCTCGAATTGTCATTGTCACCATTGATGAGACAGATATTACAAATGTCGGACAATGGCCGATGCCAGACGCGATTTTAGCCCAATTATTAGAAAAAGTGAGCGCTTATGAACCCCGGGTCATGGGCATTGATTTATATCGGAATTTTCGCGTAGAACCCGGGTCAGAAAGATTACAACAGGTGTTTGAATCGACCCAAAATTTAATTGGGATAGAAAAAGTGGTGGGCAATCCAGTCAAAGCCCCAAAACTTTTAGAAGATCTTGAACGGGTGGCAATGGCGGATTTGCTCCTAGATCCGGATGGTAAAGTTCGTCGCAGTTTACTCTCCGTGGTTACTGACGATGAGGTGACTAAATTAAGTTTATCTGCCCGGATGAGTTTAATGTATTTGGAAGCCGAAGGGATGGCTTTAGAGGCGGTAGACCCAAATAGCTCCCAATTGCAATTGGGTAAAGCCCGCTTTATCCCCTTACAAGGAAATGAAGGGGGATATGTCCGGGCTGATACGGGAGGGTATCAAATTTTTCTGAACTATAAGGGGACAGAAAAGAATTTTAAAACAATCTCAATGACTGATATTTTGAATGATCGGATTCCCCCAGATTTATTCCGCGATCGCCTGGTGTTAGTGGGGGTGACCGCTGAGAGCCTGAATGACCTGTTTTTGACCCCCTACAGTGCCTATGGCAACAGTCTAAAGCGAATGCCTGGAGTGGTGATTCATGCTAATGCGATCGCTCAAATTTTAAGCGCTGCCCTCGATGGTCGTCCCTTCATTCAAGTCTGGTCCGATTCTGTAGAATGGTTCTGGATCACCTTCAATTCCCTGTTTGGGGCCACCGTCTCCTATTCCTTGCTCCAAGCTCGAATTTTTAAGAACAATTCGAGCGGGCGATGGGCTATCTTTGCCCTCTGGCTAGTATTGGGGAGTACAGGAGTTTTAATCACGGGCTATGTTGCTTTTTTAAATAGTTGGTGGGTTCCCATCGTCTCTCCAATGGTGGCTTTAACCACTTCAGCAATCACCATTGCTGGATATTATAGCCGGGGACTCCAGCGCGATAGTCAAAGTCAATTGACTCAATTTTTAGAAGCAATGCCGGTGGCGATCGCCGTCCTGGATGCTAAGGGTAAGCCTTATTATACCAATCAAAAAGCCAAAGAATTATTGGGAAAAGGACCGATAACAACTGCACCAACCCAGCGCTTATCAGAGGTTTATCAAATCTATTTTGTGGGTAGCGATCGCCCCTATCCTTCGGAACGCTTACCCATCGTGCGCGCACTTCAAGGCGATCGCACCACCGCCGATGATATGGAAATTCACCGCCCTGATGCCACCATCCCTATAGAAGCCTGGGGAACTCCTATTTATGACGAAAATGGCAATATTTCCTACGCAATGGCTGCCTTTCAAGATATTACCGATCGCAAACAAGTTGAAGCGGAACGAGAACGCTTTACCAAAGAACTCTTTGAACTCAATCAAAACCTCGAAGATGCCCTCGATGCGGAATTAGAGCTCACCGATGCCTACGGGCGCTTTGTTCCCCATGAGTTTCTTTATTTTTTAGGCTATGAAAGCATTGTCGAAGTTAAACTCGGGGAAGCAGTCGAAATGGAAATGTCTATTTTATTCTCGGATATTCGCGATTTTACCACCCTTTCGGAAGGGATGACACCGGAAGATAACTTTAAATTTATTAACTCGTATCTCTCCAGTATGGAACCCGCGATCGCCGATAATAATGGCTTTATTGATAAATATATTGGCGATGCGATTATGGCTTTATTTAGCGGCAGCGCCGATGATGCCGTCAAAGCCGGAATTACCATGTTAAATCGACTCACCGAATACAATCAAGGACGAGAACAAAGCGGTTATCTCCCCATTCATATCGGCATTGGTATCAATACAGGTTCCTTAATGCTGGGGACCGTTGGCGGACAGAAACGGATGGATAGTACGGTGATTAGTGATGCGGTCAATTTAGCCTCACGGATTGAAGGCTTGACGAAAAATTATGGGGTAGCCTTATTAATTGGCGATCGCACCTTTTGCGGATTGAAGGACCCGAATTCCTATAATATCAGACATATTGATCGCGTTCAAGTCAAAGGCAAATCCGAAATTGTCTCCGTCTATGAAGTCTTTGATGCCGACCCTCCCTCCATCCGCGAGGGCAAATTAATCACCAAAAGCATCTTTGAAGAAGCCATCGAGCTTTACAACAAAGGCTTATATGCCGAAGCTGCCCGGTTCTTTCAAAAATGTCTCAGAATTAACCCAGAAGATAAAGTTGCCCAAATCTATTTAAAACGCACTCAGTCCCGCTAATTCCTCAATTTATTCTCTTAAGTTCCTACTCAAAAATTCAGTCAATTGGGTGAACTAATCCCAAAGGTGATATTAAAAACTTCGTCTTTGTGGGACGGGAAGTGGGGGCTGGGGTGGGATACCTGCACCCTGTAATTTTTGGGTTTTGGGTGAAGTCAAAACAGGATTCTCAAAAAACAGCCAATCCATGTCATAATTTCACTGATATGTCCCCTCCTCCCTGGTGGCCTGATGACCCTCCGCAAGAAAACATTACTGGCGATCGGCATGACCCTGGCTGGGTTATTTGGAGTCGTGCATCTGACCTCCTCAACTATTTTACTCAATGGCTTTACCGCTTTAGAGCAAAAAGAAGCAAGGCGGAATGTCAAAAGAGTTTTGGATGCCTTCTCCAATTATCAGCAGGAATTACAGGCGCTTAACTTTCAGTGGGGGGTTTGGGATGAAACTTATCGGTTTATCCAAAATGGCAATTTAGACTATATTGATAGAAATTTAGGGGAGGTGAATTTGGCCTCCCTTCGAGCCAATGCGGTCCTCTTTATTAATCAAGAAGGTAAACTGGTTTTTGGTCAGGGTTTTGACTTAGTTCGTCAGCGGTTAGTACCGATTCCGGCAGAGGTTTCTCAGAAGATTACAGAGACTTCCATTCAGGTGTTAAAACCCAAAGAATCTTTGGCTGGAATTGTCACCATTAATAACCGTCCAATGACGCTCGCCGCCGGTCCAATTCTCAACAGTCAGGGGAATCTTCCCTCGCGGGGAACCCTGGCGATCGCCCGCTTTCTGGATCGCGAAGAAATCCAGCGTTTAGCAAAACTTACCCACTTGGATGTGAGGGCTTATGGACTCATGGATCCGACTACCCCCGTTGAGTTACAACCGGCGATCGCTCGCTTATCCCAGATGTCCGATGATCCTCCTATCCTCATCGAACCACTCAATCAGGAATGGATGGCAGGGTATAGTTTATTACGGGATATCTATGGTCAACCGGCAGTTTTATTAGAACTGAATATTCCTAGGGAAATTTTCCATCAAGGTCAAGCCAGTGCCAGGTATATGATGGTGTCGCTGGCGATCGTCGGTCTGGTTTTTGGATTTTGTACCCTATTGTTACTCGAAAAAATGGTATTGGCTAGATTATCATATTTGAGCCAAGATGTCAAAAAAATTGATAACCGCCGAGATTTAACCTTGCGAGTATCCATCTCTGGAAAAGATGAATTATCCAGTTTGGGCCAGACCATTAATGCCATGTTAGAAACCTTGGAATCCTCAGCCAACGCCCTAGCAATCGAACGCGAAAAGGCAGAAAGTTTGTTGCTGAATATTTTACCGGAAGTCATTGCCGATCGCCTCAAGGGTCAGGAAGAAAATATAGCCGATACTTTTGCTGAAGTCACCGTGTTATTTGCTGATATTGTCGGCTTTACCCAACTTTCAGCTCAAATTGAAGCAGCGGAATTGGTCCACTTGCTCAATAATATTTTTTCTCGCTTCGATCGCGCCTTGGAACGGTATCAGTTAGAAAAAATTAAAACCATTGGCGATTGTTACATGGTTGTAGCGGGAATGCCGGTTCCCTGTGAAAATAGTGCCGTTGCGATCGCCGAGATGGCCCTAGAAATGCAAGAGGAAATCGCCCGATTTAATGCAGAATTTAATCAATCCTTAAAAATGCGCATGGGGATCCATACTGGACCCGTCGTCGCTGGGGTGATTGGGATTAAAAAATTTATCTATGATCTGTGGGGAGATACGGTGAATACCGCCTCCCGCATGGAATCCCACGGCATTCCCGGCCAAATTCAAGTGTCTGAGGCTACCTATAACTGTTTGAAAGATCAATACCGTTTTGAAGCAAGAGGAGCGATCGAGATTAAAGGCAAAGGAGCAATGCAGGTATATTTGCTCAAAGGGCGCTTGTAGGGGGGATGGGGAGGATGGGGAAGATGGGGTGGATGGGGTGGATGGGGTGGATAGGGGAGGATAGGGGAGATGGGGAAGATGGGGAAGATGGGGAAGATGGGGAGGATGGGGAAGATGGGGAAGATGGGGAAGATGGGGTGGATGGGGAGAGTAGAAGTGCATCTCGTATTATGGCTGGAGCCGTAACACGCACTATCCGAGACTGAAGCGCCTCGCTGGGGGACTGTAGGCACAGCCTCCAGAGTCCATGACTCCCTTCAGCCAAGTCACGAGGATAAATCTCCCCTATCCTCCCCATCTCCCCTATCCTCCCCATCTCCCCCATCCTCCCCATCTCCCCCACTCCCCCACCTTCCTGCAAAATTCTGTCGGGCAAGTTAAAATACTAACCAATAACCACAACGGGAACAGAGGTCTAAGTTGGCTGGGGATTTCAGCATTCATGGGTTCCCTGGGGTTAAGGTCTTCCAGTCTGACTGATTTAGCATGAAGGAGGGATAAAGATTTCTTGACTTCAATCCAGTCTATAAAACCCGGTTTTTTTTACGGGCTTAGGCTACAGAGTAATAACTAATCAGCCCTAGACTTGGATGCTTTGTTTTCGTGAACATTATTAGGAGCAAACAAAATGACCCAAGCCAAAGAAGGCGATATGGTGAAAGTTCACTATACGGGTAAATTAGACGATGGGACTGTATTTGATTCCTCCATCGATCGCGACCCTCTGGAATTTGTCCTCGGGGAAGGACAACTCATTGCCGGTTTTGAACAAGCAGTTTTAGGGATGAGTCTGGGGGAATCCAAAACGGAAAAGATTCCAGCGGAAGAGGCTTATGGTCCCCATCGGCAAGAAATGGTGGTGGAAGTTGAGCGGCAGCAACTGCCGGATAATATCCCCTTAGATGTGGGACAACAATTACAAATTCAACAAGCCCCGGATCAAATTATTCCCGTGGTCATTACGGCGATTTCTGAATCAAAAGTTACTTTAGATGCCAATCCTCCCCTGGCGGGAAAAGATTTGATTTTTGAAATTGAGTTGGTTGGCATTGCTTAAGGGCAAGAAAGACCCTCTCCGTTTTGTAACACCATAAAAGATTTAGAGGTTTTTAAACCGTTAGGACAAAAACGCTGGCGGGGATACAAATCCCCGCCGGTTTATAACACTCCCGCAGGACATTTAAACCCCGATTGATCGCCCTTTAAGATTCGGGTCAAGGCTGTTCCATCGCCTTGCTCTAGCTGGAGATATCTAAAGGGTTTGAGGAATCGAGGAACTGCTAGAATTCTGATTTTGACCCGATGAGAAAATAGGTATTCATTTCTCCCTTTCCTTTCACCGCAATCGGTCCGCGTTTTTCTAATTCATAATGCTCCCGCAATAAATAATAGGTGGTTTCGCTGACTTGAATTCGTCCGGGTAAACTGTGAGATTCCATGCGGCTGGCAATGTTTACCGTGTCCCCCCACAGGTCATAAATAAACTTTTTGATGCCAATTACTCCTGCTACCACGGGTCCGCTATGAATGCCAATCCGAATGCTAAAAGACTGCTCACTTTGCTGATTAAATTGGCTCAAGGCGGTTTGCATATCGAGGGCCATATCTGCGATCGCCTCGGCATGATCTTCCCGTTCGGTGGGCAATCCCGCCACCACCATATAGGCATCTCCAATGGTTTTAATTTTTTCCAGTTGATGCAATTCAGTGAGGCGATCAAAGGCCGAAAAAATTAAATTCAGCAACTCAACCACTTCCAGGGCCGAAAGTTCCGAAGCAATTTCGGTAAAGCCTACCAGATCCGCAAATAAAACCGTGACATTGGCATAAGTTTCCGCGATACTGTTGGGTTCCAGCTTGAGGCGATCGACGATGGGTTCCGGTAAAATATTCAACAGCAAATTTTCGGTTTTCTTTTGTTGTTTTTGCAGGGCTTTTTCTACCCTAATTCGTTCGGTGATATTCCGGAAAATTCCCCGAATAGCGACGGGGTGGCCTTCTAAATACTTACAATTCATACTGCCTTGTAAGAAGATTGTCTGACCGGATTTCGTCATAAATTCAGCGGTGACTTCATCCAGGGTTTCCCCAGCAAAGATGCGGTCAAAGCGGTCTTGATACTGGGGTTTACTTTGGGGATGCAGAAGTTCAAACACCGTCAGGCGCTCTAGGTCGGCTTCACTGTATCCCAGGGTTTCTTTCCAGGCACGATTGACATACAAAAAACGACCTTCTATAGAAACACTCTGAATCAAATCACTGGCATTTTCAAATAAATCGCGATAGCGTTCTTCGCTTTCTTGGAGGGCAATTTCGGCTTGTTTACGTTTGATAAATTGACCAATCTGGCTGGCGATCGCACTACAAGTTGCCATCAAATCTTCATCAATCGTCTGGACATCGCGGCTATAGAACCCAATCACCCCAAGCAATTCTGAGGATGGCTCCACCAGGGGTTCAGTTTCCGAAGCGTCACCGAAAATCGGGAAGGCAAACCCAGTGTTCAAACCCGCTTGCACTAAGTATTCTGTTCCGGGACAGGCGATCGCTTCCCTCGGGAGATCCGCTGTCCACACTGCCTCATGACTCGCCCACACATGACCAGGTAATCCTTCACCCTCGGCTAACTGCGTCTTTCTGTTCTGGTGCAACCCGTCCCATTCCGGGGTCTGGCGATGCCACAGTTGCAGACAAGTGAGACAATCTGGTTGCTGTTCTGACTCCCTGGATACCTCAGACAGATAGTCCCCGCCTCCATCCCGCATTTGCACCTGCCAAATTTCGCCGACATCCCACTCTAAACTGTCACATAAAGCAGGTAACAGTTTTGGTACTGCCTCGACCAAATTCGCCGATTCGGATAAAATCCGCATCGTCGCCGATTGTGCTAAATTCCGTTGTTGTTTGCGCTTGCGATCGGTGATATCCCGACCGATATAAACTAAATCGGGAATATCGGCGGCGGAAACATCAATCACTGCACAGGAAAATCCTACATATACTTTTTTCCGAGTTTTGGTATGGCAAACGATTTCTACCGGGGCTAATCCGGGTTCATCTCGATCAATTTGGGATAGGAAAAAATCTTTAACCAAATCCTGATGAATTCCGACAATTTGGGAAATGCCTTTTCCCAGTAATTCGGCCTCAGAATACTCAAATAAATCTAGGGTACTCTGATTAACTTTTTTGATTAAACCCGTTTCACTGGTGACGATTAATGCCTCCGCCATCGAGGAGAGAATTTGCTCGATATAGCGTTTGGATTCAAAGAGGGCAGCCAGGAGGAGATGGGTTTCATTAGTGGCTTGGACTAATCGCTGTTCCAAGCTCATGCGATCGGTGACATCTTCTAAAAAAACGATGAGCTGTTGGCCCTGAACCTGGTCATCTTGAACGACATACATATCAAAATACACCGGCTTCCCTGCTTCGGTAAACCGGCTCAGGGATTTTAAATCAAAGCTCATCTGCCGCCCTTCTAAAACCTCCTGTAAGAGGTCCTCTACTCCGATCAATTCAGGGAAAGCAAGGCCCACCTCGTCATTGACTTGAATGGGACCGGGAGAATCCGAAAATCGGTTCACTCCCTCGGAGGTTTTACGGATGGTTAAGGCTGAATCGAGGATCAGATACTCAATGCCGTGGACAACTAAAAATTTTTTAAAGAAGGGGTTCATTCTCCCAGGCTCGCTCTACAAAAATAACGAATGCTTGATAGGCTTCAGTTAATTGAGCGAATAAATCAGATAGATTACCTGCTTTACCTTGCTTAGCCTCTCGTTCCAATTGGGCCGCAATACCACAAATTTGTTGAGCTCCCACATTCCCACTGGCACCTTTAATATAATGCGCTTCTTGTTTGAGGGTGGCAAAGTCTTCTAAGGAAACGCTTTGGAGTGATACAATATGGGTTTGTAGTTCTTCAATAAATGTTTCTAGCAGCTCTTTCCTAAAACCCGAATCTCCTTGAGAAATTCGTTCAAGACGCTCCAGATCCAGGATCTGGTCTCCGGAGGAGCGATCGCCCGAGTTAACGGGTTGAAAGCTAACTCTTGCTCCGCTCAATTGATTTACCCATTTTGATAGTATAGCCTGAAGTTGTTCCGGACAGACTGGCTTACTAATATAATCATCCATTCCTGCGGCTAAACATTTTTCCCGGTCCTCCTTCATGGCATGAGCAGTCATGGCGATGATCACGGTATGCCGGGGGTTACGCACTGGAGAATCCCCGGTTTCCTGTTCTAAGCGGCGGATCTCTGCGGTGACTTGATATCCGTCGAGTACCGGCATTTGGCAATCCATCAAAATGATGTGATAAGAATGATCCTGCCATAATTTCAGTGCTTCTTCACCCTGATTGGCAATATCCGCTTGATATCCTAATAACTCCAGTTGTTTAATGGCTACTTTTTGATTAACGGGATTATCTTCAGCCAACAGCATTTTAATCGGAGTTTGTCCGATGTTAATCTTATCTTTGGGATAGGAAACCCGGTCCGGCTCTATTGCTACAGCTAGACCTACTGCACGACAAATAACTTCCAGAAAACGTGCAGGTTTAATGGGTTTAATCAGACACTGGCAAAATCCACTGGTTAAGGCCGTTTTGACGAAATTGCGCTGATGGGTTGCAGCGATCGCAATTAAAGGAATGCTGGCAAATCGGGAATCCTGTTTAATTTGTTCGCCTAAGGCAATTCCCGTGATATCTGGCATTTCTAAATCAATAACAATTAGGTCATATTCTATCCCTTCCTCCCATTGGTTTTGCAAGAAATTAAACGCTGTGGCACTCTCGGTTTCCTCCACGTCGATTCCCCAACTGGTGACGCGATCGCCAATCACCATTCGCACCACTTCACTATTAGCGACGACTAACAGAGATAGACCCGATATTTCCGGGGGTGAGGATAGCTTATTAAGGGAAATCTCAGGCTTTGTAAAGGGAACTTTAAACCAAAAATTAGACCCTTCTCCTTCCCGACTTTCTACCCCAATCTCTCCCCCCATCAGGGTCACTAGCTGTTGGCAAATTGCCAGTCCTAACCCCGTTCCTCCATATTCCCGGGTTGTCGAGGAATCCACTTGGGAAAAGGGTTGAAACAGCTTACCTTGGTTTTCGGGGGCAATCCCGATTCCTGTATCAATGACCGAGAACAACAAAGTCGCTGAATTGGAAGTTTCGGCCACTCGTTCGACTTGCAGGACGACATATCCCTCCTCAGTAAACTTAATTGCATTTCCCATCAGATTGGTGAGAATTTGCCGCAATCGGGAGCTATCTCCCCGCAACCCCAGGGGGATACCCTCCTCGATAAATGAGGCAACTTCTACGGATTTTAAATGAGCTTGCGGGGCCAATAAATCGATGATTTCTTCCACCGTAGTGCCTAGGTTGAAATCTAATAGTTCTAAGTGCATCTCTCCCGCTTCGAGTTTCGAGAGGTCTAAAATTTCATCAATCAAGGTTAAAAGGGCATCCCCACTGGTGCGAATTGTGTCGATAAAGTCCCGCTGTTCAGCGGTCAAAGCTGTTTCTAATAATAACCCAGTCATCCCCAAAACTGCATTCATCGGGGTCCGAATTTCATGGCTCATATTCGCTAAGAAGTAACTTTTTGCGGTGGAAGCCTGTTCCGCTTCTCGACGGGCACGATCCAGTTCTGCCGTGGCCCGTTGACGCTCTGTAATGTCTCGGCCAATATAAACTAAATCCCCATAATCATCGAGTTCGGTACCAATGGCTGCAATAGAGAAAGAAACAATGATACTTTCTCCTTTTTTCGTCCGACAAATGCCTTCAGCCGTTGTTAAGAAGGTAGGTTCAGTGGGGGCTGGGTTACCCCGGTCATGGGTTAAAATGTCTTCGCTTTCAATCAGCATAGAAATTGGCTGACCGAGCAGTTCTGAGTCTTGGGAATAACCAAATAAATTAACGGCGGCGGGATTGACACTTTGAATCCGACCCCGGCGATCGGTCACCAACAATGCATCAGCCATTGAGGTGATAATTTTATCGGTGTAGGATTTAGCTGCCTCTAGGCTAGAAAGGAGCAGGTTAGCTTCATTGATGCGTTGCACTAATTCTTGCTTTAATACCATCGTTTCTGTGGTATTTTCTAAAAGAATTAGCGATCGCCGTTCCTCGGTTTCAGCTCTTGTCGGGTCGGAGATCAAGTACAAATCGAAATAAAGAGGGTCACGGGATTCTATAATCCGGGCAATTCCTTTGATTTCAAACGCCTCCTGTTGTCCTTGAAAGATCGCCCGGAATACCTCTTCGAGTCCGATGAGTTCGGGAAATCCCAGCCGGACATCCTCTCCCACCCCGACTCTAGCGCCCCCGGATGCAAATTCCATCGCGCCAGCAGATGCCTCAATTATGTACCAGTGGCGATCAACGCCTAGGTACTCCATGTGGCGAGGAGTGAGTAGTTTATGGAGAATCGGATTCATTCGGCGTTTCAGGTTCACGACAGAAACAGTCTGGGCTATTTATTTAGTATGCCCAATCGGCTAACTTGCTTACTAACCGTTCCTTAAATGGATCAAAAGGGGGCGATTTCACGGACTGACACCGCCACCATACCGGGTGTATTGCTTTTGTATTTTATCCCTTAGTATTCAGTTTTTAATCAAAAAGTTTTAACGGTTATCATGATTTTGATTCATATTTAACCCCGGCGCCGATTAAACTTCCCCTAGACTTAGGGAGCCGGTATGGTAAAATAAAATAATATTTGTTTTTATCCTCAAAGGTTCAGGGTCCTAAGAATAGGCAGGGAGAGGTTCAGGCTTAGAAAATCCTCCGTGGGAATCTGGAACCTTCCAACGGGCGATCGGGCCAACTTTTAGAATAAAATCACGGATTGCTTAAAAAGTGTCAAACTCACGGCGGTGGAATCCTCCTGGGAGCTTGGGCAATCGAATTGGGGAAAATGGCGACAATACAGTATTGCGGCCATTTAGGGTGCGGTTAAACCGAAAAGTTAATGGGTAAAGAAAACGATCAGCTTGGGTTGTTGAGTGCATGAAAAAGAAAATACTGGTTGTCGAAGATGAAAATTCGTTTCGCAAAACCGTCCTCAAAATCCTGAGTTTGGAAGGTTTTGAAGCCATTGGGGCAGAAAATGGTCGCACCGGGGTAACATTGGCACAAACTGAACAGCCCGATTTAATTTTGTGCGATATTATGATGCCGGGGCTGGATGGTTATGAAGTGTTGACCATCCTCCAGCAGGACCCCACCACGGCAACAATCCCGTTTATCTGTTTAACTGCCCAGGAGGACCGTTCCGCCATGCGCCGGGGGATGGAACTAGGAGCGAGTGATTATCTGACGAAACCTTTTACTCGGACGGAACTGATGGGTGCGATCGCCACCCAACTCGGCAAACGGGAACGCCTCAAGCAGCAACAGAATAATGCTGTCCAAGAGGCGATCGCCCAACTCAACGACCTTGTTTATTACGACAGCTTAACCAATCTCCCGAATCGATTAATGTTGCGCGATCGCTTCGAGCGCACCCTCACCACCAACCCTCATCAACCCTGCTTCATCCCCGTAGCCATCCTCAGTTTAGACCAGCTCAACCGCTTTAACAATACCCTCGGAACCGACTACAGCGACTTATTACTCCAAGCCGTCACCGAGCGTACCCTGCGGTATGTGGGACCCGAAGGGACCGTCGCCCGGTTAAACAGCGAGCAACTGGCCTTAATTTTGCCCCCCTTGACGGAAAAACCGCAAGTGGAAGAAACAGCGCGTCGAATCCTCGGCCTATTTTCCACCTTTTTTAGTATCTTAAACGACGAAGTATTTCTTACGAGTAGCATTGGCATCGCCATCTATCCCGATGATGGTCAAGAAATTGATAGCTTGCTCAAATCCGCTAACTTAGCCATGCACCAAGCCAAAGAACTAGGGGGAAATTGCTATCAACTTTACACCTCAGCCATTGAAGAGAAATCTTACGATCGCCTCATGCTAGAAATGAGCTTGCGGCAGGCATTAGACCGCAATGAATTCATCCTTTACTATCAGCCCCAAGTTCACTTAAAAACCGGAAAAATAGTCGCCGCTGAAGCCCTGGTCCGGTGGCTCCATCCCGACCGAGGCTTAATTTCCCCCGCCGAATTTATTCCCCTAGCCGAAGAAACCGGACTGATTGTGCGCCTCGATGAATGGGTCTTGCAAAATGCCTGCGAACAAGCCAAAATCTGGCAACAGGCCGGGTATCAACTCACCATTGCAGTCAACTTATCCGGACTGCAATTTAATCAACCCGGTTTAACCCAGCGCATCATTCATATTATCCGAGAAAGCCAAGTTAATCCCTGTCATGTAGAAATTGAACTCACCGAGAGCGCCCTCGTCCAAAATCCTGAACTCGCCATCTGCATCCTCAGAGACCTCAAAGACTTCTCCCTACAACTTTCTTTAGATGATTTTGGAACCGGCTATTCTTCCTTGAGTTATTTGCAGCAATTTCCCTTCGATACACTAAAAATAGACCGCTCTTTTGTTAGAGACTTGCTGAGTAGCTCCAAAAATGCCGCCATTATCAATGCCATCATCCAACTCGCTAGACAGCTTAACTTGAAAGTGATTGCCGAAGGGGTAGAAACCCGCGAACAATATGATTTTCTTTGCGAAAATAATTGTGATTTAATCCAAGGCTATTATTTTAGTCCTCCTTTAGCCATTGCCGCCTTTGAACAACTCTTAACCGAACGACTGCATCATTCATCTTTTGTCAAAGACCTTTAAAGCAATCGCCTAGGCTTGTTCCTTGAGGGTTTCGATAAACCGCTGGATGCGGGTTAAAATGCTCTCTAATTCAGCCACAAACTCTTCGAGACCATCCTGGCATTGCTGATGGGCTTGAGATTCAATTTGACGAGCAATATTAGGCATTGAGAGCACGGCAACTGTAGCTGAACCTCCCTTGAGTTGATGAGCGCGACGGCTCAATTCCACCCAATTTTGAGTTTTTACAAAGATCTTGATATCCTCTAAATAAACCACCGCATCTTCCATAAAAGTTTCCAGGAGTTCTAATTCAAATTCTTCATCTCCCCGCGAAATTTCATGGAGGCGATCGAGATCTATGGGGGCTTCCTCCAGGGAATCAGAGGAGGCGGATTTACAAGGGAGTATTGGCGGTTCTGGTGGGGGGGGAAGGGCTTCTTGAACGCCGCCGATGATTTCTCCCCAGTGATGTAAAATGGCAGCTAACTGGTCGAGATCCACAGGTTTGCTGATGTAGTCATCCATTCCGGCTTCTAAACATTTTTCTCGGTCTCCTTTCATGGCATTGGCAGTCATGGCAATGATCGGAATATGACGCGAGGAACCTTCGCGATCGCGCAACGCTTTCGTTGTTTTATACCCATCCAAAACCGGCATCAAACAATCCATCAAAACCAGATCATAATGTTGCTTTTCTAGACTATCGAGGGCTTCCTGTCCATTCTCCACACAGTCGGCAGCATACCCCAGCACCTTGAGCTGATTTAAAATTACTTTTTGGTTAATTGGAGTATCTTCCACCAATAAAATTTTCAAATTCTTCACAGGTTCGATTACCGGACTGGATCTGCCGACATCTTCCCGGAGGAATAAAGAAGGAGAAACCCCCGAGGGTTTACCCTGGATGGCTTGAGTCAACCTTTCTAATAAGCGAGAGGCTTTAATCGGCTTCAATAAATAGCCCGCCGCCCCTTTTTTGAGAAGCCGTTTCACCAGTTCATGTTGATGAATAGACACCATGACGAGCCATTTTAGGTTGGAGAAACAGGGGTTAGAAATTAGGTTTTGGGCCAAGGTTTCCCCATCGGATTGAGGATTTTGCAGGTCAATTAAAACCAGAGAATAAGGATTACCTTGGGCGTAGGCATTGTGCAAGCTGGCGATCGCCTCCGATGAGTTAGTTACGGTCTCACCCTGAAGATGCCAAGACTCTAAATAGGCACAAATCATCTGCCGACTCGTGGCATTAGCATCCATTACCAGCAGGCGCAAATCCCGAAGCGACGGGGCTAATTTCGGCAGCACTTTCACCCCGCCAGGGATGGTTTCAAAGGTGGCGGTAAACCAGAAGCAGGAACCCGCACCCACGGAACTTTCCACCCCAATCTCACCCCCCATTAAGGTCACTAATTGCTTGCAAATTGCCAATCCTAACCCCGTGCCTCCATATTTCCGCGTTGTTGAGGCATCCACTTGGGAAAAGGATTCAAATAATTTATGTTGGTCCCGAGGATTGATGCCAATTCCAGTATCCCTGACTTCAAAATATAGGGTAGTAGTGGTGGGGGTTTGAATCTGTAAAGAAGCTTGAACCACCACTTCACCCTCCTGGGTAAATTTCAGGGCATTTCCGGTCAGGTTCATTAACACCTGACGCAGGCGAGTCGGGTCCCCTATTAAAGTTGGGGGAATCTCCGAGTCCACCAGGGAGAGTAATTCCAGCCGCTTACTTTGGGCCTGGGTTGCCAGCAAATCAATGGTTTCTTCGATACAGCCGCTTAAACTAAACTCAATGCGATCCAGGCGCATTTCCCCGGCTTCGAGTTTAGAAAAATCGAGGATATCATTAATCAAAATCAGCAAATTTTGACCGCTAGTTTTCAGGGTATGGACAAAATCCTGCTGTTGGGAAGAGAGGGGAGTTTTTAGGAGTAAATCGGTCATGCCAATCACCCCATTCATGGGGGTTCTAATTTCATGACTCATGTTTGCGAGGAATTGAGATTTCATTCGGGAGGCTTGCAGGGCCTGTTCTCGGGCTTGGACCAATTCATTAATCACTTGAGTGACAATGATAATGCCCCCAATTTGATGTTCTGAGCGATACCAAGGTTGCACGGCCCAACGCAGATAAAGTTGGGTTCCATCGCCGAGTTGAAAACTCTCTTCCGGTCGGGAGAGGACTTCTCCTTGGAGAGCACCCTGATGAATGGCTTTGATGTTTTCGGTTTCGGGCAACTGCTCATAATAGGATTGTCCCAGGAGAGATTGTCCCTCCAAGCGGTAATCTTTTAACCAACAGTTGCTATAGGCTAGATAGCGCATTTCCGTATCAAACATGGCCATTGCGACCGGGGCATTGGTAATAATTTGTCGTAACTGTTGGCGTTCCTGTTCGCGGACTTGTTCGATGCGCTTGCGATCGGTAATATCGTTGAGAGAACCAGCGGTACCGATGTAGCAATTGTGATCGTTAATATTTAAGCGTTTTTGAACTTCTACCCAGCGATAATTGCCCTCTTTGGTGAGAAATCGGGCTTCGTGGCGCACGGAATCTTGTTGGTAGTTGATGAGGGCTTCAAAGGCTTTGCGAAAACTGGGCCGATCGTCCGGGTGAACAAAGGAGAGGAGCGGTTGTCCAACACTTTCGGCGACGGTAAACCCGGTGATGTCGGTCCAAGCGGGGTTGAGGAAGGTTAAGTAACCTTGTGTATCCCGTTGGAAAATCACTTCGCTTAAATTTTCAACGACAGAGCGATATTTGTTTTCGCTGGCGATTAGGGCGGCTTCGGCGCGTTTGCGATCGCTAATATCCCGTTGAATCGTGGCGAAACAAATTGGCTCACCCCGTTCTGGATGTTTGACCAGAAATAAACTGGTTTCCATATCAAAGCAGTCGCCAGTTTTAAAGTGACGCAGTTTGGTTTCCCCCTGCCAATAGCCAGCTTGCATGACGGTGGGAATGGCGACCTGTTGATATTGCACCCAGGTTTCTGGGGTCAGGTAGTCAGACATTTCGGTTTGATAGACCTGTTCGCGGGAATCGAGTCCCACCCGGAGGCGACCGGCTTCGTTGACATACATGGTTTTGCCTTCCAAGGTCGCCATGCCGATAAAGTCTTTGCTGTTCTCAACGAGGGCGACAAATTTGCGGCGTTCTTCTTCGGCTTGTTTGCGATCGGTGATGTCGGTATGGGAACCTGTCATGCGGATGGGGTTTCCGGCTTCGTCCCACTGGGCTTGACCCCGAGTCAAAATCCATTTATATCCCCCGTCTTGGGTCCTGACCCGATGTTCTTGGGAGTAGGAGGACCCGGTATTGGACAGGTGGGCTTGCATGGCTTGACGGCAGGTTTCCAGGTCATCGGGATGAATCCGATTTTCCCATTCTGCAAAGGGATGGAACTGGTCTTGGGATTCATATCCGAGCATTTCCTGCCCCCGCGCCGAAAGGAAGACGCGATCGCTTTTCAGGTCCCAGTCCCAGATGCCGTCGGAGGTGCCTTTGATGGCAAGCTGCCACCGTTCTTCACTCCGGCGCAAGGCAGCTTCAGTTTTTTGGCGTTCAGCGATTTCACCTTGCAGGCTGTTGAGGGTTTCCGATAGTTCTCGGGTGCGTTCTTGGACTCGGCGTTCTAATTCGTCATTGGCGCTTTTCAGGGCGTCCTCGGCCCATTTGCGTTGCAGTTCGGCGGCGGCGCGGGAGGCAAAGACGCTAAGAATGGCGTGGGCTTCTGGGTCTATTTCTAGGGGTTGGTCATGGATAATGCAGAGGTTGCCGATGGGCCGGTTCTGGGGGTCGAAGAGGGGAATGCCGAGATAGCCGACGGCATTGAGGGTGGCAAGGGCTGGGGCGTTGGGGAAGCGGTCCTGGAGGCGATCGGGGTAGTGGCAGAGTCGGGCTTCCTCGATGACGATTTCGCAGGGAGTGTCGCAGAGTTCATACTCGAAGTTGTCCCAGAGGCGATCGCCAGACCAAAAGGCTAAGGTTTTTAATTTTTTCTGGTGGGTCCCCTCTAGTTGGGAGAGCAAAACGTAGGGGACTCCCAGGGCAGTGGCCAGATGTTGCACCAACACGGGGAAAAATTCTTCTCCGGTGACCGCAGCGGTCCCCGAGATGATGTTCTGGAGGGCTTTTTCGGCTTGTTTCCGGGCTGTGATATCCTGCATGGCGACCACGGCCCCGAGGTTTTCTCCCTGGGCATTGACGAGGGCTTGTCCGTTGGCGACTATAATGCGCTTTTTGCCTTGTTTTGGCAGGATTTCGATTTCTTGCTCACAGACTCGTTCTCCCTGCCATGCTCGATACAGGGGGGTCTGTTCAATGGGCATGGGGCTATTTTCGTCGGGATGGTAAAACTGAAAGTGTTCCCCCCAGTGATGGACTGATAGGGGTTGTTCTGGCAGTCCGTACACTTCTTGGCTGGCGCGGTTTAAGACGCTTAGGGTGCCATCGGCGTCACAAGCGACGATGCTGTCTTGGAGGTTGTTGAGTAAGGCGTTGAGAAATTCTCGTTCTTTTTGCAAGGCGGCTTCGGCCCTTTGGCGATCGCCGATTTCGCTTTCCAGTTGCAGGATGGTTTGCTGCAAAGTACGGGTTCGTTCCTCGACTCGCTGGGCTAAGGCGGCATTCATTTTGGCGATCGCCGCCGAGGTCCGCTTCCGTTCGGTCAGATCCCGTCCGATATAGACCACTTCTTCGATTTCCTCGTCTTCATTGCGGATTACCCCTCGGGAAAATCCGACTACTATTTCTTCTCCTTTTTTGCTTTTGCAAGTGACTTCTATTTCGGGTTTTCTGAGATAATAAGCCTCTTCTTCTTTCCCCCATGAAGGGTCAGAATTTACAGTTTCTAAAAGGTGAATATTCTGGATAATATCCTTTAAAGGTTTACCGACTAATTCTAATTCGCTGTATTTTAATAATTCCCAAGTGGCTTTGTTGGTTTTTTTGATTAATCCGTTTGCAGTACAAACAATAATCGGGTCTAGGGCAGTTTGAAAAATTTTATCTAAGGCCGATTTAGCGGAGTGGAGTTTATTTAATAATAGATAAGCCTCATTTTCTCTCTGAACCAAGGTTTGCCGTAAGACCATGCGTTCCGTGGCATCCCCAAAAAACACAAATAACCGATCAGGGGGTTGGTTCTCCTGAGAGTTGGCAACCATCCACAAATCCAGATACAACGTCCCCTCGCGATGGGAACAGCGATTGATGCCTTGTAATTCAAAACTATTACAGTGTCCTTCCAGGATATCCACCCACACCTGTTCGATGCCAATTAACTCGGGATATCCCCCTCTGGCATCCCGTCCCGCCTCCACTTGTTCGGGGCTCTCGGCAAACCGATGCACTTGGGGGGATTTCTCTAAGATAATTCCATCGCGGTTCACGACCAGATACTCTAAGCTGCGAGGGGCTAAAAGTTTCTCTAATAGGGGATTCCTGCAAGTCGTCATAGGTCTTTTTCGTCCTCCTTCTCTCTATCATACGATAAGTGAGCGGCGGTACAGTCGAGGGAAGACAACCGGGGGTCTTTAGAAAAGCTTGCTGATGCACATCTAATGAGACTCAGAAACCCGGGAATACGAGTCTTTCTTCTCGACTGAACCGACGGCCTAAAAATCCCCGATCATTTAAGTTAAGAGCAGTTAAGTTTTCACTAGGGTTTTAATGGCCAATTGGTGGAAAATGTCGTCTACAAATTCTCCTGTTCGGGCCGAGGTGGAATAGATGCCTAAAACCAGCTCAGATTCGGGAGAAACTCCAGATACAATGTCCTGACATAAGTCCTGGAGTTTGGGGATTTTTTCCGGTTCTACGAGGTCAGCTTTATTTAAGGCGACCATCAATGCGCCTTTGGGATTGACTGAGGCAAACAGCTTAATATGTTCGGCAACTCGTTCTATGGTTTCGTTACGGGTGACATCGGCGACGATTAAAGCGCCGCTGGAACCTTGGAGATAGGAGGGGGCGATCGCCTTAAACTTGGTGTGACCTTCCAAATCCCAAATTAATAACTGCATCCCAATCGGGTCAGAACCTGGTTCTTTTTCCACTTGCAGGGGTTTACGAGAAATTTTCACCCCAACGGTAGAAAGATATTGATCGCTAAATTCCCGATCCACAAACCGGCGAATTAAACTGGTTTTTCCGACCCCGAAATCCCCAATCATGCAGATTTTCTTAGAAATGGTTGACATAATGCTAACTAATTTTTCGGTTCTGGTGTGATTGGCTCAAAAAGAACAACCCGCCCTAATAGTTTAGGTTGACTAGAGTCTACGTCTTGAGGCGGGTTGCTATCGCCGATCGCCTCTAAACGAGTGGGTTGTATTCCTGACTGGATCAGGGCAGTTTGGACCGCTTGCGCTCGTTGGAGGGCTAACCGTTGGTTTCGAGTGGGAGAACCTGTGCGATCGCTATGACCAATGATCCTGAGATTTTTTTCCGGATATTGTTCTAAAAACTGCTTCAAGGTGGTCAGAGTCTCTTGATAATTGGGATTTAACCCAGCCGAACCCGCCTCAAAATAGATCCGATTTTGAATCGTAACCGGGTCGAGTTTCAAGGTACTAACCACGGAGTTTACTCCAGGAATTTGCTGGAAACCTTGGACGATTTGCTTCGCCTGGGACATCTCCCTAACGGTCCCAGCGATGGTGACGGTTCGATTGACGTAGTTAGCGGTAATTTTTACCCCGTTTTTCTGATTAAAAACCTCACGGACTCGTCCCACTTCACCCCGAACTAGGGTCGAGTCTGGGGGGACATCAACGGCAATAATTTGATTGTCTAAAATGCGATCGCCTGCCGCTGCTGCGGCTATTTCTTCCGCCTGTTGGCGCAATTCCACATTAGGTAACTTTCCAGATACAATTACCCGATTTCGCTTTGCTGCTACATCCAGCCGATAAACCGCTAATTCCGGGGCTGAACTCAAAGCCAAAGCGACTTGAGACTGGATTCGGCGTTGAATGGAACTATAGTAAAACAACCCCATCCAAACTAAGAGTATTACGCCAAAACCACCTAGAAACAACCCCAACAATGCATAAGGTTTCTCTGGGGTTTTTGGATCTGCTGATTCGATGAGTTGATTGACCAATTCCTGAATGCGATCGGGAACATTCGCCGGGTCTCCATCAAATTCCTTAATGGGTTCCTCGTAGTCCAAAATCAGGATACTGACGGTTTTTCGCATTTTTTTGATAAAAGCTGCGCTGGGAGTGCCTTTAAGAATTATTGCTAAATAGCAGTATCCTCCCACTTCTAAAATGATTTTGGAATCCCCATATTCAACTTCGCTTAATTCAGAAATTTCCCCAGGTTTGACAATACAATCATTGACAAAACTGCGAATTGCAGTAAGCATTCCAGCTACCATTTCTGATTCTAGGCGGTAGTCCCCCTCCTCCTGGGCTTCGGCAATTACTAAACCCGAGGCTTTATGAATTAAAAAGACCGCTTGCACGACAAAGGGAATGGATTCTTTCAGAATCAATTCGGCTTCGGAAACCCCCTGAACTTTGGAGCGAATTTTGCGTTCTACTCCTTCCAGACTTAAGGTATTTGCTACTTTTTCATTAATGGATTTAATGGCCTCGGTCATATATTTGCTAATGGTATTCCCAATGACGGGATAGAGGGCATCTACCATTGCATCGCGTTCCAGGCGAATTTGTTCTTTGATGGTCCGTCCCATTTCTGGGGCTAAGACTTGGGCGATCGAGTTGCGATCGAGTCGGATTTGTTCTTTAATTGCCATTGCCATTTCTGGTCCGAGGGCTTTGGCGACATCTTGTGGACTCTCTTTGATTTGTTGGGTAATGGCACTAGGAAGGATGGAGGCGATCGCCGAACTCATGGCTTCTTTATTTTCATGCGATCGGTTCTTAATCACTTCATCAATGATGGGAACCAATGCCTTAGCTACTTCTTCTTTAGAGTCGCTAATTTTGCGACTGAGAATTTCTGCTATCCAGGGTTTAAGGAGTTCAATCAGCTTTTGCGGGTCATAAATCTGACTTTCCAGGGATTGTAAGTTGGTGTTGGTTTTGACCAGCAATTCTCGCAGTCCGGGCAAGTCGTATTCAGTTAAAGATTGCTTGAGGAGATCGAGGTCTGATAATTGCGCCCCGAATAAAAGTTGCTGCAAACTTTCCATCGGATCGCCGGTTTGTAATGAATCGGCACTCACCGGGTGAGTTTGCGAAGGCTGTCCAGGGGTTTCTATCCCAAACAGACTTTCTAATTGCTCCATTCCGGCTAATACCGCTTCGCTATTGGTTTGCAACTCCGAGATGTGGGCAATAACAGGTGAGGTACTCTGGGGGGAATAGGGTTTCAGGGTAGGCCATTTATCTTTTTCTGGATGACTATTTTGAGGCTGAACCGGGCTTTTTTCCTCTGATTTTGTGTTCGTTTTTGTGACAACTTGACTATCACTTTGATGGGTGGGTTTACCGTTGAGATGGGAATGGGATTCCGGGGAAAAGGGTGGGTCTAAATGGACCGTGGAATTCCCCTGATCGGGGATGAAATTCCTGGTTAAATCAGTCTCAGGTTCGCCTAATTTAGATTGGGTCTGCTGTGTTGAAGTGGCAGACTCCGGGGTTAGTTTAGAAGGGTCTAGAAACTCATTCTCATGAGGAGAATGAGCCTTTTGGGTTGCATCTTTCCTGATTGTTGCGGATGAACTGGATGGGGCAGGGGTGGGTTTGTCCCCCACTTCGGCGATCGCATAATGGTGAACGGTAATGGTGCGCCATTCAGCGTTTTTGGGGGGTTTAGGAGAAGGGCGATCGCGTTTTTTCACACCCTGATCGCGTCCGCCCTTTTCTACTGCCCCCCCCGATTTCCATTCCCGAGTTTCGGTGCGATCGGCGGTAGGCTTTTGTGAGGTTTGCTCCTTGAGCTGCTCCGATAACGGGACCTTTTTTACGGCTTTACTTCCGAGTGCTTCGAGCAAGACATCCCGCAAGTTTTCCAGGGGATCTGGCGCGGGTGTTATTCTTTCCCGATTTACGGTCCTTAAGCCCTCTTCCTCTTTGATCGCCTTACCTTGCTTGAACTGTGACAAATCCATCCTTATGCCCCCTGCCAACACGCTTTATTTGTCGGTTATTTGGTCGCTAAAAACCCTACTTAGCGGCCCTGATTTTAATTTCCTGTATCTAATCTCCATTGCGGTGATCCGGTAAGAGGAGATCTGCCGTAATCTGGGTTTCCGCAGCTTCTCGCAGTTCCGGTGCAAACTCAGTTCCCTTGAGCCTCATCCCAATTTCAAATAAAATTTCTGCCATATCATCTCGGGCGATTTTTCCTTCTTTTAAGTTAGAAAAACGCCGTTCCACTTCTTCAAAAACTCGCTCCCGCAAGGTGTGAATGTTCTCTTGATGGGTTTGTTGAATTTCCAGTATTTGTTCGCGAATAGATTTGGTTTGCTTATCCAAAGATTCATCCAGAGACTCAATGGTATGAGAAATTTTGGCCTTGGTGCGTTCAAGCTGTTGCCGCACATCGGTCAAATCTTCTTGCGTGTTTAAACTCACACTTTTAATTTTTTTCTCCACTGCTTCTACTGCTCCTCGCATTTCCGTGGCAGAGAAATTTTTGACTTCCTCTAGGCGATCGCGAAACTCTTTTTGTAATAAAATCAAGTTTGCCTCAATTTGTTCAAATCGATGATTATAGTCTCGGATCTGTGACCCTACAATAATCTCGCGAATCTGGTCAATATTGCCCAGCCGTTCTCTCATTTCGTCGCGACTCAGTTCATTCATAGAAACACCTCTTATTTGGTGAATTAGGTTTTATCAATCAAATCTTACCCCTTTAAGAGCCATTTGACCATTACGGGGAAACCGCGTTTTTGGGTTAGTGGCAATCCCTCGGACCTCAACTGGATAAACCCCTTCTTTACCGTTTCTTTTTCGTCCGCAACTTCAGGGTTATCAATTCCTCCCTTCTCAATCTGCTACTCCACTTCTAGCAAAGTTAGAGTAAAAGCCAAGGAGTTTACGGGCAAAACCTTCGTAAATATTTACAATGGCTTAACCGGCTTTCATTCAAGCCCTCTGAGTTTACGGCTCTTCCCGCTGCCCTTAAGTGGGAGTTTAAATGCCTGTTTTGAAGATGTAGGTGGGTGGGTTTTGCTGTTGAGTTTTGTCCCGATTGCCCTTTTGCCTCCAGGGATTTAGGAGAAGCTGGCGTTATTATCTCACAGCTTGGTCAAATTGTCAGTGATTCCATCATTTATTGACGAAATTTACACAGGCTTTATATTACATATATTTCATTGAAAATACTTTATATGGAATTGGCAATTTGAGATTTTTATCGAGTAACCTCATCCGGTGAATTCGGGGTGATTCTGAGGTTCTATTCCAACAGGAGGCGTCTGGGAGGCTAAAATAAAAACGGTACTATTGCATAGTCGCTTATTTAAACCTTCATGACGCTTTCTGCACCCGTAACAACGAAGTACGAAGCGATAATCGGATTAGAAACCCATTGTCAGCTCAGTACCAAAACTAAAATTTTCTCGAATTCCTCTACAGCATTTGGTGCACCACCCAATGCCAACATCGATCCAGTCTGTATGGGGTTGCCTGGGGTGTTGCCAGTGCTGAATCAAAAGGTCCTCGAATACGCCGTCAAAGCCGGACTGGCACTCAACTGCAAGATTGCGCCTTACAGCAAATTTGACCGGAAGCAGTATTTTTATCCTGATTTACCGAAAAATTATCAAATTTCTCAGTATGACTTGCCGATCGCCGAACATGGTTGGCTGGAAATCGAACTGGTAGACGAACAGGGAAATGCCACCCGCAAGCGGATTGGAATTACCCGTCTGCACATGGAAGAAGATGCCGGAAAACTGGTCCATGCTGGCAGCGATCGCCTCTCTGGTTCTACTTACTCCCTGGTAGACTACAACCGCACCGGGATTCCCCTAATTGAAATCGTCAGCGAACCGGATTTGCGATCGGGACAAGAAGCAGCAGAATATGCCCAAGAATTGCAACGGATCGTGCGCTATCTCGGCGTCAGCGATGGGAATATGCAAGAAGGCTCCCTGCGCTGTGACGTCAACATTTCCGTGCGTCCCGTGGGACAAAAAGAATTCGGCGTCAAAGTCGAAATTAAAAACATGAACTCGTTTAGCGCCATCCAACGGGCGATCGAGTATGAAATCGAACGACAAATCGAAGCCATCAACAACGGCGAACCCATCTACCAAGAAACCCGCCTTTGGGAAGAAGGCAGCCAACGCACCATCAGTATGCGGAGTAAAGAAGGCTCCAGCGATTATCGCTACTTCCCCGAACCGGATTTAGGACCCATCGAAGTCTCCTCCACTCAACTAGAACAGTGGAAATCCGAACTCCCCGAACTCCCCGCCCAAAAACGCCATCGTTACGAAACTGAAATCGGCTTATCCCCCTACGATGCGCGGGTGATCACCGATGATCGTGCCGTGGCGGAATATTTTGAAGCGGCGATCGCAGAAGGTGGGGATGCCAAACAAGCCGCTAACTGGATTCAAGGGGATATTACCGGCTATTTAAAAACTGAAAAGCTGAATATTACCGAGATCGCCCTGACTCCCGTGGCCCTAGCTGAACTCACCGGCTTAATTACATCCGGGACCATCAGTGGCAAAATTGCCAAAGATATCTTACCGGAATTGCTTACCCAAGGCGGGTCACCCAAGGAACTGGTAGAAAGCAAGGGGTTAATTCAAATTAGCGATACTTCCGCCTTGGAAAAAATGATTGACGAGGCGATCGCCGCCAATCCCAAAGAAGTGGAATCCTACCGCAACGGCAAAACCAAGCTCAAAGGCTTCTTTGTCGGACAAGTCATGAAACTCAGCGGCGGACGTGCGGATCCTAAGTTGACTAACCAATTGGTTGAGCAAAAGTTAAACGGGTGATGGATTGGGAGATGGGGGAGATAGGGGAGATGGGGAGGATGGGGAGGATGGGGGAGAAACAGAACCCTCGTGACGTGGCTGAAGCCGCGTCACGGGCATCTGCGGCTCTGCCGCCTGTAGCTCTCATCACGAAGATTAAGCCCATGCTCCCGGACTGGAGGCAGAGCCTCCATAAGCCCGTGACGCGGCTTCAGCCACGTCACGAGGACCCGGCCCCCCATCCCCCCCATCCCCCCCATCTCCCCCATCCCCCCCATCCCTCCAATCCCAATATTGTCAAACCCGGACCCTTCAAAGAGCCGCATCTTGGTATAATCCCCTGTCAACTAGGCCACTTTTCAAGGAAACAACTATGACAGACTGGCAAGAAATAACCGGAGGGGTGACGGCTCCAAAAGGGTATCGGGCGGCAGGGATTGCCGCTGGGTTAAAACCGTCAGGAGCACCGGATTTGGCATTGATTTGGTCCGATGTAGAGGCGATCGCCGCTGGAGTGTTCACAACCTCCGTTGTTCGTGCCGCCTGTGTAGACTACTGTCGCCAACGCCTTGAGGAAAAAGCCAGCGCCCGCGCTATCTTATGTAACGCCGGACAAGCCAATGCCGCCACCGGGGAGCAGGGGTTGGCGGATACCCTCGAAAGTGCCGACTTATTAGCCCGAGAACTCTCTATTTCCCCCAATTCTGTCCTAATTGCCTCCACTGGGGTAATCGGTCAACGGATTCGCATGGACGCCTTGCGCAGTGGGATTCCCGCCGTTGTAGCGGCTTCCTCCACCGAAGGCAATGATGCCGCCGCCAAAGCTATATGCACCACGGATTTAGTCCCCAAAACCATCGCCTTAGAAACCACCTTTGAGGGACGTCCGGTGCGAATTGGAGGGATTTGCAAGGGTTCAGGCATGATTCATCCGAACATGGCAACCATGCTGGCGTTTGTCACCTGCGATGCCAGTGTTTCTTCCCATCTCTGGCACGATATGCTAAAACGGGCGGCAGATCGCAGTTTTAATCAGATTACGGTGGATGGTGATACCAGCACGAACGATACTCTGATTGCGTTAGCCAATGGACAATCCCGGACCCCGGCGATTACAGAAATGGGTCCGGAGGCGGAAAAATTAGAAGCGGGATTGACGGCGGTTTGTCAATATCTGGCGAAGGCGATCGCCCGGGATGGAGAAGGCGCAACCTGCCTGATTGAAGTCCAAGTTACAGGTGCACCGGATGACGCCGCAGCACGTCGGGTTGCTAAAACCATTGTCGGATCGAGCTTAGTTAAATCTGCCGTCTTTGGACGGGACCCGAACTGGGGGCGAATTGCTGCAGCAGCGGGACGTGCCGGGGTATCCTTTGACCAAGACAATCTGCGGATTCAACTGGGTGAGTTTTTGTTGATGGAAAACGGTCAACCCTTACCGTTCGATCGCCCTGCCGCCAGTGCCTATCTGAAACAAGCGGCTGCCGGTGCGTATTTAAAAGAGGATACGGTCCTCATGCAGGTTCAAATTGGCAATGGGTCCGGAACCGGAACAGCCTGGGGATGCGACCTCAGTTATGATTATGTGAAGATCAACGCCGAGTACACCACGTAAGGAACAACACCTTGATCCAGTGGCTAAATCCACGGATGTTGCAGGAGGGGTACTTCCCCCTCCTGGGGTATAAACCCGATTAAGTTTAAGTTTAAGTTAAAATTAAATAGGGGCGATGGATATTTCCCTGGAAGCGGAGCGCAATTTAGACATTCCCCTTCCATTGAAAGCCTGATGACTCAACATGAGGGGGAAACTGCCTGCAACTGAATTGCCCCTAGTTTTACTGAACAATAAACCTGACGTTCTGAACGGAACTCGATGAACAAGAACAAAGGCGGACGCCCCGCTACCGGACAAGGAGAGCGTTTCTACTTCCCTATCCCCAAAGTAAAAGCGGCCCATATCCTCAAGGTGATTCCGGATGAGAAAATGCCCCTGGTAGAGGAACTCTTACAAGCCCTGGCGGACCAAGCAAACCTAAAAAAATCCGAATCTTCTTGACTTTAGGTTTTTTTGCCAATAAAATTAAAGTAGAACCAAACAATAAAAAAGCGCGATGCCCACGACCAAGTAGTACCGCGCTTTTTAGACCAAATGACCCGAATCACTCTCGATTAGCGACTAACTAATCGAAGACCAAAACGGAAAAACAATAATCAGTGAATCAATCTACCCGGACCACTACGAGAATGACAAGAGTCATCAAGGCAATCACAGGAATATCACAATTCACAAGATTCACAAGAAACAATTATACCATGAACAAGACCTATCCGCAACCCCCCGCTCTGGAAAATTTTAGCCTGCTGGAACTGCCACCGAGCAAACTGGCCTCAAAACGCTTACCCCAGCGGGGAAAACAATCTTTGGATAAGGCGATCGTCTCTTGTCCAATCGAGATAGAACGGTTGGGGATTGTCAAGCGGACGAATACTCCCTATATTGTCTATCGGACGCCTTATGGGAGGGGCTGCACCTTCATCGCCCGGAAGTATTTGATTCAGTCGCTGTTGAGTTTGTTGGGGATTTGCGATCGCCCGGGGGAACCGATTAGCGGGGTTAGCATCAGTGAGTACCGCCTAACAGTACAGCAAGGGGAAAACCTCTACACCCTTCCCGATCGCGAGGTATTCGACTATTTGGAACGGCAAAATCAAGCGGCGATCGAAGCGTTGCAAGTTAAGTTACTCCCTCAGCAAATCCTCGTTTGGAATCCCCTGAATGGAAATATCAACGAGGTCAAATCCGATGGATGTTCTTGCTATGAAACTGCGGCCCCTCGGTCAGTTTGTAAACATCAAGTGGCAGCTCATTTGTATCTACGAAGTCAAGGGTGGGGTTCTTTAGGAATTTATTTTAAACCCGATGAAGAAGTCGCGGCATCTCCCCCATAGCGATCGCCTTTTCCCCCCAGCTTAGGGCACTGCACATCCTCTAATCTAACTTTAAGACTACCCAGAAAAAGGCACTGCCTTGTCCATCCGAGCAAGGAATAGGGCAAGTTGTGCATTGTGATGGGGGCAGTTTGCAGCTTGCAGCCGATCGCGGTGGATTGTCCCCACAGTCCTCCGGCAGTTTTTCCTAGAAATTGATTAAACAATTGCAGGAGAATCAATAATTTTTTCTTATCCAGAGAATAAATGTTTAAATTCTCTATCTTTTGGATGAGTGAATCATTGTGATTCTTCGTTTATACCTATAACCAGCTTTGAAAAATTTCCCGATTGTACCCTAAAAAAATAACACAATTCCCGGCAATAGCTCGTTGAAAATTTAGCGGAAATAGACCGTTATGAATTTGCTAAAATCCTCGAAAATGACTCAAAAATTCAGCCTAATTCTAGGCGGAATCTTGACCAGTTCTCTCCTAGTAGCGATGCCAGCGACGGCCCAAATTACTGATGCAAAAGTGGACTCTCTCGTAGAGGCATTGCGACTGGCTGCACCGGATACGGGCACGGAAGATGACGGACTCTATAGCGAGTGGCAAATTAAACCGGATAATATTCCCCGCTGGTCAAAACTCTGTATTCAGCAGGAACTTACCCCAGCGGAATTTGAAGCGAATGAAGCCCAAGCTAGAGAAGTTTTATCCTGTGTGATGAGCGATATCCTCCAGGAGGAGTATGAAGCCAGTGGCAATGATGAATCCCTAGCCGTGCGTCGGGCGGCGGCTTGGTGGATGGCTGGAGACCCTGAGCAGTATAACAGCGAAAGAATTTCCGACTATACTCAAGAAGTTTTGCAACACTATCAGCAACAGTAATAAAATTCTCTTTTCATCCTTCCAATTGCTCAACGCGCAACCCAACGGTTAAAACCTAAAAACGAGTAGTTTTGATGAGGGCGGTTATCTTCAGATACCGCCTTTTTTATTGCTTTCTAGCAAGGGGTGAGAAATTCCAGATTTGGCGACCTAGTTTTTAGGAGGTTCACTGCACCGCAGAGGATATGAGGAGAGTCAAAGTTGCGGTCAGGGTTTAAGATTTGGACTCGTACAGAGGATACCACAGAGCGCTGATTGCAGGGGGTTGCATGGGCAATCTATCGATGTGGATTGGGAGGTTTGGACATCGAATGACCTTCATTCCCCAGCAGATTAGTTCCTCCAAAGTCTCAAAATGGGTGTACGGTTGTCCTGACTGGATCGATTCAGGTTGGGAAATTTAAAGGTGTCTGTGAAGGAGTGACGTGGGATGAGCGATCCATTATTGCTGGCGATCGGGTTGTTGACTCAGATGAAGACCTCAATTTCTGAGGCAATGCCGAACCAGCCTAAGCCCCCAGAACAAACTATACTGAGAATCTACACCCAGGAATGGGAATTGACCGCAAGGGGCGATATTCTTCCCACGGTAGAAATGAGTGGGCCAGAATTTAGTTCAATGGGAAGTTTATCCCCCTGGGTATCGAGGGATAAACTGTTTGATAGTTATCCGGCGGAATTTATGGGACAGTCTCACCGGGCGATCGCCTCGTCACAGGCAGCCCTTCCCCAAGATGAAACTGCACCGGAACGGGTTGCTTATGCCCGAACTCCATCCTTTCGACCCCAATCGGGACCGCAACTGTATCAACAACGGTTAGCGGCATTGGAGGCAGGACAGACTTATACCCGAATTCCCTGTGAGAGTTATGGATCCTTGTGGGCGAATGCCTGGGAACAGCCGACTTATGAGCAATGGAAAGCCCTGCTAGAACGAGAAGCGCAAGCGGTGGCGAAAGGACAGGGTTCTAATCGGTTAGCGGTGTTGTTGGGGGATTCGATTAGTATGTGGTTTCCCCAGGACCGACTTCCCCAGGGCCCGATTTGGTTGAATCAGGGGATTTCTGGGGATACTTCCCGAGGCATCCTGAGTCGATTGTCGGCTTTGCGGGGAACTCGACCGGATACGATTTATATTTTGGCCGGGATTAATGATTTACGGCAGGGGATAGGGGTGGAGGAAATTGTGGAGAATCACCGGCAGATTTTGCGCCGCTTGGGTCAAGAGCATCCAGGTGCGCAGGTGATCTTGCAATCGATTTTGCCGACGAGGTTACCCCAGATTTCTAATGGGCAAATTGAGTGGATCAATCAGCAATTGGCGGCGATCGCCTGGGAAGAAGGGGCGAGTTATTTGGATTTGTATGCTCAGTTTAGCGATCGCGCCGGAAACTTGCAGGTGGGATTAACTACGGATGGATTACATCTGAATGCCCGAGGATACGAACTCTGGCAAGGGACCCTCACCCATGCAGAATCCTGGCTGGCGTTACATTCGAGATCGCGAAAGCATCCATAACAATTTCTGGGGATGACTATCAATCAAGCTGGGGGGATTTGCTGTTCAGGCGGACGGTGCGATCGGCCTGAACAAGACCCAGGAACCGGCAGATATCAGGAATTCAAAACCAGGTTTTGGCCTCCAATGGGTTCCTACCCCGCCTTGAATCCTCGAAAAAACTGGGTTTCTAACCTTTACGGTACCGGCATTGTAGACCTGTACAGCCTCCGTTAAAACGGGGGCTTTTTTAATCGCAGCCCTGGGTCCTCCCCACAAGTTTGATTAAGGATAGCAAAATGCCTTCAAGACGATCGCAAATTTTGCTAAACTACACCACAATTACTAAATTTGCCTCGTGGGGGAGCCTCCGGGAATTCGGATCCACTCCCTGCCCCGTCTTGGGATGAGTTCACTAGAGTCTGCCGCCAGAAAATGGAACCCGAGGACAGAAACGCAGTTTTCTGCTGACAGTTTCAACCTCCATCCATCACCCATGTTCTGGCATTGTACCGACCCAGGAAAACTGGTCAAACCAATCTTCCCTAACTCCCAGTATTGATGCCCTCTAGTGATTGACCATGACGGGATCAAGGTTCCCAACCCCCGAACGATGTTGAAGAGCCAGAGGAGATGCGGTTTAAAACCGTACCTCAAATGTGGCAAATCGGCCTAGTCGGGGTCTGCTTCACGGGACAAAGTGAATGAGACAGAAGGCTTTGGCTGTATGCTATAAATCGATTTCCGGTACTTAACATCAGCTCGGATTAAGATCAGCAGGATATCAGAGGACCTATGGCAACAAAATTCCCAAAATTTAGCCAAGACCTCGCGGCAGACCCGACAACACGTCGGATTTGGTACGGGATTGC
>NZ_JAMXFA010000033.1:0-51642 GCF_025370785.1 Laspinema olomoucense D3b
ACAATTATGAGTTGGCTCTGGGGTCTAAAATTCAAAATTTTTCATTATAACATAGATTTTTTTTGCAAGAGGTCTAATCTGAGGCAATGGTCGAGCATTACGAACAAGATACAGAATGGCGAAAATTTCAAGGTGGTGGCATCATTGATTACTAATTTTACCGTTAGTAAATCCGGATGAGTTATAATCAAAATTAACCCCCAGTTATAAAAAAATAGTATGACCGAGACAGTAACCAAAACCGATTTACCACCGTTTTTCCCAGACCACACGCAATTACCTGAATCTGATGGTACGTTTGTGAAGAATTTTCAAGAACATCCCCAAAGTCTGCTACTCACAGACTCCCTAACTTCCACCCTCCAACGCCTGCATCCCGATGGATATTATTGCATCGGTCAAGATTGCGGGATTTATTGGCGTGAAACCGAACCCCCAGAAAAGGGTGCAGAGGCTCCCGATTGGTTTTATGTGGGCAATGTTCCCCCAAAATTACAAGGACAGTATCGGCGTTCTTATGTGATTTGGCGAGAACATATTGCGCCGAGAATCGTGTTAGAATTTGCTTCCGGAGATGGCAGTGAGGAACGCGACAGAACTCCCTTATATCGGAGTGACGAGGGAGAGGTGACAAAACCCGGTAAGTTTTGGGTGTACGAGCAGATTATTCGGGCACCTTATTATGGGATTTTTTCGATCCGAGATAGCAGTTTGGAGGTATATCACCACGTGGATGGATTCTATCAGCAGATGACCCCCAATGAGCGCGGCCATTATCCGATTCCACCCATGCAAGTGGAGTTAGGAGTTTGGGAAGGAAGCTATCAAAATCAAACGCAAGAATGGTTGCGCTGGTGGGATTTGGAGGGGAATTTATTGCTGATCGGTCAAGAAGAAGCGCAGAAAGAACGACAAGAAAAGGAATTGGAACGGCAAAAGCGGCAAGAGTTGCAGGAGAAACTGCGATCGCTCTCTCCGGAACAATTGGCGGCGTTGGGGATTGATTTGGATGCGATCGGTTAAATCGCCCTCTATTACTTCATGGTGCGTAATGGCAGTTGCTAAATTTTTCTCTAGTTTAGCAGTCTTGACGCGCTAAAATCTCCATAACTCGGGCGATCGCCTCCTCGGGACTCTGTACAATTATCACTTTTTCGGGCGATAAACTGTTAAAAAACTGATAACTCTCAGGGCTATCATTTAATAAGATAACTGGTTTACCCGCCTTCAATGCCAGGGCAATTTCTGAAGCAGTACCCGTTCCCATTCCGCAAGCAATAACCACATCGCTCGTTAGGACGTTAATATTATTTCGGGCGCTACCAATGCCGGTAAGGATGGCAATATCAATAGCATCAGATATGCCAGTTTTATCTTCCCCCGGGAGGATGCCAAGGGTTAATCCATTAGCGGATTTTGCCCCTTGACTGGCGGCATCCATGACTCCGGCTTTTCTGCCTCCCGTTAATAAAATCCAGCCCTGTTCAGCGATGAGTTTTCCGAGTTGATAGGCATTGTTTAGATCGGGTTCTTTAGCATTAGAACCGGGACCCATGACGCCGATGATGGTTTTTTTCATGGCTACTGAACCCTTAATATTAATTAGTGCTATGAATTAAATCATCTTTGGGACTAACTAATTTTAGCAGTTTTTGTTTGATTTGGAGGTCAAAGACTTCCCATTTCATGCGGGCAAAATCTTTGCTGTCGTTGCTGCCGGAGAGAAATCCCATCGGAATTTCAAATCCGCCCGCTTGCGATCGCCCTCCGCCAAAGAAGCGCCCTTGAGCATCTTTCCCAAAGGCTTCCTTGATAAATTCATCCGGGTCTAAGGTCAATTTATTAGTTCTTAAAGAACCTGTGACTAATTCGATATCATCGTCTTCATCGTGAACGATGCCATAGACAACGGCGGTATGAACGTTTTCTTCGGTGACGAGAAAATCTGCCGCTTGAGGGATGGCATCGCGGTCATCGTAACGCAGGTATCCGACTCCGGCAATGCAGAAATTATTCTGAACGATTCTATTTTTAAGCGATCGCTCGATGACATCCATCACCCGTTTAGACCGAGAGGCTTGCAAGACTGAACTAATCAACTGACTATCATAAAATCGGCTTAAATAAGCCGCTGCCATAAAATCATCTTCCCGGGCTTGGCGCAGTTGATTGGTGTCCGATCGCAACCCATGCATTAACGCCGTGGCACATTTCACATGATCGCTGACGTTCATATCCAGGCGGAGCAATTCTGCCATCAAATATTGAGTAAAAATGGTGGCAGTGGCTCGAATATGAGGGCGAATATCCAGAAATTCCGCGCTTAATTCATCCTGAATCGTATGGTGGTCAATCGCCACAATCAGAGGAATCTGGGCAGTTTTTAAAATTGAAAATAGCTGAGAAGTTGTTCCCTGATTGTCAATCAACACGCAGCCGTTGTAAATAGACCAATCCTTAGATTTGGCAATTTCTAGGGGTAAGCGCTGCACGGGCAATCCGGTGAGTTTCACCAGGGCAATATTTTCCTGGTGACTGAGTGCTCCAGCATAGACAATATCTGAGTCAATATCATACTGGGCCGCAATTAATTTGTAAGCCCAAGCACAAGACATGGCATCGGGGTCCGGGAAGTCTTGGAGAACCACCAAGTGCCGATCGCCGCTATGGTGCTGCAAAACCTGCCGCAGTGCGTCGGCTTTCGTTGCACTTAGAGGATCTAGCCATTGCTTATCGCAAGAAACAAGCGGTAATGCTCCATCCCGAACGCCTATTTGAGCGAGTTCGGTGTTCAATTCCTCCACTAATTTTTCCCTCAATTCGGTGCATTCACTTCACAGCCAATCGCAGACCGCTAACCGTTTTGAGGTTATTGCCTGCGTTTAGAGAATAACTCTACGATAGCGCTTCCAGTGCCGGAGGTGATGGCCGAAGTCATGAACTCTTGGCAAAAACCCCTCGTAGTTGAACCAACTACAAGGGGTTTTAAGCACCTATTACATATTTTTGCCACTCTTGATGTAGCCCGCTTTTGAGATGTTTACTCACCTCAAAATAAAGGCTGCTGTAGGGTCGGCGGGGTATTCTGGCTAAAGGCATTTTACTTTCCTCCGGGGTACGGTTTCCTTTTTTAACATTGCAGCCGACGCAGGCGGATACGAGGTTTTCCCAACTGTCGGGACCCCCCCGCGATCGCGGAATGACATGATCTAAGGTCAATTCATCCCCGGAATAACCACAGTATTGACAAGTATGGCCATCGCGGTGTAGGATGTTTCTCCGGGTCAAAGGAATTTCATGATACGGAATGCGGACGTAATGCCGAAGCCGAATCACCGTAGGCAGGGGAACATCAGAATAGATAAATTTCCCGTTATGTTCGACCTGCTCGGCTTTCCCCTTCAGCAATAGCACGATGGCCCTCCTCCAGCTCGTAATGTTGAGCGGTTCGTAGGAGGCGTTAAGGACTAGAACCTTGCCCATTGCGTCTCTATTAAAAAGAAGATTTTTACAGATGTTAGCACAGCTTGCCCAGACTGTGTAAAATTCCGAGATGTTTTTTTGAAACATTAAGGGCCATGAATACCGGAGGCGGCGTCTACGGATCCGATGGAAGAGGAGGTGGTCAGCTTGAGTTCCGCCGTGGGTTCATCCTTCCACCCTAGGAGGAGATAGGTTTTCATCATTCCCTTCCCTTTGACGTTGATTGTGCCGCGAGACTCAAATTGGAAGCGATCGCGCAGGAGGAAATAGGTTACCTCGGAGACTTGAATTTGTCCCGGAATGCCGTGAGATTCCATTCTGGAAGCCGTATTGACCGTATCCCCCCACAAATCGTAGATAAATTTTTTGATGCCAATCACCCCAGCGACGACGGGACCATTGTTGATGCCGATCCGGATAGTGAGGGGAATTCCTGTTTCTGCCGCGAGTTGGCGGACCTCTCGCTGCATATCCAGGGCCATTTGGGCGATCGCCTGGGTACAATCGGGATGAGGTTGGGGAACTCCTCCCACCACCATATAAGCATCGCCAATGGTTTTAATTTTTTCCACTGCATACTGTTGCGCAAGTTGGTCAAAAATGGAAAATATTTTATTGAGTAACTCCACCACTTCTACCGCCGGTACTTCCGTCGAAAGCTGAGTAAACCCCACCAGGTCGGCAAACAAAACAGTCGCATTAGGAAAGCTTTCAGCAATGGGATAAACCCCCTGTTTGAGTTGTTGTGCGATGGTATAGGGTAAAATATTCAAAAGGAGTTTTTCCGATTGGTCTCGGGCACTTTCTACCTCGGCTACTAAATTTTCCAGTTCTTTTTTACTTTCTTGAATTTCTTTGAAATATCGATTTATTTGGTGATTCATGCGGTTAAAATCTATCAGCACCTCGCCTAATTCATCTCGACGATTCTTGGCGAGGGCAAGACAGTCCAAATCTCCCGTGAATGCTCCGGGTGATTCTCCTACAGCAATTAAGGCTTTTCGGAGTTTCAAAATAGGAGCAATTACCGCTGGTGCGAGGGCAGCTAAAGTGGCCAGGGTAACAAAAATACAAATCAGAATGACTAAGCCAAAAATTCTGATAATAAAGGCTTTTATTTCCTGGGATATTTGAGAAGAATCAAGGCGAACGATGACCAGATAGGGTTTCCCCTGGGCTTCCGTCCACATGGACATCTCATAGCGGTTACCATCGCGACTCCGGAAGCGCACAGAAGGAGAATTTTTGACATGATTAAAGTTCAACTCCGGAACTTCACCAAAGTAGGCGATCGCCTCTCCCTCCTCGGTATAAACATGACCGCCCTCTACCCGAGATTCTAACATTAACTGTTGGGCAACTTGGTGGATTTTGGGAGCAGTAATTTGGGAGCCACATAACCGCAATAGAGGAGAAATACTGGCGACTCCAACATCTTCTAAATGCTGAATGAGTTCGCGTTCCCGGCGATAGGCGGAGGGGAGTAAAATCAGGGCTTCCACTACAACAATGCTAATAAATACCCATAAAGCAATGCGACGCGATAAACGAGCGTTGAGCAGATTGAAAATAGAGGTGAATCCATTTAGCATCGATTTATCCGTTGTGTTCAGAACAATTTAGGAGGATCTAGATAGCACCCGATATAACAGCAGACAACACGCGATCGCACCCTTTCCCAAAGGATGGTGTAGGGCACTTTTGAGGATGGCAACCCCTGTATTGTTCCCATTTTCCTCCACAAGTTAACCCGATCCTGGTCCCCATCCCAGATATTCACCCGACTTGGAAGGTTTCCCTACAAACTTAGGGTAACAAAACCTGGCGATCGATGCTAGACTTTATTTGGCGCTATATATCCACCCCGGTTCGATAGCATAACTTAAATGGTTACCCCGCCGGTGCAGACTGATGATTCCCTCCGATGATTTTTAGATAAAAAAGTTATTGAAGCCAATCCCCTAGAGCATCCAGGCATGAAACCTAAAATAGCGCTTTAAAGTTATTATAATTTAGCGGTTACCCGTCTTTTTTTAGAGCATTAGGATTGAGGGGGAAAGAGAGAGGGGTAAGCCCTTCCTAGGGTAGGTGGTTGTGGCAATCTATTACCCTTCCCTTAAACGGGGATACTCGAAATAGATTCGGGCACTAAATCAGAATTAGAGATGCTGACTTTGAGGGGAAGGTGGATAGTAAAAGTTGAACCCTTGCCGAGTTCACTATCAACCGTAATATCACCCCCCATCATTTGTGAGAATTGTTTGGCGATCGTCAATCCCAATCCAGTCCCCCCATATTTGCGCGTGGTGGAAGTATCCGCTTGGGTGAAGGGTTGAAAGAGCTTATCCAGTTGTTCCCGAGTCATCCCAATCCCGGTATCTCTCACTTCAAAGACAATCATTTCCCCTTCTTTCTGAAAAACTCGAAGAAAAATCGTACCCTGATGGGTAAACTTACAGGCATTCCCTAACAGATTGAATAAAATTTGACGCACTTTGGTCACATCGGCATACATTGACCCAATCTCCGGTTGACAATCCACTTGTAACTGATTCCCATTTTTCTGCACCAAGGGTTGCACGGTGAAGACAATCTCCTGAAGGGTAACGGGGACTTGAAAGGATTCTAAATATAACTCCATTTTTCCCGCCTCAATTTTAGACAGGTCCAGAATATCGTTAATCAGTCCTAACAAGTGTCTGCCAGCAGATTCAATCTTGGCTAAGTCAGCATTGATCTCATCGGATTCTAGATCTTCTCCTTCTTCCTGCAAAATCTCACTGTAACCAATAATTGCATTTAGAGGCGTCCGCAATTCATGACTCATATTAGCTAGAAACTGGCTTTTAGACTGGTTGGCCAATTCTGCCGCAACTTTAGCTTGGTAGAGTTCTCGTTCCACTTGTTTGCGTGCCGTAATATCTCGAACTACGGCAGAAATTGCAGTTCGCTTCGCATAATAAATCTTATTAGCGCTGACTTCTACATCGACGATTGAGCCATCTTTACGGCGATAACGTCGTTCTCCTAAATGATAGGATTGTAAGGAGAGAGTGCGCTCAATGTTATACGCAATACTTTCAGATTCATGATCAATAAAATCTCCCAAAGTCAGGGAGAGAATTTCCTCACTATCATAACCCAGAAGTTTTTGAAAGGCTGTATTAGACTCGATAATCCGTTGGGTAGTGGGTTCAATCAGAAAGATACTTTCTGAGGTTTGCTCGATGACGGCACGATATCGCTGTTCGCTTTCCCGGTGCACTTGCTGAGAATAGTCTAAAGCATCTAACATTTCATTAATGCGGGTGGCCAGTTGGGAGAGTTCATCCACCCCTTGCACCGGGAGACGAACTGCCAAATCGCGATCGCTGCCAATGTGATTGACATTCTGACTCAACTGGGAAAGTCGCGACAGCACTACTTTTTCCAGAAGTAACAAAGTTAGCACCAAAAACGCCACCCCGACCACCAGGACCACCCAGAGGATAAAGTTAGCCGTTCGTTGACCTTGTTGGTAAATCTCACGTGGGAGTTCCACCCGCAACAACAAGGCGGGCTTGTTGTAAATATCTTTGAGTAAAGTATAACCGGCGATGGTTTGGGCATCCCACGCTTTGACAGAAATCGGAGTTTGGTCCGGCAGGACTACTGCTGGTTCTTGATCCATGTCTTTGGTGATAGTCTGCCGAATGGCTTGAAAATCCGGGGGAAGTTCGGGGGACTCCCATTCCTCTACGGTGATGGATAACTGGGTGAGTTCCCCAAGACGTTTAATTTCCTCCACACTGAGGTAGCGTCCCATAATTAGGGTCCCGCGAATGGGGCCTTCCGCTTCTCCGGTGAGAATAGGACGGGACACAACCACCATAGGGCCTTCAGGAAGCTCAAGGATGCCCTCAACCAGACTGGTGGTTTGGGGATGCTTGACGAGGAGACTGTTAGGGGTCAGGTATTGGCTTAAGGAGGCGATCGCCTCGGTATTTTCCTCCACCGATGCTCGTTTTCCCGTTTCCGGGTCGAATTTTTGCCCAAAGACGATCCGCCCACTGCGATGAATGTACAGCATCATATCCAACCGCAAACGGGCGATCGTGGCATCGTTGAGGTTAGTTTGGATATAGTCCGCGTTCTCATCTTCAATGAAGGCGTAGGTGTCATCCCAGGCAGCCCAATCGTTCGCGGTAAAGCTCAATTTGTCGATTTCATCGGATAAGACATCCACCGCCCGTTTGACATTGCGGACGGTATCCTGCTGCTCAAATTTGGCAAATCCAGCCAGCAACAGGGTAGAGGAAGAGAGATAGATGACTCCCAATAAACCGATCAGGGTTGCCCCCACGATGGGCAGGATTTGCCCCCGCAGTCCGAAGGATGCAAAAGGGAGTTTCAGGGATTTAGGCGGTTGAGGCATGGGTTTGGACACCTTCTCTTCTGGAATTGGGGGTTAAGACTGGGAAGTGGTCAGTTGAACGCTGGGAAAAATTGAGCAAGCAGAACGGAGTTCTCCAAGTCTTAATTTTTCATTCGGCGGATTTTGCCAAAAATCACCCGATGTCAGATTGCCCGATCGCGATTTAGCCCTATTTTTATTCTAAATACTCGATCGCAAATCTAAATTCGGTTGAACTTTGGGGAAATCTCCGGAGTCAGGGTTCGATTTATAGTTCAATTGTGGTGTGAGTGACTTGAGGAGTGCGTAGAAATGCTGAGTTGGGAGGAAAGTCAGAGTATTTCATCAATGCGATGCGATCGCGCCTGGGTGGAGGTGGATGTGGGGGCGATCGCCCAGAATGTCCGCGAAATCCAGCATCTGTTATCCCCAAAAACTGACTTAATGGCAGTCATTAAAGCCGATGCTTATGGACATGGGGCCGTCACCGTCGCCCAAACGGTATTACAGGCAGGGGCGAAATGGTTGGGAGTCGCCACCATTCCCGAAGGCATCGAACTCCGGGAAGCGGGAATTACCGCCCCAGTGCAAGTTTTAGGGGCAACCTACACCCCGGACCAATTGCGGGCAATGGTGCGTTGGCGCTTGGAACCGACCCTTTGCACGCCGAAACAAGCTTTCGTGTTTTCTGAAACCCTGAGTGACCATGCGTATTCCGTGCCGGTTCATGTGAAAATTGATACCGGGATGTCAAGGTTGGGCGCACCGTGGCAAGAGGCGGCAGAGTTTGTGCAATTAGTCGATCGCCTGCCTCATTTGGAATTGTCTAGCATTTATTCCCATTTAGCTACAGCGGATAGTGAAGACCCCACGGTGATGCAACTGCAACATCAGCGGTTCCAGACGGCAATTCAGCAAGTTCAGGAAACGGGAATTGCTTTACCGCGCCTACATTTTGCCAATTCGGCGGCCACCTTAAGCGATCGCCAGTTACATTACGATATGGTGCGAGTGGGATTAGGGATATACGGATTATATCCTGCTCCCCATCTGCGATCGCGCCTGAAATTACAACCGGCACTCCAAGTCAAAGCCCGAGTCACTCACATTAAGGCGATTTCTGCTGGAACCGGCGTCAGTTACGGCCATCGCTATATCGCCGATCGGGACATGAGAATCGCCGTAGTCGGCATTGGCTATGCCGATGGCGTACCCCGCAACCTCTCCAATCAAATGCAAGTCCTCATCCGGGGCCAGCAAGTGAGACAAATTGGGTCGATTACAATGGATCAGACGATGTTAGATGTGAGCAACATCCCCGACTTGGAACTCGGAGAAGTCGTAACTTTGCTCGGACAAGATGGCAACAACTCAATCACCGCTGACGATTGGGCCGATAAATTAGGAACCATTTCCTGGGAAATCCTGTGCGGCTTTAAACATCGCCTACCCCGCATCGCCGTCGGTCAAACCTTAGAATGTTGGGAACAAGCCGCCACATAGGAGCAATTCGCGAATTACCAACGGGAGAGGCGATTTATGAATTGCCTCTCCCGTTGATTATTTTTTGAGTATAATTAGGACAGCGATCGCTTTTTTTGGTGTTTCGATAACCTAATGTAAAATTATAGCATAATTCAGGAGGCAAATCGATGAGATTTATTAATCCCAAAACCGACATCGCCTTTAAAAAAATCTTTGGTTCCGAACAAAGCAAGGATATCCTAATCAGTTTTTTAAATTCTATGCTTTATGACGGCCAGCCCATCATAGAAGATTTAGAAATCCTCAACCCCTATTTGGCTCCCCGGATCCGAGGGGTCAAAGAAACTTACTTAGATATCAAAGCAAAAATCACCGGCAACAAAACAGCGATCGTTGAAATGCAAGTATTGAATGTAGAGGGATTTGAAAAGCGCATCCTCTATAATGCCGCTAAATCCTATTCCATTCAACTACAGGCCGGAGAAGATTACAAATTATTAAATCCCGTGATTGCTTTGACCATCGTAGATTTTAAAATGTTTGCAGACTTTGACAAGGTAATTTCTCACTTTGTTTTGAAAGAAAAAGATTATCTGGTAGATTATTTGAGTTATGATTTAGAATTAGTCTTTGTGGAGTTACCCAAATTCACCAAAGAACTGGAACAGTTAGAAACGCTTACGGATAAGTGGCTTTATTTTATGAAAAGTGGCCGGAATTTACAAACCGTGCCAGAAACCATGAGCGCCGTCCCCGAAATTGAACAAGCCTTTGCGATCGCCAGTCAAGCGAACCTAAGCCGGGAAGAATTAGAGGAGTTAGAACAGCGAGAAATGTTTATACACGACCAGCGAAACGCGATTTTAAAAGCCGTCTCAACAGCAGTGAATGACAATAAACGAGAAATTGCCAAACAGTTGCTGAACTTATTAGATGAAGAGGCGATCGCGAAAACTACTGGCTTGAGCCTTGAGGAAGTCCAAAAATTAAAGCAGCAGTAGAAGTAAAAGAATTATAAGAGCGATCGCCTCTTATACAGTCTGAATAGGGAGGACATCTACAGGAATGGTAGTTTTGAATTTATGCCCAAAAAGATAAGAGAACTCAAACGTTTATTACGAAAAGCGGGGTTTAGTTCTATCTCAGGAAAGGGGAGTCATACAAAATGGTATCATCCCCGACTCCCTCTCCCCATTATTTTATCGGGAAATGATGGAGATGATGCTAAACCTTACCAGGAAAGAGACGTTAATGATGGACTCAAAATAATTGAGGAGGAAATAGAATGAAATCTCATTATACCCTAATCATTCAGTGGTCGGACGAAGATGAATGTTTTGTCGTCAGTTTGCCGGAGTGGGGCGAGTTGTGCCACACGCATGGGTCTAGCTATGAAGAGGCGTTAAACAATGCGGAAGAAGTGTTGGAACTGTTGATAGAATCTGCGATCGCCAACGGAGAAACTTTACCGGAACCGAAACTGTTTAGGCGATGGCTTCCCATCCCGTTGAGTCCATAACAGGCGATCGCCTCTGGGAATGAGGGGAGGCGATCGCTTGGTTTGAAATGACAGAGGGCGATCGGTCTTTCCTCCAATCGCCCCTTTCTCCTCTAAATTAGCACCGCCACATCCTCACCTCTGCATCAAGGGTTTTGACTCCGAACCAGCTTGAGTTTTTCAACGAAGTCGGGAAACTCCCTTTTGACCCATTCTGGAACTCGGTACGCATCAATTGGATCCTCTATTAATTGACGTTCTAAACACTCAATTATTTCATCTTCTATTTCGTTTACCAAATCAAAAGTTAAGACATTGAAACGTAGAACTCCGTTTGTATTAAAATCAATATCTAAAAATTTCTCTATATCTATTTCTTGCCCCAATCCTAAAACGATAAATTTCACTTGTTTATGAGACTCAATCTTTTCACCGGCTTGCTGAATACACTCCATGAAGCCTCCCTCATCATCAAACAGGCCATCGGTGTAGATGATGAAAAACGCTCCCCGACCCGCAGGCTTACCCTTTTGAACCCAAGTGTCAATACACTTCTCAAGGGTGGGTGCAATAAAAGTTTTCATTTTTGGGGGATTTTCCAAAAATAAGCTTTTCACGCGATCAACAGTTCTAACTGAATATGGCCCCACTATATTTCTTTTACTGCTAAAAAAGTAGACTGTTACCTCATCGCAAATTTTTTGAGTTCTGTTCTCTTCTTTGTTTTGCTCTGACAGGATTGCACCTACATGACTCATGATCACTTCTTCTAAATACTCGTAACGAGTTTGGTCCCCCGTATCCGCATCTCTGAGCATCATGGAGGCACTTTGGTCGATTAAAATGAACACATCGCGATCGTAGATGGTCGAAAATGGCTCGGGCATATTATCCTCCAGTAAAGTTTCTGTTTTGGTAATCCAATTGCGATCAAAGACTTGGGTGTAAATTTGGTTGGCAACTTGTAATCGATCTTCTTCTTTTGCCACGAGACCTGAAATTAACAAATCCCAGTGCCTTGGGTCATTCTGCCGAAAGTCGATAGGGCTTTGGGCGAGAATTTCCCGGTAAAGTCCGAGGGTCTTTAACTTTTCGGGTTTGCGGATGTTCTCCACTTTAGTGAACCAGTTTTCAACCTCCTGTAAATGTGATTGTCTATCCTGTCGCCTCCAGTCAGTGATAATTTTCTCAGTTACTACACGGTCAACCCGCGCCTCAATCTGATCGCTATCTTCGATTCTGTTATCTGTAGCCACCAAATGGCAAACAACTTGAGTCAAGAAAGGTTGACCTCCCGTCCAGTAGAGGATCCGTTCCAGGGTGGCGGCTGGATCGGGAGTGACTTTTTTCAGACCGGGAAGCAGGGGTTTACATTGCTCTGGGGTGAGTCTCCCCAGTTCGATGCGATCGCCCAAGTTGAGAGTATAACTGGTGCTGGTCATCAAATCAGACGGTTTGGCGACTCCCAGCAACACAAACGCTAATTTTTTAAGTTCTGGTTTGTCCGTCTGGTCTGACAGGTTTCGGATTACGCCAAAAAATACATTTTGGAGCTTTAAATCTACTAAATCCTGGATCTCATCGATAAAAATTACTAACTTTTCTGCTGTGATTTTGCTGAGAATTTCCTCAAGCAAAAAGTTTTTGAATTGCAACCCCGGCGCTAGATCTGGGTGTCGATTCCACTCATTTTTGAGGCGATCGGGTAAATTGAGTTCCGGTAGGGGAACTTGTTTGCAAATTTCATCCAGAAGGCTAAACCACAACACCCGCTCAGACTCAACGCCTGCGAACTCATGGATATTGATCCGCACGCAGATTAAATTTTCTTCTGTCAGGCGTTTAGCGGTCCTCACCATCAAGCTAGACTTGCCAGTTTGACGAGGAGCCAGCACAAAACAAACCCGGCTATTTCCCTGAGTCGAACGGCCAAACGGATAGAGTTGCTCGTCTGCTTCTCGCTCCACATAAGTGAGTGCGTCCAGGGGCAAGGTGCCGCCCTCGGTTTGATAGAAACTCTTAGAGTTAACAATAGACATAGCCTCCTCTTTAGGAATTCTCCTAAGATTACAAAGTATTCGTAAAAGATTTTTGATATAACTTAAATCGAACTTGAACTCCGGCATTGTCAATTTTAATTAATCCTGCCTTTTCAAGCTGAAATTTAGAGATTTCATCAGTACAGGTTCCTCCTCGCAAAAGTTGGTCAAAGCAGTGCTTCAAATCTGTATTTTTGTAATTTTCGTAAATGATCGAGAATTTTTTCAGGAGGTGGTCTCCAAATGGTCCAGTTGGTAAAGTTGCTTGAGACTCCAGTTCCGACCAACTCATCTGTTCTTGACTGATTTTGTACAGCGCCTGATTGACTAAGGTGGGATGACCACCAATCAGTTCCTTCAGCGGCTGCACTTCCTCCTCGCTCCACTCCAAGCGGTATTTCTTCGCTAGTTTGAGGATTTCCTCTGTATTAAATTCGGGTAACTCCACCTCCAATCCCACATTTTGCAGGATCGAGCCTTTGATATCCAATTCGGGATAGGGTTCAGTAGAGTAGGCGATCGCAATACTCGGCCAGACAATCGGCGACTGACTCACCACTTTCATCCGTTTTTCATTCCACGATCGCAGCAGCTTTAAAAATGGATTCTGCGGTTTATCTGGCCCTAAAATTTCATCAATCCCATCAATCAGCAGGGTTTTTGGCTGCTGGATGGGAGTAAAAATAAAATCTTCGAGATAATTGGTGCAGTTCAATCCACTTGATCGCTCCTTCTGCCAATTCTTTTCTAAAGGCGGTGGGTTCAGTTTGTCTACTGACTCGCTAAAGGTATCAGCGATCGCCTGAGTAAACCGCTTGAGCAGCAGGTTAAGATCCTCAAAGATTTCTGGATCCAGTGCTAAATCCGCTAGATCCACAAAACCCACCACCTGATTTTCCTCTCGCTCCAAAAAATCGCGCAGTCTCACCAGCAAGGAAGATTTGCCCATGCCACTGGATCCCTTAATCCGAATAAAGGGCAGAGAACCGCGATCGCTGCGATCTGCCGTCAGAACTTCACGACATATCTCATCCGCATCCCTGGGTAGGTACAGTGGCGAATCTAACGGCACAATTCCGCTCAGGGGTTGGATTTTCACTGAATCGGGGGTGTTCTTCTCCACCCATTCCGGCTTGTACTTCTTAAATAAGTCGAGGAGATCGCGGCGTTTACGGAAGCGATCTCTAATATGGTCATTCTCACGGGTTAGACCGAACTCCTCATACAGTGTGGAGATTTGCTTCCGCACGGTTCCAGGATGGGTTCGCATCTCCTCAGCAATCTCCTCAGCCGTCAGTCCGCGCAGCAACCTCCGCAGCACCGCTTCGCGCTTCGGTGCCCGTTTCAACTTTTCAAGGGTCTGGAGGAACTGCTGGTAATTCATACCTTCTAGGATATCGCAAAACTTACCGTGCGTACTATAAATGATTTTTGCGTATTTAAAAAAGTTTTTATTACCCGTTGTCTTGCGGCATAACCACCCATACCTACCCATTGCTATGCGTTATTTAGGTACTTTATCCTGGAGACATATCTGGATCAAACCTACTACGTTTCATAAAAAAAGAACGTAGACGCTACGTCTCCTAGCTATGAAAAAAGGGCAAGTCGCGGTGCAACGCGGCTCACCCTAAAACTAAAACGTGAATCAACGGCTGGGACTTCTACCTATTTCCTGGGTCGCCGGGGGCTGCGGGTCATCCGATTGAATCCCGGAGTTGGATCTGGCGGCATCAGAGATAGGGTCGCGAAGATAAGGATAGTAGCCTCGTCTGCAATGACATCAGGCCCCTCAGACACAACGCGGTAGCAAGTCAAAATAATAGCCAGAAACCGACACAGTTTCGCCATGATTTTTATCTCCTTAAAGGAAAGAGGATATGCTCATGGCTGGGGAGTTATTGGCAACTCGGTCTGAGCAGAACAGAACACCTGGGACAAACCCCCAGGTGTTCTCATTCTAATTTGATTATCAGGTGGACGTCAAGATACCTAATCCAAGGCAAAAACCAGAAAGTAGAGTTTAAGCCGCAAAATTAATGGAACTAACAACCCTAGAAGTTTCCGCCCAAGTCTTGACCCCTAGGGAAATTATCGACAGTCCAAAAACAGAATTTGATAAAATTAATGCAACAAATGCGACTATCTGCTGGTACTCTCCAACAGACGGTTCTGAGCAATTTGTAAAGTTTGCCGACTTACCCGAGGACCAGCAGCAGTCGATCCGCAGGGGTCTTGAAGCCTTTGAGCAGGGACACTTCATTAGCCTCGATGATTACGAACAACAAATCCAGCGCTAGTCTGAGTAAACAATTGCAGTGAACAGACAGCCTAATTCCTCCGAGTAGCGCCCGGTTTAAACCGGGCGGATGAAGGTCACATCTTCAACTCTGGCATGGTTTCTTTGAACGGTAACCCCTCATTAATCGCATCGATTTGTTGGGCTTCCATCAGATTCACTTCCTTCAAATAAGGGCGAAGAATTTGACCCAAGCGCTGATTGTAAAAGCGATGTAAACTGTGATTGGGAGTTGCTGGAAAGCCTCGGCGTTTTTTGTGTTGTCCTCCGGCACCGGGGTCGAAGGATTGGATGCCATGTTCGATTCCCCATTCGATGGGTTTGTAGTAGCAAGCCTCGAAATGGAGGGAGTCGATGTCGTAATTGCAACCCCAATATCGTCCATAGAGTTGTTCGCCTTTGGTGAGGCAAAAGGACATGGCGATGGGATGGCGTATATCATTGCCTTCAGGATAGGCGGCAATCAATAAGACTCGATCGCGAAAATTATGGTATAATTCCTCAAAAAAATGTTTGGTTAAATATTTACTCCCCCACCAGCCAAAGCGATCGCAATGGTCGCTATAAAATTGATACATCCGCAGTAACAAAGTATGGGGGATATCATCTCCATGTAATGCCTTGACCTCAATCCCTGCTGTAGCCACCGCTTTGCGTTCCCGTTTGATGTTGCGGCGCTGATTGGCATTGAAGACGTTTAGGTAATCGTCAAAGGTGTTGAATCCTGTATTCTGCCAAATATAACTGTGATGTAGCCAGGGTGTATAACCGAAGCGTTCCATCCGCGATCGCCAGTCTGGATCGACATACAGGAAATTACAGCAGGAAATATTGTGGCGATCGCAAAATTCATCGATCGCATGAACCATAATCCCCGTAATTTCTTCCTCATCTTCTCCTGGTGCAATCAAAAACCGATATCCCGTTACCGGCGTGACTGGACTCATCCCCAACAGTTTGGGATAATATTCCACACCCAGGCGATAGGCTAAATCCGCCCATTGGTGATCGAAGACAAATTCCCCCCGAGAATGTCCTTTTAAATACATCGGCGCGGCAGCAATCAGTTCTCCCTGTCGCCACACCGTTAAATGATTCGGCAACCATCCCGTTTTTGCCGTTGCACTGCCAGAGGCTTCCATATTGTGCAACCAGTTCCATTCAAAAAAAGGGGTTTGCAGGGGAATGGCGAGAGCATCCCACGCCGTCTGAGGGACTTCGGCGATGTTGTCGATCCAGGCAACAGAGACTTGAGGCTTAAGCTGTTCCAGCATTACCAACCGTTGAGGGTAGAGCGTTCACTTTCCTAGGGTAATCGATTCTTGGGATGCTGTGGGAGGGACTTTGGATCGGTGGGAGGGAATTGGGGGGGAAACGCCTTCAGGCATTACTAAGAACTGGGGGAGGTGGAATCTTGCTGTCTGCGGAGGCGGTAGTGTAAGAATACCTCGGCGTCAATGGTTTTGACCTCTAAGAGTTCTAGGCGGGGTCCGGTTTGAGTGGAAAATCCGTTCCCATCTACCGGGGTGGGGGCGTTGGTGCCACCGATGAGCAGGGGGCAAATCGTGAGCCAGAGTTCATCAATGAGGTCCTCGGTGAGTAAGGAGGCGACTAGGTTTCCTCCTCCGAGGATGGCTAATTTTTTAATACCTAGGTTGGCGATTTGTTGGAAGGCATCGTGCCAGTCTACGCCACCGGAGGGGGTTTCGCTGACGAGAATTTTATCAAAACCGGAATGGTTGCGCCAGGGTTCGGCACCGGCGGGGGTGGTGACTAACCACCGGGGAACAGGTTGTTGGAACAGGGGGAGCTCGCGCGGCAGGTTGCCGCTGGCAGAGGCGACGATTTGCACGGGTTGGGGAGGTTTTCCGGCTTCTTCCCGCTGGTTAATTCGGTCCGGATTAATCACTCTCATGGCTTTGTCTTTGACGCGGAAGGTTCCGGCACCCGTGATTACGGCATCGGCAGCGGCGACTTGTTGTTCTAAATGGTTTTTATCGGCGGGGGAACCGAAGAGGAGGGGCGATCGCAGGGAGTCGGAAATTTTGCCATCGGCACTCATGGCAAGAACTACGGTAGTTACAGGGCGATCGCTCATGTTTGTCGGGGTCAATCACTAAGAGGTTCAATCTAGTTTAACTGACCCGGACTCCTGAGATCACCTCAATAATCCCTCTGCCATAAACTTTAAAAAGATTTGTTGATGAGGCTCTCCCAGAGGGCGGACTTCACCTGCTTTTTCCGAATAGCGACTACCGCGACGAATATCTTCCGGGGTCCAAAATCCCATATCCCATCCTTCATGCAGAACTAACTCCTGAATATCCACAGTCAGCGGAACATTAAACACATGACGCACGACTTCTGGAGTTTCAAAACAACCGAACTCGGACACCTGTTTAGCTTCATAAGTAATTTCTTCTTGTAATTCTCTGTGCAAGGTTTCTATAGGGAGTTCGCCCGGTTCGAGATGTCCCCCAAATAAACCCCAATATCCCGGATAAACGATACCGGGTATATTATCTCGCAGTTGCAAAAGAAACTGACCCTCTCGATGAAGGATTGCGAGGGCCACCTGAACAGGTTGATCACTCATGAGCTCTTTCTCCGGGTAAATTTTAAGGGTTTATTCTTCCCTAATATAAAAAAGGGATGATTCTATTTTGTCCTTTTCTGGAAGAATTATCGGTATTTTACACCGGACTGTTGTAGTATTTTAAATTTTTTAAGCCTCCCAGGCCGGAGACGATCGCCCGCAACCGGATTGAGTATCATTAAACACCCTGGTGATCCGGGATTTCAACAGCGATCGGCCTACTTTTAAAGCATCTATTTTCTAATCCTGATCAGGGTTTTCAACAATTGTACAGTCCTAAACTATTCTGTTTTAACGGTATTTAATGGATCCAATTATCCCAAGTTGCTCTGTAGTTGCACTTAAAAATTTTGGATAAATTTTCAATTACCCGTGTTTTCCCCTAAAAATTTGGGCTAATAATTGGAACCATTATTCGGGTTTTTAGACTTATTTATTAACCCTCATACCAGCAAAATAGAAAGCTTGTACAGAGAACTTGTTTTTAACTATTGTAACAATATGACTGATTTATTCTCCCCAAAACCAATTTCCCTAGCTAAAACAGCCTAAAAATGAATTCCCTCATTTCTAATGCCTCAGTCTAGGAAAAACGAGGGATATTAACTGCATCCTATACCAACTGCCTACCGGGTTAAAGATTCAACAAGTTACAAAATTTATTCTTTCCCGGGAGGCGACTGGGGGCATCAGAAACCTGCGTACAGTCGTTTGTTAGAGATTACTAAGGTGACCCAACGATTAGATTTGATTCCGAGTCCAAACCGTTCGAGCAAAACCGGAAAATTGCGGTTTATGCTATTGGTTTTAGCGATCGCCGCCTCCATTTTCGCCGCCTCTCCTGCCGTTGCTGCAAGATTAGACTCCTGGCGGTTTGAGCGCGATCGCAACCAACTCAACTTTAGAACCACCGGAAACGTGCAACCCAAAGCACAACTCCTCTCTAATCCCACCAGGCTAATTATCGACCTACCGGGAACCACATTAGGTCAGACTACCGTGCGACAACAGGTCGGGGGAACCATTCGAGAAATTCGAGTCGGCCAGTTTGAGCGGCAAACCAGCCGAATAGTCGTAGAACTCGCCGAAGGCTATACCCTCGACCCGGATCAAGTCCAATTTCGAGGCAGTTCCCCCAGTCAATGGAGCGTCCAACTCCCCACTCCACAAAGGGAAGTCGCCACTTCACCCACTCAAACCCCCGTCCCCCCGCCTCCAGAGGTTACCGTCAACAGCACTCTACTTCAAGGAATTGACGTCCTGGATGAAGGGTTTATTCTGCGAACTTCCGGACCTACCCCTGAAATCGACCTGAGATGGAGTACCGATCGCACCTGGGTAACCCTGGACCTTTCCGGCGTGAAACTCTCCCCAGAAATCACCGAACGGGTGATGAAAGTCGATCGCCTCGGCGTCAACCGCTTAGAAGCGATTCAAGTCTCCGATTCCCCCCTCTTGTCCCGAGTCTTGTTGAATTTAAACGACACCCGTCGCAACTGGCAAGCGCAAGTCACCGACCTCGGTGAAGTCGTAATTTGGCCCCAAGGCGAAACCCCTCCCAGTGCTTCCAGTCTCCCCTCTGTAGCTACCATTGAGTCCGTGGAACTGGCGAATGATGGGACCTCCGTGGTCGTCAATAGCGATCGCCCCGTGGGGTACAAAACCGAATGGGATATCGAGACCCTCGCCTATAAAATCACCCTATTTTCATCCCAACTGGCCCAACCCCCCCAGGAGTTAAGAACTCCCTCCCAATCCTCCCTCTTATGGGTGCGGACCGTTGAGGAGGACCCAGAAACCGTCGTAGTCCTTGTGCAACCTGCCGCCGGGATTCGGGTGGGGGAAATTAGTCAACCCGCTGGGAAGCAACTCATGGTGCAGTTGCAACCGGAGAGCATTCCCCAGGTTCCAGTCCAGACCCCCCCAACAGTTGCCGCCGGGGAAAGGAGTGTACCGATCGCCGTTCCACCGCCCACCACTCAAACTCCCGCGCCGCGCACCCAGACTCCGGCCCCTTCGACTCCCCGAGTGCCAACTAGCCGCCGGGTAGTGGTCATTGATGCTGGACATGGAGGCTCAGACCCCGGCGCAATCGGCATTGGCGGGTTGCGAGAGAAAGAAGTTGTCTTAGATATTTCCCAACAAGTCGCGCAAATTTTAGAGCAAAATGGGGTAACAGTTGTGATGACACGCCAAGACGATCGCACCATTGATTTAGCCCCCCGAACCCAATTGGCGAATCGAGTCAATGCTAATTTATTTGTCAGCATTCATGCGAATGCAATTAGTATGTCCCGGCCCGATGTGAATGGGTTAGAGACTTATTATTTCAATAGCGGGCAGCGGTTAGCTCAGACCATTCACCGCAGTATGTTGCGTTCTTTTGGTAATATGCGCGATCGCGGCGTCCGACGAGCTAGATTTTACGTGTTGCGCCATACCAATATGCCCGCAGTTTTAGTAGAAACTGGCTTTGTCACAGGGCGCGATGATGCCCGAATGCTGGCTAATCCAACGGAGCGAACACGCATGGCCGAGGCGATCGCCCAAGGAATCTTACAGTATATTCGAGAGGCTCGGTAAACCGCAAAAGGGGTAAATCCAGGGGCTGAAAAAATAAATCAGCGCTTTCATGTTTTGTAACAGCCTATGCTATACTTCGGACATTCTTAACTTTTGTTAAGATAGCGACAAATGTCATGACAATTAAAGTCGGCTCCCCGCAGTAAACCTGCTCAAGAAACATTTATGGGTGCAATGCTTTCAAGGACAGCGAGGGAGCCTCAAATCAGGCGTAGAGTTGGCAAGCAGAGTATGAAAGTGACCCAATCCATCGATTTCCCCTATCGTCAAATCAGCCCATTGAGAAAAGCTAAACTTCACAACTGGATACTCCCGAGTCTGCTCAGTGGGTTTCTATTAGCGGCTCCCCCTGTGGAAGCGGCTCAACTAGAAACCTGGCAGTTTGAGTCCGATCGCAACCAACTCTCGTTTACAACCAGGGGCGGGGGGCAACCCACCGCTCAACTGTTGTCAAATCCCACGCGATTGGTGATAGACCTGCCCGGTACGACCCTAGGGCCTCAGAGTGTGACTCAGCCGGTAGGGGGAACGATTCGCGAAATTCGCGTGGGAGAATTCAACAATCAAACTAGCCAAATTGTGGTGGAATTGGCCGCTGGTTATACCCTCGACCCCCAACAAGTCGAAATCAAGGGCAGTTCCCCCAACCAATGGACCATCCAATTACCGGACCCCCACATCGCCGGATCCTCAGTCGCCCAGGGTTCATCCGCTCCTAGAGAAGAAGCTCCTCCCCAAATCACCGCTCAAGCTACATCAGGGTTAGCCACCATTCACGGCATCGAACTGGTTGATAATCAAGTGGTCATTAAGGCCGATCGCACCCTGAATTACAACACCGAATGGGACCAAAAAACCCTCGCCTATCGGTTGACTTTGTACTCCTCCCACCTGGGAAATGATGTCAACCGATTACAACCGGAACAAGGTTCCTCGGTGTTATGGGTTCGTCCCAGTCAAGAAGACCCCGAAACCGTCGTCGTCCTGGTTCAACCCGCTGCCGGAGTGCGAGTCTCTGGGGTTGAGCAACAATCCGGCGATCGCCTCGCCATCCAATTAGAATCCACCGAGATTGTCACCTCGGATCCCAACGCTCAGTTGACTCCCATCAGCAATCCTGACCCCACCCCATCCGTATCACCGGAAAATCAGCTACAGTCAGAAATTCCCCCCATCCCTGCCGGACGAATTGCCGTAGTTATCGATGCCGGACATGGGGGTAGCGATCCCGGTGCCGTCGGCATTGGGGGAATCCAAGAAAAAGAGATAGTTCTGGAGATCTCCGATCAAGTTTCCGAAATTCTGGAACGAGAGGGGATTACCGCAATTATGACGCGCCAAGACGATCGCACCATTGACCTAGCACCTCGGGTCCAGTTAGCTAATCGGGTCAATGCCAATTTATTTGTCAGCATTCATGCGAATGCAATTAGTATGTCCCGTCCAGAAGTCAATGGATTAGAGACTTATTATTATGCCAGTGGCCGGAATTTAGCCCAGGCTATTCAAAATAGTATGATCCAGGATTTCCCCTCCATGCCCAATCGGGGAGTCAAACAGGCGCGGTTCTACGTGTTGCGCCATACCAGTATGCCTGCGGTTTTGGTGGAAGTTGGGTTTGTTACAGGTGCAGACGATGCCCGGATTTTGTCCGATGCGGCACAACGGACTCGCATGGCCGAGGCGATCGCCCGGGGCATCTTAAATTATGTTCGCACGAATCGTTAAATTTTAACCTGCACCCTAAAGGGTGGGGCGTTTGCGGACGAAACTTCCCCCGCCCCGCACCCTAAAGGGTGGGGCTATATGAACAAAGCCCGCCTGCGCGGGCTACTCCACGAGTTTGTTGCTATTTGTCAGAGATTTAGGGCAGAAACCCGGTTTTTCGTCTTGGGATGGGGGTTAGAAACCGGGTTTCTTGCAATATGTTGTTATCGAGTAGCCTGCGTAGGCAGGCTTTGTTCGTATGCCTCCGGGCTTTCCTTACGGAACGCTACGCGAACAGCCTGGGGGTTTTTGCTACGGGTTGTTACCGAGGAGAACCGGATTTAGCATGATTCCACCCTCGGAATGTTTAAGTTTCATGAAAATTCTGATAAAAGTTTACAATAGTTACAGACATAGCAGGGAGAAACCGTAATGGCTGCCAATCAGGGAGATATTGATATTGCTCCGCTTATCGATCATTCCCTACTCAATCCCACCGCTACCCCAAAACAGGTAGAACAGTGGTGTGAAGAAGCAGACCGATTCAAATTTGCCTCGGTTTGCGTCTATCCCGCCTACGTTCGTCAAGCGACTAACTACCTTCACGGCAAGAGTCCCAAAGTTTGCACTGTGATAGGCTTTCCCACGGGAGGCAGCACCTCAGCAACCAAGCTGTATGAAGCCCAAGAAGCCGTAGACAATGGAGCCACGGAACTGGATGTAGTGATCAATATTGGCTGGCTCAAAGCGGGTAAAAATAACGAGGTCCACGATGAGATTGCGGCGATTTGTGACAAGACAGATCGACCCGTGAAAGCGATTCTGGAAACGAACCTGCTGAGTGATGAAGAGAAGCGAGTGGCGGCAGAGATTTGCATGGATGCCGGGGTTGCCTATTTAAAAACCTGTACGGGATTTGCGGGTGGCGCTACCGTTGCTGACGTGGAACTGCTGAAGAAAATCGGTCGGGGACAGGTGGGAGTTAAGGCATCCGGAGGAATCCGTACCGTAGACCAAGCTATTGATTTAATTATTGCCGGTGCGACTCGCTTAGGGACTTCTTGGGGTCCTCATTTTTTGGGTTTATCCTCCCCCGGGGATGCAGAGTCAAACCAGGACCGATGACCGATCGCCACTACCGCTGTGAGGTCCCTCTAACGAGAAGCAAACATCATGAGTCGAACGTACAAAGCCACAGGCATCAATCTCAAAAGCATCCCCCTGGGTGAATCCGACCGGATTTTAACGATTTTGACCCGGGAATGGGGTTTGATTCGGGCAGTGGCACCGGGAGTTCGCCAACCCAAGTCTAAGTTAGGGGGACGGGCGGGGTTATTTGTGGTGAACGAGTTGGTGCTCACTCAGGGGCGATCGCTCGATCGCATCACTCAAGCTGAAACCTTGGAATCCTATCCCGGATTGAGCAAAGATTTAGGCAAACTGACGGCAGGACAATATTTGGCGGAATTAGCACTCTGCCAAGCCCTCAGCGACCAACCCCAAGAAGAACTCTTTAGTTTACTCAGTGAACATTTAACTAGAATTGAGGGGTTGCTCATTACCGGCGATCGGCCCAGTACCACTCAAGTTCTGCCCTTACTCACCCAGGGGATTTATCACTTACTGGCTTTAGGGGGAATTGCTCCCCAAGTTCATGCCTGTTGTCTGACTCAACGCCCTCTGAATCCAGATTTTCAGTCTTTAAACTGGCGAGTTGGGTTTAGTATCAGTGCCGGGGGAACGGTGAGTTTGTCCCCGGAAAATAGTTTCTCAAATTCTGGTAATACTGGCCTTAAACCTGAGTTGAATCATCGCTCATCTGCCTCGGTTCAGGCTCCGACTCTCCCGCGAAAAATCGATCGCCAATTAAATGCTGTCGAGTTAGCAATTCTCCAACAACTGACGGCTGCCGAACTCCCTCAAGAAACCCACCTAAATTTACAGATCCAAGGCATGATGGGTGAGCGGCCATCGGTTGATCAAGTGTGGGTCTCGATTGAACATCTGTTACGGCATTATGCCCAGTATCATTACGGTCAATCGATCCGCTCTGCTACCTTAATGGATACCTATATCCATTCATCAAGGGCGAGTTTTTAACTCTCCCCTTAATCCCTGAAATCCTAAACATTCGTCCCTGAGATTAATTCAAAATAGCCGATTTTACCCTTACCCATAATGCCATTATCTGATTCTAATTTAGAAACACAGGTTCCCCACTGGAATCCCTCAAATTCTGCTCAAAAAAATAACAGCCAACGGGGAGGAAGTCATCATCAAACCCACTATCGCCGTCCGGTTCAGGCGGAAAAACTAGAAGAAATTGACCGCAACAGCCGCTCACCGGGTCATAGCAATGGGCGATCGCCAACCTCCCCAGGCAAACCCCATCCCCCTGTGACATCGCAACAGCCAGAACTTGAACCTAATCTGTCTACAAATGGTTCGGGCCCAATGGAACAAAATGTTCAACCCCCCTCACCGCCCGAACCAGAACGTGGGTTTATGCCGGTCTTAAAAAACCGCAACTTTTTAGTCCTGTGGAGTGGTCAGGTCTTCTCTCAGTTAGCAGATAAAATCTACTTAGTCCTGATGATTGGCCTAGTTGCCAGTCGCTTTCAAGCCGAGGGCCAAAGCATTAGCGGTTGGGTCTCAGCGATTATGGTTGCCTTTACCATTCCAGCGGTTCTCTTAGGCTCTCTCGCCGGTGCCTTGACCGATCGCTGGTCCAAAAAAGGAATATTGGTATCCACAAATTTAGTGCGGGGCCTGTTCGTTTTATCCCTGCCGTTGCTGTTGTTTTTATCGAAAGGATTCCATCTGGGAACGTTACCCTTGGGATTCGCCTTAATGCTAATGGTGACCTTTGTTGTCTCCACCCTCACCCAATTTTTCGCCCCCGCAGAACAAGCGGTTCTGCCCCTGATTTTAGAACGACGGTTGTTGCTCCCGGCAAATTCCCTCTACACCACTACCATGATGGCCTCGGTAATCGTGGGATTTGCGGTGGGAGAGCCACTGTTAGCGATCGCCGATCGCACCTTTGGTCATATCGGGGATGGGGTCGGCTTCGGCAAAGAACTGGTCGTAGGCAGCAGTTACTGCATCGCCGGGTTGCTGTTATTAATGATGAAAACCGGAGAAAAACCCAATCCGCCGGATACCGAATATCCCCATGTTTTTGAAGATATCCGCGATGGATGGCGCTATCTGAGCAATCATCAGCGCATCAAGAGTGCCCTACTCCAGCTTGTTATCCTATTTTCCATCTTTGCGGCCCTAGCTGTCTTAGCGGTGCGTCTAGCAGAGGTGATTCCCACCCTTCGCACGGACCAGTTCGGGTTCTTACTCGCCGCAGCAGGCGCAGGAATGGGGGCCGGTGCCGCCCTCCTGGGCCATTTTGGACAGCATATTTCCCATCGGCGGCTGAGTTTGTTTGGTTCAATTGGGATGGCCCTGTCTTTGGGTAGTCTTTCTCTCTTCGGAACCCAACTTTGGGCGGCATTAGGGTTGATTACCGTATTGGGGGTATTTGCCTCCTTTGTGGGAGTGCCCATGCAAACCACCATTCAGGCAGAAACCCCAGAAGAAATGCGGGGTAAGGTGTTTGGCTTGCAGAATAATGCGATTAATATTGCTTTAACCCTCCCCCTGGCCCTGGCGGGAGTCGCGGAAGCTATGTTTGGGTTAAAAGTGGTGCTATTAACTTTGGGGGCGATCGCCATAGCCGGAGGCGTCTATAGCTGGTATATTTCGGAAACAGAACCCCATCCCTCCACCTAACACCCAGAGTAAAGCGGTTAGCGACGGGCGATCGGCTAGGGAGAGTATAGGGTTCATTCTCAAAGGGCGATCGGCTTTCTCACCATTAGCTGCTAACTTTAACACTAATCGTTAATCCCCCAGACCCAAATGCATATCGCTTGGCTTGGAAAAAAAACCCCTTTCTGTGGCAATGTTACTTACTCTCGTGAAGTCACCAATGCTCTTTTAGATCGAGGACATCAGGTCAGTTTTTTCCATTTCGCTCAACAAGAAGCGGTAGAAGAAGCGGAAAACCTACATCAAGTGGAGTCGGATCTGGCCCTTAAAGCCGGGAAGGGCTGGCCGGTTGCCGCCTGTGAAGTCTCGTTACCTTGTCTTTATAAGTCCACGATCTATACCATTCCGACTCCAAAGTCGCGGAAGGTGTTGACTCAGGCATTACGGGACCTCAGACCGGATTTGGTTCATGCCTCCCTTACCCTGTCCCCTCTGGATTTTGTCCTGCCGGAGATTTGTGAAGAGTTAAATTTGCCCTTGGTGGCGACGTTTCACCCGCCTTTTGCTCACCACCGCTCTCGGCGATCGGGACGGCAACATTTGCAACATCTGACCTATCAACTGTACGCGCCGTTTCTGCCGAACTACGATAAAACTATCGTTTTTTCTCAGCTTCAGCGGGAGTTACTGGGCAAACTCGGAGTCCCCAGTCGGCAAGTGGCGGTGATTCCGAATGGGGTGGATGTCCAGAAATATTCCCCAGGATATTCTCAGATTAAGTCGGAACTGAACGCCGATCGCCTGTTTGTCTACCAGGGTCGGATCGCGATGGAAAAAAATGTGGAAGCGCTTCTCAAGGCGTGGAAGCAAGCGGACCTCGGTCCGAGTTGCAAGCTGGCGATCGTTGGGGATGGTCCCTTGGCTCCCTCGTTGCAAGCCTATGCAGGTGCAGAACACAATGTGATCTGGTTGGGATATGTGGCGGATGAACAGCGCCGCATTGAGATTTTACAAGGGGCAGATGTGTTTATTTTGCCCTCTTTAGTGGAAGGACTTTCCCTGTCGTTGTTAGAGGCAATGGCCTGTGGTTTGGCTTGTATTGCCACAGATGTCGGTGCAGATGGAGAAGTGCTCGCCGAGGGTGCTGGAGTGGTATTGTCCGCCCAAGGGGTGACCACTCAGCTCAAAACGCTCCTTCCCCTGTTTAAGGATCAGCCGGAGTTCATCACCCAACTGGGCCGAAAAGCCCGTCAGCGCGTCCTCGATCGCTATACCCTCAGTCGGAATATTTCCCAGTTAGAACTGATGTATGAGGAGATTTTACAGGAGCGCCCAATGCCGGTGACGCAGTGGGCGTAAGATAACCTCCCTGTTCTGGTGTGGCACGACCCCAACCCTCGCCCGCCCTTGCGGGCTATTTTTATGGCAGTACAATTAAGAAAAAGTATGGAGTAACCCGCAGATATACATGAATCCTGCCACGTTAAGTTCATCCCGTTTAAACCCTAACCTTCCCAAATGGCAACCGGCCACTTGGGAGGACTATTTAGCTTATTGTGACGCTGAAAATTTCGAGCTTTGTGGAGCTTTTTATCATCAAGGATATCTGTTGATTGATACGGGGAATGAAGGCATTGATCATGCCCGAGTTAATAACCTGTTTACCATGCTATTTTTTCTGTGGTTTTCTCAGCGCGGGCAAATTTGGGATGATTTAGGCGGCTGTGTGTTGGAAAAGCCACAACAGCAAGGGGCCGCACCCGATCGCCTGGTTTATATTGGGGCCGGGTCTCCCCAATGGCAAGCGGGAGAACGACGTCGGATTAATTTGGATATCTGGCGGGTTCCCGATTTAGTCGGTGAAGTTTCCGATACCACGTTGGCAACAGATCTGGATGAAAAAAAACAGCTTTATGCGGCTTTAAAAATTCCCGAATATTGGGCGATCGATATTCAAGGTAAGCGGGTGATTGCCTTTTGCTTACAGGAGAATGGCAAGTATGAACAAGTGAACTTTTCTTTAGCCCTTGAGGGATTACCCATCGCCTTATTATCCCAAACCCTAGAACGCTTAACTCACGAAACCAATGGCACAGCGGCTCAATGGTTCGCTCAACAGATTGCTAATATTTAGTAAATACCGACGTTTTAAACAGGGATAAATTGCATTAAGTTAACGAAAAAACTCGGTTTCTTGTCCCTCGGTGAAGGTTAGAAACCGGGTTTTTTCCAAGTTTCTGCTAAGTTGCATTATAGCAATTTTCACATTTATGAGATACCGCTATTCGATCCCCCCTAGCCCCCCTTAAGAAGGGGGGGACATGGAAAGTCCCCCTTTTTTAGATGGAAAGTCCCCCTTTTTAAGGGGGATTTAGGGGGATCGTGAATGTACTTCACCACCAAGAGAAAGGCTATCAGTTAATGCAAAAACCCGGTTTCTTGTCTCTAGTCCGAAGTAGAGGTTTTTTCCGTTACTCGTTGTGCGGTTCGCAGGATTTGTCCGGCTAAAATTGCTGCACCATAGCCATTATCAATATTGACGACGCCGACACCAGCAGCACAAGAATTGAGCATGGTTAACAAGGGCGCTAACCCATTGAAACTGGCTCCATAGCCGATACTGGTGGGAACGGCAATGGTGGGTGCATTGGCTAAACCGGCGACGACGCTGGGTAATGCGCCTTCCATCCCGGCGACGACGATTAAGACATCTGCCTCGGCGATCGCCCGCCAACTGGCAAGTAAGCGATGAATTCCGGCAACGCCGACATCCCAATACCGTTTGACTTCAAACCCCGAGAGTTCGGCAACGATCGCCGCTTCTTCTGCTACCGGGAGGTCCGCTGTACCGGCGCAAAGGATGCCGATTTTGCCCGGATATTTCGCCGTGGCGGAGGCGATCGCTGTGGAACAGATGCGAGCGGTGGGATAATAATACAACCCATGTACCCGCTCCTCAATCTCTGCAAACACCTCGGGCGTAATCCGGGTTGCCATTACTACCGGATGATGCTCTCGCATGGAAAGTATAATATCAGCGATTTGTTCCGGCGTTTTTCCCGGACCCCAGATGGTTTCAGGAAAGCCGGTTCGCAACGCCCGATGGCGATCGATTCGGGCAAAATCCCCCACTGGCTCAAATCCGAGATATTTTAACTCTTCTACAGCAGTTGATGGACTCATTTTACCGGCTGCAACGGCTTCTAATAGGGATTGGAGCGTTTCGGGATTCATGGGTGGGTGTTAATCGTGCGATGCCATTAAGTTGAGGGTTTTTGCCCTAGAAATTGCCATTTTACCAGACCTCTATTCCTCCAGTCGCAATTCATAAATATTCCAAAATGCTCCCCCTATACTAGAATACTGCACCCCTTTCACCCGATTCCGAACTGCTGTCATTGATAGTTGATTGACTAACTGAATCACGGGTAAATATTCTTGGGTAATCCGCTGGGTTTCGACATAGATTTCTTTGCGTTTGGCTTCATCAATTTCCTGGGAACCTTGAATATAAAGATCGCCCAGGCGTTGTTCCCACTCCGCAATTTCTCGTCCGACTAACGGGGTTTGCCCAGTTTGTGGCGGTTGGTTGAACATATGCAGTCTTCCTTCGGGAGACCATAAATTAGAGGACCAATGGGGTTCGGTTCCGCCTCCAAATCCAATGATTAGGGCTTCCCAATCTAGGGAATCGGATAATTTGGTAATCACCGCGTTCCAAGCGAGGGGTTGGAAATCCACTTGGATTCCAATTTGACTCAGGTTTTGCTTGATTTGAGCACCCATTGCTTCGCGAATTTTATTCCCGGCATTGGTAATTAAGGTAAAGCGCACCCGGTTCCCTTCGGAATCTAAGAGTTGACCTTGGTTGTTATAAGTAAATCCCTCTTCTTCTAAAAGTTGGCGGGCTTTTTCTACGTTGTAGTCGTAAACTTTTAAGCCTTCTTCTGGGGAAAGATAGTAAGGACTTTGGACGGAGATATGAGAGTTTATGGGGCGGCCCAGACCTTGGAAGGTATTCTCAATCATGGTTTCACGGTCTGTTGCATAGGCGATCGCCTGCCGGAATTTCACCGAATTAAACCAGCGGGACTTAATTGGGTCCACTACGGGACGATTGCTATCCTCAAACCGACCTTTATTTAAATTAAAGGTCATAAAGGTGATTCCCGGGGCCGGTTCCAATTCATATAAAATCTTAAAGTTATTTCGTTCCTCTTGCTTTTTCAGTAAAGAAAAATCTTCCGGTCTGACGGAAATACTATCCAAAATTCCCGATAAAAATTGGACGACTCCGGTATCCTGAGATTCAACCACTTCCCAAGAAATTCGCTCAATATAGGGCTGAGGATTGCGCCAGTAATAGGGGTTTTTTTCAAAGAAAACTCGTTCACTGGGGCGGTAAGTAGCGAGTTTGTAAGGACCATTGACAATAATTTCTTCTGGGGGAGTATTAATGCCCCAGGTGGAGAGGAAGACGGGATTTCCTTCCCGATCTAAGGTTTCCACAGATTCGCGCAGGGCATGGGCGGGTAAAATGGCTAATCCGGCGGCTCTCAGGAAGGGGGCAAAGGGTTCGACTACGGTAAATTCTACCCGGCGATCGTCGAGTTTTCGGACGGTGGGAAAGGCGCGACTTTCGCCAATCCGCAGCACATCAGCGGTACTGCTGGGAATTTTGCTATTAAAGTAAATGTCGTTATAGGTAAAAACCACATCATCAACGGTCAAAGGTTGACCATCAGACCATCGCAAATTTTCTCTTAAGGTAAAGATAATTTGTAATCCATTTTTGGAGATTTCCCAGGATTCGGCGAGGATGGGTTCGACTTCTCCGGTGAGCGGATTTTCGGTGACTAATCCTTCATAAGTATATCCAAAAATATTGGGCGATTCTTCACTGAGGGCGTAGTTAAAGGTTTTGGGGTCGCTGAGAATACTTAATACTAAGGGGGTTTGGGCAGCGGAGGTTTTAAATTGAGCGGGATTGCATGAGGATAAAGAAATTGCGACTAAAAGGGTGAGGGCGATCGCCACTCCCTGTTGCCAATATTTTTTAATCATAATTGAGAGGCTCTCCTCCGAGGTATTTTAAGAATTTAGGGTGATGTTTTATTGTAGCGATGGCTTTAGGATTGAGACACTAATAAGGTGACGGCATAGGCGGCAATTCCTTCTTCTCGTCCGACGGGGCCTAGTTTTTCGTTGGTGGTGGCCTTAATTCCGATGCGATCGCCTTCCATATTCAAGACTTGCGCAAGGCGATCGCGCATGGCGGAAATATGGGGTTTTAATTTCGGTCGTTCCGCCACGACGACGGAATCAATATTCCCCACTTCCCATCCCCGTTCGCGAATCAGTTTATGCACCTGTGCTAACAAGTTTAAACTATCGGCCCCCGCCCATTGAGGATCACTGGGGGGAAAGTACAGTCCAATATCCCCTAAACTCAAGGCCCCGAGCATAGCATCCATAATCGCATGAGTCAGCACATCCGCATCGCTATGACCGAGTAATCCCAACTCATGGGGAATCCGGACGCCGCCGAGAATTAACGGGCGATCGCTCACGAGTTGGTGGATGTCATAACCATTGCCAATCCGAATGTTCATCTGCTAGTTGCCTTGTTTTAGGGTCACTTTACTTTACCAGATTTGTCCCCCAGGGAGATATATAGTCCGTTGTGGCTCATCAAGATAGCGAGCCAAATCCTCCCAAAGAAAGCGGGGACTCCAGATAGGGAGCATTTTGCTCGCACTCCCAAGCTGCTCTAGTTGGGATCTCTTGGTCCAAGATGCTCCCCAGAAACCCGGTTTCTAGGCCCCGAAACTGATCTCAAAGTGAGGAAATGAACCGGGTTTTTGTGCCTCAAATATATAATTTGCCTGAAATCACAAAAGAAAAAACAATGTATCTCTTACTAAGGCTATTTTTGAAGTAAATTACCGTTTGGATTTACGCCGTTGACGAGCTTTCATCTGAGTCAACCCTAAATCACTGCGGAGGCGATCAAGATCCAGATCCACGGGATCTAGTGGGCCAGATTTGACTGGGAATGGGGGATGAGGAGTTGTCTTCCGTGATTTTCGCCGTTGCTGCGCCCAAGACTCATAGCGGTAAAGACCCGTAGCGATCGCAAACCACACCGTTGCCATTCCAAAAAAGAGACGGGGACTCACACTATACCCTACTTGACGTCCAAATACCCCAGCTAATTCCAAAGTCAACGAGTCCCCCAAAACCGCAGAAAGTATAGAAAAGACTAAAACCAGGGTTCCTCCCGTGACTACGAGGGAGAGGAAGAGAGCGACGAAGAGTGATACAAATAAAACAATTAATCCATTGACTCCTTCTCGCCAACTGTGCCAGCGCAACTGCACCCAAGGAATGGGTTGACCCTGCCATCGGCAACGCATCCATTCCAGCAGGCGGTAAGAATAGGCTATTCCCAAAAACAGAACCACCGGAAAAAATAAGGGAAAAGGCTGGCATAAGCGCCCAGATACAACAGCAACTCCAGCCAGAAACGCGGTTTTAAAACCCGAACTTAGCCAAATCATGGTTTCATCCCGTTGCCCGGATTCAGTAGATGGAAAGGACTCATTGTAACCCCTGACGAGCTGCGATCGCAAGTCTGTATCCCGTTGTTGGAATTCAGAAGATAGCAACAGCTACAGCGCACAAAATGAGAGCGATCGGCGGCAATTTTCATAGCTTAGCGCCCGAGTGAAAACCTGACAATGACCGTTATAAAAAAATCTTTTATTGAGTACCAATCTAGTCTAAATTAACTAAATTCAATTTATTTCTTTGCTCTTTCATTTCTACTATGATTTGAAGTTTTTGCATAAATTCATCGGTTAACTGGGAAAATGCTTTGGCCCCAATGGACGTGGGATGAGTTAGAAAAACGGGGAGGAAACTATCCACCGCTTTAGAAACATTGACATCCATTGGAATTCTAGTTTTAAAAATTTTGGTTTCTCCAAAATCATCATGGACTCGGCGCATGACTTGTCGGTAATATCTACCTGTGAGTAAATTTCCAGACATAGTAAACACAATTCCCACCATTTCTAAATCAAGGGGATTTTCGTTTTTATAAATTTCCCTAAGTTGGTTGATTCGTCTTTCTAACAACTGAATTCCAATCAGAGATAGCGGTTCAGGTTTGGCAGGTAGAAGATAGTAATCACTAGCAACTAAGGCGCTTCGAGTCAATAAATTGTAACCGGGGGCGCAGTCTAGGATGATGAAATCATAATCTTTCATGACTGGATCTAAAATTCCCCGGACTAAAATTTGCTCTAATTTAGTCCAAACTTCTTCAAAGTTATCTTTACCGAGACGCAAGGCTTTTTTGTGGAGGACTTCGGATACCATGAAATCATCATAAATTTCTAAGTCCCCGGGCAAGAGGTCTAATCCTTTAACAGTGCCGATATAGGGTTTAATAATATCTTGAATAGGTAATGATTTTTGGTCAATGGGTTGAATAAAATCATTGACTAAATGCTTTAAGGTGCGTTTTTCTTTCCGCAGTTTAGAAAAGTCGTGAGGAGAGACTAAACTGAGGGTGGCGCTAATTTGAGTATCCAGATCTACGACTAACACTCGTTTTTGATAATCTTTGGCTAAACAGGCGGCTAGGTTAACGGTTAGGGTGGTTTTTCCGACGCCTCCCTTCATATTGATGGTTGAGATAATGTATGCCATGCCGTGAGTTCTCCTGAGTTTGATGCACGCTAGGACTAATAAGCCCCCTCGGTTATCCCCGTTATTATAGGGGGTGATGGGTCTAATCCTTTGGGGGTTGTACCCCTTAGAGGATTTTTTTCCATCACGACACCACCGATGGCACTGGGGTCCGGAAATGAGAGCAATCTCCAATATCACGCTGCTCTACCCCAATTCCATAAAAAATTCTAAAAATGATAACATATCGAGTTTAATGGAACTTTCCCGGAGAGGCGATCGCCCCTGTACCCTCACCGGATCCCTTGATGATGCGCTTCTGGCAAATCTGCAATCTTTAATTGACAGTTTTTATCAAAAGAGTTTCTGCGCCCAGCAATTAACCCCACCCGAAAATAGGGTGGAACCCAATTGGTTATCCCGCCTGACGGGATGCCTGGTTTATCCTATCCTCAGCCGTCGTCTTGTAGCGGATGACCCTAGACTGCTGCTTAATCCGCCCGGACATACTCGCGTGCTGTAAAGTCATAAAGGCATTGAGGTCTTCCAAATCATATTTGGCACTGAGGAGATCTCTAAGCTGCTCCTCAGCTTCCACCGTCAGATAACCCATTGCCAATGCTTGTTGCACAATGTCCCGGATACGAATCATAGTCAGGTTCCTCTTCTGTTCTTTAATGACTGTAGTATCGCCCTTTCCTCAAAGCTTCTCAGTGACGAGCATTTCCTGATTTCTGTGATGTTTCCTACCCTGGATAGTGAGGCGTTTTCCCGTATTGAGGTGATGACACCAAACTCGTGAGGTGATGGCGATCACAATCCGATTGTTTGTCCCCTTTCTACAGACCCAGATCTCTTCCTCCGTGGGGAGGAGATTGGCTGGGGTCTAGGACCCTGACCGGGACGGAGCGATCGCCTCTGCCCACCCCTGGATTCCAACCCAGAATCCCCCGCGAAATCAATGGTTTATCGGCGATCGCCTCGTCCCCGTAAAACACCCTAAACCCGCAAAAAAGCAGACGAGTTGTCCCCCCTTCTGCTACAATTAGTTTAGCCTTGGGGCTGTGGCTCAGTTGGATAGAGCAAGCGCCTCCTGAAGCATCGGGCACCTTGGAGGAAACTCCAGGAGTGAATGTGGTCAAATTCAAGAAAGCCTAAGTCTGTTTTCCCCTTTCCAATCGAAAGCCAGGTAACAGATAGGGTAATCTTGAGCCAAGCCTTTGAACGGCTAAACAACAGCAGGCACCGGAAAGAATTGACTTTTGATCCGGTCCCCCTCTGATTCGAGCTGTCAAAGGAAGGTGCAGAGACTGGTTTGAGAGAGCCCTTAGAGATGGACTTAAATGTCACATCCAAAGTAGAACAACGCGGCGTTTTAGTGGGGATGTTATTGGGTCAGGGAAAAAGAAATCAAAACAATTTCTATATTCCCCATCGAGCCACCCAAGAGAAGTACGTTTTGTTTAAAAAACAACTTCTTGAACAAATCACCCAACAGCCGGTTAGCATCCGACCTCGAACCACCAACCGGGGAGAGGAAATCCTCCGTTTAGAACCGAAGTTGATTCCCTTAACTCGGGTCTTGGTAAGGAAACTCTATTGCGGCGGGATCAAAACCGTCACCGCTAAGTTTCTGAACCTCTTAACTCCCGCCGGAATCGCTTTATGGTTTTTAGATAGAGGGTCCAAGTCCTTTAAAAAAAGGAATGGGAAAATTCACGCCCTAGAAGTGTATCTAAACACCGGCCTCTCCAAAAGCGAAAATGAAATCATTATGGATTATTTTTCGGAAATTTGGGGATTTAAGTGGGGGCTGAGTAAAACTTCGGATGGTTATCGACTCAGAATGGGGACTCAAGAGGGAAAACGATTTCTCGGTTTCATTACCCCTTACGTCCCGGAGAGTCTACGCTACAAAGTAAAAACCTCCTCAAACGTAACGGCCACCACCTACGGACCGCAAGTCTAAGGTGAAGGAATAGTCCAGAGAGTGAGGAAACTCACACAAATCTGAAGCGCTAGGTCGCCGGTTCAAATCCGGCCAGTCCCGTTCTCTGTTAGTCTATATTACGAAAACTTCCACCCGGTTCGTGGATCACGAACTGGGTTGCTTGTTCGGTGACTACTGCATCAATAGTTGGTAACTAGAGATATGTTGTTGAAGATCTGTCTGAAAGGAAGACTTCACGGGAGTGCAAAAACGAAGCGGTCCCCAGGCAGATCTTTGGTAGGGCTGCTGTTGGGATTGTCCCTGCTGGGCGCGATCGCCTACAAACAAATCAGAAACTATATTGATACCCCCCAAGCCTTGTTAGTCTTGGGGGGAGCTTTAGAGCGAGAAGAATTTGCCGCCGAATTTGCCCGAAAAAATCCCCATTTAAAAATCTGGGTCTCGGGAGGCAGCAATCCAGAATATGCCGAATGGGTATTCTCCCAAGCGGGGATTGACCTAGAACGGGTGCATTTAGACTATCAAGCTCAAGATACCGTCACCAATTTCACCACCCTGGTGGATCAGTTAAAGTCCCAGGGGATCGAGAGTGTGTATTTGATTACTTCCGATGATCATATGCGCCGTGCCCAAGTGATTGGGGAGATTGTCTTAGGGAGTCGGGGGATCAGCTTCAAACCCCTCCCCGTCCCCTCGGGTCGATCGCCCGAGCCCATAGAAAAAGCCATTCGCGATGGGGCCAGAGCCATTTTATGGCTCACCACCGGACACACCGGGGCCAGGTTTGCCCCATCCCACGGGGAGGAGGATTAGGGAGGATGGGGGAGATGGGGAGGATGGGGGAGATGGGGAGGATGGGGAGATGGGGGAGACTTACAAGAATAGGTTTTTTACATTTAACTCCATCTCCGGTTCCCTCCCCTTAGCAAGGGGAGGGTTAGGGTGGGGTTCTTTTTGGGCGATCGCTACATAACGCACTGTTTAAAGATTAAGCGCCTGTATGGGTGCTGGTCCAACCTCTTTTTTCGTGACTTGGATCTTGCCACGTCACGAGCACCTCACCCACTAATTCTTCCTGACGTGGCGCAGGCCACGTCAGGAAGACCCCACCCTAACCCTCCCCTTGCTAAGGGGAGGGGACCGGAGATGGAGTTAATCTAAGGAGAATCCCCTTGCACTTAAAAAACATACTCTTGTAAGCATCCTCCCCATCCTCCCTATCCTCCCCTCATCGGCCTAAATCATGTAACCCATGAATTACCTCAACACACTTCTGAGTGATCGCCTCCAACTCCTCTCGCTTCGTGGAAGATGGGGCGGGGATCACCTCGCCGATGCGGATAGTTACCGGAACGGGTTTGGGAACGATGCTGCCTTTTTTGACGATCGCCTGAGTTCCCCAGAGACTCACTGGTAATATAGGTACTTTAGCCTTAGCTGCAATTAGGGCAGCACCGAGTTTGGGGTTGTGAATGCGACCATCGGGACTGCGGGTGCCGTCTAAGAATAGCCCTGTTGCCCAACCGTCTTCTAGGGAAGATAGTGCCGATCGCATTGCTGCGCGATCGCTCTCTCCCCGACGGACTGGATAGGCCCCATACAAAGAAATCACCTGTTTTAAACCCGGAACCTGGAATAACTCTTCCTTTGCCATAAAAGCAACCGGACGGTTCATACAGCTAGCCAGAATCGGAGGGTCGTAATCACTGGCATGATTGCTCACCACCACCAGAGGGCCGGACAGGGGCACATTTTGAGCGCCATAAATCCGTCCCCAAAAGTAGGTATGCAGCATGGGGCTAATCACAGACCACTTTAACAAGTTATACAGAATTAAGCTGGCAACAGGTTCGCGGGTTTTTTCCACAAGAAATCAGCAATCAACAATGAGGAATGGAAACTAAGGAAGGAAAAATGAGGAATTAATACCAAATCCGGCAGTCAACGACCTGTTTTCTCCATGACGCTGCGTAGGCAGGCTTTGTCCCTATAGCCCCACCCTTGAGGGTGCGGGGTTAAAACAAACTCCGTCTGTTTTGGAGAAAATTATGCCGGTAAGTCAGCCGCTGTGCTGATATTCTCGACGGCTAAATCGGAACAGGCGCGTTTGATTAAATTAGCCAAAACCTTGCCCGGTCCAATTTCGACCACGCTTTCGATGCCTTCTTGGGGGAGTTGTAACATGATTTCCCGCCAGCGCACCGAACCTGTCATCTGCTTGGAGAGACGCTGTTTTAACGCCTCAGCTTTGGTTTCCGGGGTGGGGTCGGTATTGGACAGAACCGGAACGATCGCATCGGTAAAGGGAACGGCATCGAGAGCTTTTTGGAACTCAGCTTGTGCGGGTTCCATGAAGGGGGAATGATAGGCCCCGGCGACATTTAATTTGACTGCCCGTTTGACTTTGATGGCGGCAATTACGGACTCTACCGCTTCGGGAGTTCCGGAAATCACCACCTGTCCATCGCTGTTGTCATTGGCGAGGACGACATCAGGAGTGGCACTAATTTGAGCGTCAAGCTGTTCCCGGTTGAAGCCTATGAGGGCCGTCATTTGACCCCCGGCGACGGTATTCATTAATTCAGCGCGATATTTGACCAGTTGTAAACCAGCTTCAAAGTCAAAGACACCGGCGGCATAGAGGGCGACATATTCGCCTAAACTATGACCAGCAACGAGGTCTGGTTGTTGATGGCGATCGCGCATTAAATCAACCAGAATGCTTTCTACAACATAGAGACTCGGTTGCGTGTAGAGACTGCTGCTGAGTTTATCTTCGGCGTTGGTGCAAATGTCCAAAACGGACCAGCCGAGAATCGTCTCAGCAGCGGCATATTTTTCTTGAGCAATGGGTAGGTTTGCTAAATCTACACCCATGCCTAGGGCTTGGGAACCCTGTCCGGGAAACACCCATGCTGTTTTTGTCATTTGTCAATTGGTCGTGATTATTAGGTCAAAAAAGAGAGGGTAAAGAAGTTGGCTCATACCCCATTTGGTTTTTAAAAGCCCGTTTGTGCCTAGCCTGCGTCATAGCAGGCTATAGCTTGATCGCCTTCCGGCGAGTAAGCCCGACTGTAAAAGCCCCACTCTTTTCTACGGGAACGCTACACCGTTGGGGAAGCCTAGAACTCTATCAATTAGCCCCATTCAAAAATGGCAGAGCCCCAAGTCAGTCCCGCACCAAAACCGGCAGCGGCAATGACATCGCCGGGTTTAATTTTGCCTTCGCGGACTGCTTCATCCAAGGCGATGGGGATAGAAGCGGCGGAGGTGTTGCCATAGTTGGCGAGATTGCCCAGGACTTTATGAGTGGGAATCTTAAGTCTGACGGCGACGGCATCGAGAATGCGCTGATTAGCTTGATGGAGCAAGAGCCAGTCCACGCGATCGACCGGGATATCGGCGCGATATAAGGCTTTTTCAATCACTTCTGGTACTCGTTTGACGGCGAAGCGGTAGACTTCTTTCCCGTTCATTTGGATGAACTGGTAGGAGCCTTGGCCGACTGAAACCTTTGGAGTGAGGGCTTTCTCTTGGGGTTGGAAAGCCAGAGTCAGACAGTCATTTTGGGTGCCATCGCTGCACAACTCAAAACCGAGGAGGCGATCGCGAGTGGTATTGGCTTGCATAACCACAGCCCCCGCGCCATCGCCAAAGAGAATACAGGTACGGCGATCGCCCCAATCCACCCAGCGCGAGAGCACATCTGCCCCAATAACGAGGACATTTTTGTAGACCCCCGTGCGGATAAATTGGGCAGCGGTGACGAACCCAAACAGAAACCCAGAACAGGCAGCGGTGAGGTCGAAGGCGACGGCCCCAGTTGCACCTAGATTGGCCTGAATTTTGGAAGCACTGCCAAACAGGTCATCTGCCGTTGAAGTGGCCAGAACAATCAAATCCAGGTCTGTGGGTTGGAGACCGGACATAGCGACTGCCTTGGATGCCGCCTGAGTTGCCAGATCCGTGAGGGATTCTTCCACAGAAGCCACGCGTCGGGCTTGAATTCCCGTGCGAGACTCGATCCACTCATCGGAAGTCTCCACCATCTGACAAAGCGCTTGATTGTCTAGGACGTTCGCTGGAGTCGCTGAACCGCTTCCTGTAATTGCAATGCCTACCCCTATTTCTTTCAAACTAGATTCTCCCTCGGTCGGTTCTTGAGTCATACGCGGTTGTTTCGAGTATCCAAAGGCGCGATCGCAGCCAGATCGGTGTCGTCAACTTTTAGCCGTCAACTTTCAGCCGTCGGTTCGGGTACTGTCGTGAGCTGCTTTTGTGATTCAAACTGAGATTGCATTCGATCAAGCACATTGTGATCGATCGCATCTTTTGCCAAGCGAATCGCATTATAAACCGTGGGGCCTTGGGAACTGCCATGAGTAATAATGCAAATTCCGGCTACTCCCAATAATAAGCCGCCACCCCGTTCCACATGATCGACGCGTTGCTTAAACCGTTTCAGACTCGGTTTTAACAGGGTAACCCCCATTTTCCCCATAATTCCCTGGGTCAACTCTTCTTTGAGAATGTTTAAAACAATTTCCCCAAGACCTTCAGCGAACTTCAAGACGACATTGCCGGTAAAGCCATCACAGACGATCACATCAAAGTTACCCGACAGAATGTCGCGACCTTCCGCATTCCCAAAAAAGGGAACCAATGGATTGTCAACTAACATCTGATGGGTGCGAACGGCCTGATCGTTGCCCTTGGAGGGTTCTTCGCCGATATTGAGTAGTCCGACCTTCGGTTCTTCTACCCCCAAAACGTATTGGCTGTAAATCGTTCCCATCACCGCAAACTGTTCGAGGAACTTGGGACGACAGTCCACATTCGCCCCCACATCCAAAATCAGAACGGATTTATTAGGAACAATAGTCGGAAAAATGGCACCAATAGCTGGCCGGTCAATTCCCGGCAGCCGCCCTAAATGTAATAGGGCCGCTGCCATTGCCGCACCGGAGTGCCCTGCTGAAACAATGGCCTGAGCTTGGTTCTTTTTCACCAATTCCATAGCCACTCGAATGGAAGCGTTGCGCTTCCGTTTTAAAGCGCTTAAAGGCTCCTCGTGCATTTCCACTACTTCCTCAGCCGGAATAATTTCCACCTGATTCAGATTGGGGAAATTGGCGTCTTTTTGATGTTCTTTGATGCAGGAGTCGATCTTTTGAGGATCGCCGACCAAAAGAACATCTACGTCCAACTCAGAGGCGGCTTGAAGCGCACCCGTAACGATTGCTGCAGGGGCATTATCCCCGCCCATAGCATCTATAGCGATCCGTGCCCGTGAAGATCCCATTGATCGAAGTCATAGAAACCTTACAAATTTTACCAGAAGCCTTAAACCAACGCATAACTCTTCTGAACCGTTTCTAGGGATAATTTTTTTTTGGGTATTTTTCCGGGGAAGGGGTTACTGGGTGCAGCCTTGGAAAACCCGGTTTAGAAGGGAAATCTGGGTGTTTATGAAGTGGCGATCGCCCCCCTGATTCCAGGCGTCTTTTTAGGGTATCGCGTACAAAACCTTGTAAAAAGGATAAAGAACGCTTGAAGAATTTGTGGTAATGCTGGATTTACTCAGTTCCGGTTTGCTCTCGGTGTGGTTGGATATGACGGGGCTAAAACTCTCTCGGGAAAATGCCGTGGAGTTAGTCCTAGGACCCGCGATTCCCGGCTATGTTCTGGCAGAGATCGCCGATCCACCCACCGACCAACAGGTGCAGCAATACTTGCAGGGATTAGTCGCCAAGGGCCTCCAGAGGGAAGGGCAAGGGGTCTGGGTGCAATCGAGTCATCAACTCCTAGCGAATCACCAGGGGACAGTTCCCCTTCCTGCCGCTTCAATTACAAAAGTTGCCACCTCGTTAGCTGCTTTATTAACTTGGGACATCGATCATCAATTTGAAATCCTGATAGGGACCACGGGCAAAATTGTCGATGGGGTCTTACAAGGGGATTTAATTGTCACCGGAGGAGATGACCCCTTTTTCATTTGGGAAGAGGCGATCGTCCTGGGAAATACTCTCAATCAAATGGGAATTCGTCAGGTGACGGGTAATTTAATTATTACCGGCAACTTTTCCATGAATTTTTATGAGAATCCCGAGGTGAGTGCTGAAATGTTGCGGGAGGCACTCAACGAGAGTCTGTGGACTGAGGAGGCGGCCCAAGCCTATTGGCAAATGGCACCGGGGACGCCGAAACCCCAAGTGGCGATCGCCGGACAAATTGCGATCGCTGACAAACCCATTCCCAACCAAACCCTCTTAGTCCGCCATCGGTCCTTGCCCTTGCGTGATCTGTTGCAACAAATGAACATTTACAGCAACAACGTCATGGCCCAAATGTTAGCCGATGCCTTGGGCGGAGTCAACAAAGTTCGGAAACTCTCCTCAGAAGCTGCCGGAGTTCCCCTATCAGAAATTAAACTGATTAATGGGTCTGGTTTAGGACAAGAAAACCAAATTTCTCCCCGGGCTGCTTGTGGAATGTTTATGGCAATTCAACAACTTTTACAACCCCAAAACCTCACCTTAAGTGACCTCTTTCCCGTTTCGGGTCGGGATGGCGGAACAATGGACTACCGAGCGATTCCCGGGGGTGCAGTTGTAAAAACTGGCACTTTATGGGATGTCAGCGCCCTGGCTGGAATTCTCCCCACCCAGGATAAAGGGTGGATTTGTTTTGCCATTCTCAACCGAGGCAATTATTTAGATGGATTTCGACAAGAACAAGATAAACTCTTAACCCGATTTTTACAGACCTGGCAGACGAAACTACTTCCTCCGTCAGCAGTTCATAACCTGTTTGATGGGTATTCCAGTCAAGGTCATTTAGATGCCGTTAAACGCAATGAAATTTTATTTGAATATGGGGGATAACCTCTTAGCAAATAACTCTATACCAGGGAATTTTAAAATTATTAACTTCCTTGAATTAAGGTTGTTTTGTCTGACATCTCCTTACCCCAGTTAAGAAACCCGGTTTCTGATCCCCATCGGTGACAATTAGCAAAAAATTGGCAAGAAACCCGGTTTCTGACTTCTTGACTTGAGGACTCCCAAAAATAAGCGCCAATACCTGTCAGGATATCGAGTGCTAGTGGCTAACAGTCCTCCCGCCGACCCAAAAGCCAATAGGTCATCATTTCTCCTCTTCCCTTGACCTTGATCGTACCTCTTGGCTCTAGTAAGTATTTATTATGTAATTTGAGATAAGTCGCATCGGTGACTTGAATGTATCCCGGTTTCCCGTGGGATTCCATCCTTGAGGCGACATTCACTGCATCACCCCAGAGGTCATAGATAAATTTCTTAATCCCAATTACTCCGGCAATTACAGGACCCGTATTAATCCCGATCCGAATTTGTAGAGATTCCCCAAAAATATACTCCACCTCTTGCATATAGGCGCGCATATCCAACGCCATGTTAGCGATCGCTTCAGCATGATCCGGTCGAGAAACGGGTAAACCACCCACTACCATGTAGGCATCCCCAATGGTTTTAATTTTTTCTAAGCCATACTTTTCAGTGAGTTGATCGAAGGCCGAAAAAATTTGGTTCAAACCTGCTACCAATTGCATCGGCTCTATTCGTGCTGAAATAGTAGTAAAACCTACGATATCCGCAAACAAAATCGTGGCTTCTTCAAAATGTTCAGCAGGGGATTCATTAGTCCGTATGAGGCGCTCGGCAATTTCCGCAGGTAAGATATTCAAAAGTAATTGTTCTGACCTTTCTTTTTCTTGGCGCAGTTCTCCAGTTCTTTGATCCACTCTAGCTTCCAACTCTTCATTTGCCAAATGGATGGCATCAAGAGAATCCTTCAGTTGTCTGGTCATGCCGTTAAAAACATTGGCTAATTTGCCAAGTTCAACGATGGAACTAACCTCCACTTGTTGGTTGAGATTGCCCTGCGCGATCGCTTCCGAAGCAATAGTGATCCGCTCCACAGGACGGATAATCCGGCGAGCGGTCAGGATACCCAACACAATTACCAAAATCAAAGTTGCTAAACAGAGCAGGATTGTAGTCTGAGTATTGGCATTAATCTGCTCCATAAAATCTGCTTCTGGAATAGTCACCACCACTAACCAATCAATACCTTTACTATCTCGAAAAGGATCGACTCGGACAAAATAATTTTGACCATCGACGGTAAATTTCAGTTGATCAGATGCTTGGATATTTTTAAAATCATGAAACTGCTCTAGCAAAGCTTGACTCGCTTTTTGGGTGATGGCATTGCTACTATTGACAACCTTGAGTCGTTCAGTTCGTTGGGTTGGCGGTTGGGCACCCTTGTCTGGGTAAGATTGAAAGGGCTTTTCCCCTGTAGAGGTGGCAATCATTTCTCCAGAACGTTCCAGAATAAAACTTTGTCCAGTTTTACCGATTTTAAGTTGGCTTAAAAAATCCCCAAACATTACCAGATTTAAGCTGGTCATCCACACTCCTTGGAGATCTCCAGTTTTGGTATATATGGGTTTGCCAGCCCCAATGTATAGGTATTTACCTGTAACGTGACTAAACACTTTCCCCCAAAAAGCTTGCTTTTGCTGGACTGGAATTGTATAGTAGGAGCGTTTGCGGGGGTCAAAGTTAGGTTTCCCGACGTTGATAATTTTCCGGCGTTCCCCCTCTGGACTGGCGGTATAGGTAATCACAGCGTAGTTAGTTTCTACCTCCGAAGCACGGATGACGAGCTGGCCATCATCCTGCCGCTCACCAAGAAACATCTCCTGATTGGCGGCAACAAAAACTGTGGTAGCAACAAGAGGAAAGGCAGGGAGTTGTCCCCACAAAAACTTCTCTACGTCTCTCCCATTATTAAGATCGATGCGGTTTTGGCTCAGAGCTACATCATAGCTTTCAAACGATTGAAAGGGAATAGCAACCAGATAAGTTAGATTTTGCTTGATGCGATCGCTAATATCATTCCGCAACTGAGTAGCTACATCATTTACTGCTTTTTGACCGTTTCTATAGGAAAGATAACCAACAACAGCCACTGCTCCAAATGTTTGGACCACAAATGGAACAATTAGCATGATTTGTAGGGGAACTTTCCTGAAAAATCCAAGTGATAAGGACCTTCTTGATTTACCCAGCATAGCGACTTCTTCCGACATGGATATCTACCATAAGTTAAGAGGAATTTAATTGGCATTAATGAAACAGTCCTAGGGATTTGGGAGTGGTAGGGAAAAGGAATCCATTATTAAGATGGGGCGGGAATTGCATCACACCACTCCCCCAGGCTGTGTCAGTCCAGATTGAACTCAGCGACTACATAAGCTCTAACATACTATTCTCCTCTTCTGCTTGACCATCTTGATCTACGGTATCTATCTGCGGCACAGGTGTAGATTCTTGAATCAGTTATTCTAGCCAGCCTGTCTTAGCGTCCTTTTCTAAAGGTTAGACTAAGGGAGTGCCACTTAGGAAAGCCTTTTAACAGTGGCTCACCTGCTGGTAGGCCAACTTTGGCTTAGTCTAAACTCCAGATAAAAAGCTGAAAGCCTTTAGACTGCAGAACTTTATTACATTTATGACAACCGGATCCTGTACCCGTGTTATTTTTTTAAAATCCTCACTAATTTATTGCATTAAATCGGGCTACTATTCATCAGTAACCTGAGTAGAAATGCTGGAAATTTTCATCTTCCAACTGGGATTATTCTTGAACAAAACTTCAAAAAAAGCTATAATATTGAGTTTGGCAGTCAAAGGCGCGATCGCGTCGGAGACCTGACCCATCATCTAGCCTCAAAAAAGGGTAAAGTCAGCCGTGGTAGTACAAGCGTCCAAAAACACAACCTACGAAGCCAAAACTCAAGAAATTGCCAAGCAACTCCTGGCGGCAACCCAGGAAAAGCGCTCATTTTTCGCCCAACTGCAAGACCAAATGCGCTGGGATGATAAAATACTCGATTGGGCGATGAGCAACCCCGGTTTACGGGTCCAGCTATTTCGCTTTATTGACTGTCTCCCCGCCTTACGAAGCAAACCAGAAATTGCCCGTCACTTACAAGAATATTTGACGGTGGAAGAAGTCGAACTCCCCGACGCCCTCAAAAAACTAATTGGGTTTAGCGGAGGGGACTCAGTTCCCGGTCAAATTGCCGCTACCACCGTATCCACTGCCGTAGAAACCCTGGCACAAAAATACATTTCCGGGGAAAACATTAAGCAAGCCCTCAAAACCATTGAACGTCTGCGGAAGGACAAAATGGCCTTTACAATGGACTTGCTTGGGGAAGCAGTGATTACCGAACCTGAAGCGCAATCTTATTTAGAACGCTACCTCGATTTGATGACTCAGCTAACCGATGTAGCTAAGAAATGGTCTAAGGTTCCTCAAATTGATGAAGCGGATGGGGAAACCATTCCCCAAGTGCAGGTTTCAGTCAAATTAACGGCATTTTATTCCCAATTTGACCCGATTGATGCGGAGGGCAGTGAAGCGCGGGTTATCGATCGCATTCGCACCCTCCTACGTCACGCTAAAACAGTTGGGGCAGCGGTCCATTTTGATATGGAACAGTATCATTATAAAGACCTCACCCTATCCATTCTTAAGCGATTGCTGATGGAAGAAGAATTCCGCACTCGCACGGATATCGGAGTTACCTTGCAAGCCTATTTACGCGATAGTAAGCAAGATTTGCAAGGATTGATTGACTGGGCGAAAGAACGGGGAAATCCGGTGACGGTGCGCTTAGTAAAAGGTGCATATTGGGACCAAGAAACCATTAAAGCGATTCAAAAACATTGGCCACAACCTGTTTATAATGATAAAGCAGCAACCGATGTTAATTTTGAACAGATGACCGAATTACTGCTAGAAAATCATGAGTATCTATATGCGGCAATTGGGTCTCATAATGTCCGATCGCAAGCCCATGCGATCGCCATTGCCCAAACCCTGAATATCCCGCGCCGTCGCTTTGAAATGCAAGTGCTTTACGGCATGGGAGATAAACTCGCAAAAGCCTTAGTACAACAGGGATACCGAGTGCGCGTTTATTGTCCTTATGGGGATTTACTCCCGGGGATGGCGTATCTAATTCGTCGCTTGTTGGAAAATACCGCTAATAGTTCATTTGTGCGGCAAAGTCAGGAAGATCGCCCAATTGAAAGCTTAATCGGACCCCCCCAAACGAATGGAGATGAGGCGATCGCCATTCACAATAAAGCCTTACCCAATGCTGCACCCGATCGCGATTATGCTAAGACGAAAGAACGGGAAGAAGCAGCAGCGGCATTAGCCTCCGTTCGTCAACAATTGGGTAAAACTTATTTGCCTTTAATTAATGGCGATCGCGTCAATGCGCCGAATATTGTTAATTCTGTTAATCCCTCCAATCCTAGCGAAGTGATTGGCAAAATTGGGTTAATGTCCGTGGAACAAGCCGATCAGGCGATCGCTGCTGCAAAATCCGCCTTAACTCAATGGCGCACCACCCCCGCAGGCGATCGGGCGAACTTGCTTCGCAAAGCCGGAGAATTAATGGAACAACGCCGCCATGAATTATCCGCCTGGATGGTATTAGAAGTCGGCAAACCCTTACGGGAATGTGATGCAGAAATCTCCGAGGGAATTGATTTTTGTCGCTATTATGCCGATGAAATGGAACGACTCAATAGCGGCGTGAATTACGATGTCGCAGGAGAAACCAACCGCTATCATTATCAACCTCGGGGGATTACCGTTGTTATTTCTCCTTGGAATTTCCCCTTTGCCATTCCCGTTGGCATGACAGTTGCTTCCTTGGTTGCTGGAAATTGCACCTTGTTAAAACCGGCGGAAGTTTCATCGGTAATTGCTGCTAAATTTGCCGAAATTTTAGTAGAAGCGGGAATCCCGGCAGGAGTTTTTCAATATATTCCCTGTAAAGGTTCAAGCGTGGGTTCTCATCTTGTAAAACACCCGGATGTGAATACCATTGTGTTTACCGGGTCCCAAGAAGTCGGCTGTCAAATTTATGCAGAAGCGGCAATTTTGCAACCGGGACAAAAACACCTGAAAAAGGTGATTGCGGAAATGGGTGGCAAAAATGCCGTGATTGTCGATGAAAGTGCGGACCTCGATCCAGCAGTGGCAGGGGTGGTGCAATCGGCGTTTGGATATAGTGGACAGAAATGTTCGGCTTGTTCGCGGGTGATTGTGTTAGAACCCGTGTATGAAACCTTTGTGAATCGGTTAGTGGAAGCGACGCGATCGCTGAATGTGGGAGTGGCTGAGGAACCGAGTACCCAAGTGGGACCCGTGATTGATGCCAATGCACGCGATCGCATTCAAGGTTATATTGCCAAAGGGAAAGCCGAGGCGGAATTAGTCCTAGAAATGGCAGTTCCTCAGACAGGTTATTTTATTGGACCGACAATTTTTAGTAATGTCAAACCCGATGCTGCGATCGCCCAAGAAGAGATTTTTGGTCCCGTATTATCGGTAATTCGGGCTAAAGATTTTGATGAAGCGTTAGCCATTGCCAATGGCACGAATTTTGCCTTAACTGGCGGGTTATATTCGCGGACTCCTTCTCATATTGAGCGCGCCTACGCCGAATTTGAAGTAGGGAATCTCTATATTAACCGGGGGATTACCGGGGCGATCGTGGCGCGGCAACCCTTTGGTGGGTTTAAATTATCGGGAGTGGGTTCCAAAGCAGGAGGACCGGATTACCTCTTGCAATTTTTAGAACCCCGTCATGTGAGTGAGAACGTCCAGCGGCAAGGATTTGCGCCGATTGAAGGCGTGGATTAAGGAGGATTGAGAAGTCTTGCAGACTGGCGGGGTTTTGAACCCCTGCCAGTTGCTGCGATACAAGTTTTTTTCCGCTATGAAAGGGGGAAACGACTTCAGTCGTGACGTTGAACTTCTCCCCCATCCTCCCCATCCTCCCCATCTCCCCCATCTCCCCCATCTCCCCCATCTCCCCCATCTCCCCCATCCTCCCCATCTCCCCCATCTCCCCCATCTCCCCCATCTTCCCCATCCTCCCCATCCTCCCCATCCTCCCCATCTCCCCCATCCACCCCAACTCCCCCATCCACCCCAACTCCCCCATCCACCCCAACTCCCCCATCCAGACTATGAGACAATCAAGAGAGCAATATTCACCGCTGTAGCCGGAGTGTTCCAGCAACTCCCAAGCCTATCATGTCCAAAACAGCCGTTATCATAGACGGGAAAGCCGTCGCTGAAAAGATTCAAGGTCAACTGCGATCGCAGGTGGAAGAGTTAGCACAGAAAGCCAGTCGCCCGCCTGGGTTGGCGGTTCTGATGGTGGGGGATAATCCTGCCTCTGCTGCTTATGTTCGCAACAAGGAACGGTCCTGTGTAAAAGTGGGAATCGCCTCCTACGGACGACATTTCCCCAAGGAAACAACTCAAGAAGAATTGATGCAGGCGATCGCCGAACTCAACGAGGACGATCGCGTTGATGGAATTTTGGTACAACTGCCGTTACCGAATCATCTGGATATGGTTGCTGCCATTAATCACATCCATCCCGATAAAGATGTGGATGGATTGCACCCGGTGAATTTGGGACGGTTGATGCGCGGGGAACCGGGATTATGTAGTTGCACTCCGGCTGGAGTGATGGCCCTGCTAAGAGAGTATGGCATTGATCCCAAAGGCAAACAAGCGACAATTGTCGGGCGCAGTATCCTGGTTGGCAAACCGATCGCCTTAATGTTGTTGGCAGCGGATGCAACAGTCACAATGGCGCATTCGCGATCGCCGGATTTAGGCGCAATTACCCGCAATGCCGATATCCTAGTGGTGGCCGTCGGACGTCCTGAACTGATTACCGCTGATATGGTCAAACCCGGGGCGATCGTCATCGATGTTGGCATCAACCGCGTCACCGATTATGAAGGCAAATCCAGGCTAACCGGGGATGTCAACTATGACTCCGCCAAAGATGTGGCTGGATTTATCACCCCAGTTCCCGGCGGGGTTGGACCCATGACCGTGACTCTGCTGTTACAGAATACTGTAGAGAGTTATATCCGGCGCTTAGGATTAGAGTAAAGACTGATTTTTGAGAGAGGGAGTTCTAAGGGAGCCAAAAGTAGCCCCTTAGAGCTCCCTTTTTCGCCCTATGATTTTCCAAAAAATTCAAGTGGTAAAAATACCTCAAACCCTTACAATAGTTTGAGACTCCAGGAGCAGCAAGCGGCCAAAGTTAGCCCGGTTGCCAGGTTTAGGGTCAGTCGCCTAGATCACTTGTAAACGGTGCCAAAAGCAGCGTAAGCTCATCATCAATGCCAACCGCCTCCAGCGGTGGAATCGTCAGCTCATAAGACAAGTACGAGGAAGGAAGGGATGGTTTTAACCAACGATACGGATTCCGCGAGGAAACAATCCGAATTTGATTTATCAACGTATTTAGGGGAACGGCAGGCTTTGGTAGAAGCTGCACTGGACCAATCTCTGCCGATCAAGCCCCCAGAAACAATTTATGAAGCGATGCGCTATTCCCTGTTGGCGGGTGGCAAGCGTCTCCGTCCGATTTTGTGTTTAGCCAGTTGTGAACTGGTTGGGGGTACGGTGGAAATGGCGATGCCAACCGCTTGTGCTTTGGAAATGGTGCATACCATGTCCTTAATCCATGATGACCTTCCGGCGATGGATAATGATGATTATCGCCGGGGTAAGCTGACGAATCACAAGGTTTACGGAGAAGATATCGCGATTTTGGCGGGTGATGGGTTGTTGGTGTATGCCTTTGAAGTGGTGGCAACTCAAACTCAGAATGTTCCAGCACCTCGGGTTTTGAAGGCGATCGCCCAATTAGCTCATGCATTTGGGGCAGAAGGGGTCGTTGGGGGCCAAGTGGTAGACTTGCAATGCGAAGGCAAAACTGATACCACCGTGGAAACCCTCCATTTTATCCACACCCATAAAACCGGGGCTTTACTCGAAGCCTGTGTGGCTTGTGGGGCGATTTTAGGTGGCGCTTCTGATGAGGATTTAGAACGACTCTCCCGGTATGCCCAAAATATTGGGTTAGCCTTTCAGATCATTGATGATATTCTCGATATTACGAAGACTCAGGAAGAGTTGGGCAAAACCGCAGGAAAAGACTTACAAGCGCAAAAGGCAACTTATCCGAGTATTTGGGGGTTAGAAGAATCGACCAGGCAGGCTCAAGCCTTAATTGAGCAGGCTAAGGCAGAATTGGCGAGTTTTGGAAATAAGGCTCTCCCCCTCCTCACCCTCGCGGACTTTATCACCAACCGCAGTCATTAAAAGGCGCTAAACACCATGCAGGAGATCGGCAATATCATCGACAACCGCGTGCTGCTGGTTGCAACCCTAGCCTGTTTGATCGCTCAATCAGCGAAGTTAGCGATCGAACTGGCGAGAAATCGCAAGTTTAATTTTCGTATTCTAGTGGAAACCGGCGGAATGCCCAGCGCCCATTCGGCGTTGGTTACGGCGTTAGCAACGGGCATCGGACAAACCGCAGGCTGGAATAGTACCGAGTTTGCCCTGGCTACAATTTTCGCTGTGATCGTGATGTATGATGCCGCCGGAGTCCGACAAGCTGCCGGAAAGCAAGCGCGCATCCTCAACCAAATTGTGGATGAGTTTTTTAGCGAAGACCACGATTTGAATGAAGCCCGTTTAAAGGAGCTCCTGGGTCACACTCCGTTTCAGGTGATTGTCGGGGCAATTTTAGGGGTTTGTATTGCCTATATCGCAGGTCAAACCTATTGAATAACCGAACTAATGGGAGACTAAACCCGTTTGAGCCACCTCTGGTCCCCTCCCCAAAACAGGGGGGAGGGAACCGGAGACTGCATTAGTCCAACTGAACGGTGCTGTCTAATAAAATTACGTTACCGCTATCTACGATAGTTGCAAAAAAACCGCGATCGCTCAGGGTTTGCAAGAGTTCATTGGCCCGGTTTTGTTCTCTGGTCGATGTGGCTAACAGATAAGGTCTTTGTCCATAGGACACTAATCCGATATCGGTTCTCAAGATTTGCCACAACTCCGCAGCGACTTGGGGATTACTGAAAAAATCCACCAAGACGGCATAACCGTTTCCCAGGGGTTGCGGATTGTAGGCCCCGGCTGAGGGGACGACCGGGAGAGGACTGGGGGTAGCCGCTACACCCGCAGGA
>NZ_JAMXFA010000033.1:51742-82017 GCF_025370785.1 Laspinema olomoucense D3b
CCAGGGGTTGCGGATTGTAGGCCCCGGCTGAGGGGACGACCGGGAGAGGACTGGGGGTAGCCGCTACACCCGCAGGACGGACTACATAAGCGACAATTTGGGCTTGAGAATTGACATACTCGGCCCATTCTTGGGCCTGATCCGCCCTTCCAAACCCGCCCAGACGGGTGACGGTTTCATTCACATAGTTACAAACCGTGGTCTCGATCGCCCCGGGAATCAATCGCCGAATCTCCTCCTGAACAGTCAGGTTCGCCGTGGGGACCAGGACAAGATACTCGTCTGGGAGGGGGGGTTGACAGGCTGGATAGGTCGGTTGAGCATGACCCTGAGGGGCGAACAGGGTTAACCCACTCAGGGCAAGGAATGCTGGACTCAGCCAGGTGTGCGATCGCTTCAAACAGTTTCCTAGGGATAGCCGCATAGTTATGATCCCGAGTCTCTCTCCAAGTATTAATCAGGCAGTTTAACGGATTCCTTAACTCTCTTGGGAGGCTAATGGATCGGGAATGGTCCCAGAGGGGGCCTGAAATTGGCCGGTCAATACATATTCCAGCCGCAATTTTAACCAGGTGATAAATTGTGGATTGGTGGAAATCACCGCCACGGAGGGTTGAGGACATTTGGCTTTCACTTCGGCCATTTCTGGCGCTTCCAGAAAGGCGGGTTGCTTTACCTGCCAAAAATCAATCTCTTTTTCGGTTTCGTGGTAATGTCTCTTCCGTTCTTTGAGCACCTCTTCAAACGGTTCTTCCTCTAATAAGAATTTTTGGCTGGCCAGAACGTAGTGATAAGTTTGCATGGTGGTTTTTGGCTTGTACAAGTCTCGATCGAGTATCGTACAACATTAAAGTAACTCATGCGAAAAAAAATCAACCCCCTATCCTAAATTAAGACTATTGTCTTGCCAAAATTTCTCAAAATTATCCCCGGGGTTCGGGGGAGCACCGGATCCGTACCCCTGGCGATCGCTGCGGTTTCTCCCCCATTGCCTCGATTAAATTCTTCCGCCCCAATCAATCCAGATAACTACAGTTAATACAGAAAAATCCCTAGATTTTAATTGCTTCAGAGGTGGCTAATTAAGAGAAAATTTCCCACAATAGCCCCGGGGAAATTCTACTGATTTTCCTATAAATTATGGCAAATTTAATCTCAATTAGCTCCCCAACACCAACCTTTAAAGATAAATTATTCTCGGTATCTCGGGTGTATTAATGGCCTTGCATCGCTTGTTTCATTTCTCTAACGGCACGCTCTAGCCCCACTAAAACAGCTCGGGAGATAATGGTATGACCGATATTCAGTTCTTCCATTCCTAACAGCTTGGCGATGGGATAGACGTTCCAATAGGTGAGTCCATGTCCGGCATTAACCCGCAAACCGGAAGAGATGGCCTGGTTACAGCCTTCGGCTAAAATAGCTAATTCTCGATCGCGTTCGGCTTCGGTTTGGCTTGATGCATATTGTCCGGTATGCAGTTCGATAAATTGCGCTTTGACATCAACTGAGGCTTCAATTTGAGAGCGATCGGCATCAATAAATAAACTGACGGGAATTCCAGCGGATTGTAAGGTATCCACTACTCCCTCCATGCGATCGCGTTGTCCGGCGACATCCAGTCCGCCTTCGGTGGTGAGTTCTTCTCGGCGTTCTGGAACCAAGGTCACATAATCGGGTTTAATATCCAGAGCGATTTTTACCATTTCGTCCGTCGCTGCCATTTCTAGGTTTAAATGGGTCCGGACGGTTTCCCTCAGTAACCGCACGTCACGGTCTTGAATATGTCTGCGGTCTTCCCGTAAATGCACCGTAATCCCATCGGCACCGGCAAGTTCAACTAAGGTAGCTGCCGCAACGGGATCCGGTTCTACGGTCCCCCGGGCCTGTCGAATGGTAGCAATGTGGTCAATATTAACCCCAAGTGTAGCCAAGGTCAATGTCTCCTGATGTTGTGATTTATGGATGTTAGATTAATTTTAATCGATGCTGTGCCTGACTTATCTCTCAAGATCATTGGTCATTGGTCATTTGTCATTTGGATTGGTGAATACTCACCGACCAAGCAATGGCTAATGACCAACAGCCAATGACCAACAGGCAATGGCCCATGACCAATGACCGGAAACTATCATCTGAATTGGAAAATAGTCCAGAGGGGGGATAGCCGAAGGCGGAGACCCCCATCAGTTTCCCGAATTGAATCAAAAGATTAATAAATTATGAAAAAGTACCCGGTAAACCTGTTTTCGGCTGAAATGACATAAACTAGAAAAATCTTCTGACTGGCTTGATGACAACCCCTAAAGGTTTAGGGTCCATCACGACATTAGTTTAGCTCTCCTGGGTCCATCTTCACTTCCTTAAATTTATATCTATTAATCGAGGAGATTTATGGCGATGTCTTTGGAATTTACGTTAAAGCCTCAAGATTTTGAAGAAAGCTTTATGATTTATCATAATTCAAAGCCATATTTGCGTTACACAAGTATTTTTATGATTTATGTTTTAATTATATTTGTTGGATTTTTGGCGGCTTTAAAAATTCATGCTTTAATAAATAATGATGTTGATACTTTAAAAAGAGTAGACGACTCATTATTGGTTTTTACGGGCCTTGCCTTATTAATATGCAGTCCTGGTTTTTGGTATAAATTAATGACTGCTTTTATGTGGAAAGTTGGGCATTTTTTAAAAGAACCTGTTTTGGTTCAGATAGAAGAATCAATGTTCATTTACAAAAATGCAGTGATGAAAAGTGAAATACAATGGAGTTCCATTCAAAGTGTAACTGAATCAAACCATATCTTTTTTATTGTTCATCGACTCCAAGCTTCTTACATAGTTCCTAAAAGAATTTTTACGGAGAAAAATATTAACGAATTCAAGCAAATTCTAGCATCCAATAATATCCTGATTCAGAAAGGATAGAGGAGGAACTGCTTCTTAACCTAAGTTATTTTTGACTCAAAACGGTCCAAGGTTCCCAGCCGTATCGGAACTCTGGGTCAACATCCACCGGATCAAGATCCATGATTCCTGCCAATCAGGTAGGAAGCAAGTGGCTGAGGATGAAGGGAGGAGATGGGAGAGTGCGCCTGTGTGTTTATATCTCTCCCTTCCCTCATCCTCAGCTAATCCCATTCTGTAGCCTTCTGCTTTTTTTTAGGGCGATCGCCAGACTTGGATAGTTTGATCCCAACTGCCAGAAACGAGGGTTTTGCCATCGAGACTAAAGACGAGGGAAAAGATATCGCTGCGGTGATTGGTGAGGGTGGCAAGTTCCTCCCCGGTGGTCAAATTCCAAAGTTTAATCGTGTCATCATCGCTGCCACTGACGAGGGTGGAACCGTCAGGACTAATGGCAACAGAAACAACTGAATCCGTATGACCCATCAGGGTATTTTGTAACTCGCCGGTTGTGAGATCCCAAATTTTCAGGGTTTGGTCCCAACTGGCCGAGGCGAGGATTTTGCCCTCCGGGGCGATCGCCAGTCCTCGGACTAAACGAGTATGATCCGTGAGCGTATTTTGCAACTCGCCGGTTTCCAGGTCCCAAATTTTAATGGTGGCATCTCCTGCACCACTGATCAGGGTTTGTCCATCGGGACTGATAGCGAGCGATCGCACGGGTCCTCGATGATCCGTCAGAGTATGGAGGAGCTCCCCAGTTTCTATGGCCCAAATTTTAATCGTATTATCTTGAGACCCACTCGCCAGGGTGAGTCCGTCGGGAGTCAAGGCGATCGCGTAAACCGGCCCAGAATGACCCGCAATGCGCTGTTCTAACTCCACAGTCAGATCCGACCCTTGGCGATCGAGTTGCCAAATCTCGATGCTTCCGTCATCCCTGGCACTGGCAAAGCGTTGGCTATAGGGGTCCAGCGCCACATCTCTAATCACACTCGGGCGTTCCGATCTCAGAGTCTCTCGAACTTCCCCGGTTTCTAAATCCCAGATCTTCAGGGTATTGTCCCAACTTCCACTAATCAAAAGCTTGCCTTGGGGGTCTACGGCAAGTCCCTGAACCGGGCCCACATGACCCGTTAGGACCAGGGGGTCCTGAGTCGGGACCTGAAACGGGGCCGCCTGGGGACGCGGTGGTAAGGGCCTGAGTCTTTTGTTCTGGGGTCGTCCTGGTTTAGTTTCGGGTTGAGTTGGCGATTCCGGTTCAGATTCTGGTTCGGATTCCCCTTCGGATTCCCGTTCGGGAGTGGCCAGGGAAAGGGAAGGGATGGGGATCGCGTCCAGCCAGGTGGAGATGGCCGGGGAGGGAACCGGGTCGGTCAGGTATTTATATATAGAATAACTGCCGAAAACGAGCAGGAGAGTTATACTCGCCCAGGCAACCATCAAGGTCGGAAAACTTTTCTCCAGTGCCGAGGGATACAGCGGTTCTTCAATGACCCGGACATCGAGCTCGCCCAGGCCGAAGATATCCTGGCGTAAATGTTGCAAATCTTCCTCGATTTCCGGACTCAGGGGCAGCTCCTGAAGCTGCATCACGGACCTAACTACGGTTTTATAGAGTTGTAATTTAGTTTGGTAGTGTCGATAGGGTTTCAGGGCATTTTCTTGAATAATCAAGGCATCCGTAGCGGAGATGCCGAGGTTTTCTCGGCGAATTTCTAGACTACGGAGGCTGAGTAAGGAAAGAGTTCCCCCGCTGCGTCCGAGAAAATTTTCAACGGCTAATTGGTAGGTCAGGTGAGGGTTATCTATGGGGGCTTTACCTAGGGCGACTGCTCCGATTTCGGGGAGTGCGTAGATCGCCGGTTGCAAGGCGGGAGCAACAATTTGCACCTTTTGACTGGCGTAGTGGTGCAATTCTTCCAGAGAGATTGTGCCATCTCGGTTCAGATCCCCGGCCCCGGTTTCGATGCCTTCGATTAAATAGGCGGTGTAGGTGGAAAGTCCCAGGTGATGTTGTTTGGCGGAATAGTCCAGACAGTTGATGGCGGGATTGGGATGAGCGATGCGATCGCCCCAACGGTTCAGGGATTGAAAGATGGTGGAGGCGGTGAGAATGGCTTTTCCATAGCCTCCCAATTGCTGTTTGACATCGACCAACCCAGTCTTGCCACTGAAATAGCAGTCTAGGATGATGATTTGTTGCTGGGCGAGGCTGGTGTACAACAGTGCCTGTAAGAAGTCCGCTGCGATCGCCGTATTCGTGAGGTGTTCCCGGGTCGTGTTCTTGGTGGCAAAATATAGCGCTCCCGTGGAGTCGGCGATCGCATGACCGGAAAAATACAGTAATACCAAGTCTTCCGGTTGGCGATCGTGCAACAGGACCTCAAGGCCGGACCGGATACTTTGCAGGTCGGGATCGATGAGTTGTTGGACATCGGCTGGGGCAAATCCACCCTGTTCAGGATGCTGCAATACTTGGGCGATCGCCGATACATCCTGTTTCGCCGTAGGTAGGGGGGGTAGACCAGGGTCTTCGTCCTCTCCCGCTTCATGTTGACTCATTCCGATTAGTAGTGCGACCCGTTTCATTGACGTTTCAAGTTCTGAATTTTCAACTTCTTCAGTGTCACCCTGATTGGTCCGTTTTGCTCCAATTTGAACCCTTTTTTAATATCTGTAACTCTTAACCCTTCTGTCAAGTTCTCTCCGGGTAAGGGTTGCCTGATTTTCCCCTTCCCTTCAAACGCCGAGCATCCAGTTTTTTGAGGTTACCACCTTGAAGAACACATCCGGATTCCGAATGTCTACTCTGGCAAAACCTAATGGCCTCAGTGCTGCTTTCAAATTGTAGCCCTAAACAAGAGCGAGGGGAGTAACTATTTTGCCGAATACTTCCCGGGGGATTCCCATCTCAGGAGTCCGGTGTAGGGAAGCCCTTTCCAGTGGGTCCCCGAACAAGGGGTAGCAAGGGGGCGATCGCACCCCGGTTTTTACCCGCTGCCCCCCCTCCAGCATATCCCCAGGGTTTTTGATAAACTTATGGGGTGCATTCTGAAGGAGATTAAGCCTCTTTCTAGCTAAAAGGTAACTCTAAAATTTTCGGGCTACGGTTGCCTAACTTTTCCGTTGTATTTTTCTTTCGTTTATTGAATCACTTCCGCATGAGCAAGCTAGTCGCAGAAATTATCTGGCAACATCAACTCGATGCCAAACTACGCCAGACCATGTATGACTTATATGAAATTTATTATGAAGGCACCACCCCAGGTATTTTTCACGAAGATTTGAATCAAAAAAATTACATCATTGCCTTGTGGGATACCGAAAAAAGATTGCAGGGATTTTCTACAGTAGCCGTTTGGGAATTTGAGCTGGAAAACCAAGCTAAACGAGCTATTTTCTCAGGCGATACCATTGTGAATCGAGACTATTGGGGAGAACAAACACTCCCTTTGGCTTGGTGTCGATTAGCCGGTCAAATAAAAGCTCAAGCTCCTCTGGTGCCTTTATATTGGTTTCTCATCGTTAAAGGCTACCGAACTTATCGATATTTACCCCTATTTGCTCATCATTTTTATCCCACCTATCGCTATCCGACCCCTCCAGAAATGCAACGGCTGATGGACTATTTAGCTGAGCAAAAGTTTGGTCCAGATTATGACTCGAAAACCGGGCTGATTCGCTTTCCCATCTCCCGAGGACATCTGCGAGGAAGTTGGGCGGATATTAAAGATGGATATGAAGATAAACCCGATGTCCGCTACTTTTTAGACCGCAATCCGGACTATGGCAAGGGGGATGAGTTAGTCTGTTTGATGGAACTGCGCGAAGATAATATGCGATCGCACGCCCGACGAGGATTTATGGCCGGGATGAATTCAGAGGGGTAACACCTGAATGGGACAGCAATCCCCTGGCTGGCAAGGGATAAGCGGACCACCCCGAGGCCAGTCAACTGGATAAAAATTAGGTCAAAGACTGGCTTTAATTCAAGACCTTCATCCGTTTTTTGCGCTGGGGTTTAAGTTTGAATTTTAGTTTGTAACGGACGGTTTCATGCACCACTTTATAAGAAGCTTCCACCCCGCATTCTTCCTTCAGCCATCGCTTAACTTCCCCATAACTATCAAAACGTTCAGGCCCTTGGAGTTTTTGTCTTAATCGTTCAATGGTATTTGGAGGAATTGCCGGTTTTCGGCCTTGGCCTTTTTTAATGGACAGCATTCCTTGTAAGCCGTGGTTTTTGTATTTTTGGAACCACCGATAAATAGTAGCTGTATCTCGTCCTAATAAAATAGAAAGCTCTTTGAGGGTTCTTATTTGGCCGATTTTTAATAAATATAAAGCCTGCACTCTTTCCCGACCTCTCGCTGTGGTTTGTTTAGCCAGAAGGCTTTTAAGTTCTTCAATAGTTTCTCGGATATCGAGCTTGAGGACCCCGGCCATATCACTAACCTGAACGCTACGACATCTATTAGTTATAGATGCAGAAAAAAAGTGAAGTTGTATCAATTTTAACCCGATGAAAAACTAGCCGCCAATTTTAACGCTTAACTCAGACAAGGACTGGAGTCAAGGGGATGAATTTGACTGCATTAGGTGCGATCGCCACTCAAACGCCGGTTCACCCTTTCCTCATTAGGAGCAAAAATCAGATATCTGGCCCTAATCAGTTGCCCCTGAGTAAACCGCTGGGGGTCCTACATTAGGAACCGCGAGCATCGGTATCGGATTAAATCGAGAGGACTATTCCCTGACGGCATCTGCTCAGATCCACTCCTCCACAGGAATTGAGCAAACCTCCTCACCCCATTTTGCAGGGACTGGGGTTAAAACGGATACCCCCCAGATTTTTAGATGCGGGAGTTGAGGGTTCAGAGCAATAGAATTACTGAATTTCGATTTTGATGCGACTGTCTCCTAACTGGGGTCTGCCTTTATGATTCCACCATTCTTGCCATTGCTGCTCATCGATAATGATTTGCCGATCGCGGGTGACATTTTCATTGTAAAATTTAACTAACTTGACTAAGGAATCAGCATACTCGCGGAACATATCCTCACAGGCAAACAGTAAATCTCCCTTAGAGGTTAATCCGTCTAACCGTTTCGCTTCCCAGAGGGAGGTGAGGAAGCGAATAAAGCTGGCATCGGTCATTTCTTCCATTAAATCCACCACCTCGGATTCCAAATAAAAGGCATAGCGATCGACTACTCGACCCAGGGCACTGCGTAAATTCAGGCTTTCATAAACGAGGTAATCTAGCCAGTCCATCGGTTCTCCCGCAGGGGTTAACACTGGAGCCCTTGTTAACAGGTCTAAATTCTGAACTTCCTTAAAATAAGTATCATCAAATAAATCCTCTAAGCGTTTATAGGTTTTGTCAGGTTTTTGGGGGGTTGAAGCCTTGAGGATTTCAAAAAATAAATAGATTTGTTTTCTAATAGTAAATTTTAATTGCCTAAAAGCAATTTCTTTGAATTTATTTTTTTCTTTTTCCCGACTTTCTCTAACGGCTTTGTTGACTGAAAATAGAACCAGTAATATCCCGGTAACTTCGGCAATTAAGTTAATGGATAGCTCCTTTAGCCAGACCCTACAAATTTCGGGGTCTATCCCCAGACCATTAATACAAGAGTAGGAAGAAAATATGCTTAAAAATAGGATAAAAAATAAAAGGATGTAAGATTTATTTAATCCCGAAGGAAGCAACAGTTTTTTAACCGGGTTTAACATAAGATCACCTCTGTCTTTTCCAGAGTGAGTATTGTGCAGAGGTTAAGCGCGATCGCCGTTTAGTCCTGTTTTATAAAATCCGGTGGAATTGGGGCTGCCTCTGTGCTTCACCCCGCCTCATTCCCGAATCGCTGGGCTTAAAAAGTTCCTGATGTTCCAATCCCTAAAGACTTGACTAGAAATTGAACAAGTGACTTATTTTAGCTCAGGTGACTGCCCGATCGCCGCTTTCAAAATTCACCCAGGTTTGTGGAACCTTGTTCTACGGTAGGGCGATCAAGTTGAGTCAGCAACTCTGAGGGATTTACCTCCAGTGCTTTAGCCACTTCCAGAAACTCCACCACATCTAAACGGCGTTCCCCCCGTTCGTACTTCGAGACGAAAGACTGGGGTTTATGCAGTCGTTGAGCCACTTGCACCTGGGTTAACTTACTCGATTGCCGAATCTCGATTAGGAGTCGCCGAAACCGCGTATATTTTTCTGTAAAAACTGACTTATTCACCCAGAGACCTCCTTGTTATTCTACCTTAAATTGCTCAAAGCTAAAATAGGATAATCGGAAACTGGATGATTGACAAGAGTAAAGTGCAATTTTCACCCCGGCGCTGCTGCCAAGGGTATTGAAATCGCAGGGTTTAGCCCAGATCCGATAGGGGTCCAAGGGGTAAAGTCGGCCATTTGTCATGGGAATTTTGTAAGTCCCACGGCACGAAAAAACCGCCAATCACGATGGGGAAGGAAGGTCAAAGGACCCTACAGGCTGAAGGCGATCGCAATCCTTTATAATAAACAGGATTTGTTTTCCCTTTATCAAACTGAGCGAATTTTTAAGTGTTTTGGAATCGCCGTCATTTTCTCACACTCTGCGGACTGAGCGCGATCGCCTCTGTGATCCCCACCCCGACAATTGCTACTGCCAACCCTCCGTCTATTGTGAAACCCCCGCGCCTAAAAGTTGGGGATACCGTGGGTTTAATTAACCCTTCTAGTCCCATTGAACAAGCAGATATCGATTATGCTCGAAAAGAATTAGCGGCTTTGGGATTAAATGTCAAGTTAGGAACACATTTACTCGATGAATACGGCTATCTCGCGGGTCAAGATGCCGATCGCGCTGCGGATGTGAATGCCATGTTTGCCGATCGCTCGGTTCAAGCACTTTTAACCATGCGCGGAGGTTGGGGATGTAATCGCATTTTGCCCTTATTAAACTATGATCTGATCCGCTCAAACCCCAAAATTATTATGGGCTATAGCGACATTACTTCCTTATTACTGGCGATTTATGCCCGCAGTGGCATTATTACCTTTCATGGTCCCGTTGCTACCTCCACTTGGAATCCATTTTCCGTCAATTACGTTCAACGCCTGTTGCTGGATGCCGAACCTGTGCGGATGCAAAATCCTCCCCTGACTCGCCCTCAAACTATCACCGGAGGTAAAGCCCGAGGTCAATTAGTGGGAGGAAATTTATCCGTTTTATGCGCAATGGTAGGGTCTGATTATTTGCCAGATTGGGGAAATAAAATTTTATTTGTAGAAGAAGTAGGGGAAGATATTTATCGGGTGGACCGAATGTTAACACAATTAAAATTAGCAGGAGTTCTCGATAAAATTTCGGGATTTATTTTTGCTGAATGTACGCGCTGTGAAGCGGGGGAAGGCGATGAACCTTCGTTGAGCTTACCCCAAGTTTTATCCGATTGGATTCGCCCCTTGGGAATTCCCGCCTGGTATGGGTCAGCTATTGGTCATATTAAGGATAAGTTTACGGTTCCTGTGGGAGTTGAAGTGGAAATTGATGCTAACCAAGGAATAATTCAACTGTTAGAACCAGCAGTGGGATAAGGGTGTGGTTTAGGGTTTTCATGCCAAAACTTGAAAGGGTCAATGAGCAGCAACGGGAAAAGGCAAGGATGATTGAGGGCGATCGCCTAGCCTCCTCCACTAAAGAGCAAAGATGAAATCTCATCAACAATTTGTAGTCGCCCTCTCCGTAAAGCCCGCAGGAGGCGATCAATTGAGAACCTATCTTCCTCCTCCAGAGAGTCGTCTAAAATAGCCGCCATCAATCCATATCGATCGGCTAGGGTGATTTTCCGGGTGGTGCTCACCTGGGCCATTAGTTCTGAAATTGCATGGGGAAGAAGTTTAATAGAGGGATGCATAACATTTTATTCCTTTAATTCATAGTTTTATTATGAAGCTTTTTTAAAGAGTGTTGGGCGATCGAGATCTAATTCAACTGGCGATCGAAGACACAAACGATCCCGATCTATATCTCTAAACCCCTGCGATCGCCGTTGGAAACTTTCTGTGATTTGTGACACAGGCCGTCGCGATCGCCATCACTGCTAAAATCTGAGGATATTTTTTGATGCGAGGATTGTGCCATCTGGGATTTACTTCGGGGTTCGTCATCTTGCCCTTGCGATTTTTCAGACGCGCTAACGCTCCATTAAGTGCCACTGCCAGCAACTTTTCATCCCCTTAAATAGTCCAGATTATAAGCCCCGCTTATAGTGTAAATCACACCTTTTGATTAATCCTTTAAGGAAAAGTAAAGACCCATGTTGAATCGTTTCAAACCTATCGCCCTCGCCTTGTTCACCTTCTCTCTAGGTGGCTGTATTTTCATCGTCAACCCCCAGGAAGGACCCGTCACAGAAAATCCCTCTGTTGGAAGAAAATTTCCACAGTTTCCTAAACATACTCCGGCATTTAAGCAAATTCTTTATGTAGACTCAACCCAGGGAACTGATACCCCTTCCGCCGGAGAGAGAGAAACTCAACCCTTTCGGACGATCGCCTATGCTTTAACCCAATCCTCTCCGGGGACGGTGCTCCAATTAGCGCCTGGGGAATATAAGGAAGAAACCGGGGAAACATTCCCTTTGAAAATCAAACCGGGGGTGACTCTCAGAGGCAACGAAAGGCAGCAGGGACAAGGGGTAGCGATTATCGGGGGCGGCGATTACCTCAGTCCCACCTGGGGTAAACAAAAGGTCACCCTTCTTCCCGGCGATCGCACGGAAATAGCGGGCGTCACTGTCACCAATCCCCATCAATCGGGAACGGGAATTTGGGTAGAATCGACTAATCCCAGAATTCGCAATAGTACGGCGACAAAAAGTGGCCGCGAAGGCATATTTGTCACGGGAACTGGAACGCCCCTGATTGAGAATAACCACATTCTTGAAAATGGCGGTAATGGGATTTCTCTCACCCATGAAGCAGGGGGAGAAATTCGAGCTAATTTGATAGAAAATACTGGCTTTGGGTTGGCGATCGGTGGAAATTCTAACCCCTTGGTGGTGAATAATCAGATTATGAATAATATTGATGGGTTGGTAATTTCTCATTTTTCTCGTCCGATTTTGCGAGATAATGCGATTTCCAACAACAGCCGGGATGGATTAGTGGCGATCGGGGAATCCCAGCCCGATTTAGGAACAGAAATTGTTTCCGGAAAGAATACCTTTGAAAACAATCATCGGTATGACATTCATAACACTGCCCAAGCCCCGATTTTAAGAGTCGTTGGTAACCAGTTAGATGATTCTCGGGTGATTGGGGCTGAGATTCAAGTTCGATAAATCAATCCTCTTTGGCCCCCCCGCCTTGAGGCAGGAGGGCAAATTTTAAGCTGGCTTTTAAAGACCAAATTGGGTATATTAGACCTCTTGCAAAAAAAAGGATTGATCCCCCTTTCCCCCCAGAAGATCCCCCTCCCGTCCCCCTTCCCAAGGGGGAAGCCAGAGGAATAAATATTTAGTTCCACCGGGGGCTTTAAAGAATTTTGCAAGAGGTCTATTATATAGCGAGTCTCAATTCTCTTGACAAAGTGCTGCAAGACCCGCTATAACCGCTTTTCAAACCTTACCCAAGGCTAAGTGCGATGACTCAGACTGATTTTGCGCTCTATGAACCGATTGACACCCTGAAACCTGTGGATGAGAATATCTGGATTGCCGATGGACCCATTGTTAAAATGGCGATGTATGGCAGATCTATTCCCTTCCCGACTCGGATGACTCTGGTGCGTCTCCCGAATGGGGATTTATGGTGTCATTCCCCGATCGCCATGACGGAGGGTCTAAAGGCTCAAATCGATGCGATCGGTCCCGTGCGTTATCTGATTTCTCCGAATAAAATTCATTATGCTCACATTGATAGGTGGGCCAAGCTGTATCCCGAAGCCACAGCCTGGGCTTCGGGAGGGGTAAGAGAACGAGCGGCGCAGCAGCAAATTGAAGTGAGGTTTGATGCAGATTTGACCGATGAAGCGCCGCCGGAGTGGCAGGATGACCTGGATCAGGTGATTTTTCGGGGGAGCCGCTTTATGGAGGAAGTGGTCTTTTTTCACCGCCCGAGTCGCACGTTAATTCTGACCGATTTAATTGAAAATTTTGAATTACACAAAGTACCCGATTCATATAAGCTCTTGGTCCGGTTGGGGGGAATTGTTGACCCGGATGGTAAAACACCTTTTGACTTGCGAGTGACATTTTTAGGACGGAAAGATTTAGCGCGTCAGGGGTTTAAGCAGATGTTGGCTTGGGAACCGGATAAAATTATTCTGGCTCATGGTCGCTGGTATGACAGGAATGGTCTGGCGGAACTACGACGGGCGTTTCGGTGGTTGGGTTGAAAGGGGAGATGCAGCAAGTCGTCACTACGAACAGGGGGGAGATGGTTTATCTTAGTTTGTAGTAACGACTAAACTCGTTATCTTCCTTCTTTTAGAGATTTTACCGAGATGGGGGGAGGGTTTTTCCGGGGAACCCACGATAATATTGAGACAATAGAGCAAAACTTGTCGGAAACAACTATGCAAGAACCACAGATAGAAAATAATACGAACCCCACTGAGGTGCAACCCATTGCGCCCAATGTGTTCCAAAGACTGTTAGGAGATTCGCGGCTCAAATTGGGGCTGATTGGATCCGCGATCGGGATCGCGGTTATAGGTTTATTCTCTTTCCTGTTCTTTTGGCACCATATCTTAGCCGAGATGGGAATGCGGTCCTGGGCGGATAGTGCCAATGCGAGGCCCATTGAGTGCATGATTCAGGATACCAATAATGATGGATATGTCAGTTGCAGTGCCATGTTACAAGGGCAGGTAGTGCCGTTGGAATGTGGTTCTAGTTTGTTTAATATCGGTTGTCGGGTGAACTATGGTGCCGCAGCAGCGCCCCAGGTGCGATCGCAAAGATAGATAAATTAGGTAGGTTAAGGGGTTCAGCCTTCTGGTGTTTACAGGCGGCGGTTTGAACGGGTCTAGGGAATCGGCATCGGATTAGATAACCTGGACCCAAAACCGGCTTTCTGTACCGAATGAGTTGCCAAGTTAGCAAAGCCTTTGTCAAGAAATCCGGTTTCTAACCGTTCCCTGTATCAGAAACAAGAGGGCTATAATTTGGGATTGAGTCAATTCCTATCCGATGGATCTACTTGTCGAGGATAACTGTGGTTCGCCAACGCCCTGAAATCATGCTGCTGTCCTTACTCCTCCACGTCGCAGAAGGCGATCGCCTAATTCAACTTCCTGACACCCGATTTTCCATCCCCGGCAAACTCCGGAAAAGGGGTCCGGGGTTTGCTGTTTCTGTCCTCTGTGCGGTGGCCCTGTCTCTCATGGGATCCGCTGTAGGAAATGCTACGCCTGTGGTTTCTTCCTCCGGTCCCGAGGCAAAAACCCGCACCCTGAAGGGTGGGGCTCTACTGACAAAGCCTGCCTACGCAGGCTACAAGAGAAAACCGACTGTTCAGACGCGGATGGAGGATGACCTAGACCTAGGGTTCTCTCCGGTGGCACAGGGCGATCGCCACCGCGTGATCCGCCAGGGGACCGAACTGAGTTGGAATGGACAGGGGCGATCGCTGAGTTGGATTGCTGGGTCCTCGGATGGGAATCCCACCCAAATTCGCTACGGGTTAACCGATACGGACCTGATGCAGCAAATGGGGGTAGAGTTATTAAATACCGATGATGCCCAAATTCAGCCCGTGCGTTGGTTTTCGGACCCGGAATCGCAACCGTTGAATCTACCTGTGGTCTGGAGTCAAGGCAGACGATACTTGGATATTACTCCCCTGGCCGAGGAAATGGGGTGGCAGTTGCGAGAGTCGGGACAAATTTTGGAGGTGACCTCACCGGGGGCTACGGTGGAAGAGATTGAACAAGAAGAAGAACCCTGGGGCGATCGCATTGTTCTAGACCTCAATGGCACTCCTTTGTTTACCGTCACTTCTTCCCCGATTGAACCGACGCCCCAAGACGAAGACCCGAATCCCGATGGAGTGCAAGACAGTGGCCCTCCTGCCTTGCCGCTACAAGAATTTGTGATTACCTTGGATGCTACAATTACCCCGGAACTGCTCAATGCCAGGGCGATCGCCAAGGAAAATCTCACTACCGCGACTGATGGTGCATCCCCAGGGAACAAAACCATTGCTTTAACCTTGGGACAGACTGGATTTGCGGGATTAATGGAGACAAGCGGCGATCGCACCACCTTGCGATTCCAGATTCCCCAGATGTGGCGACCCCGAGTCTGGACCGATCGCAATCCCAACCGCCTCATCATCGACATTCAACCGGATGTTGTCACTGAGCGTAACATCCTCTGGGCATCCGGAGTCCGGTGGCGACAGCAACTCATCGAAGTTGCCGACAGTCGCTTTCCCGTCGTCTGGTTAGAACTCAACCATCGCAACGCCTCAAACACGGTCCTCAAACCGATTACCGCTAATCCCGGTTTACCCGGAATTGCCGAACTCAGTCAAATTGCTGATCGCCTCGGTGCCAATGCCGCCATTAACGGGGGATTTTTCAATCGTAACAATCAACTTCCCTTGGGTGCAATCCGCGAAGATGGCCGCTGGTTATCCAGTCCCATCCTCAACCGAGGGGCGATCGCCTGGAATGATGCCGGAAGTGCGATTATCGGACGTCTTAGCTTAGAGGAAACTCTCACAACTGCCCAGGGAGAAGCCTTACCTATTTTATTTTTAAATAGTGGCTATGTCAAAGCCGGGATTTCTCGCTATACACCAGAGTGGGGAGAAACCTATACCACCTTAATTGATAACGAAATGATTGTAGTCGTTGAGGGGGGTAAAGTCACCCAACATCTGCAAGGGGAAAAAGCCGGAGAAAGTACCTTTGCTATCCCGAAAACGGGGTTTTTGCTCACCTTACGGTCCTTTGCCTCCGCCTTACCCAAACTCCCCATCGGCACCTCGGTCCTGATTAATCGGGTGACTGTCCCCTCCTATTTTGACGTTTATCCTCACATTTTAGGGGCTGGACCTGTGTTACTCAATAATAATTGGATTGTGTTAGATCCGGAGGCAGAACAATTCAATCAAAACTTTATTGAAGGAAAAGCCTCGCGAAGTGCGATCGGGCAAACAGAGGATGGACGGTTAGTAATTGCGATCGCCCACCACCGCACCAACGGACCCGGACCCACCCTCACCGAAATGGCCCAAATCATGCAACAGTTAGGGTCCGTCAACGCCCTCAACCTAGATGGCGGCGGTTCCACCACCCTATTTTTAGGCGGTCAACTCCTAGAACATCCCCCCCGCATCATCCCCCGTATCCACAACGGATTAGGCATCTTTTTACAGTCAGAATAGGATGCTATTCAACATCAAGACTGAACAACTCCTATCCGGTCCCCTCCCCTTGTTAGGGTCCGGGTTAGGGTGGGGTTCCCCCAATAAAATCGGCTCAAAAGGGCGTAATTCTTTCTTTGATTCTAGCTTTAAAAGGTGGATATTTTCATCACCGTATAGACCCCACCCAACTCTTTCCTCGCGAAGCGGAGGGCTATTTAGAAACTAGAAAAAGGCTTAACCCAATGACGGGCGATCGCCGCATCTAACAAAACCCTCGCCACCGCAAACATTAAAATACTTTCACTCGCCATCACCGCCACGGGAACCACACTATTCGGATTGCTTAATCCCACCTCAACTTGTGCCAATCCCCGCACCAATCCAAACGCAAATACCGCCCCGGATTTTAGGTGAGGATTCACATCATCCCGGATAATATAACGATAAGTCACCCCAAACAAAAAACCCGCCACTCCCGCACTAGCGCCACTCAACCACAACCGCTGCCATTCCGGGAAAATTGCCCAACTGTCAACCCCAGGGGATAATATCAACTGATTCCCCAAACTCGTCACAGCCCAAGCAACTGCTACAGACAATCCCCCGATCGCCCCCGCCTTAATCGATTCAATTCGTTCCGTCATCAGTTCCATCTTTCCCTCCAGTCAATCCAGCACACCTGATTCTGATTGTATGAGATTTCGGGCAAATATCAAAGAATTTAGTCAAAATTTATAGATGTAAATTAACTATTTAACAAATTAAAAATTCAATATAATTTTAGTCTTAAAATAAGGGATAAATTATCATTAATTTAATAATATAATTTATCCCTCATTTTTAATAAATGTCAGAAGAAGTAAGTCATCGGGTTAAAGCCGAACTCACCCCATCCTGACAAATTACAAAACCTTATGAGTGTACTCATGTTGCTTAACATTATCCTCGGCACGGACAATATTATCGGAATTCAGAACCCGCTTGCGCTCCACCGAATAGTTTAATTCGCGATAAGTTGACCCGATCGCGATCGCCTCGCAAGCTTGCGGACGATGTTGATAGGTGCGAACCGTCGAAATGGCCCTTTCTGCAAAATCATCACAGAATTGAGCATCAGCCGGAAAATCCGGCAACAGTTTCGGCTGTTCACCCTCCAAGACTGTACCCAGAGTGGTGGCACAAGCCATTTCATACGAGGTAGGAATTCCCTTGAGAATCGCTTCTAAAGCCGCCGAAGGGATCGGTTCTACAATTTTGACCTGATGGACTTCCCCATCTTGCTTCAGAAAACAAGTTGCCAAACCGACTACTAAATAATCTTCGGTTGAGACATCAGGCGCGTTCGAGTAAGGAGTTGCAACGGACATGATTTTTACCAACTATTCAAGGACACGCACTATTGGGTTGCATTTTAGCAAGAATTGTGGCCCACTCCTATTTCCTGCCTCGTGACCCCTATCCCCTTCCCTCGTGACCCTATATCCCCTCGTGACCCTATATCCCCTCGTGACTTGGCTCCGCCGAGTCACGCGCTTATGGAGGCTCTGCCTCCTGCTCCTGTGGACCCCCAATACAGGCGGCAGAGCCGCAAAATGCCCGTGTCACGGCTTCAGCCATGACACGAGAAATGTTATAAAACAGGTTCCAATTCCCGCAACCCCTGAACATCGATCGCCGCCAGATGCTCATAAGCCGAGTCAATCACCCGTTTCCCCCGCAAAAAGCCTGTATTTGCCCCGGGACAGATATAGTGCAAGCTCTCAGATGTAAATCGCTCTTGCAGCGCCTTAACGGACTGAATTTGGCGGGTCCAATGAAAGGTTTTAGAGGTTCGCAAGGGCATCGGTTCTCCCTGAGTATTCGGGAGTAAATGCCGCCCCGCAAATAGGACCCCACCGTGACCCCCATAATATAAACAGGAGGACCCAGGGGAATGACCCGGGGTCCAAATTGCCTGACAGCTTGGACTCAGGGTGCAATCCTTCTCAAATGTCTGCACCGTCAATTCTGGCAGTAAATAGGCTTCCCACTCTTGAATCACCACTTGAGCGCCCGTTGCCTTTTGAATTTCCTTGACTTTGGAAATTCCTCCCCGATGGGTCAAAAAGAGCCACTGCACGCCCCCTTGCTGAGTCAGGAATTCCTCCGTGGATTCATCCCAGGGGGGACAATCTACCAGGATATTCGCGTTGTTTTCTACAATAAGATAAGCTGTCGCGCCTAGGGTCTCTCGATTGGGAGAAAAGGCAAAAATATTATCAAGGACAGCCCGTGGTTGTTTGGGCATAGCATGATTCTCTGGTTACTGCTTCTAGGATTTATTACATACATTATTTTGCGGCAGCGTGTGGCACACCTGACGCGCACCCCGCTTTGGGTGTTGTGGTTGGCATTAATGGCCCCCGCATTTCTGTGGATGGCGTGGTTTATCATTCATGGGGAGCAAACTCCCTTACCCACTGAAGTGGCCCTGGGTTCCTTTGTGGTGTCGCCCCTAATTTACTGGATACTCTTTTTCTGGGGTCGCCGGGATATTCGCCCCCCTTTAGAACAGGATTCAGGAGTTGATCCAGCCGGGGAATCTGCCGGAATAAAAGGGGGATATCGCCTCCGTCCTCCTGCCAGTCCCCAGGAGTTGCGTGCCCTGAATGATGGAGAAGAACAGGAACTGCGGGATTGTTTTGATTGGACGCTTTATGCTCTGCATCAGATTGATTACCGTCCGCAAGCGGTGATCTGTCGGGGTCAGTTGCGATCGCCCCCGGAGTCGGCTTATCAAAAAATTCGCGCCAAAATCGAAGATAAATTCGGCGATCGCTTCTTAATTATTTTTCAAGAAGATTTCAAAGGTCAGCCCTTTTTTATCCTAGTTCCCAATCCAGAACAAACCGCCTCCCCCAATGACTTAAACAAACCTCTAATAGCCCTCTCCCTAGCCGCGATCACTCTCTTTACCACCACCTTGTTCGGGACTGAACTGGCTGGATTTTCTCTGGAGGAGTTGCAATCCGACCCCAGTTTATTACTTCATGGATTACCTTATGCCGTCGCCCTGATGCTCATCCTCGGTATCCATGAATCCGGTCACTATTTGGCAGCAGTTTTTTATAAAATCAAGACAACCCTGCCTTATTTTATTCCGGTCCCATTGTTCTTAGGCACTTTCGGGGCGTTCATCCAAATTCGATCGCCGATGCCGAACCGGAAAGTCTTGTTTGATCTGAGCATTGCCGGTCCCCTGGCAGGATTTGTCGTCACCTTGCCCCTGTTGTGGTGGGGATTGGTTCATTCCACCGTCGTACCCCTGCCAGAGAACGCAGGAATGTTCCAAATCACCGCCTTAGACCCGAAAAGTTCCCTCATTCTCACCCTTTTGAGTAAACTCGCCCTAGGGTCGCAACTCACCCTCACCAGTGCCATTAACTTACATCCCGTTGCCGTTGCCGGATATATTGGCTTAATCGCCACCGCCTTAAACCTGATTCCCGTGGGTCAATTGGATGGTGGACATATCATTCATGCCATGTTTGGGCAGGTGCAAGCGGTCCGCATCGGACAAATAACCCGAATTGCATTTCTGGGAATCGCTTGGATGCAGCCCGGATGGATTATTTGGGCGCTGCTGTTATTCTTGATGCCGATCATGGATTCCCCCGCCCTGAATGATGTTAGTGAACTGGATAGTCGCCGGGATATGTTGGGCTTAGTAGCGATCGCCCTGTTTTTGGCGATCGTCTTACCAGCACCCCGGCTGATCACCCAGTGGTTAAATATAATTTGAAGGTCTCTAAAAACCCACACCCTGAAGGGTGGGGCTACAGGGACGAAGCCTGCCTACGCAGGCTGAAGAGTAAAGAACAACACAATTTGGTCTCAGACTGGAGGATACCCCCGAATCTTAGGCCCTAGGATCATTTCCCCTTGCTCATGCGAGCGATCGCCTTGTTCCCCCATCTCAGGAGTTCTCAGAGTTTTTATGAACGACAAACAACCCGTTACAGTCATTGGTGCCGGACTTGCAGGCACCGAAGCCGCGTGGCAAATCGCCCGCGCTGGGGTACCCGTCGTCCTCTATGAAATGCGACCCGTGCAAATGACCCCTGCCCATCATACGGGGGAATTTGCTGAACTGGTATGCAGCAACTCCTTTGGGGCCAAAGCCAGCGATCGCGCTGCCGGATTACTCCATGAAGAACTGCGTCAACTCGGGTCCCTCGTCATCGGTACCGCCGATCACCATCAAGTCCCCGCCGGTGGTGCACTCGCCGTCGATCGCGGCGTCTTCAGCCATGAACTCACCGAAACCCTCGCCAACCACCCCTTAATCGACCTCCGGCGCGAAGAAGCCCCCGCAATTCCCCAAGATGGCATCGTCGTCCTCACCACGGGACCCCTCACCACCCCCGCCCTCGCCACCGACTTGCAGCGCTTCACCGGCATGGAATACATGAGCTTTTTTGATGCCGCCAGTCCCATCGTTGTCGGTGACTCCATCAATTTGGATATTGCCTTCCGCGCCTCACGGTATGACAAAGGGGACGCCGACTATATCAATTGTCCCATGAACAAGGAACAATACCTACATTTTTGGCAGGAATTGTGCAAAGCCGAACAAGCTGAATTAAAAGACTTTGACCGGGAAACTTCAAAGTTTTTTGAAGCCTGTTTACCCATTGAAGAAATGGCAAAACGGGGAGAAGATACCATGCGGTATGGTCCTGTAAAACCCGTAGGATTGAGTGATCCGCGTAGCGAAAATCGGCCTTATGCCGTGGTGCAATTACGCCAAGAAGACAAAGCCGGACAACTCTGGAACATGGTCGGATTCCAAACTAATTTACGGTGGGGAGAACAAAAGCGAGTCTTTCAGTTAATTCCTGGCTTAGAAAATGCCGAATTTGTCCGGATGGGAGTGATGCACCGGAATACCTTTATTAATTCCCCCCAATTGTTAGACCGAACCTTACAGTTCAAAACGCGATCGACCCTCCTCGCTGCGGGACAACTCACTGGCACCGAAGGCTATACCGCCGCCACTGCCGGAGGCTGGTTAGCGGGAACCAATGCCGCCCGGTTAGCACAAGGATTAAAACCCGTGTGGTTGCCTTATACAACCATGATGGGCGCACTGTTCTCCTTCATCAGTTCCGCCTCCCCTAAACACTTCCAACCCATGCCCCCTAACTTTGGGATTTTGCCGCCTTTTCCCCAGAAAATCAAGAGCAAACCAGAACGGTATGGCAAATATCGCGATCGGTCCTTGTCTCATCTATCAAGCTGGCGCACCCGCTTGGAGGTGAGAGTTCCGGCTTTGACGACATAATTCTTAGTCCTCTGGAGAGGATAGGGAGGAGGTTTTTTACGCTCAGGGGGATTTACCTCACATTTAAGCTCACTTCCGGTCCCCTCCCCTGTGTCTTGGGGAGGGGACCATCAGGTGCAGTTAATAGTTTTGTAAGTATCTCCCCCATCTCCCCCATCCTCCCCATCTCCCCCATCCTCCCTATCCTAAAACTCCACCTCAGCCAACCCCAAATACCTCACCCCTGCCGGGGTTAACTCAAACCGACAGGGCAAAATTTCCAGCCCCTTGGCAACCGCTTCCCGTAATAACTTACCATAGAGCGGATCTGCGGTATCTCCTGGACCAAAAATCTCACAATCTCCGCGACTGATAAAAAATAGGGCGACTGCCCTTGCGGAGTGAGTCTCGATCACATCCATTAACTCTAACAAATGCTTGTGACCCCGGGTGGTGATGGCATCAGGAAATAATGCTTTTTCTCCCTTTGCCCAAGTGACATTTTTTACCTCCAGATATATGGGTGTTGTTCCCTCAGTTCCGGTGAGAAAAAAATCAACTCGACTCTTGCGATCGCGCCCGTAAACAACTTCCGGTTTGATGGTTTCATACGCACCCAATCCCGGAAACAGTCGTTCTGCTAAAGCTAATTTAATCACTTGATTGGGTAAATTCGTATTCACCCCCACCCAAGTGGTCGGATTTTCTTCCGCTGCCACTAATTCCAAACTATAGGGTAGCTTCCGCTTGATATTGCTACTCAGGGATACCATTACCCGACTGCCTGGGGCAGATAGACCCAACATTTTACCAGGGTTAGCACAATGTACGGTAATTTCTTCGCCGGTATCCAATTTTATATCGGCTAGAAAGCGTTTATACCGCTTGAGTAAGGTCCCGGGAAATAAAGGGGGATAGTTGTAAACAAACTCGCTCATGGCTGCAATGGGGACTCCGATGTGAACGAACCAGTTTATCAGAAAGAGGGACGAAGACTGATTCGCAAGCTAAGAGTTGAGGGGGGAAAGAAACCATCGAGGCGATCGCCTTGGGGCAAAATCGAAAAGAGTAAACTACACCAGCATTCCCGGGAAACATTGCAACATTGGATCAGAACCCACCCCTCGAAATCCTTGGCAAACCGATGCAGTTCGTTAATAAGATTGGGATTGAGAATCGGCGGGGGGACAGAGGAGGCCGCATTACCGTTGCTGATTTAATGGGGAAACGTCACCCTATTTTATAGGAGGAAATTATGAAAATTTTGCTCACCAGAATTCCCTCGATTTCTGGAGAGTAAATCTAAATCATAATGCCAAGAGACTTTTGCCAATCCTACGCCAAACCCTTGGATTCCCGTTGTTTTCCTAATATCCAGTCCAACACAATGGGATTAACGACCTCGGGGGCTTCATCTTGGGGGCAATGACCCAATCCCGGTAAGGGAATAAATTGGTCTACCGTCGGAATTTTGGCAAATTCTTGTCCCAGATTGAGGGGCTCCCAGGGGTCCTCGCTGCCCCAGAGGAGGAGGGCCCGACAAGGTAAAAGCGGTAGCAAGTCTTCCGGTAAGGGGCCTTGGGAATAGCGGGTAAAGGCGACAAAGACATCCACTGCACCGATATCCCGGGAGGGTCCGAGAATAATCTCGACCAGTTCATCGGTGACGGCATCGGCTTTGCGGTAGGCTTGCAATAAAATGGAGCGGACTGTTTTTGGAGTGGCTAATCGGTTAAAAAAGAATTGGGCAATCCACTTGACAGATAATACTTTTTGTGCAATTGGTGGGCCGATGCGTTGATGCCAGGGTTTGAGGGACCGTTTGCGATCGTGCAGCAGGCGCAGGGAACAGTTAATCGCGACAATGCCTTGGGCGAGTTCGGGATGATCGACAGCAGCTTGCATGATGGCAATACAGCCAATGGAATTGCCGACGAAGAAGGCGGGACCCCCGACGATTTCCCGGCAAAAATCGGCGAGTTGTTGTGACCAGGTTTCAAAGGTATAGGCGATCGCCTCCCCAGGGGTTGGTTTCGCGGAGTAGCCAAATCCAATCAAGTCAATAGCATAGACTCGACAACTCGTCGCCAGGTCCGGAATATTTTTGCGCCAGTGACCGCATGAGGCTCCAAATCCGTGGACGAGTACCACTGCCGGTCCTGCCTCTCCTTGCTGTTGGTAGCATATCGGAAACCCACGCCAGGTCCAAGTTTGAAAGGGCAAAGCGGCGCTAGGGGAAGGGGGTGAAGGGTTGGAAGGAATCAGAGTCATGACTGGGGGAGAGAAGGAACCAGGCCGATCGCCCCTGGATATCGAGGGATGGGCTTAACAGAATGTTACAATTTTTTCCCGCTGTTGGAAGCGTCAAATTTTGGGTTCGGGAATTTACGACCGGCAAAGAAAATGCATAAACTAAAGTTAGCGCAAGCATGAATCCCAACTGGTCGGGAAGATGCCAGGACAGGATTCCCTTAAGCGCGATTTTTCAATTGCTCAGTCCATACCACAGAGAACTCAGTTTTATGGAAATGATAGGGACTGCTATCGGAAGCCATGCCCCGGATTTTGAATTGCCGGGAATAGACGATCGCGTTCACCACTTAGCCCGTTATTTGGAAGAGTATCGGGGAGTGGGCGTAATTTTCTTATGCAATCGCTGTGCTTATGTCCAATCCTATCTCGATCGCCTCAAACAGATCCAGACGGATTTTAACGACAAGGGCTTTACCCTGATTGGCATTAACTCCAACGATGTCCGTCAATATCCTGAAGATAGCTTTGAACAGATGAAGTCCTTCGCCCAGGAAAGGGGCCTAAATTTTCCCTATCTCCGGGATGCCACCCAGGATGTGGCCCATTGCTTTGGTGCTGAAAAGACCCCAGAGGTGTTTTTGCTGGATGGGGAGGGGATTTTGCGTTATCGAGGCTCCATTGATGATCATCCCGACTGCCCCGAAGAGGTGGAGAGTAGCTACTTGAGAGAGGCGATCGCATCCTTGCTATCCGGGGAAACGGTTGCCATAGAGTCTACAGAGGCAATCGGCGGTTCCCTTAGATGGCATCAGAAAGGACCCTAAGCCATTCCGGCCCCTGACTGCCATTACCGGCTTAGGGCCAGAGCCCTTAAATCCCAGAACGGACCCCTATCCCAAGCATTTCCGGGAGTCTCCAGACAACCCAGGGATGATTTCTGGTAGAATGCGTCGAAAAATGCCGACATCCTGCTATCTTATGGGGGAGGCAAATACAGTTGGGAAAAGAGTGAGCTGATGGGGAGAGTGTACCAGCGAGTCTTACTAAAGCTGAGTGGCGAAGCATTGATGGGCGAGCTAAATTATGGCATCGATCCCATCGTGGTTGAGCAAATCGCGCAACAGTTGGCAGATCTGATAGCTGATGGCGTAGAAGTGGCAGTCGTTGTCGGTGGCGGTAACATTTTTCGCGGAGTTAAAGGCGCAGCCGCTGGCATGGATCGGGCGACTGCGGACTACATCGGCATGATCGCCACGGTGATGAATGCCATGACTTTGCAGGATTCTCTCGAACGCATGGGCGTACAGACGCGGGTGCAAACCGCGATCGCCATGCAGGAAGTGGCTGAACCCTATATTCGTCGTCGTGCCATTCGCCACCTAGAAAAAAAACGGGTGGTTATTTTTGGGGCTGGATCGGGAAATCCCTTCTTTACCACGGATACCACCGCCGCCCTCAGAGCCGCCGAAATCAATGCTGAGGTGATTTTTAAGGCCACCAAAGTCGATGGGATTTATGATAGTGACCCCCATCTTAACCCGAATGCGAAACGGTATAATAGCCTGACTTATGGTCATGTTTTAACGCACGATTTACGGGTGATGGATAGTACCGCGATCGCCCTGTGCAAAGACAATAATATCCCTATCATAGTATTTGACCTATCGGTACCGGGTAACATCCGCCGAGCGGTCTTGGGAGAAAACGTCGGAACGATTGTGGGAGGTTTTTGTGAAGTTAGCTGAAGTAGAAGATCTAATGAAAAAAGCGGTTGAGGCAACTCAACGCTCTTTTAACACTATTCGCACCGGCAGAGCGAATACCTCTTTGCTGGATAAAATCATGGTTGAATATTACGGGTCACCCACCCCATTGAAATCGTTAGCAAGCATCAATACCCCCGATGCCAGTACGATTTCAATTCAACCGTTTGATCGCAACAGTTTGGCGATTATTGAAAAAGCGATTTTAACCTCGGATTTGGGCTTAACTCCGAACAATGATGGGGCAATTATTCGCTTGAATATTCCCCAGTTAACCAGCGATCGCCGTCAGGAACTGGTGAAAGTTGCCGGAAAATACGCCGAAGAAGGTAAAGTTGCCATTCGCAATGCTCGTCGGGATGGCATTGATTCCGTCCGCAAGCAGGAAAAAAATAGCGACATCTCCCAAGATGAGTCGAGAGCGTTGCAAGATGACATTCAAAAACTGACGGATAAATACGTCGCAAAAATCGATGAAGTGCTGGCGGCTAAGGAAAAAGACATCACTACTGTCTAATTTTTCTGACCGTTTTCTCAAGCCTAGCGAGTTTGTAATCAACTAAAAAACCCAGATAATTCTTCAGGTTATCTGGGTTTTTCTGCCATCTATTCGTTACAGTTTGTCAAGGAGTCCTGGCCTGTCCTCTGCCTGATGACAGAGGCGCGATCGCCCAGGGCGTGCCATAAAATCAATTCAATTGAGACGTGAAACTTCAATCATTATGTTCGACTGCATTATTGTAGGAGCGGGTCCCGCTGGCGGCAGTGCCGCCTATCATTTAGCAAAACGAGGCCGATCGGTTTTAGTCCTAGAAAAAGAATCTTTGCCGCGATATAAACCCTGTGGAGGCGGTGTCTCTCCCGCAATCGCTCAATGGTTTGACTTTGACTTTTCCCCGGCGATTTCGATGAAAGTCGATCGCCTGCGCTATACCTGGCAGGGAGAGGACCCCGTAGAGGTCCAACTGGAAACCCCTGAACCGATGTGGATGGTCCGCCGGGATATCTTTGACCAATTTCTCATCGACCAAGCTAAACAACAAGGGGCCGAAGTTCGAGACAAGAGTGCAGTCACTCAAATTGCTTTCAAAGGCGATCGCTGGCAAGTCACCACCGCTACGGAAACCTTAGAAGCCAAATATTTAATCGCCGCCGATGGGGCCAAAGGTCCGATGGCGAAAATGCTAGGCTTTAAAGAGCGCGATCGCCAACCAGCCGCTGCGATCGAAATTACTTCCCCAAATCCCAATTCTCTGATCCAGTTTGATTTTGGCCGCATCAAAAAAGGCTACATCTGGAACTTCCCCAAAGCCGATGGTTACAGCCTCAGCATTGCCAACTTACAAGGAGGCACCAAAGAAAAGCTGGATCAAATCTTAACCGAATATGCCCAAGCCAATGGCTTCCCCCTCTCCACCCAAGTGCATCAGGATTTTCTATGCTTATGGGAAAAAGAGCAAAAACTCCATACCCAGAATGCCATCCTCGCCGGGGAAGCTGCCTGCGTCGTGGACCCCTTAACTGCTGAGGGAATTCGTCCCTCGATGTTTAGTGGAGTTAAAGCCGCAGAGTCCATCGATGCTGCCCTCGCCGGGACCAGCAACGCCCTAGAAAAATACACTCAGGTGATGAACGAGGAATGGGGAGGACAAATGGTTTGGGCCTCTCGCGTGTCTGGTTTATTCTACAAAATTCCCAAAATTGCTTACAAAGTGGGGATTAAGCGTCCGAGTGCGACTCAACGCATGGTAGAGGTATTGTGTGGAGAAACCAGTTATGCCGATATTGCCAACAAGGCGATCGACCGCCTCAAGAAAAACCTGATTCCCGGTTTCGGGGGCTAGTCCGGTTTCGAGCAATCCCCTAAACCATTGGGACCGGATTAAATTCCAAGGACAAGAAACCGGGTTTCTGGGTGAGATAGGTGACAAATCGGCCAAAATTTTGTCCAAAAACCCGGTTTCTAACCCCCACTATACCGACGCCCTCTCTACCGAGTCTTGATAGCATCCCATCCCAATGCCCAGGGGCGCTGCGATCACCAGATAGACAATAGAATTGCAGGAGGGGAAGCAGGGTTCAAGGGAGTGAGATGCTCGGATATTTAGTCAATCCTTAAGATGTTCAGGCATAAATAAACTAGACTATAGAAATGACCATTTATTTTTACAAAGTTGACGAACCCTACGGCTGTTTTTCTAATTTTTCCCCCCACGGAATTCGGAGAAAGGGCCTACATTGGCCGACAGTCGAGCATTATTATCAAGCTCATAAATTTATTGGGGTAGAGGATGAGTCGATTATTACTCAAATCCGGAATGCACCGACTCCGGATGAAGCGGCCAAATTAGGACGCGACCCCTCTCGGACTGTTCGCTCCAACTGGGATTGGGTCAAACTCGGGATTATGCGAGAAGCGGTATTAACGAAGTTTTTGACCCATTTAGATATCCAGGCGATTCTGCTGGGGACGGAGGACCTTACCATTGTTGAAGATTCCCCGACGGATTATTTCTGGGGCTGTGGTGAGGACCGCACGGGTCAAAATCATCTGGGTCAGATGTTGATGAGTGTCCGGGAAGAAATCCGAGGACGCCTTCAGGAGAAAGAGTCCAGTTAAGTGGGCAATTTGGGAACGCGGCGTGGATTGCCAAGTGGGGTTTCCCGGGGGTCCGAGGAAACTGTACACAACATATAAAAACTCTAAAGGAGCGATCGCCCCCACCACAGAAATCTGGGTTCCCGATAGCAGGAATCGGCAATCTCCGGATTCAGTGGTTTTTTTCTCTCCCGGGGATTTGTTCCAGTCACTCATCCCTACTAATCCTTAGCACAGTGGCGATCGTTATATACTCTACCCTAGGATTTTTGTCAATAGGCGGAACGAGCTGACCGGACTATAAGTCATTGCAACTCTAGAGACCTGGAATATATTAAGATTTTATTGATATCATGTTGACAAAGGCATCAAGATGGGGGTTTAGGCAAGCGTAACCCACAACCGGGGAAACTGGAACTAAACCCTTAGCTATTTGCTAGAAACTCATCCAGGGGAGTTCTAGCTGATGCCAATCCTCATCCATAACTGAGTCAGTAAAGACGATAGCAGGTCAGATCCCTAAAGATGAGGTAGTAAGCCCCCTTTCAGTAAAGCGGGGTATGGAACTACTGGCACTCATAAGGCGACGAAATAATTCGAGTAGGTGTAGAGGAACGGGATTTGTGCCGCTCAACCCTGTAATTTTTCGAGAGCCTTAACATCTAATTTAGGGGAAGGAGGCTTTTGAACCTTCCCGAGGTCAAAACATCTGGATTGGAAAAAAGCGAATTTTTTATGACACTCAAAAATAATAATACAAATACCGCACAACCCGTCCAACAAAGACTCGATCGCGAAGTGTTGTTGCATCGAATGCTCAACCGGATTCGCCAATCTCTGGATTTAGAGGAAATTCTCACCGCTACGGCTGCTGAAATTCGGTCCCTCTTAGGAACCGATCGCGTCATGGTCTATCAATTCAATCCGGATAACAGTGGGAAAGTGATTGCCGAGTCGATTAATGAAAATCGCCTTCCCTCCCTCAAAGGCTTAAATTTTCCGGCAGATGATATTCCAGAACGAGCTAGAGAACGGTTTACCAAAGAACGGGTTTGTTCCATCGTAGATGTGGCTAAGCAACAAATCGGGGTCAGTTCCAGGGAATATGCCTCCCATGAATCGGGGGAAGTGGGAAACAGCATCCGCTATCGCCCGGTAGATGAGTGTCATTTAACCTACCTCCGCGCAATGGGAATCAACTCATCCGTGGTGGTACCCATCCTCCATCATCAGGAACTCTGGGGGTTAGTTGTCTCCCATCATGTAGAAACGCGCCCGATTTCTGAAGACGATTTGCAGTTGGTACAATTATTGGCGGATCAGGTTTCGATCGCGATCGCCCAAGCCACCCTCCTCCAAGCCACCCAGCAAAAGCAAGCCCGAGAAGCAACGATCAATCAAGTGGCAGCCTTACTCCACGCTCAACCCAGCATTGAGGTCCAGGCGGCACTAGAAGCCACTATCACTGCCCTCAATGGATGTGGTGGTAGGCTCTACATCGGCGCGAAACACAATTCCATGATGGGGAACCTGGAAAGCTCACAGAGTCAACTGTTTACTTCCGGGGAACAACCGCTGCCAGTCAAGTCTGAATTCTGCGACATCCTAGAAGAACATCCCCTCTGGAAAGACTGGCTGGAAACCGCCAATTCCAGCCTTAATTTAGAACAATCTCATGCCGGTTCCGTCTGGGCGATCACGGATATTTATAAACCCATTGACATTAACTGTTTTACCCCCGATTTCCGCCCCACGCGGATTCGCAGTCTGCTCGTAATGTCCCTGTTTTATCGGCAACAAAATCTCGGATATTTGACAATTTTTCGCAATGAAATTGAAACCGAAACCTTATGGGCGGGACGCTTTAATAGTAATCTTAAGCAATTACTGCCTCGCCAATCCTTTGAGGCATGGCGGGAACGGAAAACGGGACAAGCTCAAGACTGGAAGCCAGAAGAAATTGAAATGGCCCGAGCGATCGGGAAGCATTTTTCAATGGCGATCGAGCAGTATTTACTCTACAAAGAAGTTAATTCCCTCAATGCCAACCTAGAGCAGCAGGTCCAAGAACGCAC
>NZ_JAMXFA010000034.1:0-27611 GCF_025370785.1 Laspinema olomoucense D3b
CTGTTTATTGGTGCAGGAATAGGGGCCTCTTGTTCATTTACCCCCCCTGCTTTTTATAACTTTTTCAGCAAACCCTATAGCGAAAAACCGGGTCACAATTTCACCCTGAATGCGACGTTTGCGGAAGTGGATCCGGCGACTTATGATGCTTTGGTGATTCCGGGGGGACGTGCGCCGGAATACATTCGCCTGAATCAGCGGGTTTTGGAAATTACCCGTCATTTTGCTCAGGAAAATAAGCCGATCGCCTCAATTTGTCATGGTTTGCAACTATTGGCGGCGGCGGATGTTCTGCAAGGGAAACGCTGCACTGCTTACCCCGCCTGTGGTCCCGATGTGACTCGCGCTGGGGGGACTTATGTGGCGATCGCAGTAGATGAGGCGATCGTTGATGGCAATCTGGTCACGGCCCCTGCTTGGCCTGCCCATTCCGCTTGGTTGGCGGAATTTCTCAAGGTTTTAGGCACGAAAATCGAGCATCGTGACCGGGCGGCAGTTTAATCCTCAATCTGGGTTAAAACCAGCGCCCCAGGAATTGCCAAAAGCGATCGCCCCATTGGGCCGCGCACAACCCAAATAGGGTTCCTAATCCTAAACTCAAGGCGACTACCCCTCCGACAGTCATCCCATCCCAAAGGAAGAAAATCGCGATAAATATTCCGGCGATCGCCCCACAGACAAATCGGACAATCCATCCGGTGAGATCCGGGCGACGCTTGGGATGGGGATGTTGCTGAGTCATGACCGATTTCCTCATAATTTGGGGGCTTTGCAGCCTTCTATACCATACTTTTGTCAAGTTAGTGACGATATTTACAAAAATTTATTAACACCCGCGCCATAATCAGAAGCATAAGAAACCATTTGGAGGAAAATCCATGAGTTTAACTCAATCTGTTAAAATCCGGCCTTTAGAAACCATGCAGTCTGGCATGAGTGAGTTTTATACCCCCCAGTCCAGTCATGAAACCATGTTAGTTCAGGTGAAAGCGAGGGCCTGCGATGATTTATTCGTTCACCGTTTTCAGACGGATCAATTGCTGGTGGTTCGGGGCAGTTTTGTGTTAGTAGTGTTACAGAACCGCCAATATCGCTATATTCCCTTGAGCGATCGCTATCCGGCAGTGGTCACTATTCCGCCTGGGGTTCCCCATAGTGCGATTAATTTCAGTGATGAACCCTGTCTGGTGGTCAATGCAGTATTGCGAAATGGGTCCCCCCATCCCAAGGATTATCGCCCGATGAAACCTCGGATTCCTTATGATTTAGTCGCGGCGCGATCGGTGTTGGATCAGATGATTAGTCCTGTTGTTGCTTAAATTGTGCCTCTCTACCGAATTAAAGTTAAACCGAATTCTAAACAACAGCAGATTACAGAAGAAACCGATGGCAGTTTGACGATTCGCCTGAAATCTCCCCCGGTTGATGGCAAGGCGAATGCAGAGTTAATCAAACTGTTGGCGGATAAATTTGAGGTTCCCAAATCTGCGATTGTGATTAAATCGGGTTTTTCTTCTCGAAACAAAGTCGTGGAAGTGTTGTAAAACTGAAGAAGGAAAACAAGACAACAAGCGGGTATTGTGGCATCTGAACTCAGACTAAAACCGGAAGTGACTTCTGGGCGATCGCAGTCGCCCCTATCAACCCTGTGGCAAGATAGTATCACGATTTTATGGGGAGACTGGCTGGATTTACGGGTGCGATTGGTCCAAGTGGCCGCCTCGGGCCTGGTCTCTCCTTTGATTTATATTCTAGCATTTGGCTTAGGATTAGGAAATACCATGCGATCGGGCATGGATGGGGGAAATAGTTACTTAGAATTCATGTTACCAGGAATGGTCGCCCTGTCTTCCATGACGATCTGTTTTGCGGGGACAGTGTTTTCCATTTGTGGGGAACGCTTGTTTACCAAAAACTTTGAAGAAATGCTGCTGTTGCCGATTCATCCCCTCTCCTTATATCTGGGGAAAATGATGGCGGGAATTTTGCGCGGGTTGATGACATCGGGTTCCGTCCTCCTCGTCGCGATTCTGTTTACCGGCAAAATTTGGAGTTTTCTCAATCCCCTATTTTTACTGGTATTGCTGCTAAATTGTGCCATATTTTCGGGATTGGGAGTTTTAGTGGGATTAACGGTAAAATCCTTGGAAAGTGTGGGAATTTATAACAATTTTATCATTGTTCCCATGTCATTTTTAGGGGCAACTTTTTTTGATCCGGCGCAATTACCAGCCGCCTTAAAAGTGGTGGTTTATCTGTTGCCTTTGACCTATACCAGTATCGGACTAAGGGCTGCCGCTTATGATATGAGTCAGTTCCCTTGGTATAGTATTGTTGTGCTGGCGATCGCTGCCTTGGGATTATCCTTCCTCGGGGCGCGCCAATTCGCCAATCAGCAGGATTAGAAATCTCTTACCCTATAAAGATGGGTTTACATGAATTTAGCCCGCCTAGGCGGGCTAAAATTTGGAGCTTTAATTGAAAAGCGTAAAAAATAGAAGAAATGCCCTGACTTCGGAAAAACTCATTTAAGGGAAAACCTCAGGTAATTATTAGTGCTATGAACCCCAAAACCGAATCTAGTTACAATCAATGCATAGATATTTTCATTGCTTGCCATGATGCCATTAGTCAAGGGGTTCTAATCCAGAGGACAAGTCTTCAAGATAAAGAATTCCATTTTCAAAAATGGTTTGAGAATCGCTTGGAAGAAACCAAAATTAACTATACAAAACCGGGGCGAAATCTTTACCCAGATTTTATATTGACTGACCAGGCAGAAGGCTATGAAATTAAAGGTTTGGCTTACCCAGGAAGGACCGCAGATTATGACTGTAACAGCCAAGTTCCCGTAGGAGATCACAAAGAGAGAACGATTTACTATGTTTTTGGGCGATATCCTGCCAATGTTAAGGAGAATGAGTATCCGGTTTTGGACCTCGTTATTTGTCATGGTGACTTTTTAAATGCCGATCGCCAGTATGTTCATAAAAATAAAAATTTGACAGGATTTGGGAGTTATGGTGACCTCAAAATTCGGGATAGAAAGATGTATATTGCTCCAACCCCTTACGGAATTATAACGGGAACTGAGCAACAAATTACCCTAATTCTACCCGATGAACACCAGCCAGATCCCCGCCTTGATGTAGTCGGTGAACTGGTGCGTGTAGAAGCTGAGCAACAAGTTATCGGCTATTTCTTTGATTTAAGAAGCAATACCTTAACTCCCAATTATCAAAAAAATCCCTTATCGGGGACAGTCCACCGTTTTTTAGCCTACCGACTTAAGGGAGTAAATGGCCTCCGGGTTACTTTGAAAAGTGTCAATCATTAGTTAAAATAGTGATGAAGTTATCTCCTCCATCCTTAGCCATGATTTCCCCAAAATGTTCCTATTCAGTTCTGAGTCTATTTGCCGGTGCAGGAGGATTAGATTTAGGGTTTGAAATGGAGGGTTTTAGGGTCTTAGAAGCCATTGATATCAATCCTTGGTGTATTCAAACTCTGCAACAAAATAGAAGCCAATGGAATGTAAAATTAGCCGATGTTCGTTCCTACTATCCCAAATTCGCAGAACAAACAGACGTTTTGCTGGCTGGGGTTCCCTGTCAAGGATTTTCCTTGGGGGGAAACCGCCAGGAAAGTGATCCCAGAAATTTACTGTATAAAGAGGTGATTCGGATTGCGGAAATTTGTCAGCCTCGGATTGTTTTGATTGAAAATGTACTAAATTTGCGAACCATGCGATCGCCTCAGACGGGTTTGCCCTTTAGTGAAACTATTATTCAAGATCTAAATGGCATTGGCTATCAGGTAGTTTTTGATATTTTCAAAGTGTGCTATTATGGGGTTCCTCAAACGAGGCGTCGGTTTATTTTTATTGGATTTAAAAATAATTTGCCCTCGGAATATACGTTACCCCGACCAGGGAAACTCACAACCATTCGAGAGTTTATTTATGATTTAGCCCAAGGAGAAGCAAGGGAACTCCCGAACCACAATCCGCAATGGGGATTTAAGAGTAAAGTGCATCGAGAAACCGGCAATCCCTTTAATTTAGAAGAGGAAGTCCTGCCGGTCCGGTTATCCAGAACGGCATCAGATGGTCATCCCATTCGGTCCTACGATGCACCCTTTCCAGCGATAGATTCAGCAACAATTTGGGGATGGGCTCAAGGAAATGTGGTGGCGGGACGGTATGAAAAAGATCGAGTCAATGGTGAGTTTGTCCGGAATTCTCAATCGACGGTTCCCTTGTGGCGAATTGAGGCGTCGCGAATTCGCAGTTTTACTCATCGGGAATATGCGCGATTACAAACCTTTCCGGATGATTGGGTATTTATGGGAGGGAATAAACGGGATATTCATCTCCAGATTGGGAATGCGGTTCCGGTCAAGTTTGCTCAAAATTTAGCCCGAAATATTAGACAGGCGTTGGACTGTTTGGATAAAGGGATGCCCTTTGGGGAGAACGGGACAGAAAAACGATCGCCCAGTTGGGATTGCAATGAGATGCCTGAGTATCGACAATTGTCTTTATTTTAAGTTAAAAAAGGGGCGATCGCTTTTGTATTTACCCACTTTATAAGGAAGTTAGGCGGGGCAATTTTGCACAGGTTGGGATTAAAGTCTTCCCAACAGGTTAAACAAGATGGAGTTAATAAAGCTGAGGGCTAAGGTCCCGATGAGGGCACTCCAAAATCCCCAACGGAGGCGAAATCCCGTCACTAACCAAGCAGCTAATCCAAAGATAATCGCATTGATAATCAGGCTGAACAATCCCAGGGTGAGGAAGGTGATGGGCAAGGCTAAAACTTGTAAAATGGGCTTAATTAGCGCGTTTAAAACGCCAAAAACGGCAGCGGAAATTAAGGCTTTTTGAAATCCATCTATTTCTACGCCGGTGGGCAGTTTAGAAATAATAAACAAGCTGATGGCGGTTATGAGCCAGGTAATGAGCAAACTAACGAGATCCATGAGAAGGTCTCCTATTGAGCGGCTAAAGGATTATGATACAGGGAAATCTTGATTTCTGCTGGGACAATTGGATATTCTGTCTGGGCAGGGGAAATCCGCACTCCCGGGATAGGTTATACAGACGGTAGGCTGTCGGGTAGAGGTTGCGTGGGATTGATACAGAAAATTTATATAACTTTGGCGATCGCCCAGTTTTCTTGGGGGTCGGTACAGCATGAAATCGATGAGGACAAGAAACCGGGTTTCTGGCACGAATTTCTGGAAAATTAGCAGAAATTTGGACAAGAAACCCGGTTTCTAAGCGCTAGTGCCCCTCTGATGGCAGGGTCGGGGATTAGGGGTGATGAAGCGGGCGATGGCGCAGGAGAGAGTGGGGTTTTTCTAAACCATGTGCTTCCATCAGGGGTGCATCTGCCATGACAACATCGGGACTGCCGGTGGTGATGATGCGTCCTTCATCCATGAGAATGACCCGATCGCACACTTCCAAAATCAGTTCTAAGTCGTGAGAGGAAATTAGTAAGGTTTCCTGAGAGGTTTGCAAAAAGTGGATTAAACGCCGACGGGCTCGCAAATCTAGGTTGGCGCTGGGTTCATCATAGAGGATAATTTGAGGTTGCATGGCTAGAACTGTGGCGATCGCTACCATGCGCTTTTGTCCGCCAGAAAGATGATGGGGGGGACGAGTTTCCAGGTCCCGAACTCCCGTTAAATCAAGGGCAATTCTAACGCGATCGCTCAATTCTGACCCAGACAGTCCCATGTTTTGCGGTCCGAAGGCAACATCATCCCAGACGGAAGCAGAGAATAGCTGATCGTTTGGGTTTTGAAAAACTAACCCGATTTCCGGATAGAATTCCCCAGGGACTACGGGGCGATTGAAGAGGCTGATTTGGCCGGAAATCGGCTTGAGAATGCCACAAATGGATAAAAATAAACTGGTTTTTCCTGCACCATTGGACCCAATCAGTCCGACGCGATCGCCGGGGTTGATTCGCAGACTGATGTTTTGTAAAACATCGGCTTTGTCAGGGTAAGAAAAGCAAAGTTCATCAATGGCGATCGCTGCATTCCCCCGGTCGATCACCACAGAATTCGATGCTACTTCTAAAAGATTCCCTGGGAGATTATCTGCCAGGTTGTTAGAGGTTAAGGGTTCTATCTGTTCTTTCATCGGATATGATACTATTTCCAATAGTGCGGTTAATTTTTTAAAGTGTCATGAGCTAAATCCCACATCATGAGCCAATCCCTAAAAGCTAGAGTTTATCAAATTCTCGAATATTCAGACACCACGGATTTATTAAGCCGAGTTGATGACTGGGCGGTGAGCCTGTTAGTTGTTTTAGACGTGACGGCTTTTATTTTAGGAACTTCGGCATTTATTTCCTCTAATTTTAAGTTGTTTGTTGATGAAATCGAACTGGTGGCCGTAGCCTGCTTTAGTTTATTATATATTCTCCAACTTTGGTGCTGTACTGTCGATGCACGATATGCTCATCCCCTTTGGGGGCGCTTGCGGTATGCGATGACGCCGTTAGTGGTGATTGATTTAATGGCAATTTTGCCCTTTTATTTAATGTTATTATTCCCTCTTATTAAATCCATAAAATTTACTAATGTTTTTCGCTTGCTGCGACTGCTTAAATTAATTCGATACTCGGAAGCTCTCCAAACCATTCTTCGGGTGATTGAGTCTAAAAAAAATGAATTAATCATGACCTTGTTTACGGTGTTTATTTTACTAATTTTCGCCTCAAGTTTGATGTTTTTTGCTGAAAGTCAGGAACAACCGGAGGCGTTTCCCAGTATTCCGGCGGCGATGTGGTGGGGAGTGGTGACATTAACTACGGTGGGGTATGGGGATGTGTATCCGGTAACTCCTTTGGGTAAATTATTTGGGGCAACCCTAGCCTTTATTGGGATTGGATTGTTTGCCTTGCCTGCGGGGATTGTTGCTGCTGGATTTTCGGAGGAACTGCAACGAAGAAAGGTAGCCGAGATAACAATTCCGGATCTATCTCCCGGGGAAGAGGCGGAATGGGTGGCGATCGCCACTCATTTGGAACGCTCATCGGATTTGATGAAAACCTGTATTGAAATGGCAAAAACTAAATTCGGCGATAGTTTCGACAATGAAGAACTGATCCGCGATTTAGCCTTGTTCTTGTATGAAGAAGCCTCCCGCAAGTTCAAGTTATAAAATGCCAGAAGATAGCCAAAATTCAGCCGCCATAAAAGTAGCCGCAAGGCTTAGGACCAATCCTAAACCCAGGGCATCTTTAAGATGCCAAGACTGACTCTGGGATAGAACGGTTTTTTGACCATAACCCCGCAATCGCATCGCCTGATAAATCCGTTCCGATTGTTCATAACTCTGGACTAAAAGCGTTCCCGCAACCGAGGCAAAGGTTTGTAAAGCCCGGGGAGTAAGGCGGGTGCGTTTAAACCCTCGCAAGCGCATGGCGGACTGCATCGTATGGAGGCGATCGCCTAGTTCAAATAAATACCGATAAAACAGCACCATCATATCGGTTAAAATCGGAGAAATCCCCAGCGATCGCAGGGTTTTAATGGTGGTTAAAAAAGAAGCTGTTCCAAACAAAACCAGCGATAGCGTAATAATGGCTAAAAACCGACTTGCAATGCCGATCATTGCCAGAGTTCCTTCTTGATATAAAGCAATAGGGCCCAGTTGAAATAGCACCGTCTGTCCGGAAATAAAGGGCAGGAATCCCACAACTCCCACCAGAAATAATCCCGGATAACGCAACCGCATCCGCCAGTAAGAAATCGGGAGTTGAGACAGGGCATAAATTCCCGCACTCACCCCTAACATGGGTAGAATCAAACGCTGATCCCGCACCATTGCAAAGGCAAAAATTAATCCCATCAACCCCATTAATTTACATCGGGGTTCCCATTGGTGTAATGGGGATTCTAAATGAGCATAATCGTCTAATCCAAACTTCATTCGAGTTCCTTTATAATTAGATTTAATCCTAAATTCGCTGGTCAAATGGGTCACACACCCGCACCCTAAAGGGTGGGGCTATAGGGACAAAGCCCGCCTGCGCGGGCTAACCGATAAAAACGACTTTTTAGCCTCCGATTGGGTATCATCCTAAATCCGCTTGTGAAAGACCTATTCTACTCTTGAGCCTGCGTAGGCAGGCTTTGCCCGTGTAGCCCCACCCTTGAGGGTGCGGGTTTTTTTTGATGGCAAATTAATTAGAAATTAATTCCGGTTTGACCCGATTAAGAAAGATGACTAACATGGCGGTAAACAACCCTTCAATCAGCATCAAGGGAATGTGAGCCAACATCAGTCCATAAATGGCATTTCTTTCCGTAGTAACATCTAATTCCCCGGGAATGGTGGTGATAATCAGAATGAAAAAAATGGCCGCCGCTAGTCCTAAGCCGATGCCCCCGGCTAGAAAGGCAAATAAACTAAGGGTAATGTTTTCCCATCGGTGTTTGAACCAATGGCGCATTTGAAAGATTTGGTAAGCAATTAAGGCAGGAATTCCCATCATAATGGCATTGACTCCCAGGGTAGTGAGTCCCCCATGACCAAACATAATGGCTTGGAAAAATAACCCAATCAGAATGGCGGGAAAGGCATAATAACCGAGGACAGTGCCTAAGAGTCCATTGAGAATTAAGTGAACGCTGACGGGAGGGACGGGGATATGAATCCAAGAGGCGACGAAAAACGCTGCGGTGAGTAAGGAGGCTTTGGGAATTTGGGCGTGGGGATTGCGATCGCGATTAATTTGGCGCAGGGAATACCAAGTGGCGGCCCCGGTTGCGCCATAACTGGCGATACAAAGACTAGCTGGAAGAATACCATCGGGAATATGCATTGAATCAAAGGAAAAAGAGAGAATGCCAGCAGGCTGAATTTATATTAAGGGAGAGATTTAATTAGGCAACGGAATCTTCTTCTTTGCGGGGACCGCCTCGTCCGTTGCCATTAAACCGGGAAAAAAACAAGGCAGTTCCCACAAATCCCCAGACCCCGGAGGCGATCGCCAAGGCTGTCGGCAGGGGGTTGACAGAGGGACGGCGGGAACTGAGGAACCCGGAAGTGGGGGCCACCTCGGGAACGCTGGTGGCATTGGGAGGGGCGACTGCCGCCTCGGGGTCAGGTTCGGAGGCGATCGCCACATTTAGGATCGCCCCGTGACCCGCTTGCCGGACCCTCACTGCCCAATTTCCCGGCAGGGAGGGGTCAGGGGCAAACAAAAACCGTCCGTTTTTGTCCGCTGTCCCTTGCTGCCAGGGCGTTTCGGGGTCCGTAGGGGCATAAACAGTTATTTGAGCATTGGAGATGGGGTCGCCATTATCGTAGAGGGCCTGGACCTCCACGGCTTCTAGGGTCTGATGAGTCAGTTGAACCCCGTGGGCGATCGCGGGCAGAGGATTCCCAAGGGTCCAGGCAAACAGCCCACTGGCAAACGCCCAGAGGACTGCCTTCGCAGCAGTTGGGGTGATTGGTCGATTAATCATGGTAAAGTTTCGATCCCTGAGTAGGTATTTCCCCCTGCAACGATCGCAGGGTCGGGCTGTCTATCATGATGACGTAGATTCCTGACAATGACCTTCTCCAACGTGACCCAAGGAGGGGAGGAGGTTTTCCAGGGTTTGATAATCTGCTGTGCTGAGGGCTTGTTGGAGTTCTGTACGGGTCAGATTCACCTGATCCCCGGAGGCTAAAGCAGCGATCGGCTCAAATCCCAAGGCGTTGACATTCAGTTCATCATCTGCCGGTGCACCAGCATCGCCAAACAGGTGATCAAAATGGAAGGTGGCTTCTAACTGGCCCTTACTGCCGGGGGAAACCATGCCTTTGCGTTGATCCCCGACGAACTCGCCGCAGGTGAAAGCCATTTCGCGATCGAGTTTGAGCACAAAGGGGAGGGTTTGTCCGTCTTTTTCCGCAGTTCCATCCATGACTAAGCTATAGCCTGCCCCAGGGCCTTCGGTTCCTTTGACCATTTTCCAAGATAGGGCATTGTACTGACCCGCAGGTGCAAGGACTTCCGCGACGACTGGGGAGGGGTTTTCAGGAGTGGCTGTCAAGTCTACAGTTTTGACCCCATCCAGTTGGACTTGTTGCTTGGCGGTTAACTGACTGCCGCTTTCAGGATTGTAGGGGGGGTCGGTTTGGTAGGCGGTGACTTCGGCAAGGTTGACGTAAACGTGATTAAAGTTGATTTTCCAACCATCTTTGGAGGTAAAGCCATCTCGCACGAAGTCCTCGCCATTGGCAACTATTTGCAGTGTTCCGGTTTCTCCAGAGGCGGTTTCGGTTCCAGGAGTCGGGGGTGGGGCGGATTCTACAGCGACGGGTTCGGGAGTTGAGATGAGTGGGGTACTATCTTGCTCACACCCTAAAAGTAAGGTGGGGACGACTCCGGCTAAGAGGGTGAGAATAATTAAATTTTTCTTCATTTTTTAAGGGTTTAAGGGATAATTGCTTGAGGCGATCGCCACAGCCTGATTCGGAATATTGCCGAGGTTTCTCCGGATTGAGGACAGGTTGCGATCGCTCTAATATCAATAGGAAAGCGCGTTTTTGAAAACTTGACAATGCCCTAGGAGGGGATGAGGTTCTGCATCAAAGCCCAGCATCTAAGGGCTGGAAAGGCTTTTGCGTAAGGGGTTTACCTTGGGAATTTTCTCTGTGTTAGGTGGTTAAAATTTGTAAAAATTTTTCCTCGGTTTGCCGATAAGTTAGGAAACCTTAATTTTTCTTGAAACTTGGGGCAACCCGATCGGAATTGTGCCCTCAGATTTGGGGTAAAATTCCCAATGGGCTTAAATAATCCATCCCTAGGAGGATTAAGTTTTTTAAGGATTTTGGTAATTTCATCCCCTCTCAAAAAATCTCACCAAGGTCCCGTTGCGATCGCCAGCTACTTCGATGTCTAACTGTAAATTATTACAGGTTGGTAATTGTGGGAAGTGGCAAGCACAAATAACTCGTCATAGCAGGGGAATCCCTACTTGATAATTGCGTCCAAAAAATGCTCCAATAATTGAACCCATCTGAAACCCGCGAAAACGACATGAGAGACCTTGACCTTCCAAAAACCATTAACTTGCTCAATACCATTATGGAATTTGAGCTGGCTGGTGTGGTACGCTATACTCATTATTCCCTGATGGTAACCGGCCCGAATCGGATTCCCATCGTCAGCTTTTTTCAAGCTCAAGCTGCGGAATCCCTCACCCATGCTCAACAGGTGGGAGAAATTATCACCGGGTTAGAAGGACATCCTAGCCTCAGAATTGCACCTATTGAGGAAAGCGATCGCCATTCCGTCCGTGACATTTTAGAGGAAAGTCTCAACCACGAGAAAAAAGCCCTCGATATGTACAAAGAATTGCTCCATACCGTAGAAAATGCCAGCGTGTATTTGGAAGAATTTGCCCGGACTCAAATTGGACAAGAAGAAATGCACAACATAGAAATTAAAAAAATGTTGCGGGATTTTATCTAAATCTGGTTTAACCGGCGATCGCCGCTCTCAATCTAGGCATTAAACCCGCACCACCTTGAGGAATCTTCCCCCCTCCCTGCGGTGGTGCAACCGTTCCAAATTATCCGCTTTCACCCCGGATGAAACTCAAAAATTCTCGGATTTAATATTCAGAATTATCTCTCTTATGACCCCCACTCATAAAACCATGAAAGAACTTAACCTTAAAAAAACCATTGAATTACTCAATAGTATCATGGAGTTTGAACTAGCGGGGGTGGTGCGCTATACCCACTATTCCCTCATGGTAACCGGACCCAATCGGATTCCCATCGTCACTTTTTTTCAAGCCCAAGCCACCGATTCCTTAAATTCCGCTCAACAAGTCGGAGAAATTATCACGGGATTAGAAGGACATCCCAGTCTGCGGATTTCCAAGATGGAAGAAAGCTACACCCATTCAGTTAGAAAGAGTGTTGAAGAAAGTATTAATCATGAAAAAAAAGGATTAGAACGCTATAGAGATTTATTGGAGATTGTTCAAAATAGGAGTATTTATTTGGAAAAATTTACGCGAAAAATGGTGGCTTCTACGGAAATTAATATCATTGAACTCAGGAAGATGCTGCGAGATATGACGTGAATGAATACATTTATATCAGGTTCGCTCACCCCCCTTACCACCTTTTTAAACGCTCTCTGCTACAAGGAAAGGGAGAATAATCCAATTTTTTAGTGCGGTACGGGGGAGAAGAGAAAGAAATGGTTTTTTTAGGTTAATCCACTGGAATTAATATTATTTTATCCAACTTATAACGATGGAATTAAGTGCTGCTTTACCGACATTTTTAATTACCTTGCGGGAAGGAGTAGAAGCTGCTTTAGTTGTGGGGATTGTGTTAGCTTGTTTGAAAAAAGCTCAACAAAGTCAGCTTAATCCTTGGGTGTATGCGGGGGTAGGAACGGGAATTGTTGCCAGTGGATTAGTAGGGATTGTCTTCGGGGGAATTTTGCAAGCGGTGGGACAGTCGGATTGGCGGTATGCACCGGCGATCGCACCGAGTTTAAAAGCGGGATTTTGTCTAATTGCGATCGCCATGCTCAGTTGGATGCTGATTTGGATGACAAAACAAGCCAAATCCCTCAAAGGCGAAGTTGAAGGGGCCGTAAATGCTGCTTTATTTGCCAAAAACACTCCCTCCCCAATCCCGGAAGAACCGGGCAAAAAATCACTCGAATATCAGGCAGGTTGGGGCGTCTTTACCCTAATTTTTATCGCTGTTCTCCGGGAAGGATTTGAAACGGTTGTGTTTATTTTAGCCCAATTTGAGCGCGGTTGGACCCCGGTATTAGGGGCTTTTGCGGGGTTAATCGGGGCCTTTGCAATTGGCACACTGCTGTTCAAATGGGGGGTGAAAATTAACCTGCGCCTCTTCTTCCAAATCATGGGAGTGTTCTTGCTATTAATCGTCTCCGGATTGGTAATTTCAGCCTTAAAAAGCGCCAATCTAGCGGTGATAGAATTGAGTGCGATCGCCCCTCAGTTTGCCAGTTGGTGTCATGCCGGAACCGATTCCTGTATTTTAGGACCCAGGGTTTGGGATGCAACTCAGATTCTGCCAGACAACCGCTTTCCTGGGGTCGTTTTAAAAGCCTTATTTGGATATCGATCGCAACTGTATTTAGTTCAAGCTGTCGCCTATCTGGGATTTTTAATCACCGCCGGAGGCTTATATTTTCAAAGTATTACCGGCAAGGAAACCGGAATACAAAGTTCTGAGAGTAAGAGAGGGTTAAGTCATTGAAAGAAGCTCAAGTTAAACAGTTATTCTCCTATCCCATTAAGGGATTAACCCCGCATCCAATCCAGGGTGTTACCCTAGAAGAGGATTGTGGTATCCGAGGCGATCGCGCCTTTGCCTTGATGTTTGTAGATGGCAGTGATACGCCACCGGCAACCCTCGTCCCTTGGATGAGCAAAGCACATTTTGCCGTCCAGAATGACTGGCCAAAATTAGCTAAATTAGAATGTTTTTATAATGCAGAGACTGACTGCTTAACCATTCGTCACCAGGGAGTAACCCTCCTGGAAGCGGCAACGGAAACTCAACCAGAACGCGATCGCATCAGTGCCTTTTTTACTGGATTTCTTGCCGATGCCGAACCTACCCCAGAAGCTAGACATCCTCAGTATTCCCCCTTACAATTAGTCGGTGTTAGAAGTGGAGAAACCCGCTATCCTGATCGTGCACCTGTGCATATTTCTCTAATGAGTCAAGCTACTTTAGATGCGTTAACTGAAGCTTGTGGAACCTTGATTGATGTGCGACGATTTCGACCCAATATTTTACTTGAAGGCATTGCACCTTGGGAAGAATTTAATGGAGTCGGAGAAGAGTTTTACTTAGGTGAATCTAAGATTGTGATTACAGCAAGAATTGGACGCTGTGCAAATATTGAAGTTGATCCTGACAATGGCGATCGCAATTTAAGGTTATTATCGGTTCTTAAAAACCGATATGGTCATTTACAAGCGGGCGTACTGGCTAAAATTATTACACCAGGTTCCGTGAAAATCGGCGATCGGCTTACCTCAGTCCAGTAAGCCCTTAGAAACTCCGAAATTTATACATTTCCCCCAGGGAGAACCCCCTTCTCCCTCTCCCCATCCTTTCCCTGCCGCAACCGCGATACTTTGTTCCTTCGGGGCTCTGATCCCAGATTCGCGTAATGTTACGCCCCCTGGGCGTTTAGATGCCATAGTCTTTACCAAAGGCATCGGAGAACCTCATCCCCACTGGCGATCGCCAGGGTGTGAGGAATTCGAGTTTTAAAAATTACACCTCGACCCCCCAATTTAAAGTGAGAGTATCGGGCAACCCCACGGGTTCAAATTCCGGGCAGTTGTTACCCGCATTATATCATGTTTGCTCGCTCACCCGCACTAACCTAAACCCCTTTCCCCATCCTTTGCAAGCATGGGGAAGAAGAGGAAGAAATGGTTTTTTAGAGGAATCCACCGGACTGGATATTACTTCGCTTCCATCCAATTGTCTCCCGCATGAATATCCACCATCAACGGAACCGAAAGCGGCACTGCCATTTCCATTGTAGACTTAATTTTAGGATGCAACTCCTCCCATTCATCCCGAGGAATTTCAAACACTAATTCATCATGAACTTGTAGCAATAACCGTGCTTGATAGTCTTTTAAAACCTCGTGCATTTTAACCATTGCCACCTTGATAATATCTGCACTAGACCCTTGAATCGGGGCATTAGCTGCCGCCCGCAAATTCTGCGCATCTTGCATCCCTATCTTTTTATTCAGCTTATCTAAATCAATCACCTCTGGATTGGTTCCTTTGAGTTTATTGAGACTCTCTCCTTGGAATTCAAAATATCGACGCCGCCCTAAAATAGTTTCCACATACCCTTGGGCGATCGCCTGCTTTTGTAATCCATTCAAACATTCAAAAACCTGGTTATAGCGTTCATAAAACCGTTGGATAAAAAGCTTCCCTTCCTGAGATGTTTTCCCGATCGCCCGCGCAAACCGGACCGAACCCATCCCATAAAGCACCCCAAAATTAATCGTTTTTCCCATCCGTCTTTCTTCTGCCGTCACCACTTCCTTTTCAAACAGCAATTGCGCCGTCACCGTATGCACATCTCGGTTATTCTGATACGCCTCCATCAACACAGGTTCTTGACTCAAATGGGCCAAAATCCGTAACTCAATCTGAGAATAATCTGCCGATACCAATAGCCACCCACGTTCCGGCAAAAATGCCGAACGAATTTGACGAGAAAACTCCGTTTTAATCGGGATAGTCTGCAAATTTGGATTAGAAGAAGACAATCGTCCTGTTGCCGTTGCCGCTTGATTAAAATTCGTATGCACCCGCTGAGTATCTTTCCGTACCATCTTCGGGAGTGCATCCACATAGGTGGATTTTAATTTCGCTAAGGTGCGATTCTCAATAATTATATCTATCAAGGGATGTTCCCCTTGCAATCGTTCCAACACTGCTATATCGGTGGAATAACCTGTCTTGGTTTTTCTGGATTTACTAATCGGCAAATCCAACTTTTCAAATAAAATATAACTGAGTTGTTTAGGAGACCCTAAATTAAATTCTTCCCCCGCCTCTTGGTAGGCTCTTGTTTCTATCTCCTGCAATTGTCCCTCTAACTGCTGGGAAAAAGTCCCTAAATAGTCGCTATTAATTCTAATTCCCGTATATTCCATCTCTGCTAATACGGGTTCTAAGGGTTGTTCCACCTCTAGCAGCAGTTGATGTAATTTGGATTTATCCGCCAGTTCTGCTCGCAGTTTCCCAACTAACTGATAAGTGGTAAACACATCTAAGCCGCAATATTGGGCCGCTTGGGGAATCCCTAAATCGGCAATGGTTTGGCCTTTGGTCAAATCTAAATTTTTATAACTTTCGGCGGTAACCTCTAAATATCGCCTTGACACATCAGTGAGATTATGCGTCGTTTCAGGATTAATTAAATAACTCGCCAGCAGCGTATCAAAAACCACACCAACCAGTTGAATTCCCTGACATCGCAACACCAGGCGGTCAAATTTAGCATTATGAAATGCTTTGGGATAGTCACTACTTTCTAAAACCGGACGCAATGCCTCTATTACCTGATTTAAAGGCAAAGTCTGGCCCGTTTTATGTCCACTTGGGATATAGGCTAAATCCTCCTCACCCCTTCCCCAACAACAGCCAATCCCCACTAATTCTGAGTCTCGGGGTTCTAAATCCGTCGTCTCCGTATCCCATGCTACCGGATGCAGGAAATCCGTATAAGTTTTCAGCCGATTCACTAATTCTTCCAGCTTCTCAGTAGTATCGATAATAGCCGGATTAATCGGCGAAGGGGCTAATTCTTTGGCCGCTTCTGTTTCTTCTGCCGTCCAAAAAGAGGTATCATCATCCGGGGATGAATCCGTGGTTTTGACCGTCTGGGTTTCCGTTTTCTGGACTTCCTGAGTTTCTGCTAAAGGAACTCCCCCAAACCGTTGCTGTAGTTGCTTGATTTTAGGAAGAAAAGACTTGAATTCCAGTTGTTCCAAATAAGAGATGACCGCCGTTTCATCAAATCCCCGTAATTGGCACTGGCTTAATTCCAGTTCTAAGGGAACATCAATTACAATTTGGGCCAAATGTTGGGAGTGATAGGCTTCTGCTTTCCCTTCCTCTAATTTTTTGCGATTCGCTCCTTTAATATCCGCGATCGCCTCGTAAATTTTGTCCAAACTGCCATAAGTCGTCAGCAACTTAATCGCCGTCTTATCCCCAATCCCTTTCACCCCAGGAATATTATCCGAAGTATCCCCACAAAGAGCTTTATAATCCACCACCAATTCTGGCGGAATTCCCATCTTTTCTTGGACCTGTTCTGGCCCAAATTCCTGGGATTTTGCCCCACCCGAAAGCCGGAACGCATCGCGACCTAAATAAAGAACACTAATTTGTTTTTCAGCATTTACAAGCTGAAATAAATCGCGATCGCCCGTTAAAATCTTTACCTGAAAACCCGCCTCACTTGCCCGGGTTGCCAGAGTTCCTAACACATCATCCGCTTCATACCCCGGGGCCGTAACAATTTGCAGATTCAGCGCCGTGAGTAACTCTTGTAAATATTTAAGGTCCGTAATAAAATCTTCAGGAGTTTCCGCCCGATCGCTCTTATAGGTATCATCCGCTTCATGGCGAAACGTCGGCAACCCCAAATCAAAGGCGACTGCCAAATATTGCGGGTCCTGGACTGCCATCACCTCAATCAGCGACTTAAGAAACCCAAAGGAGACACTCGTGGGAATGCCGGTTGAGGTACTCAAACCCCCATCCCGACTTTTCGCTAACGCATAATAGGAGCGAAAAGCCAAAGAATGACCATCAACCAGGATAAAAGTAGGAGAAGTTGCAGACACGAGGGAGTTACCAGAAAAAGACATCCCTCCATTTTATCCGCTGATTCTACGATTGCGATCGCCCAAACAAGTTCGAGGTGAAGCAGTGAGCTCTCACCTCGAACCGGAGGGTAATCCTCAAAAGCTGTTCTCATCCCTACTGACGAACCCTCCTACGTTTCCCGTAGATTGCATCCCTTTAAGCTTTCTGACTCTTCTTGCGACGGCTCGAAACCAACATTCCCGAAGCGATCGCCCCTAAACCCATCACCGTACCCGGTTCCGGAACCGATGCTGCTGAACCGACTACTTTCCAATCAGGTCCATTAAACAACGACGTCCCCTCAGCACTGACGCGAACCCCAGCAATTGCCGAAGAGAGTCCTAAATCAGCCAGAGATACCCCCAGGGACCCCACTGGTTGAGTACCCTCGATTTCCACCGTATTAAGGCCAAATCCCGCACGATTCCAGTTCCGGGAATTGATGGTCAGGAGGTTACCAATGCTGTTCCCCACATCATCAATCGCCTGAATCCTCATCGCACTGTTGCGACCCCGTTCCCAGAAAAATAAATTATCGACAGCCTGATCAAACCAAACATTCATCGAAAAGGACCCACGGTCTTCTACGTCGATAATATTATTGAGGTTGAGGTTTCCCAAAGCCGTCACTGCGCCTTCCTCAATGAGCAGTTCCTGAACTAGCCCCTCGGCTAAGTCACCCCGGTCTGCACTACCAGCCCCGCTATTACCTCCAGTCCAGAGGTCATTGTGGAGAATATTCACCCGATCGACTAAGCCAAAATTGCTGACGGTGGTCCCGCCGAACTCCACGGAATTCAGCCAGATGTCCCCTCTAGCCTCATTGGGGCCGATTAAATCCTTCGTGAAATTGGTGGTGAATGAAAAGGCTTGGGCAGATGCGGCCATCCCCATACTGCCTGCGATGATCCCGAGACAAATCGATAGACTGAATTTAGTATGCATGGTTTTTCCCTCTAACGAGACTTAGACTTTTACACAACTCTATGTAAAAATACTGATGTTTTTGTTCTAACCTAGATTTCTGGGAAAGTCCAGTAAAACGCTTAGAGTTTACAAAAAATTTATATAGCTAGTCTGGTGTGCCGTTTTCGATTAAAGATAGCGATCCAGATGTGATGCAAGTAGAAACACTGAGAAAACCCGAACACAGGCTGACGGGAAATGCGATCGCCCCACATCACCAGCTATGCCTACTTGAAGAACCCACTCCAAAGTGAGCAAAGTTGTATCCATTGTCACCTTGATTGAGATGGGCTATAGCCCGTGGAAAGCCTGCTCCCTCGTTGCCTGAAACAACGCCAAATTGTTAAGTTACCGTAAAGTCACACAAGAGGGATAGAGTGAAAAATATTAGGGTTATTCTTGGATATGAGCCTCCCCTTCTTTTTAGGTCAATATCATTACACTTGTAATGACCAGGTAAAGGACGGATTTAATTCCAACACTTATCCACTAATAATTCCCCGGTTTGTACCTGAGCAAGCCAACTGTATAACCTCACCCATTTCCTTGAACCGCGCAAATCAGGAAGGCTTGAATTATTGAACAATCGTACTGATATCCACATCAGTGAGATTAGCTCCATCCAGATTCGCCCAATGTAAATTAGCCTTGGTCAAATCTGCCTCTCTTAAATCCGCCCCGCTCAAATTGGCCCCACGCAAATCCGCCCGGGTTAAATCCACCCCCCGCAAATCCGCCTCAACCAAATTGACCTGATTTAAACTCGCCCCGGTTAAGTCCGCTTCACGCAAATCAGCCCATTTTAAATTAGCCCCGCGCAAATCCGCCCGAGTTAAATCCGCTTCTCGCAAATCCGCCTGAGTCAAATTCACCTTATTTAAACTCGCTCCAATCAGATCGGCACCGCGCAGATCCGACCCTTTCATATTCGCATCGGCTAAATAGGCTTTTCTGAGGTTCGCCCGGGACAAATCCGTTCCCGTCATATCTGCTTCGCTTAAATTGGCACTACTTAAGGTTGCACCTCTTAAATCTGCCCCACTGAGGTCCACACCCACGAGATTTACTTCCGAGAGGGAGACATTCGGGGCAATCCAGTAGGCTCCTGCCAAACTCAAGTCAATCCCATCGCTAACAATCGTTTTTAAATCGTAAACCGCCTTTTGCAGGTTCGTCCCTTTAAAATTGACCCCCGTGAGATTAGCACCACTCAAGTTCGCCCGAAACAGATTCGCCCCCTCTAAATTTGCCCCGATTAACTTGGCATAGCGCAAATTTGCTCCCCTGAGATCGGCACGCTTGAGGTTAAATCCGGTCAAATCGACCCCACTGAGGTTGGCTCCCGGGAGGGTAACATCCGCTCCAATTAAGTAAGCGCCGGTTGTCAGGGGGTCGAGACCCTCACAAAACCGGGTTCTTAAGTCGTAAACCGCCTTTTGCAGAATCGTCCCCCGCAGATCCGCTTCACTCAAATCTGTTCCGCTGAGGTTGGCACCACTGAGATTCGCTTCCGCAAGTTTGGCCCCAATTAAATTAGCGCCTTTGAGATTGGCACCGCGCAAATCCGCCTCACTCAGATCGGTGCCGACTAACAGTGACCCTTTGAAGTTAGCCCCGGTTAAATTGCTCTCGCTGAGATTTGCTAAGTTTAAATTGGCATCGCTCAAGTCGGCTCCACTCAGGTTTGCACCTTTTAAATCTGCCCCAATTAAGTCGGCATAACAGAGAATCGCTTCGCTTAAGTTAGCGCCACTGAGTTTCGCCTCGCGCAGGTAGGAACCGCGTAGGGATGCGCCAATGAGGTCTTTGTTGCTAAAATCCCGGTTGAGAAAGTTTGGGTTTTGGCTTTCCGAGCTTAGGGGAGCTGGATTGGGTAATTCTGGTGGGACGCGAAAGAAATTTTGGCTATTGTCTTGCATAAATCCCAAAGCTTGGCAACCGATCGCAGTTATGTACCACTGTAAATCACTGGGGCTGGGGTTTTATCATCCTCCCGAACCGCTTGTGGAACTGGGGCGATCGCCATTCTATGTGATCTCCCGAGGTTATGCTCTCTCGACGCCTTAAAATCTGGAGAATAACCTATAGCAAGAGATGGAGTTATCAAAGTGGCATTAAAACTTTATGGCGGTGCTCGTTCTCGCGCCTCAATCGTCCAGTGGTATCTGGAAGAACTGGGGGTTCCATATCAATTTGTGTTGTTAGATATGCAGTCAGGGGAACACTTACAGCCGGAGTACCTGAAGATTAACCCCGTGGGAAAAGTCCCGGCGATCGTGGATGGCGACTTTCAACTGTGGGAATCTGGGGCCATTTTAGTGTACTTGGCTCAAAAGTACGGTAATGCAGGGAAGTCCCCAGAAGAACAAGCGACCCTGATCCAGTGGGTGTTGTTTGCCAATGCGACATTCGGTCCCGGAATTTTTATTGAATCCAACCGCGATCGCGAATTAGCTCGATTAATGAAACCCCTCAATCAAATTTTCACCACCCATCCCTTTTTGTTGGGTCAAGAATTTACCGTCGCCGATGTTGCCGTCGGTTCCATGTTGGCCTACAGCCAAATGATGCTCAAGCTAGATCTGTCCGAATATCCAGCAGTGGTTGAGTACATCCAGCGCATCGGCGATCGCCCCGCTTTTCAGAAAACCATCGGTCCCCGTGCTCAGTAAAATGGACTCCTAATCAGGAAGGGCATTCACAGGCAGGAACGGGTAGAAAGAAACCTGTTGTTGAGATCGGGAAAGGGGCACTCAGTCGAGTGCCCCTTTCCTTGTTAATGGCCTTGGAGTTGGATGGAAGGCGGTATTTTATCGGAAACCGACTGCTGCTTGCCACACGAAAGCCAGCAACAAGAAAAACACGGGGATAATCGGCAAAACATCTACCAGGGGATCGAAAATCGAGTAGGCTTCTGGTAGTTTTGCCAGTAATAGTGCTGCTTCCATGTTGATATCTCCCTCTCAAACCGAAATTTCATAATCGACACAGATTTTAACATAAGGGAGGATTAGGATTTCATGTTTCTGCCAGAGCATCGGGACAAAACCCCGGTTTCTGATGCGGGGGAGCTCAAACTATACTCAACCCCTCCTCGAACCCCAGGCCCTAGGGCGTCGGTTCCAACCAGTGAGCAAAGTCTGTGGTAAAGCGATCGCTCAAAATGGACTCCCGAATTCGCTTGGTAAACCGAATCAGTTCTGTGAGATTGTGAATCGAGAGTAAGGTATAGACCAGGATTTCCCCGGATTTCCACAAATGATTTAAGTACGCCCGAGAAAAATTTTGACAGGTGTAACAAGAACAAGTCTCATCTAGGGGGGTAAAATCTTCCCGAAATTGAGCATTTTTAATATTCCAACGTTCCCCTTGGACCATAACGGCCCCATGTCGCGCCCAACGGGTGGGGATAACGCAGTCAAATAAATCGACCCCGGAGGCGATCGCCTGGGCCATTTCTCGATAAGTCCCCACTCCCATCAAATAGCGGGGTTTCTCTACCGGCAGTTTGGGTGCAGTGGCCCTAACAATTTCTGAGATGGTTTCCCCCGGTTCTCCCACACTCACCCCGCCAATGGCATATCCTGGTAAGTCTAACTGGGTCAGGGCCTCCACCGCTTGTAAGCGTAAATCGAGGTACACTCCCCCTTGAACAATCCCAAATAAGGCTTGATCCGAACGAGTATGAGCTTCCATACAGCGTTCTAACCAGCGGTAAGTGCGGGCGGTTGCCAACTCCACAGCTTCTCGCGATGCCGGGTAGGGGGGACATTCATCAAAGGCCATAATCACATCAGCCCCCAGTTTGTTCTGAATTTGAATCGAACGTTCCGGGGTGATTTCTATCTTGCGGCCATCCCGGGGCGATCGAAAGGTCACCCCGTTTTCAGTAATGGTCCGCAGTTGACTTAAACTAAAAACTTGGAATCCACCGGAATCGGTCAGAATCGGCCCATCCCACACCATAAATCGGTGTAAACCTCCCGCTGCAGCTACAATGTCCTCTCCCGGTTGTAGGTGCAGGTGGTAGGTATTAGCCAAAATCATCTGAGCGCCCGTTGCCTCTAACTGGGCCGGTGTAACGGTCTTCACGGTAGCTAAGGTTCCCACGGGCATAAAGATGGGTGTTTCTACCGGGCCGTGAGGCGTCATCCAGACCCCCGCCCTGGCGTGAGTGTGGCTGCATTTACCCTGACACTGAAACGTAAAGTCGCGACCCAAAATTAATGATTACTGTGTAAATTTCCACCCATTATACCCGCATATTGGCAATATGTTATTTTCGGTCATGGCAAATAGAAACTGCATTTAAGAAGGAGCAGAATTGCTGGAAAAATTAAGTTGAAACTGGGATAAGCGATCGCCACTCAAAAGGGCAGCATTCCCTCATCATCAATTTCAGCATCTAATTTCGCGATGAGGACCTCTCGCAACACTGCCTCTAACGCCGCCGCGCTATCGAGGGTTCTAGCGGATTGCTCCTTAAGTGGGTTAGAGACGGGAAGTAACCGTAACTGGCGCTCCTCTTGAACCAGATCGAAGTAAGATTCAGATTCAGAGGATTGTTTCAGTTCTAAACAATCAAAACTCTGCACATTAATATAAAGACGATGATTGGCGATCAGAGTTGAACGGTGAGGATCAGCAAAAACTTCCATTACATAACCTTCCCCTTGGGTTTGGAGATGACCCTCTTGGAAATGTGCATAACGGACTCGGCCTAAATCAGCCAGGAGTCTATACATATCTTGCTTATTGACCACAATACCTGTATCGACAATGCAGGGAGCAGGCAGGCTAGTAGGAGATTGATCTGGCATCATAGAGAAACCGCCCTTAATTTACAATCGAAACCCTCTGGTGGAATTGAGACCCTCCGATGGGTTCCCTATAGAGGGAATATCAAGAAAGCTTTGCGCGTCATGCCGGACGGAGTTCGGCAAAAAATAACTGATATCAATTCAATTCTGGCACAGGTTATAAAGTGGACGTATCAGTAGAATGGCGGAAAAAAAATACAAATTTTGACTATGAGGGATAATCGCCGGGTGAGATGGGTCGTTGAGTTTGTGCAGACAAAAGTAGCCCGACTGGGAACTCTTGGTTCGGGATTGGCAGCAGCGATCGCCTTCTATACCTGTTTGCCAGTTCCGCTGAGTTGGACTTTAGAGTTTCGCGGCATTGCGCGGTATGCACCTTTTGTCGGCGTGGCGATCGGGGCGATGCTGGGCCTGTTGGATGTCCTGTTGCAGGTGTTAGCGATGCCCGGACTCACGCGCAGCACTCTGGTGATTGTGGCCTGGATTGGGATTACTGGCGGATTACATCTGGATGGGGCGATCGATACCGGGGATGGGTTGGCGGTGCAAGAACCCCATCGCCGGTTGGAAGTGATGGCCGATAGTGTCACTGGCGCATTTGGCGTCATGGCAGCAGTTGCCCTGATTGCCCTAAAAGTGGCAGCCTTGAGTGATTTAAGTGCAAATCGTGCTGTGGTTTTAATGGCTGCTGCCGGTTGGGGACGGTGGGGACAATTAGTGGCGATCGCCCGTTATCCCTATTTAAAAGTTTCAGGCAAAGGAGCCATTCACCAGGATTCTCTGGGGTCTCCCTGGGATTTACTCCCCGGTTTTTTGTTTTTAGTCGCCTTAAGTGGTGTGCAACTCTTCCTTGATGGCAATTCCTGGATTTTAGCTGCCGGAATGGTCACCGGCGGCAGCGCAGTCGCCATCCTCACCGGGGCCTGGTTTAATCACAAACTCGGGGGTCATACCGGCGATACTTACGGTGCCGTGGTGGAATGGACCGAAGCCCTCTTACTCTGTCTATTAGCCGGATTATAAACCGGCGATTAGACACCGGGTTTCTTGACAACATCTCTGGCTAGAAAGCAACAAATCTGAGCCATGAAACCCGGTTTCTTGTCCTATTAACCTAATCCTGTCCAGAGGCCCTAGTTGCGCTCAATATGGATTTCAATACCTTCCACCCGCATACCCGATCCACGCCGTCCGCAGAATTCACCATTAGAAAACTCCTGGGTATCTCCCACGCGCTCAATATGCGCCTTGTAATAAACCGAATAATTCTGTGCTTCAGGACCCGTTAATTCGATCGCCAAACCCTCAAGTCGCAAACCTGAACCGCGAGCACCAACCCACTCACCCTCAGTCACCCAAGGCGTATCTCCGCTACCTTGGATATGGGCCAGATAGCGAATACCCAATCCAGGAATCGGGGGTTTGATTTCCAAAGCAAATGCTTCGAGGCGAAGTGATTTCCCCCTTGTTCCGGCAAATTCATGTTCATGAAACTGGTGATCGCCGACTCGTTCGATATGAACTAAAACGTTTAATCCCACTTCGATTCCTACACCGGAAAGCCCTGACATCTTGGGCAAAGTTGGGGCAAAATTCGGGGAGGGGGGAGCAATCTGATTCCGGGAGGGAGATTCATCCGAACTGGGGAGGATAATCACATCGGGCAAATTAGACGGAGGCGAAACGGGTTTTTGCGAGAGTAAACGTTCCACTTCCGCTTCGGTATCAGTGGGTTCCACGGATTCATTCGACCCAGCAATTACGACCATTTCCGGCGATCGCCGGGGCAGTGGTGCCGCAGTTGGGGCCGTTACCGTCGGCACTGGGGCCGTTACCGTCGGCGCAGGGGCCGTTACCGTCGGCGCAGGGGCTGTTACGGTCCCTGAAAATTGCAGTTTTCCGCGACTCGCTGCCAGGGTTAAGGGTTTGCCAAAGGCGCGCCCGCAAAACTCCAGCCTTCTTTCCCACTCATCATCAGCGATATTAGCATCCGGTTCAATCAAGCTGAGGAAGGCACAACAGGGATGTTGACCCGAAAGTAACGCCGGGACATCGGGGGGAAAATTACTCGGGGAGGAGTTAAGGATAATGTGGCGCAATTCCCGCGCTTTGACTTTTGCCTCCTCTAACGGCGCAAAATGCGGTTGATCGCGATGGGTGAGGGATAAAAAGCGATCGATGTAGTAGAGGGCTTTTTGGGACTCGTTGACTTCTCCTCCCGACCGGGCGATCGTGTGTAAAACTCCTTGGATATCATGCAAGGAAGAAATCTGCGTTGGTGCCACCACCCCAGGCACCGAGTAAGTTTTTGCCAGCTCGATCGCCCTGGATTTGAGTCCGGCAAACTCCTGCCGATAAGCTATCAGTTGCTCGCTGAGTCGTTCGTCTACGGGTACTCCTGCTTCTTTCAGTTCCACCGCCGCTTGCGAAAGGCGACTGCTCAAGCCCGGTAAGCGTTGTTTAAGATGGTTGAGTTGTTGTTGCAACTGTTGATGATCTGCATTCATGGTCAATAGCGTCTAATCGGTTCCCATCTTATTTTGCCTGATCCTTAGCCTTTCACCCGTTTAATCCCCAGGGTAGATCCCCAATTGCTCCAGGGATGGATAAGTCCGGTTTATTAGTTCAGGGATAAATCTCTACAAATCACGAAGAGGAACTCTAATCTGCTGAAATTCCCTGGATTCCTCTATAAAATCAAGGCCATATTGCCACAAAAGAGATCTCTTGGTCTTAAAGGGTACAATTCCCACCCCATAAGCCTGTGGGAATGATTGAGGTCTCATCGAGATTGCTCTGAACCCGGAATTTCAGCGATCGCAATACCTCTGAAGGTTGGCAAACTGCTCCGGTCACAAGCTACGATCCAGATATTGTTCGTCAAGGAAAACTATTTTATGAATCCTCAAACTGAAACAAAAGCAATCTCCCGCCAAAAATCTGCCGAGTTAGCGGATGAAGCCGAGCAACTTAGAATCGAGATCAACGCCGCAGAAGCAGGGGCTTTGGCTCCTTTGTCTCCGGTTACTCAAGAACCGAGTCAATTCCAGGAAATCGTGGATACCGTCACGGGCATCTTAGGGGATCTGCCGCTCTATGTCACCAGTTTTGTCAGCGAGTACCAACGACCCATTGTGACTGTGGGACTGTTTTTGTCTGCACTGGTGACCGTCAGAGTGATCCTGGCGATGGTGGATGCAGTGAATGATATTCCCCTGCTTGCGCCGTTCTTTGAATTTGTCGGCATCGGCTACTCGGCTTGGTTTGTCTATCGCTATTTACTCCGCGCCTCTAATCGTCGCGAGTTAGTCCAGGATATTTCTACCCTCAAAGATCAAGTGGTCGGTCACCACTCTTCCTAGTTGTTTTCCAGGTCTTGCCATTGGATGCAAGTCTGGAAAATTCTGGGGTTGGCGATTCCCTACGGGATAGCTCCGCTTACCACCACGGTGCGTTAATTTCCTCGAATTGGGGCGGTCAATTTGTCCGCCCTATGGCCTGAGTACCTCCGACTATCGGTTTAATTGGGTTATTTTTGAACGCCTGGAATTATCAGGAAGGCGGACAGGTCAGACGATGGAGGCACAAGACCAAATCTTCCACGGTTGCCATCGTCTGGAGGTCAAAGCGATCGCCAATCTCTATACCAAACTCATCAAAAAAATCATCACAGAGATAAAGATTCCAGTCAAACCAGGAGACTAGCGTTAACTGTAAATCTTGCTCTAAGCGATCCCCGGGTAACACTCTCCCAATTTGTAAACCTGAATATTTTTCCAACTGAATATAAACAAAACTCACTACAGAAAAAGAAATTTCCCGCGATCGCCAAAAACAGTTAAACCACTCATCCAGCGACAAGTTAGCCCGGTCACATAATGTCTGATTTACCTGCTTCCTGATGTACAAATCGGGACTGAGATCAGAATAAGTCCGCACAGTCCAGAAAATATGTTTGATCTGGCGCAGCATAATTCCGTGCGCTCCATTACCTTACCTTTTCCCCAGTATTCCCATCTTTTCCAAGGGTTTCTCATGCAGGGGTTCAATTTGTATTTTTTTCTAAAATTAAGTTCTCATTGACCAACCCCATCCAGACTCCAGGACGAGTGATGAGACAATTCTCTCACCAACCCCCTATAGAATTCCAGGTTTTTCGTCACCAAAACCCCACCCTTGTAAGTTCCCCTCTCCTCTAGCTACCTGTAAAAGGGTTGCGCTGGGGTCTCCTCGATTTTTGGGCAGGGCATTGAGATTAAAAAGAGCAGAAATTGGGTTTCTGCTCCTAATTTTTTGCAGATGGGTAGAGATTTTGTCAAGAAACCCCGGTGTCTCCCGACAGTACCTACAATCTAGGGTTTACGGGTTGGGGTAGAGTC
>NZ_JAMXFA010000034.1:27711-81797 GCF_025370785.1 Laspinema olomoucense D3b
CGTTTTCCCTTCCGTTGTAGGAGTTGCCGAGGGAGATGAAGTGGGGTTTGGGGACTTTGGAGGTTCCGTTGGGGTAGAGTCCGTTTTCCCTTCCGTTGTAGGAGTTGCCGAGGGAGATGAAGTGGGGTTTGGGGACTTTGGAGGTTCCGTTGGGGTAGTTTTCTCCGTTGTCGGACTGGAGAGAATCGGCGTCCCCGGTGAGGTAGAAGTTGCTTCTCCTGACCCTTCCCTGGTGGGTGCTTCTGTGGGGTTCAAGGCGGGGTTGGGGGAGAAAAGCGGGACTGCCAACCCACCCCAAGCTGTGGAATTGCCGAAGAAAGAGGTGGAATTCCCTTGGGGGGAGGTTGTGGGATTGCTGGACTGAGGGGAAACAGGGGGAACTTGTCCGGGATTGACTAAGGGATTCACGGGGGTTTGAGGAGTTTGACCCCTGGGGATAACCCCTTCAGAAGTGGGAGAAGTGGTTCCCGTTTCAAAAATATTTAAGCCTCTCTCCGTGCTGGGGAAGGATAAGATAAAAATTGTACCTAGGGTCGAAAATGCCACAAAAATTGCAATGATTTCATCAAACCCCAGAGGGCTTTTCGGTTTAGAACTCGGTTCCGACATGGGATTACTCCTGATTTGCTCGAATGAATTTTAGAAAAGGTTTTAAATTCCGATCGCCTAAAGTTCCTGTTCAGGAATGAAACCGACCTGAACGATCGCTTTTGAATTAGCATTCTTCGCAAACTTGTCGCAAAGTAGCCGTAAAATCCGGGTAAGAAATAGCGGCAGCTTCGGCATGATGAATCGTAGTGGTTCCCTTGGCATTTAAAGCAGCGATCGCTAAACTCATGGCAATCCGATGATCATCATAACTCTCCACATCAGTCCCCTGTAAGGGCGTCCCCCCAGTAATTTCTAAACCATCAGGCAACTCAGTGATTTTCGCCCCCATCTGATTGAGTACCGTCGCCGTCACGGCAAGGCGATCGCTCTCTTTCACCCGCAATTCTGCCGCCTCGGAAATCACCGTCTGACCCTGAGCAAAAATTGCCGCCACTGCCAGAATCGGAATCTCATCAATCAGTCTAGGAATAATATCCCCGCTAATGGTGCAACCCTTCAGTTGCGAATGACGCACCCGGATATCGGCTACGGGTTCCCCAGCAACCATCCGCTCATTTTCTAATTGAATATCTGCATCCATCATTTCCAGGGCTTCTAAAATCCCCGTCCTTGTCGGATTGATGCCGACATTTTCAATGGTCAAGTCTGAATCCGGCACGATCGCCGCTGCCACAATCCAGAATGCTGCAGAACTGATATCCCCAGGCACAATCACCGATTGACCCTGAAGTTGAGCCGGTCCTGTGATCATCACGCTTTTCGTATCGGGATCCGTGGTGATTTCGGCCCCAAATGCCTTGAGCATCCGTTCGCTGTGGTCCCGAGATACGGCGGGTTCCGTGATGGTAGTGGTTCCTTGAGCCATCAAAGCTGCAAGTAAGATACAAGACTTAACCTGAGCCGAGGCGATCGGTGAGTGATAATGAATGGGCCTCAAGGATTGACCTTGAACGGCTAGAGGGGCCAGCGAATTGCCATTGCGACCCCAGATTTGAGCACCCATTTGTTGTAAAGGCTTAACCACCCGAGACATGGGACGCGATCGCAGGGATTTATCCCCAGTTACGGTAAAAAATCGGTCGGGATGACTCGCGAGGATGCCCAGCATTAATCGCATCGTCGTCCCCGAATTTCCCGCATCTAATATATCCGCCGGTTCGATTAATTCTCCGACTCCGACACCACGCACCCGCACCCGTTGTTCATTCAGGGGGGAAATTTCTGCCCCCAATGCCTGAAAACATCGGGCGGTACTCCGAGGGTCTTCTCCCAATAGCAGCCCCTCAATCGTGGTTTCACCCTTGGCGATCGCCCCCAACATCAAAGCCCGGTGGGAAATTGACTTATCCCCCGGCACTCGAATCCGTCCTTGCACCGATAAACCCTTAGCAGGTCTATCAATGGTTAATTGTTGCTGAGATTCCGTAATTCTTACATTTACTATCGAACTGGGCATTGGGCTAAACTGTGATGGGATGGCTTAGGGCGATCCTACACCGTTCTTGACTCTGCTGCCATACTAAAATTGAGAGCAAGTCACCCCTAGTCTTGTTAATTGCTGGAAAACTCTTCACACGCTCTTCGTTACAACCCTCATGCTGACCCATCGCCGCAAACCTGTAAGCCTTTGCTTGATCTCGACTGATCTCCCCCTCTGGTCCGTGGTGGAAACCGCTGCTACCCTTTATCAAAAGGACCAAGAGCGCTTTCATTTACTCCTCACGGAACCGGCACTGTGGGATTTTCCAGAGTCCGCTGCCACGGAGGAAGTCAGTACCCTACCCACTGCGATTACTTCCCGACTCTTGTGGCTGGAAATTTCTCCCTACCGCGTGATTATGACCATGCAGGGGAATGGTCCATTTAGCTATCGTCACCAGTGGGAACGCGGAATGTATGGAACGAGCCGCTATTGGCTGCAAAATGAAACCGACGGCACCAATGGCCAGTTACGGATGCGAAATTATACTCGCAGCTTAACCCTTTCAGGCCGCCCAATTCCCGAACATTTGCGCCTAGAATACGAACTTTGGTCCCAAAATGTTCAGTTAGGTCACTATATTTTAAACCTAGAAATCCATCTTTAAATATCAATTAATCAAGCCAAAACTCGGGGAATTTTTACAAAAAAATTCTAGAAAATTGGCGGGATTTTTCTTTGGTTCTATTCTACTGCAACTATTTTTTACAGTAAGTATGAATTTGTCCGGCTACTCCATCGGCAGTTTTGGCGGCTTCTTCAGCTGCTCGACCGGCTTCTTCAGCTTTTTTGCGGGCGGCTTTCACCTGGTCTAAACCAGCTTTGGATAAGGGGGCTGCATCCACAATAGCGATCGCTTCTCCAATTTGCCGAAACGACAGACTCAATTGTTGATAACTTTTCCCCAACTGTGGGGGATAGGGTTGGACCTTAGTATCGGATATCTTCATCCCTAACAATTCTTTGGCAAGGCGATCAAGATGTTGGGCCATTTTGTTAGCGGCAGTGGCATCAGTTCCCTCAATTTGAGTCACTTGTTGTCCCCCCTCGTTGATCATTGCCAACAATCGTTGACACTGATAGGCGCTACTCGTGCGCGTGACTAAAAACCACGAACCCATTCCCCCCACTAATCCAATCAGCGCCCAGATTCCTAACACCCCAACCAGTCTCCACCCTTTGCGATCGCCTTTAAACTGGGCGACTGCATCAACGCTTTCCTCACCCCTCCCCGGGAGGAGTTGCGGAAAGCTAGGCAGTTCCAGGGCAGGCAACAGTAGACTCCCTGAAGGGGCAGCTTCTTGACCCTGGGATAGGGCGATCGCCTCCACTGACCCAGATCCCCATTCCATCTGCGCCACCTGGGGCTGCAATTCCCCTAATTGCTGTAAAATTTCTTCCGTGGTTTGGATTCTCTTACTCAGGGCCGGATCCATGAGGCGATCGATAAAATCCCCCACCCGTTCAGAAATTTGCGGTGCGCGATCGCGCCAAGAAAACCCTGAAGTCTCTGCATTGTAAAAGCTCAATGGGTCCCTAGCCGTGAGCAAATACACCATCGTTCGTCCCAAAGCAAAAAAATCCGATTGCGCTACCGCTTCATGTTTGAGTTGTTCCGGTGGGGTATATCCTCCCGAGTCAATACTCTTCAGACGAGGGGACAGTTCCACCGTGCGTAAATAACTCGCACTCACCTGTCTGGCTGTGCCAAAATCAATCAAGACTAATTGTCCAGAATCCGTCAAGATAATATTACTAGGCTTAATATTCAGGTGTAAATAAGGGGTTTGATGAATCGGCTGTAAAATTTCAGCAATTTGTTGGGTCCACTTGAGCGCTAAGTCTTGAGAAATCGGTTGATAGGCGCGATTTTTCATCCACTGCTCTAAATTTAAGCCCGCGATTTTTTCCATCAACATCCCATGCACAGCCGTGGAACTGTTCGTCGCGGCAAAGCTGAAATAACCGCCTTGTTGGAGTTGAGGAATCCCCAAATGTTGGATTTTCCCTAAGAGTAAGGCTTGTTGTTGAAACAGGGTCACGGCTACCGGGTCATCAAGCTGGAGAACCTTCAAAATTTTGGCCGTTCCAGCTTCAGTCACTTCAAAGGTTTTTTCATAGCTGTTGCTACCCAGCAGGTGAAGCGCTCGACAGCGTTCTGCTACTAATAAATCCGAGCCACACTGGGCGCAATAGCGGGTGTTTTCATTCACGGGATCGCTGGGATTGGGGCAGCTGGGATTGAGACAGTAACTCATGATGGGGGAGATGGGGGAGATGGGGGAGTTGGGGGAGTTGGGGGAGTTGGGGGAGTTGGGGGAGTTGGGGGAGTTGGGGGAGTTGGGGGAGTTGGGGGAGAGGTTAGGGTTCGGGTTGTCTGAGGCAGTATTCCTCGATTTCGGCGAGTAGCACTGTGGCATCTTCGGTAGATTGTTTGATGGAGGCGATCGCCTTGGCAACTTGGGTTTGGGCTGTGTTGCGGGTTTGCAAACCTTTCGGGGTGGGTTGGAGATTGCTCACCATTGTGGCAATGCCGCTGGTCTCTCGCAAGGTTGTGCCGATTTGTTCGTAGAGGGCGACTGCCCGGGTTTGAAAGCTGATAATGGTTTCGTCCGTTAATGAGATGGTTTTGATGGCTTTAACGGAGAGTTCCACCGCATCGGCAGCTTGACTCCCAGTCAGTGGTGTGAGTTCTAAGCGGTTGAGGGTGGTTGTGCCTTGGTCTAGGGCTTGAATTAGGCGACGGCATTCCCTCGTTTTTATCGGGGTGCAACTGGCAAGTAAGAGGACGAGGAGCGCGGACAAGGGAAGATGGAAGCGGTGGGGGGAAGAGTGGTTCATAGGAGGGGGTGCGATCGCGAGAATCGCCATTGATTTTAACTAAGCCAGTCTGATTTGTCAGCCTCAACGGTAGCGATGTTACACCTAACTAAAAAAAAGCGGATAACTTCTACAGAAGTTACCCGAATTTAAGTAGGCCACAGGAGGTTTAAGTGGGTTTCCAGAAACTGCTGGGCTAAGGCTTGGAGGGACCCAACGCGATCGCAGCCCCACTCAACCAACTCGGGCATTACCGCGCCCATGCTGTAGGCATCGATGCTCTTGCTCTAGGCAATCGCGCAGATAATCCCGATTCGGGAAGATAAGCCAGAGGATTGACCGACCCTTGTTCTGGAAGATGGACTTCAAAGTGCAAATGGGGTCCGGTACTAAAGCCGGTACTGCCCATTTCGGCGATTAATTGGCCCCCTTGGACCTGATCCCCTTTGTTGACCAGGATGCGATCGTTGTGGGCGTAGAGGGTAATACTGCCGTCAGAATGTTCAATTTCCACGAGATTGCCATAGCCTCCCGTGTGCCATTCCGCCGTAATCACCACCCCACTAGCGGCGGCTAGGATGGGAGTGCCGATGGGTCCAGCGATATCAATGCCGTGGTGCATCCGTCCCCATCGCCAGCCATAGCCGGAGGAGAGGACCCCTTGGGCGGGCCACAGATAGCCGCTCATCGTTGGGGCTAATTCGGGTAAGTAAATGCTGGCAGCCGCTAAGGGCGGTAATTCCGGGGAGACGCTTGGTGCATCGAGGGTCTGAAGCGGTAGGTTCTCGCTGCTAGGGCTAGGGGAATCAAGGTTATTCAAAAATTGGCTGATAGCAGCGATCGCCTGTTTGTTGATCTCGATGCCAGCCGCAACTCTGGCATTGTGCTGGAGTTGAGAAGGGGCCTGGGTTGAGGGTGTTTTTCTAACCGAATCCGGGTCACGTTTTGAGGACGCTTGGGTGCGCGTGTCGTAGTTGACACCCGGTTGAGCAGTTACTGAACCGGCAAAGCTCAGTGCAATCACGAGTGCTGTGGTAGACAAAATTCCTGGTTTCATTTTCCTTCACCTGAGAGGGGGTCACCCGCAAGTGAACTGCCCCAGTTAACCTGAAAGCTAGGCGCGATCGCGTGAGATTTTCCACGGCTCAACCCTTGAGCAAAAACTAAGGATTGAGCGGGTTTCAATTCACGATTGCCATCCAATTTACGTCTCTTGCTTTTCAGCTAGTGGGTCAGTTCATCCGGTTACTTCCTGCAAATTTTTTGTAATGAACGATAAATCACTGGGTAGTCTAGGATAGACCGACTTTCCCCTTTGAGTGGGGGCATCAAGTTCACTGCTGCCCGTTCTAGTCTGGCGCACCCTGAATGTTCCAGAAATGTTCAAGAATGGTTGCTGGTTTCCGCGTTGCAGTCCATTTCCTTGAATTTTACTCCGTAAAAACCGCCATATTTATTATGGTTGACCAATGGTAGTTTCTCTAGCACCCTCTAAACGGTTTAATGGAGTTTGACCTTGAATCCCCTTCATTTTATTGTCTCTGGAGATTATTATATACGCCAGGGGGAATTGTCAAGGTTGTGATCGGATTGGGTAAAGTTTCCGTAAAATTTGCTTACGGGATAAGCCTTTACGCCTAGGAAAATTTTTCCTTCAATAAACGCCCCTCTATTATTCCCAATTTATATCCGTTAATTGCTTTAAATTTAGGGCGATCGCTCGCCAATTTGGCCTCAAGGAACTGGACTCTCTCTTCCTGAGCAAGTCTACTCTCCCCCTGCTGTGCTCCTAGATCCCCTCTGAAAACCTATCCCCAGGAAAGTGATCCTAGTCCAAGGCGGCTAAATTATTACTACTTTCTATCCCTGGCCCCTTCCCCTTTCAATTTCCTAAAAATTCCCTAAAAAATTCCTGAACGGATCGTTTTATCCGTTTTATCCTGTTTTAAAAATCCCTAAAGCTTCTTACCACTCCCTAAAGCCGTCCAGTTCCCCCAGCGGTTTCCACCTTCTGGCCCAGATTACCGCCTAAAGGGATGGACTCCCTGACAGCACTCGTTCCCGGTGCGATCGCCTGTTGCGGCATTCTCCCTCATCACCCCGCCAGCTTCCTCATCTTCGGATAGGTTTATGAGAAATTTATCCCAATTATCCCTGGACAAGTAAAATTTTAATATTTTTTAATCTTCTTTATTAAAAACTTACCTCTTTTGAGTATAAACTATTACATCTGTAGGGGAAAGATTTGTCTAGAATCAGTCACAGTCTAACCGAATCTTAAAGGACACGCTTGCTACAGTCATACCCCTAAGACAATGCAGGCAAAACTCTATCTATAAACTTTACCTTATAGCAATGCGTACACTGTCCTTATTCTTCCAATGGTTTATCGGTGTGCCACTCCTCCCGGCTGCCTTGATGCTGGGGGGATGCGACAGTCGAGATCCTGGCCTCAACTCCCACAGTTCCTTTAACATTGAACAAGCCACTGCTGAGTACATGGAAAACTCCCGCTTTATCAAAGATATCGTCGGAGTAGATGCCTTGGTGAATCGTACCTTTTGCGCGTACCAGGTCTATGGAATGGAAGCAAAGAAACGAAACATTCACCAATATTTGTGGGTGGTCTGTCATGAATATGATGTGGAAAACAATCAACTCTTCCAGAAGCGAGGGGGTAGTTTTCCCGTAGCACTGATTTTCAATAAAAATTCTCAGGGATATCGAATTGTTAATCATACAATTCCTCGCCAAGGCAAAGAAGGAACCTCTGATTTACCAGCGATATTTCCTGAGTTTATTTTAGAAAATTCCAGTTTTCCTTTAAATAATAGCGCTTATAGCGAGTATCTCATTACTCGATTGGGAAATGATACGGAGCAAGCGGCTAAAGATTATTTCAAAATGGAGTAAATCCCTTGGGGTACAGCGATGCAGTACCCCTTCAGCGGAGTCAGGGGAAACTATAATATTGGGACGTGAACTAAGATAGCGATCGCCCGGGTAAGGTGGCTTCCCCTAACCCCATTCCTCTTCGAGATTTCTCCACCCCTTCCAGCTTAAACATTAAACCGGAACAGCATCACATCCCCTTCTTGAACCACATACTCTTTTCCTTCACTGCGAATCAAACCCTTTTCCTTCGCCGCATTCATCGAACCTGTAGTCACCAAATCCTGATAGGCAACGGTTTCAGCCCGAATGAAACCCCGCTCAAAATCTGTATGAATCACCCCTGCGGCTTGAGGTGCTAACATCCCTTCGCGAATGGTCCAAGCCCGGGTTTCTTTCGGTCCCGTAGTGAGAAATGTGCGTAACCCCAACAATTGATAAGTCGCGGCAATCAAAGACTTTAATCCGCCTTCTTCCACACCCAAAGAAGCGAGAAAATCGCCCCGTTCCTCTTCCGGAAGTTCCACCAGTTCTGATTCAACCTGAGCCGAAATAATCACCACCTTAGCATTTTCTATCGAGGCAATTTCTCGAACCTTTTCCACCCATTGATTGCCCGTAGCTAAGTCATCTTCCGAGACATTCGCTGCATAAATAATCGGCTTACTTGTGAGTAGCTCAAGCTGCTCAATGGATTCAGCTTCCTCCGCCGTTAAAGACACTTGACGGGCTTGTTTGCCTTCATTCAAGGCGGCGGCTAATTTTTCTAAAGCAGCCATTTCGAGTTGGCCTTCTTTACTGCTGCGCGCTAATTTGCGGGTGCGATCCATGCGCCGCTCAATTTGGGCTAAATCAGCTAATGCCAGTTCTAAATTAATGATTTCGATATCCCGGACGGGATCGACAGAACCGGCGACGTGAATAATATTTTCATCGTCAAAACAACGCACCACCTGCACGATCGCGTCTACTTGCCGAATATGAGATAAAAACTGGTTGCCCAGGCCCTCACCTTTGCTGGCCCCTTTGACTAACCCGGCAATATCCACAAATTCGATGCGGGTAGGGACGATTTGCTCGGATTTTGAGAGTTTTGCCAACATCGTTAACCGCTCATCTGGCACTGCCACGACCCCCACATTGGGTTCGATGGTGCAGAAGGGGAAGTTAGCCGCTTGCGCTTTAGCATTCGCAACTAAGGCATTAAATAAAGTAGATTTTCCCACATTGGGGAGTCCGACAATTCCGGCTCTTAGCATTTTAGAAATTAGAAGTAGAAGTTTCGGTAAGGATGCGCATTCAGGGGGAGACTAACTCCAGATGAAATACTCTAGCAAATATTGGCAAGTCACAGCTATCTAGCAACTCGGCACAGGAACCCTGAGAAACCGGGCTTCTTGACAAAATTTGTAGCAATTAGCAGCTTTCTGTCGGAGAGAAACCCGGTTGCTGGTCCTCCGGATTGCAAACGGTTTCAACCCTCTAGGCAGGCTGTAGAGGTTCAAACCCTCGCCAGTTGTTGGGATCACTGTAGCGATCGCCTAGGGATGAATTGACCCATCTGGCATTGTAGCGCCCGAAAGGTTGGTATGGCTCAGATTGCTGCCCGTGAGGTTCGCGCCATAAAGGTTAGCACCTTTGAGGTTAGCCCGATAGAAATTAGCCCCAGTCAGATTAGCATTTCGCAAGTCCGCCTGACTTAAATCAGCCTCACTCAAGGAAGTAGGTTGCCGGTTTTGCTCATCCTGCAACTCCAGTTCATCCCCGTTGAGAATTAACAGAAAAGGTCCAATACGAATTCTGGCCCCATCGGGTAAAACCATTGATTCCTCGATCTGCTGGTCATTGACAAAAACCCCATTCGTGCTGTTGTGGTCACGGATGATATATTGTCCGTTGTCTTCGATGTCGATGGAAGCATGACGACGAGAGACAAAGGGGGAATAAATCTGTAAAGAGACGCTGGGATCGCGACCTAGCATGACCGACTTTTTGTTTTTCAGGGACAAGGACCGCTCGGCGATCGGCTCTTTCTTGGGACTTGAGAGATCCGCTCCGACTAAATTCGCTTCACTGAGGTTAGCCCGACTGAGATTAGCATCGCACAATTTGACCCCGGTGAGGTTCGCTTTCCGTAAGGTTGCTTCACTGAGGTTCGCTTCGGTCAAATTGGCTTCACTCAAACTGGCTTCACTGAGGTTGGTGCGACTCAGATTGCTCCCCGACAGGTTGGTTCCATCTAGCTTGGCTTTGCTCAAATTGGCTTCGCTAAATTTGGCATTGCGTAAATCGGCTTCTACTAAATTGGCTTCGATTAATTTAGCCGCGAATAGTTCGGCATTTCTAAGGTCGGCTTTTTCTAATTTGGCCCCGGTGAGGTCACTATCAAACAGTCGCGCTTCACTTAAATTGGCCCCATTTAATTTAGCCCCATTCAACTTGGCATTATTCAGGCTGGCAAAAGAAAGATTACTATCGCTTAAATTAGCTTGACTTAAGGTGGCTTCATTCAAATTAGCCCGAGTCAGATTGGCTCCACTGAGGTCGGCGCGCGTGAGATTAGCGCGATGAAGGTCCGCATCGCTGAGCTCGGCTCGAAATAAATCGGCCCGAAACAAATCGGCCCGACTGAGGTCGGCATAGCTTAATTTAGCTCCAAAGAGCTTGCCGTTACTTAAGTCCGCACGGCTCAGGTGAGCATTTTCTAAATTAGCTCCACTGAGTTTGATGCCACTGAGTTTGGCCTCAAACAGGTCAGCACAACTGAGATCGGCATCATATAAATCCGCCAGACTCAGTTCAGCAAACATCAAGTCAGCACGGACTAAGTAGGCACCCCGAAAATCCCTTTCTCCTGCTGCATACCGCTTCAGCAGTTCATTCGCATCCATATTGGTTTAGTGGTAGAGAGTTAGCAAGGAAAGTTGTATCTAAAAATCTTCCCAAAACCGAACCCTTTTGACTGCCTGAATTGAAAATTCCCTAGGGCTGTTGAATGGAGTCGCGGGGAAAATATTGGCCTAGATAAGCCTCAGCATCAGTGCGGTTTTGGATTTCCCCGTCTAGGGTGGCCGCAAGCAGGCGGTCTAAAATGGTCTTAAACTGGGGTCCGGGTTGGTAACCGAGGGCTTTCAGGTCGTTGCCGTTGAGTAACGGTTTGACATTCATCCAGTGATGGATATATTGCCAAATTCTCCGCCTGAGTGCTTTGGGACTCATGACGGCGATCGCCATCAACAACGTCCGGTCATAAGGGCTTAACAATCGGACTACCTCGCTGGGTCGGGAAGTCTCCCTCACCGGCATGATTGCGATCGCTGCCGTTGCCAACTGTTTTAAGCGCTCAATGCTATCGCTACTCATTTGCAAATTTTGGGCCACCTCCCCCCTCCATTGCGGCTCTAAATGAGCAATCAGCAGTTCTAAGCGAATCTGCCAGGATTCGGGAAGGGTCTTGAGCGGTGATTCAGCTCCCTTCACCGTACCCTGAATTTGACGAATCCAGCGATCGACCGATCGCAATTGCTGCCATAAATCCCGGTCTAATTTTAAGCTGGGATGGATGCAGCGTAAAGCATCAAAGGAATCTAATAATTGCAAAGCTCGTTGCCAGTAGGGGGCTTGTAAAATATATTTCAGTTCATTTTTCAGTCGGGTTTCCAATGCGGGTACGCGACGAGTTAACTCAGGCGATCGCAAATAAACCCCACTCTCCATCGCCAGCCGAATATACCCTTGAGTCTGCGCTTCAATCTCAAATCCTAACCGCACGGCAAACCGCACCGCCCGATAAATCCGCGTCGGGTCTTCAATAAAACTATTGGCGTGTAACACCCGAATCTGTCCCGCCTGCAAATCTAACCATCCCCCAAAAAAATCCAAAATTTCTCCCCGACGATTGGGCCCGGTGAGCCTCACAGCTAGGGCATTCAAGGTAAAATCTCTGCGGTAGAGGTCTTGCCGAATGGAAGACGCTTCCACTTCGGGATTCGCTGCTGGATAGGGATAAAATTCCGTCCGCGCTGTGGCAATATCAACCCACAAAGAATCTAACTCCGGGTCTTTATGCCACAGCAAGGCAGCGGTTTGGAATTGACCGTGAATATCTAAACGAGCCGTGGGATAGAGTTTTTGGAGTTGTTCCGCCAGTTCGACCCCGGCAGCATCATCGGCACGGGAATCAAATCCATCCACCACTAAATCAATATCCGTCAGTAGCAGGGGTGCGCGATCGCCTTCTTTCAAACCCTCCTGTTCCCCTGGGGATCTAAACCCCGAACTCCCCTCTTGGTGATAAATTGCCCAAAGGATGTCCCGCACGGCTCCACCAACGAGATAGAGATGCCAACCCCGTTCTTCCGCCAGGTGGGCCGCCCGATTGAGGAGGGTCACCAGTTGCAGCGCGAGGCGACTACTCAGGAGGGAGGCGACTTCCCGAGGTAAGGGACAATAGGGCGGACTTCCACTGGTTAAATTGCTCTTAGAGCCGATCTCACTATCCTGGTGCAGTTGTCGCAACACATCGGTGCGGGTAACAATGCCTTGTAAGGAGTCCTGAAACAACACCGGCAATCGCCCGATATCAAAGGTAACCATCAGGTCCTCAATCTCAGGTAAGGGCGTATCAGGGGCGATCGTTCTAACATTGCTACTCATGTAGCCTTTGACTGGCGCATGACCCAATCCATGATGGAGGGCAATATCCAGGTCCCGGCGACAAATCACCCCCACCAGGGTTCCCGCTTCATTGACCACGGATAACCCCGAATGTCCGTACCGCAATAGAATCCGTTGAGCTTCATGAATGGTAGTCTCGGGTCGAATGGTCCGGACGGGAGAGGACATCAATTCTCTGGCGACAGGTTGATGAGGAATCTGTTTTTTAAATTCTTCGAGGATTTCCTGAAAGGTAACCCTGGGGTCCGTGAGGCGCAAACTAACGGAACTGGCACGGGGATGTCCCCCACCCCCCCAAGGGTTCAATAAGGTTTGGAGATTGGTTCCAGAAATGCGCGATCGCCCAATCACAACCAGCCGATGTTCATTTGAGCCTTTAATGGGATAGCGATTTCCCAACAGCAGTGCCTCGGTGTCGGTAATCTCCATGATTTGCGCCGCCACACTGGATAATCCCGCAATGTATTCGGGGGTCTCTAACAGCACTGTAGAAACGGGATGACCCTGGATTTTTTCGGTGTGCAGGGTGTCTAATGCGGTGGTGAGCAGGTCCTGGAGGCGGGGAGATAATCCCGGTTCGATATATTCAGCAATCACCGATAAGGAAGCGCCTTGTTCCATTAACCAAGCTAAGGCGATCGCATCTCGTGGAGTCGTATGGTCAAAGGTTAAGGACCCCGTATCCACATGAATGCCCAGGGCCATAACTGTTGCTTCCGCCACATTCAAGACTGGCCCGTTTGGATGAGGGTCTAACCCCAGGCGAAGCTGTTCTACGATCACAGTCGTCGTGGCTCCTAGGGCTTCAATATGGGTCTCTGTAGCCCGGATATCACACTGAGTATGAGGGTGATGATCCCACACCGAAATCGGGACCGGCAAGTCTAACCATTCTGCTGCTTTACCCAGGCGATCGCGCTGTTGGGTATCCACCACTGTCACCGAACGAATGCGATCGGGATTCACTGATCGCCGTTCAATCAAGGGATACTCATCGCGATGTAAGGCCAAAAATTGCCGCACTCCCGGATGAGAGCCTCCAGTCAGTACAATTCGACTTCCTGGGGATAACCGCGTCAGTCCCACCGCAGCCCCCAAGGTATCAAAATCTGCTGTGGTATGACACAAAATAATGTCCATTTTTCTTGTCATTTGTCATTTGTCCTTGGTCTTATGTCCTTGGTTGATGGGGTCCATGTTTGTAGTAACGACTTGCTGTCGTTGCTCTCGTGTTATGGCGGATGCCATAACACGAGCAATCCGAGGGTCTAGCGGCTGCTGCGGAACTGGAGGACGAGCTATCGCTGAGGGCGTTACTTGGCCTTACGCTTTCGTAACGCGGTAACGACTTCAGTCGTTACTACAAACATGGACCCTATCCTCCATATCTCCCCCATCAACCCATGACCAATGACCAACGACCAACGACCAATCCCCCCATCCTCCCTAACAATAAAGCTTCTATCCCCTCTATGAGAGTAAGGATTTAATCCTATATGTGCTGGGCCTCTGCGGATAATCGGGTATAATACCCGACAAGAGTTGAAAATGGATCCGCCACTCGCGCCCTCATCATGATTTTTCCGCCCTACCTTTGAGACTTCTTCGCTTGGTTGCCGAGGTTGGTGTGGATTCTTGAGCCTAAGAGGGGACGAGTCGAATCATCCTCATCGACCTTAAACCATCAAGCGATGCATGGAATCTTTCTAAAAGCTTTGCGGGATAACGCCTCTGTTACCTTCAATGGTGATAGTGCCATCGCTGCATTGTTCAGCAATAGCAGGACTTTTGTCGCGTAAATGTATCAGTGGGTCATTTTTTGGTAGGTTAAGAATCAGAGCAATTAATTAACCGATGTTTGCTCTAGTTCAAACCCTGATTACTAGACCACTGCTGTCAAAGGAAGAAAAAAAAATGACAATTATTTTTCAACTGGCTCTTGCCGCTCTGGTTTTCTTGTCTTTTGTGATGGTCGTGGGCGTCCCTGTCGCTTATGCCTCTCCCCAAAACTGGGATCAATCTAAACCCCTGCTGTTCATTGGTTCGGGTGTTTGGTTTGCTCTGGTGATTCTGGTGGGAGTTTTAAACTTTTTGGTGGTATAAGCACCCTGCTATTGGGAGTAGAGATCGAAAGGTTCAATGGGCGATCGGTGAGATTCCGATGGTCTTTTGTCCTTTCGATTCCCGATCGCCTATTGCAAAGGGGGAGCCTAAACGCTTACCCCCACAACTTTATCGATAATCAATTAGACCTAAAACTAATATGGCCGTTTTTGAGGGAACGTTTACCCAGACTGAAGGCTTGCGGTTTGCGATCGTGATCAGTCGCTTCAATGATTTGATTGTAGGCAAACTGTTACAGGGCTGTGAAGATGCTCTCAAGCGTCACGGTGTGGATGTAGACCCCCAGGGGACTCAGGTGGATTATGTGTGGATTCCCGGGAGTTTTGAGGTGCCGATTGTGGCGCGTCAACTGGCGCTGTCGGGACGTTATGATGCTGTGATTTGCTTAGGTGCAGTCATCCGAGGTCAAACGCCTCATTTTGATTATGTGGCAGCCGAGGTCTCGAAAGGGATTGCAGCGGCTGGATATCAGACGGGAGTGCCGGTGATTTTTGGCATTATTACGGCAGATACGATGCAGCAAGCCCTAGAACGGGCCGGGGTGAAGAGTAATAAGGGCTGGGACTATGGGATGAATGCCCTAGAAATGGCCAGTTTAATGCGGCGCTTAAATCAGGTAGGTCCCGGGGAAGGGACGGCCTCTCATGCGGTGGCCCTAGGCGGTGGCGATCGCTCTTTACCAGCTTCTGCATTAACACAACCTCGGTCGGCCCAGGTTTCTGCGGATGCAGAACAGGTCTAAGGCTTGCGGGCCAGTCATTTCAGGGATTTGAGCGACGCTCAAAAAATTTTGAGCGATCGCCTTGACAAACCCTGGTGACTCTGCCATACTAATAAAGTCAAAGATTTGCGGGTATAGCTCAGTGGTAGAGCGTCACCTTGCCAAGGTGAATGTCGCGCGTTCGAATCGCGTTACCCGCTTTTAAAAGCCTAAATCAATTATCGCAGCCAAAACAGGTTTTGGGAGCCGCAGTCTGTTTGAAAATCCGGATTGCAGTTGTTATGCTCTAGTTTAAAGCTTGAGTTAGGGTGGTTAGCTGGGCACCGGCTCAAGTCAAAAAACGATGTTAAGATCCGGGCATACTACGGTCAACCCGATTAAAACTCCCGAATGCTACAATCATTCCTGGAATATAAGCCACAAAAATGGAGCATTAAGCTCTTATCATAAGCTGTCCAAATTTCCAGGCGATCGCCGAGGATAATCGATCGCAGAGATTGGCAAGTCTATGTTGTAAAGTCGTGGAATTTTTATGGATTAGCGCCTGTGCCATCTCAAAAATCCCAAAAGATCGACCTCAATGCAGAGTACCCCTGTCCCTGTAGGCGGCGGGGACGGTTGGTCCCGATCACCCTCACGGAAGCGTTGGGGTGCGATCGGTGTCAAAATATTTTTGTGGTCACCGAAGATGGACAGGGGATCGAGCAACTCCCCACCAATTCCCCCTATAAACGGTGTTGGAACTGGAACGGCAATCAATGGTGTGTAACCAATACCCGTCTACGGGAGAGCTACTTACCCATGTCCCTCGTGATTGTCATCGGCCTAGTGGTATTCTGGTTACCCTACGCTTTGGGTTTACCCCTAGGCCCAAGCGTGATTCCTTGGGTCATTTTAGCGGTGTTGCTGGCAACCTTGCCAGCCTTAATGGTTTGGTTGGCTTACAGGCGATAGATGAGCTCGATGACAACAGATTCTACTTTTCCCCCTGATCCTGATGCGATGGCAGTCGTGGAGAGCGTCTATCAAGCTTCTTTGATAATGGCGCAGACTTCAAGCCAACAACGAACCCGTGCTTTGGAGGGGATGGCAAAATCTCTTAAGGAAGCCTCGGATGAGATTTTAGAAGCCAATACCCTTGATTTGGAAGCCTCCCGGGAAATGGCCGTGCCTGATTTGATACTGGAATGGCTGAAGTTGACGCCAGAACGGATCCAGACGACGGTCCAAATTCTGCAACGCTTGGCGGAGTTGGCCGATCCGATGCGCCGGGTGATGAATGCCTCCTACCAAGTGGAGGGGTCACAATCCTACTGCCAGTTGATGCCTTTAGGGGTGATCAGTTTAGTCTATGAAGCGTTACCCGATTTAGGGGCGATCGCCGCCGGTTTGTGCATCAAAACTGGGAATTGTCTGATTCTCAAGGGGGGAATGTATGCAGCTCACTCCAATGCTGCGATCGCTGATGCCTTGCAACGATCTCTCTTCAAAGCGGATATGCCTGAAGGCTGTCTGGAAATGATTCCGGCAGAAATGGGGGTTTCCACCCGCGATTTAGTCCGCCAAGATAAATACATCAATTTAGTCATCCCCTATGGTCGGCCTAGTCTCGTCCAGCAAGTGATTCGCCAAGCCACAGTCCCCGTACTCAAATCCGGCATGGGAAACTGTTACCTCTATTGGTCCCCCAGCGGCAGTATGGATTTGGCGCGATGGATGATTCAAGACTCCCACCAAAGTGAACCGGATCCGGTCAATGCTATTGAAAAAGTGCTGATTCATCGCAATCAAAAACCCTCTTCCCTGGCAATGTTGTTTAACAGTTTGCAGGATAAAGGGTTTGAAGTTCGGGTGGATGAGATTCTCAGCGAAGAATTTCCCGAGTTAAAAAAAGTAGAAGAATCGGAATGGTCTTCTGCCTATTTAACCAAAACCGTTGCCTTTAAAATGGTCGATAATCTGGCAGCGGCGATCGCCTGGATCAATCAATACAGTAGCGGTCATGCCGATTGTATCGTCACCGAATCCTATCTGGAAAGCTCTCAATTTGGGGGAGGAGTCAACAGCGCCTCAACCTACATCAACGCTTCCCCTCGCTTTTACCGCTATCCCAAACAAGGAGATGCAATTTTTCTGGGAATGTCCAACCAAAAAGGCCATCGCCGAGGCTTAATTGGCATGGAAAGCTTAACCACCGTCAAACATATTATTCAAGGCAAAGGTCAGGTCTAAACCTTCCAATCCCGGATTCATTAGACCTCTTGCCAAATAACCGATGGACACCCCTTTCCCTCCAGGAGATCCCCCTCCCGTCCCCCTTAACATGGGGGAGGCCAGAGTAATCAATGTTATGTTTGTCTCACCAGGGAAGCCATAGCAATAAATCTTTAAGCCCCCCTTGTTAAGGGGGGTTTGGGGGGATCACTCCGCTATTCTGCAAAAAGTCTATTAAAAATGGGGAGGATGGCTTAAATCCATCCTCCCCACTTTTTATTTTCTCAAACCAATCCGAGTTTTGCCGGTTTAAACTTCAGCGGTTATTTCCCAACTAACTTGACGTTCTTAGCAAGGCCAAGGGCTTGTAAAAATTGAATCGTCATCCAAGTAAAATCAATTTCCCACCACTGCATTCCATGTCGGGCAGAATATTGATAGGCATGGTGATTATTGTGCCAACCTTCGCCATAAGTGACTAACGCAACCCACCAGCAGTTCGTGGAGCGATCTTCACTCTCGTAGGTGCGATAGCCAAACTTATGAGTAGCGCTGTTCACAAACCAGGTGCAGTGAAACACCACCACCAGGCGGACAAAAATTCCCCAAACCACGAAGGACCAACCGAGTCCCGGGGAAATGGCTTCTCCTAAAAAGTAGAAACTAATTCCTAAAGCAATTTGAATCGGAAGTAAAAACTTGTCGCAAAACTGATAAAACGGATCGTCGGCAATATCTTTTGTTAAGCGAGGGATTTCAGCTTCGGCGGGAGAATGATAGAATAGCCAACCCATGTGGCTCCACCAGAACCCCTGATTGGAGTCATGGGGATCAGCGGTATTATCCGAGTGGAGATGATGTGCACGATGCAGTCCAACCCAATCGATCGGACTCCCTTGACAGCTTAGGGTGCCGCAAAAGATTAGAAAATACTCTAACCACTTGGGTGCGGTAAAGCTCCGATGAGTCACTAATCGATGAAATCCCAGGGTGACTCCCAGACCCCCGGTTACCCAGTGGAAGAAGACCGCTAACCCCACTGCCGCCCAACTAAAGGTGCTCGGCAGGAATGCGAACAGGGCAAAAGCATGAATTGCAATCATGAAGATGATAACCGGCCAGTCAGGCCGCATCTGGGATAGATCTTGCCCTATTGTTTCTTGTGTTTCTTGTGTTGAACTGACAATCGTCATCTGTGACCTTATTGTGACCTTATTACAAATTTTTCTGCCAAAATCTGCTGTGGGATGTTGCAATGGCACCATCGCCTCCGCAAGCGTGAGGTCTAGTCTTTTTGCCCTACAGCGCGATCGCCTCGACTCCGGGTAAGAGTCCGTCAGAACGCCCAAGGCAGGCAAAACCCTCGATTGGCTGAGATTATTTTACATCAGGGCAATTTTTCCCTTAACTAACTGTAACATTTCATACGAGGTTTTGATGGATCGCTCTCAATGGCTACAAGAAGCAGAAACTGCTCTCTACCCTCTGTTTTGTCAAATTGATGCTCAGGTCAAGAAAAACCTAGAGCGGGTCCTCGGGGCTTATCGCCGTCACCGCGTAGGGGTTCACCATTTTGCCGGGGTGACGGGATATGGTCATGATGATTTAGGGCGTCAGACCCTGGATCAAATTTTTGCTGAGGTGATGGGTGCTGAAGCTGCGACTGTACGGGTGCAGTTTGTTTCGGGGACTCATGCGATCGCTTGCGCCCTCTTTGGGGTACTGCGTCCCGGAGATGAAATGTTAGCAGTGGCGGGCGCTCCCTACGATACCTTAGAGGAAGTGATTGGGTTACGAGGGACGGGTCAAGGTTCCCTGATGGAATTTGGGGTGAGGTATCGCCAATTGGAATTAACCCCCAGGGGGGAAATAGATTGGGTAGCACTCCAAAGTGCAGTCACTAAAAAGACTCGTTTGGTGTCGATCCAGCGCTCTTGTGGCTACTCCTGGCGTCCCAGTCTTTCCATTGCGGATATTGAAAAAATTATTCATTTCGTCAAGGAGCAAAATCCCGAGACGATTTGTTTTGTGGATAACTGCTACGGCGAATTTATCGAAGATCGCGAACCCCCGGCAGTGGGGGCGGATTTAATTGCCGGTTCCTTGATTAAAAATCCCGGGGGGACGATTGTTGAGGGTGGGGGTTATGTGGCAGGGCGTGCGGATTTAGTCGAAGCAGCCACCTGTCGCCTCACTGCACCAGGAATTGGCAGTAGTGGGGGGGCGACGTTCGATCGCAATCGGCTACTCTTTCAGGGGTTGTTTCTCGCACCGCAAATGGTGGGAGAGGCGATGAAAGGAAATCATTTAACCGCTTATGTCTTCGATCTCCTGGGATATCCGGTAAACCCCGCCCCCACTGCACCGAGGCGAGATGTGATTCAGGGTATTCAGTTGGGTTCACCAGAAAAACTGATTGCGTTTTGCCGTGCCATTCAGAAATATTCCCCCATCGGGTCCTATTTGGATCCGGTGCCTGCACCGATGCCTGGGTATGAGAGTCAGTTGGTGATGGCAGGGGGGAGTTTTATTGATGGCAGTACCTCGGAGTTGTCTGCCGATGGTCCGTTGCGGGAGCCTTATATTGTGTTTTGCCAGGGAGGAACCCATTGGACTCATGTGGCGATCGCCCTAGAAGCGGCAGTCGCAGCGGTGGGTCCGGCTTAACCGGCTTTCCTACTTATTAATGCTTCCGGCTGCTATTCTACTAGCTCTACTTCTGGTCACCGGAACTAAAGAGGGCAAAGGCCCTCTTGGTTCACGCAACCACAAGTTGCGTTTCAACGAAGCCAAACGAGGATTCCAAGTAACTTTGACGGCAGGTAAACACCGTATAGCCCTGAAGTGGCATCAAAGAGATAAACTCGCCACAACAATCAATGACCCGATAGTAGCGGCCATCCCTGGAAATTAAACAATCTCCCGTTTGGATTTTCATAGGTAGTATCCAAAAAGGCGTACTCAATATTCTATCCGGTTGTTAATTTAAGTGGATTTTCACAAACTTTACTTAATCTTACCGGATATTTTTTGAGGACTGGCAATTATTTTTATAAAAAAGATAAAGTTTTGTAAATAAATCGTTACAATTAGCCTCAAGGGTATGAAACCGTTAGGGGAGCAAATGCTTTCATCCTTTAAACTGGATAGGGGAGTTTGGAAATAATCCGTGATTACTACACCCAGAAAACGACTAGGGTTTAGGGTTCAATGGCAGCGAGGTTTAAAATCGCATCTCCTTGGTTAACTAAGGGGTTTTGGGTATGACCAATGATCACCCCATCAAAGGGGGCATAAACTTTCATCGTCTGGTCACCGAAGGCATCACAGATAATTCCTAAGCGTTGTTTTTTAGAGATAGATTGGCCGAGTCCTACTTCTAAGTGCAGAATTCCACTAGAGGGCGATCGCACCCATTGGGTTTTTTTTACTTCTAAAGAAGGAGGGAATGGGGAGGGTGCAAAATCCGAAATCATCCCCAGCATTGCCATTACTTGCATAATTCCCCGAGTTCCCACCGCGATCGCCTCCGCATCAAATCGCAGCGCTTCTCCACTTTCATAGAGCAAAACGGGAATCCCCAACTGAGTTGCAGCTTGTCGCAAGGAACCATCCCGAGTCGTGGCATGAATCATCAGGGGTGCGCCAAATGCCTGAGCACAGCGATAGGTTTCGCGATCGCCCAGATTGGCCCGAATTTGAGGCAAATTAATTCGATGATGGGAAGCCGTATGTAAATCAATCCCATGAGTACATCGCATCACCACTTCTTTCATGAACAGATGCGCCAATCGAGAGGCTAATGAACCTCGCGCTGAACCGGGAAAAGAGCGGTTTAAGTCTCGGCGATCGGGCAAGTAGCGCGACTGTTCAATAAACCCAAACACATTAACAATCGGGACCGCGATGATGCTTCCACAGAGTTGACGAGGGGAAATTTGATGCAGCACTTGCCGAATAATTTCCACCCCATTAATTTCATCTCCGTGAATTGCCGCGCTCAACCAGAGTCGAGGCCCCGATCGCGTGCCATTGATGACCGTGACGGGCAATCCTAGCATCGTTTGCGTCGGCAGTCGCGCAACCGGCAATTCTAAGCGCCTTTTTTCTCCCGGTGGGATGGTGGCATTGCCGATTTGAATGACTCCGGACATAGAGTTTAACTTTCGCGGTACAGGTCGCTGACCATTGACGGGAATCTGTGAATGTCTTCTAATTTACAATGCTTTGGCCCTGAGTCCAACCCAGATGGGTCAGGGAGTGGGTAGAAATGGCTTGGAGTCGGCTCAGTTGTGATTAGTATGGAATGCGATCGCGCGTTTTTTTCGGGGCTGAATTTTTCTCAATAAACTCGATAATCTTGCTCGCTACATCCACATTAGATGCCGCCTCAATCCCCTCCAAACCCGGTGAGGAATTCACCTCAATCACCACCGGACCATGATTTGAGCGCAAGATATCCACTCCCGCCACCTTTAACCCCATCGTCTTCGCTGCTCTTACCGCCGTTGAGCGTTCCTCTGGAGTCAGCTTGATTTTTTTCGCCGTGCCTCCCCGGTGCAGATTAGAGCGAAATTCCCCCGGTTCACCCTGACGTTTCATCGAGGCGACTACCTTATCTCCCACCACAAAACAGCGGATATCAGCACCCTCAGCTTCTTTAATAAATTCTTGAACCAAAATATTTGCATCCAAACCCCGAAACGCTTCAATCACTGACTTAGCGGCTTGGGTGGTTTCCGCCAGGACCACCCCAATCCCTTGCGTCCCTTCGAGCAGTTTAATCACTAGAGGTGCACCCCCGACAATTTCAATTAACCCTTCAATGTCTTTGGTGGAATTGGCAAAACCTGTGACTGGCAGTCCGATCCCTTCGCGAGCAAGCAATTGCAAGCAGCGCAGTTTATCGCGCGATCGCGAAATCGCCTGGGACTCATTAGCCGTAAACACTCCCATCATCTCAAACTGGCGCACCACCGCCGTTCCATAGAAAGTTTTTGAGGCCCCGATCCGGGGAATGATGGCATCAAAGTCTTCTAACTGTTTCTGCTGATACACCACCGTTGGCCGATGAGAGGCGATATTCATATAACAGCGCAGGTAATCAATCACCTTCATGTGATGGCCTCGTTGTTCACCCGCTTCTTTGAGTCGTCGGGTAGAGTAAAGCGAAGCCTTTTGCGACAAAATCGCGATTTTCATAGTCCTCTATTTTGATGCTCTGATCTTAAGCTGCCTCAATCTACCCTAGGGGGAAGAAGTCCAAGTGGAAAGTCTCCCCGAATTCAAATAAAGATGGGCGATACTTCTGTAAACCTTGGGAACACACCCAAAATCTAGCCCAAGACTTGGGCTTTAGCCACAATCCACCCTTGGGTAGTTGATTTTCATTTGACTGATCGACTTATATTAGTTACCCCTTAAAGGAGTTTTAAGGAGAAGAGTCTGCTCAAATTTTTATTAATTTTACCTGATTTTAAGCCCTTGTCAATCCTCGCCTCCTTTTATAAATATCTTAAAATTTTGTTAAAAAATCCCCCCTTAAACTCTTTTAGGCCAGTTCATCAAACGCGCATTTCTCACCTGTCTGAAAGGGTTTGATTATGACCTTATCAGGCCCGCCTGGTTTCGCTCCGAATTAGACCAAGGAATTAATCCTAAAAGTTTGGCTCCTTATTATTCTACAATCTCTACCCAATCTTGGAGGAATTGTCCCACTCCATCTCAGCAAGGGGAAGATCTTTCTCCCTACTCCTCATCCCCAGCCAGACAGTCCAGGGTATTAATTTTATAATTAGAAGAATTTAGAGGGAGTTCTCTAAAAAACTGAATATTAAAAGCTAGGCTAGGGAATAAAAACCTAGGCACTTAATAGTAAATTGGGCTGATAACAGCCCAATTTGAATTAGCTCTTGCTCAGGGCATTGGGTTCCCGGAGATTCTATCCGGACTGGGGGAAGGAATTTTTCTTTGATTTATGACTTAGGGAACTCCAAAAAATCAAATTTTCTATCAGCGCTCCCCCCAACCCCCCTTAAAAAGGGGGGGTTTTACAATTCTGCCAAACCTCTAATGGAAAACTTTTTTTATGAAAATCCCTGAGTAAAAAAGACTTTCCTGGATCGACTAAAAAGCGACGCCGCAATGCCTGACGCCCCAGCAACATCCGAAATCCCATAACATCCCGATTGGTTAGGGTGAGTTCGATTGGCCATTGGTAACCTAAAATTTCGAGCGGGGTGAGAATGACCAATCTTACCTCAGCATGACCGCCAGAATTGCGAACCTGTCTTGCATCGACTAAAGGGGAAACGGTAGAAACGGTTTGAATGCTATCCCGTTGATAAGGATGCACTTTGAACCGAACTAGATGTTTTCCTTCCTGGTTGAACGTTTCAATATCAAAGGCATGGATGGCACAAGAACGCGCACCTGTATCAATTTTGGCTTTAATTTTCTCGATTCCCAGTTCTGGCAGGGAAACCCACTCCCGCCAACCAATGATCGGGAGTTGTGGTTTTTGTTTCATCCAGTTTTATTCCTATTCAACATGATTATGTTTGGCTATGAGCGCATCTTTTAGATCACTTTGATAGCGGTGGCCATCGATTAGATTTGTTTGCCTCAGGTTCGCCAGATGCCAACAAGCCACCGCACAATCGGTATTTTTGAGAGTGGTGTTGGTTAGAACCACCCATTTGACCTCCCCATCCTGAAGGTTCGCTGGGCTAAGATCAACGCCATCTAAAACGGATCCATTCATTTTGGCACCCTCTAACTGGGCAGAGGTTAAAATCGCCCCGGTCAAATTGGCTCCGTAAAGTATAGCTTCCGTGAGTTGTGTATGGGTTAAATTTGCATAGCTAAGATTAGCACCACTGAGGTCCGTATGCCTCAGATCTAATCCCCTTAAATTGGCTCTAGACAGATTGGCATTATGGAAGACAACCTCAGCGATATTTGCCCCTTCTAAGTTCGCGCCAGTCAGGTTAATCCCGCTCAGGTTCAGTCCCTGGAGATTCGCTTGGCTCAAGTTAGCTTGGGCGAGGATAACTCGACTAAATATCACCGGACTAAGATTAGCCTGTTCTAGATTGGCGCTGCGTAAGTTAGTTTCAATCAAATCAGCCCGACTTAAGTCGGCTCCCCTTAAGTTAGCGTGGCTCAAGTCGGTTCGGCGCAGATCAGCGGCTCTGAGTTTGATTTGCTCTAAGTTGGCTTCAATGAGTGTCGAACCCTGAAGACTAGCGGAGCAGAATTGACTATGACTCAAGTCTGCACCTGTCAGATTAGTGTAGCTCATGTTCACCCACGCGGCTTTCTCTTGAGATAAATCGCAATGGGAAAAATCTCTGGTTCCTGCCCGGTAAAGGGCTTCAAATTTTTCGATATTCATAACAAGTCTTTTTTATCATCATTAGATAAAGCGTAGTCAAGTTTTTAGGGTAGTGTCCTCACTCTTTAGACCGATCCCCACTCATTTTTTAAATAGGTTTTTGGGATGATTGCTTTTACGAAAGGAGAAAATCTGATGGGAGATTAACTCTTTTTTAACTGGGGTTTTCAATTTCTGATGTTGATGCAAGTCCCCGGGGGTCTGTTGAATTGGCCTTAAATAAGCCTCTTAAAAGATGTGTCTAATACTTAGGCTAGAGAGAGACACAGCGGCCTGGTGAGGCACAGGAGCGTGACATTCAGGACTAATCCCCGGTATTTAGCTCTACTGGTTTCCCTCCGGGGAACCCGTTGAATTGAGGGAGATTGTGGATCTAAATTGGGTCTTAATATACCTACAGTCTTTGATAGAGCTGTTGTCAAAATCCGTAGGAATCCCCGTAAGCAATTGGCGTTTTTAAGGGGGGCTTTTGAGAAGAAGGGTGCTAACCGCTCAGAACAATTTGGATTGCACGGAAACGGAGCAATCTAGTGGGGATATTTGAATTTGTGGATTTCCATGAACAAATATTAAATGTTCGGCTCTAGGAAAGTTTTTTGAAACAGGCGGGTTCACAGGGGAGGGGAGGGAGGAGGCATCGGTGGTGCAGTTAGGGGAAAGCTGCCGATCGCCTCCGCAACCGGGAATCTCAAGATTCTGGCAATTGATATTGACTCACAATCTGCTTGGCAAATTCGGGAACATGAGCTTCTAATTTTTCTGGATAATTCCGTTTGACATACAGATAGTTGCGGGTGAAGTGGGAATCAATGGAGAAGCGAGCATATTCTAATCCTTTGGGACCAATTCTTTCGATCGCCACCCCCATCAGTTTCGCGGCCCACATGGGCAGGGTCACGGCTTTGTCATAGGCAGGAATGCTTTGCTGGACAGCGGCGCGGCGATCGCCTCGGGACATCACCGGCTGAGTTTCCAACTGTTCCGTGACCAAATCGAGCATTTCTTGTCCCGTTTGATTGCGAACGACAATCCACTGCCAACCATAGGGTGCACCCATATATCCCACCACTAAATCAGCCAAAGAGTTGACATAATCAAAGCAACTCAAACAAGAGGGTGCAAAGATATCTTTGAGTTCTTTCGTATTCAACCCAAAAAATGGGACTTTTTCTATAGAACCGTCTTCATGTTTAAAATGAATCCGAAAATCCTGCATGAATTCGTAATGCACTACGGTTTCTGGGGATTTGCTGGTGGTTTCTAAAAATTTCTGTAGTCCTTCCCGGGACACGTTATCAACGCAGGGTGTCCCTAAAATGTACAGTTTTTCTAACCCCAGTTCCTTTTGGACCGCACGCAGCGCCTGGATCTGACAACCGACTCCAATCACCAGTAAGCGTTTCATCCCGGACTGTTCCACTTGTTCGAGGACGGACAGATTGGGGGAGAGGGTGGGTTTATTGACTTTGGCGGCGAGGATTTCTTCTTTGGTGCGTGCCAAGATTGGCATGGGTCCAAATCGGTCTTCGGGGGTATTTTGAACGCAAACGACCCCTTCAACGAGGCCGCGATCGAGCATTTCACAGGCGATCGTGCTTACAATTCCTGTCCATTGTGCACCGGGGATGGGTTCCTGCTTCCGTGCTGCCATCATTTGTTGATGAACGCCAAAATACACTTCATCGGGGTTATCTAAGTTGCGGCTGAGTCCGTGGGCGCTTTCTTCAAGGGTGGCGATTTGTTGGTTAAGAAAGGCGCAGGCTTCTTTAACGTAATGAATGTAATAAGTATCGCAAAGGCCACACTCGCTGCACAATTCTTTCGCGGGAGGACGGCTACCGGGTTTGAGGGCTTTGGATTTCTGGTGCTTGGGGGTTGGCTGTACTGCGGTCATGGAAGGCTCTATCTATCAGAGAGAGGACTTTTAAACACAATACCCTAAAGCTTGGAGGAATGGTAGGTGGAAGTGGGGCGAGTCCGATTAATTTTTGGCGTTGGGATCGGGGGATGTTTTGGAGGATTTTGGGACTGTTCATGATTCCTTGAGTTTTCTGCCATCTTTTAATCGGGGGTTTTGGGATATGAGAATGGGTGAATTCAAGAGGTAGTTTTTCAAAGGAAGAATTGGGGGTTTAGTCTTTGGGATGCGATCGCACCCAATCCGGCCATTTCAGGTTGGTAAACCGCAACTCTTAGGATTTTGAGTTAATTTTTGTAGCCTTTCTTACCGTATTTCTTCGGATTAATGGGTTTACCCCTTATAATCCTGCGGTGACAGCGCTCTTAAGGGTGGGTCTAGGGATATTCTGCGTGTTTTTCAACTTTTAACGGGAGGAATTTGCAAGAATATAAAAGAATCATTAAATTTACAGGAGTTCAGGCAAAACTATTAGATTATAAGATTTAATGTTGAAGAATCAGTTAACGGATGGGGATAAGAATCGGTTATGGAGTTTTTAAAGCAAATTCTTGCCTTAGAACCGGACATTTTCTACGGGTATGCATACCTAGGGAATTTAAACGGAATCAAACTCCATGTTATAGATGAGGCTTTGGGAAGCCCAGCTATGCTACCGGCCCTGGCCTTTGCGGAATGCTTAATTCTGTTAATTTTCCTCTATTATTTAACGCGCCGCGATCGCCCTCTTGCGGACCCGAGGTTACCGCCACATGAAACCCCTCGGTGTTATCCCTTGCGAAGGCTGGATTTTTCAATTCGACCCCTGTTCGGCAAAGGGGGGAGGGTCACCCAACTGATTGCGGAAGGTCGAGATATAACGGGGCGAAAAGGATATGAGTCAGAACTGCTGAGGATTCGCAAAGCCGTAGATAGTGCCGGGGATGCGATCGCCATCTCTGATTTGACGGGACATGGGATTTATCAAAATTCCGCCAGCACTCAGCTATTTGGCTATACCCGGGAAGAAATGAATGCTGCCGGAGGTCCCGGGATGCTGTATCAAGACCCTGCGGTGAGTCGCCAAGTCTTGGAGACGGTTTCCTCGGGGGCTTCCTGGCAAGGGGAAGTGGAAATGAAGTCGAAAGGGGGTGACTGTTTACAGATTGCCGTCCGCGCCGATGCGATCGAGGACGAATCCAATCAAATTGTTGGATTTATTAGTATCTATACGGATATCACAGCCCGACGACAGTTAGAAGCGGAACTTCATCACCAAGAAACGGATTACCGTCAGTTAATGGAACAAGCCTCGGAAGGCATTTTCATTATCGATGAAGAAGGAAATTACCTAAATGTAAATCCCCGGGCCTGCGAGATGTTAGGCTATTCCCGCGAAGAACTTTTACAACTGAATTTTAAGGCAATTGCCTGTCAACCTGAAATTGAGGTATTTTCCAGTCCATTGGAGGGGCTAAGGTTGGGAAAACCCCGCCGAAGTGAACATTGGTTGCGCAGGAAAAATAATACCTTACTGCCGGTGGAATTGAGTGCCAAGATGCTGCCTGATGGCCGAATGCAAGCGATCGTCCTTGACATTACCGAGCGCAAACGGTCTGAAGCGGCTTTGCGAAAATACCAAGAACAGCTTGAGAATTTAGTCGCTCAGCGCACTGCTGAGCTTACCCGCGCTAACCGACAACTGCAAAGTGAAATTGCGGCGCGGCAAAAGGCGCAAGCGGAATTGGAACAATTTTTTAAAGTGTCTGCTGATTTGATGGCGATCGCCTCTTTTGATGGTTACTTTAAACGGGTTAATCCAGCCATTACTGATATTTTGGGGTACAACCCAGATGAGTTTTCTCGTCAGTTTTCTCTGGATTGGGTTCATCCCGATGATCGGGAACTTTCCGAAGAAAAAACTAAGCAAATGCTGGCTTCAAAAGAGGCGATCACTTTTGAAAATCGCTACCGCGCCAAGGATGAGTCTTATAAATGGATTTCTTGGTCTGCTGTTCCCGTTCCCGAAGAACAATCGATATATTGTGTGGGACGGGATATTAGCGATCGCAAGTCGGTGGAAGATGCACTCCACCAAGAAACCCGCCGAGTTACTGAACTTCAAAATCGCTTTCAGAGGTTAGCCGATAATTTACCGGGGGTAATTTATCAATATCTGATTACCGCTGATGGCAGGATTTCTTTTCCTTATGTCAGTTCCGGTTGCCGGGATATTTTAGAATTAGAGCCCGAAGAAATTGAACAAAATGCCCAGTTAATGTGTTCTTTGATTCATCCCGAGGACTCGCCAAATTTTAACGAGTCCATTGCGCGATCGGCCCAAACTTTACAACCCTGGAAGCGCAAATTTAGGGTGATTACCCCGGGGGGGAAAGTTAAATGGCTGCAAGGGGAATCCCGTCCCGAACCCCAGGCTAATGGAGATATTCTTTGGGATGGCGTTGCTATTGATATTACGGATCTCAAACAGCTTGAGCAAGAATTGTTACACAGTGAAGAACGGTTCAGAACCTCCGTTGAGAATATGCTGGACTGTTTTGGGATTTATTCTGCCTGCCGAAACGAAAGGGGTGAAATTGTTGATTTTCGTCGCGAATATGTTAATGCTTCAGCGCGGCAACAGTGTCATTGTAGGCGAGAGGAGATAGAGCACGACTGTTCATTTTGCCAAGTCATGCCGGATTTACGCCCCAGTGTTTTGTTTAGTAAATATGCACAAGTTGTCCAAACGGGAGAACCGTTAAATGAGGAATTAATTTTGTATGAAACTGAGGGGAATTTGGACCTCAATGGGATGCAAAATCGTCCACCTGTCCGGGAAGCTTTTGATATCCGGGCTACCAGACTTGGAGATGGATTTGCAGTGGTGTGGCGTGACATTAGCGATCGCAAGCAGATGGAAACGGCGATCGAACGAGAACGGCAGCAGTTACAACAGATTGTTAATTGTGCACCCGTGGCGATCGCCATGTTTGACACCCAAATGTGCTATCTCGCTCATTCCAGCCAATGGTTAACCCATCATGGTTTAGACTTGTGGGGGCGATCGCAACCCTCGGGCAGTGACACCGCCATCAAACCCTCGTTAATCGGTCGGAATTACTATCAAGTTTTATCGGATATTCCCGAATGTTGGCGACAAGCTCACCAACGGGCTTTACAAGGAGAAATTGTTTCGGTTACGGAAGACTTATGGCAAAAATTAGATGGGTCTTCCACCTACATCCGCTGGACCGTTTCTCCCTGGTATCTAGCGGAAGGTGAAATAGGGGGAATTGCCATTGCGATCGATTGCATTGATGAGTTGGTAAAAGCCCGGGAAGCGGCCTTAGAATCCGCCCGGTTTAAATCACAATTTCTGGCAAATATGAGCCATGAAATTCGCACGCCCATGAATGGCGTCCTGGGGATGGCTGGCTTGCTGTTAGAAACCCCTCTGAGTACCCAACAATATGATTATGCTAAAACCATTCGAGCCAGCGCCCAACATTTACTCAGCATTATTAATGATATCCTCGACTTCTCTAAGCTAGAAGCCGGAGAAATGCACTTAGAACAGTTCGACTTTAATCTCTATGAAAGCGTCGAACAAGTTTTGGATTTATTAGGCGCACAAGCTGAAGCCAAAGGGTTAGATTTAAGTTGCTTGTTTGACCCCAATTTAGCCCGAAATTTGCAGGGTGATCCCGTCCGATTGGGCCAAATTTTACTGAATTTAGTCGGGAATGCCATTAAATTTACGGAAGTGGGGGAAATTATTATTCAAGCCTCGGCGATCGCAGAAACGGAAGAAACCGCTTCCATTCGCCTCAGTGTCAAAGATACCGGCATTGGCATCTCTCCAGAAGGGCAGAATAAACTCTTTCAATCCTTCTCCCAAGTCGATGCTTCGACAAAGCGGGAGTATGGAGGAACAGGCTTAGGCTTGGCAATTTGCAAGCAGCTTGTCGAAATGATGGGAGGACAAATTGGAGTTGAGAGTAAAATCGGTGAAGGTTCAACATTTTGGTTTACCGTTGAGTTTAAAAAGCAACTCTATTTCACTCCGTTAGAGGTTAACCATCACGGTAAACTCCCCAGTTTACGGGTATTAGTCGTTGATGATAATCCGCGAATTCGTCAGTCTGTCCGGGAGTTAACCCAAGCTTGGGGAATGCACACCGATGATGCTGCCAATGCGACAGAAGCTTGGAATGCTTTGCAACACAGCCTCAAGCTCAATCAACCCTATGATGTGCTGTTACTGGATTTACAACTGCCTTCAAAAGAGGGATTACAGCTATTAGAAAGCCTGCACTTCAATCGCGATCAATTTGACTCTCGTCTGTTTCCAGAAACTCACGTCATTTTAATGACCAATCAAAGTGAACGAGATATTGCAGAATCCCTGCTATCTAAAGGGGTATCCAGTTATTTCTTTAAACCCGTCCGGGCTTCGCGATTGTTTGATACCCTGATTAATGTAGTGAATGGTCCATCCTCCACCGCCTCTCCTCTCGGACCCCTGCACGCGCAAATTACCCCCGCTTATGCCATTAATATTTTAGTAGCGGAAGATAACCTGATTAATCAAGCGGTGATTTTAAGTCAGTTAGAAATGTTAGGATATCAACCGGATTGTGTCACCAATGGCATAGAAGCATTGGAGTCTCTCACTAAAAAAACATACGATTTGGTTTTGATGGATTGTCAAATGCCGGTGATGGATGGGTATGCGGCTACAAAAGAATTGCGCCGTAGGGAGGAGGTACAAAGACATACCATCGTGATTGCACTCACCGCCAATGCCATGCGGGGCGATCGCCAAAAATGTCTTGATGCCGGAATGGATGATTACCTGAGTAAACCCATCGAACGAGAAGATTTAGCCGCCGCTATCCGCCGGTGGATACATAAAAAACCGGGACCGGATAACTGTCTACAAGTGCCTTCCCCAGTCAAAATTCCTCGCATTGAACCCACAGCAATTCCCTCTACCCTCCTGACCCTGAATACCTCATTCCCCTTGACCCTTTCTGTTTCTGAATGCCCGGTCAATATGGACCGTTTGCTGAAAGTAACCCGAGGAGATTTATCTTTACAGCAGCGACTTTTACGGGTATTCATTGATAAAATTACTGAGGATATTGAGGCAATTACTCAGGCATTATCTACCCAAGATTTAGCCCGGGTTGAACATTGCGCTCATCGGATTAAAAGTGCTGCCAGTAATGTCGGTGTTTCCTCAATGTCGGCGATCGCTACTCAACTAGAAAGTTTAGCGCGTCAACAAATATTGGAAGGTACAGCGGAACTCGCTACTCAGTTGCCCCCTATTTTAGAACAAGTCAGAGGATTTTTTGACGAACACTTTTGTCAGAAAAAATCGGTTTAGAATCATCCCCTACCCCATCCGGTAGGAGCTTAGAAACCAAAGCCCCCGTAGGCGGGCTAATTTATGCTTTTTGCAGATAACAACATGACTGGGTAAAAGCTACAATAAAGAAAACCTTTCCCCGTCAACCCACCGCAGGAGATGAGACTATGGCATTAGGCGATCGCATTAATCGGCTGATCCGCTCAAATATCACCGATTGGAAACATCAACGGAAAGACTACCAACGTGAACTCGAACAAACCCTGAATGAATTCAAGCAAAGCGTGCAAAATGCCCTATCGAGTCAAGAAGTCCTCTTGCGGGACTATCAGAATGTACAGCAGCAAGTTCAGGAATTAGTCGAATCCGCTAAACTCGCCTTACAGCAGCAAAATGAACCCCTCGCCCGGGAATTATTAACCCGCAAACAAAGCTACAGCAAACAGGCAGACGAACTCAAACATCGGCTGGATGAATTAATCCCAACCGTGACTCTTCTCCAACAACAACTCGCTGCCTTAGAATCAGAACGAGATCTGTTTAAAGCTAATCTCGCTTCGGCTAACTTAGAACAAGATTTAGGAGCCCTCCCGGACCTAGATTTTGCAGAAATTGATGCTGAATTAGAACTGTTGCGATCGCGCCTGCATCGACTGTAGTAGAGTGTTCTGCACTGCTCTCCCTTAAAAATCATAAATTCTTGCCAAAATTTATCCGTCGCTGGGTTAAGAATCGTTTATAATTTTAGGTCCGACTCATTCTAAGTAAAAAATAAATTAAAACCGCCAAGTTCCATCCCGGTTTCTATAGAATGTGGCTGCCTTCTGCAATTTCAACCCTCAACCGTTAATGTCTAATCCGCGCCAAATTGCCTTTTTAGCCCTCCGCGATGTCCATCGTCGGGGTGTATTTGCCGATATTGCCCTGGATAAATGGCTGCAAAAAGCCAAACAGCAGGAAGAGTCTGCTCTTATCCCCAGCGATCGCCGATTAGCCACGGAATTAGTCTATGGTTGTGTGCGAAGAATGCGAACCCTTGATGCCATCATTGACCAACTGGCTAAAAAGAAATCTGCCCATCAACCCGATGACCTTCGCATTATTCTCCATTTGGGATTATATCAACTGCGGTATCTTTCTACCATTCCTGCCTCTGCCGCTGTCAATACCACAGTGGAATTAACCAAAGAAAATAAATTTAAAGGACTGGCAGGGTTTGTTAATGGATTATTGCGCCAATATATTCGATTAGCTGAAGCGGAAAATACTGACCCTTTAGTGCTTCCCGAAAATCCAATATCCCGCTTAGGGCTATTGCATAGTTTCCCCGATTGGATTATTGCCAATTGGTGCGATCGCATAGGATTGGCAGAAACTGAAAAACTCTGTACCTGGTTCAACCAATCCCCTACCCTTGATTTACGCATTAATCCCTTAAAAACCACCCGAGAAGAAGTCGAAACCGCCTTCCAATCCGCCGGGGTTCAACTTGCCAGATTGCCCTATTTACCCCAAGGATTGCGCTTATGTAGTGGTGGGGGTGCGATTGAAAACTTGCCGGGATATCAGGCAGGATGGTGGACAATTCAGGACAGTAGCGCGCAATTAGTCGGGTCCTTACTGGAAGTGAAACCGGGACAAGTGGCGATCGATGCCTGTGCCGCGCCGGGAGGAAAAACCACCCATCTTGCAGAGATGATGGGAGATACAGGGACAATTTGGGCTTGTGATAAAGCCCCTTCCCGACTCAAAAAAGTCAAAGAAAATGCCGATCGCCTCCAACTTCACTCCATTCAAACCCTAAGTGGAGATAGTCGCCACTTCACCCAATTTCATCAAACCGCTGATTGGGTACTTTTAGACGCCCCTTGTTCTGGACTCGGAACCCTTCATCGTCGCGCCGATGCCCGTTGGCGTCAAACCCCAGAAAATATCCAGGAACTGTCCCAACTCCAGGGGGAATTGCTCACAGAAACTGCAAACTGGGTAAAACCCGGGGGTCACCTCGTCTATGCCACCTGTACTATCCATCCCAAAGAAAATGAAGACGTCATTCAAGGATTCCTCACCAGTCATCCCGCCTGGGAAATCGACCCTCCCACCACCGATTCTCCTGCCGCACACTTCGCCAAACCCGAAGGCTGGATCACCGTCTGGCCCCACCACCATGACATGGATGGATTTTTCATGGTGAGACTGCGGAAACAGTAGACAGCATAATGTCAGGGCGATCTCGTTAGATCGCCCTGACTCTAATTTTATTATGGGGGTATTGAGTTAAGTTTTACTTATCAACCTTGGGGACTACATCGGGACGCTCTTTATCTTCCCAACCGGGGGGACGTTTGGAGTTATACCAGGCGATCGAACCGAGGGTGACTGCCGCAATAAAGCCTACGACATACACCAAGGTAAAACTTAAAGGGAAATTGTTAGCACTCGCCCCCGCAGCCGCAGAGACTTCCATCAATATATTATTCATAAGCGTTTTTCACGAACTACACTCTCAGCTTACGGCAAGAGGGAACCTCCTGTCTCTCTCTAAAGAGGAATATTGGGGGAGATTTAATGATTAGAAAAACTTATGGTTTGAGGGTGGGCGGTGAGGGGAGGTTTTAGGGTAATGGAGAGGCGATCGGGCTTCCTCGCTCATCTACCCAGATTGGATATTACTCAAATAAAAAGGGTTTAACCGATGATCTCAGGCGTTCTAACTCAGGGTGGTTGTGTCTGAGCAGTTCATGGTTCCAAAATGTTTGCTGATTGTCAGCACAATCTTGTGCTAATGCTTCTCCGATTTCTTCAAACGTCTTTGTCTTTTTGATAAACGTCTTTGTCTTTTTGATCCCCCGTTTTAAACTTTCGGGGTCACGGAGGACCCCCAAAACAAATATCCGACTTTGTAAGGTTTCTGGAATTTGTGTCCTAACAAAAGTCAATCGGTCTGTATCCTGATCAAAATCAATCAACAAAACCAGCATTCGGTGAGGAATGTTGTGCATTTTGGGACCGTGTACGGTCTTTACATCATGCAGAACATCTAACCATCCACCCGATGGGGGTAGAATTTGAATCGCTCGATTATTCAAATTAGGATTCAGAATAAATCCATTAGCAATTTGGCGGTCTGCATCATCTTCTGGCAAGACTAAAACATGGGGTCTATATTTATTCAAAGTCATAAATCTAAATCCCCCTGAATTAAAGCAGCCATTAAATCACCTTGAATTGTAATTTCTTCAAGGGGTCTGACTAAAGTGGGTTCTAAATGGCTTTTTCGATGAATCAACCAGGTATTTTCATTAGAAAATTTGAGAATGCCTTCGGGATTATGGGAGGTTACAAGTAGCTGACCTCCGTTCTTAAAAGAACGCCGGAGTGAGGTTACGAAATGTCCAACTTCAGACAAAGACAAATAGTTATCTGGCTCATCCCAAAAGCAAAACAGGGGCCCATAAAATTGATTTGCAGCAACCAAAACAGCGCCCAAAAAGAAACACTTTTCTCCATCAGATAAGTCGCTAAAATAAACGCTTAAATTGGCATTCTTTTCTTCAAAGCGAACTATCATACTTTTGAAGTCTTTACCCATTAATTCATTACGAACATCTTTAAAGTCCGGAATTACGTTTCGCAGATATTTGTCTACCTGGGTATAGGCAGCCGGATAGCGACTCAGCAACCCAGAAAACCACTCCCCAAAATTTGAACCATCCCGTTTAGGCTCCAAGGTTTCACCGCGCGAATCGCCGTTCATGAAACTGGGGATTGGCGCTAAAATAATCATCCGGTTCAGCCCGGTTTTGAAAATATGTAGGGGGTCAGTCTGCGATTGCTCTTGAATGACCGGAAGGGCAACCAAATGCCAATCCACTAGAAACTCAGCTGTGCGGTTTTGTGAGGTTTTTAAAAGCGTGATTTGAGCTTCTTTGCGAGTGTAAATTGCCGTTCCGTTCACGATTAGTTCTTCTTCATAAACTCTCATTTCTTTAAAATTTTCCGGGAAGTCAAAAGCTATGCTATATTTGTAGAGTTTTTCTTGCAAAAATACTTCGATTTCAAAGCGAATGGGAATATTAGATCGTCCCTGAGAGAAGTCCTGTGGTTGCACCAATTGGTTAACTTTATTGATTCCTCTACCGATGCTTTGAAAAACTTCTAATGCCCTAGCAATCGTGGATTTACCAGAGCCATTCTTCCCAATTAAAAGACCCGATGAAATTCCTTTGGTAGTGAATTCAAAGTTTTCTAGGCATCTAAAATTATTAACATAGAGTCGATGCAGCATTAAAAACTCCTTGTTATCCTCAAAATAAACACCCCAAAGATTATTCTAGCATATCCTTGGGGTGTTTATCCGTTTTCATCGGCCTACTTAGTAATATCCCTCAGAATAGTCCCCGGCATTGGCAGAACCCGTTTGAGCATTATCTGGAGTGGTATCTCCATAGAAAATACTATTGGGAGTAACCGGCTTGGTTTTGATAAACTCTTTGCGTCCATCTAAGCGCTCTGGGATTTCAGGAAATTCCTCAACGGGCATTCCTTCCACTGCTTTTTCCATGAATTGACGCCAGGTAAAAGCAGCGGTACTGCTGCTTCCCCAGGTGGGATAACTATCATCATTACCCAACCAAACCCCGGTGACTAATTGAGGAATATAGCCAATAAACCAGAGATCTCGGGCTTCGTCAGAGGTGCCGGTTTTTCCCGCAACTGGACGGTTATCTAACTGCGCCGCTGCTCCTGTGCCCTGTTGGACGACGGGTTCTAACATCCAAGTAACGATCGCAGAGGTTTCTTTATCCAAGGCTTGTTTGGGTTGAGATTTCCCTTGGTAAATGGTGTCGCCTCGGCGATCGATAATGCGGGTAATGCCGTGGGGTTCGTGATATTTTCCTTCAGCGGCGATCGTGCCGTAGGCGCTGGTGAGTTCGAGTAAATTGACTTCAGATCCACCCAGGGCTAAAGAATAAATCGGGTCAAGTTTCGACTTGATGCCCATGTTTTTAGCGAGTTCGATGGTGGGTTCAAAGCCAATATCAATTAAGACTTTAACCGCAACGACATTAATAGAATTAGTTAAGGCATCCGAGATAGAAACCCAGCCTCGATATTTTCCCCCAAAATTACGGGGTTTGTAGCCATCAACTTTAAAGTTTGCATCTTCGTAGCCATCGTAAGGAGACCAACCGGCGGCGATCGCCGCCGCATAGACAAACCCTTTAAAAGTCGAACCCGGTTGCCGTTGTGCTTGAGTGACGCGATTGAATTCGCTTTCCTCAAACGATCGCCCTCCCACCATCACTTTAATTTCCCCCGTATCCGGGGCGATCGCCACCAATGCTGCTTGCTCAAATCCCTGGGCAGGTCCATCCAATTCTGCCGCCTCTTTCACCACCTGTTCAGCCATTTTCTGCCATTTCAGGTCAATGGTAGTTTCCACGGTCAATCCACCCATTTCTAGGGCTTCTTTTGACACCAACTTGGGCAATTCTTTCTGAATGTAAGACGTAAAATAAGGCGCTTCAACTTTGAGTCGTTTTGGCGCACTTGCTTGCACTTGTAGGGGCTGTTCTCTCGCTTCAGCCGCTGCTTCAGCCGTAATGTATCCCAGTTCAGTCATCCGCTGTAAAACAATATTGCGGCGTACTCGGGCATTTTCTAAATTAACTAAAGGCGAGTAAGCTGAAGGTGCCGGTGGTAATCCAGCAATCATTGCCATTTCGCTGAGGGTTAGTTCATTGACGGACTTACTAAAATAAACCCAAGCTGCATCCGCTATGCCATAAGCACCTGAACCGAGATAAACATAATTGAGGTAGCGTTCGAGGATTTGCTGCTTCCTCATATTTTTCTCAATTTTTCGGGCTAAAAATGCTTCCCGAATTTTCCGTCCCGCTGTTTGTTCCTGAGTTAAAAAGACCATCCGGGCGAGTTGTTGGGTAATGGTACTTCCCCCTTCAACCACCTCTCTAGCCAGGATATTAGCCACAGTTGCCCGCAGTACCCCTTGATAGTCCAAACCCCGATGTTGATAAAATCGGCTGTCTTCTGAAGCGATAAAGGCTTCAACAAGGGGTGGGGGGATGTCCTGCATTTTCAGCTTGTCTCGGGTTGCAGGTCCGATTTGCTGCAAAATGGTGCCGTCTTTAGTGGTAATAGTTAACGTCCCATCCCGGACAAAGGTAAACACTTCTGAGACATCGGGCAAACTGCGATCGATTCGCCACCACACCCAGGTGAGAGTTCCAGCGGTACTACTGACGACGACAACGCCCAAACCCACCCAAAAGATGCGACGACGATAGAGGGGTTTTCCGCCCGGATTAAACCAGAGGCGTTTGAGGCTGGATAGAATATTTTTACCAGGTTTACCGGCTTTGGAGGGCTTACCGGGATCCGAGGGATTTTCCTGTGGGGCGATCGCCTGGGGTTCTCGTGGTTGACCCGGCTCTCCTGGGGCTAAACTGAGGGGAGTCCCTGGAAGAACAGTTGGGTGTGCAGGGTCAACCTCCGGGCGATCGCCTTGATTTTGCTGGCGCAAATCCCCCGGTTTTCTCGAATTACTGCCGGTTGCACCCCCGAATTTCCTGGAGATATTTTTGAGCTTGGAAATAAATTTAGCCACGTCAACTCCTCTGACCGCCACTTACCGAGCCTTATTGGGTTTTATTTTAGAGCTTGGGATCAGTATTTGCACTAAAATACACCGAGGTTAATTTCTTGGCCGGAACTTGTAAGTTCCGGCAGATTGCCAGGGTTAGGATTTAATGACACCCACCCCTAAATAATATTGGCATGACCGATCGCCAGGGCCGTCACCAACATTCCCAACACCAAAAACGGCTGGGCTGATGCCTGATATTTGACATCATTTTCCAAAGGATTCCGCAGAAAATACATATCCTGGAAGGTAATTTGCGGAATAACCAGCAAAATTAGGATTGCCGCATACAGGTTTTGGTGAATCGCAATCAGATATCCCGCGATTCCCAATTGGAAGATATCAATCATCAGGACACAGATCCAAGCGGCAGTCCCGACCCCAAACATCACAGGTAAGGATTGCAAACCCAGTTGTTTATCCCCTTCCACGCTTTTAAAGTCATTGACGATCGCAATTCCCAATCCCGCCATACTGTAAATCAGGGTAATCACCATGATTTTGGGTCCAATTTCCCCAAATAGCGCTTGTCCCGCCCACCAAGGTAGGGCAATATAACTGGCACCGAGGGCATAGTTTCCTAACCAGCCATTTTTCTTCAGTTTCAACGGGGGGGCCGAATAAATATAGGAGACGAAGGAACCCCCAACAGCCAAAGCAGTAATCGTGGGAAAATCATGACCCGCCCAGATATCCAGGGCGTAGGCGACGCCAATCCCAGCGAGTAACAACACCCAAATTTGGCTAATCACTTGCGGGACAGCGATCGCCCCGGAGGGAATGGGGCGATAGGGTTCATTAATCGCATCTAAATCGCGATCGTAAAAATCATTAATGGTTTGAGTGTAGCCTGCCAGCAAAGGACCAGACATCAACATACAAGCGGCTGCAATTAAAATATGCTCTAACTTCCATTCGTAGTTACCGGAAGCAGCAGCCCCACAGACAACGCCCCAAATCAAGGGAATCCAGGTGATCGGCTTCATCAATTGCAGCCGAATTTTCCAAATGGATGTTTCCTTAACTTCCGCCCCTTTCATCCCCAACATCTGCCGAGTTCTAGCATTGCGGTTGGATGACTCAGGGGAAGCACTTGGGATGGGTGTTGCTGAAGTAGCAGCCTCTGGAGGTGGCACGCGATCGGGAGAGTTGGACAAATTAGACTCAGATGTAGGGGGGTTAGACATATCAGACTTGGGAGTGTTTCGGTTGGTTAAGTAATCAGTCTAATTGATTATGGGATAACGACTCCTTAGCAGCAAGGCGATCGCCCGAACCCCTGTGCCTTTTTCAAATTCTCAATCCCGACAATCTCAACTCCATAAAGCGATCGCCCGTCGGATGCCTCCAGTCCAACTGGAACCTATCCCACGGGCGATCGCACCGTTTAAAACAAATTAAAACCCGTTAAAACGAAATAATTAAGAATTGCTGCTGAAACTTCGCCCCTTTAACCGCTTTCCCTTTTAACTCCGGAGGCAAGGAAATATTGCGCCGTTGGTCCCCAGCTTCAATAGTCACTTCTGGACCATATTGCGTTAGCTTGACTTGTTTTTTGTCAAACCCGGGCAAAAATAGCTTCACTTGACTATTCACCCGGTCCACTTCAATCGGTTGGGGGACGCCTGCTGGTTTCTTGAAGTCTGGCAACGCATCCATCAGGGGTTGCCAATCGTTCCCCTCCATCTGAGGAATCGAGGTTACCGGCAGAGGTGCAAATTGTTCCACCACTTCATCGGTGACTGGGGTTAAATTACAAATCAATCCACCGATGGTGATACCCGCTTGTTGAGCACTCCCCCACAGATAGCGACTGGTTTCTACCGCAGAGCGATCGCCCGTCGTCACCAAATAAGCGATCACCCGATTGGGGTCACCCACAGATTGTTTCCCCTTTTCCAATAAATCCGTCGCTTGTTCTGCCGGTTTACCCCCGACATTATCCAGGGACCAGCCGGTATTAAACACCGTACTGGTAACAGGTTGCACAAAGGGCGACAGCGCTTTCCCCAGTTCCGATTCAGCCAACACCCCTCGGAAGCGGCGAATATACCAGCTTAAAATCTCGGGGATTCCCAGCATCCGCAGGGTATCCTTATCCCCTCTGCCGTCGTAAACGATCACATCATATTGATTGCTGGCATCATACTCGCGTAGGGCATTCAGGGCGAGGGCGCTATCCATCCCCGGCAATACCCCCAATTCTTCGCCATACACCTCTTTAAAAAACGGAGTCCGAAGATATTCCGCTTCCAAATCTTTCACTTGCTGCCAACTCCGTTGCAGCAGTACCGCTGATTCCAACTGTACTGCTTTGAGGTTAGCGCCGATTTCTATGGGATCGCAGGTGACGGTCGCACCGACGAGTAAACTAAAAGCGGGACTACTATCCTGGCCGACGAGCAACACGCGCTTACCTTGAGATGCAAATCTCTTGGCAGCGGCGATCGCGACGGTCGTTCTTCCAGTCCCACCCTTTCCTAAAAAGGTCAAAATTAAGGCCATTTGTTTCTGTTTTGAGCCACTTAAACCTTTTTTATGTTAATCGTCGATCGCGGGAGTGACAGGTTGGTTTCCCCACTGTTTCCACCGCGATCGCCCCCCTTACAGGGCTTGGACTTCATCCTCAAAGAACCAAGTGGTGATTCCGCTATCCAACTGAACTACCACTCCAACACCGCTGCCATCCGTCATTCTGAAATCTTTGATTGTGCCGACGGGATTGCTTTTAATTTTGGCGACTGTATCAGCGGACAATCTTTCTCTGATGCGGGTAATTTTGACCTTTTGACCGATTTTCATTTGAAATCCTGTGGGTTTCCTCTGATTGAACCATTCCACAGTTTATCAGTGCTTGCCACTGATTATGAAGCCTTTGGACAAAGGTTGAGGGCGGAATTTTCTACCTTGTTCCGTTGCTCCTTCGGTCTTCTGTCGTCCCCTAACGGAACTCATCATGCTTGCCAAACGAATCTTACCCTGTTTAGATGTCAAAGCCGGTCGTGTAGTCAAGGGAATCAACTTTGTCAACCTCAAGGATGCCGGAGACCCTGTAGAACTGGCTCAGGTTTACAATGAAGCCGGTGCCGATGAGTTGGTGTTTCTGGATATCACCGCCACTCATGAGGACCGGGATATTATTTTTGATGTGGTTTACCGCACTGCCGAACAAGTTTTTATCCCCCTGACTGTCGGGGGTGGGATCCAATCCTTAGAAACAATTAAAAAATTGTTAAGAGCCGGGGCCGATAAAGTCAGCATCAACTCCGCAGCGGTGCGAAACCCCGATTTTATTAATGAAGCCAGCGATCGCTTTGGGAATCAATGTATTGTCGTGGCGATCGATGCCCGTCGCCGCACGGATCCAGAAAATCCCGGGTGGGATGTCTATGTGCGCGGGGGTCGTGAAAATACCGGCATTGACGCGATCGCCTGGGCGAAAGAAGTCGAACAACGCGGATGTGGAGAATTACTCGTCACCAGTATGGATGCCGACGGCACTCAAGCAGGTTATGACTTAGAACTAACTCGCACCATCGCCCAACAAGTCCAAATTCCCGTGATTGCTTCCGGAGGGGCCGGAAACTGCCAACATATTTATGAAGCCCTCACCACCGGCCAATCGGAAGCGGCCCTGCTTGCATCTTTATTACATTACGGTCAACTCAGCGTTGCTGAGATTAAAACCTACCTCGCCGAACGGCAAGTCCCCATCCGTCAATTGTAAAGGGGAGTTTAAACGACTCTAAACTCGCGTGGGCTGCCCCCACCTAAAGCCCTCTCGAATGAGCCTTAGCCTGCCTTTGCAGGCTTCGTCCCGGGAGCCAGAACAGGCATGGGTGCGCGTTTTTATAGACTTCATCCCTAACGCGATCGGCATCCTGTCCTTAATTCCCCCTTAAATCTTTGCCGTCTGTCTAAAGTATGAATATTGTCTTAAGGTTTACGGTGTAAGCGTCGCTGTCGATCCCTGGGAATTGCCTTTAAATCCTTACTCAGTAAAGATTTTTGTTCCCCCTCCTCTCAAAGGGATAGGAGGGGGATTTTTTCTGTAGCTCTACCCACTTAATCTGAGAGGATGTTAAAATATGTAAAGTAATCGGGGAATATATGTAAAGTTATGATTCTGATCCTCATAATCGTCATAGCTTTGGTGGCCTGGTCCCTGCACCTGATGCAGCAAGCCGTCGATAAAAATGAATTTTCGCTGATGCTGGCCGGGACCTTAGTCGCAATGGCTGCGGCAGCAATGATGGCCGTCTATTTCCTGATGGGCGACTATATGCTGTATGTCCGAGAAATGGCGAATCGAGGAGTGCTAGAGTCTTATTACACTTCCACCAGCGCGGTGAGTGTGAATCCTTGGAGAGAAACGGGGACGATAGATTATTATGACACGAGCGATCGCGCGCCACTGCTCCCATAGTCCTAACATTTCAGGGGGCGCTCTATAGGGGTTATCCCGGATGAAATCGCCTCACCGCAACGATCAACAGACTGCCGCAGAAAACTTGGAAAAATTTTGACTAACCTAGTTGACAAATTAATCGGGTTCGTGCCAATATAATAAAGCGCTGAACGGGGCTATAGCTCAGTTGGTAGAGCACCTCAATGGCATTGAGGGGGCCAGCGGTTCGAGTCCGCTTAGCTCCATATAAATCAGAAAGAGGGACACAGTATTACTGTGTCCCTCTTTTTTTGTTGCATGGGGGACAGGCAACCTCTCGCTTTTCTCAATTTGCGCTGTTGGAGAATCAAAAATTCCCCTCAATTTAGCAAGAGTCAGAGGCACTACCGTCTTGATTTTTACTCCCTCTAAACCCGCCCTAGCCGCGATCGCACCCATAGCTACCCAGCAGAAACCTCAGTAAAACAGAACGCGATTCATCACTAATCAACATTTGGGGAGACCCTCGATTCTCCCGATCCCTATCACCCTCTGTTTATCCCAATCGCGATCCCCAATCCGCACAGGCGGTCATTGTACTGAATTAAATCAGGCGATCGCCGCTTACTCCCTGAGTTTTCTCAGTCTTAATACTTATGTTTTTAGGCATATCAAATTTTCACAATAAAACTGTTACAATTTATACTAAATTTACACTTTATAGAGATTTTTCGGTTAGGCTACAAATAACAAGGAAATTAATCACAGCGTGCTGACATCCCGCGCCACTCCAGCCGCGATCGCCTAACTTCACTCCGGCACGGGATCACCGATTGCTCCGCCCTTCATTCCGGAAACTTATAAATTTATGGTTTTATCAACGCCCATAACACAACTTGCTCCCTCTCCTGCCTACATTTGTCCCCATGACCGCGCCTGCACCTACCTGGGACAAGCGGCCCTCGCCTTAGAAATGGATCCGAACATTCTGCGGATTCTCGAACAACCCCGCAAAGTCGTTACCGTCTCCATTCCCGTACTTTTAGATAATGGTGAAGTCCAAGTGCTCGCTGGACATCGGGTTCAACATTGTGATGTTCTGGGACCCTATAAAGGTGGCACTCGGTATCATCCCGCCGTCACCTTACAGGAATTATCCGCCTTAGCCATGCTGATGACCTGGAAATGTGCCTTAGTTGGAATTCCCTACGGGGGGGCCAAAGGTGGCATTGCGATCGCCCCCCATCGTTACTCCGTTCGCGAACTAGAACGGATTACTCGACGCTATACCAGCGAACTGATTAAGGATATTGGACCGGCGATCGATATTCCGGCCCCAGATATTGGCACCTCTTCCCAAGAAATGGCTTGGATGATGGATACCTATTCCATGAACGTTGGTCATGCCGTCCCAGGAGTCGTCACCGGAAAACCGATATCCATTGGCGGTTCCAAAGGTCGGGCAATGGCAACGGGACGGGGTGTAATGATTACGGTCCGGGAAGCCTTAGCGCAACGCAGACAAACCTTTTCTCAGACTCGGATTGCGATTCAAGGGTTTGGTAAAGTTGGCGCGGCAGCAGCATCCTTACTCCATCAAGCAGGTGCGAAAATTATTGCCGTATCCGATGTTTCCGGTGCGTTTTTTGCCGAAAATGGTTTAGACATTCCGGCATTGGAAGGATATGCTCGCGAAAACAAGGGCAGTTTGGCCGGATTTCCCGGTGCAGAGTTGATTACCAATGCCGAATTATTGGCCCTACCCTGTGATGTGCTGATTCCAGCAGCCCTAGAAGACCAAATTACTGAGGACAATGCTGATCAGGTTCAAGCGCAAATTGTGGCCGAAGCGGCTAATGCGCCAGTCACCTTAATGGGCGATCGCCTCCTCGAAGCCCGAGGGGTCACCGTCCTCCCAGATATTTTGGCCAATGCCGGAGGGGTGGTGGTCAGTTATCTAGAATGGGTGCAAGGTCAATCCTACGTCTTTTGGGATGAGGAACGGGTCAACCGCGAGATGGAAGGGTTGATGGTGCAAGCCTATCAGCGAGTCAGCGAACTGGCCCAAAACCGCCAGATTCCCCTGCGACAAGCTGCCTATATGTTGGGAGTCGGGCGCGTGGCTGAGGCTTTAGGCGATCGAGGTCTATATCCATAACCCTTGGCAAGGGGGCGATCGCATATCCTCTGACATCAGCAACGAGAAGATCGCTCCTGTATCCACAACAAACATCTATCATTACGCTTGTTTTCAGGCTGAGTGGGAGAATGCCTACGGATAACTTAGATCTTCTTCTACCCGCTGTCCCACCAGTGTTTATCTCTGGTGGGAGCTTTTTTGTGTTTCTCTAAAGATTCCGATTACCCGTAATACTGGTTCTCTAGCATCTGAAGTTGACACACTTCCGTAGAAAGCTGACACTCTAAAATCATCTTCACAACTAGGTGTACTGGTGATTGGACGGTGGGTAGATTACTCGAATAAACCTCCTACTCTTCCCGATATGGCTTACCCGTAACACACTGGGTCTCCGAATGATTTGGTTAACTTTCTTTAAGAATTACTCAAATCTGAGTAACTATGACTCATAATAGGTTCGTATCTGTGTAATTAACGAGATAAGGGCAACAGAGACTGTATGATGTTAAATCAGTCTATCCACCCAGACATGAGCAAACGGATCCAAGTCATCCTGTCAGATAGGGCATCAGCAGACCTAGAAGAATGGGCGCATTCTGAAGGTCGCTCTGTCTCCAATCTTTCTGCTTACCTGCTAGAGAGGGCAATAGAGGAAGCTAGGCAGCAGGGGCGGCTCAAAAACCACCCCAAAAATCCTCCGCAGTCATCATCAGAGCAGTAAGTCGAGGCACATTTACTACAAATGTCCGACTATATTCTGAAATTAGATTGAGGGCAGATGTTCTTATTCAGCTAGTAAATTCTATTAACTATTCGTTTTTACAGAAGTTAATATTTTGACTTAATTTTCGTCAAAATGTTAGAAGATAAATTAAGTCCATATTATCTTGCTTTTAATATATTAAATTTAAAAGCAGGTGAATAATACCCACATTTCATCATAATTACGATTAAAAATCCCCGAATTTGCGATAGGTTAAGATGGGTAGACTTAATCACATTACCATGAAGTTTTATAACGGATAAATGTATGCATAGTTCTTTGGCTGAATCGGGAATTCAGCAGTCTGAATCGTTAGAAGAAGTACCTAATTTCTCTCCCCTAGTTCATGAAAAAAAGCTAGAAAATGAAGCCCAAGAAATGTTGGAGGCGATTAACCAAGAATTACGAAATTTAATGAGAATTGTCAACCCGGATGAAAAATCTCATTACCGAAGCTATACCAATCATTCCCGTCTAATAGCATTAGAAAAACATCAAAAATGGTTGGCAAATAACTGGCCAAAATACAGCCATGTGTTTGCCGAACCACAAGAAGTCGATCCTAGTGCGATTAAACCCCGCTTAGAATTGATAGAACAGCGATCACAGCGGGATATTTTTCGAGTAGCTCGTTTATACTGGAACCTGCCATACAGTCGGGGCTACGGTAGAAGATTAGAATATTTATTGTGGGATGATTCTAATAAAAAGCTAATAGGGCTTCTCGGTTTACAATCAGCACCCATTGCTTTGTCAGCCAGGGATCGAACGTTTAACATTCCTCGTGACAAAGAACGGAAAATCGAAATTGTGAACCAGACGATGGATGCCTACACATTAGGTGCTTTGCCACCCTACAGTGATTTACTGGCAGGAAAACTGGTTGTTTTAGCAGCAGCATCACAAGAAGTAAGAAAAGATTATGAACGTCGTTACGAAGGAAGAAAAACGGTGATGCGGGAGAGAGTGCTCCCTGCCGTTTTGATAGGGATAACTACCCTCAGTGCCTTTGGAAGAAGCTCTTTGTACAATAGGGTTAGCAAAGGAAGTAATGGTAAGCAAAACCAATGGGCGACTATTTCTCTTGGAGCCTGTGAAGGCTGGGGTACTCTACATTTTAGCGATGCTCTATACGCTCAAATGAAAACTTTTCACAAGCAGCTTTTTCCTGACAAACCTCTACGAGGTTTTGGCACAGGTCCCAAAATAAGGCTCCAAGTCACTAAGCGAGTCCTAAAAAACCTTGGCTTACCAGAAGGCAAACTGACTCGGCATAATCTTAAACGTGAAGTTTTTATGATCCCTCACGTGGAAAATCTAGATGAGGTCTTGAGTGGAACTGGAGAAGTACCAATTTACAATGACGACCCTTTTGATGAATTGGCAACCTTTTGGAAAGAACGTTATTGTTTGCCTCGTTCTTCCCTGCGATGCTCTATAGAAGGAAAACATACTATTGCCCTAGCTATCGGGGTTTTATGAAAAAAGTACCCTACATTACTGATGAATCTAGGGTACTGGCTTCCCTTATGGGTGAGAAATAAAAAATTTTGATAGACCAAGTGGCCTATAGATAATTTTCAATTTGAACGGAAACGATCTTTTTAGGTGAGCCGTAAGCAATAACACCACCTCCAATAGGAGCAGAGGCTAAATCATTGCGATAGCCTGATAAGGCTGGACAAGCATCTGCGAGATGTCGAAAATCGTTAGCGTGTTCTAAGGGAAGGACGAGGAAACCATCAAATTGACCTAGAAGTTCTTTTTGAATTGCCTGTGGACGTTGGGTAATGGCAAGTAGGCCAATCTGATAACTGCGGCCAGTAAAGGCAATCTTGGCAAAAATGGAGTCAGGGTCGGCTACTTTGTCCTGAGAAAGAAGGTACTGAGCTTCTTCTATCGCCGCCACAACTGGAATCATGCGATCGCGTTGCTCTTTACTCCCACTCGCCATTCCTTGATTGTGTCGGAAAATATGGTACAAGAGAACAACCGTGAGCATTTCACGCTCGTGATCTTCTAGTTGGTTTTTGTCTACTATAATCGTGCAGCCTTCCCGCAGGTATTGAAGGAGCTTACCCGTGCAGTCACCATAACTGGCATTCCTAGTCATAAATGGCATTTTCAAAAGTCGCTGCACTGCACGACGGATGTAAGATAAGCGATCGCGCAAACCTTTATCAATATCCTCTTCCTCGCTAATCTCCTCTCCTTTTTTAACCTTTTTTTTGCCAGCAGCACTATAAAACATTGGGCCATATTTCCGACCCCAGATTACGGTGTTGGGCATACCATACTCATCTACTGCCAACAGATCGCTAAAAAACTCTGATGTTTTTTTTCCCGTATCTTCTATCAACCGCACTACATTCGTTTGAGCTTCAGTCAGGTTAGCCAAGTCACACAATACTGACAGAGAGAGAGTTTCTAGCGGTAATTGCAGTTGAACGATATCCCTGATTCGATGGGTATGCTCTCTATACTCATCCGGATTGCAACTCAGAATAACAAGCTTGTCTTTAGATACCGCCCCCAACTTAGAGATCAATCCCGGTACAGTTTCCCCGGCTTGATTATAAGTATCGAAGGGATACTCCATCTTAAAATCATCGACTAGAAACCCCACTTGCCGGTTCTCCTGTTTTGAAGACATGGCGCGTAGATGACCGTCAAGGAGTTGACGCATAGCGGTAGACTTGCCTTTCCCAGTTTGACCCACTATTAAAAACCTTTTACCGACTAACTCCACTGTAGAAAAACGCACAGGTACATTGGGTCGGTTTTCTCTGCCAACACGAAGCGAACCAATATTTACACCGATTTGCCACTCACTCGCCATCAACTTTTCCGTATGGCTACTGGCTTCAACTGCAGTGGTCGTGTACTTACTTGGACGATATCCTCGTTCTGTAATTTCTCGTTCTTGAATTTCCCCCAGCAGGGTACAAATCGCTAGATTTTTGCAAAGAGCGCGGAAAGTCGGATCGTCAACTTCTTTATCCGGTCGCCGTCGCAGCAAATCTAGCATTTGAGCGTGTTCTGTCTTATGAGGAAAAGCATAGTCTATATCTACTACCATTAATAAATAATGGCGATCCGTTCGATTGTCTTTTGCTTCCAGTAAATCACCAACCCGGCAATCAAAATTTACGTCTAGTTCAACTTGATAACGCTTTTGATCGCCGTCCGATTGAGTGCCTACAACGAAATTAATTTCTTTTGGTTGTGGAACTTCTCGTGGTGGAAAGAACTCCCTCAATGTATTGCTCGACGCTCCCGAGTTGGTCATAATGTTTTTAGCTTCTGTCATTTACTTATTTTTAGGTTATATTGTGCAGTTTATGAGACGTGGCATCAAGGGGATTTTCGACTAATTCGCTCAAGATTATATTAGAAGTAGCAAATGCTTCTAGATATTTCTGACGAAGCAGACTTGCTTTTTCAGACGTGAGGACTACCTCGTGGTGCGCTAGTCCCAGCAAGTTGGGATAGCCAAAGCGTGCTACTTCTTGCTCGCACAGCCAAAGAAGTTCCCTGAGAGTCGGTTCGACTAGGTTTTCAATGTCGTGATTGTCAATGAGTAAGTCTGTTACATATAAATGAGGAATATTTTTTTTTTCGGTCAAATGAACTTCTCCATTCAATATGTTCTGCTGCCAATCCAGTAGGGTTTTTGGTTCCCTGACAAGCGCTTTGTAGTGATGAAGATCGTAAACGTTGAATTCGAGTACAACAAAAGTCATATAATTTTTCGGATCGGGACAGAAGGCAGTCCACAACGCCCCAATCCCTGCTAGATCTCTGTGATCTTTACCTCCAAGCATGAGGGTTTTACGATTGGTATAGACATCATTAGCGTAACTCTCGTTAATGGTTGCTTCTGGGACAATGAAGTAAAAGGCTCTATCCGTCTTTTTGGCTACTTCCCTCACCAGTGGGCATAACATACTATAGACCTCACCTGACTTGACAACTGCCACGCAGCGGACATCATTTCGGACAGCAGTTCGTCCCAACTCATCAACCCAGGAAGCTGCTTGCTCCATTTGGCAGTTAAACCGTCCATCCTTGAGTACCAAACTCCCTGGAGCTAGTTGGTGAGTAACTGCTGCCCTTAATGAGAGCCACTCCCCTGTTGCCCGTTCTACGGCTGCGATGGGTCGCACCCCCTTCTTATTGTTGAATTTTGGGTTTAATAAAGGAGGTTCAGTTGGTCTAGCAGAAGAGAGGGTTTGCCTAATTGCATAAAAATCATTTCGGAAGCAACGATTTTCTTCTGGATTGAGTAAATCCATTGTTAGATGGTAATAAAACAAATCCTCTCTTACCAAGAAATTACTGGCAGGCCCATCACGATAAATTCCTGCTTCCGGATCCCTTGGATCCAATTCAACATAGAGAACCCCCCAAGCCGCAATTCCTTGTTCCCGGCTATAAGGAACATAAAATATCTGCTGATCTGTGCCATCAAGTGCAGCAATGTAGGAAGTAGTTGGGTAGATGCAAGGCTCTACAGTACGGTATTCAGGCATAACAGAAGGGAGTGGTCTTGCCATGCCAGCCTCAACATTTTCGCGGATTGCGTTCAAATGGCGATCATAAATGTCCATTACGGTTTCCTCTTATAAGTTTCGAGTGGTGTTTTGCGTGTGATAGCGGGAGCCGTTTGGTAAATGTATGTCCAGCCTCGTTCTGCATCCTCACGCTCTAATGCCGTGACTTTTTCTCGACCAACCAGACCAGAACTAAATAACTTTTGGAGGTAAACACTCAAATTACCTACAGCTTTTTTAGAAGTCACACCTTCTTGAATTGCTGCGATTTGACTAGCACTAGCAGGGCCTTTTTCTTCTAAAAAACTCAATAACTCCTGAAACTTATTTGGAACCTGACCGATTAAGTGGGCTTCTCCTTTCTCATCGATAGTCCATATTGCTTTGGGGGGGGTAAAGCGGCGAGCTTCGCTTTCAAGGCTGTCTCTTGCCATTTCGCGTACATGGCTGAACAGAACTGGTATTTTGTACTCTGCGGCTAAATCGGGGGCAGACTCAACCAAAATTTTAGCTGCTGAAGGGGTAAGTACATCTATCCCTTCCAAATTAATGATATAAAGGATATCATCTTGGGTGGGCTGCCAATATTCTTTGAGTAAACCGATCATTTCCGGGGTTCGGAAATGTTTACCACCTAATTCCATAAGCATGATAATATTTCGTCCCGAACCATGTATTACGCCATCAGGATGACGATTTTTAACTTCTCTCAATAAATCCAACTGGTTAACAGACATTATTACTACTCCGATTTCTCGTTTCTTTGCAAAACAATTGCAGGTTAAATAGGATGCTTCTAGGCAAAAAAGCATCACTTCTGGGTTTGGGTCCAATAATTTCAAAACTTCTGGAGGAGTGAAATATCAAATGGTGAGTTTTCCAGTTTATAATGAGTAACCCCTTATATCGAGGCAGTAAGTCTTCATAGATATAAGGCATTCCACCTCCGTTACTACTGAGAAGGCTGTTTGCCAGACTATCTGCGGTATCTTCTGGCGGCCACCAGTCAAGGTGATCGATGGGGTTTGACCAGATAATTTCTATTTGTCCACTGGGCCAAATAGATAGACCGAATATTCCCTTTTCCCCGTGACCTACTAGGTTTTTAACAACCTCACTAATCAGTGTTAGTAGTTGATAGTAAGTAGGATTTCCAATTCTATCTACGATATAAGCTAACCAGCGTTCCATATTTTTAATTATATCATTGCGATTCTTGTCGTTGACCCTTAGCAAAGGTGTAATGATTCGGGATTGGAATTCTGTCACATCTGATGTCCATACATTCCGCCAAGGCTTTTTTGTTAATCCGTCCATTCCCAAGACATCCCAAAGTTTGCCTACAGGAGTATTCAGATTTGGGCGGATAAAATGAAAGTCTTTTATAGGCTTTATACCAGTTTCCTGGAACATATTCTGCGACCACTTGCCTAATGTTCCGTAGCAGCGTAATAGATTAATGAATACGGCTAAATTAACTAGCCCCCCCTTGCCCAGGAGATATTGTTCTTTAGTGGAAAAAAACTCACCTGAGTTGGGCTGACAAGCATACTCCTGAGCCAGTTCAAGATGTCTACAATCAAAAACAATTTCTGAGGGGACTTGATTGCTTTTCCATCCCTGCTTGGCCTCCCGGATCCCCTGGCAAGGGTCAAATGTAGTAGGAACATAGACAGGAATCTGCGGAAGCAGACTTAGAACGGGGGAATTGCCTCCATGTACTCTAATATCTCTGTTCTGGGGTCTTTCGGAGGTGGCTTTGTTAGTCTCAAGACGATCAACTTTGTATTTATTGACCGCTTCTTTTGCTGTTGATCGCCTACTCTGGTATGGAGTCGCTTCTGCTGGCAGACTAGGGGCTTCTGGGAAGAAGCCCGGTAAGTCCTCCAGTGATAGTTGTCCTGGGGCAGATTTAATTTTCCGTTTCCTGCTCATGGTTAACCTTCTCACGGTGAGTCTAGTGGAGATAGACCACAATAAATAAAAGCATTATAAATTATTCCCAATTCTTTTTCCAAAAGGAGTCGCATAGTGCTTCCCCGTCAGGAGAGTAGGGATCTACACGGCATTCTAGTTCCGTGATGATTTCAGCCTGCCTGCGGACAAGGGTTCTTAAGTAATCATTCTCAGTTTCAAGTTCTACTAGCCTACTGTCGTTCCCAATCAAGGGGCGGTGTTGGCTGATCTCTGTGTGTTTCGGCATCTGTAACCTCCGACTGTGTATTGCGTTATTGGGATTTTCAGCAAAACAAAAGGCTTACTTAATAAATATATTCCTTTTTTTTGGATCTGGCAACACCTGAGGCTAGATTTTTAGAATCGGAGATTTGAATACCCAAACCCCTGTGTTGCCTTGGGCGTTTCTAGGGTTTGATGCTGTGGTCCCTATCGATTTCAAGAGGAGAGTCGCAACGATAACAACAGGGGGGCCTTCTCGACGATGAGATGAAAACACAACGGCTGTTTTCCCGGTGGAGATATGTTTGTAGATTTCTGTCATAACGCCAGGACACAATAGCTAAAAGTCATGAGGACGCAAGGAGTGTTTGTTGCAATCAGCGATCGGTTTTCAAAGCGGGGACAACATCCCATCTGGGTAAGCGCTGAATGATCGAGACTGCAAGCTCTTTATTGAAGTGGAGTATGTCTAGTTCCGTCAGTAGCAGATGTAAGGGATCTCGGCCCCCATTGTCTGATCTGCTGTTCCTTGTTGGTTCCTTCATTATATAGAAGACTCGACTAGCGACTGGCGACCCTGCCCTTAGCCCTGGATCCTCTATAATGCATTCCGCCCGGGCTGAGGGAGCTTCCTCTATCTCTATATAGATAGCGCTGGTGGTGCGATCGCCTCGACCAATATCCTCTAATAACCATCCCTGGAATAAAGGGTCCAACACAATCCAAGGGGGCAACGCAGCTTGAGAATTGACTGCGATCGCCCCCTTGGACTTTCCCGTCTCAGGAAATACCAAATTTTTTGTCACTTGAAACTCCTTTCCTGTATGGCTTCCAGACTTTTTCCAAAAAAAAGTCAAAAATTTTCCTCAAAAACGCTTGACAAACCCTAGTGGGTTAGTTAAAGTAGTAAAGCGCGGTGAGGAAAGGCAACGAACCAAATCGCGCCTGAACCAAGACAATTAAAGAGTTTGAAAGCCAATAGAAACCTGGTCTCGTCAAGAAATCAGAAGTCTGTTAAGGGTTATACCTAGAGACTATAAACTAAAAGTCAAAAAAACGCAAGTTTTTAGACAAAAAGCCAATCACTCAAAGTGAAAAGCCTAAAGCTCAAGGAAATCATTCAGTGAAATGACCCTAACTTTAGAATTAAAACGGAGAGTTTGATCCTGGCTCAGGATGAACGCTGGC
>NZ_JAMXFA010000035.1 GCF_025370785.1 Laspinema olomoucense D3b
CTGTAACAAGCCAAATCACTGAGGAGCCGAATGAGGTGAAAGTCTCATGTTCGGTTCTGGAGGAGAGGTAGAGATGGCGACATTTCTATCGACTCTAATGATTCGTGCTTGAATATTATCCGGCACATCGCCATCCAACTGCTGCACAATCTCATCCAGTATGTAGCAATACAAGTTCACAATATCGGTACTTTCATAACGCACCGTTGGACGCGGCAAATCCATCGCATCAATATAAATTACATCCTTGTCTAAATAAATAGCGCGATCTAAGTATTTATGAATTTGAGAATAATCAATTTCTTCACTACGCCGGATTTTTTTTTGGATAGAGTTGATTGCTAGGTCATCGTAGGCTTCCAATACCCGCTCAATCATCTTAATCTTGCTGTACAGTACACAATCTTCGCCATCTTCCGTTTGCATACTGATACCGCCACCAGAAAGGGTGGTCTGATCTTGGTCCTGCTGGAACTCAGGATTATTTTTCTCAAAGCGTTTTGTTCCTATATTGTCACGCTCGAACTTGCGAAAAGTACGATACATCTTGAAAAAGAAATCTCGCACGGCGTCAAAATCCCCATCCGGAAAATTCTCAAAGCCGTTGGGCAAGCAAAACTCATAGCCATCCCCTGATGCTGATTTACGGATGCCAACAAAATTGTCCCTGGGGTTCTCCTTTATTTTGGCCAACTTCAAACTGGCAAAGTCAAGCATAGAACTGTACAAAAAAACAACTAATTTTTCCAAATAATAGAATTAAGGTTTCGTTCGCCATTCACGCCATTCACCTGCATTAATTTTTGTGATAAACTTATTATGCAATTTAGTGAAATCGCCGAAGGTGACGAGATCATTTCTTTCTACGTCCAGAAGTCTTACCAACGGTTGCTTGTCACGATTAAAAACGCTGTCCCATAGAAAGAACATGAGTTTATTTTGGATATTTTCGGCAGTTACGGGCGGTTTTATGAAGTAATAGCCTATCTGCTTGTCTTCAATTCCGCGAATTGAGTCATGTTGTTTTTTAATAAATTCGTTAATATTTTTAATCAGTGTTTCCCACTGCGTCTCATCCAATTCTCCATAATCAGCATCCGGAGGGTGAGTTTTATCCCAGTTTACAAATTCCCAATTCCAACGGCGCTTAAAGGCGCTATCCATAAAATAAATTGAATTGTCAGATGTATTCATCGTGCCTATAATGGATAGGTTAGGAGGAATCCTAATACAGCTACCAATTATCTTGTCATTTTTGATTGCAATACAAAGTTTGGAAAAGATGTCTTGATGTTTTTCTAGGGTTTTGGCATGACCTTTTCCTTCATACTTATAGGTAGGCAAATCACCCTCGGTTCCACTGTGGTTAAAGCCTATTAGACTAACAATTGAGCGTAGTTCCAAATCAGACAGATTGATTCCATAGTCTGACCAGCCCTTTTCATTTCGATCTAAGAGTTGAAATACTGTACCAAAAATAGCAGAAGAATTACCTCTATTTATTTCATCAATCACTAAAGCTACGTTTTTAACTTCTTCTCCGTCTTGGGTAGAAAGAATATTTTTGTATGCTTGTGCAAGGGCTTTTAAAAAATGACCTTCATAAAACTTATATTCTACTCTTCTGTCTAATGTAGTAAGAGGCACCAGTTTTCCCATAAAGTCACTGTAGGTGTACTCTGGGTGAAAAACAGTTTTAATCACATTTTCTGGGTTTATAGACTCATCGATTCCTAAATAAACAGGAATAATTTCACGCTTGATTCTGTAACTTTTCCCAGTTCCGGGACTACCAAAGAGGATTTTCTGAATGGGCGATTTCATGATATTGAAAGTAACCAACCTGACTTTAGCGATAGAGCAACACCGTGCAGCCCCCCCTTTGACAGATGACTCCTTGGTTAGGGTCTGTCTCCAAAGGGGACGGTAATGGCGAGGCAGTTTAGGTAAATTAGGACAATTTGTATTTTACCAGACTCGCTTGGTTTAGTTGCAAAAATTTACAATTTGTTCAGACAAATTTTGCCACCAACCAACAACTCTCATAGAAACCCGGTTTCTGATTCGGGGTAAGGGGCTAGAAACCGGGTTTCTGCGGAGATTTGGGTTAATTGGCAGAAATTTGGTCAAGAAACCCGGTTTCTGACTCTGGGTAGGGGGTTAGAAACCGGGTTTGTGCCGATATTTTGGCTAAGTGGCAGAAATTTGGTCAAGAAACCCGGTTGCTGACTCTGGGTGGGGGAGAAGAAACCGGGTTTGTGTCTAGCCAGAAAAAAAGACCAGCAAGAATTTTTGCTGGTCGTCATAAAAAAATACCCTTTGCGTTGTCGTTTCTTTTCGAGGAAATCCTAACTGCGCGTTCCCAACCTTGAGACCGGCGATTGATTTTTAAATCTTTTCCTCAAGGCGTATTGTAACAGAAGACACGATCGCTTCCTTCCGTATTTTTCCCTAGAGGTCAGTAAATTTTATTGAATTTTCTGACTTCAATAATCAAACATTAAGTCGGCGGGGTAAAATGCTGAGGACAGCCCCAGAGGATACGCTCATGCTTATAAATGACCATGCCGGGTTTAGCCCCCTTGGGTTTATAAACATTTTTCGGTTCCGTGTACACCACCGGGACTTGCTCACTGTGACGGGCGCGACTATAGTAAGCGGTTAAATCCGCTGCAAATTGTAAATCCGCTTCATCGGCAACGGCACCTGGGGGTAGGCGCAATAACCCATGACTTCCGGCAATCTCCTGGGTGTGGAACCACAAGTCATAATCCGTCGCTACCCGAAAACTCAACACATCATTCTGGCGATTATTCCGCCCGATCAGCAGTTCAAACCCACTGGGAGAGACAAAGCGGTAAAACTCTGGGGTGGATTCCTGGGTTTGACGCTTGTAGTCGGGGTCGGTGAGATATCCCTGCTGGATGAACTCTTCGCGAATTTCAGCTAATGCTTGTAAATCTGCCGGTTCCCGGTAGTCGTCGATTTGAGCAATGGCGACTTCAATCTGTTCTAAGTAGTCGATTTCCTGGCGAACAGCGGCGAGTAAGGGTTCTACTGCACCCCGCGCCCGTTTTAGTTTTTGGTGGCGTTTGTAGAGGGATTGAGCATTTTGCACGGCATTTTTTTCTAAATCCAGGGGAATGGTGACGGGTTCGCCAGTCTCAAAGTCGGGCAGGGCGATCGCCTTCATCCCCGGTTGCCACTCCTGCAAGTTCGCCATCAATAAATCGGCTTTTGCCCGATAGTCATCCGCTTCGGAAGATTCTTGCAAGCGGTTTTCAAATCCCTGCGCTTTGACTCGCAATTTATTCAGGAGATTGGAAAGTTTTTGACTCAGTTGATGGCGCAGTTGCTTAAAGTCAAACCCATTGAGTTCATCGGTATAGTACCGATTTAATAAGTCTTGGACTGATTTGAAATCCGGGGGTTCTGGATTGTGGTTCCAGTTGATAACTTGATATCCAGTTTCTGTCCAATGGGGATAGATGGCGGATAAATCGCCGGTTTGACAGGTTTGGAGAAAGTTTAGCCACTGTTGCCAGCAGGCAAAGAGGTGGTTCCAATCGTCTGGGGTCAAACTGTGGGTAGATTGTTCAAAGTCGAGTCCCGCAGAGGCGATCGCCGCTTTCACCAAATGAGAACTCAGACCCTGATAACTTTTGAGCATTTGCCGTCCCAAGGCATCAGGAATTAGGGCAATCCGTTCTTGCCAGCGAGATTGCGGTTCACTGAGGTTGGGGATCGGGTCCGTTAGGCTGGGGGGCAAGGCGTAGGGCGCGCCGGTGAGGATGGGGCGGATACTGGACTGCTTTTCACTCACCTGATGGGCAGCAGTGACGATTTGATTATCGGCATTAGCGAGGATAGCGTTACTGCGTTTGCCCATGATTTCGATATATAGATGCCACAGCACCGGGTCTCCCGGACGTTGGGCAAATTGGAGGTCCAGGGCGCGTTCCCAGGGGGAGACGGGGGCGATCGCCACAAATGCCAAACCCCCCAGTTGATGGCGCAATTGGTCACTAAAGGTAAAGGTATCCGGTTTGCGCGGGGGTGGGTCACTCAGATGCAACCTTGCCGCAGTGGGATGCCAGGAAACCGCCAACCATCCGCGCCCGGTGAGGGTTCGCAGGGCTAAAAAAATGGTATGGCGATCGCGCTGATAAACCTGTTCGAGTCGCGCCGGTAACCAAGTGGTTCGCAACTCGCAATAGGCGGCGATCAGGGTAGTCAAGTCAACAGGTTGCATCGCTAATGGTCCAAAATACCCGTAAATTTACAATCCCAGTTATCAAATTCTCAAAAAGCACCCCACACCTCTCAAAAATCCATGAATTGCCTTGCCGAGTGCAGCGGATTGTCGAGTTTGCCCAAATTTTGTAGATACTATGGAAATTAGAGCGCGATCGGGGTCAACTCTACAAAGAGCCTGAAATCGGTCACGACTCTGGGTGGCGATCGCAATTCGGCTACTTCCAGGGAGGGTGGCACAGAATACTAATTTTGCCCCTATTCAGGGTATCATTCCCTGCTCCTGAATTCCGATGGCCGCTTGTTGTCTCTTGAAAACAGCTATCCTATCCCCCAAGCTGAAAAACTTGCCTGCTGAGGTTTACAGCATTTTTAGCAAAAATCCTCCCCGCAACCGGGGGACCGGAGGAGGTTCCCGGACCCAAAATCTCCTCAGATCTCATTTTTAGGGTTCAAAAGGGTTCAAACTGCTTTGAGAAGAAAAAACGTTTTATATCCCGAGGATGCTCCTATTTATGGATATTCAGCTCATTAATATCGGGTTTGGTAATATCATTTGTGCTAATCGAGTGATTGCCATTGTCAGTCCCGAATCTGCCCCCATCAAGCGCATTGTCACGGAGGCGCGGGAGGGGAATCGGCTAATTGATGCGACTTACGGACGGCGGACAAGGGCAGTGATTATTATGGATTCCAGCCATGTGATTCTTTCGTCAATTCAGCCGGAGACGGTTGCCAATCGGTTCGTTTCCAGTAAAGATAGTTAAGCCAATCTAGGAAAAGCTTGACTGGGTTTTCCTAGGGGTCGGCGTTCAAGTTATCTAACGTTCCGGCGGCCTCTTTTGGGAGGAGTTAGCAATTTTTGGGTCTAGGAAGGGATTATCTAAGTGATGCAGATGGGTCAATTAATTGTGTTTACGGGTCCGAGTGGTGTGGGGAAAGGAACGTTGCTGCGATCGCTGTTGGCACGTCATCCAGAACTAGAGTTGTCGATTTCAGTAACAACTCGTGCACCTCGCGAGGGAGAAATTGAGGGGCGGCATTATTATTTTGTGAACCAGGAGCAATTTCAAGGGTTAATTGCGACGGGTCAACTGTTGGAATGGGCAGAGTTTGCGGGAAATTATTATGGGACTCCCCGAACCCCGGTGGAAGAGATGATCGCCGAGGGGAAATTAGTGGTTTTGGAAATTGAGTTAGAAGGGGCGAGGCAAGTTCGGGAAACCTTTCCCGGGGCGCTGCAATTGTTTATTTTACCGCCATCCCCGGAGGAGTTGGAACGGCGGATTCGGGTTCGGGGGCAGGATTCTGAGGAGGCGATCGCCCGTCGTCTCCACCGTGCTCAAGTCGAAATTGCTGCTGCCGATGAGTTTGATATTGCCATTGTCAATGATGATTTTGACCGGGCATTAGAGGCGATCGAAACGGCTTTATTTGCCGCAGTTTCCTAAGTGTTTCAAACGGCTACCAAATTCAGTTGTCTCAACTCGTTTTTTTCTATGACGCCGCGCAGGCGGGCTTTGTCTGTAGAGCCAGACCCTTGAGGGTGCGGGTTTTTATAAACAAAAAGCGATCGCCTCTCTCTAATCCCATAGAATAGAGAGAGGCGATCGCTTTTTGTTTAATCAATCCCAACAGTTCTGGCTTGATCTATCTTTAGTCACTCTTAAAAGGGAGGAACTAAGGCATCAGGATAGATTTTGTTGGCGACAATCAAGAGAGTGGCTGTTAGAGACAGCCATACGATTAAGACAACTGGCCCGAGCGACAGATACTTAACAAAAGAATCCATGAACGCTTCTCCTAAATTGAACAAGGGTTAATATTGAGATTTTAGATCTTAGCTGGGCTAAAATCTAAAATCACTTTCAACTGAACTTTCCTAACGGGGTGAGACAGTAATCTCATTATTTTTGGCCGTTAATTTACCCGTGGTAAATTCGCCTAAAGCAGCCAAAGGCCAAACGGCACTACCTAAAGAACATTTGATTGCCAAAGGAATGTCAATGATAATTTCTTTTTCTTCAGGACTGCCACTGCCACGAACGGCAATCAGGTAGGAACGCCCTGCCCAGCCAATCCATCCGGCAATATAGAGAAACAGCAAGCTAGGAATTCCAAACTCATTAACGTGAGCCAAGTTGCCATCCACAATCAAATGAGGATAGCCTTCAGGTCCACAGAGCAAGCTGGAATATTTATCAAAGCGAGCTTTTGCGCCTGGATTTTTAGCAATAGAATTCTTAGCCTTTTGAACGAATGCCGGATTATCACTGCAAGGAGTGAGGTTTTGGTATAAGTCAGCAGATGCAGCAGGGGCAAAGCTGAACCAAAGGCAAATCGTCAGAACCAACGCGAACAATCGTCCCATAGAATTGTTTCCTTTTGTTACGAAACATCAAGATTGTTAACAAAACCGGAGGCTGCTTTGTTACTCGATCTAGTTTATCGATCTGTGCGTTCTTTTGCTCAGGCTCTGGGAGAAAGAGGGTTGAAGTCATTCTCCCCCGGACATGAGGGCAACACCGAGGATAAAACGCGATCGCGTAAGAGCAGGTGAGTTCTGGGAACTTCCAGAAAATCATACTCTGCTAAGACAACCTCGTAAAGATTAAGCTAGGCAATAGTTAACCCAATATTCCAAAAATTACCAGCCAATGGCAACCGTTTTAGCAATTGAAACAAGTTGTGACGAAACTGCGGTAGCAATTGTAAAGAATCGTGAAGTGAGCAGTAATGTGGTTTCGTCGCAAATTGCAGTGCATCAGCAGTATGGCGGCGTAGTTCCAGAAGTGGCGTCGCGATCGCATTTAGAAGTCATTGATGGGGCGATCGCCCAAGCTTTAGCGGAAGCCGAACTCAGTTGGGCCGACATTGATGGTATCGCCGCCACCTGCACCCCCGGTCTCGTCGGTGCTCTCTTAGTCGGCCTCACCGCTGGCAAAACCCTCGCTATGCTGCATCAAAAACCCTTTCTAGGCATCCATCACTTGGAAGGACATCTCTATGCCTCCTACCTCACCGAACCCACCCTAGAACCCCCCTTTATTTGCCTGTTAGTCTCCGGGGGTCACACCAGCTTAATTGATGTCCAAGCGGGGGGCCTTTATGAAACCCTGGGACAAACCCGGGATGATGCTGCCGGGGAAGCCTTTGACAAAGTAGCGCGATTATTAAAGCTGGGTTATCCCGGAGGGCCAATCATCGATCGCCTTGCCAAATCTGGGAACCCCAAAGCGTTTAAGCTACCCGAGGGCAAAATTGGACTGCCTGAAGGGGGGTATCATCCTTATGACACCAGTTTTAGTGGGTTAAAAACCGCCGTTCTGCGGTTGGTGGAGAAACTCAAAGCCACTGGGGAAGAACTCCCAGTCAACGATATTGCTGCCAGTTTTCAGGATACAGTGGCTAGAGCCTTAAGCAAACGGGCCGTTGCCTGCGCCCGCGATCGCCATCGGGATACCATCGTCGTCGGGGGTGGAGTCGCGGCGAATAGCGCCCTGCGAGAACACCTGCTGGCGGATGCTGCCCCTCATAACTTGCGCGTCCTCTTTCCGCCCTTGAAATACTGCACCGATAACGCCGCAATGATTGCCTGTGCAGCAGCCGATCGCCTGAACCGAGGCGATCGCAGCCCCCTGACCCTAGGCGCTCAATCCCGCATGGCCCTAACTGATGCCCACCAACTGTATTTATAGTAGGGCTGCTTCATTCTAAAATTTTCCTGCTCCCATAAGCTTTACAGCCCAAAGGGTTTCGGCCTGATTTGTTTAGTTTAAACGAAGGACCACCCCGCCCCTGCGGGGCACCCCTCCAAGGGAGGGGAATAAGCCTGTATCCTCTGCCAGATAAAAGGATTGAACAATCCCCAAATTAATTGGATCCTTGAGAATCAAACAGTCCTACTCCATAACAGGGAAATAAGCCCCAAAATTCCCCTCCTGTGGAGGGGTGCCCCTTCGGGGCGGGGTGGTCAATTCTAAGGACTGCTCCGGTATTTATCTATGGGCCCTACTCTAAGGATTGAACAATCCCCAAATTAATTGGATCCTTGAGAATCAAACAGTCCTACTCCATAACCGGGAAATAAGCCCCAAAATTCCCCTCCACAGGAGGGGTGCACCTTCGGGGCGGGGTGGTCAATTCTAAGGACTGCTCCGGTATTTATCTATGCGGCCTACTCTGGAGAATGAAACAGCCCTACCTGTATTTATAGGGGCAATAACCGGACCCTAACCATGATTGCCCAGAATCTGGAGAATTTCAGCCGCCACCACCTCCGGTTGCTCCACCATCGATAAATGGCCGCAGTCCGGAATTTCAATCACATTCATGCCTTCTTGTTCAAACAGGGCATGAAAACTGGCCAAATGCCGAACATACTTCGGTTCCATCACCTTGTCCTTCGTCCCCGTGATGAAATAAACCGGCTGGGTGAGTTGGGAAACCAGTTGAGGAAGCTGGTGGACCTCGACTTCCGTCGTGGAATCGAGCAAAGCCCCGATCGCCGCTTCTGGGTGAGCCATCACAAAATCCAGGAGTCTTTGCCTTGCCCAGTGGCGCGGGAGAGGACTAGCGACACTATCGCGAGTAAATAACCAATCAATGCCCGGGAGATGGCACAGCCAACGGGGCCGCATTTTCACAAAGACCTGTCCCGCAGCGCGGAAGCGTTCAAATTCTTCTTTTATATAAATGCCGCCGCCGGAATTGACGCAGAGCGCCCCTTTCACCTTAGAGGGGAGTTGAGAAGCGCCCCACAGGGCGATACTGCCCCCGAGGGAGTGACCAATTAGCCATGCGGTGGAGATATTGAGTTTGTCCAGCAAGACTTCCAAATCTCGGGCATAGGCGCTAGGAGTGTAGCCTGCGTGAATCTGAGGCGTTGGGGGGGGAGAGGGTTGAGAGTCCCCAAATCCGCGCAAGTCATAAGAGAGGCATTGATAATCGGGCGAGAGGCGATCGATTAGGGGCTGCCAATAGCGGCGGCTGAGGAGCCAACCGTGGATAAAAACCAGAACATGGGGACAGGGGCGAGGATCTGTGAGTTCATAAGCGTGAGGAACCCCGAGGATGTCAATCGTTTCCATGTTGTTATCAAGAGCGAAGAATCGTCTGAATACAATCACTTAGGCGATCGCGGACGAGGGAGAAGCCAGCGATCGACACAGCCGGTCCAAGGGGACCACCAGAGTACCGGGAGGAGAATAGAGCCTCCTGTTTTATCAAAAATCGAACCCTTGGGTTTTCAGGCTCAAGGTTTGGGTGGACTTGGGGATGGCTAGGGCCAAAGTGCCGATTAAAAGCGCCTCCCGAGCAATCGCTGCCGCACGCCTTCAGCAATCTTTTGTCCGAGATATTCGGGAATCAGACTTTCATTGGGTCCCAGTAAATACAGAATTAGGCGGGTTCGTCCCCGCCAAACCAGTAAATTCGCATTAACGACCAGCAAATCCTCTTGCCAGATGGCGTACATCACTTTATAGAACAATCCAGGCTGGTTATCGGCTTCAATTAGAAGGGCTGGAAGATGGAAAACCGGATCGACGTAAAACTCGGTTTCCACGTCCTCTAAACCAGCATCCAGATTGAATTCGACCGCCAGCATCTCTTCCACTTCAAAGTGACCCGCCAGGGCTTCACGAACAGCCCGACAGACATTTTCTGCGGTCTTATCTGTGAGTGCTTTACCCCCCCGAGATACCACCAACTTGATAAAGACCAACATCGGTGGATAAATTTGGCCGTAAAGACTCAGACTGTGGATCGTGAGTCCGTAGGCAGCCAGAACCCCAAAAATGTCACTCAGCAAAAAAGATTGATTGCGGTAGGCAAAATGCAGAGCACTTTTGGTCCCTTCGGGTCTCAGTTCAATGACTGCTTGTTTAGTTCGGTAAAGCTGGTAGGCGAGCTTGAGGTTTTGGAGCTGAATTTCACTGCTGACAAATTGTTCGTAGAACTGCGGAAACGCTCGGTTAAAGCGCTTGAGCAGATCCATCGTGGATGATTTTAAACCCGGTGCCATATTGGGGTGTGGGAGAACTCGCGGTTCTCCTGTCAAAAACACAAAGGAAGACAGCAGCCCGGGGTCCTTTACGAGAGAACAATGATCTGATGGCGAAAGCTATTAAAGTTTCGTCCTGTTTAACCCGGGCTGGAACTGTCATACCCTGCGATCCGAGCCACTGCACGACTCGCAACGATATGCTCTTTTCGCATCTCCCCAACCCAAGGGGGGCCTTTTGACAAGTTCAAGCCGAGGCTAATCTCGGGGGACGGGTTGAGCCTCGGCTAATCTGCTGGACAAAGGGGGTGTACCCGGTCTCGTCAGCTCCCGATCGCAATAGGGGGCTAACTTAAGACAGGGGTGCATCAACTGGGTTGAGGTAGATTGCTATATTAATCCTATGCCATCATGGGGGACACTGCGCCGATCGCCACGGGGGATTGCGATTCTCTCGGGCTTTTGGCTAAAACTTTGGTCCATCAATCCCTCGGACTCCCAGGGATTTGAGTCTAGCCATTCCCCGGATGGAAGGGTTAGCATCTTCCTGGGGACTGGCGTAAGTCGCGACTTGCCACTGTACAATCATAAACGGGTACGCCATTCCGGTACACCGTCAGGCAGCAGTTTACCCTTTGTTTAACCTGGCGATCGCCCCAATTGGGTCGATCTCTTGGCATCATCAGCTTATCCTCGGTGGGGGATAGCGCTTGTCCACCCCGTTCTCCTACCTTAACCAAACCTTCATGGGTTTTTGGAAAAATTTATTTAGCGGTTCTGATACGTCTTCTGCGCCGATCGGGGCGCAAATCGAGGGATATCAATCTGCCGGGACTAGCGATCGCCCCGGCACCAACCCTCGTGTCTATTTCAGTACAGATCGAGATATCGACCTTTATGAACTAGAAGAGCTCTGTGATGCAGTCGGCTGGTCTCGTCGCCCCCTGCGTAAGGTCAAAAAAGCAATTCAATACAGTTTTCTCGTAGTCTCTATGTGGGAAATGCGGGGAAAAACCCGTCGCTTGATCGGCTTTTCCCGCGCCACCTCAGATCATGCCTTTAATGCCACCATCTGGGATGTGGTGGTCCATCCCGAATACCAAGGCAAAGGGTTCGGCAAGTCCCTGATGAATTACACCATCAAGCGTCTGCGAAGTGAAGATATTAGCAATATCACCCTATTTGCTGACCCTCATGTTGTCGAGTTCTATCGAACCTTGGGATTTATGTCCGATCCCGAGGGCATTAAAGGAATGTTTTGGTATCCCAATCGTTAGAAAGTCCCACCTAGGCCGCCGTTCGAGTATTTGATCCGTAGATGAACGCCCTAGATTTTCCGAATGGGAATTTTTGCCGATTCACCCGGGAAATATTCAGGGTGAAAACGGGTTTCACCTCCTTTTGCGTCAGGGCAACAGGCATCCTTACTAGAAAGTGGAAAAGCTGTAGGGATTTGTACGATCGCTTTTACCGTTTGGTACTAGAATGCAACAGCTAGAGCGATCAAGACCGCTCAAGATCTCTATATTTGGAGTGGAGTAAGGTGATGGGTGAATTAGAAAGTGTGCGGGTTGGCATTGTTGGGGCATCAGGATATGGTGGTGTCCAACTCGTTCGACTGATTAGAGATCATCCCCAACTGGATTTAGTGTACTTAGGTGGCGATAGCAGTGCAGGTAAACCCTTCTCGGATCTGTATCCTCATCTTTCTCATGCCACTGACCTGATCATTGAGTCAGTGGATGTTGACACGATCGCCGATCGCTGTCAAGTGGTTTTTCTCTCCTTGCCCAATGGCTTAGCCTACCAAATGGCCCCCCGGTTACTGGAAAAAGGCTGCAAGGTTCTCGACCTCTCCGCCGACTATCGATTTAGTAATTTAGAAACCTATAAAAATTGGTACGGTGGCGATCGCGCTGATGCCGAAACCGCTGCGGTGGCTGTCTATGGCTTGCCGGAATTATATCGCGATCGCATCAAGGATGCCCAACTCGTCGGCTGTCCCGGTTGCTATCCTACCGCCAGCATTCTCGCCTTGGCCCCCCTGCTCAAACAAGGTATGATTGTCCCCAATAGCGCCATCATTGACGCCAAATCGGGCATTTCCGGTGCCGGACGTCAAGCCAAAACCAATCTCCTCCTCGCCGAAGCGGATAACTCCGTCGCCGCTTATGGGGTGGCGCGTCATCGCCATACCCCAGAAATTGAGTCCATTGGTAGCGATCTCGCCGGACAGGATATCCTTGTCCAATTCACCCCCCACCTGATGCCGATGGTCCGGGGAATTCTATCCACCGTCTACGCCACCTTGCGGGATCCAGGTCTAGTCCGGGAAGATTTGGTCACCATTTACACGGCATTTTATCGTAATAGTCCTTGGGTCCGGGTCCTCCCGGCGGGAGTCTATCCTCAAACCAAGTGGGCGATGAATAGTAATATGTGTTACCTCGGGGTGGAAATTGACCCCCGGACCGATCGCGCGATCGTGATTTCCGCCATTGATAACCTCCTCAAAGGTCAAGCCGGTCAAGCCATCCAATGTCTCAACATTATGATGGGTTGGGATGAAACCCTCGGATTGCCCGAACTCGGTTTCTATCCCTAGGAATTAAGGCAAAAGGGCTAATGGGACTCTTTCCCGGTTAGTCCTTTTCCCTCCAATTCGGGCTTCTCGTCCTAGATATCCAATGGCATCTGTGGTGTTGGAAAACTCCCGTCCCACGAAAGAACTTGGGGTCATAGCGAGGATGCCACTCCCATCTAACTTCTCCTGAATGCGACCCATGCAGCGATGGTGCAATCCAGTTGTCGTTGGGAACGTTGCCCAAACCTCATATTCTGCAACCTCCAAATTAGGGATTTTTTCCAGATAAAATCCTTGGGGGCATTCTTGGCGGTTGATGGAAATAGGAGTGCCTTTTAATCGCGTTTCGTCGAGGATGGCATCTTCTTCGCCCCTCTTTTCTCCTAGATTTCGCAATAGCTTGATATGCTGACAGGGCGGTTTCTGACCTAACTCATCGGGTTGAGTACATTTGAATGCCAGACAACTACACCAATCTAAGTTAACCCGGTACTGTTTACCCGTTTCCAAGTTGGTGCAAATTACGCGATCGCCTTCATATTTGAGATGATATCCCTTAAACTTGGCCCGGGCAATAAATGTGGCCCATCGCCTTCCCGTTGCTTTCGAGACATACAGCGCCCAAGGGCATTTGTTTCCCAGCATCATTCGCACGTTGACGATCGCGCTGGCAACATCTTCCAGTACGCAGGCGACTACATTGATTAAATCGTCGTAAGTTTCGACCTCAAGAATGCAGGCAGTCATGGTATAATTCCGTTTAGATTATTTTTTGGAATTACCGGGTTGTCAGCCCGGTTTTTTTTAGTTTCGTTAAACCATAAATCTATATTAGAGGCCGTTTAATAGATTGTCAAGAGGGGTCAAACCCCCGATTTCATCCCCGAGGGAAACGAGTAGCAATGAACGAGAAAAAAGAATTGCATCCCAATTCTCTAAAAAATTTGACCTACCATGAGGGTCGTCCGCAAAAATGGGGAGAAAAGAAGAAAACCCGGAAGCTCACCGTCACAGAAACGGGTTGGGAAGGGGTAGTGGCGATCGCCCAAGAGCAAGGTCATAGCGTCAGCGAGCTCTTAGAAATGCTAGGCCGAGGTCAACTGTCTTTGCAAGTCAAAGATATCCAGCAATAAAAGGCAATTTAAAAAAATAAACGGGAGTGACAAACCCCCGTTTCATTCCTCAATTTAAAACAATCAAACTGCTGGCAATAGTACCAACAAACCCCTGAGTTTAAAAACTTAGGGATTTGTTGTTTGAAGCATTACTTAGAACCTTTTGGTCCTAATCCCACAGTTCCGGCATACACCGCTCGATCGCCTAACTCATCCTCAATGCGTAACAAGCGATTGTACTTTGCTACCCGTTCACTCCGGCAGAGAGAACCCGTTTTAATTTGACCGGCCCTTGTTGCCACAGCTAAATCGGCGATCGTGGTATCTTCCGTTTCCCCGGAACGGTGGGAAATCATTGACCGGAAACCATTGCGGGTTGCCATATCAATCGTCTCCAAGGTTTCCGTTAATGTACCAATTTGATTAAGCTTAATCAAAATCGCATTTCCGGCACCCATATCAATCCCTTGCTTAAGACGAACGTGATTCGTCACAAACAAATCATCTCCGACTAATTGGACGCGATCGCCTAACTTTTGGGTCAACAATTTCCAGTTTTCCCAATCATCCTCATGCAATCCATCCTCAATGGAAACAATCGGATATTCGTCTACTAACTTCGCCAAATAATCGATTAACTCGCTCGGTTCATGAGCCGTTCCCTCATAAACATACTTACCATCTTTGTAGAACTCACTAGCGGCAACATCCATTGCCAGGGAAACTTCTTCACCGGGTTTGAATCCGGCCTTTTTAATCGCCAACATCAAGATTTCTAAAGCCGCTTGATTCGACTCTAAATTAGGCGCAAATCCGCCTTCATCACCAACCCCAGTCAGCAATCCCTTCTCATCCAGAACACTGCTGAGAGAGGCAAATACTTCTGCACCCCAGCGCAGGGCTTCCTTAAACGAAGAGGCCCCCGACGGCACAATCATAAATTCCTGAAAATCCACATTATTGGCGGCATGAGCACCGCCATTAATCACATTCATCAAAGGCACCGGCAACAAATTCGCCAGAGGGCCGCCCAGATAGCGATAGAGAGGAATTTGGAGGGCATTTGCGCCCGCCTTAGCCGTTGCTAGGGAAACGCCAAGAATGGCATTCGCGCCCAAATTTGACTTATTGGGGGAACCATCTAACTTAATCATGGCATAGTCGATCGCCCCTTGATCTAGGGCATCCATTTCCACCAAACTGGGAGCGATTTTATTTTCAACATTCTCAACCGCTTTCGCAACCCCTTTGCCACCGTAGCGTTTCTTGTCTCCATCCCGGAGCTCGTGGGCCTCAAAACTGCCCGTCGAGGCTCCACTTGGGACCTGGGCCAAACCCATTGCACCATTGGCTAAATAGACTTCCGCTTCCACTGTGGGACGTCCCCGAGAGTCGAGGATTTCTCTGGCGCGAATCACTTCAATTGCTGTACTGTCAATTCCGTTCATTCTTCAGTTTCCCCTGAAATTTCAGATATTCTTGGGCTGAACCTCGGTGAGTTTTTGAGTTGTACCTCACCGTCAAACCCGAAAAAGCAAATCATTGCCTCAACGTTTTACGATACAGCCAACTTCGGGGTTCAGGCACAGATTTAATAAAGTTTCCCGATCCGGATCCGAGGCAGTCGTCTCACCTGCGCTAAGTCAGCAAACCCTTACCCCCCGAGAATAGCAACTCGTTTCGGACCGGAACTCAACGGCCCTTTACAATAAGAGTAAAGTCAGGAAACTTGGAGAAAGCATGAGAATTTTACACACGATGTTGCGAGTCGGCAACCTGGAAAAATCCCTCGATTTTTACTGCAACGTTCTCAACATGAAGCTATTGCGGCAAAAAGACTATCCCGAGGGAAAGTTCACCTTGGCATTCGTGGGGTATCGCGACGAATCGGAAGAAGCGGCGATCGAACTGACTTATAACTGGGATACGGACCACTATGATATCGGGACGGGGTATGGTCATATTGCCCTAGGAGTGGATGACATTTACGCCACTTGCGATCGCATTAAAGCAAAAGGGGGCAAAGTCACCCGCGAACCGGGTCCGATGAAACACGGTTCCACGGTGATTGCCTTCGTTGAAGACCCGAATGGTTATAAAATCGAACTAATTCAAACCAAACCTGCTTAATCCACAATTTCAGTTTTTCTCTTAAGTTCAACGTCACGACTGATAGTCGTAACGTTGAACAGCGGAATCTTCCCCATTCCTCCTTCCCCAGAACGGTGACCGGAGCGAAAAACTCCGATAAGATACCATAGCTATAGAGTCCGGATGCGACTTGCAGCCGGTTAACCCTTGAAATCAAGACGACCTTTGGAGGCCAACAGCACTTAAAAGATGCAGCCTACTGACGCCAGCAAATTTACAGACCGCGCTTGGGAAGGGATTGTCAAGTCCCAAGATGTCGCCCGTCGCTACAAACATCAGCAATTAGAAGTCGAACATTTAGCGATCGCCCTTTTAGAACAACCGGAAGGACTCGCCCAGCGGATCCTCTCTAAAGCCGGAATCCTGCCAGAGAAACTCTTACAACAAATTAGTACCTTTGCCTCGCGCCAAGCTAAAGTCGGCAATACCAGCCAACTTTACCTCGGTCGCGGGTTAGATCAGTTATTAGATAAAGCCGAAACCGCAAGGCAAAATCTCGAAGACCAATTTATCTCTATCGAGCATATTTTACTGGCCTTTGCCGAGGACGATCGCCTCGGACGCCGCGCCCTGAAAGCCTCTACGGTGGACGCCCGCACCCCGTTTGAGCAACAACAACTGGATTTAGCCATTAAAGAAATTCGGGGAAGTGCCAAAGTCAAGGACCAAAGTCCTGAAACCGAATATCAAGCCTTAGAACGCTATGGCCGGGACCTCACGGAACAGGCCAAACAAGGCAAACTGGACCCGGTAATTGGCCGAGATGAGGAAATTCGCCGGGTGATTCAGGTCCTCTCGCGCCGGACCAAGAATAATCCCGTGTTAATCGGAGAACCCGGGGTGGGTAAAACCGCCATTGCCGAGGCCCTGGCCCAACGGATTGTCAATGGCGATGTCCCCGAATCCCTGAAAAATCGGCAACTGATTTCCCTGGATATGGGCAGTCTGATTGCTGGGGCCAAGTTCCGAGGAGAATTTGAGGCCCGACTCCGCGCAGTCCTGCGGGAAGTCATGCAATCCGATGGTCAAATTGTCCTGTTTATTGATGAATTGCATACCGTGGTCGGAACGGGTGCAGGGCAAGGGACAATGGATGCGGGAAATCTGCTCAAACCCATGTTAGCCCGGGGTGAATTGCGCTGTATCGGGGCGAGTACCCTGGATGAATATCGCAAATATATCGAAAAAGATGCCGCTTTAGAAAGGCGCTTCCAGCAGGTGATGGTGGATCAACCCACGGTGGATGACACCATTTCTATTTTGCGGGGGTTGAAGGAACGTTATGAGGTGCATCATGGGGTAAAAATCCTGGATGCAGCATTGGTGGCAGCAGCAAGTTTGTCGAATCGGTATATCAGCGATCGCTTCCTTCCCGATAAGGCGATCGACCTCGTAGATGAAGCAGCAGCCAAGCTGAAAATGGAGATTACCTCCAAACCCACAGAATTAGAAGCAGCCGATCGCCGGTTGATGCAGTTAGAAATGGAAAAACTCTCCCTGGAAGGGGAAGGCGCCGGGGTGGTGGGAACCAGTGCCTATCGCGCTTCTCAGGAACGGTTAAGCCGGATTACCCAGGAGATGGCCACCCTGACGGCGAAACAGCAGAAACTCAGCCATCAATGGCAGATGGAGAAGGATTTGCTCAATGCTATTAATGCGCTCAAGGAGCAGGAAGATGGGTTGCGGGTGGAGATTGAAAAGGCCGAACGCAACTATGATTTGAACAAGGCGGCGCAGTTGAAATATGGCAAGTTGGAGGTGTTACAGCGCGATCGCGAAGCCAAGGAAGCGGAACTGCTGAAGTTGCAAGCCAGTGGCTCTACTTTACTGCGAGAACAAGTCACCGAAGCCGATATTGCCGAAATTGTTGCCAAATGGACGGGGATTCCGATTAACCGCCTATTGGAATCGGAACGGCAAAAACTGCTGCAAATGGAATCATTCCTCCATCAGCGCGTGATAGGACAACAAGAAGCGGTTTCGGCGGTTGCAGCAGCCATTCGGCGCGCTAGGGCCGGGATGAAGGACCCCGGACGCCCGATCGGGTCGTTCCTGTTTATGGGACCGACTGGGGTGGGTAAAACCGAACTGGCGAGGGCGTTGTCTCAGGTGCTATTTGACACCGAGGAGTCCCTGGTGCGCCTGGATATGTCCGAGTATATGGAAAAACACTCGGTTTCTCGCTTAGTGGGTGCGCCTCCGGGATATGTCGGCTATGACGAAGGGGGCCAACTCTCAGAAGTGGTGCGCCGCAATCCTTATTCGGTGGTGTTGTTGGATGAGGTGGAAAAGGCTCATCCCGATGTGTTTAATATTTTGTTGCAAGTGCTCGATGATGGTCGAATCACTGACTCCCAAGGGCGGTTGGTGGATTTTAGAAATACGGTCATCGTGATGACAAGCAATATCGGCAGTGACCATATTTTGGATTTGGCGGGGGATGATACTCGCTATGAGGAAATGCGGAAACGGGTGATGATGGCCCTGCGGAAGCATTTTCGTCCGGAGTTTCTGAACCGGGTGGATGAGATTATTTTGTTCCATGCTTTGACGCGATCGCAATTGAGCGAAATTGTCAAGATTCAAGTTAAGCGCTTGGATAAGCTGTTGGCGGAACAAAAAATTTCGCTCAATCTCATGGATGAGGCGCTGGATTATGTGACCGAAGTTGGGTATGATCCAGTTTATGGGGCGAGACCCCTCAAGCGGGCCATTCAACGGGAGTTGGAAAACCCGATCGCGACTCTGTTATTAGAAGGGAAATTTGTGGCGGGGGATACGATTTACATTGACCGAGGGCCGACAAAATTAGTATTTGATACTAAACCGCCGGTTCCGAGGAAAGAAGAACCTGTGATCCCGGTATCGGAACCCCCAGAACCGAGTGAAGAATCAGTAGTAGAAGTCAAGACGGAACCCCTGCTGAGTCGATTTGTTGATGAGGCGATCGATGTTAAAGGGGAGAGGATTCCATAAAGAGAGCAGAGAAACCGTAGCATGATCTAGCGCAAGGGGAGTATCAAAAGATGGGGATCGATTTAACAGTTGTCATTTGTACTTATAACGGGGAAAAGCGTTTTCCGGAAGTGTTAGAAGCACTTAGGGGCCAAATTAACACCGAAGACTTTTCGTGGGAAATTCTCGTGGTTGATAATAACAGCACCGACAATACTCCCCAAATTCTGCAAGACTATCAAGCCAAATGGGATGCGATCGCCCCCTTACGCTATTGTCGGGAACTAGAGCAGGGGGCTGCTCACGCTCGTAAACGGGCTGTTAAAGAGGTTAAAAGTCCCTTAATTGGGTTTCTGGATGATGACACTATTCCAGCCTCAAATTGGGTATCGGCTGCTTATCAATTTGCCCAAGAGCATCCTCAAGCCGGTGCTGTTGGCAGTTACATTCAGGGGGAATTTGAAATAGAACCGCCCCCCAATTTTAAGCGCCTGAAGCCCTTTTTAGCGATTACCCAACGAGGGTCAAAACCATTACTTTATCGTCGGGATAAAAATTTGTTGCCGCCTTCAGCAGGATTGTTAGTCCGCACTCAAGCATGGCAGGAAAGCGTTCCGGAACACTGCATTCTCAGTGGACGAACTCCTGGGAGTATGCTGACCGGAGAAGATTTAGAGGCCCTGGCTTATATTAAAAAAAAGTGGGAAATTTGGTATAATCCGACGATGCAACTTACCCATAAAATCCCCCGGGGGCGCTTGGAAATGGAGTATTTAATTCCGTTTTTTAGGGGGATTGGGTTGAGTCGATATGTGACCCGGATGGTCGGAGTGCAACCGATATTGAGGCCAGTTTTTATCGGCGCTTACTTCGCCAACGACTTACGGAAACTGATTCGGCACGTTCTGAAATATGGGATTCCAGCTAATGATGCGATCGCCGCTTGCGAACGGGAGTTATTGCTAGGTAGTTTGAACAGCTTTTTTTATCTGTGGCGTTACGGGTATTTGAAGCCCGCTACCAAGATAACCCCAGTAAAGTGAGTTGCCTAAAAACGGGGCAGTAGCTATCAATAAATAATAAACTTTTTTACAAAGGTCACCCCTTTGTTAACCGGATTTATGGGGATTTTACCGACATGAATAAGCGCTTATACAACTTAACTGTAGCCATCCCCACCTATAACGGAGCGCCTCGCTTACCCAAAGTTTTAGAAGCCCTCCGCCATCAAATCAATCCCGAAAAATTAGCGTGGGAAATTATCATAATTGATAATAATAGCAGCGACGAAACGGCTCAAGTGATTAAAGACTATCAATCCAACTGGGCAGAAGATTTTCCCCTAGAATACTACTTTGAAGGACAACAAGGACTGGCCTTTGCCAGAGAACGAGCCATCCAAGAAGCCCAGGGGACTTATGTGGCTTTTTTAGATGATGATAACATCCCCGCCCCAGACTGGATAGCTGCTGCTTATCAATTTGGTATTAACTATCCTCAAGCTGGAGCATTCAGCGGTCAAATTCATGGAGAATTTGAAGTACAACCCCCGGAAAACTTTAAACAGATTGCACCATTTTTAGCGATTCGCCAACATGGTTCTAAACCATTCCTTTTTGACCCCGATAACTTAAGACTGCCTCCTGGTGCCGGATTAGTGGTTCGTAAACAAGCGTGGCGTGAAGCAGTACCCAAGACGCCTAAAGTGGTGGGAAATCAGGGAGATGCATTAGCACGCGGAGACGATTATGCACCGTTGCTGTATTTGCACAAAGCCGGATGGGAAATTTGGTACAATCCAGCGATGCATATCAATCATCAAATTCCGCATTGGCGACTGGAACGAGACTATTTGTTATCCTTAGCGCGCGCCTGTGGTTTAGCCACTTGTCAGCTACGGATGATTAATGCGACTACAAGGGAAAAACCCGGGATTTGGGTGAAGACAATTTTTGGGAATTGGCGCCGCATAGTACAGCACCGCATTAAATATGGCGACAGGCTCAAAAGTGAGCTAATTCCGGCCTTTCAAATGGAGTTTTATCGGGGAAGTTTAATGAGTTCCTTTTATTGGCTGAACAAGCTTAAATGGGGTCAAGCCGGGGCTGTGGACAAAGCAGAGGGAAAATAAAATGCCCACCATTTCAGTGATTATTCCCGCCTATAATGCTGAAAAGACGATTCAGGAGACGATTGAATCGGTTTTAAATCAAACTTTTCAGGATTTTGAGTTGATTATCATTAATGATGGATCGACTGATAAAACCGGGGAGATTATTTCTGGCTTTACCGATGCCAGAATTCAAGTGTTTACTGTGTTTAATTCTGGCGCTCCAAGAAGTAGAAACATCGGCTTTGCCAAATCTTCCGCCAAGTATATTGCTTTTTTAGATGCTGATGATTTATGGATAGCTAATAAATTAGAATTGCAATACAAAGCCCTCCAACAAAATCCTGAAGCCGCAGTAGCTTATAGCTGGACGGATTATATTGATGAATCCAGTCATTTTTTATACGCAGGTTTCCATAAAAGCCCGGAGGGTGATATTTATCCACTTTTATTGGTAAAAAATTATTTAGAAAATGGCTCTAATCCTTTAATTGCTCGGCAAGCTTTATCGGAAATTGGTGGATTCGATGAATCCCTAAGCGGTGGTCAGGATTGGGATTTATATTTGCGTCTAGCTGCCCGGTATAAATTTGTGGCTGTACCTCAAGTTCAAATATTGTATCGTCTCTCGCCTAATTCGATGTCTAGTAATATTTTACAACAAGAATCAGCTTGTTTGCTTGTACTTTCCAAAGCTTTTTCAAATGCCCCCATTTCTTTACAGCCTATCAAAAAGCAGAGCCTCTCCCACCTGTATTTTTATTTGATGTTGAAGGCCCTACAAAAGCCTTTGACAAGGCAAAAAGGGATGATCGCAGCGAGATATTTTAGGGTGGCTATTTACTACGATCCAGGTTTGCTGAAGCGGCGATCGCGCCTGATGTCAATTCTCTTTGTAAAAATTGCTGCTACTCTTGTTTTATCTCCTCAAACAGCAAAAATATTCCTGAATCGAGTAAAACATCTTTGGCCCGATCAAACTTGATAGGATAAACCCTTGGGTGATAAGACCTATCCATTGTTGTACTCTAAGGGTTTAAAATTTATAGCATCCAATTTACTGAAAATGCTGGGGGAACCTAAAACGGACAGTCCCGAACATAAGATGTTAGGTTTGTCAGGGTTTTAAAATATTCTCTACTCTCTTATTTTACCTACGGAATGTAGGCTATAAGTGCGAGCATTTTGCTCAGACTCCTATTAAAATCAAGCATTTTGCTCGAACGGATCATAAGATCTGTACCCCATGACTTTGGGCATTACTAATATTTAGAGTAAAATTAGGAGCGAATGGGTCGAGGGGTGAAATGCTCGGTTAGGGCTTCTGCCCAGGGACGGTCCTCGTCAATAGGAATGTTCGACTGGACTAGAGGGCCGATCGCCCCTGATGTCCCTCGAATTTTAGAAGATTATCCTGGTAATGGTTTAACCTCCTAGTATTTCAACCCGGGCTGAAATGAGGTATATTATTATCATCAAAACTCAAAACTCTCGGATTTCAAATTTCAACCCCTAGCCTGATTTATGATTTTAGCAAAACCGACTAAGGTGGTCCTTAAAAATCGGCTGAGGGTCTCGATGGCGGGCCGACCAAAGGCCCCCAGGTGACCCTATGAGCTGATCTGCGGGGCAAGCTGGCATCCCCTACACAAAATTGCTATAGGAAATGACCAGGCGGAGCCGATTGTTACCTCGGAGATGGCCCGAAAATAATCCCCCCGAACCCACTTAAAACTTTACTCCCTTAACGAGCAATTATCATGGCCGCAAACTATTTAACCAAAACTCGAGTAATTAGCTACTACAACCAAAAAAGGCTCATCCAGGCTTTAGGTAAATCGGTTCATAAAGTTTTGGAAGTGGGAATTTTTAATTCTTTATTATCGGAATTTTTGGTAAGAGAAGGCTATGAAGTAATTCGGGCCGATTTTGACCCGGGCTTGAATCCGGATATTATCTTAGACCTTAAAAGTGATTTTGAAATTGCTCACAATACATTTGATGTGATCGTGCTGTTTCAAGTTTTGGAACATATCCCCTATGAGGATTTTGAAGCTGCTATCAAAAAAATCGCCCAAGCTACCAAGAAATTTGTCGTCATTTCCCTCCCCTATAATACGGCCTATTTGACCCTACAAGTTCAATTTTTCTTGTATCAGTATCAGCGTCCCCGGAGTGTGCTATTCCAAATTCCTAAATTTTGGAGCAATCAGCCCTTTACCCCCGATGAACATTGCTGGGAAATGGGATTAAAAGGCTATCCTAAAAAACGGATTATTGCCTCCCTAGAAAATGCCGGTCTTCAACTCAAACGGGAATATCAAGACCCTCTAGAGCCGTATCACTACTTTTTTGTCCTAGAAAAGCTAGAAAAGAAATAGAAAAAGGGAGTGAATACTCCCCGTTGTTTACAGAGTCGTTATGTTTTATCCTAAATGGGTTGAGAAATGGCTGAAACTGCTCGCCGGTAAGGGGATGAGTGTGATGGTTCTAACTAATACCTTTCTCGCCAGCTTTTCCCTACCGGGCAGAACCGCATCTATCCAACTGTTTATCTTAGCGGGACAATCCAATATGGTGGGATATCGGTCCAATTTGGACGATTTACCCCCCTATTTACAGGAGCCTCTGTCGCAAGTGTTATGGTACGATCGCCAAAATGAATGGGTAACCCTGCAAGCCCCAACCGAACCCTTACCTTTTAGTCAGGGGGTTGCGAATTCCCAAGGATTTGGCCCAGAAATTACCCTAGCGGCCACGATTTCCAGGCATCTAAAACAACCCATCGCTTTGGTCAAATATGCCCAAAATGGCACGAATTTAGAGACTCAGTGGAATCCTAAACTGGAAGATTCTCTGTATCATCAAATGCTTGACCGAGTGCAACAGGCGATCGCCGAACTCTCCCGTCTGGGTTACTCAGTAGAAATTGCGGGATTTTTTTGGATGCAGGGAGAATCCGACGCCAAAAGCGATCGCTATATGGCCTCCAATTATGCCCAAAACTTCACCCATTTTATCGCCCGACTTCGGCAAGATTTAAACCAACCCGAACTCCCCGTCATTTATGGTTTAATTCCTATTGTCAACCAGCAATCTACTACGCCCTTTGGTACTTTTGAGTATGGGGATATCGTTCGTCAGGCTCAATTTCAAGTCTCCCAATCCGTTGCGCACACGCGACTTGTAGAAACCCTCTATTTTTCTCGTGATGCCGATAATCTGCACTTCCATTCCCTCGGACTGATGAGCTTAGGTCATCATTTTGCCCTGCAATGGGTGCAGATGAAATGCGGTTTTTGCTGTTTTCTCTATCCTTCCTTAGACTGGACAAAACCCTCTCCTGCTTTGTTTTTTGAACCGTTAAATCTTACAGGCAGGCAGTGTTTGGATTCAGGGGAAATTCATCCCAATTCACCGATTACAGCACCTTGGTAATCAATTAACAAAATGCTGTAATCGGGGGCGTGGTAGCATCTTGCTCGATTTCTTTATAGCTATATCTCATCACGAATTAAGGCTTTAATGCTTCTACAAATTCGACCCATTTAGGGTTTTCTTTAGCCCATAGTTCCCGATCGCGACGAATTTGTTCTAAATGAGTCTCCAGGTTAGTCGGTGTCAGCAATATGCCAAAATCCGAGGGGACCGTTTCGGGTCGGTAATCTAATATCCGGTTGAGGACCAAATCCCCGAGTTCCTTACGGTAATGAGAACTTTCAATATAATACTGCATCGGATCAGCGATCGCCTCAGTGGTCATGCTATTGTACCCCGAAAAGTCCCAAATGGGTGAGAGATTGACCAGTGCTCGCTTCCAGGCTTCAAACTCGGACCACAATCCCGCCACTCGGATGGCTTCCCATTGCAACGCATGACTCGGCGAAATAAACAGATGTAAGCGAATTCCCCGCTGTTGACTGGTCGTAATCACGGCGTTTAAATCGTTGAGATAATCCACAGAAAGCTGATAGGTTCCATAGAGGTCGGGTCGCACTAGAAAATCTCTTAAAACCATCCTAAATCGAGGGATGACGCCTTGATTGAAATAAACCTGTTCAATGGTGGAATCGGGGTTTCGCCTGCCATCCTCATAGAAAAACCCTGGATTATTTGGACGCGAAAAACTATTTTTTAACGTTCTTAAACTGCTAATAAAGGCTGGTTTTGATAATAAAACTTCAAACAAGTCTCCCACAAATAAATTCCGGGTTCCTAAGCGTTCTTCCCTGAAATCCGGTGTATTTTTTTTGGCCTGATTAAACATGAAAAAATCTAGACTTAAGATAATCTCTTTAACCTCCGGCTGAGTGGCGATCGCATGGTCAAAATAGCGACGGACCTCATACATATTCCCCCCAGTAATTGCCAAATTATATCCCGGTTGGAGATCTCTCAACCCTGGATGATTGGTATCTAAACCAAATTCCGTCCGCGATGACCCTAAAAAGAGGCTTTTCGCTTCAATTTGATTCACCGCCACCGTTTTAAACAATCTCACCTGAATGTCTTTCTCCCGCTTAACCTGATTCAGCCTCTTAATGGTGGGAGTACCAATCACCTGATAAGGGTCGAAAAACCCATTAAATCCGGCAATGAGGGCCAAAAAAACAGCGGTTACGGTTAATAACCTTAAGCCATAACGACGATAATCCTTGTGATCTGACATGGAATTAAAACTGAAAATATAGAAACTCGGACACTTGATTGAGAGAAATAAAACATCCCGCTGCTAGACTGGCAATTCCCACAGTCCAAACCCAATTTGTCTTAAATTTTTGTACCATTTCCAGGGCATTCGGCAACAACATCACGATTAATAACACTCCCAAAAGAATTAAACTATTTAACTCTACCCCCCATCGGGGTAAATAAGCTAAGGTTGCAACTGGCTGAAATTTCAATCCCAACGGACTTAACCAGCCGAGAATTCCTTGGTAATGGGTGGGTAAGATCACAGCTTTCATTCCCGCCATTGCTTGTAAAAGTTCTAAAGCATCCTGAAATGTAGCAGCCCGAAACACCACCCAACTGGCAACGACTGCCAAAAATGTAACCGTCACTCCCACAAATTTCGGCAGTGAAATCCCCAACTTGCGCCAACTATGATTAATGCACAAAAATAATCCATGCATTCCTCCCCAAATCACATAAGTCCACCCTGCACCATGCCACAAACCACCTAAGAGCATCGTCACCATTAAATTAATAATACGGCGGGTTTCTCCCTTGCGGTTACCTCCTAGGGGAATATAAAGGTAATCTCTCAAAAAGGCCGAAAGGGTAATATGCCAACGCCGCCAAAAGTCGATCATTGAACTGGCTTTATAGGGAGAATTAAAATTAATCGGTAAGTTGATATTCACCATCCATCCCAAGCCGATCGCCATGTCTGAATATCCCGAAAAATCAAAATAAAGTTGAAAGGTATAGCTCAAAGCCCCGATCCAGGCTTCCACAAAAGTCACAGACTCTGCATTATTAAAAACCAGGGCCACCCAAGGGGATAAATTATCGGCAATCAGCATTTTTTTGGATAATCCCAGAATAAACAGGGTTAACCCCAAAACAAAATTTTTTTCAGAAAAGATAAAATTCCTCAGCGAGCGAAACTCGGGAATTAGTTCGTCATGGCGCAGAATGGGACCGGCGATTAATTGCGGGTAAAATGAGACAAACAGACTGTAGGTGACTAAATCGTAATTGGAGTCTTTGGTTTCTCCCCGGTAGGCATCCACCAGATAGGCGATTTGAGTAAAGGTGTAGAATGAAATTGCCAAGGGGAGAACAATATCGGGACTGTGCCAAGTCCAGTTAAAGACCTGATTGAGGGAACTGAGGAAAAATTCGGCATATTTATAATAGCCAATGAAGACTAAATTAATAAGAATGCCGACAATCAGCAGGAATTTGGCCCGATCGCTCCTTAAGGGACTAGAGCCGATCGCCCTGCCGAACCCATAGTTCAGACTGATGGAAACCAGCAGCAACAACAAATAAGGGGGATTCCAGTAGCCATAAAAGAACAACGAGGCGATCGCCATCCAAACTATCGCCGCCTTCACATAGCGCAAGCGCGTCAACCCAAAATAGACCAACAAGGTGACCGGGAGAAACCCGAAAATGAAAACGTAAGAATTGAATAACACAAGCAGCCGCCTTTTATACCGTGAGCCAACCGGGAACCCAGCTTGAATTCAAAAAGTAGGGAGATCCGAATCCTTTGCGGGGGGTTCCCCTGATCTACAACCACCGCGCGATCGCCCAAAATCAATACTGAGCTAAACTTTACCCTTAAACTGAGAAAACTATGACCGTACTGGAACAAGGCCAAATCACGATCCATACCGAGAATATCTTTCCCATTATCAAGAAGTCTCTATACTCCGACCATGAAATCTTCTTGCGGGAACTCGTCTCGAACGCCGTCGATGCCATTGAAAAACTCAAAATGGTCTCCTACGCCGGAGAATTTAGCGGCGACACCAGCAACCCCGAAATTACCATCGCCATCGATCCTGACAAAAACACCCTCTCCATCAGCGACACCGGCATCGGCATGACCGCCGACGAAGTTAAACAATACATCAACCAAGTCGCCTTTTCCAGCGCCGAAGAATTCATCAGTAAATATCAATCCGCCAGCGATCGCCAAATAATCGGTCACTTCGGACTCGGCTTTTACTCCGCCTTCATGGTCGCCAAAACCGTTGAAATCGACACCCTCTCCTACAAAGAAGGTGCACAAGCCGTCCATTGGAGTTGTGATGGGTCCCCCACCTTCAAACTCGAAGACTCCAGCCGAACCACCCACGGCACCACCATCACCCTCACCCTCCAGGACGAAGAAAAAGAATACGCCGAAGCCTCCCGCATCAAGCAACTCGTCAAAACCTACTGTGACTTTATGCCAGTTCCCATCAAAATAGATGGCGAACAAATCAACCGGCAAAAAGCCCTCTGGCGCGAATCTCCCAGCAGCCTCACCGACGAAGATTACCTCGACTTCTACCGCTACCTCTACCCCTTCCAAGAAGAACCCCTGTTGTGGGTCCACCTCAACACCGACTATCCCTTCCTCGTCAAAGGCATCCTTTACTTCCCCAAACTGCGTCCCGATGTCGATGTCACCAAAGGACAAATCAAACTGTTCTGCAATCAAGTCTTTGTCTCGGACCACTGCGAGGAAATCATTCCCAAATTCCTCCTCCCCATGCGCGGCGTCCTAGACAGTCCCGACATTCCCCTGAACGTCTCCCGTAGCGCCTTGCAGATGGACCGGACCGTCCGCAAAATCGCAGACTTCATCGCCAAAAAAGTCGCGGACCGACTCAAAGAACAGTACAACAACAACCGCAAAGAATATATCCGAAGCTGGCAAGATATCGGCACCTTCGTTAAATTTGGCTGCCTCAACGATGATAAATTCAAAAAGCAACTCGAAGATATCATCATCTACCGCACCACAGCCGACCTCAAACCCGCTGAATCCGACCAACCCGCCGTAGAAGTGCAAGCCGAAGAAGGAGACGCCTGGAAACAAGTCTCATCGGACAGCAAAACCGAGGGACCCTCTTACACCACCCTAGACGAGTACCTAGAACGAAACAAAGCGCGCCACGAGAACCAGGCATTTTACTGCACTGACTCCGTAGCGCAAGCTACCTACGTGCAACTGCACAAGAGTCAGGGATTAGAAGTCCTATTTATGGACTCCTTCATTGATCCCCACTTCATCAGCTTCCTGGAACGGGAACATACCGAGGTCAAATTCTCCCGGGTGGATGCGGAGATTGACGACAAACTGATTGAACAAGACAAAGCCTCGGAAATCGTTGACCCCAGTACCAACAAGACCCGTAGCGAACAAATCAAAGAAATCTTTGAGCAAGCGCTCAACCAACCCAAACTGACCATCCGCACCGAGGCCCTTAAATCCGACGACCCCCAAGGCACTCCCCCGGCAATGGTCCTGCTGCCAGAATTTCTGCGCCGCCTCCGGGATATGAATGCCTTAGTCTCCCAGGAATCTGCCAAATTCCCCGACGAGCATATCCTCCTGGTGAACACCGCGCATCCCCTGATCCAACATTTGACCGAACTTTCCCAAAGCAGCATCATTCAAGGGGAAGGAAAATCCCCCTCAGCAGAACTGGCGGACATGATTTGTCACCATGTCTATGATTTAGCGCTGATGGCTCAAAAAGGCTTTGACGCCGAAGGCATGACCACCTTCGTAGAACGGTCCAACCGCTTGCTCACCCGCTTAACTGAACAACGGTCCTAGGGAAAAGCGATAACACCTTACTCATAGCCCTCCCCTTAGCAAGGGGAGGGTTGGGTCTTACAAGGGTAGGTTTTTTACGCTCAGGGTGATTTAGCTCAGATTAACTTCATTTCCGGTCCCCTCCCCTTGGCAAGGGGAGGGTTAGGGTGGGGTCCTGGTTATGTGGCGATTCCCTACGGGATAGCTTCGCTTACCGCCACATAACGTACTCTAGGAGGCGATCGCGCCTGGAGGCTGGTCCAACCTCTTTTTTCGTAAGGCTGGATCGCACGTCACCACCGACACCCTCCACCCACCGATTTCTCGTGACGCGCGGTAAGCGGAAGCTCTCCCGTAGGGAATCGCCTCCAAGAGGACCCCACCCTAACCCTCCCCTTGCCAAGGGGAGGGGACCGGAAATGAAGTTAAACGACTCCATCCTCCATCCTTCCCCAAAACTCGGTACAATAGAAGGTCGCGTTTCAACATAGCCCAACTTATCTAAGGAGAAACCATGTCCCGCAAATGTCAACTCACCGGCAAAAAAGCGAATAACGCAATGGCCGTTTCCCACTCCCACCGCCGGACCCATAAGCTGCAAGAAGCCAACCTGCAATGGAAACGAGTCTGGTGGCCCCAAGGAAACCGCTGGGTGAGACTGCGCCTATCCACCACCGCTATCAAAACCCTCAATAACAAGGGGTTGCAAGCTTACGCCAAGGAAGCGGGAATCAATCTGTCCAAATACTAAGACCCCAACCCCTGGGGAACTTTTACAATGAAGAGGCGCGGCAATGCCGTGCCTCTTTCCATATTGGGGCCTTAAAACCGTTTATCTAGGCCCCTTTTGACAAAGTTTCTAACCCTAGGCTGATTGATTTTTCTATCTAGCTGGGTAAGCTAAAAACTAGATAATACAATAGTTTAACAAAAATCTCCGGAAATATACGGATAGTCAATTCCGGGATTTTTAAGCTAACACAGAAAAAAGACTCTCCATTTCTCAATTAATGGCACCTGCACTCACGGAGTAGCTATGGCTAGAAAGCACAAAATCCAAAAAGCGTTAACGCACCTCGTGCAAGCAATCATTCGATTTGCTCAAAAGCTGACAAGTCGAGATACCTATCGTTTTCTGCGAACTGCGTTCGTCACGTCACGCCGTCGATTGCAGGCGGGTTTTGTGTTGCCAACGACTACTCTACTCATCATCGTGATGATGTTGGTGGTCAGCACTTTAATGTTTAGATCTTATCAGCGATCGACGGATGCAATTAGCGAATTCCAGCGGCAGGAAGTTCAAAATGCCGCTGCACCTGCGATCGAACGAGCCAAGTCTAAACTTGAGAAATTATTTAATGCCAATCTGGTAGCTGGAATTCCCCCAGAAGCTCTGTTGGAACAAACCTTGTTATCTAATGATTATCTGTTTCCCAAGGAAAATCTATTAGCTATGACAGCCGGGGGACAGAATGTTCCAGCTTGGAGCTTTAAAGTTAATGATGAAGATAATGATCCCAGTAATGATATCACTGTTGCCTATACCATTCTGTTAAGAACCACTCGGGGTGGTGTAACAATGGACCCCGATAGGGAAGGGGCTTTAACCTCTGATCAAGAAAAAGCCGATGCTCTTCTGGTACGGAATGGGCCACTGATTACGGGACGAACAGATAATCCCCTTTGTCAGAGTGCGGGTAATGGCGAAGAAGGGCAAGTCCTGGAAGAAGGTTGGTTTGCCCCTTCAGGAGGTATTTTACAGAAGAATTTTCAAGTTTATGCTGTAGCAATTCCGACGAGTTCATCAAATCAGTCCATTTCAACTCTTCAATATCAACAAGACCGCTACATGGACCGGGGAAATAAGTGGGGCGCCTGGTTCCGAACGGACCTGGAATTGTTTCCGGGTCCAACTTTTACTTGGAATGGGGCAATGCACACTCAAGGGAGTTTCTTTGTTAGAGCAAAGGATGGCTTTAACTCATTTTTAATTAGTTCAAAGGACTCTTGTTTTTACAACCCCGCACTTAACTCCGATATTACAATGGCTCAACACCTTGTATATTCCATTCCATCCCTGCCTTCTGAAAATGGTAACTTTGGCGGGCCTGTAAATTTTGATCGACACGAAGCGGGTACAGCTGCCAGCGATCCGGAGCCGGAAGTTACCAATCTGAATAACGAAAACCTTGATTCCGTTACTGGCAGCCTCAACACGGCCATTAATATTGCCTTGGATCCGGTAAAAATCCTGACCAATGATTCAACTGAACCTCTAAATCGAAGTACGGCAGGGTGGGCTAAAGATGATAATTGGGAAAATGGAGACCTGGCCCAGCGCATTACGATTAACAACCCCGCTTGTCCTCCCTACGTTGATGACACCTATCGCGCCGATAACCGCTATGGTCCGAAAACTGCTTATAATCAAGCATTTCGTGACCCTGACGATCCGACTAAGTGTTCTATTCCCGTCGGTGAAGGCAGCTTTAATTACGGTCAGCCAATCACGGGTGAGGACCGATTAATTCGGAATACACCTCCCGTCGATCAACCTACAGGATATGGATTAGATGGATATTGGGAGAGACGTTCCCGAGGGGAAGGTCTTCGGGTGATCGTGGGTCAGCGTTTGGAATTAGGAAATCCTTTTGGTTGGGTGCAAGATCGGAACCGTGATGGTACCACTTCCGATGATAAAATTCCTGGAGATGATCCGCTAAATCCCAATCCGCGCCTTCCCGCTCATGCCTTTCCCTCCCATGAGCAACGGCAGCGTCGCACTCTGCGAGATAATCTAGCTGCAGTGCAATCGACGGCGGTTTATTTCCACAGTCAGCAAACCGGCGATTTGCCTGTGGCATTTGTTGCAACAACAGTTCATCCAGGTAGCCCAAACACCCTGAGAGAAAGTGCCACGTTTGATCGGATTACATTTGCTAGGGACAACGACGCTGCTTTTAATGGGCTAGGTAATACAGCGACTACTCCGATTATTGCTACCGACTTTTTTAACGGTCGAGGTACGAATGGAATGGAGTTTGAGGGGCTAACCGCAGGTTTTCAGAGCAATGCAGCGCGGCAAACAGCCCTAAGAAATTTGGCGAATTTTACTGGAGATCTTGATAGTGCTGTTGGTGGGCCTATTATCCCCAGCAACAGACCTGCACGGACCATGTGGGGCAATTATTCCAACCTTCGCCGAATTCTGGACAGTGGTACTGCCTATAACGCACTCAGCATCGCTGACCAATCTACCCTACAAACGGCTTCTGGTACGTTGGGAATGTTGGCATATAACATCAACTATCTGCAAGCCTATTATTATGGGGATACAACTAACACAGCTAACCGAGATAGAGGTTTAGATAACGTAACAGGTGCTAATGCAGCAGGCTTAAACGCCCTAGCGGATGAGCTTTGGCAATTGCAAAACGGGAGTGAGAATACAGCAGCACCAACTTTTGACTATGAGGTTATTCCTATTCCTATTACATCTCCTCCATCTCCTCCGCCCCCTGCTACTGCTTACAACCTCCCTCCTGAAGCTTACATAGCAAAACTAGAAGAAAAACGAAATGCTTTAGTCGCGCAGAATAGGCCAGCAACCGAAATACAGCGAATGAATTCTATCGTTAAGCTGGCACGGTTGGTCATGACCAAAGAGCAAGTAGAGCGCGATCGCTTCAATGGCTTTAGCGTAAGTGATGTAAACGAGACGGTTAGTAATCAGACTTTTAGGGTTACTAATTCTCGTGGTGTTATCTTCCAGGTCAATACGACCACGACTACTGCTCCTCCTCGTAACGTTAATATTGCTTGCAATTTAAGTGAACCAACACTACCAATTTATGCCAATAATAATTTTGGCTTAGGAGAACCACTCACTCAACCACTCAGTGCAACACTTATTCCGGGTACTCCGGCACCTCTGACACAAGGGGAGTATGTGGTTGGCTTATCCCGCCTATGTTCCAACGAGCCGAAATTCCCCTCACTGTACTACCTCTTCCCGGCTGAAAACCATAACCATGATGGGAGTGTAGGCGGCCCCGCTCAACCTCCTACAGAACCCTATATTGCGGCCCCTAATACCGCGAATTACCAAAGTCTGACTCCGGCGGAAATTGGGCAAATAGCTCTGAGACCCAGGTCCCTCCCAGCTAACTGGATATTGCCAAGTGCTGTGGCCAACAGCCCGTTGCTCCCAGCGGCTCCTAATTCCAGCGATCGCGAACTGATTAGAATTGTCCAGGGTGCCACTACAGAGTATAGGCAAGTCGCATTCAAAGATGCCGCCCTATATGATGGCCGTGAAGCGATGAATGTGCGGGTGCTGAATATAGATTTGAATATGCTCCGCACCACTACCGCCCCTGGTGGGGGCGGTGAAAATTGGTTACCGGCGACGGGTATTGTTTATGCGTTCCGGGAAGATGCGGTGCGTGAAGATGCGATCGCCCGCCCCCAAGGTGCAATCATGAACGCGAATGCCCCGACGGATCCACCCTTAGTTACCTTACCCCCTCCAGCTACCGGCTCAATCAGTACAAAATCCGTGGATTATTATCCCGACCCCGATCGTCGTCCTTATGGTTTCCGCCTCAAAAACGGGAGTACAGTGCGGCGTCAAGCAAACCCAAATAATCCCGCCGGGATGACCTTTGTATCGGATAATCCGGTCTACATTCAGGGCCATTTCAACCTCCATAACGGTGCAGCAACGGGCGCGGGAAACACCATCCAAGAGTTTACCCAAACCCTGGGAGGTACTCCCACGAGACAGGCTTTTTACGATCGCAGAGATACCCAACTCAATCCCCAATTTGCGAACCCGGCACAAGATTGGTGGCGGCCTACAGAGATCATGGCTGATGCAGTGACCATCCTCTCCAATAACTTCTGCGATGGGAGCATTGAAGACGGCATTATTTATGCTGGGGTATCGGATCCGAAGGACCCTAGTCAACTCAGTGCAGTGGATCGGCAGAAAAAATACGGCTGTAATACGGCGAGCAATTATACCTCTTATATCAATCAAAACCGTCCGGCAACCACTGTTAATGGTCCTTGGATGAGCGAGAATCGGTTCGATCCTCCAACGCAGCAAGATGCTTCGATACCGAATACTACTAATAATCATATAAAGTCGGCCAACTCTCCCATCAGGATTGCTCCCTCGGGGGACCCGGTTTATTGCACGAGTACAGGAACCAATTGCACAGATCCTACCAACTGGAGAGTATATCGAGTAGCGCCGGATACTGGCACCTATCTACGATTCACTCAGAACTTCAGTAATGGAAAAAGACATATAAACGCTGCGAATACCACGGTTAATATGGTCATGGTCAGCGGAGTTATCCCGCAGCGACTCAACCAAATCAATGGAGGATTTCATAACTTCCCCCGCTTACTAGAAAACTGGACTGGCAGAGATCTATTTATCCAAGGTTCTTTGATCCAGCTCAACTTTAGTAACTATGCGACGGGACCGTTCTCTCAGAATGCCTGGGAACCCACTCAGACTCCCGCAGCTAATGTGAACCCGTTTAATTACTATCAACCCCCCAACCGGAACTGGGGTTATGATGTGGGGCTCCAGTATGCTCCGGCTGGTCCTATCTCCTCACGGATGATTGTACCTAACTCCAAACGGGACGAGTTCTATCGAGAGCCAGAGGCGGACGATCCATACATCTGTAAGCTACGGGAGGCGCTAGGTTCCGGCTGCAATTAAAGGGTATGAGGTTTTAGGGCTGGCTTGTGCGGCTCTAAAACCTCACCTTGACAGCGATGGAAAAAGTCCCTGAGTAACAACCCTGCATAGTAAAGACGGAGGATTCAAATGCGACGAAGTAAACCCCACTCGACGGAACAAGGGCTGACGCTAATCGAGTCTCTAGCGGCGATCGTGATCTTTGGCGTGGCAGTGGTTGCGGTTGGTCCCCCCATCGCACTATCTCTGGCTGCTCGGGTCCGCGCTCACCGGGCTGAACAGGCCCTAAATCTGGCCCAGGGAGAAATTGAACGAGTACGACTTTTGGTGGAACAAGGACGTAAAAGTTCGGAGAAAACTTTAACTATAACGGAATTTACGAATTTGTTGCCCCCCACGGGAAACAACTTGAATGTGGTTCCCACCTCCTTTGAAAATTGCGGGGCTTCGCCTGTGGCAAGTGCATCAACAACAGGCTGCACTGTAGATATCGATAGAAATGGAATAATCGAGAAAATGGATTTTGTGGTCCAAAGTTTTCGGACGGCAAGCCAATGTCAAGGAGACAATAATGATGTTCCTGTGGGGTTAAATATGGTAGTTAGAGTTTACACCGTAGCTTCTGTTGAAGCAAACCCAGGTAGCCTCGTTCCCAAGCAAGGGTCTTTAGCTTTTTCTGGAGCAACAACCAGTGGCCCCAGTCCCCTGGCGGTTCTTTCTATTCCCATCGTGAGAAGTGACTTGGGGAGTTCTTCCTTAGCGTATCAGAACCTACTCAATGGAAATGGAAATTGTCCTTAGTAGAATTCTTGAAAAATTAAGTAATATCAATAATTATTTGAGGCGGCAGTGAAATGGGAAGAAAAAATAGAGAATTGATATTTAAAACATACATTGCCCATCTGCGTCAAAAGCAAACAGCCGGGTTTACTCTTTTGGAACTATTAATGGCGATCGTGGTGGGTTCTATTGTCATGTATGCCATGATGACATTAGTTCTCAGTTTGCTGGGAACTGAAAAGCAGGAAACCGCCAAGAGCCAAATCCAGCAAGAAATGGGTCTAGCAATGGATTACATAGCGAGTGAGATGCAGGAGGCAGTTTATATCTATCCGGGCGATTGCCTAAATGGAGTAAATGAAGACCCTGATAAGTGTACAGATTTACGAACTCAGATTAATTTTCCCCAAGAAATTCAACCCATATTAGCCTTTTGGAAACTCGAACCTGTTCCCTATACTACTGATGACGGTCTTCCAAATGACTGTAACGCTGTCAATTCGCCTCAAGACTGTAGGGATTTAAAGACCAGAGGTCATACCTATACTTTAGTCGTTTATTCCTTAAGAGACAATCAGACCGAACCCTGGCAAGGCCCTGCACAACTTACTCGGTATCGCCTTCGTCAATATCAAACTTTAGCAAATTTAACCCCTGCACCAGGATTTAACCCTGCCCCAGAGCCTCCAGATTTTGGAAATTGGGGGGGTGGAGGAATTCAAACCACACTCCAGGATCATCCGGTTTTGGTCGATTCGGTAGATAATCGGAATCAACCACCACTGACAGATTGTCCCACGGATTATACCCGATCTCCTGTTAACGCGAATAACAGCAGTAGTTTTTATGCCTGTGTTCGGAACCCTGGAAGAGGAACGATGCAAGATGCAATTGTGTTCTTACGGGGTAATGCCATTGCCAGAGCGGGGCTGCCCCTTGATTCCAGAAATCCCACCTATTTACCCAGCTTGCAGAGACAAGTCCAAGCGCGAAGCGTATTTGGAAGAGAACCGCCTACGCTAGATTAGGAAATTAAACAAGATTATGAAAGTATTTATGGATTTGAAAAAAAAATTCACTTCAAAGCAGACCCTAGGCGATCGCGGTGCTTCGGTAGGAAGCAATGAGCAAGGCTTTACGTTGCTGGAAGTTCTAGTGGTAGTCTTTATGGTGGGGATTTTAGCGGCGATCGGCGGTCCTAGTTGGCTATCAATGCTCAATAACACGCGGCTGAACAAGGCTCAAGATGCAATTGCTGTAGCAATTGGTGATGCCCAAAGGCAAGCTAGGCAGAGCAAAAGTTCCCGGAAAGTGACCATCCAGCAAGCCTCTTCCGGTGGAATAGTTCAGTGGGCGATACATACAGAGCCAACTCCACCAACTGAGGGGCAAAAGATTGAGCAAGACGGACTCATCATTGATCCAAGCAGTTGGACTATTACCTTTGACCCCAAGGGTTACACGGACGACACTGGGACCATGCTGATATCTCTTCAGACTGGAGGTGCACAAAAATGCGTGATTGTGAAGACCCTTTTAGGAACAGTTCGCAAAGCCCAAGGGGATGCTTGTATTCTTCCGTAGCAATGTTGCCTGTTGTTGTTGATTGTTAATCTGTTTACTCTCCTGAGTACCCTGCCCACCCACTCTTCTGCCAATTGTAAAAAAATATTAAAAATCCTCCCAATTTCTCCCGCGAGGATTTATTTTATTTAAAAACAATAACCAGGGTGTTGAGCGATGCAATTAACACATCAAATTAAACGTCAGTTCGGGAACTCAACGACTGCCGGATTCACTTTGCTGGAAGTTTTAATTGTTGTTTTTATCATTGCCATTTTAGCAGTGATCGGTATTCCAAGCTGGCTTAATTGGTTAAATAATACTCGTCTGACGGCAGGACAAAATGAAATCTATGATGCGCTTTTAAAAGCCAAAAGCAAAGCGACTCAGCAAAAAATCACCTATCAAGCTAGTTTTCGTCAAGGGAATGATCTGGCCCAATGGGCTGTGCATCCGGCTTCGGTGGATCCCACGGAACACTACTGGCAAAATCTCAATTCTTTTGTAAAAATTGATGAAAGCAAAACCACCCTTTATCAATACTCTTCAAATGGGGTTTGGCGAATGCAATTTAATCATAAAGGGAACTCCAATGGTCGCATTGGACGGGTGACGGTTCGCCTCCGCAATAGTAACAGTAATAAACAGCGCTGTGTGTTTGTTTCTACCCTGTTAGGGGCGATGAGGAAAACGGACCAGTGTGGTTGAGGTTCGTTTGAGGCTGGGCGGGGGAGCAATTCCCCGCCTGCCTATTCCTGGTGACGTGGCGATCGCGCCTCACCAGGAAATAGGCAGGTTAAGCCGTTGCTTGGGGACTGGAGGCAGAGCCTCCTTCAGAGCGTGACGCGGCAAAGCCACGTCACGAGTACAATCCGGGTTAATCGTAAAAACCTACCGTTGGAAGGCGGTTTAAACCCCCGTCGGCTGTTGCTTCTCAAGTTTGAGACATCCAAGCCTTCCGCGCTTCTTCAGTCTTTTCCTGATCTAACTTAAACACCAAGACGGATAACGGAGGCAAGCACAAATCCATTGAGTAAGCATGACTATGGAACCACCACTCATCGGCCCATTTACCGCCTAGATTCCCCATGTTGCTGCCGCCATATTTGCCGGAGTCGCTGTTAAAAATTTCGCTGTAGAATCCATGTACCGGAACCCCGACGCGATAGTGACTGTGCGGTTGCGGGGTGAAGTTACAAACCACCACCACAAAATCTTCTTTATTTTTATCCCAGCGGATGAACGAGACGACACTATGGCGATTGTCAGAACAATCAATCCATTCAAACCCTTCTTGTCCGAAATCTTGGGTATAAAGTTCAGGGGTTGAACAATAGAGGTGATTCAGGTCAGTCATAAAGGTTTTGAGCTGTTGGTGTGGCTCAAATTGCAAGAGTTCCCACTCCAAATCGCCCCAGACATTCCATTCACTCCACTGGCCGAATTCCATGCTCATAAACAGGGTTTTCTTGCCCGGGTGAGCAAACATATAGGTAAACAAACAGCGGACATTGGCTAATTTCTGCCAGCGGTCCCCGGGCATTTTACCGATAATATTGCTCTTCCCATGCACCACTTCATCATGGGACAGGGCCAGCATGAAGTTCTCGCTGTGGTGATACCACATACTAAAAGTGATGTTGTTCTGATGGAACTGGCGGAACCAGGGGTCCATGCTGAAATAATCCAGCATATCGTGCATCCAGCCCATGTTCCATTTTAAGTTAAACCCTAACCCGCCAACATAAGTGGGCCAGGAAACCATCGGCCAGGAGGTAGACTCTTCGGCAATGGAAAGCACGCCAGGATAATAAGAAAATAGCAGATGATTGGCTTGGCGCAGGAAGTCTGCCGCCTCTAGGTTTTCCCGTCCGCCATATTGGTTGGTGACCCATTCCCCTTCTTTGCGGCAATAGTCTAAATACAACATCGAGGCGACGGCATCGACGCGGATGCCATCAATGTGGAATTTATCAAACCAGAATAGGACGTTCGATACAAGGAAGTTGCGGACTTCGTTGCGGTTGTAGTTAAAGACGAGGGTTCCCCATTCTTTGTGTTCGCCTTTGCGGGGGTCAGCGTGTTCGTAGAGGTGAGTTCCATCAAAGAAGGCTAATCCATGTCCATCTTTGGGGAAGTGACCGGGAACCCAGTCTACCAAGACGCCAAGTCCTTCTTTGTGGCAGCAATCCACAAAGTACATGAAGTCTTCCGGGGTGCCAAAACGGGAGGTAGGGGCGTAGTAGCCGGTGACTTGATAACCCCAGGACCCATCAAAGGGATGTTCGGCGATCGGGAGTAATTCGATGTGGGTGTAGCCGAGTTCTTTAACGTAGGGAATTAGTTTTTCGGCGAGTTCTCGGTAGGTGAGGAATCTGGCCCCGGGTTTGAGTTCGGAGACGATGACGACGGGTTCGGTGTCTCCGTTGGGGAGTTTAGCGGGTTCCGAGGCGGAGGCGTGGAGCCAGGAGCCTAAATGACATTCGTAGACAGAGATGGGTTTGGTGAGGGGATCGCTGTTGCGACGTTCTTCCATCCACTTTTGGTCGGTCCAGGTGTAGGTGTCCAGGTCGGTGACGATGGAGGCGGTTTTGGGCCGGGGTTCTTGTTGGAAACCGTAGGGGTCAGATTTTTCGTAAATGTGACCTGCGGAGTTTTTAATTTCATATTTGTAATGTTCGCCTACACCGAGGTCCGGGATGAAGAGTTCCCAGACGCCGTTGCCGCGTTTGGCCATTTGATGTTTACGTCCGTCCCAGTGGTTGAAGTCGCCGAGGACGGAGATGTTACGGGCGTTGGGTGCCCAGACGGCAAAGTAAACGCCTTTAACGCCGTTGACTTCCATTGTGTGCGCACCGAGTTTTTCGTAGATGCGATGGTGGTTGCCTTCGGCGAAGAGATGAATGTCGAGGTCGGTGAGTTTGGGGGACCGGAAGGCGTAGGGGTCGTAGATGACCCGTTCGCGATCGCCTTCTTTGATGCGAAATTGGTAGTTTGCTAGTTCTGCGGTTTCAATGACGCATTCAAAGAAGTGGGGGTTATGCACGGATTGCATGGGATATTCTTGGCGCTGTTCCGGGACGATGACGGAAACGCTATCGGCGTTGGGGAGGTAGGCTCGCACGGCCCAATGGGAGATTTTGCCGTTGTCTTGGATGGGATGAGCGCCGAGGATTTCAAAGGGGTCTTGATGTTGATTCCCAACTATCTGATGGACTTGATCGGGGGCGATTGTTATGGTCATGTTTTGTTGCCTAAATGGAGTTCATGAATGGGTTTCGATATCTGTGCGGTTGATTAACCCTGGATGAGGGTTAAGGCACAAGGATTAGATATTGCGATCGCCTCGGGTGGGGGTGTTAATGATAGCTTCATCTTAGAGATTTCTGGGTCTCTGTGATGAAGAGTGCTGGTTGGCTCACACACCGGCTCCCTAATGCGGGGAGATTGGGGAGATTGGGGAGATTGGGGAGTTGGGGAAGATTGGGGAGATTGGGGAGGAAACGACAGCAAGTCGTTACTACAAACTTCCCCATCTTTTCTATCCTCCCTATCCTCCCCATCTTCCCTATCCTCCCCATCCTCCCTATCCTCCCCCCCTAATGCCCTGGCGATCGCCGCCCTAGAGGGAGCAACTCTTTTACAGGACTGACGCTTGTTCCAGGGATTTAACCCGATAGGATTGATGCTTTTCATGAAAAGCACTTCCTCTCTACTTCAGGTGATGGGTCGGTCCTGTTCTATCAATACACCAGAAATATTAAGGATTGTAAACTAAAATGGCACGTTCAAAACGGAAAAATCACCCTAAGTAATTCTCTGACGGGCAATCGATTAATCATGATCTGCCCTGGAGGGATTGGCCCAGTCGCCATAGGTGGGCTGCCATCGTTTGGGGCGATCGTCCCTTGAAATGCCTGATTTTCGAGCAATGCGGCATATTCATCGGGGGTAAGGGGTGCGCCATCAACGGGCGATCGGCCTTGGGTAATAATTTCAGTTCGCAAAATTTCCTCGGGGACATCCGAGGCTGGAGGTAAAGCGGTAGCCAGTGGGGTGATCCCCAGCAAGATTCCCCCAACTAAAATCAACTGAATTGAAGGGGTATAACCCGAGAGTTTAGGACCGATGGTTTGGTGGCGATCGCTCATACAAATTAATAGATGATCTTCTTAACTTTTACTAGCATATTTTCCGCCCTTTTCTATCAGTCTTAAGTCATAAATAAGTCAACCAAATTCCCCTCAAATCACAGGTTGAACTCAAAAACTGCTGATGGGATAACCGAGTTTACCGCCCGATTCAGCAGACCCTGCTCCACTCGTTCCAGGAGGGTGCAGAACTGCCCCTCTTTTGGCTCCTCAAAAAATAACCCTCGACAAATGTCAAGGGTTTGTGACTCGGATGACTTGAGCAAGGGCGCGAGGTTGAGGCCCTTACTGCGAGTTAATCGTTTGTAGTTGTTGTTAGGGGACTCCACAAAATAAAGTCTTCGGTGAGAGATTCCACTAACCCCCTGTCAGATCCCCTGACCGTCCCCCTGGGATCCCTCTCCCGTCCCCCTTGGCTCCCCGGACCTTCCCCCTTGGCTCCCCGGACCTTCCCCCTTCAGAAGGGGGAAACCCGAGGAATCAATGTTTAATTCCTGGGGGAAACCCGAGGAATCAATGTTTAGAGCAGGGGGGAGGCTAGAGGAATCAATGTTTAGATTACGGGGGAAGCCAGAGGAATAAGTGTTTGATGGACGAGGGGACGAGTGCAATTCCCCAAAGACCTCTAATGCAGAACTGTTTTATGGAAATCCCTTATTCCCATTCCTACACCCGTTAGTTACTGCTCAGTTTTGTTTTAAGGAGCAGAAGGAGTGGTTTACGGAGTCGTTGGAGCTGCTTCGGGGGTTGATTCCGGAGTTCCTTCGGTGCTTGATTCCGGAGTTGCTTCAGGGGTGGTTTCCGGAGTCGTTGTAGTTCCTTCGGGGGTGGTTTCCGGAGTCGTTGTAGTTCCTTCGGGAGTGGTTGCCGGAGTCGTCGGAGTTGCTTCGGGAGTGGTTGCCGGAGTCGTCGGAGTTGCTTCGGGGGCTGTCTGGTCTACAGGAACTTCCTCTGTGGGGGTAGTCGTAGCAGGGGTTTCCGCTTCATTGGTATTGCAGGCTACAACCGAGGTAGACAAAGCGAGTAAAACAGCTAAACTTGCGATTTTGTTTTTCATTGTGGATATTTGGGAGTGAATGAATCAGCCATGACCAAGAACCCAGACTGCCTCAGTCGTTTCTACAAACTGAACAACTGCGAATGAACCCAATCTAGGACAGTTTTTCAGGGTGCTTTCTCCGGGACCTACCCAGGGAAAACTCCCTTAAAATCTGCTAGTAGTATAGGATAGGGCATTTTCTCGAAAAAAGTTACAAATTTTCATCTAACTTAAAAAATTTTTATAGCTTCTTGACGAAACCCTCCCAGATCCTGGGGTGGATTGACCGGGCAATTTTAGATTCTGGGGGGCAAGTCCCCGAACTCACCCTAAATTTGCCGGGGGTGCTAGTTGTTACAATCCACCCCACGAGTGGGTACGGATGGACCCTCTCCGTTGATCTGATCACGGGGGAAGAGGTCTTCTATATCTTAATTGAGCCAAGTCAACAACTCCCCCAGGAGAGGGAAATGGAGGGAACCGGAGCGATCGCCCTCCTGAAATGGGAGTTCCCCAACTGCAAAAGACTTACAGACAAGCCGGTGCTAGGATGGGGAAGTCTCCGTGGAATCCACAAGACCAGGAACGTCGGAATTCTCAACTCAATTGATCCAAGGACTCAATCCAGGCTGTCGCTGAGAAGGGAACCGATATAAATAGCGCTATTAACAGAATCGCCTAATATTGCTTAAAGTTATGACAGTTGCATTCAGACCCCCAAATGCTCCGAGAAAAATCAGGTCCCGCCCCACTTCGGCAGGAACATCCAGTAAAGTAACCTCGATCGCAACCAAGCAGAGAAAACCGAAAGAAGGCGCGGCGATCGCCCCAAGAACCTCCGCGCCCGTCACCCCTTTGCGATCGCCTCAATCCAGTCCCCGAGTCGGCGAAGGACTAACCCCTAACTCAAAGACAACCGAACCCCGAAAGAACACACCAGCGAGAAATCAGTCCACCTCAAATCCTTGGGCTATTCCCTTTTGGTTGCGATCGCTCGTGAAAGCTCAAACTGTTTCATCCTTCGCCACCTTCCTCCTCGTCAGTGCCGCTTTATTCATCTATGGCAGCACTGTCTACTACCAGCAACAGTGGGGGACATCCTTCCGAGAGTTAGAAAATTTGCGTCGCCAAGAGCGAAAACTGACCACAACCAACGAAAGCTTAAAAACCCAATTTTCCAAACAAGCCGAAGAACCAGGAAGCGGGTTAGTACCCCCTAACTTAAATCAAATGATATTTTTAAAACCCACCCCCGTGGAACCCCCAGCAGCAGAAGAAATTAGCGGGGAAAAACCCCCTATTTCCGATACCGGACCCGTGGGATATTAACCTCTACCCGTTCTGGATTAAACCCGACTTATTTCGGACCTAAAGCGGGGAATATCACCTGAATCAATTCCTTCTCAAAAACCTTCAAATTCTCCAACCTGATTACACTGTACGAGCGGAATATGGCATCAAGGATTCCACACCCTGGGGGAAGTTTGCAGCGGAACTCTCATTCCAAAACCCCATCTAAACGCCCGAAAAAAATCAACCGGGGGACTGCTCGGAATAAGCGGGGACCAGAGGGCAGTAAAAACTTATTTTTACTGTTACCCCTGGCCTTTTTACTATTAATTTTGGAGAATTTGAACAGCTCGCCGCGAGTGAGGCGGGGAGTCCGCGCCCTGACGCGATTGGGTAATCCGCGCATTCGGTTCGCGGTGGTGTGGGGGGTTTTAATAGCCGGAATTTTGGGATTGAGTGGGAATTTGTATCGATTGCAAATTGTGAACGGGCAGGACTTGCAAGAACAGGCCCGACAGCAGCAAGATGTGAAATTGCAGCCGTTTATTCCCCGACGGGCGATCGTCGATCGCAGTGGCAATGTTTTAGCCCTCGATCGCCCGGTTTATACCCTATATGCCCATCCCAAACTGTTTCAAATCTCCAAGGAAGAGATGGCGGTAAGCCTCGCCCCGATTCTGAATCAAACCAGCGCCGAACTCTTCGGAAAATTTAACGCAGCAGAAAGTGGAATTACGGTGGCGATCGGAATTTCGGAGGAAAATGCCGATCGCATCCGAGAGATCTTCCTCGATGGACTAGAACTAGAGCAAAATCGCGCCCGCTATTATCCCCAGCAAAACTTAGCCGCAGATGTGCTGGGATATGTGGATACAGAAGGCAAAGGTCAAGCGGGGATAGAAGCCAGCCACCAACACTTACTCGCCCGGGAAGCCTCACTAGAACTCGATCGCCGATTATGGGGTTCGCTGATCCCCGACCCGGTACCAGCGGAATTTATGCGCTTGGACGATTTGCATTTGCAAATCACCCTAGATTCCCGGTTGCAACAAGCGGCGCGAGTTGCCCTAGAGAAACACCGGAAGCAGTGGAATGCCAAACGGGGGACTGCGATCGTCATGGATGCTAAAACTGGAGAACTTTTAGCCCTGGTCTGTGACCCTTCCTATGACCCCAATGAATATTTTAAAGCCGATGTGGAGTTATTTAAAAACTGGGCGCTCACGGATTTATACGAACCGGGATCGACCTTTAAACCAATTACCGTGGCGATCGCCTTAGAAGCCGGTGCCATTGAACCCAACAGCGTCTTTTATGATGAAGGGCGGATTTTTGTGGATGAATGGCCGATTTCCAACTCCGATGGGGCCGGTCGAGGCAATCTCACCGTAACCGAAATCATCCGCTATTCCAGTAATGTGGGGATGGTGCATATTATCGAACAGATGCGATCGCGGGTCTTTTACAGTTGGCTGCAACGCCTGGGGATCGGCGATATCATCGGCGCAGACTTACCCTTTGAAACCGCCAGTCAACTGCGATCGCGAGCCGAATTTATGGCTTCCCCCGTCAATGCCGCCACCGCCTCCTTCGGTCAAGGTCTTTCCCTGACCCCCCTCCAACTGGTCCAAATAAACGGCGCTTTAGCCAATGAAGGGTATCTCGTCACCCCCCATGTCGTCCGGGGACTCTTTGATAGTCAAGGACGCCAGTATTGGCAACCGGACCTCCGTCCCAAGCGCCAAGTCTTTTCCCCCTCCACCACCCAAGCCGTCGTGGCAATGATGGAGGATGCCATCACCGACGGCACCGGCAGCGCCGCCCAAATTCCCGGATATCGGATTGCCGGAAAAACCGGGACCTCTCAAAAAGCATCCGATGATGGGACAGGTTACTCCGAGTACGCCCGGATCGCCAGTTTTGTGGCAATTTTACCCGCAGATAACCCCCGCTACGTCGTCCTCGCTGCCGTAGATGAACCCGTGGGGGGCTATGGGGGAACCGTCGCCGCACCCATTGTCAAAGAAATCATGGAATCCCTGATTCAAATTGAGGGTATTCCCCCCTCAGAACAGGTTCAAACCCCCGAGGTTGAGGAGTCTGCGGAGTAAAGTTGCAACACCTGACGGGTGTTATACCAAATCCGGTTGTCTCAAGTCGATTTCCTCGATTAGCCCGCGCAGGAGAGGCTTTGTCCGTGGAGCCTCACCCTTGAGGGTGTGGGGGTTTTATAGACCTTTGACAACCGGATTCCGTATTCCAACTTTGACGAGGGAGAAAGGGAGACTAACCGAGCGATCGCTAGGAGGGTCTAACTTGAGCACCTTGCATCTGTTCTAACAGTTGTTCGGCGGTGGTGGCGGGTTCTTTACAGGAGAGGCCCTCACAGACTAAGCCGATCGCCTCCGAGGGGAGGTCCGGTTTTTGCTGAAAAATACAGGTGGGAAAATATTGGGACATTAACCCGGGAATGCGACTGCCTTCAGTGCGGACTAGGGTGTGATGACGATACCAATCCAAGGCAGCAAATAGACTGGGACAGGCGGAAGGTGCGCGCTCCATAATGGCCCCAAAGGATGTCAGGGCATTAAAAGCCAGGTCCAGATAGGTCAAGTCTTCGGTAAGCATGGATAACCGAATCAAGGAGGCGATCGCCACCCCATTGGCTGCTGGGGTCGCATTATCGGTATAACTGCGTTCCCGCACAATCAAATCACTACTGCTATCGTTAGCGGTATTAAAATATCCCCCCAATTCCACACTCCACAGGAACTCATCAAACTCTTTCTGAACCTCAATCGCTTTCTCTAACCAATTGGAATTAGAAGAATGAACCTGTTCCATTTGTTCTAAATCTAATAAGGCTTTAATCAACAACGCGTAATCTTCTGATTGGGCGAGTACCGCTGCTTGACCCTCATAGTTGAGGCGATGCAAACGACCCTCAACCCATTGATGGTCCAGAATAAAATTCGCCGCAGTGGTGGCTAGGGTGGCATATTCCCGATTGTCAAACACTACCGCAGCTCTTGCCAACCCCGAAATCATTAAACTATTCCAAGCGACAATCATTTTGGGGTCAGTGACTGGGGGAATTCGCCCGGGCCAATTGTGGGTTTTAGCTATCAGATTGTTACAAGCGGGGGGAAAGGTTTTCACCGCTTCGGGTAAGGCACCATAGCGGACTTGAAATAGCTTGGCTAAAGCGGTTTCTACCGTGGGACTCAGGGCTTGGAGATTGGTCCGCTTTAAGACAATTTTTCCTTCAAAATTCCCCTCGGGAGTGAGGAAAAATTGTTGATTGAGGGCAGTGAATTCTTCTGTTGTTAAAAGACTTTCTAATTCTTGATAGGTCCAGACATAAAATGCTCCTTCTTCTGGTTCTTTGTCCTGGGGAGTGGTGAAACTATCAGCATCTTGGGCGGCATAAAAATAGCCTTCTGGGGCGGTCATTTCGCGTTTGAGCCATTGGATTGTTCCGGCTACGGCCCATTCAAATCCCGGTTCTTGGATGCCTTCACTCCAGAGATTTGCTAAAAATTCGACAATCTGACCGTTGTCATAAAGCATTTTTTCAAAGTGGGGGACCGTCCAGGTGGGATCGACGGTGTAGCGATGAAATCCACCGGCAACGGCGTCATAGATGCCACCAGAGGCGAGGTCAAAACCCCGCTGGGCGATCGCACTCCTGGCGTCATATTCTGATTCGCGGTCAAAGCGAGTGGATTGCAGGACCAGTTGAGCGTAAGGCATCATGGGAAAGCTGGGTCCATATTCCCGGTGGGCAATCACGGTGACACTGGTTTCTAATCCTTTCCAGAGGAGTTCTTCTGGGAGGTCCTCGGTTCCTGGGAGGGTCGCCGCCTGTTGGAGATGACCCATAATTTCTGTTTTGAAGGCTTCGAGTTTGCCTTTTTCGAGGTCATAGTAGCGGCGAATCGCTTGCAGCAATTCTAGGAAACCGGGACGACCATAGCGGGGTTCCACGGGGAAGTAAGTCCCGCCATAAAAGGGTACCAGGTCATCGGGGGTGAGAAAAATATTTAAGGGCCAACCGCCTTGGCCGGTCATCATTTGCAAGGCTTGCATATAGATGCTGTCAATATCGGGTCTTTCTTCGCGATCGACTTTAATCGGCAGAAAGTTGGCGTTCATATAGGAGGCGATCGCCTCACTGGAGAACGCTTCTCCTTCCATGACGGTGCACCAGTGGCAACTGGAATATCCAATGGAGAGAAAAATTGGTTTATCCTGTGCCTTGGCGGTTGCTAATGCTTCGTCACACCAGGGCCACCAATCGATCGGATTCTCCGCGTGTTTACGAAGATACAAACTTTGAGTCTGTGCCAAATGATTTGTCATAATGGGGTCATTGGTTGTTGGTCATTGGTTGTTGGTCATTGGTCATTGGTCATTGGTTGTTGGTCGGTGAGTATTCAATCATCCAAAGGACAAATGACAAAGGACAAAGGTTGAAGCGCCTTGGACTGGAAGCGATACCCGATCTAAGATATCAGATCCCCAGCAGTCTGTCGGAGGTTCAAACCCTTGCCTCATGGTAGGCGATCGGTTAAAACCCGACATCTTCCACTAGCAACAACCAGCTAGGGTTTCAACCCCCGTCGGTTGTTGCCACTCCATTTGACTGCCTCCATTCCCAAACAAACGGTGCAACTGCCTTGTCCCTCTTGTTAGATCTGTGCTGTAGTTACATAATCACAATCAAACTCCGATAGAGGAAAATTTTTCTCGTCAGACTGTGTAACAACACCACAAATTCAGCATAATTTAGGGGAAATTCATGTTTGATACAATGATTAAAATTGTTAAATCCTTGGATCTGATTGATTGAATTTTTGCCTACCTATTCCAGAAAATTTTAACGCTTATGCCTGCTAAAAAAACATTGTCAAAATCAACGGTTAAAACTAGCTCTCAGCGAGTCGCGCTTTATTGGGATGGTCAAACTGTCAAAATTAGTCCAGAACGAGCCGACTTTTTGGTAGAATTTTCAGCCAAACAGGGAGAATTGGCTCTGTGCCATGCTTACTCTAATTTAAAACAGGAAAATCGGAATTATGCCGATTATTTAACGGAACTAGGATTTAAACAAGTTGATGTGTCTTCTGAGGGCAGAAATAGTCTCGACCACAAGTTGATTGTGGATTGTGTGAATTATGCCGTGGAACCTGATTCGGCGGAAATTTTTATTATTGTATCGGGAAAGGGAGATTTTGCGAGTTTAGGTGAGATTTTAAAAAGCCGAAACAAAAAGGTGGTTGTTTTGGTCCCAAAGGGGGGATTCAGCCCCGAGCTTCTGGATGTGGCTGATGAATTTCATATTATGGAAAGTTTGGATGATGTCCCCAGTTTGCCTACTTTTCGTGACCCTGCTTTACTGGATTTGGCTTTAATTCATCGGTCTTATGCAAATGAACATCCCGAGGTGGGTCAGAATAATGAAACGCTGGAGTTTTTAGGCGATTCGGTTCTCAATTTTCTGAGTACCCATTTTCTTTACCGCCTTTATCCCGATTTGAATGAATCCCAATTGACTCGATTGCGATCGGCCCTGGTGGATGAAACTCAACTGGCCGATTTTGCCAATTATTTGGAGTTGGGTAAAAAGATGAAGTTGGGGAAAGGTGCAATTAAAGATAAAGCTCGAAAAAATGATTCATTGTTGAGTGATACGTTTGAAGCGATTATTGGGGCATATTTCCTAGATTCCGGGATTGAGGCGGTTCGCAATTTTGTAGAACCTTTATTTGAATCGGCGGCGGAAGGTCTTCTCGATCGCAAATTGACGGCTGAATCTAGCATTCTTTTAGATACCAAAAATCGCTTTCAGGAATGGGTACAGGGAAATCTCGGTCCGACTCAACCCAAATATGAAACGATCGCCCAATCCGGACCGGCTCATGCACCCGATTTTACTGTGGAAGTGAAGGTGGGTAATCAAGTGTATGGCGTGGGTAAAGGGCACAGTAAAAAAGAGGCGGAAAAACGGGCGGCTGAGTTAGCCTTAAAACAGGTTGGTGCATTATAGTAAACTCCAAATCCTCAAGTCTGCCGCCAGAAACCGGGTTTCTGAAATAAGTCTGGCATCTTACCCAAGATGATAGTTAGGAAACCCGGTTTTTGGAACCTTTTTGCTGGATTATCACCTTAGTTCGATCGCCGTCGCAGGACCTCTAATAACGTATGCAAATAATCCGGCAAGGGGGCGATCGCCTGAATGGTTTCCCCGGTTTCTGGATGTTCTAGGGTCAAACTCCAGGCGTGTAATGCTTGTCCGGGCAGATTTACTCCCAGCGATCGCCCACTAGAATACACCGGATCACCGACGATCGGATGTCCGATATAGGCACTATGGAGGCGGATTTGATGCGTCCTTCCGGTTTCCAGTTGAAAATGAATTAACGTATAATTCCCCAAGCGTTCTTTAATTTGCCAATGGGTTACCGCCTGTCTCCCGCCTTTTTCTACAGGAACGATCGCCATTTTCTTGCGATCGCTCGGATGTCTGGCGATCGGTGCATCAATGGTTCCGCTTTCGGTTTTCGGGACTCCATAAATAATCCCCAGATAGTCGCGACGGGCAGTTTTAGCTTGAATTTGACCTTGTAAATGTTGATGAGCGTGATCCGTTTTGGCGATGACGATCGCCCCACTGGTATCTTTATCCAAGCGATGAACAATTCCCGGACGCTGTACGCCGCCAATCCCGGACAAGTTCTGACAATGTGCTAATAAGGCATTGACTAAGGTATCATCGGAATGTCCCGGTGCCGGATGAACCACTAAACCGGCGGGTTTATTGATGATAATCAGGCAGTCATCTTCATAGAGAATATCCAGTGGAATCTCAGTGGCGCCGACTTCCAAGGGTTCTGCTGGGGGAATCTCGATGCAGAGGCGATCGCCGCTTTCCACCTTGATCTTTTTCGAGGTGCAAACCTGCCCATTGACTTTTACGCAATTTTGTGATATCAATTGCTGTATTCGGGACCGGGACAGGTCGGGGAGTTGGGAGGCCAGATAGCGATCGAGGCGATCGGTCTCCTCATTGACTTCTAAATTAATTTCTCTAATTGCCATCATTCCGGTGTAAGTCCCTATTTTTGAGGGCATTTCTCCCGGTTTGGAAAACCCCTGAGCTAAAATACGACTAAAATAAGATAAGTCAGGGATACAGAACCACTGTTTCCCTGACTTATCTGAGGGCGAACGACCGGGATTGAACCGGCGAATGGTGGAATCACAATCCACTGCCTTAACCACTTGGCTACGCCCGCCACCACGTTTTTTAATATAACACACCCTTGTGGATTTGATCTACCCTTTTTCAAAAAAAAATCAAAATTTTTGAAAAATTGCAGGGAAGGGGTGCTGAAGTCAGGGGGGGAATGGGGAAGTCTAAACAAAGAAATGGGTACGTTGAGTGACGATGAAAAAAATGAATGCGATCGCGGCGGTGACGGGTACGGTATTAGTGGGGTTGGGCGTAGGAATGGCGGTTACCAACCCGGGTCCAGAGTCTTATCACGACTATGCCAGTCAACGACTGATGGAGTATGCCCAAGCAAATGCCTGTGACCGATTACCCATTGCTAAGGGGGCCTGTGTTTCAGCGATTGGATCCGTCCAGAGCGACATCGAGGACATCATCCGCCGTAACACTCAGCGCCAAAACTTCCTGTTGTGGAGCGTTTATAAAACCGATTTATCTTTGCCCCTGCCCTTAATTCCGGCTTATCAGTTTGAAACCGTAGGGGCCTTCCAGAGCTTCTACACCTACGAATATAAAAAACAGTAGCCAAATTTGGGGGTAAATCCTTAAGACCATGTTATACCGGGAATGACACCCTGTGGAGTCTAACTTTACCCGATCGCGCCCTGGTCAAAGTCATGAGCTACTGCGTTATTCCCGGATGCGTCCAACCCCAAAATCTTGAGTCGGCGAAGACTTGCCAAAGCTGTGGCAGTAAATTAATCCTGAAAGCTCGCTACCGACCGATTCAGGCCCTAGGACATGGGGGATTTGGGCGGACCTTTTTGGCGGTGGATGAAGATATCCCCTCTAAACCCCGATGTGTCGTCAAGCAACTGTTTTTTCAGAAAGGGGAAACCCAGCACATCCAGAAGGTGAAGGACCTGTTTTATCATGAGGCAGTGCGCTTAGACGATCTGGGACATCATCCCCAAATCCCCTCCCTCCTGGCCCATTTTGAGCAAAATCAACGACTGTATCTGGTGCAGGAGTTTATCGAGGGACCGACTCTCTCCTCGGAATTGAAGCAAAAGGGTGCGTATCAGGAAGCCGAAATCCGAGCATTGCTGAATGATTTACTCCCGGTCCTAACTTTTATTCACGATCGCCAGATTGTACACCGAGATATCAAACCAGCCAATATCATTCGCCGCATCGGGAGCGATCGCCCCTCTTTCACGGAGCAACAATCCGGGCAAATTGTGCTAATTGATTTTGGCATTGCCAAGCTGTTAAGTGCGACAGCGATGATGCAAACTGGGACAATTATCGGGTCGCCGGAATATATGGCCCCGGAACAAAACCGAGGCAAGGTCGTTCCAGCCACGGATTTGTATAGTTTAGGGGTGACTTGTCTGCATTTACTCACGGGAATGTCTCCGAGTCATTTATACGATGCCAACCAGGACCGATGGCGGTGGCGGGATTTTGTCCGGACCGATAAACTCATCAGTGCAGATTTAGGGCGGATCTTGGATAAACTGGTGGAAAATGCTCTCACGAAGCGCTATCAGTCGGCGGGGGAAGTGCTGCAAGACCTGAATCCGCCTCCTGCCGCCTCACTTGCGGTATCGCCCTCCCCGACTCCTCCTTTGAGGCGATCGCCTCTTCCGTCCAAAGCTGCCCCGGTGCCCCCCCTGCGCCAAAGTTGGCGGAATGCTTTCGGTCAATTATGGTCGGAAGTGGTCCCGTCTTCAAATCCAGTCCGTGAACCGGATATCCTCACTTCAAGCCTCGGCATCGATTATAGTCGCTTGCGAGATTTACTGGCAGCTAAAAAGTGGAAACAAGCGGATGAAGAAACCCGGACCTTGTTATGTCAAGCTGCCGGTAAATACCCGAGAGGTTATTTATTTGAAGATGATATTGCCAAAATTCCCTGTGAAGATTTACAGATGATGGATCTGTTGTGGGTGAACTATAGTGATGCGCGGTTTGGGTTTAGTATCCAATCGCGAATTTATGAAGGGGTGGGGAAAGATTATGGTGCATTTTGCGATCGCATTGGGTGGAAAACCTACAATCCATCGCTTCCTTCCGATGGGATTCAATTTAATTTAAAAGCCCCGATTGGTCATTTACCTTCCCGGAGTTGGTCCGCTGGTTCTAAATGGTGGCGACACGCTGGGGCGATCGCGGCGAAATTGCAACAGTGCGATGCCACCGATGAGGGAGAATTGTCCAACGGATAAGGGTGGTTAATTTAAGTTTGACTCGGGTGTAGCTCAGAGGCACAGCCTCCCAAGAAGCATTCCCAGGCTCTGCCGGGGAACGAGGATAACTCAGGGATTGTAGGCAAATCCCATCCAAACAAGGCACAATTTGAGTGAGAATGTTGTTTTGTCAGTCTGTTACCGACTCTATAGATCTCATGGCTCAATCAAATCCTCGTTCACCCCTGGCTCAAATCTCTGTCCAAGAACTCGCCGATCGGCTTGCCAGTGCACCCGCCGATTTGCAACTGATTGATGTACGCGAACTCCACGAGGTCGAAATTGCGGCGATCGCCGGGTTTACTATCCTTCCTCTGAGCGAGTTTTCCCAATGGTCCGGGGAGATTTACAACCACTTGGATCCGGAGAGGGAAACCCTTGTTTTATGTCATCATGGTATCCGATCAGCTCAGATGTGCCAGTGGTTACAAACCCAGGGATTCAGCCAGGTTAAAAATATTAGTGGCGGCATCGATGCCTATTCCCAACTGGTAGATCCTACTGTGCCACGGTATTAATTTTCCTTCGGTTTCCTGGAGAGGGAGACTCCCCCTTGACTCCCTAAGCCTGGATTTCTTACATTGAGGAATCTGAGGCGATCGCTCGATGGCAAGTAGGCCTCGGAGGGATTTTTTCCCGCCTTCAAGGGCGTCAATTTGATTAAAATAGGAACTCTGTCATGATGATTTGATGAGATTTGAACCGAGTCTAGATCGCCTACTTTGGATAAAACAATTTTGAAATTCCCCTCGGCTTATTTACTGGTTTCCCACGGCAGTCGCGACCCTCGTCCAGAATTGGCGATGGAAGCGTTAGCCGGTTTATTGCGCGATCGCTTGCACCAGGGTCACTCCTCTTTGCCAATGGTGGAAACAGCACAATTAGAATTGCATCCCTTGCCATTACACCAACAAATCACAGGGTTTGCCGATCGCGCCCGTGCGGTGGGATGCGATCGCCTCCAAATCTTACCCCTGTTTCTCCTAGAAGGGGTTCATGTGATGGAAGATATTCCGGCGGAAATTGCCCAAGCTCACCGCATCCTAGGCACAACCATTCAGTTAGATTTACGCCCGCATTTAGGCAGTCAAATCAGCGGATTGAGCCACTTACTACAATCGGCTATTCAACCTGCCGAGGAACAAAATTCCGGCGATCGACAGTGGATTGTTTTATCCCACGGGTCGCGCCGGTTAGGGAGTAATCAGGTAGTGGAGGACATGGCAAATCGACTACAGGCAATCCCCGCTTACTGGTCCATTTCTCCTAATTTAGAAGAAAGGATGGAACAGTTAATTCAAGCGGGACATCGGCATTTGGGTATCCTCCCCTATTTTCTGTTTCCTGGGGGAATCACCGATGCGATCGGCAAAGTGGCCCGAGAGATTGCTCAACGCCAACCGGAACTTGATATCCAGTTAGCTCATCCTATCGGCGCAACGCCAGAATTATGCCAATTAATTTTAGCACTGACTGATTAAATAAGAGACAACTTTTCCCTATTCCTTAATCCAGAGGTTCCGATTCATGGAAGTAACCGCAACTGAATCTATCCAAGCACTCGTAGCACCGGCTGTCATGATTTCATCGAGTTCTCTCTTTTTTTTGGGATTAAATGCTCGACACTCCTCCCTATTGAGCCGAATTCGACTTCTAACCGACGAACGTCGAAAACTCGCCCGAGAAATTAGCCATAGTCAAGAAGTGGAACGGGAAGAAGAAATTCGATTAATGAGTGTTAGAAGTCAACTTAGATTTTTACTGCGCCGCGCTAAATATGTTAGAAACTCAGTTTTTTGCAATATTATTGCTGCCACCTTATTTATTTTAAGTTCCTTGGCGATCGGACTCGATTATTTACTAGAAAATCCGGTAAATCAGCATTTTCCTCTCTCCCTCTTTGTACTCGGAATGTTAATGTTTTTAGGAGGAGTTACCTTTACCGGAGTCGATGAGCTCATTTCCTATTCCGTCATTCTAATGGAAATGAAAGATGAGCAAGACTCGAAATAGTTGCTTGTCATTGGTCCTTGCCAATTGATTTATGACCAATGACCAATGACCAATGACCAATGACCAATGATAAATCACCCCAAAGAACGCAGTAAATTTTTCACCGTTTCAATCAATTCCGATGGATGAAAAGGCTTAGTGAGATAGGCATCTGCGCCTTGCTTAATCCCCCAATAGCGGTCAAACTGTTCCGCCTTACTCGAACACATCAACACCGGAATATTTTGACCATTGGGAGTTTTTTTCAACCACCGGCACAAATCATACCCATTCATGCGCGGCATAATAATATCTAATACCACGATATCCGGAGGACTATCGGCAATTTTTTGTTGAGCCTCGACCCCATCCCGGGCTTCAATGACCTTCATTCCGACATTTTGGAGGATAGATGAAAGCATTTCCCGCGCTGTAGCACTATCGTCCACAATCAATACCGTACTCATAATGACCTTTCTATCTATATGCTGGGTTGCAAACCTTGACTGAATAGGAACGCGATCTATTTTATCTTACAAGTTTCCTCAAAGCAGAACTGAGCGAGTGAGCTTTCCCGAACCAAACCCAACCATTTCTACTTTTTCCTTTAGAAGGAATTGCACCGCCGGATTTCCTGTTTCTGCCGAATTCAAAGCCGGTTGGATTGAACGCGAATGGGTTTAGCAGGTGTGGGAAGAGTTTCCTCTAAATCCCCTTTTTTATCCGGGGAGTAGCCGCTTGAGTAATTTGCTCTATCCTCAACCCGGAATGGATTGAGGGTAGTGGGATAAACTGGGCATCACGGGTGTAATATCATAACCTCTAAGTGGGGATAATTAACCAAGGGATTGGCTGTTTCCTCTATTTTAAAAAAGCTGGGGAGAAATAGCATCCGGCAAAAGGCACAACTTCGTCTATGACAAAAGTGCGAAGGCAAACAATGACTTTTGTCATAATTTCCGGAGGCACTCACCCTTTTGCCTGTTGCAATGAGTCAACTCAAGTGCTTACCCTGGTAGAGAAAAAGGGGAACGGCGATAGGGGGAAGAGGGTGTTACCGGGAGGAAGAGGGGGGAATATTTCTGGCGATCGCGACAATTCCGGGGGTGCGATCGCCTCCCGAAATCCGAGATTTCATCGTAATATCGGCTAAATGCCAGTTTTCCGCCTACCCCCTTATGAAGTCCTTCGCCTCCAACCGAAGCGACGGGTTGTCGGATCACGGCTGATATCTGCATTTGTGAAGGGGTCCCAATGATTCGCATTTTATTGGTAGACGATCAGAATCTGATTCGTCGGGGGTTGATGGCATTGCTGGAAGCGGAAACCGATTTGAAGGTGGTGGGAGAGGCGGAAAATGGACAACTTGCGATCGAACAGGTGAACCATCTCCAACCCGATGTAGTGCTGATGGATATCTATATGCCAGTGATGGATGGGGTACAGGCAACTCAGGCAATCTGCCAGCAATTTCCCGAGGTGAAAGTCTTGGTGCTCACCACGGTGGATGATGATGAGTCGGTGGCGGAGGCGCTGCGCGGGGGTGCGCGGGGATACTTACTCAAGGATACACCCTCGGAAGAGTTAGCCCATGCAATTCGCACGGTTCACAAGGGCTATACTCAAATTGGACCCGGTTTAGTTACCAAAGTGATGGCAAAAGTCCCAACAACGCCTCTTCGCAAACCGAATGTTCCCCTAGGATGGCAAGAATTAACCCCGAGGGAATTGGAAGTGTTGCGGTTCATTGCTCAAGGTGCGAGTAATCGGGAAATTGCTAAACAATTGTATATTACCGAGGGAACGGTGAAAAATCATGTGACGCATATTTTAAATCGATTGAGTCTGCGCGATCGCACTCAAGCGGCGATCGTTGCTCATGCGGTATTTTTTGAGGAAAACTCGTAAATTAGAGCAGTTGGCAACAAACCCCAGACTTTTAATCATGTTACTGCTCATTATCCTTTCACAAACAAACTGATTATGCAGGAGAATCCTCACCCCGAAGAGACAACCGGAGAGTTGAAAGCAAACTTGCAATCCCATCTTGTCCAAGTTGCACGCGATCGCGACCCTTACTTTGCCACAGGCGGCTATTTCTATGTCCGAGAATACATCCGCCAACAATTCCAACAGTATGGCATTGTCGAAACTCACTCCTTTGAAATCCGTGGCAGAACCCATGAGAACTTAGTATTAAATCTTCCGGGAGGCGATCGCACCAGCAAACTCAAACCCCCCATCTTAATTGGCGCACATTATGACGCCGTGCCCGGTTCTCCCGGTGCTGACGACAACGCCACCGGCATCGCCGTCTTACTAGAAATAGCCCGCATCTTCGCCACCGAAACCACCCGCTATCCCCTCCGTCTCATCGCCTTTGACATGGAAGAATACGGCTTATGTGGCAGTACCGCCTACGCCACCGAACTCGCCGCCAAACGCGAACCCCTCCGGCTGATGATTTCCCTAGAAATGCTAGGATACTGTAACCCTCAATCCCATTCCCAACAGTATCCCCCAGGATTACAATATATCTACCCCAATCAAGGAAATTATATCGCCTTAATCGGCAATATTTACACCCTAATCGACCTCATTAGAATCAGCCGAATTATCAAAAAAACTGGCCTCCCTTGCCAATGGTTACCCGCCGGTAAAAAAGGCAACATCGTCCCCGATACCCGACGCAGTGATCACGCTCCATTCTGGGATTTAGGATATCCAGCCATCATGATTACCGATACCGCGAATCTCAGGAATCCCCATTATCACGAACCCAGCGACACTATAGAAACCTTAGACTTAGACTTTTTAACAGGAGTTTGCCAGGGATTAATTGCCACTATTCGGAAGTTGTAACCCATTCCATCTGTAGTGAAATTAGATGAATTAGGTTAAATTCAGATTTAGGCTAATCCAATCTTTGAAAATTATGTTATCATGGCCGTTAATAGAGAAAGCCCGCACCCTAAAGGGTGGGGCTACAGGAACGAAGCCCGCCTGCGCGGGCTAAGAGGAGAGAAAGTGTTTTATAAACCGGATAAAGTAGGACCATTTAATCCCTAGGAAGTTCTTATGGTAATGACTACCGAGACTGAACAGTTCACCCTAGAAGACTTCATGAAAAATCCACCGGAAAACATGGAATGGGTGGATCAGAAACTGGTGGAGAAAACAGGAATGACACTCAGACATAGCGAAATTCAATCGAGACTATCTCGTTACTGGGGAAATTATAAGACCGAATCTGGACAAGGAGGTGAGGTTTATGTAGAAATGCCTTGCCGCACCCAAAAACAGGGACGCCGACCCGATGTTTCTTACCTGACCCCAGAACTGCTAGAACGCTATAGAAATGAGCCAACCTTACCCCAGAGTCCGCCGTTAGTTGCTGAGATTGCTTCTCCCACCGATGTAGCCGAGGAGTTGTTTGCAAAAGCTCAAGAATATTTAGACTCCAATTGTCAAGAAGTCTGGCTAGTTTTCCCCGAGGGACGGCGAATTTTAATCGTGACTGAAAATCAGACTCTTGCCTTTCAATCGGGTGATACTGTTAGCAGTCAAGTGGTTTTGGAGGGATTTAAGATTACGCTTGATGAATTATTAGGATAGTCAAGAGTAACAAAGCAGGTTTAAATATCAAAGAATCTCTATTTTATAGAATGAGAAAACTAATTGATAGGGAACTATCATTTAGCAGCCTACATTATTTCATCCTCCTAAAAAAAACAGCCTGCAACAGCAGGCTGTTTTTATATCAATTACCTGAAATTCAGGTTAAAGTGTTGCGGTTGCGGGTTCGGGAGTTACTTCCTCCTGCTTCTCCAAAAACGCATACAAGCGATTCAGGGCATTGACATAAGCGTGAGCGGAGGCGACAATAATATCAGTATTTGCGGAATGACCGGAGAAAATCCGATCGCCATGACGTAAGCGAATCGTCACCTCTCCCAAGGCATCAATTCCGGCAGTTACCGATTGTACCGAAAACTCAATCAACTGATTTGGTACATTCACCACGCGATTAATCGCCTTATACACTGCATCCACAGGACCAGTCCCGATCGCCGCGTCGGTGAGTTCTTCTCCCGTGGGAGTGCGTAACGTTACCGTTGCTGTCGGACGGGCGTGATCGCCACAGGATACCTGCACCAACTCCAAACGGAAAATTTCCGGCGGTTGCTGGATTTCCGCATTGACAATGGATTCGAGATCCCAATCCGTGACTTCTTTCTTCTTGTCCGCTACAGTCTTAAACTTGAGAAAAGCATTATTTAACTCACTATCCGAGAGGTCAAATCCTAACTCTTTTAACCGCGTGGCAAAAGCATGACGTCCCGAGAGTTTACCTAGCACAATTTGATTGTCGGTCAACCCAATGGATTGTGCATCCATAATCTCGTAAGTTTGCTTATGCTTAAGCACACCATCTTGGTGAATTCCCGACTCGTGGGCGAAAGCATTTGCACCAACGATCGCCTTATTCGGTTGCACAAACATCCCGGTGAGATTCGACACCAACCGCGAGGTTTTGTAGATTTGCCGGGTGTCAATATTCGTTAACGATTCTTGACAATCCACCGGACGTCCGAGGAAGGGATTAAAATACTGACGACGGACGTGCAAGGCCATCACTAATTCTTCCAGGGCCGCATTTCCCGCCCGTTCGCCTATGCCATTAATCGTACATTCCAGTTGTCGCGCCCCGTTTTTGACCGCTTCTAGGAAGTTGGCAACGGCCAAACCGAGGTCATTATGACCATGAACGGAGATGATGGCGTTATCAATGTTGGGGACATTTTCTTTGATGCCGCGAATGATGGCACCAAATTCTCCCGGGGTGGTGTAACCGACGGTATCGGGGATATTAATGGTGGTGGCCCCAGCAGCGATCGCCTTGGTCAAAACCTCATACAGAAATTCCGGGTCCGAACGTCCCGCATCTTCGGGGGAGAATTCCACATCATCCACAAAAGACTTGGCATAAGCGACCATTTCCTCAGCGATCGCCACGACTTCCGAACGAGTCTTTTTGAGTTTGTACTCTAAATGAATATCCGACGTAGCGATAAAAGTGTGAATTCGGCTTTTGGCAGCGGGTTTGAGGGCCTTTGCTGCGGCCTCAATGTCCGCCCGAGTCGCCCGCGCTAACCCGCAAATGGTGGGGCCTCCTTCGACCCCGACCAATTCCGCGATTTTTTGGACCGCTTCAAAGTCTCCGGGACTGGCGTAGGGAAATCCTGCTTCGATGACATCCACACCCAGTCGCGCTAACTGCCGCGCTATGGTCAGTTTTTCCTCTCCATTCAGACTGGCCCCTGGCGATTGTTCACCATCGCGAAGGGTCGTGTCAAAAATAATGATGCGATCGGGTTGAGTTGTCATGGAATGTACCTCCTAGTCCATGTTGAGCTAATGTTTGTCCGTTGACAACGAAAGCGGGCGGTTAGGGGTGCGTTTGTTGCACTGCCATATTCTGATTATTCTAACCGCCCATCTGGAGTTCTGACTTCTAATAATCGATTTTCTCTATGTGGTCGCGAATATCATTCAAGTCAATATAGCGATCGGTGGCATTTCTCAACTCTCGGGCAATCATTCCTTCGGTGGAAACGACGGTGATATGAGTATTTTTAGACCGTAAGAGTTCGATCGCCCGCTCGAAATCCCCATCCCCACTAAATAGCACCACTCGGTCATACTGTTCTACCGTATTAAACATATCGACGACAATTTCGATGTCTAAATTAGCTTTTTGAGAATAGCGGCCCGAAGTGTCGTCATAATATTCTTTAAGAATTTTCGTGCGAACAGTATATCCCAAACTAATCAGTGCATCTCTAAAACCCCGTTGGTCCTGGGGGTCTTTGAGTCCGGTGTACCAAAAGGCATTAATTAACATAATCCCAGGCTGCTCTTGGGTAAAATATTCTAGCACCCTTCTGGGATCGAAAAACCAACCATTCTTTTGTTGAGCGTAGAACATATTGTTCCCGTCTACAAAAATAGACAGACGGTTCATTAAAAAACCCATAGAAACTTAGACCTAATATTAGTAGAAAATAATTAACCATGAAATGTGAATCCCTGCGGGTTTATCCAAATAAACCGCTTTGAATGGGGTTACCAAAAGAGCAGAGCGTTGGTTGGCTAACATCAGCGAACCAGACGAAATCCCCTGAGCCAGCAATTGACTATTCAGGAGGTTTTATCCTGAATGCTGGGGGTTGGTGAGCTTTGGCACTCCTGTTAATCTTCAGCAGTGATTCCGATATGAGAGTCCCACGCCAATCTAGGTAATACCGTATTTTTTGCGCTACCCATAGAGGGTTAAAACGGGTCGAACTAAGAAGTTTGAATGCTTAAGACAGTAGTTGTGAATAGGTTAGAGTTTTTTCTATCATAAGTCTGTTTAGGAAATAGCATCATTCTACTGCATTGCCCGTTATAAAATCGCGATATGGATATTTTTTGTGATGTGGGATTAAATAAATATATGCTGGGTTGAGTGTGGCCCTATCACCTCCGGTTACTGATTGAGTGGAGTCCGTATCTCATTAACAACTTGAGGAATTCGGGGAGGCCCAAATCCTTCTTTATCACTTTACCGCTAAAACCGAGTTCCGGATTGACCAATTTCAAATAGGAGGGGGCGACTGCCTCTCCATAACCCCAGTAGCCGCCTTGTTGCTGCGTCTAGGTACAGAACAGCGGCTGCTTTCTGATCAGGAGTTAGCAGAAATCCTGACCCCTCCTAGCCACCTCAAAGAACCCTGATTTTAGGAAAACCGATGGGGGTAAGACTCGGGTCGCCACTTAGCCCTGCGGGCCAATTAAAATGGAGAATCACCCAGTCCTAGGGCTGTCGCTTCGGGATTCGACCCAGGGGACAAGAAACCGGGTTTCGGGCACTCAAGAAAGTTGCGTGTTCAGGAGAGATGAGGACAAAAAACCCCGTTTGTCTTCCCTCGCCGGTACTAACGCCCTAGGCCATTTTACTTTCAATTGCCCACCGTGCTAACTCAGTCCGGTTATGCAGACCCGTTTTCGCCAGCATATTGGAAACGTGACTTTCAATGGTGCGCTGAGAAACTTTCATCGCCTCAGCAATTTCCCGATTCGCCATCCCCCGGGCGACAAACTGAACCACCTTCGTTTCAGTCGGCGTCAGTTCCACATCAAAGGGAACTTGAATTTTTGGCCCATTTGTACCAAGTTTGAGCTGATGCTGAAGCAATCGTCCCGCTTGCTTGAGGGACGCTTCCACCTGAGAAACCAGTTCTTCCGGTTCAAAGGGCTTAACCATATAAACATCAGCGCCAGTATTCAAGCCTTTGACCCGATCTTGACTTTGACCCTTGGCCGAAAGGAACAGGACCGGAATCCAATTCGTGCGGGGGTCTTTTCTAACCTGTTCCACAAAGGCATAGCCATCCATTTCTGGCATCATGACATCGCAGATAATCATGTCTGGCATTTCTTTTTCTAAAATTTCCAGGGCTTCCCGACCATTTTCTGCCGTGGTGACCTCGTAGCCCCGAAATTCGAGATAGTCTTTAACTAACAGGATTAAGTTAGGGTCATCGTCAATCAGCAGAAGTCTCTTTTGAGCGCCTATACTGGGTTCAGTCATGTGTTATTCAGTACCAAATTTTGAATGGATTAAATGTAGATGGTTCGAGCCTTACGCTACAAATTTGATGAAATCCGGTGGAGAATCACCATCGGAGTGCTAGAGTCATAATTTCTCCGTTGGTGATCGCCTTAGTTTGATTCCCTGCCATCCGGTGATTTTCAGCCCTTAACCGATCGGCTCAAACTAACCCTGTGAGCGCTTTACTCCAAGGAGTAATCTGGTTAGTGGGTTTCTACAAAACTAATGTATTAATAAATATTACTCGCCATACAGGTTTAGTTCGCTATCGATTATAACGGATTGTCCTACGGTTGAAAGGGTTTTCAACCCATGCCTCCCTGGGGTGAGCTTCACCCCGAGAATCAAGGGGAAAAACCGGGATAGAACGAGGCGATCGCCTCTCCCAAACCCTCGGACCAATTCTACCCTTGAGTCGGGATACTTGTTACCACCCCATCGGGTTTTAATCCCGGGAAGAGGGGACCCCACCCTAACCCTCCCCTTGCCAAGGGGAGGGGACAGGATATTCCGGTCCCCCCCCCTTAGCAAGGGGGGGTTAGGGGGGGTCCAAATGTTGAGGGAAACACTCCAATATTTAAGAGAGGAAATAGACGCTTTTAATGCTCGGGGGAGTGGACCCCACCCTAACCCTCCCCTTGCCAAGGGGAGGGGACCGGAGGTGCAGTTAATCTTCCGCATTGGGAGTGGGTAACGCATGAGTCAGAAATGCATACTCCTGCACCACCTGATTCCCAATTAAATGCTCTTGGATAATCCTTTCAATCACCCCTGGCGTTGCAGAACGATACCAGACCCCATCGGGATAGACCACCAAAATCGGGCCATCACAGCAGACCCGCAAACAGTTGGCTTTCGTGCGAAACACACAATCGGGACGAGTCGGAGTCACGCGATCGAGCTTTAACTCCTTCAGCCGTTGCTTCAAATAATCCCAAGCCGCCAAACCCTCCTCTTTAGAACAACACTTAGGCAAAGTCTGATCCGCACAGATAAAAACGTGCCGTTGAATCTGTCTTAATCCCAAAGTCTCAACACAAGACTGTAAAGGACTCTCATCCCCAGGTTTACAAGTAACTTGCTCCGGAATTGATTGCTCCATCATCCTCTCCTCTCCTCTCCTCTCCTCTGTGAAAATCTGTGTAATCTGTGGTTGAAAATCTGTGCAATCCGTGGTTCTCGTCCCAACCTCCTAACCCCCTACCCCAAGGTCCCCTCCAAAAAGTTCGGGAACCCGTACAGAACTAATAGTTGCGTTCAGTACAAACATTCCGCTAAATTAGCACTCAGGAGTCGAGAGTGCTAAACCTAATTCTCAAAGGCAGACTAAAAAGAGATAAAACTCAAGCCAGTCAATACTTTTGAGCTAACAGGGCCAGCGCTTTCACCCGAATCGACTATAGATATGGATAAGGAGGATTTTACATGGCTGCTGTTTCTTTAAGTGTTTCTACCGTTAAACCCTTGGGCGATCGCGTGTTTGTCAAGGTCAGTGCTTCTGAAGAAAAAACTGCCGGTGGCATTTTGCTCCCCGACACCGCCAAAGAAAAGCCCCAGGTTGGTGAAATTGCAGCAATTGGTCCTGGCAAGCGCAACGACGATGGTTCTCGCCAAGAGTTAGAAGTCAAAGTCGGTGACAAAGTGCTCTACTCCAAATATGCAGGCACCGACATCAAACTCGGCACCGATGAGTTCGTCCTGCTCGCCGAAAAAGACATCTTGGCGATCGTTGGCTAAAACGGGTAACCCCCTCAACAACTTTTACCCTTGATCTGATTTCAACTTCAACTGAAATAGTACACCTCATACAAACTGCAAAGGACACATAATGGCTAAACGTATTATCTACAACGAAAACGCTCGTCGCGCTCTGGAACGAGGCATGGACATCCTGGCAGAAGCGGTTGCCGTCACTCTAGGACCCAAAGGCCGTAACGTGGTGCTTGAGAAGAAATTCGGCGCACCTCAGATCGTCAATGATGGGGTCACCATTGCCAAAGAAATCGAACTAGAGGACCACGTTGAGAATACCGGGGTAGCTCTGATTCGCCAAGCCGCTTCCAAAACCAACGATACTGCTGGTGATGGAACCACCACCGCAACGGTTTTGGCCCATGCAATGGTCAAAGAAGGACTCCGCAACGTCGCCGCTGGTGCCAATGCGATCGCCCTGAAACGCGGCATCGACAAAGCCACCGGATTCTTAGTGGAAAAGATTGCTGCTCATGCTCGTCAGGTCGAAGATACCAAATCCATCGCCCAAGTCGGTACCATCTCTGCCGGTAACGACGAAGAAGTCGGCAACATGATCGCCGAAGCAATGGATAAAGTCGGTAAAGAAGGCGTGATTTCCTTGGAAGAAGGGAAATCCATGACCACCGAACTGGAAATCACCGAAGGGATGCGCTTCGATAAGGGATATATCTCCCCTTACTTCGTCACCGACACCGAACGCATGGAAGCCGTCTTCGATGAGCCTTTCATCCTGATCACCGACAAGAAAATCAACCTGGTTCAAGACTTGGTGCCCGTGTTAGAGCAAGTCGCTCGTGCCGGTCGTCCCCTGGTGATTATCGCTGAAGATATCGAAAAAGAAGCCTTAGCAACCTTGGTGGTGAACCGCCTGCGGGGTGTGCTGAATGTGGCTGCTGTGAAAGCGCCTGGATTTGGCGATCGCCGTAAAGCGATGCTCGAAGATATCTCCGTGCTCACCGGCGGTCAACTGATCACCGAAGATGCTGGTCTGAAACTGGACAATACCAAGCTGGATATGCTCGGTAAAGCCCGCCGCATCACCATCACCAAAGACAGCACCACCATCGTTGCCGAAGGTAATGAAGAAGCCGTCAAGTCTCGCTGCGAGCAAATCCGTCGTCAGATGGAAGAAAGCGAATCTTCCTACGACCAAGAGAAGCTGCAAGAACGGTTAGCTAAACTCGCCGGTGGTGTTGCCGTCATCAAAGTCGGTGCCGCAACGGAAACCGAAATGAAAGACCGCAAACTCCGCTTAGAAGATGCCATCAACGCCACCAAAGCGGCGGTTGAAGAAGGTATCGTTCCTGGCGGTGGTACCACCTTGGCTCACCTGACCCCAGTGTTAGAAGAATGGGCCAATAGCACCTTAACGGGTGAAGCTTTAACCGGAGCTTTAATCGTGGCTCGGGCGATCGCTGCTCCCCTGAAGCGGATTGCTGAAAACGCCGGACAAAACGGTGCTGTTATTGCCGAGCGTGTGAAAGAGAAAGAATTCAACGTCGGTTACAACGCTGCCACGAATGAATTTGTGGATATGTTTGAAGCCGGTATTGTTGACCCTGCCAAAGTGACTCGTTCTGCTCTGCAAAACGCAGCTTCCATCGCCGGTATGGTGTTAACCACCGAGTGCATCGTGGTTGACAAACCCGAACCCAAAGAAGGCGCTCCCGCAGGTGCCGGAATGGGCGGCGGTGACTTCGACTACTAAGGTTTGAATGGGTGGCGTTAAAGGTTAGTTAACGCACCGTAAAATAAAAGGGGGGTAGGCTGTTGCCTGCCCTTCTTTTGTTTTGGGGGGAAATTATTGGTATTAAAAAACCCGCACCCTGAAGGGTGGGGCTATACGGACGAAGCCTGCCTTCGCAGGCTAAAAGAGAATGTAGAGGCGATTCGCGAATCGCCTCTACATTTAGGTTTGGCCCTTCCAAAATGCATAGTTCCTGGCTATAATTGACCCAATAAACGCTTTTATAGTCCACCAATTTACGATTGAAGAGGGATGAGGAACCGATGACAGATGAACTTCGCCCGGAGTACGATTTACGCAGTTTACGGGTGAGAAAAATGGGTTCAGAGCGCAAAAGTTTCGGTGGGACAACTATTCAACTCGCTCCGGATGTAGCGGAGGTGTTCCCAGATGCAGAAGCGGTGAATGAGGCTCTACGGTTTTTGATTAGAGTAACTCAGGAAAATCAACCCCCTATTCCTACGAAACAAGGGGATGGGTAGGGGAAGATTTCAGTCTATTGCTGGATGGTAAAATTAGGTTCGGTCCTCTCGCAAAAGTTCTGCACTATCGCTAAAGGTTCGTCCTGCATATTTCGCTCTAGCGCGATCAAGTTTTTCCCAGGCTTGTGCTGCGATCGCCTGCTGTTTGACGGCTTCCGCTTCGATCGCCTCTTCTAAAATTGCTTTCACTTCCGCTTCTACAGTGCGATCGTGTTGTCGTGCGAGATGTTGGAGCTTTTCTATCAGTTTTGGATCGAGATTTTCTATGATTAACTGATTCATAGTTCGCTTTTCACTAAGACTTTTAGGGGAATTCCAGGGTGCGGATGTCAATGCTATGTGTAGTGGATTCCTGGAGAAGGAGGTTTTGCCCACTCCCCCCTCACCCATGACAATCAGTTTGGCTATCCATTGGGATTGTTAGATCTGGAGTTGTTCGCGCAAGTAGGTTAAAACTGCTTCATGCCCTTGTGTGACAATTTCTGGCGGTGGGAAGGTGAGTGGATTCTTATCAAACTTTAGCCATTTCAGATTGGAGAGTTGCCCCATTTCCGGGGGGATGGCACTCAGTTGATTGCTCCAAATGTCTAGCTGTATTAGATTGGAAAGTTGCCCAATTTCCGGCGGCAGCGCAATGAGTTGATTCTCCCCTAGGAATAGCTCAGTCAGATTGGAGAGTTGCCCAATTTCCGGGGGGAGTACACTCAGTTGATTGCTCAAGAAATCTAGCATAGTCAGATTGGAGAGTTGCCCAATTTCCGGGGGTAGCGCACTCAGTTGATTCTCCCAGAGGGTTAGCACAGTGAGATTGGAGAGTTGCCCAATTTCCGGCGGCAGCGCACTTAGTTGATTGTCCCCGAGGGATAGCATAGTCAGATTGGAGAGTTGCCCAATTTCTGGCGGTAGCTCACTCAGTTGATTGTTGTCGAGGGATAGCTCAATCAGATTGGAGAGTTGCCCAATTTCTGGGGGGAGCTTACTCAGTTGATTGTTGTTGAGGTATAGCCATCTCAGATTGGAGAGTTGCCCAATTTCCGGCGGCAGCGCTCTGAGTTCATTACTGCTGAGGTATAGCTCAGTCAGATTGGAGAGGTTCCCAATTTCCGGCGGCAACGTTGTGAAATCCTGGGATGAAAGGCTGAGAGAGGTTACCTTTTCCTCGGCAGCTTGTTGGATAATTTGCAGCAGTTCTTCTTCTGTCATCACTCAACCTCAGCCTTGCTTGTCGGACTTTTTTTGACTCAAGCGGATGGGGTAGAGGGGTGGCGCTTGGTTTCAGAATTATACCAAATTTCATGACTTCTTGCGGCTTGTCGTTCAAAAACAAAGCCCAACAATTTTAGAATTTTGACAATTTCTCGATAGCGAAATCCAGCCAGTCTACCCATAATTAACTATTGCCCTACTACTAATGGGTAATCAAAGCGATCGCCGAGGGTTTCTAAGGAGTCCGGTTGGTTCCGTTCACTCCTTGCTTCTAGTAGCTTCCGCGCCACATCACGGGCAATTTCCAACGTTTCAGCGATCGTTCGTCCTTGGGCGACTAACCCCGGCAATTCGTCCGATGTGGCGAGATAAACGCCTTCGGGTAGTTTCTCTATGTGCAGGTTCAGGATTTTTTCCATAGCTGAAAATTAGGGAGCAAGAATTGGCAGGGGTGCGATCGCAATTTTAGCGAATTGTGGCGCGAGTAGGGAAAAGGCACTACCTTCTCCTCACCCTATTTTCTCCCAATTACCGCTGATACTGTCTGGCGTGATGTTCGCACAACCACAACTTAGCAAAGGGTATGGAGCCAATAATAGAGTTTACCCTGTTCGTAGCCATAGCGGGCATTTTAGGCGAGGAAGAACACAGAGCGTTTGGTGAGGAAAAATTGATGGGTGGCATGATAGATTTGCTGTCCGCCAAAGTCCCAGACGTGGAGTTGCATCGTGACGGCAGGTTTAGTGGGATGGCTGAATTCCCGGGTACGGATATCGATCCCATTAGTAGTGAATTCCTGGGGGTTGAAGGATTCGCCCCGCAGGGCTTTTAATAAAGAAGTTTTGCCCACTCCCCCCTCACCCACGACGATCAGTTTAGACACCCATTGGGGTTATTTGCAGTGGAGTTCTTCGCGCAGGTAGGCTAACACTGCCTTAGTCCCTTGTTCGACAACTTCTGGCGGTGGGAAGGTAAGAGGGTTGCCATCGAGGAACAGCTCAGTCAGATGGGAGAGTTGCCCAATTTCCGGCGGCAGCGCACTCAGTTGATTGCCCCTGAGGTCTAGCTGTGTCAGATGGGAGAGTTGCCCAATTTCTGGAGGCAGCGTACTCAGTTCATTGCTGCAGAGTAATAGCTGTGTCAGATTGGAGAGTTGCCCAATTTCCGGCGGTAGCGTACTCAGTTGATTGTAGCTGAGGAATAGCTTAGTCAGATTGGAGAGTTGCCCAATTTCCGGCGGTAGCGTACTCAGTTGATTCTCCCAGAGTAATAGCTTAGTCAGATTGGAGAGTTGCCCAATTTCCGGCGGTAGCGTACTCAGTTGATTCTCCCAGAGTAATATCTCAGTCAGATTGGAGAGTTGCCCAATTTCGGGCGGCAGCGTTCTGAGTTGATTCTGCCAGAGGGATAGCTGTGTCAGATGGGAGATCTGCCCAATTTCGGGCGGCAGCGCTCTAAGTTGATTGTCCCTGAGGTATAGCTCAGTCAGATTGGAGAGTTGCCCAATTTCCGGCGGCAGCGTACTCAGTTGATTGTCCTGGAGGTCTAGCTGTGTCAGATGGGAGATCTGCCCAATTTCCGGCGGTAGCGTACTCAGTTGATTGTTCCAGAGGTCTAGCTGTGTCAAATTGGAGAGTTGCCCAATTTCCGGCGGCAGTGCACTCAGTTGATTCATGCAGAGGTCTAGCTGTGTCAGATGGGAGAGTTGCCCAATTTCCGGCGGCAGCGCACTCAGTTGATTGTCACCGATGTCTATCTGTGTCAGATGGGAGAGTTGCCCAATTTCCGGCGGCAGCGCACTCAGTTGATTGCTTCCGAGGTAGAGCTCAGTCAAATGGGAGAGTTGCCCAATTTCCGGCGGCAGTGCACTCAGTTGATTGAAGCTGAGGTTTAGCTCAGTCAGATGGGAGAGTTGCCCAATTTCCGGCGGCAACTTTGTCAACCTATTGTATGAAAGGTCGAGGGCCGTTACCTTATCCTCGTCAGCTTGTTGGATAATTTGCAGGAGTTCTTCCTCTGTCATCATTTAACCTCAGCGTTGCTTATTGGACTTTTTTTTACTTAGGCGGATGGGGAATGGTGGGTGGCGGTTGGTTTGCCGGGGGAGGGGTGGCATTCGGGGGGTGCTTTTTCGGTCTATTGCCGGATTTATGGGGGAATGCTTGGCCTCTACGGGGGTTCGCCGCTGGGGGATATCCGCTCTGGTTGTTATTGTAAGGCATTCCCCGGGCGGGTTTGGGTGGGTTTACAGATTGTTGGAAATTTATAAGATTTGGCGGTTGGGGGAAGATGGGGGGAAGTGCTGACTAGGGGACTGGGAGGGAGGAAGGAGCGCTGTTGCTGTCAGTCAGGCCGATCGCCTCTATTCTGTAAGGTTTAGAAACAACGCTTGTTACAGTTCGGATGGCTTGTTATTCTCACTCACAATTTGTAAAAGTTCCTCTTGCAAGAAACGAGATAACCGATTAATGGTAACGAAAAGATACCAGCACATTAACACCCCATAAAAGGGCTGAATAAATTTGTAAACTCCTGGGTAAACTAGGCAATAGAAGACAAAGGAAAATAGGTGAAATCCTGTACTCGCCAGAATTACTCTTCTCACAAAATGAAATGAATTCAAGAGTAACCGCTTTAAATTAAAACTCAAATACACGAAAAGACCGGATAGCCCTAAGCCAATGATTGTCAAAAGAATTCCGATTAAATTTTGGTTATCCCACTTTAGATATAGATAAAGGTCACCCAGGTTGTTGAGGATACTGACTATACCAACTACACCAAAAAAAACTTTTAATGACCGAACTGATTCTTTCATGAAATTGACCTGGGGTATTATAAATCCTTCCCGATGTTTGCTCTAACGACGTGATGAAGGCGATCGCCTATGGGTCAGATATTTCCCTCGTGAGCGGGCTGCTGCCGCGTCATGGACTCTGGAGGCTCTGCCTCCAGTCCCCCAGCAAGGGCTAATCGCTGCATATTGGACTTGTGACGGTTTCAACTCACTAGAGGTACAGGCGGCAGAGCCGCCAATTGTGCGTGACGCGGCAGAGCCACGTCACGAGGATACAGGTCACGAGGATTACGGCTGGATTGGCTTTGGGCAAATTCTCCGAGCATTTTGCCTAATTCCGATGAATTTCTGACTACTCGTAAATTTTCCGGTTTTCCATCTCACGAGTATCGGGCAGAGACATATCCTCCCAATGTGAGGGTTCAAAATAGGCCCCGCGCAAATCGGCCTCACTTAAATTGGCTCCTCGCAATTCGGCTACATTAAAGTTTGAACCACATAAACAAGCGCCTTGCAAGCTCACTTCGGTTAAATTGGCTTGAAACAAGTTGGATTGTACCAACATCGCTCCGGTCAAATCGGCATTTTGCAAATTCGCATGGGATAAATCGGCTTTACTCAAATTTGCCTCACATAAATCACTCCGAGACAAATTCGCGCCATTCAATGATGCGGCATGAAGGTTGGTCCGAAACAAAAATGAGACGCGCATCTGGGCTGAACTCAAGTTTGTAGCGCTTAAATTGGCTAAGGAGAGATTGGCACCGCTGAGTTTTGCACCACTGAGGTTGACTCCCTCCATCTGCACACTATTGAGGTCTACCCCATTCAGATAAGCTTGGGTGAGATTGACTCCGGTGAAGGATGCTCCGCGCAATAATGCTCCACTCAATCGGGCTCCGCTGAGGTTGGCCCAATTGAGGTTGGCATTCACTAAGTTAGCCGATCGCAAGTTAATCCCGCGCAAATCCGCCCCACAAAAATTCACCCCGCCTAAATTCGCTAACCGCAAATTCACGCCGGACAAAATTGCCCCACTCAGTCGCGCCGCCGTGAGAATAGACTTAACCAAATATGCTCCTTTTAAGTTGGCTTTGGTTAAATCCGCATGAGTCAGCCTCACTTCATTAGACCTCTTGCAAAATAATTTTATGCTAAAATAAAAAGTTTTGCTTGATTTTAGCCGATGGCCGGTTATAGCTGAT
>NZ_JAMXFA010000036.1 GCF_025370785.1 Laspinema olomoucense D3b
TGTTTATTGGTGCAGGAATAGGGGCCTCTTGTTCATTTACCCCCCCTGCTTTTTATAACTTTTTCAGCAAACCCTAACTATGGATGTAGGGCGATCGCTCCTAAAACTAACCATCGGTGGTACTTGTGCCTGGGAGTGATGGCAGAGGGGATGAGGGAGTTTCCCTAGAAAATCAGGATTTAACCAAAGCGGTGGGGAAAGCCATAGCCGCCGTCATCACCCTCGCCGCCAAATCCTAAAAAGAGCAAGATCGATTCAGATCAATTTCAGCTCAACTAATGAGGAAATATAATGTCAGAAGGGAAAAAGCAACAGTTTAACGCTCCAGTGGGCAGTGTGGATAATCAAGGTACTCAACATAATGTGGCGGGAGTCAACCACGGGATTCAGCAGACTAACACCTCGGCTCCTGAACTACAGGCTACAGTACAAGAGATTCAAACTTTGCTTTCCAGTTTAGACGTGACTCAGGCAACCACTACGAGTGAACAGATGAGGCTCGCGGGAATAGTCATTGCCAAAATTGAGGATCAGCCCACCTTTAAGCAACGAGCAATCCGGGCGGCGCAGGGTGGACTGATGGAATTACTCAAGCAAACTCCAGTCGGGGCGTTCGTTGCTGGGGCGATCGAGGGTTGGACAAAAGAGAAAGATTAGTCTATGTCAGAGCCAACTAATCAAAATACAGGAAGTCAAGGAAACCAGGGCCAGCAAGGGAATGTTGCTGGTGTTAATTATGGTGTTCAAAATACTTTCAACGTTAGTGAGGGGCGATCATTATCTAAACAGGAGTATCGCAATCGTCAAAATATATTGACTCAGATGCGAACCGAGGTAGAAAGCCGTTTAACCCAGTCTATCCACCGGGCGGCGTTCGTGAATTTGGGCAAAGAACAGCAACCCCAGCAGGTGCAACGTCCTTGGGATATGTCGGTGAAGGTGGGTGAACAGCGCAGCGTTCAGTTACCCCCCCAGACGACGATTCTGGATGTATTTGATAATCCCACCATTTCCGGCAAGTTCCTGATTTTAGGCAAACCGGGGGGCGGCAAAACCACGACCTTATTAGAGTTAGCGGAAGCCTTGATTGCGCGCGCAGAAGGGGATAGCGATGCCCCCATTCCGGTGATTTTGGAGCTTTCGACTTGGCAGGAGGTGACCAAACGGGAGTTTCCCAAAGTCTGGAAACAGAAAAAATATGACCCTTCGATTAAGGAGTGGGTTCTGTCTCAGCTTATCAGTAAGGGGGTGAGTCAGAACATCGGGGAACAGTGGCTTCGGGAGAAGGAGTTAGTGCTGTTGTTGGATGGGTTGGATGAATTGCAGCCGGAACGTCAGGGGAAGTGTGTCCGAGCAATTAATCAGTTTTTAGGGGGTGAGTTTTCGCCGTTGCATTTGGTGGTGTGCAGTCGCAAGGAGGAATATGAAAACTATGAGGAAATGTTGCAGTTAAATGGGGCAATTTGTTTGGAGGATTTGACGAATGAGCAAATTCGGGATTATTTTGCTTCGGTCAATCTAGGGGAGTTTTGGGAGAGCATCAAGGAGTCGGAGAAGATTGTCAACTTTATTCGTCAACCGTTGTTTTTAGCCATTACGAGTCTTGCTTATCAGCAGATTGATGTTGAGGAGTGGCGGACTTTAAATACCGAAGAGGAAGCAATCAATTATTTGCTTGGCGTTTATCGGTTTGAGAGACTGGGTAAAAAGCACAAAAGTACATTGTATCCCAATCAGGTGCCTGAATGGTTAATTACAAAAAATAGATTGATTAAGATTTCCAAAATTATGGAAAAATATGAATCAAATTCATTTAATTTTTCCGAAAAAAACTTGGAAATCATAGATTCTTCTATTCAAAAGACAATAATAAATACAATCCCATTATTGCCTTATCTTTTAGTTCTATTTTATATTTTATTGTACTTAACTTTTTTTGCATTCAACCCAACTATTGCAAAGATATTAATGAATTTAGAGACTATTTTTGTGATCTGCTTAACTTTATTTATTATGTTTGATTCTTCTAAGACATTACGAAGAAATATTAAAATTAAAGTAATAGACACTATACTTCCGAGATTTGTTGTTATTAAAACTTTTAAATTATATATTTTAGAATTTTTTATTTTAGGTTTAATAGAGATAAAAAATATCTTTCTAAAAAGTCTTAAAATTCAAAAATCGCTCAAAAAATCAGAACGAAAACTAGATAGAAAAAATAGGGGGGTAAGTGAAATAAAAAATTAAATTTTTTATTTAGATTTTATGTTATTGTTGGCATGGATTGCAAAAATTTTTATAAGGGTAATAGTTGCTACAATAGTTACTATTATTCTATATCCGGTGTTTTTCTTTATAACGTCGCTTATAGTTTTTATCATTATTCTTGGGTTAGAATTATATAACTTTTTTCGCCGCTTTATTTTACGTTTAACCCTGTGGCTAACAGGTCAAATGCCCTGGAATATCACTCGCTTCCTCGACTACTGTACAGAACGCCTCATCCTGCAACGAGTCGGCGATCGCTACCGCTTCATCCATCGCCTCGTGCAAGAACACTTCGCCAACCTGGAAATCCAGAAAGAGTAAAACCCAATCAAAGAAAACCCTTCCTCAAAACTCAATTAAAATATCACTGTATCCTCAACCCCATAAAACGATGAACCCAACTCAATATCAACTCTCCCTCAGCTTTGAACAAGTGTTGAGCCTCGTCAAACAACTACCGGAGGCTGACAAATTAAAACTCAGTGAAGCATTATCCAAAGAATTGCTAGATAGCAAACTGACTCATCTTCTCCAATCCTTCAAGACTGATGAACTCTCCTTAGCAGAAATCACCCAAGAAGTCGAAGCGGTAAGAACAGAAATTCATGCCCAGCAAACCGCCCATTTTTGTGCATTCTAATCCAGCGACATAGAAACCCGGTTTCTGGCAACTTGGCTATAATAGTCGTAACCCCCTTAGCCACTCCTCAACTTAAATCAGTTTAATGATGAGTTGGCGTAAATCAAGTACAATTATAAATCAATCACTACTCAGAAAAATTCATGCTGAACATAGAACTAGACCAAGAAACCGAAGCCCGTTTAGTGGAAATTTTAGCCAGGGAAAAAACGACTAGCGATGAATTGATTAAACGCTTGGTTAAAGAACGCTGGTTGAGTTTGCAACCCCGCCAAACTATTGTCGAAAGATTGGGCGGACATCCTGAACATCTGTTAGAAGATGCGCCTCCTGATTTATCAGAACGGGCCAATCGAAAAAAGGCGATCGCTGATTATTTGAAAAAGAGACATCCTCAATACGATTTGCAATGACCTACTATCCTGTAATTCTTGTAGATAGTGGAATTTTAGTCGCTTACTACAGTGCTAAAGATCCCTATCATCAACAGGTACGAGTCTTCTTTGAAAGATGTACCAGTAACCTAGTCACTACTGTTGGCTGTGCTACTGAGGTTATGTGGCTTTTAAGTTCTAATTGGCGAATACAAAATCTGTTTTTAGAGGCAGTTGCTAAGGGGGTTTTTGAAACAATCCCACTGCTGCCTGAAGATTTTTCCCGCATTGCTGAACTGAATCAGCAATATGCAGATTTGCCCGGAGATTTTGCGGATTTGTCTCTAGTTGCTATTTCAGAACGACTGAATATTCCAGCTATTGCTACTTTAGATAGTGATTTTGATGTGTATCGCCGTTATCGAAAACAGGCTTTTGAACGCGCATTTATCCCTGAATCATGAAGCGATTTTTACGGTTATAGATGATTTTTAGGAGCTAGTGATAAAACCTCAAATCAATACTTGAGTAACGACAACGGCACGAGGATGGAAGTTTTCAAAGAATTTGTTGTTTGCATCAAAAATACAGACTATGCGGATTCCCTAGAAGTTCGCAAGATTTATCAAGTCTTACCCGGCTCAAAAGCGAATAGTCATCAAATGCTGCGGATAATTGATGAATCAGGGGAAGATTATCTCTATCCTAACTCCTATTTTATGCCCATTGAACTATCCGCTCCTCTGCAACAAGTTCTGGAAATGTCTTAGGTTGAGTGGAATCAAAGAAACCGGGTTTCTGGAAAATTGGCTACAATAGTATCAACCCTTACCCTCTCCTCAAGATGACATTCACGACCGATACTCCTGTAACTTGGCAATACCTAGAGATTGATGCTCAAAATCAGGCAACCATTGCCCAGAGTCGCGTTTCAGTTGCCCAACTGATTCAAGAAAAACACGCCCACGCCTGGAGTTTATTCAGTACATTTATCAACAAACCTATCTGGAGTCAGAATTTCTATGGATTGAAAAGGATTTAACACCAATAAATCCAAATCTCCGGTAATCATGAAATTAGCATTACCACTAACAGCTAACTCTAAAAATTTATTGTCTTTTTTATCTCTACAAATTGTGATTGCCTCTGTAATCTTGACCAATTGGCAGGAATTGATGAATTTAATTAAAAACAGTTGTCTTTCTTCCGGAGAAAGGTATTTGTCAAACTTGGGACGATTCAGAACTTGCCCTAATTCACTTAAAGTTGCTTCAGAGTATAAAATTATTCCTTGTTCTTCTGCTAACTCTAACGCCCGAAATGGAACTGATGACTTAAACAGTAAAGCACTGATTAACACATTGGTATCGATGACAAATTTACTGGTCATTGTCATCGTCTAAAATATCTTGTAAAATTTCTGGGGTTAAGCCTCGTTGTTGTGCTTTGTCTGAAATTTCTGCCATCACCTCAGTGAAACGCTTGTCGTATAAGTTTCCTCGTAAAAATAACTGAACAATATGACTTAGCTGTTTCTGGATTTCCGGGTTAGCCTGTTCAAATGCCGCCTTAATCTCTTCATCAACCTGAAGAATAATACTAGCCATAGTTTTCTTGTCAATTGGCAATTTAGGGTTTGACCCAATTATAGCATCACATCCTGCCCCGCTTTAGACATCCCCCTGTGACGGTGGTTGTCCCTCAACCCCTCGCCGAGTGGCGACTGCCGCAATACCTAGAAAGGGACCCAGGTTTTCTCTCCATACTGACGAATTCCTAAAAGTGTCTTTAACTTTAATGATTTGCCCCAGACAGAATAACTTTTGAGAAAAACTCAGGTTTTTTCCCTCAATCATTAAATTTATTCTATCGAAATCCTAATAGTCTCAACACGGGCATTAGTAAATAGTAACTACAACCCAGACAAAAACTGCCGGTCATTCCGAGGAGGGCAAAAAAGGCGATGCTATCCCAGAATTGCGGCATTCCGATTCCCGAGGTGGCGGAAAATAGGTCTAAAATTAGGGGAAAATATGAACTATAGAGAAAGACGGCCATCACGATCGCAGTCCCGATCGCACTCATGGTCGCATGGAATAGTTGTGGTTTGGGTAATCCTAACCCCAGGGTAATAGAGGCGATCGCAATTGCTGTAAATCCAACTAAATCCGGTGCAGCTAGGGTCTCACTGGTTGAACTCACCGCTAATACAAACCATCCCAATCCATACCCAAATACTCCCATCAAGCCAGCCACGATAAATCGTCTTTGTTGTCCAAAACTTCCCGCTTCAGTTAATCCCAAAGCTGTACCTAAACCTGCCATTCCAAATAAAATTGCCACCGGATCAACGGCCAGTTGTAGATTAGGAAACCATTGTGCGATTAACTCACTTAGGCGGCTGCTGAGTCGGCTGCCCACAGGTAACCAATAGGCTAAGGCAAATCCGACTCCGGCACCGACACTCGCACCTAATCCGCCTAAGATAGTTCCTAATAAGGTATCAAAGCAGGCTGTAAATACCCAACTAATCAGATCTAAGGTGGTGCTCAGGATGCTTTCTAGGGTTTTGTAACTGACTATGCCTAGGGTGGCGATCGCCTTAATCGTCAATGTACCCACTCCCCAGCAAAATTTGATACTGTGCCTAGATGCCACCGCCGCAAACTCCGCCAAACGTCCACCCAGTCCCTGGTTGCGCTTGCGGACTAAGGTTTTTAAATACGAACCTTGTCCCAGTCGTCCTTGCAGTTCTGTTGCACTATCTAATCGCTTGTCAACCTGAAACTCCAGCATTTCATCGATGACCTTCACGAGATTCAGACTCACCCTGGCATGAGGATGCCAGCGACATTCTCCCGACATTCCATCATCGAAGTCCGTTGGAGATCGCCCGGTTAGCAGAAAAATTGCCGTTCGTCCCAAGGCATAAAAATCCGCTGCCGGTCCCACGGAACTCCCCATCATCTGTTCTGGAGGACTGTAACCCGGGGAGAACAACCGCGTGGAACTCGCCTGCTTGCCGCTGAGTTGTTTCACCCCGCCAAAATCGATCGCCACCAGTTGACCCACTGCACTTCCCCCCATCCTTCTATTAAATAAGGAGAAAGGAGTACCCGTATTTGTCGGAGTCGCCGCCATGCGAACCATCAAATTTGTCGGTTTCAGGTCCCGGTGAATAATGGAATGGCGGTGCAACTCTTCCAGAATATCTGCTGCCTGCATCAACCAATCCACCACCAACGCCTCGGGAAACCCTTGGGGATAATCTCGGTGTAGCATCTCATCCAATGTAAACCCCTCGATTTTTTCCATGACGAGACAAGGAAGGGTATGGGGTTGGGGATGTTTGAGAGAAATCTGAAAATAACCATCGCGATCGACCTTGGGAATTCCTGGGTGGGTCAGACTCGCCAAAACCGATGCCTCTTGTTCAAAGAGTTCCAAGGCTTTAGGCGATCGCTCACCCAACACCTTTAAGACTCGTTCCCGGTCCGTCCGCCGGTCATAAACGGTGAAAGTGACAGCAAAACCGCCGGTCCCTAATTTTTGTAAAGGAAGGTAACGGCCATTTAAAATCAGGGGGGTTCCACAACTATCACAAAAGTGATGACTCCGACTTTGGCCGGTGGGACTTGGACAATCCGGGTTGATGCAGTGGAGGAAAGCTGGCTGCATAAGTTTTTTAAAATCACCCCCAAGGGCGATCGCGCAACAAAGGGGATCAGGATTAAAGGGTCTCAAGGCCAGGGTTGCGATCGCATTGTGGAACGTTCGTCCCCCCTGTATCCGGGTCAGGAAGCAGAACCCATCGCCTTCTTAACTGCGATCAATTGTATCGTTCCTGCTGCTCCCCACACCGAAATTCTGCCCGTCCTCGCCAAACTGAGCGTTTTATTATATCAGAAAGTTACCGTTTTATATTATAACAAAAAATTAATATTTATAACGAAAAATAAAGAAATATTATCGAGGAATAAAAGAACAATGATGTTTAACTTATTGTTTTCCTGATACTATTGTTATGCAGCAAAACGAAGCAGCCGACTGATTTCGCTCCACCGATCCCCGACGTGGGTTTGGTAAGCAATAGTACCCAGATAAGTGAATAGCTTGTCAGGAGAACTAAAAACCAGGACAACTGCAACGATTTTCGATGATTCCGATGATTCCTAGGAAGGGGGATTATGTCTTACAGTTCAACCCAGACTCAAGCAAAAACCGGCTACCAAGCTGGCGTTAAAGATTATAGACTGACTTACTACACGCCGGATTACACTCCCAAAGATACCGACGTTTTGGCGGCATTCCGGATGACCCCTCAGCCCGGAGTTCCCCCCGAAGAAGCAGGAGCTGCAGTAGCTGCTGAATCTTCTACCGGAACCTGGACCACAGTGTGGACCGACCTTTTGACCGACTTGGATCGGTACAAAGGCCGTTGCTACGACATCGAAGCGGTACCCAACGAAGAGAACCAGTATATCGCTTACGTTGCCTACCCCCTCGACTTGTTTGAGGAAGGTTCTGTTACCAATATGCTGACCTCCATCGTGGGGAACGTGTTTGGTTTCAAAGCCTTGCGTGCACTCCGCTTGGAAGATATGCGGATTCCCGTTGCCTACCTGAAGACCTTCCAAGGTCCTCCCCACGGCATCCAAGTTGAGCGCGACAAAATCAACAAGTATGGTCGTCCCCTGTTGGGTTGCACCATCAAACCGAAACTCGGTTTATCTGCGAAGAACTACGGTCGTGCAGTATATGAATGCTTGCGCGGTGGTTTGGACTTCACCAAAGACGACGAAAACATCAACTCCCAGCCGTTCCAACGCTGGCGCGATCGCTTCTTGTTCGTTGCTGACGCTATCCATAAAGCTCAGGCAGAAACTGGCGAAATTAAGGGCCACTACCTCAACGTAACCGCCCCCACCTGCGAAGAAATGCTGAAACGGGCTGAGTTCGCCAAAGAACTCAAAATGCCCATCATCATGCATGACTTCTTAACCGCAGGGTTCACCGCCAACACCACCTTGGCTCACTGGTGCCGCGATAACGGAATCTTGTTGCACATTCACCGTGCTATGCACGCCGTTATCGACCGTCAGAAAAATCATGGTATCCACTTCCGTCTGCTTGCCAAGTGCTTGCGGATGTCCGGTGGTGACCACATCCACACGGGAACCGTTGTGGGTAAACTCGAAGGCGAACGCGGCATCACGATGGGCTTCGTCGATCTGCTCCGCGAAAACTATATCGAACAAGATAAATCTCGTGGGATTTACTTCACCCAAGACTGGGCATCCATGCCTGGGGTGATGGCTGTTGCTTCCGGTGGTATCCACGTATGGCATATGCCCGCACTCGTGGAAATCTTCGGTGACGACTCCGTGCTGCAATTTGGTGGTGGGACCTTGGGTCACCCCTGGGGTAATGCTCCGGGTGCAACCGCCAACCGTGTTGCTTTGGAAGCTTGCGTTCAAGCTCGTAACGAAGGTCGCAGCTTGGCTCGTGAAGGGAACGATATCCTCCGTGAAGCCGGACGTTGGTCTCCTGAGTTGGCTGTCGCTCTTGACCTCTGGAAAGAAATCAAGTTTGAGTTCGAGGCGATGGATACCGTCTGATGACGGATCCTTAGTAGAAAAGTTAACCGTTAACCTGAGATGGAAAACGGTTAACCTTTCTCCAGTCAGGCAATCGCTCAAGCTGGAGCGCAGTATCACGGCAAAATCCGGCAACAGTGGGTGGAAAGTATTCCCCTACGCTGTTTGATAAAGGAGATCCGGGTTATGGTTTGTACCCAAGGAAAGGTGCAACCACCCGTTGCGATCGCGGATGGTAGACATAAATAACCGCCGATATCAAACGTTGCCAACAATATGGATTTAAAACAAATTGCCAAAGATACTGCCAAAGTGATGAGCAGCTATTTGACCTACCAAGCCATGCGCATCGTCGTCAGTCAACTGAACGAAACTAATCCTCCCTTGGCCTATTGGTTGCAAAACTTTTCGGCCACGGCCAAAATTCAAGATGGAGAAGCGTACATTGAAACGTTACTTCAGGAAAAGCCAGACTTGGCGATTCGGATTATGACCGTGCGCGAACATCTCGCGGAGGAAGTTACAGAGTTCTTGCCTGAGATGGTTCTGACTGGCATCATGCAAGCCAACATCGACCACCGGAAGCAGTATCTGGAAAGAACAGTAACGGGATTACCCTTACTTGACTCAACCCCAGAGACGGAAACGGAACGCGAATCCGGTTGACGGTGGTGATTTATTTCTGGCCTAAACCGCCAATCCTTGTAGATCCCGCACCAAAGAGACAAAGAATTATGAAAACTCTGCCAAAAGAGCGTCGTTACGAAACCCTTTCCTATCTGCCCCCTCTGTCTGATGCACAGATTGCCAAGCAGATTCAGTACATCATCGACCAAGGCTACATTCCTGCCATTGAGTTCAATGAAACCTCTGACCCCACGGTTTACTACTGGACCATGTGGAAACTGCCTTTGTTCAACGCCCGTTCTGTCCAAGAAGTGATGGCTGAAGTTCAAGGCTGCCGCAGTGAATACCCCGCTTGCTACATCCGCGTTGTGGGTTTTGACAACATCAAGCAGTGCCAAGTCCTCAGCTTCATCATCCACAAACCCAACACCAGCCGCTTCTAAGTTTGTGAAGTAATTCTCACATAGTTGGCGGGGTAGGGGGAATGAGTTCGTTCCCCCTACTTTATAGGTAGGCTAAAGCAAAACAACCGACACCCTAAAAAGTGTCGGTTGTTTTTGCTTGAGGGTCAGTTTTTAGCTGAAGTCGGGATCACAGGACAAGGGACTGATTTTTCTCCGGACCAATCGGTAAAAGTATTTTCATCTTTGTAATGGCGAGGAGTTTGTAACAATAAACGCCAAGCTTCTGTCGCATCGATTAATTTCAAGCGACCAGGATAGTGAAGTTCTAGCAATTCTCGGACTAGGGGATAATAGTCTGAGTTGATGTTGGGGAAAATATGATGTTCGGTGTGGTAAGAAAAGTTTAAGTGCAACCAATCGAAGAGTTTAGGAACTCGGATAGATAAGCTATTAAAGGTAGGGTCATTAACGCTGCTCATCGGCGAGACCATGTGATTGGTATAAATATAAAACATCACACCGGCATAGCCAATGGCGATGGGTAGAAAGTAACTCAGCAGCAGTTTGATGGGGTCAAATTGTAGGGAAAACAAGATGGTGAGATGAATAGCTGCGATCGCCACTAATTCCAATGCGATCGCCCGTCGTTCTTTCGGCGTAATGGTAAACGCTGCCGGAACATAGTCTACGGATTTGTCATTGAAAAACAGCACGGAAGTGATGTTTCTAAAATTATGCACACCCCAAGCACTGGTCATCCCGACTGCTAACCACAAGGGATGAACCTCCGCAGAAGGCACAAATAGGTTTTGAATCCATTTGCCCCAATTTTTTGGCTGACCCTCCAAATAGTTGCGATCGGGGTCGTTCATGGAATTGGTTTTATTGTGATGTTCTCGGTTATGGACCGCTTTCCACATGGTTTGTGGCATCCATAACAGGGTTAATCCGAGAAATCCCATGATGTCCATCACCCGCTTATTTTTGATGACACTGCCATGCATCAGGTTATGAGAACTAAACAGCAGGACAATAATGCTATTGCCCATCATCAGGGCGATCGGGAGATAAAGTGGTATTAAGAAGACGGGCCAACGATCTAATGTAGAGGCGATCGCCCAACCCAGGATCATAATCACCAAATTAATCGATAAAATCCCTAACTTACCCGGATCGGGTGCAAACGCCTCTGATGGCAGCAGGGGACGCAATTTCTTCGCATACTCCGCATGAGGAATCATTAATTCTTCCTCAGTGCGGCTCATCAATTGTTGTGAATTCATTTCCGAATCAGTCGTCCCTAAAAGTTGAACTTTTAAACCTAACAGGTTAAGTATAGCGCAAAAAATAAAATTACTCAGGTCTATAACTATTTTTTCTACCCCTAAAAATATTTTTATTTTTAAAGCTTTTATGATATAATAGTGGACCGCCAAAAATTATTAATAACGACTAACAATTAGAATAATCTCGACAAAATGGACACAGGGGATATCAGGAATTATTCATCAACTGCTTGTAAAATTCTGATGTATAATTCTGTACTTATCCGAAAACCCGCCTGAGCAATGAGGGCGTCCATAATCGGTTGAACCGCAGGAATCAGCAATCTGGCTTTAGCTGCAACCAGAATCCCCAGTATCCCTGTAATCTCTATTCCCAAATTGCTGGCTTCTCGTCTACCCAGTTGTTCATCTATCAGCAGTCGATCCGCATTTAGCTCCAGAGCAAGGGCGATCGCTTCTGCTTCTCCAAGATCGAGTTTTTTTTGCAGGAGAGTTTCCACTTGGCTCCTATGGGTAACGGGTTGAATTTCAATCCAATCCAAGTTTGACACCGTTCGGATTGCTGCATCCTCTGGAGGTGCATTAGTCAGTTCATTCGCAACCGCTTGGGGAATAATAATTTTTGGATAAATTTGTGACAACAGATGCAAATGACCGATCGCCGCTAAATTACTTAAAGGGGAAGTATTGCTGACAATTATCATTGCCAACCTCGTTCTCGCAAAGATTCTAAATCTTGTTCAAAATCTTCTATTTCATAATGAATACAAATTCCCCGGGTTGCCATCTCCCGCTGGAAGGCGATCGGGTGCAGTCCGGCAAGGTGTGCTGCTTTGCCGAGGCTAATTTTTTTTTGCTGAAACAGCATCATGACAATTTCTAATAATAACTCCGGTTCAGACAAACCGCTGGCTTCTACCAGTTCCTCAGAGATGACTAGACTCATGGGGTATTTTGATAACTCGATAAGTTAATTATAGCAAAATTTACCCATACTCACTCCTTCATCGAAACCGAACCCCCAGGGTTAAACCTGTTTCATCTAAACTCAGGTTCAGTTTATTTTCAATGGATTGAATTACAAAATCCACCGCATTTGGACCAATTCCAATGGGTTCCGCCAGGGTATTGAGTTGATTGAGGGCAACAAATTCATCTAATCTTTTCCCATTAAATCTAGCTAATTCTTGGTCCAGTTTTTGAGTAATCATCCCCTGCTTAGACTTGAGAACTAATTTGGAGCTTTCTAAATCCGTCTCCCCCGCTTTAACATAGAGATATCCATCTTTGATACTCAGGGATAAATCTTGAGCGACTGAAACCGGCACGCTTCCCGGGATTGCTTTGAGATTAACAAGAACATCCCCCTGGAGGTGAATTCCTTCTGGAATTAACGCATAGTTGAGATTGCTGACGGTGATTTTGTTGCGACTTTTTTCCGCAATGATGGGTTCTAACCGCTGGAGTAACTGACTCAAATGGAGTTTTTGCTCTAAACACTCGGGACTGTAGTGAACTTCCAAAGTGTTATCGATAATTGTCGCGACGTTTGCACAGGGGGAAGGGATGGGAGAGGCGATCGCCAGATAATCCCCTGGCAGTGGGGTTTGTCCCCAAGGTAGAGCAGGCGCAGTCAGAACCAGTAACAATGCTAATCCTAAACTAATTAGAATTGATGGGAGTTTCATGGGAGGAGGGAGTTGAGGATAAGGGGAGAGGGAAGGGGCGATCGCACCGTGGAAAGCAAAACCGTAAAAGGTGCGATCGGCTAAAATTTAAGTCATCTTAAATGTATTGTGCATCTCCCAAATCACATCAGCTAATTGAGCCTTCTGCTCTTTATCAACAAGCACATCAGCGATTTTGCCTGCTGTATATATATCTAAATCTCGATAGCTAACAGACCCACTAGACCCGAGTTCTCTCCAAATAATTCCTTGATTGGTGAAAAATATTCCTGCCTTACCGTTATCGAATAGGCTGATATCTACAAAAGATAGTATTTTTTCTCCCTTGCCAACTTTTCCCCACTTTTTCAAAGCTTTGGTTAATTTATCTAGGGGAATATCGGGAGCAAAAAATACTTCTTCAATATCATATTTTTCCTGGGGTAGCTTAGTTTTGAGAAAAGCAAACAAACTATCATCGACACTAATTTCTTCAATAAAAGTGTACAGACGAGCTTCTAATTGGTGAAGGATGTTATCATCTCGCTTCTTTTTCCCTTTCAAAAATGACCAAACCACATAACCCGTACCAAATGCCACCAGGGATGCGCCACCAGTGAGTACACTGAGTCCACCCAAGGCTGATATTGTAGCAGTAATTGCAGCGGCTCCCGATAAAGTACCAGCAAAACCCAAAACACTAGCACCCGTCCAGGCTACAAAAACAGCCGCCGCACCCGCTAGAGTTCCAGTTAGTCCAGCTACTCCTAAGTTTTTTAAATCTTGTCCATCCAATTGAGACACTAGCGCAATGGAAAGGATTCCGGCTGCACCAATTAAAGCGGCTCCACCTGTAGCGACTGCCAAACCTCCGAGCATACCGAAACCACCTGTGGCGATCGAACCCCCACCTAACGCTGCTAACGTTGCATTTGTAGCGGCTGCTCCACTCAAAGAGCTAATTGTTACGCCTGTCCCTGCTTCTACTCCCAAAAAACTCAGGGCGTTGGTCGCAGTGGGGACAATACCAACACCAGTACGTTTCACTTTATTTGCGACTCTCGTCAGCTCTCCAAAATCTTCTTGGGCTGATGCAGCATCTTCAAAAAAGCGGTCTTGTGCCAATAAATAAAGCACTTTACAGGTTTCAAGGATGTTAGAATTGGCGATCAATTGATCTAACCCATTCAAAGTTTCTTGGTCTGAAACTTTTTGTCCATCACGGACCTGCTGATAAACGTTTAAATACTTGCTCCGATCTTCCTCAGTTAATTGGGGGCTTTGTTGGGGGTCTGCAATTAATTGAACGATGATAAAATCAGCGGTTACTGCTTTAGCTTTAGCAAGAGCCTGTAAGTAATATTGCTGAAGTCCGGGACTTAATTCAGCACCGGCAATGATAGCAGCGAGATCCGTGAGCTCTTCAAAGTTCGGTACAGGGTCGCCAGCACGCACATATTGGTGGGTTCCCCGAATCACTTGTTTCTGATTTTGATTTAACTCGGAGTTCGCTAAAACCTTCTCAATGGCTTCCTCAATTGCCACTAATCGAGAGCTTTGACTGGCAACTTCGTAGCGCTGCTGAATTGTTTCATCTAATTTAGAAGAGGCCACGACATAATCGAGTAAGTCTAAGGTTGCCAGGTCATCAAAATATTTTCCTTCGGTGATTTGTAAATAAGCTTCTTGGCAGTTTTCTTTCGTCACATCTTGGATAAATCCGGCTGATTCTATTTCATATTCTATGTTTTCCTGAATTTTAGCGCTCGGCTCATATAAGGTATGCATGACAATTACAATATCGTTGCCTTGAAGACCTTTGCCTTTGACTGTAAATTCGCTCTGATCGGCGACCCGGCGAGGGATATCGATGGTGCAATTTTCGCCCGATCGCAATACGACTGTTGCCTTACCCCCTCGGGCAACCGTAATATTAGGAACAAAAATTCGATACCGTTCCTTAATGTTGAGATTTACATTGGAATCCCCATTACTTGTAGTACCCGAAACACTACTATCAGCACTGACGGGTTGGGGCCATCCTCCTAGGGTGAGGGCCAGAACCGCGCTGGCGGATAAACCGAGAAACTGGCGACGTGCGATCGCAGAAGTGGTGGGATTGGGTTCGGGATTAGAATAGGGTTGAGATTGGATAGAAGACATGATGATCGTCCTTAAATGGTGTTCAGGTAACAAAAATTACCCAGCCAGTTGCGCGACATAAAACTGTATAACCGTTTACAAACTGTTACTATTGAGAAGAGGTTTTAGGCAGCAACCTGAGATTTTAGGTATTTTTTTGTTGAGAGGGTCGTCCTATATTTTAGAGGGGTTAAAAAATCAGCGTCAATCCGTAGAATCACCGAAAAACCTATTAACTTTTATTAAGCGCTTCTTCGTTAGAAACCAGGTTTCTGCCTCAATTTGGGTGGTGTGGCAAAGATTTGGTCAAGAAACCCGGTTTCTGAATTTTTCCCTGGGGGTTAGAAACCGGGTTTCTGCCTAAATTTGGTTGGATTGCCAAAGCTTGAGTTAAGAAACCCGGTTTCTGAATCTTTCCCTGGATTGAATTGAGTTAGGCGATAACGCCTTGAAAGACTTTTTCAACCACTTTTGCTAAACGTTCCATGCCCATTTCTATGGCTTCATCACTGGCGGTTAAACTCAGGCGAATACATTCATGTTTGTGTTTCCAATCTTCGCGTAAACCGGGGAAGAAACTGCTGCCAGGAACGGCTATGACTCCGACTTTTTTCAATTCTTGATAGAGTTCCCAATCCGTCATGGGTAAGTCTTGGAACCACATCCAGGCGAAAATTGCGCCTTCACCGCGATGCAAGAACCAGGGGAGGTCTTTTGGCATGGCGCGATCGAGGGTGGTTTCTAGGACGGTGAATTTTTGCTGATAGTAAGGACGGATGACGGTTTCGGCAATTTCGCCTAATGCGCCTGATGCGATCGCCCGTGCTGCGATCGCCTGTCCATAGCGAGAGGAGTGAATACACAAATTAGTTTGGAAGGACTGCAAAATCTGAATTGTGCGTTCATCCCCGATCGCAATCCCAATCCGTTCTCCCGGTAATCCCGCCTTGGACAAACTCATACAATGAATAATATTCCCGCCAAAAATTGGCGTCATATCGGTGAAATTCAACGCTGGATAGGGCGGTGCATAGGCGGAATCTACAAATACTGGCACATCATAAGGCGCTGCCATTGCGGCAATTTTCTTCACCTCGTCCTCAGTTAGCACATTCCCCGTGGGATTACAGGGACGAGAAAAGATTACACAACCGGCATTTTCATTAATCTCTAATTGACTGAAATCGGGACGATATTTAAACCGATGTGCCGCCGCATCTAAATCTAAGGTGGGTTTATAGGCGACTAAAGATTCCGGTACTAAGCTGACTCCCCCATAGCCTGTATAATCGGGACTCAGGGGTAAGACAATTTGTTTGAGTTGTCCGCTGCTGCTGTATCCCCCCAAGGTATTGGCAGCAAAAAAGTAGAGGCATTGACTCCCCGGAGTAATCAGAATATTGCGATCGCTCAGGTTTAATCCATAGCGCTTGTTAAAATCTGCTTTGATGACATCAATAAACGGCTGATACCCTTGGGATTCTCCGTAGCGACAGACGACTTCCCCATACTCCGAGGAGGAGAGTAAATCTGCGGTACAATCGCGCCACAACTGTTCAACCTCGGGCAAAATGACCGGGTTTCCGGCACTCATATTAATTAAATCCCGATCTGCACCGGCGCGTAAGGTTTCACTAATATCTTTCATGATGGCCCGCACTCCAGTAAGCTGGGACATCTGTTCACCAAATTTAGTCAGATCGGGATTCATAGGACTTCTACTATTAACGATAAGTTTGCCGTGATTTTTACCGATTTTAGCTGATTTTTGGTGTCGCGATCGCCGCCTTTGGCTCATCTTCATAATTTCCAGGTCCCTTTGCTGGGACCTAGCCCTGTTGCTTATGGGGAATTACCCATGAGCCACAGGATGAGGTCCCTCAAAGCGGGATCAACCTTTCCACCACCGCGATCGCCCCTGTAGAGACTGGACGTCAAGAATTGCTCACAATTAATAACCCTGACTAACCCACCGTGATCCCCAAAATTGCTCAAGGAATTGCCCTGAACTCAACCCGTAGAACGATGCAAAATTTTGGGGCTTAATTGCAAATAAAACCCGGTTTAAGCGTTACACAGAAAGAGATTGCCGGATTTCTGATCTAGGCAAACTGGCAACCCCAGGAGACGGGTCAAGAGGCGATCGCCCCTAGGGGTAGTTCTAGGAGAATCTGAAGCAAAACTTAAAATTGTGTAAGAAAACACCTATTTACCGCCTAGAGGTAATAAATTTATAATTCATCCTAATGTTGTTGCCAAAAGAGCAGCCCCGGGATACTCTTTGCAGCGCTCGGTCCATCGAGAGTCTTCGGGGTATCGCCCTTGTGTCAAATGTCCGACAACCGAAAACGTCTCGAAAGCATGGTGTCATAAGTATGGTGATTAAAAATTACACGAAAGCCAGCCAACAGTTGCGGGAAAAATTACCTCTTCCCCTGAAACCCTTGGCAGAAATCGCTTATAACTATTGGTGGTGTTGGACGACGGAACGAATTTCGCTGTTTCGCAACATCGATCCCGACGCATGGCAGCAGTGGAACCACAATCCCGTTGCCTTGCTGCAATTTGTTTCCCTAGAACGCCTCAGTCAGTTGGCGAATGACCCCGATTACATGAAGCGGGTGAAAGCAGTATCCGAGCAATTTCACCGCTACATGGCGATCGAGGATACCTGGGCGAGTCGAGTGGCCCCTCAGATTACCCACGATCGCCCCGTCGTGTACTTCTGTGCCGAATTTGGCATCCATGAATCCCTCCCCATCTACTCCGGTGGTTTGGGGATGTTAGCCGGGGATCACCTCAAATCCGCCTCAGACTTAGGCGTCCCCTTAATTGGGATTGGTTTAATGTATCGGCAAGGATATTTCCGCCAACGCATTAACGGTCACGGCTGGCAAGAAGATTACTATGTAGATAACATCTTCGAGCAGATGCCTTTGGAGTTGATCACCGATGCTGATGGTAAACCGATTACGGTTGAATTAGAAATCCGCAATCGGGTGGTCAAAATCCAAATTTGGCGAGTACAAGTCGGACGAGTTGCTCTCTATTTACTCGATACCGATCGCCATGATAACGACCCCCTTGATCGCTGGTTAACTGGACACCTCTATGGCGGTAACCAAGACACCCGGATCGCCCAAGAAGTTGTTCTCGGTATCGGCGGTGTCAGAGCATTAGAGGCCCTGGGAATTACACCCGCGATTTGCCACCTCAATGAAGGACACGCCGCTTTCTGTACCCTAGAAGTTGCCCGCATGGAAATGCAGCGTACCGGCAAGAGTTTCTATGATGTAGAACAGTCAGTTCGCGAACGTTGTGTGTTCACGACTCACACCCCAGTTCCTGCGGGTCACGATGTATTTTCCGGAGACTTAATCGAGTCTTACTTCTCGCACTATTGGCCTACCCTGGGATTGACTCAGGAACAATTCATGGCTGTTGGTGCAAGGCGTTTGGGAGATCCTTGGGAACCGTTTGGCATGACTGTACTCGCTTTGCGGATGTGCCGGACCGCTAACGGAGTTTCGGCGTTACATGGTGAAGTCTCCCGGAAGATGTGGCATATTATGTATCCCGATCGCCCGATGGAAGAAGTCCCGATCGGTCATATCACCAATGGAGTGCACCAGCGCACCTGGACCGCCCCTCTCCTCAGTGACCTGTATTCTCAGTATTTGGGAGAGGATTGGATCAACCGGATCGCTGATCCGCAAATGTGGAACAAAGTAGATGAAATTCCCGATGAGGAACTCTGGTGGCGTCATCAACTGCTGAAAGAGCGGTTAATTGCTCACACTCGCACGAAGATTAAACGAGCAAGGCAACAACGGGGAGAAAATCCCCAGTGGGTAGATGCCGCAGACCGGATTTTAGACCCGAATGTGCTAACCATTGGGTTTGCGCGCCGCTTCAGTACCTACAAGCGGGGGTATCTGTTGATGCATGATTTGGAGCGATCGCTGCGGCTGTTCAGCAACCCCGAACGCCCGATCCAAATCGTGTTTGCCGGGAAAGCACACCCAGCAGATGAACAAGGGAAGCGGATTCTGCAAAGGATTTATGAATGGAGTCAACAACATTCCCTGTTGCAAAACCGCGTGATTGTGCTGCCTGATTACGATATGTACACGGGACGCAAGTTAGTTCAGGGTGTGGATGTGTGGCTAAATACCCCCCGTCGTCCCTTGGAAGCCTCGGGAACCAGTGGTCAAAAGGTCTGCTTTAATGGCGGGATTAATTGCAGCGTCTTAGACGGATGGTGGTGCGAAGGCTATCAAACGGGTCCCGATGGTAAAGGGATGAATGGTTGGGCGATCGGTGAAGATGCTCATACCAGTGACCAAGAAATGCAGGATAAAATTGATGCAGAATCCCTGTATCGGTTATTAGAGGAGGAAATTGTTCCCCTGTATTACGACATTGACCCGAATACTGGCTTATCTCACGGTTGGATTAAGATGATGAAGGGTTCGATTAAGACCAATGCACCATTATTCAACACCGATCGCATGGTGGCGGATTATGTGGCGAAGGTTTATGCACCTGGGATTCAGCTTGATGTAGAATCGATTCGCGCCAGCGTTTTGGTGTAATTGGGATTAACGGCGGGGGTTTGAACGTTGGAGGCTTTTTTAAGAGCATTTCGCGTTTGAACTCCCGCCGGTATTGATAAATTTGGATTGTAGTTGTGGTCATTTGGCAAGCAGATTTTTACCGTCGTCCTTTACAAAGTGCTACAGGGGAACCGTTATGGGAATTGTGCCTCTGTGATGCAACGGGGAATTTTCAATGGAGTAGTCGCTGTTCCCAAGGGGAGGCAAACTCGACTTGGTTAGCAGAACAACTGCAAATCGCTGGGGGAGGGAAGTTACCGGAGGCGATCGCGGTGTTTCGTCCCCAGTCACTCACTTTGATAGGAGCGGCAGGGGAAAAACTGGGGGTTAGGGTAGAAGCTTCTCGACGCACTCCAGCTTTAAAATCATGGTTGGTGGAAAAGGCGCAGGAGTATAAGAATGAGCCAAATTATACAGGTGCACCTTACGAACCCTTAGTCCGCGATCGCCCGCCACCGGGACCCCTGCCGGAAGCGTTATGGGGCGATCGCTGGCGGTTTGCTTCCGTGAGTGCCGCTTATTTAATGGAAGTATTTGCTGAAAGAGCAATCCGGATTCGTCACATCCCGGAAGACTTGACCCCAGTCGCCTTGGGACTCCCTTCTACTGCGGTGATTCCTGGAGTAGTCCTCGATGGCGGACGGCAATCCCTGAAAATTGCCCAATGGTTACAGGAAGCATCCCCAGTGGCGATCGATTACAATCCTGGACCTCCCAATGGATTAATTTTAGAGGCGGGATTAGTAGATCGTTGGATTATTGCTACCTTTGAGGATGCAGAAGTTGCAGAAGCGGGGGAAACCTTTACACAGCGCAAACAGGCAACTCAGGGGTTACATTTTTTACTAATTCAACCCGATGATTCTGGGATGACTTATAGTGGGTTTTGGTTATTACAGAATAGCTAAAAGCTGCTTGCTACAAAGAGGGCTATTTGTTTTTTTTTAGCTCTTCAATATTGATAGCGCCTGCTGGAGGACTTTATCCAGCAGGCTGCTTTTTATAGATAGACATTCATAAGTCCCAGTAATAAGCTTGAAGAGATTGTATTAACAGGAAAACAGACCAAGGTGCGTAGCTTAACAGTTGTTGCTACTAATGTTCTTAACTTTGGAGAGTTCAAGACAGAAGAAAACCTGCTGAAACCGACTTAGGACAAGCATTTTACATCCGCACCCACTCCAAAAACCTTACTCGACGACCCGAACTAACCCTCGTTGGACAGCATCAAAAACGCGGCTAATTTGCGTATGTTCCCGGTCATTTAGGGCATTTTTCGAGAGTAGCGTTGTCATCAACAGTTGTTGGTCAACGCGGGTTATTTGCCGCAGAGCAAAGATTCTTTCCACAATTTGATCCACTGAAAGTTTGGGTAAAGTTGTTTGACCTAGCATGATTACACCGAATTTAGACCAATTGCACAACACTCATACTTTATTATTAAAGATTTGGTAAATTTAGCAAGCGATCGCGAACATAGGATGACTGTGAAAATTTGGCAGAAGATTGGCGATCGGTATCATTGACAAAATTGAAAAAATGGTCATAGTTTCGGGAGGCTCCGACGGGCTTGAACTGAGGGACCTATCCTTGTAGGCGATCGCCTCCCCAGAAGATCCAGAAGTTCCCCAAGGGCGATCGATGATACTCCGTATCAATCAAGGGTATAATTCCTGGAGCAGATTTCTCCCCCCATAGTTCCTCCCTGCGCACCCCTCTCACCCGTCAACCCCCACAGTTATAGTCATGTGATGCGCTATAATGGCATCCATCAACCCCATCTAAACCATTGCCATGAATACTCTAGTCGCTGATAAATTATGCAGCTTTGAAGACTATCTCCAGTATGATGATGGAACCGATAACCGATATGAATTAGTCAAGGGGAGATTAGAGCTTATGAATCCACCGACAATCAGACATTTACTGATTGCTGATTTTATTCGGGATAGCTTAAAAGCAGAAATTAATCGAAAACAATTACCGTGGCTATGTTTTAAAGAAGCAGGGGTCAGAACCGGATTGCAGAAATCTCGGATAACCGATATCTGCGTAGTTTTACAAGAACAAGCCCTAGACTTGTTGGATAAATCTGCTGTTTTCCAAACCCCGCCTTTATTAGTAGTAGAAGTGGTCAGTCCTGAATCCATCAACCGGGACTATCGATATAAGCGATCGGAATATGCAGCCGCCGAAATCGTCGAATATTGGATTGTAGACCCCATCTTAAATCAACTCTCCCTCTTGCGCCTAGAAGAAGGATTCTATGAAGAAACCATATTAACAGCAAGTCAGCCCATAGTCTCTCAAGTTTTCCCCGAATTAACCTTAACGGTTGACCAAGTGTTAGCCGCCGGAAACCTCGGCGCTTGATAGAATATTCCGACATTTTAAGTCTTTATATTTAAAAATTTTAGAAATAAAAAAAAACTGTATCTTACCCCATTTAAAAACATTAAGTTCCGAATAAAGTAATTTGCAATTAAATGGGTTTAAGTCATTTGAGTGAATCTAAGACTTCACCTAATGGTAAATTCATTGTTTCGGAGATTTCCTCTGGGGTTAAACCTAATTCATTGAACTTGGAAATAGTTTTTATAAGGGTAGAATTTAAAATATTTTTATTTTTGCTTTCCTGATTTGTGGGATTAGAGCGAGGTGAATCAGGATTAACAGTATCCTTATTATTTACTTCAAAATTATCCGGATTAGTGCAGAGGTTGAGGTTACCAATCTGGACGGGATTCCCAATGATTTGATGTTGAGAATTCACAAATCCCAATCGTTCAATGGTAGCGCAAAAATTTGATTTGTTTAAGTCCTCGCCTAAAATTTGAGACAAAATTTGCCAAAGTTCGTATCCCTCATCTTTGACATGACCCATCGTGCATTTATACTGTTCCGCAATGTCTGCATACTTCTCACCATTAAGGACGCCCTTCAAAATTGCCATTTGCAGATTATCAAGATGTTTACCCGTTTGCTGAAACACTAAGTCATCAATTGATTTCAACACCGATTGCCAGTTCATAGTGCCGCGATCAACCCTCCCAAACTCTTTCCTATCCGCTATTATCCGCTATTATCCGCCCTTTTAAGATTTTTTAAGAAAAGAGCCGTCTTTATCCGTCCTTTTCCGACTTGCCTAGAATAAAAGGAGCAGAAGACAATAAGGATTGAGCGGGCGATCGCGCTGCCAGAACTTGAGCAATGCTTGTCTAGGGGCTTGCCAGTGAAGCTTGCTATCGGGACTCAAATCGTAAGCTGAGGAACTCTTAGGGTTGCAAGCCTGCGCGATCGGTCTGGACCCTTGAAAGCATTCTCAGTCCTACGGTCAGATCTGAGCAAGGTAAGGGGTGAGGGGCCAAAATTTACCGAAAATCTGAATTAAGAGGCGCAAGGAGCAAACGATTATGATTCAACTCATCGTCGGATGGGTTCAAGACTTCTTCAATTTTTCCAACGTCAAGGAGTTCAAACCCGTAGAAAAATTAACCCCTAGTCAAAAGGGGTACAAATTTGAGCATGATGAACTCAAACGCTTAATGCTGAGACTCAAACGATTTGAAACCGTTGAATTTACCGATGTAGAGGGGACCCCACTGACTCCACAAATTGTAGAAAATCGCTATGGTAAAGATGGGGGAATTGATTGCGTCATTCGGATTATTGCTCCCACGGAAAGAGGAGCTAAAATTGTGGCAACAAAAATTAGAAATATTTTGATAAACGGAGATTATTGATGGCCTATCAGAAGATTGCCTTAGAGTATAAAGATCGCCATCTGACCCGGCCCATGTTAGATCAGATTGTAGGCGCTCAAACCCGGGCGGTTCCGGATGCAACAGAACTTATCATTCGATGCCGTTCCGCAGCTAAGACCGCCTATGAAGCGGTAGACTCCTACCCCATTAAAGTTACAATAATTGCTAGAGAAGTTACCCCAGAAGCCCTATGACCTATACCCTTAACTTTGCCCTAAACTTGAACAAGGAGGGTGAAAATATTATCTATGATTCAGAGCAATTTGCGGATCAACCTATTCAGATATCAGTTCCGCAAATTATTACAATTTTGGAACGGTTCATCGGAAAACCATTTCACCGGGCTGGACTTATTGAAAATCGAAAATCAGAAAAGGTTCAGATTAAAGACGCTTTTTCCGAGAAAAAAGTTCAGGATGAAGTAAAGGCAATAAATGAAAATTTGATTGCCAAATCATCCCTAAAAGGTCTATCTGGTCAAGCCTATTACTGTCAAATTAAAGAGTTAGACACCCAAAAAATCAATGAAATCACAAGTGATTTAAGTAACTATTTGCAAGAATCAATTTCCAGCATTAATTCGGAGAATTTTCTTGCTGATGAGACATCCGTTTTAATTTCTGCACTCAAAGAAGTGGTTGAAATTAGAAACTACTTAGCAAGGTATTTTAAAAAGGCTCCCAATAAAATGTATCGAAATGGATATTTTGTTATTATTTTAATGTAAGATCACCTAATCATATAGCGTTCCTAAATTATTCTGACAATGAATTCGAGTCTGAGTCTTGTAAGCTTTGGCGCAGCCTGGTAGGGGCGGGCTTACATCTAGCTCGCTTTCTCTATGATAAACTGACTTAGGCTGGCTATCGACTCCTGCTGATATGGAAACAGACCCGATATTTTACCGACTGTTTAAACAACAACCCAGTTGCTTCTTTGAATTGATTGGTCGTCCCGCCTCCGAAGCAGAAGCTTATGAATTCTCCTCTGTGGAACTCAAACAAACCGCCTTTCGCATTGATGGGTTGTTTATCCCCAAAGCTGAGTTTCCAGAAATGCCGCTGAATTTGGTGGAGGTGCAATTTTACAGCGACAAAAAATTTTATGCCAATTTATTTGCCGAACTTTTTCTATACCTACATCAGAACAATCCCGCTCAAAACTGGCGAGTGGTGGTCATTTTTGGCCGACGCAGTTATGAACCGAAGGAACTGGCCCCCTATCAAGCGCTACTCAATTCCCCTCAAGTTCAGCGTATTTATCTCGATGAGTTAGAAGCGGTCCCCGAAACCTCGTTAGGAATGCGGATTGTCCAGTTAATCATTGAGAAGCAAGACGCTTCTGCTGCGGAACAAGCCAGACAGCTTGTGGTTCAGGCAAGGCAGAACTTGACCGATGACGCCGATCGCGCAGAAGTTGTAGACTTAATAGAGACGGTCGTATTGTACAAGTTTTCTAGGTTAAGCCGCGAGGAGGTACAAGAAATGATAGGCGTGAATGAATTCAAGCAATCCAGACTGTATCAAGATATTAAGCTCGAAGGCAAACTTGAAGGTCTGATGGAAGGCAAACTGGAGGGTAAACTTGAAGGCAAACTTGAAGGCAAACTTGAAGGCAAACTTGAAGGCAAACTTGAAGTAGTCCCGCAGTTGCTGTCTCAGGGATTTACGGTACAGCAAACGGCCCAAATTTTGGGATTAACCGTCGAACAAGTGCGCCAAGGTAGTCAAAATACCTAAGTTTGACAACGGGTTAAAACATTTGAATCTGCGGTAGGGTGATTGACTCTATCGCAGGATTTTTTAATCAAAGATACTGTAGCTTTCGCAATGACCGATGACGCCGATCGCGCAGAAGTTGTAGACTTGATAGAGACGGTCGTATTGTACAAGTTTTCTAGATTAAGCCGCGAGGAGGTACAAGAAATGATAGGCGTGAATGAATTCAAGCAATCCAAGCTGTATCAAGATATTAAGCTCGAAGGCATGATTGAAGGCAAGCTTGAAGGTAAACTTGAAATAGTCCCGGAGTTGTTATCCCGGGGATTTACGGTAGATCAAACGGCCCAAATTTTGGGGTTAACTGTTGAACAAGTGCGCCAACAAATTCAAGAAACGTAGGTTAGACGAAGGGTTAAACCCTTTCAATTTGCGGTAGAGTCCATTACCCTACCGCAGTATTTTTTTATTTTAAAATAATCTTGCTTTGGAAATAACTGATGACGCCGATCGCGCAGAAGTTGTAGACTTAATAGAGACGGTCGTATTGTACAAGTTTTCTAAGTTAAGCCGCGAGGAGGTAAAAAAGATGATAGACGTGAGTGGATTCAAGCAATCCAGACTGTATCAAGATATTAAGCTCGAAGGCAAACTCGAAGCCAGACTGGAAGCCAGAATCGAAGGTAAGCTGGAAGTAGTCCCGCAGTTGCTGTCCCGGGGATTTACCGTAGAGCAAGCGGCTCAAATTTTGGAGTTAACCGTCGAACAAGTGCGCCAAGGAATTCAAGAAACTTAGGTTTTACGAAGGATTTAACCCTTTCAATTTGCGGTGAGGATCTAGCTTAAATGTAGAGGCGATTCGCGAATCGCCTCTACATTTAGGGTTGTATGTTAAAGATTTTGTAAGTCCTGAAGCAGTAGGAACAGAAACCGGGTTTCAGGCCATTGATTTCTGATTCACAAAAAGTTAGTGAAGGAACCCGGTTTCTGGCTTTAGCTAGATTGACTTTTTAGGGACACCGGAGAAGCAAGGGAAGGGGTTATGGGGTCTCGAATCCGAGATACCCTCTGGGGGTAATCATCCAATTTTCATAGAGACTGGTGCTTTGATTACCGATGAGGATGGTACTGAGCATATCGATGGGATTTTCTAGGAGTTGTTCTAGGGTGGTGAGGGTGATTTGTTCGTCTTCTCGATACGCCGATCGCACGATCGCCACGGGAGTATCGGCTTTTCGATGCTTGAGAAAGATCCCCTGTGCGATCGCAATCTGTTCGGTTCGAGTGCGCGATCGCGGGTTATAAAGCGCCACCACAAAATCGGCTGCTGCTGCTGCTTCTAGCCGCTTTTCTATCATCGCCCAAGGAGTCAGCAAATCACTCAGGCTAATCGCACAAAAATCATGCATTAACGGCGTTCCTACCCGAGAGGCAGCCGCTTGTAAGGCGGTAATTCCGGGAAAGACTTGTACCCCTGGGGTTTTGCCATCCCAACCCCCCTCCCGAAGTTGTTCTAAAACTAATCCCGCCATGCCGTAAATTCCTGCATCTCCAGAGGAAATCACAGCAACGGTTAATCCCCCCTGTGCAAAAGCGATCGCCAGTTCTGCGCGTTGTCTTTCCTGGGTAATCGGCAACGATTGCACCAGTTGACCCGGACGCAAGAGGGGTTTAATTAAATCAATATATAGAGTATAACCAATCACCAAATCTGCTGTGGCAATGGCGGTTTGTGCTGCCGGAGTCATCTGGTTTAACGCACCCGGACCCGTTCCCACTAACCAGAGTTTTCCCTCACGTCCGGTATATTCTCTCTCCCCTTGGGCGATCGCAATGGTTACGGCACCAGGTTCCCCCTCTAGGCGAAAAATTTGCTTAGAAACGAGAAGAGAATTGGACGTTTCACCCGGGGAATTCCACTCTTGTGCCGCCATGATCGCTGCTGCTTCTGCCACGCTGGGAGTCCCCACTTCTTGTTCCACCACCGTTGACGGGGTGGGAACGGCAACGGACTTCAAAACCTCTGAGGCAAAGGTTTTTAACGGCCACTGACGCGCCTCGCACAACTCCAATAATCCCACTTCATCGGCTTTAATATCAATGGTGGCAATCCCGGCAATCGCACCTTGTGCAAAATGATGAGACTGACAAACTTGGGCGATCGCCGTTTCCACCACCCGCCGCGAAGTTCCTCGTTCGCAACCGACTCCCACCCACAAGACTCGCGGATGCCACTGCACCTTTGGAAATTCAGAATCCGGTGCAAATTGGCGCTGAATGGCACTAATCCAGACTCTTGCCTTGGGGCGTTTGGAATTATCCGGCGATTCTAGGACAAAGGGATGATCCTCGGGTAAATTCTCTTGCCAGAGGGTACAACCGACTTCCTGGATGACTTCTACGGGTTCCTGACGGGCGATCGCCGCACTGACAGCCGTCCAATTACCCTCCCCTCTGGTCCAGCCAAAGGGGACGCCTAGCACATCAATTCCCGGCAATTGCAACGCCGATGATGCGCCGGTGAGGACGGGGGTTGCACCGAGGTGGTAAGCGACTGCCTGAGTCAGGGAGTCTGCACCCCCTTGATGTCCGCTACATAAACTAAGGGTAAATTTCCCCGCTTCATCCACCACCACCACTGCCGGATCGATGGACTTGTGCTGTAACAAGGGTGCGATCGCCCGGACGACTGCGCCGGTTGCTAAACAAAAGATCAAAGCGCGACAATCCGGCCAAATCTGAGCGAGATGATCCGTCAATGAACCTGTATAAACCTGCACTTTGGGGTGAGTCGTCCCCTCGATCGCACCTTGACAAGATGCGGGTATCCAGAGGATAGCATCGGTGGCATCACACAGAGATAGTAATCGTTTGACCCCAGAAGGGGTAACGGCGATCGCAGCGATCGGCTGATAATCCTCAAATAGTGACAATTTCAACGGACAATTCCTGATATTCAACGCGCCAGTCTATTCTATTTATCCGTTATAGGCGGGGCAGTTTATATACTGCCCCTATCCTATCGGATGTTCTCCCTAATAATGACCTCAGTCCTGAGTAGATTCCGGTGACTCACCTTTCCCTTGACTCAGGACATCAAACCCAGAACCCTTAAATATCCAGGTCCATGAGTTTGAGTTGAGGACCGTAGGTTTCGATGAATTCGCGACGGGGGGCGACCCGATCGCCCATCAATACCGTAAACACGCGATCGGCTTCTGCCGCATCCTCAATTTCCACCCGCTTCAAGGTGCGAGTTTCTGGATTCATGGTGGTTTCCCAGAGTTGAGTAGGCATCATTTCACCCAACCCTTTAAACCGCTGAATCGTGTAGTTCGCATTCGCCGGGAATTCGTTGCGGATCAGGGTTTGCAGTTCGCGATCGCTGTAACAGTAGAAATGATTCCGTCCCCGTTCTACTTTATACAGCGGCGGGCAAGCAATATAAACATACCCTTGATCCACCATTTCCCGTTGATAGCGATAGAAGAAAGTGAGAAGCAGGGTCCGGATGTGGGCTCCATCTACGTCCGCGTCGGTGTTATGTGCACATAACCCGCCAGTTCCGCAGACAAAGTTTTCATCCCCTTCTACGGAGAAGTCATAAACATAGTCACCCACTAATTCAATCTCTTCAGCCGATATTACTTTCAGTCCCATTAAATCATCGCTGATGGGGACGAAATCCTGTGCTTTGCGAGTGGGACGGGCTAAATGGTCCTCCAACTGCGGTGCATAGGCGTGATGTTGCCAGATTGCTTGACAGAAGGCGATTTGCTCTTTCCCACAAATGGTCAGGGTGTAATAGGGATGGCGGGTTTGGATCGGCGCATCCGCTGGAGTGGAGGGTTGATGTTCGGTGGCAGTGGCAATTAACCCCAGTTGTCCGAACAGATACAGCAACCCTTCTTTCAAGGCGGGGGAATTGGTAGTCCAGGAGAAGTTATTGGTGCCAATCGTGCCATCTCCGAGGAAATAGCCTTCCAAAAAGGCCAATTGCAGGTCTTCTGGGAGACTGAAGACTAAATCGGGCAGTTGCTTCTCATGGGCGGGTTTGGCTAAACCCCAGGCTTGCAATAAGCGTGCGGCAGCAACACTATGGAAGTAGAGTTTAATGCCATCACTGTCCGGGTCATTATAGCGCCGTGGAGTTTCTCCGAAGGTGGTGGCGATCGCCTCACTCAATGCCGGAATAAACCGCTCATCTTTTTTACCCAGATTTAAGCTAACTTGGTGTTTACTTAGGGTTCCCTCGGCGACATACCACCCCAAGAAGTTCATCAATTCCTTTGTAATCGGCAAATAGCGATTAAAGGCTTTATCTTGATGCGCCTGGGGGACAATTTCCACCGCTTCCCCAAGTTGAATCAGTTCGCTGGGGGTGAAATACTCAAATGCTTTGTAGGCACTGACTTCACGCCACAGCGCATTTTTGCTGGTATCATCCTGCGCTAAGAGGCGATCGAGTTTAGAAGGGACGGTTTCATAAACGATATTCTCGTTCCCCCCGATCGCCTCTAGGTATTCCAAAAAGTTCGGTAACGTCGGACGATTGATCCCCCGTTCCCAATGACTGATGGTAATCGGTTGTTTGACACCACAGACGGTTGCCACCTGTTTTTGGGTGATACCGGCCATTTTCCGTTGGGAAATCAGTTGTTGCCATGCCGTCGCTTCCAATTCCACCCGAGGGTCATTCCATTCCCCTGGGGTGGCAACTTTAGCCAGCAGACGCTGACTGGCAATCCGGCGCACATCTTCGCCTTTTAAGTAGAGCGATCGCGTCAGTCCAGCGCGATACAAGGTCTCCAGCAAATCAATCCGGGTTGGACTTTCTGCCGGACGCGGTAACCGTCGAGAGGCGACTAACAAATCTCCCGGTTTGACTTCGTTCCCTTTTTTGAGAATCACTTCCCCGTTTTCATAGACGAATACGCTATGGGAGGAGGTGACTTTGACTGAGCGATTATACCGGGTGGTAATTTTATACATGGCTTCTTCATGGCCATGTCGAATCACCGCTTTCAAGGGTTTAAAGCGGGTGGCATGGGTCACGGGGTCAAAGGACACCACGCGATAGCGTTCGGGACTGCGACGCCCTTCTACGCACTCGTCGATAAATTGACCAATTTTGACGAACTCAGTTTGCCCTTTGTCATCCATGACCAGGGTGGGTTCGTCTCCCGCTACGCTCATGATGATGATACGATGATAGCGCAATTGTGAGGAGTCAAATTCTTCCCCTTTAATCCCTAAACCGAGGGCAGCAATTAAGGCTTGGATTTCGGTATTCTTGTAAATCTTGGCATCATCGGTTTTTTCGATATTCAGGATTTTACCGCGCAAAGGGAGGATGGCTTGGAAGCGGCGATCGCGTCCTTGTTTGGCACTGCCGCCCGCACTATCCCCTTCTACAATGTAGATTTCACTTTCGCTGGGGTCTTTGGTACTACAATCCGCCAGTTTTCCAGGCAGGGGGGACGATTCTAAAACCGATTTCCGGCGAACCAATTCCCGGGCGCGTCGGGCAGCTTCTGCGGCATTATAAGCTTGAATGGCCCGTTCTAAAATCGCATCTGCCACACTGGGACGAAATTCTAAATACTCCGTGAGCACTTCACCCACTAAAGAATCGACAATTCCCCGCACTTCGGTATTGCCTAATTTGGTCTTGGTTTGCCCTTCAAATTCCGGGTCTGGCACTTTCACGGAAATTACGGCAGTCAACCCTTCCCGAACGTGTTCACCGCCGAGATTAGAGTCGCCTTCTTTGAGTTTATTCCGTTTGCGGGCGATCGCATTCATAGTCCGTGTCAGGACAGCTTTCAGTCCTTCTAGGTGCGTTCCTCCATCAATGGTCCGGATGTTGTTGGCAAACCCAAGGACGTTATCGGTGTAAGCATCAGTACACCATTGCAACGACACTTCCACATGAACATTATTACGCTCGCCTTCGACGTAAATAATTTCTTCATGAAGGGGCTGTTTGTCTCGGTTCATGTATTCTACATATTCCCGAATTCCACCTTCATAGCAATAGGTTTCAACCCTTGGCTCATTATTTTTGAGCAGGTCAATCCGATTATCGGAAAAGGTGATTTTAACCCCAGCATTCAGGTAGGCCAGTTCGCGCAATCGTCCCGCTACGGTGCTGTAATCAAATTCAATGCCGGTACTGAAAATTTGCAGGTCCGGTTTAAAGCAAACGGAGGTTCCAGTGCGATTTTCTTTAATCGGTTTGGCTTCCAATTCTCCAATGGCTGCACCCCGTTCATACCGTTGGGTATGGACTTTTTTCTCCCGCCAAACCGTGACTTCCACCCATTCTGATAAGGCATTAACTACGGAGATCCCAACCCCGTGCAATCCTCCAGAGACTTTATAACCGCCTCCTCCAAATTTACCACCGGCGTGGAGGACGGTCATCACCGTTTCCAGGGCGGACCTTCCTGTTTTAGAATGGATGTCCGTAGGAATACCTCGACCGTCATCGGTTACGGTACAAGAGCCATCGGGATTGAACTCGATTTCAATATGGGTACAGTGGCCAGCAAGCGCCTCATCGATCGAGTTGTCCACAACCTCGTAAACTAGATGGTGGAGTCCTCGGGGTCCGGTGGTCCCGATGTACATCCCCGGTCGCTTGCGTACTGCTTCGAGTCCTTCAAGAACTTGTATTTGGTCAGCGCTGTAGTTGCTGGTCATACCACGATAGCTCCATTAATCGGGCTTTTGCAGCCCACAAAGTGTCAGAATACCAAAAACTATCAAAATTATAACACTAAACGGTTGTCAGCGATGATAGCGCAATTAGAAGAGAAATTTTTTGGGGGGATGCAGGGGGGGATTGGGGAAGATGGGGAGGATGGGGGTGATGGGGAGGATGACCAAGGACATAAGACCAAGGACAAATGACGATCATGCCTGGATTAATTGTGATTTGTGGGGCGACGGCGACGGGGAAATCGGGTCTGGCGTTGGATTTAGCCCAGCGTCTGGGGTCGCCAATTTTGAGTGCAGATTCCCGTCAGGTGTATCGCGAGTTCGATATTGGGACCGCTAAACCCACCGTAGCCGATCGCCTGTTGGTCCCTCATTATCTCCTAGATATTTGTGATCCGAGGGATAATTTGACCGTTGCCGATTATCAGGACCGGGCGCTGAAGGAGATCGCCGAGGTTCAGGGACTCAATCAGGTGCCTTTGTTGGTGGGAGGGACGGGTCTATATCTAAAAGCAGTGGTTAAGGGGTTGAAAATTCCCCGGGTGGCCCCTAATCCCCAGTTGCGATCGCAGTTGGCGGCGTTGGGTCAAGGTCAATGTTATGCCATGCTACAACAGGTGGACCCCGAGAGTACCACCCGAATTCATGCCAACGATTCGGTCAGAACCTTACGGGCATTGGAGGTATTTTACGTCACGGGCTGCCCAATTTCTCAACAACAAGGAGAAAATCCCCCCAGTTATCCAATTTTACAGATTGGTTTAGATTGTACGGAGGTCCAAGAGGGCGATCGCCGAATTTTAATTCGCACTCAGGAAATGTTTGATGCGGGTTTTGTGGCGGAGGTGGAATCAATTTGTGAAAAATATGGGACGAACTTACCCCTGCTGCATACTCTCGGATATGCTGAAGTTAAGCAATATCTGGCGGGAGAAATTTCTCGGGAAGAAGCGCAGGAATTGACGGCATTACATACCCGCCAATTTGCCAAACGGCAGCGGACTTGGTTCCGAGGCGATCGCACGATTGAATGGTTCGCCGTGGATCAGCCCGATTTGCTAGAACGGGTATGGCATCGAGTCCAAGGGTTTCTTGAACAGCCGAAAATTGCCTCTGTTTCGGTCACTTCTTGACGAGGCAGAAGCGGGAATAAGGACTATTTCAACCAAGTTTAAGTACGGTTTATGAAATCTGCTAAGTTTGAACCCAAGTTTATTTTATCCTTAACCTTCAATGCGATCGCCTTGATTATAGCCGGGGTCTTTATTGCCAAAAGAGGAGGAATTTCCTACATTTTAAGCCAAATCGGCACAACTCCCCCAGAAACTTCTTCTCCCTCCTGGGCTGATATTTACTATCAACATCGCCGGAGTGTGTTTGAAGGTCTCCCAAAAGTCAGCCGTCCCATTATTTTTCTGGGGGATAGTTTAACGGATTCCTGTGAATGGAACGAGATTTTAAATCATCCCCAAATTTTGAATCGGGGAATTATTGGCGATACAACCGATGGGGTCTTGGAACGGTTAAATCCCATTCTCGCCTCTCAACCGCGTCAAATTTTTCTGATGATTGGCATTAATGATTTAGCCAGAAAAAAAGATTTGTCTGAAATTTTAGCTAATTATCAACAGATTTTAGCAACCATTCAACAACAATCCCCCCAAACCGAAGTTTATGTAAAAAGTGTTCTACCCATCCACCCCAGACTTTTTGAAGAAGGCCCTAGCAATGAACTGATTAGAAATCTGAATACTCAATTGCAACAATTAAGCGATAATTTCTCTTATTCTTATATTGATTTACATCGTCAATTTGTCGATGAAAATCAACAACTCGATGAACGCTACACTTTAGATGGGTTACATTTGAATGGGACTGCCTACTTGATTTGGAAAGCGGCGATCGAAAATTATGTGGACCGTTAAAAGGGCCGGATGAGAGGGGTTAAGAGGGAAGAGGACAACAAGTTATGTTAAATTATAACCACCAGGCAACAGTCTGATTAAGCGGGATACGAATCCCCACATTCTCCGAGGTGAATTGATGGATTATCTTAAGTTTATTGAACTGCTTCCTAAGCAGTATGAAAATTGGGGTCAAGATTCAGTCAAACCCTGTTCTGACAAGTTCCAGGAGGTACTCGATCGCGTCCAAGGGACGACGACTGCAAATTTGATGCAGTTAATCAATTTGGCGGTGTCTTGTCTGGAACCCGGGGAAATTTATTGTGAAATTGGCACCTATCAAGGGTCGAGTTTAATTGGCGCATTGCTGGATCAAGGCGATCGCCAAGCTTATGGAGTGGATAATTTTTCAGAATGGGATGAGAGTAGCGAGAGTTATGAAACCTTGATTGAGAATTTAACTCAATTTAAGGTGGTGGATCGAGTGGAGTTTTATAATGAGGACTTTGAAACGTTTCTTCTGGATCTGCGCGATCGCCAACCGACGCCTAAAGTAGGGGTTTATTTTTATGATTGTGCTTATGACTATCGATCGCAACTGATTGGCTTACTGTTCATGAAAAACTTTTTAGCCGATCGCGCCTTAGTGATTGTCAACAATGGTCACTGGAAAACGGTACAACAAGCACAACAAGATTTTATTGCGGCTCATCCCGAATGTCAAGCGATCGCCGAACTTTCTGCCGCAGTTGGGGAAGCAACGTTTGGCAATGGAATTCAAGTGCTCAGTTGGACAAGTTCCTCGGATAATCGCTATTCTGCTGCTTCCGCCCAGAGTCGCGATCGGCAACCCGTGGGATAACAAATGGCGGGCAATGCTGCCTAAAATTTAGCTTAAATCCGACGATAATTTAACCTTAACCCTTCAGAAACCCTAAGTTAGGAACAATTACCATGCTGGCCCAAAAAACCCAAGCAGAACGCGACTGGAAACCAATTATTAAAGAATTTGAGCGAGTTGTTGGCAAAGATGGAGTAGTCCGACGAAAAGAAGAACTCCTCACTTATGAATGTGATGGATTAACCAGCTACCGCCAACGTCCCGCATTAGTGGTATTACCCCGAACCACCGAACAGGTTTCTGAAGCGATTAAAATTTGCGATCGCCATAACATTCCCTGGTTACCCCGAGGTGCAGGAACCGGACTTTCCGGCGGTGCATTACCCATTGAAAACTGCGTGTTAATCGTCACCTCGTTAATGCGAAAAATCCTCAAAGTTGACCTAGAAAATCAGCGAGTTGTCGTCCAACCGGGAGTAATTAATAACTGGGTCACCCAAACTGTCAGCGGCGCAGGATTTTATTATGCCCCCGACCCTTCCAGTCAAATTATCTGTTCCATTGGAGGCAATGTTGCCGAAAATTCTGGGGGCGTTCACTGCCTCAAATATGGTGTCACCACCAATCATGTTTTAGGGCTAAAATTAGTCCTGCCTGATGGTTCCATTGTGGACGTGGGAGGAGAACTCACCGAAATGCCCGGTTATGATTTAACGGGCTTATTTGTAGGGTCCGAAGGTACATTAGGACTCGCCACAGAAATCACCCTTCGCATTCTCAAAACCCCGGAAGCCATTTGCGTCCTCTTAGCCGATTTTACCAGCGTTGAAGATGCCGGGGCGGCAGTTTCTGCCATTACCAGTGCAGGCATCATTCCCGCTGGCATGGAAATGATGGATAACCTCAGCATTAATGCCGTAGAAGATGTGGTTGCCACCGGATGCTATCCCCGAGATGCCACAGCCATTTTATTAGTTGAAATTGATGGATTGCAGGTGGAAGTTGATAAAAATAAAAAACGCATTTCTGAACTTTGCAAGCAGAATGGGGCGCGAAATATCACTTCCGCCAATGACTTAGAAACCCGTATGAAATTGTGGAAAGGGCGCAAAGCCGCCTTTGCAGCAGCGGGACATTTAAGCCCCGATTATTATGTTCAAGATGGCGTCATTCCTCGGACTCAGTTGCCTTATGTCTTAAAAGAAATCGAGAGACTCAGCCAAAAATATGGCTATCGGGTGGCAAATGTCTTTCATGCGGGAGATGGTAACCTCCACCCCTTAGTTCTGTATGATAATGCTATCCCCGGGGCTTTAGAACAAGTGGAAGAACTAGGCGGAGAAATTCTCAAACTCTGCGTGAAAGTCGGCGGAAGTCTCACCGGAGAACATGGCATTGGTGCCGATAAAAAATGCTACATGAGCGAAATGTTTAATGAAATTGATTTAGAAACCATGCAATGGGTGCGTAGCGTGTTTAATCCCAAAGGATTGGCAAATCCGGATAAACTATTTCCCACACCCCGGACCTGTGGAGAAGCAGCCAATGCCCTACAAACTCAAAAGTTTGAAGGAATAGAGGCTTTTTAAGGTTCGGGTGAAGCAATCCATTTTAAACCTCTTTGGAACGAGTTGAGTTTTCTAAAAAGCCCCCCTTATTTAAGGGGGGTTGGGGGGATCACACCCGTATTTTGCAAAAACTCAACTGGGTTTAATAGCGTTTTACTTTAAACTCATACTGGAGGAAAGTATTCGGATCTAAAGGGGTAAATTTTTGTTTCCAATTAGAGACAATATGAAAATAATTTTTGGCATCTTCTAAACAATATTCGTAAATTCTATTAATAATTTCACTAGAATTTTCTTTCTGAGATAGGACGCGCTTGGCATTACGGCGAATATAAAGGCCATTGATTTCTTTATCAATAGTAATATCCAGATATTCAAATAATCCATTTAATCCACCCCGATATCGAGATTGTTTGGGGTCGTATAAATCTAAAATGGTTAAAGGACTGATGTCCGGCTTGAGTTTCAAGGAGCGGATTCGCTTGGTTAAACAATATAAATCACTGTTAATAATATTGAATCCGACAAAAATTTTGTCTTGCAATAGTTTTAAATCATTAATTATTTCTTTGATAAGATATTTTTCTTCTCGATGATTTTCAATTAATTGAATTTTAATATATTGAGAATCGTTGGTTTCTAAAATCCGCGTAATTGTATAACCAAAAATTCGTTGTTGAACTTTGTTGGCCGTGATATAAACGGGGAAAAATTCTAAATCTATAAAGACTAATTTATGGAGAGGACCCGGATAAAAATTGTTAATGAACTGAGTTTCCAGCCAGAGTTCTTTTTTCCACATAGTAGCCTACAATACAAGAAGATAGTTAATAAGAGATATACTATATCATACAATTCTATCGGGACTTTCATGGCAACTTCCCCGGGCTAATCGCACCCTGGCCCTAGGAAAGTTGAGAGAGTCTCTGGGATATTCACCAAGAAGGGGAGGATTACCGCGATCGCCCGGTAACGGTGAAGGTTTCCCAGAAAAATCTGCGGACGGTCCTCTGCTGCTTAGGATGCCTGTAGAAAATCACTCGGGTAAAGTTTGACAGTTACAGCAGTTGCAGGCTACAACCGAGGAGACGATTTGTATTGAAACGATTATTTTGGGCGATCGCGGGGATTCATGAGCTATGTAGATGGATTGGGCCTCAAATTAACTTGGGATGCCTTGTTAGAACAGTTTTCTGCCGATCGCAAACTCGGTAAAAAAGTCTTATTTAATTTAGTAACTACCTATTGTCATCCGCAACGATATTATCATAACCTCGGACATATCCAGTTGCTGCTTGAAACCTTGGACCAGATGAAATCTCTAACCCGGGATTTCCCCGCTATTTATCTAGCCACTTGGTTTCATGATGCCATTTATGACCCCACTGCCCATGATAATGAGGAAAAAAGTGCGGAATATGCTGGGGAAGTCTTAACCACATTAAACTTTCCCGCCTCAACGATTGCCGCCACCCAAACTCTGATTCTCAGGACGAAACGTCATGAAGCGGCAGCGGATGAATTGGATATTCAAATTTTTCTCGATGCAGATTGGGCAATTTTGGGGGCAGAACCCTCAGAATATCAGTTTTACACCCAAGCCATTCGCCGAGAATTTGTAGCATTTTCAGAAGCCGACTATCGCCGAGGGAGAACCCAATTTTTGGAAGGGATATTACAGCGCGATCGCCTCTATTTTACTCCCCCGATGTTGGAGCAACGAGAGGCGACTGCCCGCCGTAACTTAGAACAAGAAATCCAAACCCTTTCCCGGTAGAGGCAGCGATCCAAACCCTACCCCAATCAAGCTTACAAATATTTCTGCAAAATCACCTTTAACTTATCCTTAATCCGAGGCGGCACTCGATCCAAGGGTGTTAAAATAGCATATTTTAACGCCGAATGCGCCTTACTTTCCGGCGGATTATTCCCCAACCGCCCTACTACTTCTCGGATCACTTTTTGGGCATGGTCGGCATTAGCATGGAGGTGTTCCAAGATCATCTCCACCGTTACACTATCATGCATCGGATGCCAACAGTCATAATCTGTAACCAAGGCCAAAGTCGCATAAGCAATTTCCGCTTCCCGGGCCAATTTGGCCTCGGTTAAATTCGTCATGCCAATGACACTCGCCCCCCAACTGCGGTACAAATTAGATTCAGCTTGAGTGGAAAAAGCCGGACCTTCCATACAGACATAAGTCCCCCCGCGATGCAGATTAACCTCCGCTAAATTCAAACTGGCAACTGCATCCCCAAGAATTTCGGCAAGGCGATCGCATACAGGTTCCCCAAAGGCAATATGAGCAACAATACCCTCACCAAAAAAACTGGAAATCCGATGTTGAGTGCGATCGATAAACTGATCCGGAACCACCATATCCAGCGGTTTCACCTCCTCTTTCAAAGACCCCACCGCCGAAGCCGAAATAATATAATCCACTCCTAATTGTTTTAGGGCATAAATATTAGCCCGAAACGGAATTTCCGAAGGCATCAAACTATGGTGACGACCATGACGGGCTAAAAAAGCCACCCGGATGCCATCTAAAGTCCCGATGATTGCCGCATCCGAAGGAGAACCAAAGGGGGTATTCATCGGCACTTCTTCGATATCTTTAAGCGCCTCCATTTGATAGAGTCCGCTTCCCCCAATAATGCCGATTTTAACGGGTTCCATTTGCTTCTGATTCCTCTATTCTTTCACAACAAAGCCCGCCTCAGCGGGCTAAACTTAACGAATTTTAAATTAAATGGCCTCGGTTTTTAAGCATTCGTTCCCTCTCTAACCAGATGCCCGATCGCACTCGACACCAACGACAGCACAATTGCTCCAATGATAGCCGGTAAAAAGCCATTGACATCAAATCCTGGGGTGAGATATCCCACCAGGGCTAGAGTGATGCCATTAATCACCAACAAAAATAACCCCAAAGTCAAAATCGTTAAAGGCAACGTCAAAAGCACCAGAATCGGTTTGACAATCGCATTAATCAATCCCATTAAAATCGCAGCTAGGGCAGCGGATGAAAACCCATCGACATAGATACCAGGGACAACATAGGACGTAATCAGCAGAGAAATGGCCGCAACTAACCAAGTAATGATAAAACCGAGCATAAGTCTGTCTCCAGGGTGACTTCCACTTAAATTGTAACCACAAATTTGGGCAATTAGCCCCCAAATGCAGTACCCTAAGCTATAGACCTAGTTGGGTTAGTGTAATCAAGAACCTTAAAAAACCCCGTTATGAACTGGCGACATTTGGCTGCTACTGTTTTAGCACTCTTCCTCTTATTCATGCCCTTACCGGCATTAGCGCAAGCTTATAAATACTATCCACCCCCGCTGTCCTATAGCAATGCCCAACTTTCTGGTAAAGACTTTTCCGGGCAGTTTTTAAGGACCGCAGAGTTCTCAAATGCGGATTTGCAATTTACGAATTTCTCAAATGTTCAGGCAGAGGGGGCCATTTTCAGCCTCTCCATGATGAAAGATGCGAATTTTCATGGGGCGAATTTGACCAATTCCATGCTGGAATGGACCAACTTAACCAATGCGGATTTTACCGATGCGGTGTTAGTTGAGGCGCTGTTTCTCGGTGCGAATGTCAAAAATATGAAGATTACAGGTGCAGATTTCACCGATGCCATTTTAGATGGGGATCAAATCAACAAACTCTGTAAAAATGCTAGTGGAGTTAATTCAAAAACCGGGGTAGATACTCGCGAATCCCTGGGATGCACATAATCCTCGTGACTTGGCTCTGCCTCCAGTCCCTCACGGCACAGATGTAGTTGTTATCTGAGCCTAGGAGTATCAGGAGGCAGAGCCTCCAATTGGGCATTCCCAGGCAGAGCCTGGGAACGAGGAGGGGTTGGGTGGGGGTGGGTTAGGATTCCCCTAGAATTTTGGCGGCAGCGGCGACACCGGCACCGACTTGGGTTGCCTTACCGAGTTCTTGCAAGGCGGCTTCTAAGGCAGCAATGGCGGTTAGGATATCGCGATCGCTCACAAATCCTAAATGTCCAATTCGGAAGATTTCACCCTTGAGGTGGTCTTGTCCTCCTGCCATCACGATATCAAACCGTTTCTTGACAATAGCCCGAATTTGTTCTGCATCAGACGTCGCCACAGCGGTAATCGATCGCGCTGCTGCATCATCCGGCGCATAGAGTTTTAATCCCATTGCCGTTGCTGCTGCACGAGTGGCCTTCATTTGCCGTTCATGGCGCTTAAAGATATTTTCTAACCCTTCCTGCTTCATCATCCGCAGGGTGGCTTGTAAGGCAAAAATCAGGTTAACTGGGGGAGTAAACGGACTGCTATTTTTATCCGTGGCTTTCTTGTATTTGCCTAAATCCAGATAAAATTTCGGGAGTTTAGCAGTTTTGTAGGCTTCCCATGCTTTGGCGCTGACTGCCACAAAGCCCAGTCCCGGAGGAATCATAAAGCCTTTTTGTGACCCCGAGGCGACCACATCCAGTCCCCAAGCGTCGATCGGCACATTCATCGCCCCTAAACTGGTGACGGCATCAACGATAATTAAAGCCTGACCATGCGCTTTCACGTGACGATTGATGGCTTCTAAATCATTGACAACCCCAGTAGAGGTTTCGCTGTGGGTGACGATGACGGCTTTAATTTCTTTGTTCGTATCCGCTTCCAGCTTTTGCCGGAATAGGTCGGGGTCCAAAGCTTGTCCCCAGTCAGCGGTGATGGGGTCTACGGTGAGGCTATAGGCTTTGGCAACTTGGGCCCAGCGTTCCCCAAATTTACCATTGCTACCCACAATCACGCGATCGCCTGGACTCAGGAAGTTAATGATTCCCGCTTCCATCGCGCCAGTCCCCGACGCCGTAAGCATCAAGACATCGCTTTGAGTTTGGTGCAGCCATTTCAAATTTTCCGTCACCTCGGCGATGACTGCCTCAAAATCTTTGCTCCGGTGGCCTATGGGATGTTTTGCCAAGGCTCTCAATGCTTGTTCTGGCACCGGAGTAGGGCCAGGAATCATTAGCATCAGCTTGTCGTCCATTGAATCTAGTCCTAATACAATTAAATTTAAGTGTGAGGAGTTCCGATCAATGCCTCGGGTAAGGCTCTGTACCGGCGAGTGCTGTTGCTGAATGCGCTTTCACCCGAATCTTTAATTCTACTGGTTTACGGTATTCGATGCAAGACCTTCTGATTACTCAGGATGGGCCGAATTTCCTGGGGTCTTAGCAGCGGCTACTTCGTTGAGGGACCAGCGGTGTTCTATTGGGATATTTTCGCGCTGAAACTTAGACTCTAGCTGCTTCTGTTGGCTTTGGGCTTTTCTGAGGGTCACAATCAGTTGTTGAACCTGTTCCCTAGCAGAGGGATTCTGATTAACCGCATAGAGGGTTTGCCGTTCCAACAGTTGCAGCAGCAGTTCATAGTGAATAGGGGAAGGAAGAGGAATGGGTTCCATAAATTGCCGCAGCGGTCTCCCGTAAATGGATATCCAATTCCTAGGGAATCAGACATTGCATTGTTTTAGTATAGAACCTGATGGTCCCTGAAGGGCGATCGCCCCCCAGGAATCAATGACTGGGAAAAATTGCGGCAAGGGCTTCCCCGGGGTCGGGTTGTTTCATAAAGGCTTCCCCAATCAACACGGCTTTGGCACCGGCATCAACTACCCGCTTGAGGTCATCGGGGGTCTGGAGTCCGGATTCGCTGACTACTAGGATATTTTCCAGGCGATCGCGCCGTTGTTCCAGCAATTGACAGGTGGTGGCTAAATCTACAGTAAAATTTTCGAGATTGCGATTATTAATCCCAATTAATGTCACCCCATCTAAGGCTAAAACCCGGTCCAATTCTTCTAGGGTATGCACTTCAATTAGGGGAGTTACTCCTAATGTTTTGGCAATCTTAATAAAATACTGTAAGTCTTTATCCGAGAGAATTGCGGCAATCAGCAAGATAGCATCAGCCCCATTAACCCGGGCGAGATAAATCTGATAGGGATAGATGATAAAATCTTTACAAAGCAAGGGTAAATCGACCGCTTCTCGGACCGCTTTGAGGTAGTCAAAACTGCCTTGAAAGAATTTACTATCCGTGAGGACCGAGAGACAGGCTGCGCCGCCTTTCTGGTAAGATTGAGCGATCGCCACCGGGTCGAAGTCTTCGCGAATGACCCCTTTGCTGGGAGAGGCTTTTTTAATTTCCGCGATCGCCGCCGGTTGTTTGGCGGCGGACACCAAGGCCCCCACAAAATCCTTCGGTGCAGGGACCCCCTGGAGGAGTTTTTGTAATTCTACTAAAGGCTGGCGATCGCGCAGTGCCTCCACCTCCACTTCTTTGTGCCAAACGATTTCTTCGAGAATATGTCGAGGTTCAGCATCAGGCACCTGGATTTGATAGCGCATCGACTTGACGCCTACAGCAGGATTGGGAGGACGGCGGCGAATATTTGGCATGGGGGTTAGAATCAATCAACAGAAATAACAGCAGGGCGAGGAAAAGAGACCTGACCTGCGTCGTCTCTCCCTCAGTAGTAAAGATTTAACCATAAAAGCGAGCGATCGCATTGATCCGTGCTGTCCAAGGGGTTCAGAATTTTTTAGTCCCCAATTTAGACAGGCAACAGATTCGGGAGGCGATCGCCTGAACAATCTCTCGCCTAAACTGGTTTAACATACAACAAAAAGCAATCCCATAATCCAAGGTAGGGAACAATGGACGCGCTGATAGAGACCCTCAATGCCAAATTAACCCAATGGGAACCCGATGTGGCGGAAGCAGTACGTCAAAGCATTTCTGAGATTATAGAAATGGCCGATCGCAACCTTCTGGATATCATGCGATCGCGCCTTGTCGAACAGGAGGTATTAGATTTAATCGATGAATCCGAAACCCGGTGAAGTCTGGCTAGTCGATCTGGGATTAGGCGCAAAGATGCGACCTGTTCTCATCGTATCTCGTGCCGATCCAAATAATCCCCATTTTTGAGGGTGCAGATTAAAGCTCGATCGCCATCTGTCCCAACCGTTTGAGAATCTGTAACACCTCATAGAGTTGATTCCGCCGAGGCAACAAGGAAAACACACTCGATAATTCATATTGAGGAAATTCTTGATGTTGCAGTTTCACAAAAATAAAATTTCCCCCATTGGTTACCATCCCAAAAACTGGCCGTTGTGAATTGGGATGAGCCAGCATATAAGCTAAAGTTTGCGGCAAAGCCATTTCTAAGGAAAAACTGGTTTCCTTAGATTCAATCACCACCACCCAAAGCCTTTCCAACAGAACCAACGCATCAATCCGACCCCGATAAATTATCTCATCCCGTTCAGCGGTAATTTGCACAGTCGGTTCCGTGGTAAACCGAAAGGGAGGCTGAAAAAATCCTGCCAAATCCAGGAGTGGGGACAACACAATTAATTTAATCGTTTCTTCTCCCAGTTGACCATCAGAGAGTTGATAAAAGTATTTTTGCTGAATTTTATCAAGGGTTTGTTGCTCTGCTTCAGTCAGAGTATTGTCCAGGTTTAACCACTCGGGGAAAAATTGGTCATCGGTACTACGCTGGAGATTAAATTGGGTTTGCAGTTGTCTGAAGGTTTTTACAGTCCGCTCTATGGGTAAAGTTTGGGTCATAATTGAAGGGTTAGAGCAATAATTAAGGGGGTGAATATCAAGCCCTGTTTTATTTTAGCATTGGGTTAGCGACCTAATGGGGCGAGAGCGGGTTGGGTTAACTGATCAATGGAGAGCGATCGCATCACCGCTTCAATTTTATTGTTGCCACCAATCTCAAAAAACAAATGAGTCCAGTCGGAAGCAGGAAGAGAGAGGTTTTCTAACCAAGGAGAGGGCGTAACTTGACCCCATCCCACAATCGTACCCAACGTTTGGGGAGGTTGAATCTCTGTTTCTAGGTTGGGGTTGATTTGGACATCCAGCCGAATGCAAGAACAGAGAACCAGTTTCATGGGTTGGTCAACCGATGCCACTTCAGAACCAGAACCCCTACCATTGAGTTCCCAGTAGTAGTTCAGATTCAAAACATAATCATAAGGAAACTGCCAACCCATTGACAGTAATTCAGATTCCGTAAAGTCGTATTGTTGCCAAACTTCTTGAAATTGCATAATTCTTTTTAATTAATATGATTGATAGAATTAAGGAATCAGCGAAAAATGGGTTTCTCCTCTAGTTCCCGGTTTACCGAATGCGTTCAAAGGTTGCTCGCCTGGTGCACCACCTCCAGGGCCATTGTAAACTCTGGCATAACAGGAACCATCCGGTTTGCTCATAATTCTAACGCTGCATTGATGTCCAGGACTTGTCCAGATGTTTCCCTGACCGCTTTTAGAACCCCCTTGGGCTAGGGTTGATGTCCAACCGGAAGCAGTGAGAGTGATTTCTAAGGTAGTTTTATCAATACCTTTGCCCAGTAGATTGAGGACATCTATGGCAGTTAAAATGTTACCTGATGGCATAATTTCAAGGAGTCTTGTGGCATGAGTAAGGATTGGCTATATTAGGAGCAAGCAGCATTGCGGTTGCTGGAGGAGCGAGAAAAGCGCTATCAGGAAACGTTAGCGCAATTGCAGGAAAAAATTACAGCAGGCATCGACTCCCTGGATCGAGGTAAAGGGATTGATGGGGAAACGGCACTTCAGAAGCTGCGGGAAAAGATAATCAGTCGGTCTCAAGAGCAATGAGTATTAATCCCTAATCCAGTTGTAAAAAGTCCGTTTTCTCTATTTTCTCTTTTAGCCCGCGCAGGCGGGCTTCGTCTGTGTAGCTCCACCCTTTAGGGTGTGAGTTCAGAGGAACTGAACGCTCTACACCCCTTTTTCTACAAGCAATGTAGCAGTTGCACTGGCGGATTGAAGCGACGGACAGGCCATAGATGGATCCTTAAGTTAAAAAAACTTAACAAAAATTCTCATCGATTCAGTCTAACCTAACCCTTTAGAGGTTATTTTTTATGGCCTCTTGCGAAGGCGATAGGTCCGCTGTTTTATTAAAGTTGGAAAGTTAAGGAAGCGAATGAGTAGCAATTTAGCAACAAAACTGCGTGAAGGCACGAAAAAGTCTCACAGCATGGCCGAAAATGTGGGTTTTGTCAAGTGCTTTTTAAAAGGAACGGTTGAGAAAAGCTCTTATCGGACTCTGGTGCGGAATCTCTACTTCGTCTATTCGGCGATGGAAGAGGAGATGGAACGGCATCGCAATCACCCGATTCTGTCTCAGATTTACTTTCCTGAACTGAACCGCAAGGCAAGTTTAGAGCAAGATTTAGCTTTCTACTATGGCAGCAACTGGCGCGAGCAGGTGGCTCCTTCTGAGGCGGCTCAAGCCTATATTCAGCGGATCCGGGAAGTGTCGGAAACGGCCCCAGAACTGTTGGTGGCTCATTCCTACACCCGTTATTTGGGCGATTTGTCCGGGGGTCAAATTCTCAAGGGAATTGCTCAACGGGCGATGAATTTAGAGGGTGATGGAACTGCTTTTTATGAGTTTGAGCAGATTTCTGATGAGAAGGCGTTCAAAACTCAGTATCGGGCGGCGATGAACAATTTGCCGATTGATGATGCGGATGCCGATCGCATTGTGGATGAAGCCAATCATGCTTTCGGGTTGAACATGAATATGTTTAAGGAACTCGAAGGGAGCTTGATTAAGGCGATCGGGCAAATGGTGTTTAATGCCCTGACTCGTCGTCGCAATCGTGGCAACACGGAACTGGCAACGGCTGAATAATCTCTCAAGAGTGAACGGAGCGATCGCCTATTGGCGCTGGGCAGTAAAGTCGAGTGTCAATGGGCGATCGCTCCGGTTCGTTGAGGGGATTCACGAAAAGGCTTCACAACCCTTGTTGTCTAAGGAAGCGACAAACGCTCTCAGGTCCTTGTCAAGGTTTTGTAAAACCTCAAGGGCCAGTTAAGAACCCCCAGAACCGGACTTCAGGGCGATCGCCGCTTCAATATCGCCCAATTCATCCAGAATTTGCCCTAATTTGTCCCGGAGTAAGCGGCATTGGGTACTGTCAACCTTGCTCGTTTCTAACAGTTTGAGAGCGGTTGCATAGGCGCGACTTGCTTCTAGGAGTTTCCCCGCATCCTGGAACGTATCCCCTAAAATTTGATAGGTTTGGGTGAGTGTTGGATTGAGTTTGAGGGATTGTTGACAGAGGGTCAATGCCCGGTTTAATTGTCCTTGGTGATAGGCAAGTTCGGCTTGTTGAGTGAGGGTTTCAGCGGTTGGAGGAACGGAGGGAGTATTCAATCCACAGAGGTGACTTAACCAGTCAATCCAGGTAGTGGCACGCACCTCCCAAGTGCAGGAATGATGGATATAGTCCACCTGTTTTTGGAGTTGGGATTCAGCATTGAACGCTTGCAAATCTGCGATCGCCTGCACCGTTGTCTCAACAAACCGACTCGCATAATTTTGCCAATCGGTTCTTGAGGAAAATTGCCAATCCCTAACGGTTGAAAATCCCTGAACATCCTCAACCGAAACTAAGGGACAAAAACCGGCTGTTGTTTCCGCGAGTGCCGCTAAATTGCTCGTCACCACCCGACATCCACTTGCCATTGCTTCCATCACTGCAATACAAGAGGTTTCTTGGAAAGTATTGGGATAGGTTAAGACAGAAACAGAGCGCAACTGGTGAGCGAGTTCCGGTTGAGAAACGGACCCTAAATATTCTACTCCTTCCATTTCTCGACAGCGCTGATAGAGGGAACCATAGACGGATTCATCGATATCTTCCCGCAGTTGGTAGACTTTTTTACTGGAGAAAACTTTGAGGATAGTTCCGGGCACCGCTTGGCGAATTTTTGGGAAAATAGATAAGAGTAAATCTAATCCTCGGAAGGGAGTGCTGGTGTAGGCGAGAAGGGGAGGATGAGGTTTATGAGAGAGGATAGAAGTATCGGGGGGAAAGAGGTTTTGAAAGGCGGGGGCGATCGCATTCCTCAGAATTGCACTGCGAGCGGAATTAATGTTAAAAGCTACTTCAAATTGATGTCGCTGCCACTCACTAACAAAGGCAAATCCATCATAAACATCTCGTTCCGCCGGATTTTCTAACGGCTGCATTGCGTTGAGGTTAGGAAGCTGTTGAGTCCACAAAATTAAGCGAATTTTATCCCCAAAGAATTGCCGGAGTGGGATACCTTTGCCTGCCACATTTAAAATAATGGCTACATCCAGCGATCGGCGCACTGTCTCCGAAATACTATTTAAGGGAAAAGCTAAGCAGTTTACCCCCCGGGAAATCCCCGGGTTAGACGTTTGATTAAAAACAAACACCTCATGACCCTGTTGTGCCAATTGTTCCGCTAAATAACATAAAGCAGATTGAGAACCACCCATTGGCATCTGATAGGCGCTTTCTACCCGGTAATCCCAATCGGAAGTGTCTATAAATGCAATTTTCATACCAAGTTTACAGCGGGAGAAACGATTGGAAACAGGTTCGGAACCCAGGGGTGACTTGAGCCACCATCCCTTAGACATCGACACCCATTGATAATATCACCCAGGACTGGATCAGTCATCAGGACGGGAAAAAATGCGCGATGGGGACAGGAACAGGGTAAATTTGACAGTGGAGTTTATTTTAACTGTCGTTCTGTCCCAGAGGGGACAAACATAGGAGTGGATCTGATGAGTACAGCAAATGCCATGAAACGCGAAGTCGGCAAGGCAGCCGCGCAACGAGTGAAATCTGGTTCCATCGTGGGATTAGGGACGGGTTCTACCACCGCTTATACCATTGAGTTCCTCGGGGAACGGCTTAAAAATGGGGATTTAAAAGATATTAAAGGGATTCCGACTTCGTTTCAGGCATCAGTGCTGGCGAAACAGTTTGGTATTCCTTTAACGACTTTAGATGAAGTCGATCGCATTGATATTGCTATTGATGGTGCTGATGAAGTTGATCCCCATAAAAACCTGATTAAAGGCGGCGGTGCAGCACATACTCGCGAGAAAATTGTAGATTGTCTAGCGGATATATTTATCGTAGTGGTAGATAGTTCTAAATTGGTGGATAAATTGGGTTCTACCTTTTTATTACCCGTTGAAGTATTGCCGATGGCAATGACGCCGGTGATGGCGGCAATTAAAAAGTTAGGGGGAGTACCCGAATTGCGGATGGGGGTGAAGAAAGCCGGACCCGTGATTACGGATCAAGGGAATTTTGTGATTGATGTGAAATTTGAGAGCATTGACAATCCAGCGGAATTAGAAAAGACTCTCAACAATATTCCCGGCGTGTTGGAAAATGGGTTATTTGTTGGGGTCACTGATGTGGTGTTAGTGGGTGAAGTGGTAGATGGTAAAACTGTGATTCGGGAACTGTAAACTGGGCGATCGCCTATCCAGGTTCAGGCATTTTACAGCCATTGCATCATTCACAACCCGGGAGTGGGAGCGTCTTGCTCCCTTGCTATAATAGTGAGCAAGACACTCCCAATCCGGGCTTTGATGACAACTTCCGATGAAATGCAATCTAAATTATTAAATTACAGCTCAAATTTATGATCATGCAATACCGACGCTTTGGACGAACTGAATTGCAAATGCCGGTATTTTCTTGTGGCGGCATGAGATATCAGTACAAGTGGCAGGATGTACCGCAATCCACGATTCCCGCGAATAATCAAGAAAATGTAGAAGCGATTATCCGGCGTTCCCTGGAAGTGGGGATTAATCACATTGAAACCGCCAGGGGATACGGCACCTCTGAAATCCAACTGGGCGAAATTCTCCCCAACTTACCCCGAAAACAACTCATCGTCCAAACCAAAGTAGAACCGACAGAAAACCCGGAGAAATTTCGAGCAACTTTGGAACAATCTTTGTCTAATTTAAAATTAGATTATGTGGATTTATTGGGAATTCATGGAATTAATACTCCTGAATTATTAGACTACAGCATTCGTCCTGGGGGATGTTTGGATGTAGTCAAAGAGTTTCAAGCTCAAGGCAGAGTTCGGTTTGTCGGGTTTTCCACTCATGCGCCAACTGACGTAATTGTCAAGGCAATTAACACCAATTGCTTTGATTATGTAAACTTACATTGGTACTATATCAATCAGGGAAACTGGCCTGCCATTGAAGCGGCAACCCAACAGGATATGGGGGTATTTATTATTAGTCCCTCTAATAAAGGGGGAAACCTCTACAGTCCTCCGGAAAGATTAGTAGAACTCTGCCGACCCCTAAGTCCAATGGTATTTAATAACCTGTTTTGCTTGTCTCATCCCCAAGTGCATACATTGAGTATTGGTGCATCCAAACCCACAGATTTTGATGAACATTTGAGAAGTTTAGAACTTTTAGAAAAAGCCGAGGAACTTTTACCCCCGATTATTGAGCGGTTAGAACAAGCGGCGATCGCCCGATTTGGAGAAGATTGGGTAAAAAGCTGGCATATCGGCTTACCCACCCCGGAAGAAACCCCCAATTCGATTAATATTTACCAGATTTTATGGCTAAGAAATCTGGCGATCGCCTATGATATGGTCGAATATGCCAAAATGCGCTATAATTTACTTGGAAATGGTAACCATTGGTTCCCTGGGGAAAAAGCCGAAGCCAGCGAAACTTTAGATTTTACCCCCTGTCTAGCACGCAGTCCTCACGCCGATAAAATCCCTGGACTTTTAGCTGATGCTCATCAGTTACTCGGCGGTGAAAGTGTGAAACGACTCTCTCAACAATAATATGTTCAAAATATGACAGCAAGCCGGATATGTTTTGTCGGTGACTCCTTTATCAACGGAACCGGAGACCCACAATACTTAGGCTGGACCGGCAGAATTGTTGCAGCAGCTTGTCAAGCGGGAGAAGAAATTACCTATTATAATCTCGGGGTCCGACGAGATACCTCGGCGGATATTTTAAAGCGGTGGCTGCCGGAAGTTTCCCATCGCTTACCCCCGGATTGTAACGGAAAAGTCCTATTTTCTTTCGGTGCAAACGATATTACCCTCGAAAAAGGAAAAACTCGCATAGACTTTCCGGACTCCCTGAACAATGCATGGCAGATCCTTGAACAGGCGAAATTGTTGTTTCCGGTGTTAATGGTGAGTTCTCCTCCCCTTGGCGATCGCGAAGACAACTTGAGACTGGCTGCGCTGTCCAACCAATTTGAGCAAATTTGCTTTAATCTGTCCATCCCTTATTTAGATGTTTTAACCCCCCTTCAAAACTCTCCCATCTGGATAAATGAAGTGGCGGCTAATGATGGAGCACATCCTCAATCCGCAGGATATGCAGAATTGGCAGAATTGGTAAAGAATTGGTTAGGCTGGATATCTTGGATTAACTAAAAGAAGACATGAATACCTTAAAACTTTCCCTCCCCAAGCCAAAAACTCAAATTTCTCTAACCCTTTTAAGTCTTCTACTCCTTTTACCCGGACTAAATAGCTGCACAATCCCAGGGAAGAATAGCACTCCAACTATCCCAGAAGCCGAAAAAGATCTACCGGAACAGCGATTTTTAGAATTTCCGGGATGGCTAGGATTTGGGACCAAAGTGCAACAAGATGGGGTCAGTAAGTTTCCCTTTTCTCCAACCAGTGGGGAATCACAAATTGCCATGTTTTCTGAACAGTGGTCGTTAGTTGATCCCGGAACTCCTTTGGTGGCGATCGCACCGGGAATTCGCGAAGAAGTGACCTTGCGGCGCTGGCAAAATGAACCCTACGGTTGTGACAACAGTCCCACCCCAATGGCAACCTTTAATGCCTCTCAAACCTTCCCAGAAGGAGCAGTTTGGGTATTGCCTCCCTCTCAAGGAGATGCTGCTACTGCCTTAACCGTAGAAACCCTACCCCTGGAGCGCATTCCCGAGGGAGTCTTGCGTCGAGATCCGCCCGATGCCAAGCAAATCCGCGCCTGGGAAGCGGGAGAAACCATCATTGTATTGGAACAAACCGGCGAGAAGACGGCAATGTTAACAGTTGCTGACAATGCCGGAACCGCTCTCTACACCAACCCGGTGGAAATTTTGTCGATACCGGGTTCTTACGAGAAACCGATTGATTTTTCTCAACGCTTTCAACCGGGAATTCCTCAACCCATTGGTGCGTTCCAATTCCAAAATAATGCCGTTCCCCTCTTGGTGTTTTGGCGTTCCAGTTTTGAGGGTCACAGCTTTGAGGCAGTGGTTCCTAGACCCGATCGCCTAGAGTCCGTGGATCTGGGTTCCGTCTACTATTGTGCCTTTTAAACGAACCGGCAGCCACTAAATCCTTGTCCCGTCCCCACTCCAATACATGGGGGAGGGCTTTTTCATCTTTACCCAGACTTGCTAACCCCGTTCCGGGGTTGGGTCCACCCCATCCCTCATTCCCCCCCGAGGGGATGTTACCCTAGAGGGAATCGGAAACATGAACCCGATCGCAGAACCCTAACTCGAATATTGAGGAGTCAAACGTGGTTGCAAGTCCCGAACAACAACAAGCAACAACCCAAATCAACAGCAGCAGTCATTCCCACGGCGATCGCGTCGCTGTTTTATTGATGGGGTATGGAGAAGTCGAAAGTTATGACGACTTCGCCAACTATAACGAACAAGCACTGAATCTGCTCACGGCGAAGTTCGCACCCGTTCCAAGCTGGATCTACCCCCCCCTAGCCAAATTACTCGCTATCTTTGATTTCCATGAGTGGAGTCATCAGCATGGCAAATTCATCTCCCCTCACAACGCCATTTTTGAGAAACAGCGTGAGGGAATCGAGCATGAGCTGCAACATCAGTGGGGCGATCGCATTAAAGTCTTCAAAGCTTTTAACTTTTGTGCGCCGCATCTTCCCGAGCAGGTTCTCACCCAAATTAAAGCCGAAGGATTTGATAAACTGCTGATTTATCCCCTGTTAGTAGTCGATTCTATCTTTACCAGCGGTATTGCCGTAGAACAAGTCAATTTAGCCTTAGAAAATCTCAAAGATGGCAATGGCGAACATTGGGTTAAGGATATGCGATATATCCCTTCTTTTTATAACCAACCCGCCTATATCAATTTGATGGCACAAATGGTCGAACAAACCATTGCCGCTGAACTCACAGGGGAACATCTCGCCTCACAAATCGGGATTGTGTTAATGAATCACGGTTGTCCTCACAAGGCCAAAGGCTTTACTTCGGGAATTACGGAAAGTCAGGCCCTGTATGATGCAGTCCGGGATAAGCTGATTGAGCGCTATCCTCTGATTTCCGTGGGTTGGCTGAATCACCAAACCCCGTTAATCGAATGGACGCAGCCGAATGCCACCCTCGCCGCCGAAAACTTGATCCAACTCGGAGCAAAAGCCGTTGTGTTTATGCCGATCGGGTTTGCCACGGAAAATCATGAAACCCTGCTGGATGTGCATCATATTATCCATGATTTAGAAAAACGGCACTCGGATGTCAGTTATATTCAAATGCCCTGTGTGAACGAACAGCCAGAGTTTTTGAAAATGGTGGCAGAATGGGCGAACCCTTTAATTGAAGAGTTACTCAGCGATCGCGCTGCGGTAGCCGGAACCCCCTTAGTGGCGGCTCCTCACACCCATCACCATCACCACCATCACTAAAAATCTATCCTCCGGTAGAGAGGGGATCGCACATGGCTGGTGATCCCTCTGTGAAGTGAAATTACAGAAAAATCAACGGACCCGTTTTCCCTGGGAAGACGGGTTTTGTCCTGTCAAAGTAGAAAACAGATAGCCCTTTAACTTCTGTGGTAAACTGGTCGAACATCCCCCGCTGAAACAATTGATCACAAACGAGAGTCATACGGGGATACGGTTGAGTGGGGGGTGGGGATAAACCTCCAGAGAATCCCTTGAATAGAGGGATAATTCAGGAAAAGGCTGTCAGGGATTGGATCTTAGATTACAAAAGTGACACAATTGATTAAAATTGAGTCGTTTGTAGGGGCTTTCTACCGGAAGAAAGCGCCTTCCCATCCTCTTAGTGAGTACATTTTGTTATGGTGAGGGAGAGTCCAAAGGCTTTGAAAGTCAGAAATTGCATAAAAATGGAGCATCAGGAAAATCACAATCCCTCCATTTTTTTACCCGTCAGTCCAGGCGATCGCCTACGGGGATCACAAGTATGATAGGTGCTCTAGCGATCCCCAAAATGGGGAAACCGCCAGCCCTGCGATCGCCATCCAAATTCCCAGTGATTACGATCGCACAAACCAACGAGATCAAATCACCCCAATGGGTGGAGAATTCGTTGATCATGCAGGTCAGTATTCCTCACGGTGTTGAGGAGGAGTCAATTATGGATTATACGTGGAAACCTTTTCTCTGGTTAGCAGGCACAATCGCTTTGCAAGTCGTCACTTTGAGCGTTGCCGCCCTCATGTTAGGGGCAATTTCATCCCATTAAACTCGATTGCGATCGCACATTTTCCCGCTCTCCCCATCCCTTGGGACTCTTGGCATCTAGACAATCCATTCAGATCAGCATTCCCAATAGCTAAATAGGACCAAATGCCATCCCCAGTCCGTCCCGTTCACCTCTAACCCGACGCCTACCCCGTCGTCGGTGGAATAGGGTGAGGGTCAACAGACGCCGGATCCCGCGATTCGGCAGGCATTAAACCCTCCCCTTTGGCGTATCGCCAAAGGGGAGGGTTTTAATTGCAGGATCACCAGCGGATCAAGGCAGTGCGACCGGACAAACGTTAAACTAGAAGCGGGACCTAATTTCGAGGGATAGATAGCCGAGGGTTCATCTTTGGGACCTCAGCATAGACAACTTCAAACAGGCACAGGTGAAGCGATTGAATATGAAAGGTTTTTTGAAACAGTGGATCGAGGGACAACGGGGAGTCAGTCAACCGAGTTCACTCAAAGGGGAGAGCATGACAAAACAAGGCAACCGTGCCAACAGTACAGGGCCTGTCGCTAAAAAAACATCTCTCCCCGTCAAACTAGCCAGCACCCTAGGGGCAATGCTGGCATCGGGAATACTGACTCAAGGGGTGCTGCTGACGACTCCAGCGATCGCCCAAACTGAGGCAAATACCCTGAGTTATAGCGAATTATTGCGGAAAATTGATGCCGGAGAAGTCCAACGAGTGGCAGTGGATCCGGCTCAAGGGGTTGCCCGAGTTAAGTTACTACAGGGCGATCAGGAATATAGCGTCCCCCTGTTTGATCGGCACCCGGAATTATTTGAAAGAATTAAATTACAAAACGAGGAAGCAGAGACGATTCAATTGGAAGTTCAGCCCACTTCCGACCCCTCAGCCGCCGTTGGCATGGCCGCCAATCTCCTCTTAATTCTCCTCCTAATTGGGGGATTGATGATGATTGTAAAGCGATCGGCCCAAGCTGGAAATCAAGCCATGAGCTTTGGCAAATCCAAAGCTAGGTTTCAAATGGAAGCCAAAACCGGCGTTATGTTTGATGATGTCGCCGGAATTGAGGAAGCTAAAGAAGAACTGCAAGAAGTGGTTACGTTCCTGAAAAAACCCGAACGATTTACGGCGATCGGGGCCAAAATTCCCAAAGGCGTCCTGTTAATTGGGCCCCCCGGAACCGGCAAAACCTTACTCGCCAAGGCGATCGCCGGAGAAGCAGGCGTCCCCTTCTTCAGCATCTCGGGTTCTGAATTCGTGGAAATGTTTGTGGGCGTCGGGGCCTCCCGCGTCCGGGACCTGTTCAAAAAAGCTAAAGAAAACTCCCCCTGCATCGTCTTCATCGATGAAATTGACGCCGTGGGCCGTCAGCGTGGCGCAGGCATTGGCGGCGGCAACGATGAGCGAGAACAAACCCTCAACCAACTCCTCACCGAGATGGATGGATTTGAGGGCAACTCCGGAATTATTATTATTGCGGCCACCAACCGGCCCGACGTCCTGGATCAGGCATTACTCCGTCCCGGACGATTTGACCGCCAGGTAACCGTAGATTTGCCCAGTTATAATGGCCGCCTGGGGATTTTACAAGTCCATGCGCGGAATAAGAAGCTGGCCCCAGAAGTTTCCATCGAGGCGATCGCCCGTCGCACCCCGGGATTTTCCGGTGCCGACTTAGCCAACCTGCTCAACGAAGCCGCCATTTTAACCGCAAGACGGCGCAAAGAAGAAATCGGCCACTTGGAAATCGACGACGCCATCGATCGCATCACCATCGGAATGCAACTGACTCCCTTGCTCGATAGCAAGAAAAAGCGCCTGATTGCCTACCACGAAATCGGTCACGCCCTGCTGATGACCCTTTTGGAAAATTCCGACCCCTTAAACAAAGTCACCATCATTCCTCGTTCCGGCGGCATAGGCGGCTTCGCTCAACAAAGTTTCAACGAAGAAATGATTGATAGTGGTCTCTACACCCGGGCTTGGTTAATAGACCGGATTACCATTACCCTAGGGGGGAGAGCCGCCGAACAGGAAGTATTTGGGGATACAGAAATCACCATTGGAGCCAGTAACGATATCCGCGTTGTCGCCGATTTAGCTCGGGAAATGGTCACCCGCTACGGAATGTCCGCCTTGGGTCCTCTAGCCCTAGAAACCCAGAACGCCGAAGTCTTTTTAGGTCGGGACCTCGGCAGCAAAGCCGACTACTCCGAAGAAGTTGCCTCTAAAGTGGACCGGCAGGTAAGAGAAATCGCCTTTGACTGCTATGAAAAAGCCCGAGTCATCCTCCGTCAGCATCGATCGCTCCTGGATTCCCTCGTGGATATGCTGTTAGAGCAAGAAACCATCGAAGGGGAGGACTTCCGGAAACTCGTCAGCCAATCCGTTGATCTCCCAGAAAAACAGCTTGTCAGCAAAGGTTAACTGTCAAAAAAAATAGCCCGCGTAGGCAGGCTTTATCCAGTCAGCTTCCACCCTCAACCGGGGGGGAGCTTTTTTTTAAGGTTGCATCGAAATACTCCGGGAAGAGCCATACATGGCGCGCAGAATCAACGCCGGGTCATACCAGTCATTAGCGTATCTGAGACCCCAGTGGAGATGAGGACCCGTACTGCGTCCGGACATCCCCACTCGACCGATGCGGATCCCAGCCGGAACCTGTTGACCTTCAAAAATTTGTAAGCCCCCGGTGCGATCGATCAGGTAACGACGCCCCCCCGACCGCTCAACGGCTCCTTGCATATGGCAATAGATATGCTCCCAGTCCCCGGATTGGATCACCAAACCAATGCCACAGCGATCGTCATCGATCGCCTGAGACACGGTTCCCGCCCACCAATTGCGGACATAGCTTCCCATCGGTGCCGCAATATCTAAACCCGAGTGAAATTCACTGCTATAACCGCCCGTCGGGGACTGACGATAGCCAAACGGCGAGGTATAAGCCTGAAAATTTTCCACAGGAAAGGAAGCCCCTTGCCAATGATTCGCCGCTGCAGTCTGTGGTACTCCTGGTCCCTGAGATTGAGCGATCTGGGGTTGCAACCCTAGAACCAGCATCACCACTAAACCTAGTCCGACAAATAACAGCCGTCGTAAAGTACGGGTTAAGTTTTTGTGCATCCATCCGGGGATAGCATTTCGCATCATCACTTCAATTCCTCAACCGCAGATTAACATTATGAATCCGTTCAAACCCGTTTCAGCATCAAACCGATAAATCTCATCTCAAGAGGGCCAGGAAATTAAATGCGCCCCCATCTTGAGGGTGGATTGATTCACCACGTCGAGGGAATGGTCCCCCTTGAGAATCCATTGCCTTCCATAAAATCCTGCACCCCAGTCACTCAGAAGGCCCTAACTCCAACGCGGGTCAAAAAGTTATTTTCTCGACGTGGATTTTACCCTAAGTTGTACCCTTGTCACTCATTCACGCACCGAATCCATAAATCGGTTTAATTTTGGGGCTACCCTGAATCAATCTCATTTCATCACAGGACACCGGGTCCTGAATTCTTAACTTTTGTTAAAATCGCTGAAAAGATAAATTCATAACCCCAGTGCCTCAACTATGTTAACTGAAATTTTTCCCTTTCAATTTGCAGTCGATACCACCGCCCTTGCCGGAACCTCATTATGGTCCCTGGCCCTCTATCTGGGGCTTTCCAGCCTCAGCGAATGGGTGACAGAACAACTGAATTGCTGGTTTAACTTTGCCGATCGCGCCCTCTACACCTCAGAAAAAGAGTTCGAGCGCTCAAAACAGGCCAGAGAGTCCCAAAATGCCCTCTATGCCTCGGTGTTGAGTATTGTCCCCTTTCTAGCAATGGGCGGAGTCTGCAACTGGGGCGTCCAATTCACCCTCGGCACCAGTTGGGCGATTTCTGTGGGGATTATTGCCTGTATTATTTGTGGCGTCTATGAATTGGGCCGTCGGGATGGGATGTCGTAACCCGGGGCGATCGCTCGTTGGAGTTGGAGCATCTTGCTCACTTTTTATTAGGGGAGAGCGAGCATCTTGCTCGCTTTTTATTGAGGAAATGTACAGAGGCTCCTTATATATAGCGGTTTCTACAGTTATGAGGTACTTTTTTGGAAGGGCTTTGCATCTTGCTCGTTAGGATGTGGGGTGAGCAAGATGCAAAGCCTACGGCATAGCTTCAATGTGCGCCACTCCTGTAAATATCTGTGCCTCATGAGTCCGGAAACCGCTATATATGAAGGGCAATGTCAATCTCCAAATTATAAAAATTTCAGAAGGATATAACCAATTATCTGAATGTACACTTTTTTATAAAAATACGCCACCATGCATGGTTGAATTTCAAAACACTGAATTAGGAAATCATCAATTTCAAGGTAAAGATGTTTTTGATTGCTTTTGTAAACTTAGATTTTTTCTCGAAAAAAAGGGGTGGAATATTCTATGTAATGGAGCGCGGGTTGATGCTTATCCATCATCTATGTCACGAGATATGGGCGGAGGAATGAAGCTGTATCATCTACAAATAGGTAAACGTCCTCAACGAATCGATCTACTTAGAATATTTGATAAAGCAGAGGCAAATCAAATTGGAACGCTTGAAGAACAGCGTCTTTATTATGAAAGGTGGCGGGCAAGTGAGAAAAGGGATTAGGGACCCAATAGACCTTCCCCGTTTGAACAGTTGCTTTAAAGTCTCATAATCAGAGATTTGATTAATCCGGTCAATCACCTCGGCTGGCAGTGGGTTAAACCGCTCGTTCAAAACTTCCAAAATAATCTCATGAACAAATTGGAGACCTTCTTGGAGACCTTGTTGGTACCCTTCTTGGAACCCTTTGTGGAAAGATTGTTGGAAACCTTCTGGGAAACCTTCTTTGCGAGCAGCTTTCATTGTGCGACGTTCGATATGGCTCAGAATCGGCATATTTCGCTCCCCGTCAGTGTTTTGTCTAGCTTCGTAATCGAAAGAAAGGATAGGGCAGGGCCCTATCCTTTCCGATAAAGTAAAAATTTAATTGTCGGTCATTATCGAGACAAGAACTTTCTCAAATTCCGCCAGGGACCCCATAGACATTCCCCGTGTGAGCAGTTGCTGTAAGGTCTCATAATCAGAGATTTGATTAATCCGCTCAATCACCTCGGCTGGCAGTGGGTTAAACTGCGCGTTCAAGACTGCCAAAACCATATTACGACCGTTTTGGATACCTTGTTGGAAACCTTCTTCTAAACCTTCTTGCCGACCCGTTTCCAGGGCGCGACGTTCAATATTGCTTAGAATCGGCATTTTTCGTTCCTCCTGATAGTTTTTGAGTTTGGTGTCAAAACTTTGTTGCAGGCTTTCGGGTAGGGTCATCATCCAGTCTAGTAATCGAAATAGCTTGATGATGTCATTGTCAGTATAACCTCGTTCGGAGAGGTTCTGTACTAACTCCCATTTATACTGTTCCCTTTCTTCGGCATTTCCTGTGCTGGCTTGGGTTTTTAAATGGGCCATGACTAAAAAGGCTAAGGGATTGAGACTGGTTTTAAGGGTCTCCCATTGGCTTTCATAGTCGAGGAGTTTGGCGATGGGAAATTCAAAGCGGATAGAACTGCCTCCGAGTTCATAGCTCTAGGAGTTGGGCCGCCATGACGGGCGATCGTCTCCTAGGATGGCTAGGCTAATCACTTTTTTGTGGATGTCAAAGGACCGATAATGGTAGATGTACATCCGTTCGGGAAAAACTGACTCTTCTTGACTCTGGACTTCGATATGAATCAAGATATAGGCTTCTTCTCCGTTTTTTTGCCAGACTTTGAAGAGTTTATCCGCTTCTCTTTCTCCACTGGTGGCGGTGGGGGTAATTTGTTGCAGTTCTTTATCTAGGGATTGGTAGCCTCGGCTCCAATCGACTAGGATATGAACGTTGGGGAAAAAGAAAGATAAGAAGGGTTCGAGATAGTCTTCTAAGGCTTCTTTCCAAGGTTGGTCATAATTGGCATGGGGGGTATCCACCCTGATTCCTCCTAATGTTTTTTGAAGCGTATATTTTAAATTATACATTAAAATTAATAGGTCAAAAAAGAGTGTAGTGTATTTTTTCAAGTTTTATATTATTGGCAAATCTGAGTTAGATTTTGAACCAAGGGGCAATTCATGAATTGCCCCTATAGGGTTTTGGTTAATCTAATTGAGCTTGTATCTCTTCTATGACGATTTTAGCGATATGATTTCCGGCACCGGGTTGTCCTCGGACTGAATGTAATTTATCTCGGATGAGTTGTAGTTTTTGGGGATTTTCTAACCAATCTAAGACGATCGCAGCGACTTGTTGAGGTTGCAATTTGCCGACGAGTTCGGGGACGATTTCGCTTTTTGCCCAAATGTTGGGCCATGCAAAGAGGTTGCCTTGGCGCAAGACTAGGCTGTTAATTAGTTTGGCAAAGATTGAACCGAATAAAGGTAGGTTAGCTAAGATTCCGGGTAATCCATCCCAGGCGCGCATGGCATCTAGTTGTTGGGTGGGGAGGAGGACGATCATGGGGATGCCGAGGGAACCGAGTTCGGCGGTGTTAGCACCAACGGTTGTGAGGCAGAGGGTACATTGGGAGAGCAAATCATAAGCGGGCGATCGCCTCCAAAGTTGCACCCTCAATCCAGTGGGGGTTTCCAAATACGCCTTACTGTGGTTCTCTTCTAGTTTTAACTCCCCAGGTGTGCCATTCACTAATTTTAGGACCGGATTCTGTTGCGGATTGGCAAATTCGGCTAAGGTTTCTATTTCTAAGGTTGGCGCGACGGGAATCACAAATTGACTCTGGGGTCGCACTTGATGGATACATTCAGCGATCGCCAGACACAAGGGAACCCCCTGCATCAGTTTCGCCGGTTTCGACCCCGGTAGCAGTCCAATCAGTTCCTCTGCCTCACCCCATTCTCCTCTTTCCTCCTCTTCGTTTCCCCAATCTTGAGCAACATCGGCAATTAAATCCCCGACAATGGTAAATTTATGGGCATATTTCTGAGAATCCTGGGGTTGCACCTGATCATTCATCACGGCAAAACGATTAATCCACCGTTGCCATCGCGCTTCCCGTTCAGCATAGATGACAGTCCGATAACCGAAGCGTTTGCCGAGGATCAGGGTAAAAAATTGGTCACCGCCTAGAAAAAGAACCACCCCTTTTTCTCGCCAGTCCCAATTTTCGGCAGTTTTTCCCCTGAGTAAAAAGGGCCAAAAATGTTGTGCTTCCTGTACTCGGTCAATTTCTGGATAGGACCGGGCGATCGCCCCTTCTTTTCCCGTAGCATGGGGACAAGGGGACAGAATCAGGGAAATCCGCACATTTTCCCGGCGATCGCCTAGCTGTTGTGCCAAGGCGCGAACCACGGGACGCACCCAGGTGGCTAATTCTCCGGGACCATTAGACAAAATTACAATATCGATCGCTGTCATAATCACGATTTAAAGTTTAAAGTTTAGGGTTTAGATTCTCGATAGAATATCAGACGTTGTGGGTAGTTAATCACCTTATAATCACAGAGGAGATCAGGGATGAGTGAGTTAATCGAGGCGATTAAAACAGGAGAAAAATCTCAGGTGGAGGCGTTACTCCAGGGAAATGCTGACGTGAATCAAAAAGATGCCGATGGATTAACGGCATTAACCGCTGCTGCCGAGAGTGGCAATCTGGAATTGGTAGAACTATTACTTGATGCTGGTGCAGAGGCTAAAAATGGCGATAGTGATGGTTGGACGGCGTTGATGAGTGCGGCAGGTTCCGGTAAGGTGGAGGTTGTCGAGGCATTAATTGCCGCCGGTGCAGATATCAATGCCCAAAGTGAGTTTGGGGTAACGCCTTTAATTACAGCAGCGTCCAATGGACATGAAGCAGTGGTACAATGTTTAATTGATCGCGGTGCAGATATTCGGGCGAAGGACCGTAATAACTGGACGGCGTTGGTTTGGGCGGCGGAGGAAGGGCATCCCAAGATTGTGGAACTGATTAAACAAGCTCGCGATCGCACTTAACTGGGGTTCTCCCTAGACAGCAACAGGATGGCGATCGCCATCCTGCTTCCAGTCGGCACAAACAATGCTGATTCCCAGTACCCCTTCAACTCATCAAGAATCGTCCCGTCGTAAATGCTTGCGTTACCACTATATTAGTCACTCCCTCCACAATTCCGACTAAATCCCCCGGATTGCGGAAAATGTTTAAATTGCCGTCGGATGCCTGGAAAGTATATTCCGCTGGATTCCCCCCTAACTGAATCTGATCCTTTCCCGGTTCAAAGTTGCGAATCACCGCATAATCTTCATTTCCATTTCCGATATAGAACGGTTGAATCGTTGAATTAGCAAAGCTAATCCCTGTCCCTAGGACAAATGTATCAGCCCCAAAACTGCCGACTAATACATCAATTTGACCCGTTCCCTGACTCGCGATCACCACATCTTGGTTGGGCGAATCTGCCACCACCGTTAATCCAACTCCCACCAGACTCGTATTCTGACCAAATCCGGTAATGACATCACTGCCACTCGACCCCGTAAACACCCCAACTCGGCCTTCATTCTGACCAAATTGTTGATAATGGGCTAATCCCGAGGCGAAAACCCCTGCTTCCACTGCCGCTGCTACATCCCGGTTAACTGCTAAATAAACGCTATCGTTGAAACCCGGAATTTGGGTGATTAATGAACCATCTCCTGCTGACACGGTAAAAGTGCCATCATCAAAAATATTTCTTATTTGCAGGTTGGTGACTCCTTCTACAATCCCGACTAAATCACCCCCTGCAGTGGAGATTAGGAAATTTCCATTAGCGCTATCAAACCGATACTCCCTCGGTTCCCCCGCCACCACTATTAAATCTTTCTCTAGCTGAAAGCTTTTAATCAGGGCGTAGTCCCGATTTCCCTGTCCTACATACAATTTTTGCTGGGTGGGTTGTAAGGGAGTAATCCCGATTCCCAGATTAAAAACATCGCCTCCCGATCCTCCAATTAAGGTATCAATTTCTCCCACTCCTAAACTGGTGGGAATTCCATCAACTCCACCAATACCCAATGGGCTAATATTAGAAAGTCCCACGCCGATAATGCCCGTAGCTTGTCCAAAAGCATTAATCGTATCACTCCCACGGGTGCCCAAGAAAACCCCGGCCCGAGCCGCTTCAAATTGTCCAAAACTTTGATAATGGGCTAATCCTGAACTGAGTACCCCCGACTCTACTGCAATTCTGACATCGGAATGAAGGGCTAAATAAGCGGATTCGTTAAACCCGGCAGGGGTCAAGGAAATATTGGGTCCGCCAGGACGTCCTTCGCCATTTCCCAGGGCCAGAAAGTGTTGCAATCCCGAGGCGAAAAGTCCGCTATTAACTGCCCCGGCTACATCAGGATTCAGGGATAAATAGGTGCTTTCGTTCCAAAGTGGGGAAATATTTACCCGTCCTTCTGCTTCCCCTAATTGGATAAAGTGTTGCAATCCGGATCTGAGCGCTCCATTATTGACTGCGGTCCCTACATCCGGATTGTTCCGTAAGTAAGTTGCTTCGTCATAAAATGGAGAAATTTTAACTCTTCCTTCCCCTAACCCAAATAGTTGAAAGTGGCTTAGACCGGATGCAAATATTCCGGCATTAACCGCTTGTTGAACATCCAAATTATTCGCTAAGTAAAAAGTTTCGTTGTAAAGTGCAAAACTCATGGTAATTTCCCCACACCAGTTTTTTTTACCCGTCACCAACTGACGGATATGGTCCGTATTCTACCTTAATAATTTGGTTTCGTATCTAGGGACTGTTTATTCTTTTAAAAATATTAATAAAGGTAGGGATTACGGGGGTCCCTCGATAACCCCTTGATTGATTTGAGCCGGGTGAGGTGATGATTGTCGCCCTTGGCAGCGTTGGCTTTTTACCTCACTTATACGGAATCCGTTTGCTAAAGACCTACTTTACTCTTGAGCCTGCGGAGGCAGGCTTCGTCCGTATAGCCCCACCCTTTAGGGTGTGGGATTTTATAGACTTTAACAACCGGATTTGGTATTATACCCGCTGCTGATGACTGCGGACTCTTTTCTCTGGCAGCCAATCCACCCTACATTTATCCACCGCCTGTTACATCACTGTAATAATTAATCACCAAGCTGTTAAATAAAAGACGGTAACCTCTAAATTTCGGAAGGTTATGAACTTCTGTAACCTACATGGTAAAGTAAATACCTGCTAAGAAAGTTAACAAAACTACACAATTGGCAATCGGTTCTTATCGAATTGTGTCGGATCAGGGCCAAAAGCCCCCAGAGAGACGCATTTTTTGGTAAAAACTCTTACAGTTGCCACTTTTGCGTTGGACCGGCTAGAACCTGACTCCGACGCTCCAAACCTAACTGCTAAATTGCTCGACGCGCATCTAAAAGGAGCCAAACTTCATGTTCACTCACGTCAAGCCCACCATTCGACACATTGCCCCGGATGATATCAGAGGGCGTTCTTTACTGAAGGTGGTCTATGTCGTGCTAGAAGCCCAGTATCAGAGTGCTTTATCGTCTGCGGTTCGCTCAATCAACGAAAATAACCAAAATTTAGCCATTGAAATCAGTGGTTACTTGATAGAAGAACTGCGTGACTCGAATAACTACGAGGCTTTTAAGCAGGATCTAGCCACGGCAAATGTTTTTATTGCTTCCCTAATTTTCATTGAAGATTTAGCCCAAAAAGTGACTGCCGCAGTCGAACCCCACCGCGATCGCCTGGATGTCGCTGTGGTGTTTCCCTCCATGCCGGAGGTGATGCGTCTGAATAAAATGGGCAGTTTCTCGATGGCGCAATTGGGTCAATCCAAGAGTGCGATCGGGCAATTTATGAAAAAGCGCAAGGAAAAATCTGGCGCTTCCTTCCAAGATGGAATGCTCAAGTTGCTGCAAACCTTGCCCAAAGTCCTCAAATATCTGCCGATGGACAAGGCCCAGGATGCCCGCAACTTCATGCTGAGTTTCCAATATTGGTTGGGGGGTTCCTCGGAAAACCTGGAAAACTTCTTGCTGATGTTGGCGGATAAATATGTCTTCAAAGGTCAGCAAACGGTGAAATTCCAGGATCCAGTAGTTTATCTGGATATGGGGGTCTGGCATCCCTTGGCCCCGAAAATGTTTGAGGATGTCAAGGATTATCTGAACTGGTATAACAGCCGGGACGACATTTCCGATGACCTTAAAGACCCCCTGGCCCCCTGTATTGGCCTAGTGCTGCAACGCACCCACCTCGTTACCGGGGATGATGCCCATTATGTGGCGATGGTCCAGGAAATTGAAGCCTTGGGTGCACGCCCGATTCCCGTATTTGCTGGCGGGTTGGACTTTTCTAAACCTGTGGATGCCTATTTCTGGGATGTGGGCGCGAAAGGGGTTGAACCGCTGCCGTTAGTTGATACAGTGATTTCGTTAACGGGATTTGCTTTGGTGGGAGGTCCCGCCCGTCAAGACCATCCCAAGGCGATCGAGTCTCTGAAACGCTTAAATCGGCCCTATATGGTGGCTTTGCCGTTGGTATTCCAAACGACGGAAGAATGGCAGGATAGTGATTTGGGGTTACACCCGATTCAAGTGGCGCTACAGATTGCGATTCCGGAATTGGATGGGGCGATCGAACCGATTATTTTATCGGGACGAGATGGGGCTACTGGGAAGGCGATCGCCCTCCAGGACCGCATCGAAACCGTCACCCAACGGGCGATTAAATGGGCGACCCTACGCCGGAAGCCGAAACTGGATAAAAAACTGGCTATCACCATTTTTAGCTTCCCTCCAGATAAAGGCAATGTGGGAACTGCTGCCTATCTCGATGTGTTCGGCAGCATCTACGAAGTGATGAACGCCCTCAAATGCAATGGGTATGACCTTCCTGAGTTGCCGGAGTCTGCTGAGGCGTTGATGCTGGAAGTTATCCACGATGCCCAAGCGCAGTACAATAGCCCCGAATTGAATGTCGCCTATCGGATGTCGGTGGAAGAGTATGAAAAACTGACACCCTATTCTGAACGACTGCAAGAAAACTGGGGACCGCCTCCGGGACATCTGAACACCGACGGACAAAATTTGTTGGTGTATGGCAAGTCATTTGGCAACGTTTTTATCGGGATTCAGCCGACGTTTGGCTATGAAGGAGACCCGATGCGGTTGCTATTCTCGCGATCGGCCAGTCCCCATCATGGATTTGCAGCTTACTACACCTATTTAGAGCAAATTTGGGGGGCCGATGCGGTACTCCATTTTGGCACTCACGGGTCCTTGGAATTTATGCCGGGTAAGCAGATGGGGATGTCTGGGGAATGCTATCCTGACAGCTTGATTGGCAAGATTCCGAATATCTACTATTACGCGGCTAATAATCCTTCTGAGGCGACGATCGCCAAACGGCGGTCTTATGCGGAAACCATTAGCTATTTGACGCCACCGGCAGAGAATGCGGGGTTATATAAGGGACTGCAAGAACTCAATGAGTTGATTGGTTCTTATCAAACTCTGAAAGAGAGTGGACGGGGAGTGGCGATCGTTAACACCATCATGGATAAATGCCGGTTGGTGAATTTGGATCAGGATATCAACTTACCGGACAAAGATGCGATCGACCTGACTCCCGAGGAACGGGATAATGTGGTGGGTCAAGTCTATCGGAAGCTGATGGAAATCGAATCGCGGTTGTTACCCTGTGGGTTGCACGTGATTGGGAAACCGCCTTCTGCTGAAGAGGCGATCGCCACCTTAGTCAACATCGCCTCCCTCGATCGCGAAGAAGAAGGCGTCAAGAGTCTGCTGCGGATTATCGCCAACAGCATCGGACGAGACATCGACGAACTCTATGCCAACAACGATAAAGGCATCCTCGAAGACGTCGAACTGTTACAAGCGATTATACAAGCCACTCGCGCCGCCGTTGCCGCCCTCATCCAAGAACAAACCGACGCCGAAGGACGAGTCTCACTTGTCTCCAAACTCAACTTCTTCAACATGGGCAAAAAAGCCCCTTGGGTCGAATCCCTACACAAATCGGGATATCCCAACGTCAGCAACGACGACCTCAAACCCCTGTTTGAGTACCTGGAATTCTGCTTGCAGCAAATTTGCGCCGACAACGAACTCGGGGCCTTATTGCGCGCCTTAGAAGGGGAATATGTCCTCCCCGGACCCGGTGGCGACCCCATCCGTAACCCCGATGTGCTACCTACCGGCAAAAATATCCACGCCCTCGACCCCCAATCCATCCCCACCGCAGCCGCAGTTACTTCGGCTAAAATCGTCGTAGACCGCCTGTTAGACCGGCAACGGCGGGAAAATAACGGACAATGGCCCGAAACCATCGCCTGCGTCCTCTGGGGAACCGACAACATCAAAACCTACGGGGAATCCCTCGCCCAAATCATGTGGATGGTGGGAGTCAAACCCGTTCCCGATGCCTTGGGACGAGTCAACAAACTGGAACTGCTGTCCTTAGAAGAGTTAGGACGTCCCCGCATCGATGTGGTGATTAACTGTTCCGGCGTCTTCCGTGACTTGTTCATCAACCAAATGAACCTGTTAGACAAAGCCGTGAAAATGGCCGCAGAAGCCGACGAACCGTTAGAGATGAACTTCATCCGTAAACACGCGATGAAACAAGCCGAAGAGATGGGAATCAACCTGCGCCAAGCCGCTACCCGTGTCTTTTCTAACGCTTCCGGTTCCTATGCCTCTAACGTCAACTTAGCCGTGGAGAATAGCACATGGGAAAGCGAGAATGAGTTACAGGAAATGTATCTCACTCGTAAATCCTTTGCTTTCTCCTCGGATAATCCGGGAACAATGGAACAGGACCGTCAGATTTTCGAGTCTTCCTTGAAAACCGCTGATGTCACCTTCCAAAACTTGGATTCTTCGGAAATCAGTCTCACCGACGTTTCTCACTACTTCGATTCCGACCCGACCAAAGTGATCGGCACATTACGCGGCGACGGCAAGAAACCTGCGGCATACATCGCCGACACCACCACCGCCAACGCCCAAGTGCGAACCCTCTCGGAAACTGTCCGCTTAGATACGCGCACCAAGATGCTCAATCCCAAGTGGTACGAGGGAATGCTCTCCCACGGCTACGAAGGCGTCCGCGAACTCTCGAAACGCCTCGTGAACACGATGGGATGGAGTGCCACAGCAGGGGCCGTTGATAACTGGGTCTACGAGGAAGCAAACGAAACCTTTATGAAGGATGAGGAGATGCAGAAACGCCTCCTCAACCTGAATCCGAACTCGTTCCGCAAGATGGTCACAACCCTGTTAGAAGCCAATGGACGCGGGTACTGGGAAACCAGTGAGGAGAATCTAGACCGCCTGCGCGAGTTGTATCAAGAAGTGGAGGACCGGATTGAAGGGATAGAATAGAGTTTGAGTGATTGTGGGGCAGATTATAGCATCTGCCCCTTTTCCCACTGTCAGTTTGAAAACAATAACCCGGAGAGTTCACCATGATTGACGTGCGAAAAGCAGTCATTGCTGCCCAAGATTATTTTAATTCTGTGCAAGATTTGATGAGTCAAAATGGCCCATTAGATATCCAGGATTTAAGGTTGGAAGAAGTTGAACTTTCAGAAGATAAAAAATACTGGTTTGTTACAATTGGATATAATTTGCCAAAATCGGCGATGAGAAATCCGTTGATTCCAGAAGTTGTAAGGACGAAAGAATGGGAAAGGAATTATAAAATTTTTAAAATTAATGCTGACACGGGAAACGTAGAATCTATGAAAATTAGAGAACTATGAACGATTATGTTAGCCAAGTGTTTAAACACTATAAATGCAAAGGTATAGTGATAGATACTAATATCCTTCTGCTATGGTGTGTAGGCACGGTCAACAGAAGTCGCATTTCAAAATTTAGCCGAACCGAAAAATTTTTACCCGAAGATTATGATATAATTTTAAAAGTTTTAGAGTATTTCAATAAGATAGTTACTACTCCTAACATTCTAACAGAAGTCAATAGCCTTGTCAATCAAATGGGCGAACCAGAGCGCTCTCAATGTTTGCAAGTCCTGGGGCAAGGAGTCACCAAGCTAGATGAGTTTTATATTAGACCTCTTGCAAAAAAAATCTATGTTATAATGAAAAATTTTGAATTTTCGACCCCAGAGCCAACTCATAATTGTAAAGTGCTGCCAACAAATTACAACGGAGACCATAACGACGGCGACGATTTCG
>NZ_JAMXFA010000037.1 GCF_025370785.1 Laspinema olomoucense D3b
CCAGACGGCTGTGCTCTAACTCTATAATTTCTCCTTGTCAAGTACAATTTATACCAAATTAGATGAGCTTACCCTGTCAGATAGAGTTGCCCAAGAAATGCGAAATCGGGCCTTAATTGCGGAACAACAACTCAATCAAGGCCCAAATAGGTCTCGTCAATAAATTATTTGTTTGGTGAAAAAATTAAAAAACAATGGAAGAATCCAAAATATTCTGAAGTAAATAGAATCGCGAACAAATTAAAATAGCAGCTAAAATTTGCCAACATCAAGCTAACGCTTGCTCAAGGCGAAGTAGACAAGAAAAAACATGAAAATTTTTGAGTGCCAGAGCAAAGCTCATAAAGAATTTACCTCGTTCTTTAGCTATGTGAGCGTATTCAACCAGACCCGTTGCATCGCAAACCATTACTATGCGGCGAAAGTCTTTAAATCGCCGAATGGAACCGCAATATTCCCCGAAGACTGGAAAGAATCAAGGAAATGGGCTGAAGCAGGAATCCGACAAATAGGCTGGAAAATAGGCGATTTTATTCTGCCGCTCAGGATAAACAACAAGGGATATAAAATCGATGATTTTGGGGTGCAGTGGTATATCCTATTGTGGTACAAGCATCTGCGAGAAAATCCTAAAAAACTAGAATACCTTCAGCAGTTTGACAAATTTAATGACCAATACAAAAACAAAAGTTTTCCGTTCGGGCAATCGGACATCATGCTAAAAGTTAAGCAAGATGGCCTGAATAGTTTACGGTCAATGGCTAGTGAACTGTGGAACTTGCTGAGTTATAAGTCACTAACCATTGACTATAATTTGCTGAATATTCGATATGGATTCATTTGCCACGAGGTTAGTCCCAATGGAGTGATAACTGAACTATCTCAGCAAATATGTGAACGTTATCCTATCGTGTGCGAGTCCTATCAAGATAGTTTACTATCGTGCTGCTTAGGAGATATTCGTGTTATTCCTATCTCCAATAGCCTATCGGTAGTCAAATTATTCACTCAGGTTGATGACCAAACGGACGTAACAGCTTTGAGGCAATCTGTAGTCAAACTGGCTGATTTGCAAGAAACCTCTTGTCCTGCGCCGATTTATTTGCCTCAAACTATCTTGGACGGAATTTCGGATAATGAGGCTTCTCAAGTGTTGTCTTTGATTGAGAACCATTTAATACCCGTAGCAATTTGTAGTTAACAGTTAGTGGGGATGATGCTGAATTTTAGTATCTTCCTCGTTTTTTTACCCATTCAACGATCCAAACTCGTTAAACGCCATATCCGCGCGGTTTTGTCCCAGGAAGCACTGACGATGTTCTCTCCATCTGGGCTGAAACTAGCGGTAAAAACCATACCTTTATGGCCAGTGAGTTCTGCCACAAGCTGACCACTGCGGTCCCATACCCGGGCGGTGTTGTCATCTGCAGCTGTGACAAGGTGGTCCCCATCCGGGCTGAAATTAGCGGTGTAGACCCGACCCTGATGGCCGGTGAGTTCACTAACAACCTGCCCACGAAGGTCCCAGACCCGGGCAGTGCTATCCGATGAGGCGGTAGCGATGTAGTTCCCATCCGGGCTAAAACTGGCGCTGATTATCGTACCCTGATGGCCGGTAAGGTTGGCAATGATCTGACCACGGCGGTCCCATACCCGAACAGTCTTGTCCATCGAGGCCGTGAGGATATGCTCCCCGTCCGGGCTGAAACTAGCACTGATGACCCAACCTTCATGGCCTTTGAGTCCGACAATAAGTTGACCCTGGCGGTCCCAAACTCTTGCAGTTTTGTCGAAGGAGGCGGTGAGGATGCTTTCCCCATCTGGGCTGAAACTGGCGCTGATGACGGAACCCTTGTGCCCAGTGAGTTCGGCAATCTGATTGCCACGGCGGTCCCATACCCGGGCGGTGTCATCACCGGCAGCGGTGAGGATGTTTTCCCCGTCCGGGCTGAAACTGGCACTAAGGACTGTACCTTGGTGGCCAGTGAGTTCAGCGAGCAACTGACCCTGGCGGTCCCAGACCCGGGCGATGTCACCGGCGGCGGTGAGGAAGCTCTCCCCGTCCGGGCTGAAACTGGCGCTGATAACGTTATCTTGATGGCCGGTGAGTTCGGTGAGCAATTCACCACGGCGGTCCCAGACCCGGGCGATTTCCCCAGAGGCGGTGAGGATTTGTTCCCCATCTGGGCTGAAACTGGCGATGATGACCGGATCTGGATGCTGAAGTTTATAGGATTCGGAGACCGGGATGGCGTTTTGAGTGAGATAATTCGCTAGAAGATTCTTGTCTTTGTCCAACGTTGTTAAGGGATTTCTAATCGGCAGAGCGAATACTCCGGTAACTGTGGAGGCGATTAAGGAGGCTATAAAAATCCCTGTCCCCAAGTAAAATCGCTGTTTTGTCACGAATTTAATACCACCTAATAAACAATATAAAGTGTGTGTGAGCTTTTCATCTAATCCGCCTTGACTCTTCATTACATTTTTTGACATGACTTGTAATTTTCCTGACATTTTTGAATTGGTGTGCTACCTGAGTTGCAGTTGATTGGCAAACTAAGCCTGGGCAGTTTCGGGGACAAAACAGACGTTCTCGTCAACTGCACAAGAATCGGCCAACTTTCCAAATCCGAGAACACTACCTCCATTTAGCCCATAATTTCTGGGAAGCGATCGCCTACTTATCTAGTCCACAGTCCGATTGCTCGTGAATCGGTCCGACTAAAGCTGTCTCAGAGCAAGAGTTGGCAAGGGTATGGTTTCAAATCGTACCCTTTGGAAGCGATCGTCAAGTAGCCCAAACCAATCGCATACCACCGCCATCCATGACATATTGTCTGGGTGGGTCTTGCATCCGTGGTGATTGCACCAGCCGACCGCAGAATTAGCAGCAGATGCATGGCGATCGCATCTCCACCCCTCAACCCCATTACCTACGGCATAGCTGATGCTTACCGCTGCCATCCCATCAACTGCGAACCCTAAAGAAAAGACCTTGGCTAGTTTAGCGGATATCAGTCATCTTTTATTTTTGTAGCAAATTACTTAAATTAATTGGGCGCGGATGCGCCATTGTTATGAACACAATTAAATAAAGAGTTGACCTTATGAATAGCGCTCATATTGTCGGACGAGTCGGCCAAAACCCCGAAATTCGCTATTTCGAGTCCGGGCGAGTTCTTGCCAAATTTTCGATAGCTGTCAACCGAAACTCTCGTTCAGACCAACCGAATTGGTTTGCCGTCGAACTCTGGGGCAAAACTGCCGAAGTAGCTGCTAACTATTTGCGTAAAGGCTCGACAGTCGGCATTTCTGGCTCTCTCAATCTGGATGAATGGACCGACCCGAATACGGGAGAAATCCGCTCTAAATCTATCATCAAAGGCCGCCGTTTAGAACTCTTCGGCAACAAACCTGTTGATTCGCTCTCGAACACCTCCGCTGCCAATTCTAACGATTTTTAAATTGGCTTTGCATCTTGATTAGCGCGGTCGGGCCTGTTGGCGCGGTCGCGCTTTTTTTATGAACAATTGAATTTGGAAGTTTTTGACATGAATATCTTTTCTTTAAAATTGCGACTCGATTCCATCCAAGTTGGTCATACATCTGATGGCAACATTCAGGTGATGGGATTTAGTTCATTTCAATTCTTTGACGGCAAACAAACACAAGTCAGTCCGCTGGCATTCACCGCTTATGGTCCAACCGCACAAACCATTGCCCAAGCAGGCATTAACGGAGTTGTTGTCGCCCTCGGAGAAATTAATTTATTTTCCGTAGAGCGCCAAAACCGCAAAGATAAAGTCGCGAACTTCTACGTCGAAGAAGCCCAAACCATCCGCCCAGGAAACCCCGTAGAAGTTCCTCTGGGTCCCAATCAAACTACTACTCAATCTCCTAATCAACCGACCACTCAACCTCCTGTTACCCCTGGCCCAATAGCTTCTCCTGAAAAGCGAGAACCTGTAGGTGTGGGAACTGCTTCATCTAATGGTCATTGCCCCGTTGATATCGATGAAGAAATTCCATTCTAAACCCTGCTCACTCTAAAATAAAGTACACTGAACTACTACTTTAGTTCAGTGTACTTTATTTTTTTAATATTTTTTCAATACCCCCAATAAATTAAAGTTTTTTTTAAGGCTTAAAGATTTTCCTGGAAATATAAAATTAGCAGTGTTGAAATCAAACCAAAAATCTCCAACAACTCAACGGTAATCACTTTTAAATATGAGGAGCAAGTCCGGCGATCGGTTCAGTCACGATTAACCGATCGCCACCAACGAAAAAACCAATTTTTTCCATCGCAAATCGCAACACTGGATTTTTGGCCCTAACCTACACCCGATTCCATCGGCTCACCCCAAAAGGTCGTTAAGGCTGGGGCAAAGCAACTGTTATCCTCAATGGAGGCGGGTTCAGCGATACCCCGAACGCTATTTTCCATTGCCAAGATGCGATCGCAATCCCGGACATACAAAGGAGTCAGTTGACGGCGTTGGGCCAGCAAATCTTCGAGTTGCAACTCAATAGGTGCATCGGAGTCCGACTCAACCAAAGCAGCCGCACGGGCGATCGCAGCTTGTTGGACGATATGAGTAATTTCAGCGCCCGTACAGTTCAGGGTCTCATCAACCCATCGCTGTTTTTCTTCCATTGTCAACGGGTCATGTTCCCCGACATAGCGCGAGTCGAACCGGGCGGCATGGAGTTTACAGATGTGCCAACGTTCCATCGCGGTGGGAAAGCCGACATAAAAGATGCGGTCAAATCGACCAGCCCGGGTCAACTCTGGGGGCAATACTCGTAAACGATTGAGGGTGGCAATGGTGAAAACATCGGATTGCTTATCCTGCAACCAGGTCAACAGAACGCCCAAAATCTCAGCATTTTCTAAGCTGCTCCCCGGCTGAGACCCGGCAAATAGCTTGTCAAATTCATCAAAATAGAGGACGACTGAACCACAGGCATCCACCCGCCGCAGCAGGCGTTGCAAATAAGAAACCCCAGCGGCGACCAACGAGCCGGTATCCACCAACGCCAACTCAAACCCAAGACGATGGGCACAAACTGCCGCTGCATGAGTTTTGCCGGTCCCCGGGGGACCCACCAACAACCACCCCTTGGGTTTGGCTAATCCATATCGTTGTGCTGCACTAGAAAAACCGAATTTGACTTGCTCGGTGGCTCGTTTAAGGTTGTCGAGTCCGCCAAAATCGTTCAAATGCCGAGGTGGTTGCAACACAATCCCAGATTCGCTCAACTTCTGACGGCGATACTGTTGCATCGCTTCACCTAACGTAAAATTGCCGAAAACCCGTCCTTGCCACAACCGTAAACCTTCCTTGATTTCTTCCAAACTCAAGGACCGGCTATTTTGAGCGATCGCCTCTACATCAATCCGGCCCAACTCTACCTCGGATAACTGGGTTGGCAAAAATTCATGGAGAAATTGACCAATTTTAGTTAGGTCCGGCAGAGTAAATTGCAGTTGGGGGATAGCCCGGGCCAAATCCGTCGGCAATTTTTTTTCGAGGGAAGATAATAAAATGAGGTAACGTTTTCCGGGTAGTGCGGCAAAGCGATCGCGCACTGTCAATATCCGAGAAATTAATGCCCAGGTGCGTTCGCGGCTATGCCAATCCGCTGCTGCATCTAGGATAAGCGATTGAAAATTATCTATCACATAAATTCCATCGGGAGCATCAAACAAAAAATCGAACACCCGTAAAGGACAATCAAACGTCCCCGAATTTACGTTTACGTTTGCTCCCCAACTACCATCGGGATTTACCAGCCGAAATTGCATTCCTTCTAAACTGTAGGTGGGCAACGATTTATGTTGACCGGAACGGGCGATCGCACCCAAGGCAGTATTCCGTTCGCTTAAGGGGACTAGCAACCCGAGCACTGCTGTCCCCGCCTCCAACCATTTTTGTAGCTGTTGTTGTAGTTCCATTTTTTATCGCTCTAGATTAGCGCCAGATTTGCGGGTAGCTGTTGCAGCACTTTTTTGAGTTAATGCAGGCACCATCTGCTCGAAATAGCGCAAATCTGCCTCATTCAACCGAGATTGAAGACGCCCTTGGGACTTAACCAGCAAAGTACCGTCACCATTGGCCCGATCAATTCGCACTTGCCCTTGGGCGGATGCCATCCATCGGTAGTGAAACCGCCCGGCAATTTCAACCTTCCCGCCATTGGCCTGAGCATAACGAACCAAGGTTTGGACCACCCGGTCCACCCGGGCTAAATAGCGGGCATCGGAGGACCCATCGGGAGCAAAATCACCGCTAGGGGTTTTGCCTTCGAGCAGTTGCGATCGCATTTTTTCAATAGCCTGATGAACGGACTCCGAGAGTTGGGACTGACCCACCTGGATACCGAGGGGAGTTTCTTGCCACCTAGCTAAAAGCTGGTCTTGGGAGTCAGTTAAGCTATAAAATGTACCCTGCTTAGAAATTTGATACTGACTGCCACGGTACATTTCCCCATCAGAGTAACGATGGAACAATTCATGTAAACTGCGGGCAGATTGCTGAGACTGAGAGTAAAATTGCCAGCGTTCCCGAATCTCCTGTACCACTTGATAACTGCGCTGCCACCACCCGAGGTCCTGGGGAGATTGAGTGCGTTCCTCAATCCACAAAGAAAAATCATCGGATGTTTGTTTTTGATTGAGTTGCTGTACTTGTTCAGAAAGTGTAGTAATTTGGCGACTTTGGAGTAGCAGCATTTTTTTTAGAGCACCAAATTCATCCGGGAGTTGATTGATTTGTTGATGAATTTGCGCTACACCGATTTCTTCCGTCGGACTTTCCATCGGCTCCAACGGTTCCAAAATAGTTGCGAAGCCATCATCCGGGGGAGGCCCTTCGGCTATGGCTTTCTCTAGCCCTTCCGGGTTACCCAACACCTCATTTCGGTCTTCTAAGGTATAATGTGTCGGATTTGGATGTGAGGCAACCGATTCTAAATCCAGATAATCCCAGGAGTCCTCAAACTCTGGCGGTCCAGCTTCTACCGCTCTTAAAAAGTTTTCATCCTCATAAAACACAACTGCTGGCTCAAATTCATCAAAATCAGTCAATTCAGGCTCTTTGGCGGGGATTGAATTGCTACTGCGATCGGCTTGAGATACCCCAGGAGTTTCGGCAACCACCTCGGACTGTGGCGATTCTACCGCTTCTAAAAAGTTTTCATCCTCATCATCAAACGCAACTTCTGGCTCAAATCCATCAAAATCAGTCAATTCAGGCTCTTTGGCGGGGATTGAATTGCTCCGGCGATCGGCTTGAGATACCCCAGAAGTTTCGGCAACCACCTCCGACTGATGGGCTTCTTCCAAATTTGGATTCCAATGGTTCATCAAAACTCGCCCCGTCTCGTCAGATTTAAGCACGACTTGTTCATTCAAAACAACCAAAATGTTGGGAGATTCTGGTACAACTTCGCCCACGGGGGTGGCTCTGAGTTGGCGTAGACGGTCTACTCGCTCCGGATCCAGTATCCGCCCGACTAAACCGGACAGTTCATCGCGAAATACTCCCTCCTCATCCCGACCATAAATTAAATGAGAATTTTCATAGATTTTCAGATTGTCATTCGGTCGTGATGGAGCAGACTTTAAAATTCTTTGCCCAATCAGTTCGGTCATCAACTTAAGCATTTCTTGATAATTATTCTGGAAAGCTAAAGCTTCACTGGAAGAAATGGGAATTTGATTCATAATTTTAGGTTTGGGTATTTAAGTTGTGCGGCGGTGGGTGAACTAAGCGACCCTTATAAATTTTAAAATGGGTCGCCCAATTACAAATTCAAAATTAATTCAATTGGGTCAGAATAGCAGATTGAGAATGTGCAATTTATTAATTTTTCTTACCTTAACAAACTGGTCGAACAGATTGAAGATTTTTGTCAGCAAAAGATGTTAACATTTGCTGACCCCGAACTCGATTTACTAAAATTTGTCCATTGCTGATAAAAACCACCAGTTCTCCATCAACCACCCAAGCTACAAAATCGGCAATTTGGTGAGGCATTCGGCTTTGTTGATAAGGGACACCAAAAATTGAACCCGCGAATAATCCATGTTGGTCAAATATTTCAACTACTTGAGCCGAATAATCCAAAGGCAAAGGAGGAGATTGACGCGCTTGACGAATTCTTTCTTGCCATTCCGGATAATTTTTTAAGGGGTTTAAATTCACGATTTTATCCTCCTAAAATTCAACTTTAATTTCTTCATCACTTTTTGGTTCCGGTAGCGGAAACAATTCTTCTACTAAAGCGCGTCGTTCTTCAAATTGGCTACGACGGTCTGAGGCTGACACCGCACAAGCATTGGTCGCTAACCGTTGAGCCAACCAAGGCCATTTTGATTCAGCCCAGCTCATTTCAGCAATATCTGCTGCCGGAACTTTTATTTTTTCTCGCCAAGGGATATAGGCTTCACCGCGCCCTTGAGAGGCGGGAGAAATGACGATTGCTTCCCCAGTCTGCAATTTTAAAAATTGGGCGGGTTCAAACAGATAGCGTTTTTGAAAATTTTGGTTCCAACTCCGGGAATTTCCTCCTTTAGAACGGCTGCGAGATTTGGAGGTGATTTCAATCTCTTCTTCCCCCAAGTAATCCGCAAAAAACTTGGCTGATTCTCCATCTTGAGGGTTGAAAATAAACTTTGTTCCAGTTGCTCCTATGATAGCACGAGATAATTCTCGCCCATAACTTTTTTGGAGTTGCGCTAAATTTTGAAATCCTAACAACCCAACAAATCCATCTTCCCGGTTTTCATTCAACCAGTTGACAATATTGGGCAAATACAAAGTGGGCAATTCATCCAAGGCAACCACTAAAGGGTCAATCCGAGGGGTCGTGCGAGCCACATTGCGCGATACAATTAAATGTAACATAGCCGCAAGTAAAGGACCGACAATATCTCGGTTGTTACGGTCTAACCCAAACACAACTAACTGTTTGCCTTCCAAATCCAAGGGTAACGAAGTTTTTCCACAAAACGCGCCAATAAAATCTCGCTTCAGAAACCGTTGAAACATCCGTTGGGCGGTCCCTACAATTCCAGCGACCGTTTTTTCCGAATCCTTCACACTAATAACTTGAGATAAAGGTCGAGAAGTCCAGACTTTTAATTTGGATTGAGAGGCCAGTTCCAAACGAGCAGGCAGGTTGCTCAAACTCAAGAGGGCTTGAGCGGTCATCAAATCACAATATTCAGCTTTACCCGTCAACTCTCCCACGGCTTTTGTAACTAACAAAATCCCTTCGACTAAAGAATCTCCGGCTTCTTCAAAAAATTTATCAGAACTAGCTTGACCCCCACTCCGGTCGAAATTGCGACTGACGACTTGGGCAAATTGACCCGCTACCACCGCGTCCTCAGAATCCGATAAAAAATCTAACGGATTGCAGGTTTCTGATTCAGGGAAACCCGGGGCAAACACCCGCAGGTTATATCCCCGTTTAATCGCATAAGCAGCCGCCCGAGAAGTCTGTGCCGGATATTTAAAGTCGTACAAAACTACAGGAAACCCTTGGTCTAAGGCCGAACGAATAACCGGGTCGATCGCACTGAAGGTTTTGCCGCTCCCTGGGGCACCACTAATGGCAACCCCACGCTGAACATCGGGAAGATACAGAGTTTTGTTAGCAGAACCCCTCAACCCCGATTTTTTAGGGGTTTTTTCAGCAATTCCTTGAGAGTGCCAAATTTTCTGCCATTGCGATCGCATCGCCGGAGGCGTTCCAATATATAAAGCCGCTTGGTTGCGCCGGGGGGATTTAATTTGGGTTTGGGCTTTTTTACGAGCGCTTGCTCTCTCGCGAGCGCCACCCCAATACCCGCTGGCAATTCGACCCGCCTTTTTGCCGTTGCTCATCCATTGGACCAAGACAATCGCCGCTGCACAACCGAGCAGCACTAACCCGGTGGTCCCTTGAAAGTTTTGTGTTAGTGCCTGAACAGTGTGAGAAATCGGACTGACAGAACTACCTTGACTGGTTGAAGTTGACATCATTTCACCTCATTTATTCAGAATGGTTGCGGGCCATCAAAGAATGGTTGATGCGAACTAACCGCGCCCCTTGATAGCAATACAAATTACTGATCTGTACCCTCTGGTTTTGGGGCTGATTGATCCTTAAACAGGGAAACCCTTCCTGGGAATAGCGCCGGACCCGCTCAAATGCGGATTTCTCAGATAAAGGCGCATCTAGCAATCCACTGAAAACTCTCTGTTGCTTAGGGGTGTAAATCGCATACAAACATCCGATTTCCCCGCATAACCCATCGGTGCGAAAATCGAAAACGTACAATGGATGGAGCCGATCGCGCCCGGGAATGACCCGCACCCACAAAGAATTTTCGTCAAGGGCCAATTCTCCTTCCCCCGGTTGATAATTGGCATGAATCACTGCGGAAATAAATTGCCGGTCCAGCACAGTTGTTGCTCGTTGCCAACTTGCATTTACCGATGGATGACCAAATTGAAAGAAGAAGGCAAGGGCAATCGCCAACAGGACAGCAATACCCGCCAGTAATTTCCAAGAGTGTTTAAATTGGGTAAAATATTTCACAACAGTTGTCCTCAACCACGACAATTCATTTGCTGATAGGCCGAGCGATATTTAGCAGCGACCCGGGTACTATGATCCGCAACGGTGTTGCCAAAACTGTCAACCGCCAAGGAATCGATAGGAATGGCCGAACCGGCAAAGTAGAGTTGAGCGACCCTTTCTACGAGCCGATCGCCAGTGAAGGGTTTTCCGGTCAACGGGTCAATTTGAGCAGCACTTCGCTCAATCAACCCCATCGCTATTTCGCCATAAGCGGCATCAAAAACAGCCGTAGACAACCAACCGTCCGGATTACGAGAATCTGATCCACCGGCCTGAGAAGCGATCGCCGGCTTTAAGGAAGGATGGTTAGCAGGCATCCGGTAGGGTCCCACCCGTTCAACGCATTCCCCCGACCGGCAAGAGTGGGATTCGAGCGCAGCAGAAGTTTGTGTGAGTTGGCTGAATGCAGTCCCCAAGGCATCCAGTACCACCCCTTGATAAGTGCGATCGCAACGGTTGGCGGGAGTGGGGAGCCAAGATTGAACCGATGGATCTGCCAAAATCTCGTTCATGGGCGCAGAGAACTCCCCCGGCGTCCCGAGGGAACCCGAACCCCCACCTGAACTTACTGAACCGGCAGGCAACAGTTGACCAAGCAAGACTGAATCGCGTTCATTGACCGTCATTAGGGGGACCGGACCCATAAAATAAGGGGTGCAACCGAGTTCGGCCATACAAGCCCGGAAAAATAAACTCATTTCAGCCGTCCCGTCCTTCTCCGAAACATCCCAAACCACCACCTTAAAGGGCCATTCGCCGGTTTCTCCAAACAAAAACCGTCCCGTGGGTTCCATTCCCCCATTCACCACAGCCAAGGGGCCATGCCCTCCCCGCACCTGCTGATATTTTCCACTGATCCACTGTTTGCCATGAATAGATGGATTGCCCGCCAACTCGATATGGGCGCATTCCTTCTCACAAGGTACATTAAACCCTTCCACATCAGAGCCACTAATCGTATTGGTGCGGTTTTGCTCTTGAGGACCCAAAGCGATATCTACGGTAGCAATCATTGTTCCAGTTGCTTGAATCCCATTCGGACTCAATTCATTGAGAGGGATAGAGGATAACCCAGGCACCTCGGCGATCGTCATTGCTTCCCAGTTATTTAAGTCGCCCAAAGTCGTCAAGGCTAAATTAGGAACATCTTGAATGCTATAGTTTTCTAAGGGCAAATTGCTCAGGGATAAAGATTCTAAATGGGGAGATTCAGATAAAAAATCCCCCAAGGTTTGCTCAGGGTCAAACCCTATCTGCCAATTAACCAAAGTCGGAGTATAACTTACCATTTTCCCCCGATACCTTGAATTTGGATGAATGTTAATATTGGCCTCACCTCCGCTTAGTTCGGAAACCAGTAAGTCATATACCGGAGGAATTTGAACCAAAGGAAATTCAGCCAATCCTGGCACTGCACGGAGTAAACTGCCTAATGTTTGAAAACGGATAACACCAAATTGAGCCAGAGAAATTTCTTTTAAACTGAGGTTAGTCCTTTCAGCAATTTCTGCTAAATTTTTTTCTTGAAATCGGAAAGATTGGCGAAAATCACCCAAAGTTAACACCTGCGCGATTGGGGTTCCTGCTTGCCATCGGCGAAAGGGTTGAGTTTTATAGTGCTTTAACCCTTCGGAATTTACGGTAACCTCTCCAGCTTGACCTATCGGCGGTAAAGAATCAAACGTAATCTCTTCCCAGTTAGGAATTTTTGTTTGATTCCAAAGTAGGGTAGGAACGTTGTTAGTTTTTGCATTAACTGGAGGCAAAAGCATTCCACTGAGGAATAAGAACAAAGCCAGTCCTGTTAGAACCCAGTAACTGAATCGCAGGGGTTTATTTATCTTGTTCATGGCAATCCTAGAAATCGTCAATTCAAAAATTGTTGTTCAATAATTTGCTCCCAAGATTGAACTATTATTGTGATTCAATCTTGGGAGATTAAATCAGTCAAAATTTTTATCTCAAGATTAGAGAATAGATTGAGCTTTAACTAGAGCAGACTCTTCCCATTCAATCACCGGGCTGTTAAAAGCACCAAACTGTAAGATTCGATTGATTAAAGCATCAGAAAGTCCCACAGCCCGTGCGGCATTGGACGGTATTTGACCCATCTCAACTCGGTTGATAAAATCATTTAACCTTTGGGCTAAAGCTCCCTGTGGGTCTAACAATTGTTGATTTAAAGCCCGGTTTACGCCTAACTGAAACTGTGACAAATCAAAATGTTCAAAAGAAGAAGTTAATTGAAGACGGGAAGAGGGTGACCCATCCAAAGCCCCGTCAGTGATGGGTAAATCTTCTATAGATTCGGGAGATTCTGGGGAAGATGAATCTAACTCAATCTTCACAACTGGGTGAGAATGAGTCTGACTCGGATACAACCGGAACACATATACATTGGCACTCCCCTCTGGTGTTTGAGTGACTAAAGTCAGCAGAGAATCCTGGGCTGGAGGCAACCCCGGAAAATCAATCGGCTCAATTTGTCTTAAATGGACGACTCGCGCACCGGGCCGATCGCAACTTTGATTATTCAATCCCTCCAAACAGCCATCCACATCAACCGTTGCGAAGGAGGGATTGTCGAGCCAGACTCTTTTGATAACCTCCCCGGTGGGAATGACACTGATATTTACCCCTTGGCCTGGGATTAAGCCAATTGAAACTGGCGCATCCATTTCGCCTCGGGCGGATGAAGCTGGCACGCGCAAAATCCCTGATGCAATCGCTTCACCGGAGAGTCCAACCAGCAACCCAGCAAATAAAACATTTCCTACAATTTGATGCCAATGCTTTTTCATGATTTAAATTCAAAAGTACCGTGGACAAAAAGAGTAACGGGGGTACCCGCTTCAACCACCCATAGGGGGGATTGCTCCTCCAATTGTTGTAATGCCAAGCGTTCCCGTTCCTCCAAGCGTTGGGAAAGAGCCCCGAACCCACCGGATAAAGCAGCGCCGGTGATAGATTGCCATCCTCCCCGCCCCTGGGAACGAGAATACTGAGTAGAGGAAAAACTGCCCGAGGACGAAAACTGCTCAATGATGTCCGGTTGGCTCAGGACATCCCCCACTCGGGCTAAAGCACCCACTGCAAAGGCTCGGGCATCCCGATTGGCCATCCCTTCTGAGGAAGCTGACCGTTGTCTAGCAATCAAGGGTTGTCCATCCTTCCCTTGAATAGATAATATGGATGGAGGTAGCCGATATTCTTGATGCCCATCCACCAAGGCGACTGCTGTGGCCTCCACTACCCCATTGGAGGCGATCGCCATTGTTTCAAAGATGACCCGAGTCCCGACTGGGAATAACACTTTTCCATCTGTCGAAGTCAAGGGTTCAGTCAGTTTGACGACAAACAAATCTGATGACCCCTCAGAAGGATTCGCCCATAAAGAGGTCAGCAACTCTCCCCCAAGCGATCGGCCAATCTGTAACTGATTCTGAGCAAGCGTCCCATTCAGCGATTGAGTGGCCAGTCTACTCGCAGAAGATGACTTTACTCCGGCCTGGGTTTGGAGTGGGTTGGCCTCGAATGTTGTTCCCATGTCATCGGGAACGTTAGCAAGCTGAACAGTATTTTGTATTACTGGTTTTGCTGCTAAAATATTTTGTTCTTCGGGTAAGGGTTGTACTCTGGGATCTGCTGCTAAAATATTTTGTTCTTCGGGTAAGGGTTGTACTCCCTCAGACGAGGGTTGTACCAACTCAGCCACAGGGATAGTATCCACAGAAGCCACTTCAAACGGCTGTTCTAAGTGAGATATTTCCGGAACCGGCATTTGACCATAAGAACCCAACTCCCCAAGCAAAGCATACTGCTGCATTGGATCGATCTCTTCTGGAACCGGACCCGTTTCCAGTTCCCCGATGGGTTCAGGTTCCCGGATAGGTTCAGGTTCCCGGATAGGTTCAGGTTCCCGGATGGGTTCAGGTTCCCGGATGGGTTCAGGTTCTCGGATGGGTTCAGGTTCTCGGATGGGTTCAGGTTCCCGAATAGGTTCGAGCCGAGAAGTTTGGGGCCGAATAGGTTGAACGGGTCTAGGTGCCGGTGGTGGAGAGGGTCGAGGCGGTGAAGATGGCGCAGGCGGTGTTGATGTCATCTCCGGTTCAGGCAAATCTGGCTGTTCAAGAGCGTCCTCTTCCTCACCTGGTAAAGTTTCTGGAGATTCTACACCCGTCGGAACTGTCTGGCGACGACGCTGGGACCAATCCTCAAGTTGCTGGGATTGTCGCCCAAGCGCCAACTGAGTTTTCAATTCCCCAATTTCATTTTCGGAAGTATCAGAATTAGACTGGCTGGCGATCGGTTCATCCGTTGACTCTTCTGTAGAAGAGGGCGCTCGCCCAATGGGAGTATTCATCACCCCATTTAAAAAAATTGCCCCGATTGTAAACAAGACAGCCATCATCAATCCAACCGCACCAAATTTAGCAAAAGGATTCCTTGAAAAAGTGGGTTGGGTTTGATTTTCATGAGGATTATCTTCACTTTCTATTAAGTCTTGCGCCGTAATCTTTAACTCTCCTGATTCTTCTTCATCCGTTACATTAACGGAGGGCGAAGATCGGTCAACCACATCTTCATTTTTGATTTGAGGCTCCGTCTTAGGGGTCTCATCAGGATTAAGCTCAAAGAGTTTGGCAATTTCTTCTTCACTCCATAAGGGTCCAGCCCGGTCAAACATTTCCTCTATCGGCTCAGACTGATTGTTAAAAGTCATCTTGGAATTCCTCCTTACATATCTCGGATTGCATAAATTTCTAAACCCCTCTTGCGGATAGTTGAAATAACCGCTTCCATGCCAGTGGCGGATAAAGGGGTTGTGGGTGGTTCAACTGCCCTGACGAAAATTTCCTTATTAAAAGGGGTATATTCTCCTAAAGCATTATTGTTGTCAAAAAAGGCTAAATTAGCCACCAATGTCAATTTCCACTGACCGTCTTGAATTTGTTGAGGCGCACTCAACTCCAAAATTTCCAAAACTACAGAAGAACGGTTGCGCCAAACCCCTGGGGGAGTCAAATCAGCAATTTGAGTTAATAATTCATTCCGAAAATCATGGGATAAGGCGAAAGAAGCGTGCCAAGCTGGGGTAGCTACCAATCGACGCGGACCGCCACTGCTCGTAATATTTATACCCGCATCAGGTTGGGAAGAGTCGGCATTTTCACCGGGCAACCGAGGGAGTTCTCCCGTCCAGGTAAACAACAAACTCATCGTTTCCCGGACAAAGGATTGGATCACTTCTGGGGTTCGTTCCCTTGAATCGATCGCCGCGACTTGAATCGCTTCCCCGGTTTGCAATTGCACCAAAGACGGAGGGGGGCGATCGGCTAAACGAGAGTAGGCTCCATATAACACCGCTAAAATTCCTAAAGTAACGACTTGAAAACCCAAGGTGATCAGGCATAAAATTCCTAAAGCGTCTTTTTGTGAAATTGAGTCACGGTCTCGGGATAAAAATCTTAAAGGAGATTGAGATGCTTTATTTTCCATTGTTAGGGTCGTTTATGATTTTTTAAGGGGCAAGAAGTATTCCAATCCAAACTTAGCCAATGAAGATAAGCTATTGAAAACAGCTAACCCGGCTCCCGATGCTAGAACCACAGCTAAAATTGGAGAAAGTAGCCCGACCGCAAAAGCAAAAATTAACGGGTCATTTTGCTCGGCTTTAACAATTAAGGTGGCCACCAATCCACTGATGATATTAAAACTTAACTTGACCATTGCCACCGAAAAGAAACCCGCAAGCCATGCCCAAATTGCTTTTTGTCCCACCGGGAGCAAAGAGCCTCCTACAGCCAGAGGACCCAGAAGTGCCGTCAATAACCACGAAATTTCTACAATCCATTGAAAGGCGATCGATAAACTAATCAGTAGCCCTTTCACGGAAATCTGAAAAATGTTGGTGTTCATAAACGCTACAGCATCCGATCCAAAGGTGCTATCAATTATTCGGTCTAAGAGTCCCGTGGGTTGTTCAACTTGGGACGCAACTTCTTCGGCTTGTTCAACTTTTTGTTGAAAGCATTGTTGTTGCTGTTGAGGGTCAGCTAATCCAGAACATTGACTCAAGATTGCTCGAACGGCATCTTCAGCAGCAGATTCTTCCATGACTTGCTGGTAGGCTTCGGACAGGCGAATTGAAGCAAATGTTTGCTCTAACAAGGATTGATTAACTCCATTGAGAATTGAGCGCAATTGCAAGGTACTTGTGGCTAAAACTGCCGCTTGATTGGACAGTAAAATCACAATAACAATCGGCCAAATAATTTGGTCAAACCCTCGCCAATCCTCTTGATAGAGCAATGCCCCAAAGGTCTGCACCACCCAAATTATTAAAGTACCAACCGCAAATAAAATTCCTAGGTTGGCAATGCTAACATAGAGTCCACCGCCAATGACGTCCACCCAAAGCTGATCCATCGCTGCTGAAATGAATTCTGCACCTTGGGCGCTTTGTTCAACAATGGAAGCAGAGGATTCACCCAGATTAGCAATCCAGTAGAAGTTAGCAGTCAAGCTAAACATGGTTTTCAAAGACTCATAGACCGATAAAATTGGCTTTAAAACAATCGTCCGAAACCCGCCGTTCGCATCACCTGAAAGCTGGCTCCCAGGGTTTGAGCAGTTTGGGTACGATTTTGAGTATCTAAGGTGCGAGAAATGTTAGAAAGTTGCAAATTTTGTAAATCTCCAGAACGATGAATTCGCTCTTGATCCGCATACATACTGCCGAGTAAAGCACCGAGTTCAGTATTTTGTGCGGCAATCCGTTTCATGACATCTTGTGTGGCCCGGTCTTGTTGCGCTTCCGTACCCAGTTGTTGAGTTTGTTCCACAGAGACTTGAATTCTTTCCAATCGTTCTTCCTGCAAAATCTGCCCTTGTTTAGAAAAAGTTTCTGCCGCTTGTGCTCGGGCTAATTGGCGTTCCACTTCCGTGGCTGCCCACTCCACATCGTAGGTCGGATTTTCGTTAGCGACTAACTCTTCTAATCGTAACCGAATTTCCCCGGGATCTGGAATCCCTAACCGTCCTTTTGCATCCTCGACCAGGGTGAAGATATCAGTTTGCACCTGTTCGGATAAAGAATTAAGCCTCTCTCCTAAGATATCATCTACATAAAATTCTAAGGAGGATAACCTTTGCTTAAATTCTTGAACTATTTGTTGCAAGGGAGATTTAAGTAAACTTTGGGGAATTTGAGGTAGACTCAAGGCATAGGCCGGAGAAGTTTCTACTAAAATAGCGGCCAAAATGATGCTTGTAGTTGCGATTGAATTCGATATGTATTTCATACAATCCTCTACTTTTTTAAAAAATTAAGAAGCAATTTGTTGAGAAAACTTTGTTAGACCCACCAAAGAGTTACCGGACCGTTCTAAAATTTCTCGACGGGCTTTTTGTTCTTCGGGGTTATTCGCTAAAGCTGCCAAAAGTTGCCAACTAGGATAGTAACGGCAAGGCGTATAAGTTCCTTGAGATTCTAAAAGCCATTGAGAATAACCCTCTGTTGGGTTTGGAAAGAAGTTGGGCGAAGCATTTTTTTCGATAAGAGAAGTGGGATAACGAAAAATTTTCACAAAACTTTCCACCGCTGAAGGCTGAATTCTTCCCACCAACCGGGTCGTTAAATTCTGGAGAATTTTAGCTCCGGCTGAAGAAGAAGCAATCGTATCGGGGTCTTGGGCCGATAATAAGACCCGAATTCCACTTTTGGCCCCATTTGCACAGAGTTTTCCCAGCAAGTTGGCGATACTGTCAAACTGGAACAAAATTGGTGCTTCATCTACAAAGAAAATTGAAGCAGAAGCGGCTAAAGCTCGACGGAGTGCAGCAGAGTAGGCCGCTAAACTGATAATGGCTGCATCTTCATCATTAGATAGATTCCGTAAGGCAAATACTAACAGTTGGGAATCACTCCGGAAGGTTGAAGGAGAAGAAATCGCCTGCCCGACACGAGAGGTTAACCAAAATCGCAACCGGAGTTTAATCCGCTCAATTGCCGTTTGAGTATCCCCCGGAATTAATTCTAATTGTAACCGTTCTCCGGAACAATAGGAGATAAAATCAACTAAAGTTGGCATATTCTGCCAAGCTGTAGACCCAATCCCTTCTACATAAGCCCTTGCATAACGATTGCGAATTTGATTGTCTGTGAAAAAGGCAGTTAATGCTAAACCCAACACCGACCGAATCGTATCGGTCAAAACGGGATCGGCAACCGCCCCCAGTTTTGACCCGACGACCATTGCCATTAGGGCCGATAACAAAAAGTCTTGATAGTCTTGAAACCTTTCGGTTTGCAATTTTCCTTCCAGTCCTTTGAGGTCAGGGATTTCAAAGAGATTACTAGATTCTGAGCCAATATCAAAATAGGCTCCTATATCTTTCAAAAACCGGGTTAAGTCATCAAATGTACTACTACCATCTGGTTTTGGATAATCCATAATGACCACGGGCATCTGATGAGCTAACGCCTGAATAATAACTCCTCCCACCAAAGTTGATTTACCTCCTCGACTTGTACTGAAAAACCCTATATTTTGATGTTGGTTGTATAAGTCAAGGTAAACCGGATTACCTCCTTCTTGGGAAATCAACTCTAATCCCATTTTGTCTGTCGGTTTAGTGCGGACTAAAGGCATTAATCCCGGCACTTCTGAGGATAAATAAAGTTGCCGACGATTAAACGGCGTACTCAATAATTTATCCCACACCAACGGCAAACACTGCAACCAGATTTTCCAAGGGTATTCCGTTTCCCGCAATACCCATGCTGGAGGCAAAAATAATGATTCCAAATATCGACAGGCTTCATCTAACTCTTGGCGCGTTTTTCGATAGACTAAAAAAACTACCCCAACATGAACAGGAATTGAACCTTCAAAAATTTCTTCTTGGGCCGCTATCGATTTTTTGAGGTTAAGTTGCGCGTTCACGTCAACCGAATTGGATTGCAACGATCGCTCTTGAGCCGTCATCGATTGTTTAACCAATCGCTGCATATTGGTTTTGACCAGGGTATCGCTACCTCGGGTCAGTTGGCAGACTATCTCCGTATCCTGGATGCGATCGCGGGAAATGACCGACCACAGATAACATAGCTGCCGTCGCGCATCCGGCCATCCTCCCGGTTTTTCTACAAATGTTAGAGGAGCAATATAGCGCTGATTGAGATAAATCCAGCGGCGGTCAGGAATCGGCACCGAACTCTCCGACTGCATCAAGATGGTCACGGGATGATACTTAGAATAAATTTCTTCTCTGACTCCTGTTTCATCAAGCACCAACAACTGAGGAATCGACACCGGAGGCGTCTGGTTAAACCGCTTCCATAAGTGACTCCATAATTCTGGGTCGCTTAAAGGTCGAACAGACAATCCCATCCCATTGGTTAAAAGTTGATGCCAAATTTGATATCCATCGTGGTAAGCTGATAGCAACACTTGTTCTACTCGTCGGTATTGGCGTTCTTCTAGCTGTCCGGTAAATGAATGCCACCACCGTTCCCCTCGGGATAATAGCTTCTCAATCCAGTCCGTTTTTTGATGAGCAAATGCCTCAACGGTATAAGTAACATACAACCGTAAAAATACCGGCTTCCGTTGGCCCCGTTCCGTGAGTTCTCGCAACCGGATCCGCTCCGCATAAAGTAAATATCGCAATTCCGTATTAGAACAACCTTCAAATAAATCTTGAAGTTCTTGTTCACGCTGAATGCTATCTGCGAAAGAGCCTAAATTTACGGTCAATGTCTCACCAGACGGTAAATCTTTCAATCCTGCTTCAATTGCTTGAAGGGTAGGTTCTACTTCTTCATCAATGAGGGTAGAATGAATTCCTTGACAATCAAATCCAAAAATTAGTTTGAATTGGTGTTCTCCTTTTCTTAGTAAATACGCTCCAATAGGAGAAGATGCTAAATCAACCCGAACTAAAGATGCTAAATTGACAACATCTTCTAACGGAGTAAACCGTTGTTTTCCCCAACCCCTATCAATAAATTTTTTTCCAACTTTAGTCATGGACTTCTCCTTTTTTTCTGAGGTAAACTGGGCGAACTGACTAAAAGGGGAGTAAATTTGGCAAAGCCTCGCGACCACTTGGGAACCGGAATAAACTTCCTTAAGTACCACCACCCTCCTTTAGCGGTGAGAATCCACCAGGTGGAGATTCCCCAGAGAGCCACCGACCCCGTCACCACCCAATTCTGACCTAACCCCACTTTAATTAAGTAATAAGATGCTCCAGCAATGGCCACCCAGGGCAACAACTGATCCGCAGGAAAAGGGCCAATATTGGGTTGTTTTCCTAAAGCTTGGTTGACTTTTTTGAATGACGGAGTTGATGGCATAATCATCCTCTTTGATGAAATTGAGTTAATGCGTGCGGGTAGCGATTAAGCGCCACCACCCCCTCCTACAATTAAATTAGTCAGCACATCGCCTAATGTTACGGCAATCAAAATAATTAGAGGTTGGCGGGCTAAAGTTTGCCAATCCTCATCCTGCCGAACTGCATTAATAACTCGCACCAAAGCAATGGCTAAATAAATCAAGAAAATTCCACGCAGAACATTGAACACTAAAGGAACAACTTCTCCCGCTTCAGGGAATTGCTGAGACATCCAGTCCTCTCCTCCTTGGAAAAACTGAGCCATTGCTGCTCCAGAAAAAATGTCTAACCACCACACCAAAAAAACTGCAATAAAGATTAAAATTTGACTGGGGATAACTGGAGACTTCCATCTGAACCTTGGTTTTTGAGCCTTTTTCCGGTTTATTTCACCTTCTAACGTCAAAGCTGCCGAGAATACCAACAAAATTTTTAGGAAAACAAACAAACTCAAGTGGGTAATTGCCGACATCACTAAAAGAAAAGAAGCTATCCAAGATAACTGCTTGACCGATGGACTACGGTCGATCCGATCCAATCTTTTTTTGTGAGAAGTAATAGAGAGTTTCATTCGTTGTATCTAATCAACTCGATTACTTTTAGTCTTAGCAGTCCTAAGTAGCTTGGGTACTCTGTCTCAGGAAATAGGATAAACCTAGCAAAAATTTATAGTTTTTATCAGGTATAGCTCCAAGGAGGGATTTTAGGGTGACGATCGGGTCCAATTTGAGGCGTTTCTCTATCTCTACTCTAACTTTTTAGTTAGGCTTGTATAAATGGCTGACTCCTGTAACCCTTAATATTTCAAGGATGCGTGATTTCTGCTCATCTCCCTCTCCCTCTCCAGATAGAGAGGGAATAAAAAATCATGACGTGAGACAACGGAGTAGCACGGGTCGCTTAAAATAAAATAAATTTCACCAGATGCCTGCACTGCAATGTTTTTTTTCATCCAAAAAACATTGCAGTGGCTCCGTTAGCAACTCCTCTGAGTCACCCCCGTCTTCAACTGTTCCGTCAACAACCCTCCGTTAACCCTGTCAACTTTAAGGGGAGTCCCCTTGCCGTATTTGAGATGGAAAGGGGTCCAGACTAATCAGCTTATTTACCTAAAAGCGATTAGAATCATCTTCCCAAGTAGCAGTAGCAAACGCCTCTGGATAAAGCCGGGAGACCTCAATTTCTTCTACCGGAGTTACCCGTGAACCAGCTTTGACGTCATAGTATTGGTCTGATTCGATTGCGTAGGGAAGCTCACTTAAGCCTTCCCCTTCTTTAATCGCCTGCCGATTGACGGCCCATTTTACCTGTTCGGGGGGGTCATCTACCCCTAAATCCTCGACAGGATAAGGGTATTCATAATTACGCTCGTAGGCTTCCCTACGGGTCGTCAATGCCTGTAATTCTTGATATGTTTCTGACTCAAAGTCATTAATTTGTTGGGCGCTGTATCCCAAGGCTAAATACTGTCTCTTAAATTCTTCTTTCATCGAGCCGTCCACATTGTAGTGGGCCTGGATATCCCTCGGGGCGATCGCATATCCCGCCTTCTGGGGTTCTCTAGCTTCAAGGCTTTTTTGAGTGTTTGAGGCATCCCGGGCTTGATTATATAAAGCTCTAAAATTTGTTAGATCCATCGCTTAACTCTTTTGTGCTTTTCTAATGAATTTTATTAAATTATACGTTTTTTTGTGAGGCTCACCCACTGGAGCAAGTCATGATAAACTTTCAACACTTCGATAACAAGCTCAACGACTGGATTTATATCAATGCCGAGGGAGAATCTCCTGAAATTTTGACGGAATCTCTGGAGAACACCATGCTAGAGGCTATTTTCCCGGAGGCTCCTGAAGGTACATTCAGTATCGGGGAAATCCAAAACTCGACCACTCCGGAGGATTTAGAGAAGCACCCTAACAAACATAAACTGCTCCTCGCCTCCGGAAAACGGCTGATTTATGGTCCCCAAGATTATAAGCAAGCACTCGATCGCATCTTGCCCGACGAAAAAGATAAAGCGGCTTATGCGTCACTATTCATCGGCAGTTGCTTGGACACTTTAAACAGCCGACAGGTCCGAATCTTAATCGTCGAAGATGATAGGGAATCTCCACAGGCCGGGGAAAATGGCGGAATTTTACCCAACTCGGTGGCTTTAGCCCAAGTCGGTGACTCCCACGGCAAGATTTCTCCGGCCCTCGCTCGTTCGTGGGAGGCCCTCGACGCTAAACTTCAAAACGGCCCCCGAATTGATGGACAGCCGGATGAAATTATCCGCCATGTCGTGCAACATCGAGCCTTTTTTCCTGACTTTCCCGGGGAAGCCAAAATTGCCAAAGGAACGCTCGCGCCCAAATCTTTAGATGAGCTCGACCCCAGTCAACAGCAACCTCTAGACTTAATTTTGCCACGTTCCAGTTTCAAAGGAGGAACCACAAAACCAGCCGTGGGACTCTACGAAGTTTCGATGTGGATGGGAGTCAAAGCCATTTCGGAGTGGACTCTAACTTCGACAGCGGAAGCAGGGCTGGAACGAGATACCCTACGAACCCTAGAAAAAAAGGCCGCTTTTCTGAGTGTCGAATCGAGCGATCCCCGGAAGGTGGCACAGCTTTACTGCGAAACTTACGAAAAAGCCCAAGCAGCCCGTTTAGTAAATGCCATCACCGAGGACAAGCAAAATATCTCTTCACAAGATTCTGAACCCGCCTCAACAGAACAGACTTTTTACAAAATTCTGAAAGCTGAGTTAGCCGGGGGCCATTCCCAACTCCTCGAATCCAAGTATGTGCGGGATAAGCTTGATGAGTTCCTCCGGTCTTCCCGCCTGGAGATAGCCACCGGCGGAGCAATTAAGTGGGATAGGGCCAGCATCATCATCCCCTCCAAACAGTTGAATGATGACCAAGTTTGCGTTCCCAAATTTGATTATGGGAATGAAATCCTGGGATTCCGTTCTCCACTGCTCTATGAAGATGCGATCGCCATCCAAACCAATACCTTTACGACGGACCTCCTCGACCCAGAGGGGCGTCCGCTCATAGGAGTCGCCGTGGTCAGTGACGAGTCCTATCCTGAATATTTAGCTCGTAAAATTGAAGAAATAACGAGTTGCTCGGTCATTTCTTCTGAAACTTTACGCGATCGCCCCACTATTGCCCCAGACGAAAATATTCGGGATTATGCGCTGCGGCTTTTCGCCGAAGAATTTATCAAAATTGAAGCCCAAACTCAATTTCAAAAAGACCCAGCAGCTTTGCAGGCGTCGGAGCTTACCCGCCTGGAAACTCAGTTGCAGCAACATTTGCATAAGCTGGAAAACACCCTAAAACATCAAACCTACTCTCAGGCAGCGGGGGAAGATTACGACGGCGACTCTAAATCCTTTGCCCTTGCCGCTTCCTATCTAAAAACGACCGCCTACCTAAAACAACAACAACATCCACAGCAGGCTCACCCACCGACCCCCAAACTCAAAAAGGCTTCCTTTGTTGAATCCGATGGATCCCCCTCCCCGCTTACCAAAATAGCACTGCATATGGCTAACCATTGGGTCGGGATTGCTAATAATCAAGTTAAAGCAGCCCGCTGTGTGGAAGAAGAAGTCGAAGTTTTAAGGGACTATGGATCCATTTTAGAGCAGCAAGGCTACCTACGTCAAATTAGCTCCCATTACCAAAATCTGCTGCAAGTCGATCGCCAGGCTGTGCAGGCAAGCGAGCGGCTCCCGGATGACGTTCGATCTGACGTGGAATCTTTCGCGGCCCTACCGCTGATTGTCCCACCTGAGCAAGTTAAGGAAGAGTTAGAGGGATATCGGCAATTTATTCGGTTTAAAGTCGTACCCCCGCTACTCATTCAAAACCAGATTGCCGTGGATAGTAAAAAAAGTGCGACCCCGATGGACGAGAATATTGTCCGCCAATATGGCAACCTCATCCATCGCATTCCCAGTTATCTGCGGGAAAAAAAACATCCAGACATTTACAAAAATGGTCGAGTCATCAAGACCAATGGCTACTCGCTAAAAGAACTCAACATTCAAAATGTCAACAGCCATTTTCAAAGAACCGAGCTAGAAGCTCGTCCAATTGAGCAGTTCCGAGATTTATTCCCCAGTAAAACCCCCACGGGCGAACCTACATTTTCACCCAGCCAAAAGTTGCGGGCATTGCAGGCGAAGACCGAATTCGATCGCCTGTTCAACTACGCCAAAGAACAGGATATGAAACGCCGAAGTGAGTTGGGGCCAGTGTTGCGCTGTCAAACCGGCGGAGGAAAAGAACTGGACATTACCAATATTATTGAGGCTAATCATCCCTTAGCATTTCAAGCTAATGAATTTGAGGTTCTTTTCGTTACCAATAAGCAGCGGCATACTTATCCGCACCATCAAGTTTTGGCCCTTGCGAAAACTGGCGAAACTTTGGCGGATGGAAAACCTAAATGGGCCGTATTGGGGACCCTCAGTGAAAGTGACCGGAAGGCTTACCAGATGGGGCCTGAAACGGTAGAAGCCAGACTAAAAGTTTTAGAAAGAAAACCGGGAATCAGCGAACGTCAATGCCAACTCTTATTTGAACGAGCCACCACAATGGCGTCAGCCTGGAGGGAGCAAGCCCAAGAACGGGGTGAACTGTTCGCAATGGCGGCGGCTACCTGGCATTTATGTACAACTCCAGATAATCGTTCGGCATCCGAGAAAGAGCCTGATGAGTACAAAATCCAACATTTTGTGTTTGCTGCATTTCCCGACGAAATTGCCGAGCAATGCAAATCCTTCCAATTTCGCCAACTGATGGTGACGGGAATCCAAGGGGTCGAAGCCATTCCCACCGGCGAGCTTTCTCTGAAGATTGATTGCGATCGCCAATTACCCCCGGATGACCCCTATTCAGGGCAACGAATTCTTTTCGCAGCAAATGAAACCGGCCACTATGAACGAGTGGGAGCTTTGAATGTCAAAGAGGCCCAACTCCCGGTCGGAACTGAAGCCCGAGGAGTCTGCACCCCAGGAGGCTGCTACAGCGCCACCCTACACATTCAAGGGTTAGCCGAACCTATTTCCCTTGGGAAAATCAACGAAAATGATTTTGCCCATGTCCCCTTGACCGGGCAAACGCTCCCCCTTCAACTGCAATCTCGCCCCTCCAGCTCCTATCTCGTTAAAACCGAACAAGGACAACTCATTGGAGAACTCGACCACGATTCTGTCGCCTGCCTAAATGAAGCAGGAGTTTTGAGTCGGCGGTTTGCGTTCTCGGCATCCTTGCAGACCCTCGGCAAACAACAAGGCACTTACAGTTTAGCTACAACCACGAAGGGTAATACCATTGCCATCCGGAAGCAAAATACGATACGTGGAGGAGCATTCAAAAATCATCGTTTCTCCGGCCAAACCTTACGGTTGGTCATCGAAGAACAGCGGACTCAACAAATCGCGGCGGTTGTCCCTGATGCTAACGGGTCAAGGGTTTTGGGAATTTTCACCCCCAACACTAAAACTTCTAAAATTGCTCTGCAGAAAGCGTTTGGTGTAAATCCCCCAGGAGCCTCGGATGCCCAACTCAAACAAGCTTTTGAACGCGGAGCTTTAGAAAACTTAACATTTGAAGCTGAAGTTTGGGGTAAAATCTCAACCCTTTGCGTCACGATTGACCCCACCTCCATCCGCTATCCAGATATTTGGATGAGTCCGCAAACGCCAGAATCAAAAAACTCAACTCACCCACGCGATCGCCTAGAAGAGAATTTGCTAAATACTCTAACGACTCCGGTCATTCCTCACTATCTCGAATCCGACTCTTCCCCAAATCAACAACTTTATGGCCTGACTGTCGATGCTCACAAAATTGAACAAGTCCGGAATTTTTTAGACCAACAGCAGATTCCTTATTATCAAGTTGACCCCTCTTCGCCTGAAATCTTTTTAGAAACAGAGCGGGGATATGCAGTCTTACGCGCTTTCGAGGGTGATGTTCCTGAATCTATTAAACAAAAAATCTCCCAAAAGTATGGAGACCCTTTAAATGCCAATTTGACTGATTTAGCTACGATCAGCCCTTATCATCAGTATCTGGAATCTACTTCCCCATTAGAATCCAAAGAAGGTTTGCAGGTCCGCTCCATCCTGGAAAAATCGGCTACATCCCAGCCTTCTCGGGCGGCTGAATTTCCCCATCATGAGGCGATCGCCTCCGGCATAGCTCCGCTTACCGCAGCTAACTCAAACCCAACTCCGCAAACTGGCCTTTCTCCCCAACAGGCGATCGCCTCCGACATAGCTCCGCTTACCGCAACTAACCCCAACCCAGAGCCTCAAAAAAGTAACCCTTCTCCACAGGAGGCAACAGTAGAAGAAGTCCGTAATTGGTATCGAGCCGCCCACCAACTGGGCAAACCGGAACCCTACCTCAAACGGATTGCTGAAATCGGTCAATCGGTGAAACAGGGCCATCCCCTTTCCGAAGCGGCAGCCACGGCGATGCACCAGGACATCCACAAATTTGTGGAACAATCCTGGCGCTCATCAAGCTCTAGAGAATCAACCCGGTGATTCTTCTTCCACTAAGGCTTGTAAATCCTTGAGCAACTTACGGAGTTTCTTTTGTTTCGTCGGGTCCTTCCAAACTTCCGATTTTTTAACCTGAGAATAAGCCTCATCGAATTCTTGTTTTAAGGAGCGTGTTTTGACGGATTGATTCTCCAACCGATAGGCGGCAATTTTTTCTTTGATTTGGGACAAGGACAATCCCTGAGAAATGGCTTCCTCTAATAATTCAGTCCGAACATCTGGCTGCTTCACCGTGGCGATCGCACGAGCTTTGGTGTACTCCAACTGCCCCTGCCTTAAACTCGCCTTAACATCCTCGGGCATATTGAGTAAAGGTAAGCGGTTGGTTCGGAAACTTTCTGGGGTAAATTTACCCAAGGTCTCAAAAATGCCTACAAGTTGTTGCCACTTCTCCCCGTGGATAACATTATCCGCAGACTCCCGTTCGGGATGGGCTGACTGGTTAAACCATTTCAAAATAGTGGATTGTGGCTCAGTTAAGCGCAACTCCAGCAGTCGTAAAATTCCTTCGGTTTCTTCAATTGGATTGAGGTCTTCTCGTTGTAAATTTTCCAGAAGCGCTACTTCCAAAACTTCTACATCGGAAAGGGAGCGCACCAACACCGGAATTTGCTTCAACCCAGCAGCTTTTGCCGCACGATATCGGCGTTCGCCAGCTACCAATTCATAACGGCCCTCACCTTGAGGACGTACCAGAATGGGTTGCAAGATGCCGTATTGCTTAACGGATTGAATTAAATCTTGCTCTTTCTCGGGTGCAAAATAACGCCTGGGCTGTTCGGATACTTGGATCCGAACTAGCTCGACTTGCACAGGTTCAGTTTGACTAGCATCACCATTAGCTGATTCCGCTGATCCTCCAAACAGAGCATCAACACCTTTAAGTTGATAAGTTGAACGTTTGTTCATTATTTTTTATCTAGGAGTTTAGCGATTTCTTTCAAAACTTGAATGGCTCCATGAGTCCGCTGATACAGGGCTAGAGGAAGTTGTTGGGAAGAAGCATCCACAAATGCCACTGCACGGGGGACCGTTGGAAAAATAGGAGCAATTTTCGAGAGAGATTGACGGATTGATTCAACACAAGCTGACGCCTGTGCCGTTCGCGCATCGTACATTGTCGGGACAAACCCGGCAATTTGCAGTTGGCGGTTGGCTCGGCTTTTAACCCGGGAAATCGTCTGCAAAAGCAATTCAGTCCCTTTGAGGGCCTTGAATTCGGTTTGGATCGGTACCAAAACATGAGAAGCCGCTACCAGACTGATGTAACTGAGGATGCCTAAAGAGGGTGGACAGTCAATCAAAATAAAATCGTAGTTTTCTCGGACCGATTCGAGCGCATCGACCAACCGCAATTCTCGCATATCCGCCACCACTAATTCGAGTTCGGCTCCACTTAAATTGATGTTGGCGGGAACTAAATCTAAGGTCTGTTGATACAGTCCGCTATGAATAGGCAATGGCTCGGCTGCCATCAAGGATTGATAAATTGTCTCCTCCAAATCCGATGGCTCCAGCCCCAAAAATACCGTCAACGATGCTTGTGGGTCCATGTCCACTAACAAAACTTTTCGTTTCCTCAATGCCAGGTGGTATCCCAGATTATGGGTGAGAGAGGTTTTGCCCACTCCCCCGGATTGGTTAAAAATGGCAATAATCTTGGCTTGTCCCATTTATATTTTTTAGGGGTGATGGCTTATTCGAGAAAAAAGGTTACAAGAAACTAGACCGGGCAAGGGCGCGAGTGCGCTACTGCGATGATGTCTATCCAATTTTAATTACCATGAATGCTGTCATTTTAAACCCACACATCGTCAAACTAGATTCGTTTGACCCTAACTTACTGACCGCCCTTGCCCAAAAGGTTCGCTATCTGGGTGGAACATTTCGCACCAGTCTCTTACCTAAGAAACGGGTGGCTACCTTGATTTTTTATCAATTACCCTCTGTGGAATTGCCAGAGATTTTGAACGAAGTGGTAAACGCTGAAGCAAATTCTACACGAACCAACATCTCTGAGCAATCACTCCCGAGCAACAGTTCTTCTAAATCTGCGGAGGCGATGGCATCTGCATCCCTCAACCCAATCTCCACCACCCAATTAACCACTACCCCGGCTCCCTCGAATCAGGCGATCGCCTACGACATAGCTCCGCTTACCTCCGCAACCCAATCAACCACTACTCAGGCTCCCTCGAATCAGGCGATTGCACCCGAACCCGAAACGCTTGACCCGATTGATAAAGCTAAACCATCTACAGCAAACCCTGAAGAAAATACCTGGGCTAGTTTAGTGGACCTTTTGAGCCAGCGAAAAACCAAACTCAAGAAACTAGCCCAACACCACAAAATCCCAGGGCGCTCCTCAATGACCCACGAACAAAAAGCGGAAGCGTTGGTAGGATTCGTCTTAGCCAGTGACCTTTAATTTGTTAAGAATTACGAAAATTTGAACTTAAAGCTAAATGTAGCGACATTCTGTACGAATGCCTCTACATTTATTTTTTTTGGTTAACGATGGCGGAAGTCGTCCTTTATCTTTCGTCGCAAATTCCATTACTTGGTTGGGGCGCATCCGCGCCATTGCCTTGAACACAATTAAATCAGGAATTAACCTTATGAATAGCGCCAATATTGTCGGACGAGTCGGCCAAAACCCCGAACTTCGCTATTTTGAGTCCGGACGAGTTCTTGCCAAATTTTCTGTTGCCGTAAATCGAAACTCTCGCTCAGACCAACCCAATTGGTTTGCTGTCGAACTTTGGGGTAAAACAGCGGAAGTAGCTGCCAACTATGTACAAAAAGGTTCTACAGTCGGTGTTTCTGGCTCTTTTAAGTTAGATGAATGGATCGACCCCAACACCGGAGAAATTCGTTCTCGACCTGTCATAAAAGGCCGTCGCTTAGAACTTCTTGGAAGCAAACCTGCTGATTCAGATTCCGACACTTCTTCTACTTCCAGCCCTAACGATTTCTAAATTTACGTTGCATCTTGATGAGCGCGGTCGGGCCTATGGGTTCGGTCGCGCTTTTTTTGTGAACAATTGAATTAAAACTTTTTTGACATGAATATTTTTTCCTTCAAACTGCGACTTGATTCCATCTCAGTTGCTCATACATCTGATGGAAATATCCAAGTGATGGGATTTAATTCTCAGGCGATAAATCTCGGTGGCACTTGAATGATTGCCCCGAACACCAGGGGCAGTTTTTCAGAAAATTCAGAGCTTCAATTTTCCTCGCTATAACCGAAATTTTTCGAGGGGCGACTGTCCTTTTCCAGTTACATTCCCCCTTAAAAATATTTGGCGATTTTTTTAATTTCCTCCGCTTGGAATTGGGCCAGCAATGCCAAAAGTGCAGTGAATGGGCAAGGAGTATTTGCAAAAGTTAACCCGGGACCCCATTTATCGATGCGCGACTCTAAAATAGGTTGGCCCGTGAACTTAGTCAAAACAGCCGACAGAAACCGGAGACAACGGGAACGACGGCCAGAGCGAGCGTTGAGTTTGTCACTGGGATGACGCAACGGCAAAAATCGGTCACAAAATTCTTCCGGGCTCATCGTTATTATGGCTTGGGTTGCCTGCTGAGTAGATTGATTGCTCGGGTTGGATACTGCGTACATAAAAAAATCTCCTGATTTGATGAGAATAATTAGCGGATATTTTTTGGGTAGCTTAGGATTGATGAACACTTCCATCCCTTACCCGCAAACCTTTTGTATGGCTTGGGTGTAAGGCAATTATTATCTGAGTTTTATCTCAGCTAATAAAATGTCGAAAGTCAAAGCTGTTTTTACGAGCGTTGCATTTGACCCAACGGTGACAATTCCCAACCCATTTTTTCTTTGAGTTCTTGATTTTCTTGCTGAAGTTGCGTTAGCTGTTTTTTCGTGTCATAAAGCTTGGTGTTGAGTTCGGTGACCTGCTCCTGCCACTGCAACACCTGCGGATTTTTTTGCGGGTCTTTATAGCGGGCAATTGTCTCGGTGGCTTGCGCCAACCAAGATTGCAACTCCTCAATCTGCAACTGTTTTTCTTCAGCGACCGAACGGACTTGCTGTTGGGCTTCTTCTACGGGGACAAAAGTATCCGCCGGTGGCAAAAAGACTTCCACTCGCTCCATCTGTTCGCCGTAACAAATAATTCTCGTTTTTTCACCCGAAAGCTGCACCTGGAAGCGGTTTAAGGTATCGCTTTCCTCTGGCAATTGGACGACTTGACCCAGGCGATCGCAATATTTACGGTTGTCATGCTTGACAATCCGAACGTAAGAACCCACAGTGAGGGGTTGAGGGGCAGGTTTCTGTTGTACAAGAGCACGATGGGCCTCAGCCAACTGAATCTCCAGGGCCATGACTTTGGCAGTCAACTGCGAATTATCGGCATATTTCATGCTGGATTCTTTGACAGCCATTTCTGAAACTAATGCTTCATAGCGCTGTTGCATTTCCTCCAGTTGAATCAATAACTGCTGATTCTGCTCTTTCAACTGTTCCAAGACCTCATCCGACCGGGTGGTTTCGAGGTGTTCAATCTGTTGTTGGAGCAAATGAATCTCTAAATCTTTCTGCGCGTTCTCCTGGATGAACCCTTGCAGTTGTTGGTTTTCTCGTTCGAGGCGATCGCGCTGGGCTTGGAGGGCGTGAATCAGGGCCGCTGCCTTATCTGCCTCCTTGAGTTGGGCGCTCAGGTCCTTGACTTGCCGTTCCAGTTCGACAAGGCGATCGGACTGCTGAGGTTGAGGAACCACCGGCGCGAGTTTTTGCAGTTGTAGGGCCTGCTGGACATGGCGATGCCGAGGAGTAATGTCGCCACTTTCCCCAGCTTCTTGCCGCGCTAGGTTACGAACACAGGAGCGAAATTGGTCCGAGCCTGCTTCGTCTAGCCCCAACCCACGTTCTATCCAGTTGAGTTGAGCCTCCTCGATGACTTCATCCGGTTCCCCAGCGTTGGCGATGAACGAAGCGATGGCAGGAGTAGCCTTGTTAGTCCTGGAGGCAGATTGCATCAACTTGGCAATGTCCCACTCAGTTAAAGTCTGGATGGCTTCAATCAGATGGTCCGTCAATACCGGTGAGTTGGTGACCTGGGCCAACCGCTGGGCTTCAGCTTGCAAGGTGGCGACTGCATCCTCATCGGCTTGGAATTTGTCCGCCACCAGTTCCCAATCGGCTTCACTGACGGGTTGCCCTAACGTGATGCTGCTGTGACGAGCTTTGCGGATGCTGGTGACCGTCTGCTTGCCCGCTTTGAGCAGTTTGACGAGTAGATGCTCATCGCTGACTTTCGTGAGTTCCTTCAGGGCGCTGATGCTCCAGGACTGGACCGACTTAAGAATGAGCCGTTGGATGCGTTTACGTTGGCTGTCGAACCATTCCGAAACTTGAATCAGGGCGCGGGCCATCCAAGTTGAACCGCCAAAGTCGGACGAACTCAGCCAGTCTTCAAACCGTTGCTCTCCCTGGCTGAGTCCATGTTCGAGGCAGAGTTCATGCAACAGACGCCGGAAACTGCGACCGATTTTTAGGCCGCTAACAAAGGTGTGTTGGACGAATCCGAAGAACTGGGACAGGGTTGCTTTGGCTTGACGCTGCAAGGCTTCGGAACCGAGGGTGCTGTAATCATACTCGAACGGCAGGTCAAGGGGCAGTTGGCTAAAAGGACTAGCCGTGGCAAGTTGTTGGGCGCTCATGATAAGTTGAAGGTAGTTTTTTATTTGTTCGAGCGGGGTGGTACCCGCTTTTTTTGTTTGTGGGCTGGTGACCCGAGACAAGCACTGACTAGGAGCCATCGCCGCGCTTCCTGAGTCGGACTGATGCCCGAGGGTTGCGAAATGATGCTGGCTCCCTTGCAGTTGATACAGTTAATATTAACTGTATCAACTAACAAATCCAAGTGTCAAGCAAGTTAAGGAGTTGATGAAAGTTAAGATTTAACTGGCGCGTTTGTGCAGGTAGTCCGTTGTCGCAAGTCAATCCCCAACGAATCAAAATTTTGGTCTTCCAGATGAGGCAGTTATTGCCAGAGCAGTCTAATGTGGCTCTAGCTCGGGTTTTGGGCTTGACTCCTGCTGCTATCAGCAAATGGACTAAGGGCAAAACCAACACGCTCAAGGAAGAAACGAAAGCCCGAATTGTCTCGTTGCTCGGATGTCCGCGAGAGTCGTTGGACGAGTTTTTGAGCGGGGCGCTATCCTGGGATGAGTTTAAAGCGACCTGCTCTGAAGAATCCATCCACGAACTCGGTCAAGAGGAAGCGCCAGCCTCGAAGGAGAGCTTTTTTAAACGGATTGACCAACTCACTTGGCTAGAAGCCGTCGAAGCCTTGCAAGCCATTCTTAAACGGTTAACCACACTCCAAACCGAAATGAGTCGGCATGGACCTTGGGATATCGTGGAGGTGGTCGAGGCCCTCGCGTCATTGCTAGACCTAGACTCAGTGATGCAAGTGGCTGAACGGGTGAAAATCTTGCTAGGCGATCGCATCACGACTTTGGAACACCGAATGCAGGAGTTGGGGTTGCTCGAATCGCGTCCGTTCCAGCATAATCCGCTGTTTCGTAAGCTCGAAGAATACCGGCTAGATGCGGGATTGTCCCGGGAGCAACTGAGCGAACAACTCTACCTCAAGTCCGGTGGGCGATTCGACAAACAGACGGCTGCTGCGATCGCCTCGGGGAAGCTGCTACCCGATAACGGCGAGGTCTTGTGGGTGGGTTGTTTGCTCAGAAATGCTCAAGGCGAGTTTTATAGTCATGATGAGTTGTTGGCCCTAAGAGCGGGCAATGTGGATTTCTTCAGTGCCAGTCGCCCACAGGAGGAACCAGACGAGCCAATCGAAGATGTGGGGGCGAAGGGGGGCAATGGAATCAAGTCGCTGGATTGAGGCTTTACGGACAACGGCTAGTCAAACTTGGCTGCTGACTTGGGCATTCCGCAGCCGGTTAGTGGAGCTAGTTTTTTGCGAGTTGCTGGTGCGCTTGGGGTTGCTGGACCAAGCGGCAGACGTTTCCATTCGCTCTGGGTTTGGGTTGTCCATCGACTGTGCTTCGGTCGCCGTTGCGGATAACTTGCTTGTCAATGTAGAGCGGCTGTGTGTTTGTGTGGTGATGCTGTCGGATTGCTTATCCCTGCGTCCGGTCCCCCACGTTGGCATCTGCCATAACCTGCAACCCGTCGCCCCGATTTTCGACCCCCTCAAATTGCTGACATTTAATCGTTGTTTTTCCCCGAACGAGTTTGAACCCGTTGCGACCCATTTGCTCGACATTTTGAAAACTCAAGGATGGTATTTTATGCAAAACGATAATCAAAATAACTCAGCCCTAGCTGATGCCAACTACTTGCGCGTTATCGACTTCATGCGGACCAAACGTGCCGATGGTTATGCGGTGATGGCAGCCAGCATGGTCGATGACCGGGTAATCTACACCAACGATTTGTATTCGAGCGCTAGGGTGATTGTCCCAGCCCACCAGATGACCGACCCGCGCTCGTTCGACAATCGCGCTCTGTGGCGAGATTCGTGGGACTATCACGAGCAACTTTATAGCTTACTCCACCGGGACAAGTTCATCGGCGAGTTCTACCACAAAATCCGGCGCGTGAACGGTTCTTTTATTGGTGTGTGGGCTGACTTTTATTTCGTCGAAGACCACCTGGGAATTCCCATGCGAATTGTCGTGTCTCGCCCCGATAACTGGGAACTGCTGCCCGAACCTAACCCGACTCGCTCTGCTGCATAACTAATGATAAATCTTGCCCACAAAACGGCCATCATCACCGGCGCTTCCTCGGGCATCGGACGGGCCACCGCACTGCTACTGGCTGAGGCGGGCGTCCAAGTCACGCTGGTCTCAAGGAATGGCGATCGCCTCCAACAACTTGCCGACCAGATTCTCAGCAGCAGCGGCACAACAGTCGCCATTCCCGCGAATATTACCGATTGCCAACAAGTTCAACAAATGGTGCAAACGGTCCTGGACAAGTTTGGACGAATCGATATCCTGGTCAACTCTGCCGGACTGATTGATGTGGCTCCGACCGTTGAGGCGAGTGTGGAGTGCTGGCAGCAGTTGATTCAGGTGAATTTGCTTGGGACGATGTACTGTTGCCATGCCGTGGCCCCGGTTATGCAAGAACAGCAGTGCGGACATATCGTCAATGTTTCCTCGGTGGCGGGTCGGACGGCTTCGGCTGGGGTGAGTGCCTACAATGCCAGCAAGTGGGGTGTGGGGGCGTTCTCGGAAGCGTTGCGGCAGGAACTCTGCAAGAGCGGGGTGCGCTTGACCGTGGTCGAACCGGGTTGGGTCGAGACGCCACTCTATGACGCGATTGCAAGTGGGGCCATGCAGGAGCGGATTGCGCGTTGGCAAGAGGGCATCGGGGAGCCACTGATGCCGGAGGATGTGGCGGGGGCGATCGGGTTTGCGCTATCTCAGCCGCAGCGGGTGAACGTGAACGAGATTTTGCTCAGACCGACTGGGCAGGTGAATTAGTGGGGCGTGGGGGTGATCACAAGTCAGCTTATTTATAAGAGATGACTTTGACAGATGACTTGTGATCACCCTGGAAAAGTCTAATTCTGCTACGGTTTCAGCGATTTCCTTGGGGTTGGCAGCAGTGTGGGGAATCAGGGCTAGTTCGAGACAAGTGGTAAGGACTGGTGTGTGTGATTTAGCTGGTGGAGCCTAGATGATTAGGTTGGCGATCGCATCCTGGGAAATCGTGGCTAGTTCGACGCGGTTCGGATAGGTCTAATTAAGGCTTTGGACAAAGGACTCTTGCTCTTGATTTAACTGGTGGAGCCTAGATAACTGGGAAAAGCGATCGTCTATGCCCAGGCTGGGCTTACCGCATTCTGTCGAATCCGGCATGGGCTTTCTCTGCTGCCATCGCGATGCGTCGCGTCCATTTCGTCACCTGTTGGCGATCGCATCTACCGACTTGCTTCTGGGCAAATTCAAATGGCATCCCGCCAGTTGGCGATCGCACTGAACAAAGCCATAATTGACAAATCCTAGTCTCCTCATAATGTTTGGTTCCTGACCAGTTGACGAGAGCCTACTGCATAGCTGGGCTGTGCGGCATCCATCGAATCCGCCACCAACAAAGATCCGGTTTTTCCATTGGGATAGGGTGAACACAAGTCAGCTTATTTATAAGAAATCGATTTTAGAGGGAACTTGTGTTCACTCCCAAAAAAACATTGCCCTATCTTGATTGTAACGATTTTGATGAGGTGGTTAGCTTACTCTCAAGGAAACTGCCGAACGATGCAACATCGGCGAAATTGGCCGTCGTTGGTAGGCGATCAGTCTGCTGGCTGATTGAGCGGTAAGCGGAGCTATGTCGTAGGCGATCGCACCCAAGGAAAAAGCCATCTTTTCCAGCGAAAATAGGACCACTCTGTTTTAGGTGGGGGCCAATTGTGCCAGAACGATGTAAGTCTTAGACGAAAGTGTCAAGCATTTCAGGTTGAGGACTCTGGTGCTGGTCTGGTATGGTGCAATCGTCAGCAGCCGGATGGGAGCCGTCTGGTTATTTTAAGTCAGCGTGAGCATAAGTCGCTTCCATTTGGGTAGGGCAGATATCCTAGTTTTTTGGGAACTTCTAGCGTTTCCGTCTGTTTTTCTCGCGCTACTTTTGTTCACTCGAATGTAAGTTTTGTTCGCTCCATCTCTTGACGACTTGGGCAGGTTAGAGCAGGTAGTTTTTTAGCGTTATCTCAGATGAAATAAGGGCTATTACTCTTAAAAATGATGTGAGGGTTAATGGACCAAAGTTAGCACTTTGGGGTCACATTGCAACTTATGGTATTAACGCTTTTATAGAACCAGTTTAGGGGTTTGAATAGCAACCAGGCAGAAACTTATGCTAAGGCTAAAAGCCTTACATACAAGGGTTTTCACCCCATGTTTCTGGGAAATCATTGAGGTCACGTAAGGGACGCATCCCTCCATCAAGCAACTCCGAAGGCAAATTAAAGTGATAGCGACCCAGCATATTGATATGAGAATAGGCCAGAGGAGATAGCCGAGCGATATCTTCTGCCTTGAGCGGTGTTCCTTGAAGGCGGAGATGATTCAAGGCGGTATTCATGTAATAGGTATTCCATAAAACCAGCACATTAACTACCAAACCTAAAGCTGATAGCTGCTGAGTAAGACTACAGTTAATGACATTGTGAAGCGACATAGGCAAAAAACCGCTCCATCTTTGACTAGCATAAGCACAGAAGATTCTGAAAGCTAAAAGTATTACCCAGTAAGGATTTCAGCCTTAGCGTAAGTTTCTGTACGATTGCTACTCAAACGCCGTTTACCCATGCTGTTTCCCCCTTACCGCCAGTGTACTTATCTGCCTTGGTTCTAATTACGGCTTGATGCCAGCTTCATTCTTAAAATTCCGAGCCTATCGATGTGTGGACAAGTTACGAGTCATGGTGTCCCTTACAGGACCAAAGTTTTACTTGTATCAAAGGGTTACTTAGGAAGCTAACTTTACGGGCTAGTTTTAATTAGTTTTTCCCGTTGGTTATGAATTAGACATCGCATAAATCGCACACCTTTTTTCCTTCAAGTAGTATCCCGAACAAGTGAGACTTTGAACCAGTATAACCCCATACTGGCGGCGATACTACTGAAGTTTCAATCCATCTAATATCCTCAGCGAGTGAGGATAGTAAGTCTGTCGCACAAATTTAAGTTTTAAAAAAGTGTCTTTTGAGTTTTCCAAAAATTGAAAATGTAGAGCTTTTGTCGCTACGGAAGCCCTAAGTTTTTAAGTTTTTATTTGCGAATTGGAGGGGAGTCGAAGCCTTATTTCGATTTCCGCATTCGTATAAGACTTCAACTTAAAGACTTTGTTTTAACGACCTAGTCTCGGTCACCATAGAAAATTTTGCCCTAACCCTTGGGCTGGGGGGATAACTTTACTGCTAGAGCGTCAGGCTGGGGACATTACTCTATGCGGTAGAGGTGTCTCCAAAAACTATATTACTCGAAATCTACTCTTGTGTCAACAGTCGCATCTCCCATTCGTATAAGACTTCAATTAAAGACTTTGTTTTAACGTTTCCAATCAATTGGTTTCCCCAGCGAGTGGGGATAGCAAAAATTATAACCCTTACCCAACGAGGTATCCCGGGCTGGTTTGCGTGGCAAAGGGGTTGTTGTTCTTGATCTATGTGGTGGACTGTAGATGGCTCGGTTAGCGATGGCCTGCGACATAGCTAGTGCTAACGCGCAGGCTCCACCAACGACGTGCGGCATCTTATCAAACTCCAGCTAAATTTCTTAGGATACGATCGCCACCTTAACGAAATTAGCACAATAGATGGCGCTCAGGTAGATAGCTTTATCTTTTGCAACTGCTGCATGATGAAGAAAAAGAAACCGCTTTTAGAAGGAACGGAGAAACATTCCAGATCCAAGCACACTAAGACACCATATAACGAAAGCCAATTTCCATTCCATTGCATAACATACTATGGCAAATATAATACCCGCTATCATTACAAGGCAAGCTCTTTTTTTGCCTTCATAATGATAATAATCAATCAAGGGAGTTTGAACTGAAAAACTCACCCAAGCAACTGCTTCAGGATATAACTCTAATATAAGGAGTGCTATGGTTAGTCCTAACAAAAACAGGTATTTGAGAGTTGTGTATTTCATTGAATGATACCTTTCTACGAGTACAAATGGGGTGTTGATTGGCTACTTATACAATAGGTAAAAGCAGCCACAGCAAGCTGATTCCATGAATTAAAGTAATCGCTGAAATTTCCAATCAATTAATTTTCCCATCTAGTAGGAAATTGCTAGTTACCTGTTATCTAATTCATCAGCTAAACGTTCTAAATCACTGCCTTTGCCAATAGTGGCAGTTTCGTAAATGTTCCAGACTACCCCTGCAAGTAGCAGGAGTAAAATTCCAACTAACACCTTTTTTTTCCAAGCCATGAGGTTATTCCCGCTAATATTTCTCTATCACACTGCATCCTAAGTCAATCAACTAATTTCCCTAGCGAGTAGGGAGGCTAAGGAAGAGGCTGCCTTGCTGAAAGAAGGTATTTTGTTTCCAATCAACTAATTTCCCTAGCGAGTAGGGAGTAGGGGCGGCGATCGCAACCACTGCACTCTGCTAGTTTCCAATCAACTAATTTCCCTAGCGAGTAGGGAGTGTAGCTCGTTGCGGGGGATTGGAAGGATACGAGTGGTTTCCAATCAACTAATTTCCCTAGCGAGTAGGGAGGTTAAAGAGCGTCAAAAAATTGTTGCAATCTCTTGTGAAAGTTTCCAATCAACTAATTTCCCTAGCGAGTAGGGAGATGAAGCCTCAACTGATAACAAACAGTTCGGTTTCAGTAGTTTCCAATCAACTAATTTCCCTAGCGAGTAGGGAGTCAAATCCGCTTAGGTGAGTATGTTCGTACAGGAGATGATATGTTTCCAATCAACTAATTTCCCTAGCGAGTAGGGAGATAACAAACAGTTCGGATTCAGTGAGGCGTTGAACTTGAGTTTCCAATCAACTAATTTCCCTAGCGAGTAGGGAGGGACCAGTTCATTCCCCGTAAGTTGGGAACGTTACAGGTAGTTTCCAATCAACTAATTTCCCTAGCGAGTAGGGAGTGAACTAATGTTTCCAAATCTTGATAGAAGTTACATTGTTTCCAATCAACTAATTTCCCTAGCGAGTAGGGAGATAAAAGTTTAGTTAAAGGAAACTCTCTAACAATTGAAGTTTCCAATCAACTAATTTCCCTAGCGAGTAGGGAGGTCCGTGAAGTTCAAAGTTGACGAAAAGACTTCTCGTTTCCAATCAACTAATTTCCCTAGCGAGTAGGGAGATGATGAACCGTAAGAAAGCATAAGCTCTATTCATCAATTGTTTCCAATCAACTAATTTCCCTAGCGAGTAGGGAGAAGAAGAAGTTATTCATCGAGCCTGGTTCCATGATTGAAGCGTTTCCAATCAACTAATTTCCCTAGCGAGTAGGGAGTAACCATAAGTTCCAGGGGGATAAAATACTTGCTTCTAGCCTCAAGTTAAGTTTCCAATCAACTAATTTCCCTAGCGAGTAGGGAGTTCCGTCTCTACCTCCGTTGTCCGCCGCAATATGCCTTCTGGCAAGTTTCCAATCAACTAATTTCCCTAGCGAGTAGGGAGTAGAGGAAATTCAAATGTCTAACTCAACTTTGTTAGTCAAGTTTCCAATCAACTAATTTCCCTAGCGAGTAGGGAGCTTACAAATTATCCAACAGTTTGAGGCCAACGCTTCTAAGTTTCCAATCAACTAATTTCCCTAGCGAGTAGGGAGAGCTCTAAAGAGTTACCGGATTACGCAAAACGGTATCAAGCGTGTTTCCAATCAACTAATTTCCCTAGCGAGTAGGGAGTGTTTCTATCCGGACTACGAAGACGACCTTCCAGGTTTCCAATCAACTAATTTCCCTAGCGAGTAGGGAGACCTGAAAGACATATAAACGCCAGGTAGCTTAACAGCACCTGTTTCCAATCAACTAATTTCCCTAGCGAGTAGGGAGTGCTGTAAGCGCCCCAGCATTACCTAAGTTAAACGAAGTTGTTTCCAATCAACTAATTTCCCTAGCGAGTAGGGAGCTTAAAACCTTACGGTAACCTCGTTGAGATTGTGTTTCCAATCAACTAATTTCCCTAGCGAGTAGGGAGGGGTGGCTAACTGGAATGTCGAATTCGGAGTAGTGTTTCCAATCAACTAATTTCCCTAGCGAGTAGGGAGTGGTTGGGCTCATGCTGACATCAAGCGCCCTAGTCACTGTGTTTCCAATCAACTAATTTCCCTAGCGAGTAGGGAGAGATTGTGGGAATCTCTAAGGCAATTGAATTACCTGAAGTTGTTTCCAATCAACTAATTTCCCTAGCGAGTAGGGAGTAGGAGTAACTAACTTTCTAGTTATACGAGGCAGCTTACATGGTTTCCAATCAACTAATTTCCCTAGCGAGTAGGGAGACATTTTCTTGCTTGGAAGGGGAATAAAGCAAAAATGGGTTTCCAATCAACTAATTTCCCTAGCGAGTAGGGAGAAACTTACAAATTGAAAGTTGAAGTTAAGAATTTAGTTTTACATTTCTTCAAACAAGATTGTTTCCAATCAACTAATTTCCCTAGCGAGTAGGGAGTATTTGAACTAAGTCAGCGACGCTTATCCCCATAGTTTCCAATCAACTAATTTCCCTAGCGAGTAGGGAGTCTGTATAAAGTAATAAGCCTAGAAGAAATGAATCTTCTAGGTTTCCAATCAACTAATTTCCCTAGCGAGTAGGGAGTTACGTGGTGACGGTATCAAAGCCACTACCTGTCCTATCCAGTTTCCAATCAACTAATTTCCCTAGCGAGTAGGGAGATTAAATATTCTAGACCTGAAGTCTAAGATTCTGTATTGCAGTTTCCAATCAACTAATTTCCCTAGCGAGTAGGGAGCGAATCCTCTAACTCAACAAGTGCAAACATACCCTCGACTTCAGGTTTCCAATCAACTAATTTCCCTAGCGAGTAGGGAGCCAACCTCGGGCTATAGACAAGGAGCAACGATTGATTATGGTTTCCAATCAACTAATTTCCCTAGCGAGTAGGGAGAGAGTTTGAAGAATTCTCTGTTTGGCTCATGAACCAATAATTGTTTCCAATCAACTAATTTCCCTAGCGAGTAGGGAGAATATGAGTTCTATGCGTTAGGGCAGCAAGCCTTAGCTCTAGAGCTAGTTTCCAATCAACTAATTTCCCTAGCGAGTAGGGAGCAAAAGTACTACAATACTGTAGCTCTAAAGACCCAAAAAGGTTTCCAATCAACTAATTTCCCTAGCGAGTAGGGAGATACCCCGATTGTAACCCTTACTGGGTGGGAAGTCCAGAGGCGTTTTGCGAAGCTCAGGAAAATTGTTGCTACATTGGTCATAAAAGCACCTCTATCTAACACCTAGAACCCTTACCCAGCAAGGCTGCGAGGCTCCCAACAGGTTTTGGTCGTTTCAGCGATTTTGACTGAGCCTCGCAAAGACTCCCAGAACGGAAGGGACTCAATTCCTGAAGGACTGGGGCCAATGAACTAACTCGGTCCATTAAACAATGACCGAACTCGGGTATTCAGCAATCGCTGGACCCACGCCCCAAGTTTCAACTCGGGCGGAGGTATGGCGGGAAAGGGGATAAAACCGGATGCTGTCTTCCTCTAGGTTGAGCCGATCGCCCAGTCGTTTCTTGAGTTCATCAAACTTAGAACGAGTTAGGACGCATTCAAAGGTAGAATACTGCACCCATTTTCCATAGCCTTCTAGCAAATCATGAACTTTCTTGCGCCGTTTGTTGTCAGGAATATCGTAAACCACCACATAAAACAGCATCAGCGATTGTATGTCAGTTCAGAATTTGTGGGTGGAAATATTAGACTCATCATTTTTTATTGGCTCTATTTTCATTGTAAGATAAAAGAAAACCAAAATTTATAATTTTGGCAAAAGTTTAGCGAATCTGATACGGGGAGTATCCGTTGATAGGTTCATAGACAAATTGCTTGTATTCCTTAACTTGTTGATGAAGCAAATCCCATTTTGGTTGAGCTTCTCCAAAATCATCAGTAACCGTCTCTTCCATGCGTTGCAGGAATGCTTTCAAAAACTTAGGTCGTCCAGACTCATTCAAGTAACAACCGCCATTTTTGTAAACAAAATCATCCCGCACATCCATGATATTGCGATTTACTAGATATAAAACTAGCGAATCAACCAAGGGTGCGCGAAATTCTTCGATTAAATCTGAAGCTAGGGCCGCATGACGATAGCTGCCCTCATGCAAACAACCGGAGTAGGGGTCAAGTCCTTGCAGTTCAATCAGCGTCAGCAGATGATTCCACAGCACTTGATATCCAAAGGACAACATGGCATTGACCGCATTCCCTGGAGGACGGCGGGACCGACCGGCAAACACAAAATCGCGAGAGTTAAGACAGTATCCAAAAGCCGAGAAATATTGGGCCGCGCCAGTCCCTTCATACCCCATCAATTGGTCGATTCGTTCTGCTTTTCCAGCTTTGGTCGTCAGATAATCCAAACTCTGAATGGCAAAAGCAACCACGTCAGAATTTTGTCGCCGTTGTTGGCGCATCAAAATCACCCGAGAGTTTTTTAGTTTAGCTTGGACGATGCGCCGTGCTACAATTAAGCGGTCTACCAAGCTCAATTCTTGTTGATACCGAGACAGTTGCCGATACCCGCGTTCAATGGGCAGAATCCGGCCATAACAGTATCCCATCCGCGATAAATAAGCAATGGAAATATTCCGCCAAAGGCAACTTCTAATCGCTTGGGTGGTTATTTGAGATTTGCCAAACACCAGAATCATTTCTAACAGGGGCAATTGAATTTCATTTAAAATGGTATTGCGCCGTTTAACGAGCAAGAGTTCGCCATCTAAACAAACATAGCAACCTTGCTGAGAAACATATAAAGTCTGCATAATAAATTGCCATGAAAATAATAAAAATTGGCTTAACTCCCGTTTGTCGAGCATTTTGCTCAAAAACCAACTCAATTTTAGGACAAAGCTCACACACAAATTAATAGTTTTGATACAGATATCTTTGACGCCCAAATCTTGTCTGTAGGGGCAATTTAATCGAATGCCCCTACAAATGGAAACATTAGGGACGACGGTCTAGTTCATCATAATTGCGATTGGGGATTACTGAAGCAGCTTTTTGAGCTTGAGCATTTCGCAGCATTTCCGTTTCACCAGGATTTAAAAAACGCACCACCCCATCGACAAAAGCTGAAGTTACTAATGTGGACAAAACCACCATTATAGTATTGGTGATAACAGCGGTTAATCCTAAAGGCGCAATCAGCAGAATAATTAAGGTGATTATGCCATTAATACAAGCGACGGCAATATGACGAATGAGAATTCCACGCATTGATAGATACATGAGTTTGACTCCTGATTGATGAAAGATAGATAAATTCTGGCCGCTTTTTCGGAATTTTGGGGCAGCGCTAGGTGGATGGGGCGTGAACGTTGAGGGGAATCAACCGGGGGGCGATCATACTTGTCGCAGAGATGAACAGAGTCCTCCGAAAAGTTGGGGTTTCGTGAAACCTTAGAGGGAACCTACCTCAGAGCGTAAAATCTCTAGTGCCCAAGCATATAATGAGCGCGATAGCGGTTGTTGAGGAATTTGCAAATGGCGATCGCAGACCTTTCGGAGACTTTCAACGATTAATTTCATCAAAAATTCTGGACTCTCAGAAACCTTCGGAAATCCATTGTTTGACCAGAGCAATTGCATCTCCTGTAAGGTTACTGGAGTTGCTTTATGAATCAAATCATTGCGCTTAAACCGAATCCCATGTAGCAGTTTGTACCACTTATCTGACTCACGGATATTTTCCAGCTTGCACCACCCATTAATTAAGCCATAAAAACCCGGTTGATAGGGTTTCCCATAAGGGTCAAAATTAGGGGGGAGGCTGATAATATTTTTTCCTAACCAATTTTCTTGCTCACTCCGAAGATAAAGCAATCGCTCGACAGTTTGAGAAAATTGCATAAAGGTGGTGGTATAGTTTTGGCGCTTTAATTGCAATTCAATTAAAAACACCGTTTCCCAGGTTTGCAAACCTGGATTGGTTCGCAACTCCAACAGCTGATCGCGCCATTGCTGCACCTGTTCGGCCCCGGCCAGTTGTTCCACCAGGCGCGATCGCAGCCACCCATTCTCAATTTGTTTGTTCTGAGCAAACCGGACAATTTCCCAATTGGTCGAAAGTGCTAAGTATCCGGCAAGCTGATATAACGGCTTATGGCGGCTTTGATGGGCTGATAACCAGACTTGAGCTTCCTGAAAATCCCCTCGTTCCCAGGCTGAAATTATACGAGAGCGCTCTAGCGGCCAAAAATATTCGCTCAAGGGAACCATTTCATAAGTTTGGGAAAGGACTGCCGACAACATCCCGTTTTCACTTGCGGGATAGGAATTAGGCGGCTCAATTGGTGAGGCATTAATCACCTGAAACTCGCGCACTAAGGCCGCCGCACAGATTTCCAGGCTTTCTGCAATTGCCGGAATAGACCCTTTATTTTCAATCATCAAGACAAATTCATTCAGGGGAGACTTTTCCCGCTGCTCTAGGGCAAAAGGCCAGATAAAATTCTCAAACTCCTCCCGAATTGCATGACGATCATTAGCATTTACCTTCAACTCCAAGACATCCACCTTGACTCCAGGCCACGTCATGTTAATCTTGCCTTTCATCAACTGCGCCAACCAGCAGGTATCAGCCCGCCGGTAATTCCAAGGCACTGTTTCTGGCTGATTCGTTGCCCAAAGGATGATATGGTTCAGCCCTTTAGTCACACTATCGGAAATAATTTTATGGTCCAGTAACAGTTCAACCGAACTAAAATCACCCCCCAACCATTCTTGACAATATTCATAGTAACGAGACCCCAAATCTCGGACACTCCAAGACATAGAGGTTATGCTCGGTTCATAAAAACCCCGCTCAATCCCCAGTTCTTGATACAACTGGTTAATATGGGGAGGATGACCGCGATCACCATCCGCCCCAAAACAGCGAACTACCCCATCTTTACTCCGCCAACCGACTTGGCGAGTTCCAACAGTAATGATTAATGTATCAACGCGCTCAATTTCGATCTGTGCAGTTGTTTTCATCATGATTTTTCCATCCATCCTAAAGTTTAAGTGCCTTCTCAATAAAAGCCCCTCAGAAATTGCTATTCATTCCAGTAAAAAACCTGAATGAGAAAGCCAGTTGGACAAATCAAGAGTAGTCATATTTGTCCAAAATGGCTTTTAAAATTAGAGTTTATTCACCCAAATGATGAGAAAATTTGCCAATCACCAACAAAAATTAAACCTAGGTCATCGGCCAAATTTGAGCGGGTTGTCTTAACAAATTAAGGTAGTTTTTACGCGGATCTGCGGTTGCACCAAACACGGTCACGACTTGATAAGCATCTAAATCAGCTATCCAAATAGGAGACGGAACTGCTCCGCGTTGAACCCCACCACACAAACTTTTAGCCTGATCAAAGTTCTTATTGTTTTCCAGGTTATGGAATTCTTGGTGAAGAAGATTTAAGGCATAAGGCTTATCTTGGTTTTGGCCCGAAACAACAACTATTCGACAATTGCGATCAACCGCTTCACTCCAACGATTGCTGGTGACTTGTCCCACTTGTAACGGTGAACGGGGATTTACAGCAAGCTGAGTCACCTGGTTTAAAGCTTGGTAAAATTCCTGCAACCGCTGTTGAAAACGTTGCTTAAATTCCTGGATAGTATCCGGTAGGTTCCAGAAGGAATCTTTGGTTTCGGGGTATAACGTAGACCCTCGATACCAGGGCGCTCGTTCGCGGTTCTGGCGGGAATAACAAGGACGCCGCGCCCCTTGTCCGATTCCTCCTAAATGAAACATCATCCAAGTGAGAGTTTTGAACAAAGAAGAGATCGCCTGTTGCCGGTTACCAGGTGCTTCGGGGGAATAGCGCAGGACGAGGATTCCCACCTGTTCACCACAATCGTCATTTTTTCCTTGGTGGTTAGGACTGGGTTCTCTTTGAGTGACTTTCCCCTCTAAAATCTCAACTCGTAGCCATCCCCATTGCTTGGGGTTAATGCCACCAAAGAATTGAGCTTCCCAGCGCTGAACTTCCTCTGGGGGTAAGACACCCAAAGTAAAGCTGCGGAACCAATAGCGCAACATCGATTTAAAGGCGATCGGGCGAACTTCTGAATCCGGTTGTCCGCGCATCTGCCATTCTTGACGTCTATCGTTCCAATTCCATTGGGTAAACTTTTGGCGTCCGTGAATCAGTTGACCTTGCAGGGTAAATTCTAGGCGGAAAAATTCATCCTTGGGTTGACCAGCACCGGCTCGGATGAGTTCTCCATAGCCACTATTAACTTGAGAGCCAATTCCCCCTTGCAACCCGGTCACCAACCATGCTTTAACTTGGTCTAAAATTTTGGCATCGCTGCAATTGTTAACCAAGCGTAACCCAATTAAAAATGTAGGTTCTTCCAGGGAGAAAAACGGATTAGGGTTAGGGTCATAAATAGGCAAGGACTCCCCCTCCCATTTCCAGATATTGTTCGCCATATCCACCTTTAACCCAGCTTTGTTGGGCAAGGGATAAGCATCAAGAAAGACCACTTTTCCGCAGCGATCGCTACCTTTGGCATCCAAAGAACCAAACCAACGGGCAGTCTGCTTTTCGGCTTCCTTCCAGCCCACCCGCTCTGCTGCCATCCGTTCCCGAATCGCCTGGGTTCTAGCAACCCCACGCAACGTTGCCGAAGGAATGTAGGGCATCCCCAAAGCGTCAAAAGCAGGCAACAGAATACTTTCGGGCCCCCGATGTCCGCCAACCCGAATCCGCCAGGGACATTTGACTTGGAAGGTATTATCTTTGCCTGCAATCGCTTGGGTACGATCGCACAGTTGTTGGAGTCGTTGCTGATACTGAGCTTTTTCCTCTGCTATTTGCAGAATCTGCACCTTCGTCCCATCTTTTTGTGGAGAATCTGGCGATCGCATCCAGCGCAGATACTCTACAAAACTAGCAGTGCGATCGGGCTGCGGTTCGCGATCGGCACATAACCAGGGAGATGGAGGCGAATTTGAATTCCCGCCACCGCCACCACCTTGATTGCCAGCACCAACGGGAGGAATAACCAGGGGAGGTTTGGGTTTAGCGGTGTTTTTGACAGGAGTTGGGCCAGCTAGGGGAGTCGCTGGGGGCTGGAGTTTTTTCGGGGGTTCGGGTTTTTTCGGGGGTTGGACTGCATTTGGTGCCATGATTTAGTCATCTCCAGAAACATTGTGATAAACAGCAGTCGCCCAAAAACTAAACTCTCGGGCCAAAGCCAATCCCAATCCGGTCAACCCCAAATATTCGTCGGTGTCTAAGTTTTTGAGGGTAGTTAAGCCCTGATTGCCTGCTAAGTTGCCATCTTGCAAATTGGCAAGAGCCTGTAAACACTCAAAATATTTACGAACAACCTGCTTTTTCCCTTCTTGCCCGAGGGCTTGTTCTTCCGCTTTCAGACGCATCATGCCCCAAGTAGAAAGATAGGTATAGAGTTCAACAGCTTGACTTTTCTGCTCTTTAAGGCGAGTGTTATCTTGAGTTTGCGATCGCAACTCCGACAGCGCTTCATAAACGGGAGTCGCTATAGTCCGGGGGTCAAAAGTCATCATGGTTACTCCTAAAGTGAATCAATAAACTGAAGTTGAGGAATAGCCCGCCTGGACGAGCCTTGCACTGAAGTTGAGGAATAGCCCGCCTGGACGAGCCTTGCTCCGATTTCTGAATTGTTTAGAGGGACACAGCCTTTTCATCAGCCGAGACTGTTCCAACGAGTTCTAAAAAGGTCAGGTTGACCACTGCTGAACAAACCCTCGTCCTAAACTTTCTTGACCCCCAATCTGGATAATTTCTTGGCGACTCAACAAATTTTCAAATGCAGTCTGAGAACTTTCGCGAGTACCATTCGCTTGCGACGTAACACCCCAGGGGAAATACATCACGCTATCGGGTGGAATCGCTTCCTCGTAGCGAAATCCTCCCTCTACCGATTTATGCTCATCTAACTTGACCTTCACCTGCCGCCAGAGACTCATTTGGATTAGCGTCACACAATGATGGTCAGGCAAGACCAAGACGCGATCAATACCTTGACTAGCTGGATGCTGCGGTATAAATGCTTGCCAGTCCTTCCAGTCTTTCAACTCATTGGAGTTGATAATTGCATCCTTGAGATAAATCCCCGACTGATTTTTTTTGGCATTGGTCAAATAAGACTCCGCAGGAATTTCAGGCAGCGACGGATTAAAGCGCTTCCAGCGGCGGAGTAACATCGGGCAGCTAATCCAAATCACGCCATGACTCAAGGAAGGTACAGGCAGCCATAGTAAAGAGCCGTCTCCAATCCAGACATCCCCTTGTTCAAGTTGGGTGATTGTCTTACCTGTTTGGGATTGGTATTCTGCCAAAAACTCTTGATTGTCCAAATCTTTCAAGTCTGGGCCAAACAGTTGAGTGCGAAGTACGCGATTGTCCACACTAGCTCGTTGGCGTCCCCGAATCGTACTTGATGGAATATAAGGTAAATCCGTATGAGATTCACGGGCAATTCCCAACAGGTTCCCTTCTTGAGTTGTGCCGCCGGTATGTAATGGGGCTAAGAGATATAGATAAACTAAATTGGTCATTAATTTGCTCCTTCGTAAGAAATCCACAACAATTCTGAATACCCCAACTGTCGCCAACGTTGAACATGGTGGGGTGCGGTAAGACTATCCTGGAACAAAGGTTCCGGCTGATTGAGGTAGTACAAACTTCCTGGGGGCGCGGCAAAGACCTGGGGGGCCGGAATACTACGTTGAGCTTGCCCTTGTTGAGTTTCTTTCTCTCGAACACGGCAGCTAATCGCTACGGCTTTGTCCGTGGCTACACTGACTAAACTGCCCAGTTTTTGATTGCCATTGGCCGCATGAGCTAATTTCCATTCCCAGGGCCAAGCGCGGCATAAAGCTTGGCCTTGATCCTGTTTGCGCTCAAAAACCCCAGGGGTGGCAAGATAGGCGATCGCCTTGCCGGATGTTTTGAAGTTGCGATCGCTCAAGGTGGCGATTGCTTGCCATTGCTCCTCCAATGGTGGACAGCGCTCTAAAATCGCCCGATGCCCTTCCCCGCCAAGTTGAATCACCGTCCTGTCTAGCTCTTTATCAACAGCGATCGCTAAACTCCAGCCCGGTGCCATCCGGATGGCATTCTCGACAAAATAGCCATCAGCATCTTTGACCTGGCGGGTCCCTTCTTCCAAGGTATTGTGAGAGCGGGTTTCTACGGTCCAGGGTTTGACAGCCTTGGGGTCTTGAGTCAGCCAATTGGGTTTGGCAATTTGTCCTGTTTCTAAATAAGTGGCGATCGCCTGACTCGATAAAAACTGGCGATAAAAGTAGCCTTTGGGTAGTTTGTCATCTTCCCGCTCGTTATCTCTTTCCAGACGGGGTTTTACTAAGGGACAAGGCTGGAGTCGATCCCAAAATCCTTGGGACAAAGGAGAGTTTGGCATCCAGTCCAGGGGAAGCAAGGGATTAGGTCCCACAAAACCCAAAGGCCGGGGAAAATAGAGCGTCTCCTCATGAGCGAGAAACACGCCCTTAAGGTGAAACTTAACCGGGTCTCCTGCAATCCCTCGCAATGCCCCGGCGATGGTATGACCGTTGGGTGGAAAAATGCTCCCGGCCCAGGCGCGTTCCCCGGGGGTGAAGGGCTTGGCATCCCGGAACATCAGCACGTCCAGAGGCGTGATTGTGTACCAATACATTTAATGTTCACCTCCTACTTTGATTTGGCGACTACGCAGCACGAAGGCAGCCAGTTTCAACCAGTTTTTGACCTCGGCTTCTTGATGTTGGGTTTCGGTGGTCTGGTATAACCCGGTGAGAAATTCGCTCAAGGTTCCCTGAAATTTAGCTTTCAAGGCATCATCGCCTTTGAACACCTCACGACGGCTACAAAAGGCGATGCTCCAAGGCACAATGGCGTCAGCACAAGGAACCGGATGCTGACTCCACACTTGGGCAGCCTGCTCAAATAAGGCAGAATCTAGGGCAGGGAAATCTAAGTTAACGCCATCTAACTTAGGGAAATCCAACAGCGATCGCCACTTATCAAACACCTCAAACTTGGCCGTTGCCTTGAGAATATTGCCATTGCCATAGAGGACCCGCACCTGCACCGCATCTTTAACTTCTCCTTGGGGGCTACGATGGTCCTTGGCTCCCTCTTCCGCTGCCCAGAGGTTTTCTAAGGCAATGGCGAGAGGAACAGAGTGATGGGCCAAAACGATGCCAAAACTAATACTGGCTCTCGAACCCATCGTAAACAAGGGCCTACTCGAAAGATTTTTGGGCAATTTTTCCCTTTGCCACCGCCAATAATCTCCGTCATGGGCAAATTCCTTTTTCGGGTCGCTGCCGCCCTTGAAACATTGGCGAATATCCCACAGCCAGCTATCCCATTCCCATAAGTTGGTGTAGGCCAAAACGTCATCGCCACCACCATAAATTAATCGTCCGGCATGGCGCACCTCGGTCAGATAAGGGACTAACTGATTGGAAAAATCCAACAAGGCGCGACTCAGGGCGTTATGACTCGCTGGACCCATACGTTTTTGGCACTCTAGGAACTTCTCTAGGGACTCGCGAACGGCTAAGTCCGGGATTTGGTCTTGCAAGGCTTTGGGAATATACTCCTTATAGGCTTGCAAGGGTTCGCCTTTGAGCCAGTTGCTCATCCCATCGCCATCGCCAGCGGCGAGGACATACCAATCCGTGGGATTAGCGCCAGAGGGGAACCATTGGCTGATAGCCTCACGCAGTTTCCGAAGTTCTTCTTGTTTCTGCTGTTTTTGCTCGGTTTTAGTCAGGACCGCCCCGGCTGTCTGCGCTTGTGGTTCAAACTCTTCAATGTACCATCCGGCATTCAAGATCCGGGGATGAGGCCATTCGGGATGTTGGTCCGCGATCCAAGGAATTCCCCAAGATTGGGGTTCCCCCTTAAAATTGTTTTTAATCCAAGGAAGATCGCTTAAACTTTGGCAAGCCTTCTGATAATAAGCAAGGGCTTCTTGTTGTTGGGGATGATGTCGCAACCATCCGGCGACCCCCGAAGTCAAGTCGGGATAATAAAGTTGCAACCGGGTTTGAGGTTGCTGCAATAAATCGGGCAGAATCCGGTGCAACCCCCGTTTAAGCACTTCGGTGGCATTCAGTTCTTCAATCCCATCAAATAATCCGACCGACCGCTGCCAATCTTTGGCGGTCTCTCCTTCGGTGACCCAATCGGGACCGTTATGGACTACCGGACCTATCCCGGAAATAGTAGACCGGGGTCCAAAGGCAGAGGGAATATTCCAAGTCCGCGAATTTTTCACCGCCGTCAACGCAAACCGGGTTTGGTCGAAAATGCTGGCCCACCAAGAACCCACATTCAAATTCGGCTGTCTGGCTTTATAAGATTGCGACCGTTGGCGGCGATCGCGCCAATCTTCGAGAACGCTACTCTGATAAGTTTCGGCCACAAATTGCGCTTCGGCTTCCAGCAGTAGATTCTCCGTAGGACGAGCAAACTGATTTTGGACCTTTTGCCAAGTTTGATAACTTTGAGGTTGACGTGGGGACTGGTGCAGTTCCAAAAGGCGATCGCCCAGGGGTAGGGCAGTCCAATAGGTTTGCCATTGTGCTTTGAGCCAGTCAGACCAAGTATGAGGATTGAGCTTGGGCATCCATTTTTGAGTGTTTTGCAGATCCGCCAACACTTGGTTTCCCAAACTGAGCCATTCTTCCTGGAGGGTTTGTTCAGCCTGTTGCATTGCGGCGCACACCGGATTTTTTACTTGCCCCTTGCCGGTGCTACCCGCCCCGTTATCCGGGAGAATCATTACCAGCACATTGGGAAAACCAGCGGTGAGCAGTTGCCGTTCGCTAGGGGATTCAATCCACTCGGAAAAGCCAGGATATTTTGACAACAGCCAACAATCAATGAGCGGTTGGGCATAGAGGCAGGGATAAACTAGCGTATCCGGGCCATATTTCCAAGCAAGCGCCCAAGCGACCTTAGCAGACAAATAATGGAGTAACCAAGAACCCGCCCAAAAGTCGCGCATCTTACGGCTGGCTTTGATGAGTTCCTGTACCGGCGTAAAGCTAAAAATGCCCACATAAGGACGGGATTGGTGATAATCTTTGCCTTGGATGGCCCGCTTCCGGGGATAATTATCTGGGTCACAATGATAACCTGCTAAAGCCCCAGCCAAAGCTGAAGTCATGGTGGTATGACTCCATACCGACGCATCAGGAATCCGAGTATCTGCCGGGAGTAAGGGCAACGTGGATTCTTCTGAGAGGTTCGCCGTCTGGTCCAGGGCGCGGGAGAGGGCCACAGGATAGCAGCGCCATAACCACCAGTAAACTTGCCGTGCATCAGGACAGGTGCGGATACTGTCGGGAATCAAAATAGTTTCAACTTCCGCTAACCATTTGCTTCGGTTGCTCTTCTCATTGAGCAAGAAATCGTGCCACTCCCCTAGTTTGAGGGTTTGTGTGGCTCCCGAAAGCAGATGTTTGATTTCTAACCCGTTCTTGTCATAATCTACTGCCTTATGACCGGGCAGACGACCCAGGGCAGCGCGATCGCTCGCTGAGGCAATCAAATCGCACAAGCTAATCTGTTTCAACCAGTTGCTATTATAGACAGACTCCTTATGAGACTTAGCTTTCGGGGATATCCAGCCCTCCATGCAAGCCAGCGATCGCCATGCTCCCTCGCTACCACGTCCTGCATTCGTATGTAATGCCTTGAGCGCTGGATCATGGAGCAATCCCCAGATCTTCGCTTGCCAATAGGGTATATTTGTCATGGTTTGTTGATTTTTCTTGAAATGAATGGACCGGCGGGGAATTAACACAAGCCGTCGCCTTCTGTTTACCTATCGGGATATTTGGGAAAAATTACGCAATTTTTTGGTCATTCTTAGAAATTCTTGCCGTTCCCAGCCTCCATCTAGGAATGCCATAAGGATTCTGCTTCATTCTCTAGGAAAGCAATTGCTCCAATATGCAAGGTTTGCCGGTGACATTATGTAATTAGAGTAGGACTCTCGCGATGTACGAACCCAACGCGGCGCACAAAAACCCGATTAATCCTTAATTTATCAGCTTTTCCTAGGGTTGTCTGATATTTGAAGATATGTATCTAAATTATTGCAAAACGATACAAACCCTTACAAATCAACACATTTCGCCATTGTTAATAAACTGTGTCAATATTGCCATTACCTTGACATTCTCCAAAAAAAAGGGTAAACCGTATGGCTAAGAAACCAACCCCCCACCCTTACTCCGACCGCAGCAGTTTTGAGAGGCTGATGTTGCTGATTGCAACCCTGGTTCACTATCCTGGAGTCGGACATATCCCGGAAGAAGAACGGGAAAGTCACTCCGGCGATGCGCTGCAAGCCTTACAGGAAAAAGTGTGCGAGTTGGCGGCGAGTTTAGAAATCGAATTGCCTCCAGGCTACCCGGCAACCGCCACCCTTCGCAAAGATTTACAATGCTTGCGAGACTACGGCATCCTTGATCGCCGGATTTATCGCTGGGGATATTACCTGGGAACTGGGGTAATGAGCGTAGAACAGTTGCAGATCATGATGTGCGCCTTAGAATCTCAAGGCAAGTACCAAAGCAATCCTCAAGCACGTCAACTTTATGACCTGTTATCTCGGCGGTTGCGCGGGCTGGAATTGGCAACCCCTGGGCAATTTTTATATCCGGTGCGCCAACATCTGAATCGAGCGATTATGGAGACCGACCCTCTGGAAATGATAAAACGGGGAAACAATCAAAATACCTTATTTCATCAGCAAGCAACCGTGGAACAGGCAATCGCCTCCGCTCAGGCGATCGAACTGTCTCGTAAGCGTGACCCCTATGGTCGCAGGTTGGTCGGTCCTTTGCGAGTCTGGCCCCTGCAACTGGTGTACCATGATATCGCTTGGTATTTGATTTACGAATATTGTGAGACCGGACATCTGGCGATTGGTCGATTTGACCGTTTTGGAGACTACTGTCAGTTGCTCACTCAGCAGCGCACCCTCGAACATCAATCCCAAAGTTTGAAAAATGCCCATCAACTCTTGCAAAATGGCTGGGGATTGTATTTGGGTGACCCGGAAGAACAAGCAGCAGAATTAGCCGGGACTGTAAAGTTGAAACCTGTCAAGGTGAGATTTTTTAGCCCGGTGATGGAGTTTATCCGGGAAGGGGACTGTCGCCATCCCCAACAAAAAATTAAACTCGGCCCCAAAAATGAGACCGGCCAAATTGAATATATCGATTACATTGTGCCATTACCCCGGCGCTCATTTAAGGAGTTTTTGCTGTGGGTCTATCGCTACATGAACAATGCAATTGTGACATCTCCCCCTGAATTGGTTCAACAACACCGGCAAGCCGCCCAGGATTTAGTCGCCCGCTGGGAGTAGAGTGGGGGAGTGTGCAATCAAATTTGGTGGGGGCATTTCTGGGCGATCGGCTTAGCGATGACCCATTGTTTGGACAAATTTTCCCGGGTTACAGGTTGTTTCTTATTTCCTTAAAACTTTTTGCAACAAAGGATTTTACCGATTTTTCAAAAAGTCCAAGGTTTTGATATTCCTCACCATAACCAAAGTTTTTTAAGTGGGTAGTTTTTCAGTCACATTTCCTCTTAAAAATATTTGGCAATTTTTTTAATTTCCTCCGCCTGGAATTGAGCCAACAATGCCAACAGTGCAGTAAACGGGCAAGGAGTGTTTGCAAAGGTCAAGCCACTCCCCCATTTATCAATGCGCGACTCTGAGATGGTTTGGCCCGTGAACTTAGTCAAGACTGCCGACAAAAACCGGAGACAACGTGAACGACGGCCAGACCGGGCATTCAGCTTGTCACCGGCATGACGCAACGGCAAAAATCGGTCACAAAATTCTTCCGGACTCATGCTTATTATTATGGATTGGCTCGGCTGTTGAGTAGATTGATTGCTCCGGTTGGATGCTGCATACATAGAAAAATCTCCTGATTTGATTGAAAGGATTAAGGGTTTTTTTGTAGGGTAGAATTGATGGACACTTCCATCCCTCACCGGCAAACCTTTTATATGGCTTGGGCGTAAGGTAATTATTATCTGAGTTTTATCTCAGCTAAGAAAATGTCGAGAGTCAGAACTGTTTCAAGAGCGTTGCATTTGACCCAACGGTGACAACTCCCAACCCATTTTTGCTTTGAGTTCTTGATTTTCCTGTTGGAGTTGGGTTAACTGCTTTTTCGTGTCATACAACCGAGTGTTGAGTTCGGTGACTTGCTCCTGCCATTGCAAAAACTTCGGATTTTTTTGCGGGTCTTTATAGTGGGCAATTGTCTCCGTCGCTTGCGCCAACGAAGATTGCAACTCCTCAATCTGCAATTGTTTTTCTTCCGTGACAGAACGGATTTGCTGTTGGGCTTCTTCTACAGGAACAAAAGTGTCCATCGGCGGTAGGAAGACTTGAACTGGCTCCATCTGTTCGCCGTAGCAAATAATTCTCGTTTTTTCGCCAGAAAGCTGCACCTGGAAACGGTGTAGGGTGTCGCTTTCCTCTGGTAATTGGACGACTTGACCGAGGCGATCGCAATATTTCCGATTGTCATGATTCACAATCCGAACGTAGGAACCGACCGTGAGGGGCTTAGGTGTGGGTGTCTTTTGTTCGAGAGAGCGATGGGCCTCAGCCAATTGGATTTCCAGAGCCATCACCTTGGCGCTCAACTGAGAATTATCCGCATATTTCATACTGGATTCTTTGGCAGCCTTCTCTGAAACTAATGCTTCATAGCATTGCTGCATTTCCTCAAGCTGACTCAGCAGTTGTTGGTTCTGCTCTTTCAACTGCTCTAAAAGTTCATCCGACTGGGTGGATTCGAGGTGTTCAATTTGTTGTTGGAGCAGGTGCATATCCAAATCTTTTTGGGCGTTTTCTTGGATGAGTTTTTGGAGTTCTTGGTTTTCTCGTTCGAGGCGATCGCGCTGCGCTTGCAATCCATGAATCAGGGCAGTAGCCTTGTCTGCCTCCTTGAGTTGGGCGCTCAAATCCCGGACTTGCCTTTCCAGTTCTGCCATTCGGTCCAACTGAGGCGGAGGAACCACCGGCGCGAGTTTTTGCATACTCAACGCTTGTTGGAGATGGCGGTGACGAGGAACAACTGGACCCTCTTCACCAGCTTCTTGCCGCGCCAGGGTACGAACACAAGAGCGAAATTCTTCAGAAGCCTTGGTATCCAACCGCAGGCCACGTTCTATCCACTTCAATTGGGTTTCGATGATAGGATCATTGGGCTCCCCACAGTTGGCAATAAACGAGGCGATCGCTGGAGCAGCCTTGTTAGTCCTGGGGGCAGATTGCATCAATTTAGAAACATCCCACTCGGTCAAAACCTCAATTGCTTCGATGAGATGGTCCGTCAATACCGGCGATTCTTTAATGTGGGCTAACCGCTGTGCTTCCGCTTGCAAGGTGGCGATCGCATCCTCCTCCGCATCAAATTTGTCTGCGACTAATTCCCAGTCCGCTTCACTGACGGGTTGCCCTAAATTAATACTGCCGTGCCGAGCTTTACGGATGCTGTTGACGGTCTGCTTGCCCGCTTTAAGCAGTCTGAGTAACAGGTGTTCATCGCTAATTTTCGTCAGTTCCTTGAGGGCGCTAATGGACCAAGACTGGACCGACTTGAGGATGAGGCGTTGGATACGCCGGTGCTGCGAGTCGAACCATTCCGAAATCTGGATGAGGGACCGGGCCATCCAAGTCGAACCCCCGAAGTCAGAGGAACGCAGCCAGTCTTCAAATCGCTGCTCTCCTTGACTCAGCCCATGTTCGAGGCAGAGTTCATGCAACAGTCGCCGGAAGCTGCGTCCGATTTCTAGGCCGCTAACAAAAGTGTGGTGGACAAAACTGAAGAACTGAGAGAGGGTTGCCTTGGCTTGCTCTTGTAGTCTTTGGGAACCGAAACTCGCGTAGTCGTAATCGGTTTGGAGAACCAATGGAACAACGGTGTCCCGCTGGACGAATGCTTGACCTGATTGAATTTGAGCTATCATGATGGTGAATTTTTTGATTTGTCGGTCTCCCGTTGGCGCGGGAGACTTTTTCGTTTTTAACCAGCGACTTGGCTTTTTCCAGTTCAAACCTGGGCGATGCTTGAGCACGTCGGCTTGAGTGTCTAGTGGCTGGCATCAAGTCCTAGAGCCTGACTCGGGTAAGCCTTAACCGTATTTGGCTAAGAACAACCGGGTCAGTCCACCTTGCTGCCTTCTCAAAAGCCTGGAAAAAATAAAGTGACTAAAATGAAATCGATTTGGTCGTTTGCTGCCTTCCTTATAGCTAATTTTTTGGGTTTTGTCAAGAGTCAAGCAAAAGTGCCTAAAGCCTTGCCAGCAAATAGTTTTAGCTATTTTTGGCTCTCGAAATAAAAATTAAGAAAAGTAAACAAATTGTGGAAAAAGTGAAAGCGCTTTGCCATTTGTCGGAAATTGACCACACAATAGATTGGGATAGTGTGGAAGGTAGAGCGTGACAAGTAAAAGCGAAAGGTTGTCAGATTTGTTGCTGTTTCTGGAGAGTCAGATGATGGCTCCACCCGAGGAGCGTGAGTCTATATTGCTCGAATACCTGAATCGAGTGGGGCCAACTAGCAGCGTGACCAGCTTAAAGCGCTGGAAAGCGGGCGACCAGTTCCCTTGGCGCTCGAAGAGGATTTTGTTGGCACAGGCCATCGGCTGCACTCATCCCGAACTGGATCGATTTTTGCTCAAGGAAGAACCCGAAAATGCCCAAGAGTTCTTTGCCCGGTTGCCTGAGTTGCTGCCTGAGTACCGCACCCGGAAAGCTGAACTCAAAATTTCGGTGAGTTCGGAGTTGCAAATTTTAGAGGGGATGGAAGTCTTGAATCATCAACTCGTGCAGATGAATCAACGGAGTCCGTTTAGTTTATCTAGGAAGTTGCTGGGTATCTTAGAAAATCTAATGGGTTTGCTTGATATCGAATCAATGGTACTTTTAAAGGCTAATCTTTCTAAAACTATTGAGCTTAAATTAAAACAACTAAATCTGAATTCAGAGCAGGAGTCAAGACCAGGCCAGACTTTTTCTGCTATTTTTGCTAATAAAAATCTAGGCCAACTTTCTGAGGATACTCAAATCCCCCTTGCCCGATTGGAAGCAATTGCCAAACTCCAAGTTAAACCTTCGGACCAAGAACTTTCTTTGTTAGAAGGATTTTTAGAGGTATCTTTGGAAGAACTTATCCGAATTAGAGCCACAACTCAGTACCAAACTAAGGATGTCAATGGAGGAGTAAAATAACATGGACAAATCCAACTTTATGCAACTATTCCCAGGCTGCAACTGGATTGCTAGTCATGCTGAAAGTGAAGCGGCAATTGTCCAAGCCGGAAGTTGGGACGCAGCTATGGAGATTCATAAAACTTATTTTCAAGCGTTAGCCAGACTCGCCCGCGATTTAGGAAAGCGAGAAATTCGCATTGAACATAACGACGCGAGCAAGCCTCCATTGCGGGTGATGGCAGATTTTGCTAACTGTGGTCAAGAAGAAAGCGGATTTACCAATGAAGGTAACCTAAATTGGAGGTCGGTTTTTAAGCAATATTCTCTAGCGCGCTTCTCGAAAATGTGGAGCGATTTGGAGTTAGATTTTAATGCACTCCATCAATCAGCCAATGCTATTTACATCAGTCAGATAGAAGACCAGACCAACTTATATGCCAATCGCACGGCATTGTTAGCCCAAGGCAAAAAACCCAAAGAGTTCTTGGGACAATCAGCTTGTGCCTTAAATGATGAAGAAGAACTGGCCCGTCGCTGCCATTTAATTTACAATGATGGCGGACTCAATGAATATGGATACTCGGCATTACGGTGGTTTCGCGAACCCAGCACAGGCTTTTGGCGGCGCAAGCGCATGAACTTTATCAGCAATTTTCGTAAGCTCGAATATCTCGGCGAATTGTGCTGGATTGGCGAAGTGTTAGTGGCTGAAGAAACCGGAAGTATTCTCTAGGCGATGTCACCTAAAATAATACCGAATCTGGAACTGTTAGAGCGCGATCGCCTAGATGAGTTGGTCGCACTCTATCGCGCAGTGTTCGCCGAGCCGCCTTCGTCTCAGTGGTGGTCAAAAGAATCAGTGGTGGCCATGTTCGAGCGCTACTTCCAGACAGGAGCGGTGCTGGGGGCATTCAGTGGCGAGGGCTTGGTGGGTTTTGCTGTCGTCCAACCGTTGGCCGCAGCTTCCATCATCGGTCAACAGACTTGGATTGAACCCGAACAACAATGGCGATCGCTCGATTGGCAATTGCTAGATGAGTTCGGGTTGCTTCCCGATTGTGGTTACTTGGCGGATTTGGGCGTTGCTGCCAGTCACCGGCAACAGGGAATCGCCAGTGAGTTGGTGCGCTTAGGGTGGAAGCACTATCCCGACAAACCGATGCTGTTGCGGGTAAGTGCTTGCAAGAGTGATGCGATCGCCCTTTATGAAAAACTAGGGTTTGCCCAGTTGCCTGGACTCGAACAGCGACCAGAATATCGGCAACAGGACGGCTCACTCAAGACTGAATCCAAGTTCTTGATGGTCAAGGATGCGACAAGTTCGAGTGGCTGAGGATGGACGAGTCGATTTTGCGATAATCTTTCTTCTGCCGATGCAGGAACTAACTGGGTCAGTCAGCCGAATCTGAAACGATGGGATCTAATAATGTTGAAGCAACAGAAATGTGAAATTCTTTACCTGTATCTTCCAGTTGAAAATCAATAATAAACCGTGTATTCTTGGCAAATAATTCCAGTTTTCGAGCAATGAGTTCATCAAGAATCTCCCGCATATCTTGTTGTTGAATCAACGGGTCGTTCCCTTTCAAGCCCTTTTTGATGAACTTGTCAATCGTGGATTGCCGTGCCTTCTCTGGAATAAGAGCTAAGTTCCAAGCAGTCACCGCAACCTTGAACAGATTCTCTCGCTCAATCGGATTGTGGATAAACTCTAGGTAAGGCTCAACAAATTCCTCCAAAACCTCAGACATCTTGACTTCGCCTTTCGGATTCGTCACCATATTTGCAAATTTGTCCCCCAGAGGTCCTTCCCGAATTTTCTGCTGCAACTTCTCCAGTTCTTTCTGATGATTTTTGTTCGCACGTTCTTGCTTGAGAATTTCACTAAAGCCTTTAGATTTTCTCGCCATAAAAATCTCCTTCATCGCTTGAACTTAATTTTACCACTCTACATTGAGCCGGTAAAATAGGGGCAATGTCCAGGTACTACTTTCAGACCCGCTCGGCGTGGGGTGCGCTTAGTGGCGAGAACTTAGTTGGTTCTGCCGTGGTGCAAGCACTATCCCGACAAACCGATGCTGTTGCGGGTAAGTGCTTGCAAGAGTGATGCGATAGCCTACGGCATAGCTTCGCTTACCGCCACCCAAGTCATTCCTCTACTTTTGCCGGTATCACCCATTGCGGTTGCGATCGCTCATAATTTGAACCAGCATCTAGAAACCAACTATGCCCGCTAATTTGAACTACAAAACTGCCATCATCACCGGCGCATCTTCCGGCATCGGACGGGCCACGGCTTTACTATTGGCTGAGGCGGGCGTTCAGGTCGTGCTCGTTTCCCGCTGGGGGGATGCGCTGCAAGAACTCGCAGACCAGATTTTCGCTGGGGGCGGGACGGCGATCGCAATTTCCACGAATATTACCAATTGCCAACAAGTTCAAGCAATGGTGTCAACGGTCCTGGACAAGTTCGGTCGTATTGATGTCCTGGTGAACTCTGCTGGACTGATTGACGTGGCCCCTACCATTGAGGCGAGTGTGGAGCGGTGGCAAGAACTGATTCAGGTAAGCTAACCCCCGGCTGAAGCACGGGGGCTTTCGCCCTCGCTCGACAGTCTTGGGTCTTGTGGTAGCCCTGAATCATCACGGTTCAAAGAACACGCTAGATCCGAGCCTCCGGGCTGGCTTACAAAAACAGCCCCAATCTTAGAAATATTGATTGCCCCATTCAAGTCAGCGTCACCGTGCCAACCACAATTACCACACTTAAACCGCTTGTCACTTCTCAGCCCAATATGGTTGCAGACGTGGCAAGTTTGACTGGTGTAGGCAGGTGGGACGGCAACCAGTTCGACCCCTGCCTTAATTGCTTTATAAGTCAGGAACAACCGCAACTGGTAAAACGCCCAACTGTTCGAGCGTCTACGTTCCGTCTTGTGCCTGGGCTCCTGGTTGGTACGTTCTCGAATGCCCGTCAAATCTTCAATCGCAATTACGGCATTGCTGGCTTTGGCTGTATCAATGACTTTCTTGCTGATGTTGTGGTTCAACCACTGTTGATAGCGCCGCTCTCTGCCCGACAGCCGTTTCAAGATCTGTCTCGCTCGTCTGCGAGTAGACCGTGTGCCTTTCGAGGCTTTGCGTTGGAGCGATGCTCTTACTCTGGAAAACTTATCCCTAACCTGTTGAATCTCTTTTCCATCCCATTTCTCTCCATCAGAAGTAACGGCGATGTCTCTACGCCCAAAGTCAACCCCTATCACCTTGCCCGACTTGGTTGGTTCCGGGGTTTTATCGGTCAACTGAATATGGATATAAAACAGACCGTCACGATGCTTGCAGAGTTGAGCCGAAGTGGGCTTGCGCCCTTTCAACTTGCCAGCCTGATAATTAGCAAGCACAACGGGGATATGTTCTCTGCCACCCAGCAACGTCAGACTGACAGTCTTATCCTTCTCCCTGAAATCGAAAATCCGGGCATCGTAATCAGCCGATGTTGGAGCAAATGTTTGAACGGGTTTGCCTTGAGTTTTTGCTGCTTTCCGATTCGCTCCAACCCTGGCACACACTCTTACTGCTTGGTTTGCACTCAATCCAAATCGAGAGCGAATGTCCTGATAAACCATGCTTTGAATCGTGGCCTTACTGGTTATCCCCGGCTTGACCTGTTCGTTGGTATAGTTACAGGCATCTGCAAACGCCCTGAGCAAATCATCCATTTTGGCGGATTGCTCAGGGGTGGGTTGAAGCTTGCAAACGATAGTGAGGGTTTGTTCCATTCCATGATTATATCACGTGTGAAGATGACGTCGGCTAAAGCCGCTAGTTCGTTTTTCCTCTTTGCTCTGAAGAGACAGGGCTTCCAAACGTATCAGGAGGTTTCGTGAACTTGCTGGGAGCGATGTACTGTTGTCATGCCGTAGCCCCGGTGATGCAAGAACAACAGCGGGGCCACATCGTCAATGTTTCCTCCGTGGCGGGTCGGACGGCTTCGGCTGGAGTGAGCGCTTACAATGCCAGCAAGTGGGGTGTGGGTGCGTTCTCGGAAGCGTTGCGCCAGGAACTGTGCAAAAGCAGGGTGCGAGTGACGGTGGTGGAGCCAGGTTGGGTGGAGACGCCACTCTATGACGAGATTACGAGTGGGGCCATGCAGGAGCGGGTTAGTCGCTGGCAAGAGGGCATCTGTGAGCCACTGCTGCCGGAGGATGTGGCGGGGGCGATTGGGTTCACTCTATCTCAACCCCAGCGGGTGAATGTCAACGAGATTTTGCTCAGACCGACTGGGCAGATGAATTAGTGGGGCGAGGGGATGAACAGAAGTGGGCTTGTTTATAAGAGATAGCCTTTATAGAGGACTTGTGTTTACCGTGGAAAAATTTTATTTTACAACGGTTTCAGCGATTTGATTGGGATTAGTAGCGGTGCGGGGAATGGCTGCCAGTTCGAGGTAAATGGCAACGATTCTTGTTCTTGATTTAGCTGGTGGAGCCTGGATGAACGGGGAAAGCGATCGCATCCGTTGAACGAAACCGCTACCGACTTTTTCCGGATGCCCTCGCGATGGGTCGTGCCAATTTTGTCACCAGTTGGTGATCGCTTCTACCGACTTGCTTCTTGGTAAATCCAGATGCTATCCCTAGGCATTCCAGTTGATACAAGGTTCACCCATGCTACTGGGAGACACTGTTGTAGAGATAGAGAGTGCTTTAGTGGCTCAAAAATACCTTAAGGAACATTACCTATAATTTGTTATCTCAAAGTCATCCATGCCAGCATTGGTTTGGTGGCTCACACGCACTAATCTTCTTTCCTGACCCAGCATTTCAGAAATTACAATGACAGCACTAAAATGATTATTCTCATTACGTTGTAGGTCCTCAATAGAAAATATTTTGACGGCAGCACTTTGAACTGTATTGAGATGCGATTGTATTTGCTCTAGTTTCCAGTTTTGATGGTTTGTAACTGCAACTTGAAGCTCATGAATATATCGCCTCAGATAATCTTTAAGAACTCGATCAACATCAACTTGAATCTTAGATGGAAGTAGACAAACTACCACGAATAATTCACCGTACCTACTTGCCAGGTCCGTCTCTGCGACACCTGCTGAAATTTGCTCTATCTCCTCAGCAACAGCCTGTCTTTTGAGATCATCTTTAAGATCGTAACGATCACCACTGTATTGTGGCAAATATCTTTCAAGTGTGCCGCCGGACAACAAGTGGATATTTTTCTGTCTTAGAGCGGTAGTTATCTGGTTAAGTCGTCCCTCAATTTCCTCAACAATAACTGTTTGTTTACGCCCTTCAGTCTCTAAAACAGGTTTCAAAGCGTTAGCTACTTCATCTCGATATAGACTAAGAGCCGTGAGAACTGCTACACGCGCCTTCCCCCAGTTCTTCTTCTTATCCCAGTCACTTTTTGGTCCTAAGTCAGAAAGAAATTGATGTAGGCGCGAAAGTTGTCCCTGCAAGGGTTTATGCAATAAACGATCAATAGCCTCGGTTAACTTCTTATCCAACTCTCCACAATACTTTGCAAAATCATTTGCCACGCCAGCATGGGCTAAAAAGTTCTGTACAGTTTCGTCATCTTTGACGCAGGCTCTTAAGTTGCCAGAGAAGAGACTATCGAGATCATAGAGAAAATGTGCTTTCTTTCCAAATAATAGACACAATTCCACATATCGGTTTACTTCTTCACAACCGCCTGCATCAATAATGCAACTTCCAGCTCCTGCCACGGAAACACCACGCGCCTCTTGGAGACTTGCAATAAACTGTGCATCCAATATTCCTTCAACAAATATTGGGTTATCCGAGAAGAAGAGCTGTTTATGATGAGTGTTGATTCGGGGTACAACCTTCGATAACCTTAAAGATACCTTTTCGTCAATATCTAATATATGCTTTGGTACGGAATGATCTAGAGAAAAAGAAATAATTGATTTGACATCTTCTATAGTTCGGAAGTCCAGGATAAAGGGTGAATGAGTAACTAAAAATACTATTTTTTTGTTGGGGTCAAGCGTAGGGTTGCCAGCTAGTTTTCGTACTTCTTGAATGAAAAATGCTTGATATTGTGGATGAAGATTTAATTCAGGCTCGTCAATAATAAGATAGGGATATTCATTGTTATAAAGATGTGTCAGTAACACAAGTAGCTCTTTAATTCCATGACACTCATCTCGGTCAAGTCGGTAAGACACACCAGAGTCTCCAAGAACCGCTCTAGCCAAGAGATTTCCTGAATCCCACTCAATATAAATCTTGCGGTTGAAAAGATGGCTGAGTGTCGCTTCAACTTGAATACGAAGATCCATTCTTTCTTCTAGCAGGATAATTGTGTCAATCCCCAATCCTTGTTGACCTGCCATTTTATATTGATTGAAATGGGTTTTTGCAAGACCATTTGAAAAATAATCTCCATGATAGCTTGCAAGTGGATCGTTCTGCTCCATTCCGCGAAGTCTGTCCGTTCCAAGCAATCGCGCATTACCCAAATAATCTTTCAGGGTTTTTCCAAACTTTGATTTTCCACTTCCATTTGGTCCAACGAGGAAATTAATATAACCAATTCTTGATGTGTCAAACGTTTTATTTTGCCAGGGTAATGGTAGTTCAAAGGATAAGCTTTTATTTATCATAAGTAAAATTAAACTGCCTAGGATTTATCTTTAAAGTGAAGATTAACTATTATTAGGCTGAAATTTTCCTCCCTAGATCCCAATTTGGGTGGATAGGCAGAATGATTCAGGATAATACCCCAATGGTAGCGCTTTGGTAGAAACTTTCCACATAATACACCGCTGAAGGCGGATAGCGAGAAGTTGTGGAAAGACGATCGCATCATCCGGCCAAGTCTCCCAGTCACTCGACCTGCTCCAACTTGCCTCAAGGAATTGCCAACCGTCACCATCGGTTTTGCTCGGGTATCGCTACATTCATTGCCACATCACGCCAGCCAATCGGTCTAATGCCAGGAAGTCTCGCAACGGCTGGTCTTGGAACATAGGATTAGCAATTGAAGGTAGGCGGCTGGCGATTAGAAATTCACTCTTTGATTGAGCAAAGTGTACCGCTGGTTTTCCTGCACCTTCTGGACCGCCAACGCCAGGGCTTTCTCCTGCCCGACAGGATTACCAGTTTGCGCGCCCGAGTCAGTCCGGTGTAGAGCAAATTCTTGTTGAGTAAAATGTAGTGTTGGGTGTAAAGTGGCAGAATCACTACGGGATACTTGCTGTCTTGGCTTTTGTAGATGATTATCCCCTAAGCCAGGGCAATCTGGGTTCACCTCGACTTTCTCCAGATGCCATTAAGATACTTGCGGATTCTATCATGCAACATCGACTAAATTCGCTCTCATCAATGAGCGATCAGCAATTCTCATTTTGAAAATTTAACTGCTATTGGGGGGAATCTCTAGATCAAGGCCCTGGAGCATGAAGGTGAG
>NZ_JAMXFA010000038.1 GCF_025370785.1 Laspinema olomoucense D3b
GGGGAGGATGGGGAGGATGGGGAGGATGGGGAGGATGGGGAGGATGGGGAGGATGGGGAGGATGGGGAGGATGGGGGCGATGGGGAGGATGGGGGAGATGGGGAGGATGGGGGAGATGGGGAGGATGGGGAGGATGGGGAGGATGGGGAGGATGGCAGTCTACCCCTGAAATCCTTAATATTTTCTCTATTCGCAGTCACTCAAAATTGTGATTAAATCCAACCAGAGCTGTAGCGAAGACTCAGGAAACAAATTTTGTATCAATTGATACAAAATTTCCCCAAGTCAATCCCTAGGATGATTCAGGGATAACGCAACTGAATCTTGGAGCCTGACGAGCGATGGTGCTGTGCACCGGCTGACGTGCTGATGCACAAGCTGTTGCGATCGCCAACGCCATAAAGCAACAGAGGGATGCGCTACCAACTCAAGCAACAGAGGGGAATAATCATTGACCCTGCATTGTTCATGGCGATCGGCACCGACTTCGCCATCGAAATAGACCGATTGATCTGAATCCTTGAAGTTCGCGGGCGCAGACGAATGCCTCTCTTCCCAAACCTAACCCGGAAAGAGATCCGGCTAGATCTAGGTTCGTACCCAAACCGCTTTGACCTCCTGCCCCTTGTAAGCACGCTCGTTCCCTGACGTCGATTGACACTAACCTAGAACAGAGGAGATATTAATGTTCCAGACTCCACAAGAAGTTTTAAATTATATCCGCGAGCAAGACATCAAGATCATCGATCTCAAGTTCATCGATACGCCAGGAATCTGGCAGCACTGCTCGTTCTATCGCGATCTGATTGACGAAAGTGCTTTCGATGAAGGCGTCGCTTTCGATGGTTCCAGCATCCGGGGTTGGAAAGCCATCAATGAATCAGATATGTCGATGGTCCCCGACCCCACAACGGCCTGGATCGACCCCTTCATGGCTGAGAAAACTCTCAGCATGATTTGCAGCATCAAGGAACCCCGCACCGGCGAATGGTACAGCCGCGACCCCCGCACCATCGCTCAAAAATCCTTGGACTATCTGATTGCCACCGGGTTGGGCGATATGGCCTTTATCGGCCCTGAAGCTGAATTCTTCGTGTTTGATGATGTGCGCTTCGATCAAACTGAAAACACTGGCTATTACTACGTCGATTCCGTCGAAGGACGCTGGAACTCTGGTAAGCAAGAACCCGGTGGCAACCTCGGCTATAAACCCCGTTACAAGGAAGGGTATTTCCCCGTTGCACCAACGGATACTCTCCAAGATATGCGGACCGAAATGCTGCTGACGATGGCGGATTGCGGTGTTCCCATTGAAAAGCATCACCATGAAGTCGCCACGGGTGGACAAAATGAACTGGGGATTCGCTTTGCTCCCTTAGTCCAAGCGGCTGACTATTTGATGACCTACAAGTATGTCATCAAAAACGTTGCCAAGAAATATGGCAAGACCGTTACGTTCATGCCGAAGCCTTTGTTTAACGATAATGGCTCGGGGATGCACACCCACCAGTCCATCTGGCAAAATGGTCAACCCACTTTCGCTGGGAATGAGTATGCGAATTTGAGCAAGAGTGCACTGCATTACATTGGCGGTTTGCTCAAGCACGCACCGGCTTTGTTAGCCATTACGAACCCCACCACTAACTCTTATAAGCGGTTGGTTCCTGGTTTTGAAGCCCCGGTGAACTTGGCTTATTCCCAAGGTAACCGTTCTGCCTCCATCCGGATTCCCCTTTCTGGACCGAATCCGAAGGCGAAACGCATGGAGTTCCGTTGTCCCGATGCCACCTGTAATCCTTATTTGGCATTTGCGGCGATGCTCTGCGCTGGCATTGATGGGATTAAGAATCAAATTGATCCCGGTGATCCTTTAGATGTGGATATCTATGACCTCAGTCCTGAAGAGTTGGCGAAGGTCCCCTCTACTCCAGGGTCTCTGTTGGATGCACTGAAGGCTTTGGAAGCGGATCACGAGTTCCTGACGGCTGGCGGTGTGTTTACGGAAGATTTCATCACTAGCTGGATTGAGTACAAACTTGACAATGAAGTGAACCCGATGCGTCTGCGTCCTCACCCTTATGAGTTTGCGCTCTACTACGATTGTTAATCCCTTGGGTCAGATACCCTTTAGGAATTAATTAACTAGGGGCCATCCTAAGCGGGTGGCCCTTTTTCGTGAATTCACTGAAAACAAGCGGGTTAACTGAGGTTTTCGTTACAATTATTTATATAACAACATCATCGATCGCATTGATTTAGCCCTACCATGACGGATCATCTCACTAAAGTAGCCTACAAAACGGTTCAAAACAGCAAAACCTATTTTAGTCTGGCTCATAAATCCATCAGCACCCAGTTACTTAAAACCTTTGCACCTACCCGCGAATCTAAGACGAATCCTATCTCTCCCAAGCTTTTAATGCTGATTCGGGAACGACTCGATCGCCTGATTGAAACGGACTGGAAGGATGCAGAATCCGGTGTCTATCCGACGGATCTGCTTTTTGATCATCCCTGGGAAGATTTTTTGCGGCACTATCCGTTACTGTGTTTGGATATGCCCCAGGTCTGGATGCGATCGCAACAACACAAGCATCAGGAATTTGCCTCGGATATCGATACCACCAGCTATCCTGCCTACTACCTGCAAAACTTCCATCACCAAACCGATGGGTATTTAAGTGAAAATTCTGCGAACTTATATGATTTACAGGTAGAACTATTATTTAATGGATCTGCCGATGCCATGCGTCGCCGAATTTTAGCACCCTTAAAGCGATCGCTGAACAGTTGGAGTGGCCTTCCTCAAAATCAAGTCCGCATTTTAGATGTGGCCTGTGGCACTGGGCGCACCCTGAAATTCCTCCGAGGAATGCTCCCGAAAGCCTCGCTTTTTGGCATTGATTTATCCCCGGCTTATTTGCGAAAAGCTAATGAAATCCTGTCGCAAATTCCAGGGGAATTACCTCAACTCTCTCAGGCGAATGCAGAAGAAATGCCCTATCGGGATAATTATTTTCATGGGGTGACGAGCGTTTTCCTGTTTCATGAACTTCCGGCTAACACTCGACAAACTGTGATTAATGAATGTTTTCGCGTGCTGCAACCGGGGGGGAGTTTAACCCTTTGTGATTCAATTCAAGTGAGTGATTCTCCTGAATTGAAGGAGGTTATGGAGAACTTTCCTCAGATTTTTCATGAACCCTATTACCGGCATTATATCCAGGATGATTTAGTCCATCGGTTAGAAACAGCCGGGTTCACAGATATTCAAACCGAAACCCATTTCATGAGTAAATATTGGACCGCCCGGAAGCCTCACTTGAGTGAATAGATGGGGCGACTTTAACGGGGCGATCGCGTTCTGTAGAGGAGGCGATCGCCCCGTTTCAATCCCTGGCAACCCTAACTCATCCTTGAAAATATAGAAGCCAGCATTTTTGATGCTTCTATTTTGAAGGGGTAGCGGCTCAACTGGCGTTATGAGAATTATCCAGGCAACCGTAATATATCAATCCTTCGAGAGTAGACAGAAACGGCATGGATACGCTATACAAGGTTTAAGAAAAACCCAAACGATGCACCAGTAGGAACCTGATAATGACAACCGACTTAGAAACCCAATGCACTCCGATCCCTTCCACGGAAGAGTTATTAGAGGAGTCTTTAGAGACTACCCTCGTAGAGGAACTTGAAACCGTCATTGGCAGTTTGGCTCAGGACCAAAAGGTGATGTTCGCACTCAACGAATCGGGTCATCTTTGGAAATTCAAATACGGCAGCGTTGAAGTGTTCGTACAACTGACTGGAACCAGTGATGAGGATACCTTAACGGTTTGGTCCTTCGTCCTCCAACTTCCCGCGAAGAACGAACCGGAGTTAATGCGGAAGTTATTGGAAATGAACTGGTTGACCACTTATGAAGCCCACTTTGGCATTGTGGACGAACGAGTCACGGTCCTCTGTAGCCGCACCGTCATGGATCTCAATCCCAGCGAAATTTCGCGGTGTGTCACCATCGTAGCGGCGATCGCTGATGAAAATGATGAAAAACTGCTGGCGGAACACGGACAATAGGTGAAGAAGGAGGAAGGTCTTATGTCATTGGTCATTTGTCGTTTGTGGTTTGTTTGTCCAGAGTCTTCCAAAATCCAAAGGACAAATGACCAATGACATAAGACCCCTGACCCTCCCTTGTATGAATTACCAAATCGTCTGAATCGTCCTTAATGCCTGAATTTTCCGGTCACGGGTGATTAAGGGAAGATTTAAAGATAAAGCAGTGGCCGCAATAATCCGGTCTGGCATATCTGGCACGACATCTCGGGAAATCTGTCTTAAAGTTCGTGCCGTGATTAAATCCAGAGAAGCTACGGCTAAACCTGTTCCCGGATCGGATAGAGCATTAATCAATTGCCCAAATGCCTCCTCGGGTAAGCGATACCTTTCTACTAGATAGCTTACTTCTACCACAGAAATTGCAGACACATAAATTGGATACCCTTCGCCTAATGCCTTATCCAAAGCATTTATGGCTGATGGGGATAATAGAGCATTTTCACGCAAATACCAGATAATTGTATGAGTGTCGGCTACAACGGCTGTCATTAAATATCCTCTCTTGGAAAATTTCCCCACATTTCTTTTCGGGCTTGGGCAATGTCTTCTTCGGTAATATCAACTTTTAAATCAGCCCACAATCCTTTAACGCTCTTTAACGGTTGTTTAGGCGGGTTCTTTTGATGAAGAAATTCGGCAAAATCTAATACTTCTTGCTGCTTGTCAGGGGTTAATGTCCGAAACTTTTCTAAAACGGCCTGTTCTAAGTTCATGGGTTCAGTTGCTCCTCAATCCTGATCGGATAATTTTGACTCTTTGCTTAAATTAGTGTAACAAATGTTCCTTCCTCTGTTCCACTACCCATTCAAGGGGTTTCGGGGAGTTGTTCGCTTCAACAACAATAAGCCGTTAACCTTCACTCTGGAAGGAGTTGGATAAAGGGAGGTAAGATGTCCATGTTGTCCCAACGATCATGAGCCGGAACTCTCCCCTTTGTCTGTAGGCTCCTACCCTATCTTTGCACCCTTCACTCTTTACTAATGCACAGTCCCCTTTGGCGGTTGATTCCACCGATTCAGGTGAGCGGTTCCATGCAGATGGCAATCGATTTATGGTTACTAGATCAGTATGTTTCGGGAAATTATCCCCCGGTGTTGCGATTTTATACCTGGGACCCTGTGGCGATTTCTCTGGGTTACCATCAACGACGCTGGCCCCAACGGTGGGAGAATTTAATGTGGCAGGGAATGCCGATTGAGTTGGTCCGGCGTCCGACTGGGGGTCGGGCGGTGCTGCATCAAGGGGATTTGACTTATATGGTGGTGATGTCGGATCCGGATGCCGGGGGAGTAACAGGCTCGAAACGCTCTCCTGTGCCGGGATATGAGGCGATTTGTGAGTTTTTAATCGCGGGTTGGCGCAGTTTGGGGGTGCAGTTACAGTATGGTCGGGCGGGACGGGGATACCGTCAAACGGCGAATTGTTTTGCGACGGCAACGGGTGCGGATTTGGTGTTGCCTTCGGGGGAGAAGTTTATTGGCAGTGCTCAACTCCGGCGTAATGGGGCGGTTTTGCAGCAGGGTTCGATGCAGTTAAATCCCTCGCCGGAGATGTTTGCTGAGGTTTTTGGGACGGAAGGACGGTTACATTCGGGGTTGCCGGTTCTGTCTTTGCCGTTGGAGGTGCTCCGGGAACGGGCGATCGCCTCTTTGGTGGAATCTGCTGCCAGTTGTTTCGGGGTGCAGTTGATTGTTCAACCTCTTTCTGAAGGTGAATGGGAGGAAATCAACTGCTTGAAACACTCTAATCCGGTCTGTGGGGAAGAATTAAAGGAGGGTTATGAGGGGGGTTAACGACTAAATTCGTGACTACAAACATCGGATGAATGAGTTAAGTCTTAAGTTTGAATAGTGGAGTGGCTCACTTTTTGAGATGGCGTACCTCTTTTTCTGTAAAGGAGTTGGCGGTTGCTTTGGCGATCGCAGCAATCCCAAATCCTGCGGGATAACTTCCCTCTTCTTTAATCTGCTGAATTTGTTCGCGCTGGATTGGCAGATTCAATTTTTTCCCCACGGTTGCTACAATATCGCCGCGATCGATAATTCCGGAGACGGCACCGGCTGGGGAAAGCACGGTAATATACGGTAAATTGTCAATTTCCATCCGATTAATGACCTCGACCAAGGTGCTATTTTCCTGAACGGTAATAATCTCAGACAGGGGATGTACAATTTCTAACAAGGTTTGAGTTTGCCACTGACTCCGTTCGATTGAGCGTAAATCTTCTAGGGAAATCATGCCTCGATAACGGCCATCAGAGGCGGCAAAATAGGCGGCGTAACGCTGCTCTGTTTGCAGGTAGTCTGCGGCAAATTCATTTAAGGTCATTTTGGCATCAACGACCCGGAAGTGACGACTCATGGCATCTTGAGCTTGGAGTTGGAGTAGAGCCTGTTGTAAGGTAGCGAGGCGATCGTAGGCGTTGGCGTTGCGGACGGCAAACCAGCCCAGTAAGGCCATCCAAATGCCCCCTAAGCCATTGGCGAGTAACAAGATGGACAGTCCCAGGGCGATCGCCGTAAAACCGAGGGTTTTTCCCGCCTGGGCTGCCCAATGTACAGCTTGAAAGCGGTTCCCACTGATTTTCCAGATGATCGCTTTTAAAATTTGCCCACCATCAAGGGGGAGTCCGGGAAGCAGGTTAAATAATGCCAACAGGAGGTTAATGCCGGATAAATCCCGGGCGACGACGGCAACGGGTGAGGTCCCGGGTACGAGTCCGGCAATGACTCCGAGGAGGGCAAATAAGGTAAAACTCACGGCAGGTCCGGCGATCGCCACTTGAAAGGCTTCTTCTGGAGTCTTGGATTCCTGTTCGATGGCAGCTACACCGCCAAAAATAAACAGGGTAATCGAGTTGACCTTGATTCCTTGAGATTGAGCCACTAAACTGTGACCCAGTTCATGGAGTAATACAGAAGCAAACAATAAAAGGGCTAATCCTAACCCGGTTATCCAGGCGATCGCTGGCTCCCATTGTTGTTGTTCTGAATACTGCCCCGCATTTAATACCGTGACTAAAGAGAGGATAATCAACCATGAATAATCTATATAAAGCGGAATGCCAAATACCATCCCAACTCGCCAACCCGGTTGCATAAAATTTTCCTTAATTTTTAGTGATGTGGTTTGCCTTGCTCGGGCACATCGCGATCGAGCTAATCGGAGAATTCCATCCAGCTTTCTTCTATTCTACTAATTTTCAGGGCGCAACTGACGGGGAGGACGGGGTTACTGTGGAGCGGTTGCAGGGGAGAAGCTGGGAAAAAATCTAGGGCGCGATTCTTTTCTAATTTTTTGGAAAAGTATAGGTCAGTTTTTAGGGAGATGAACGATAATTTTTTTTAAGGAAAGCAGAAGCAATCCCAGAGTAGTTATTTCCTGGAGTTCCAGGGATGTTAGGGCGGTGGATTGCAGAGGAATGGAACCCTGGGGTTCCCCTAACCACTTTTCAGTTGTATTCGATGAAGCTTGCTATAGGTTTGTCTAAATCATGATGGCCATAAAATTCATCCGGGGGAGCATATTGCTCTCTTATCGGAGTACGGGGCACAGGCTGCTCCCCCTCCTTTGCCGAATTAGAATTGTCCAATTCCTACAGGAGGCGCTATAAATACTGAACTTCTGTCGGTGCGATCGCCTCAATCTGTATCCGAAAAACAAGAAGGACGCCCTAGGACTGGGTACAGGTTTAGATCAAAAGGATGCGGATTGCCCCAGTGCCAATCAGGCGATCGCCTGGTTCACACTGGGGCCCTCTCTGAATTTGAGGCACTTCTGGGCTGCACTGAGTCATCCCAGTTTTACGCATCAATGTTCCCTACAGAACTCCGGCATTGCTTAACCCTAAGATTAATCCGGTCCCTATAATGTGACCGAAACTGAGGGTAGCCAGCAGTTCAGGAAAACCAAATTTCTTGAGGAGGGGAGGAGTTCCCACGGGCAAACCTGGCCCTTTGCCTGGATTCTGGATGGCTCGGTAGCCAATGATGATGGCAAATAGATTAGCCAGGATCATCACCAGTCCAACCGATGGAGACCAGTTTGAGGTGGTTGATGCGTTCGTGCCAACTGCGAGTAAGGTTGTGTAAAGCAAGTTTGTATCTCCTTTGTGGATAAATGACTTCAATGACTGGAATTATAAGAATTTATCGGCAAAAAAGAAAATTTTGTATTAATCCTTTACAAAAGCTTACACTTTTGAAACAAATTGTAATAATTTGCAGGAGAAGAATCTGGGATGCGCGTTAAAATTTGCGGAATTACGAAACCCGAGCAGGGAGCGGCGATCGCCGATTTGGGAGCTACGGCGCTGGGTTTTATCTGTGTGCCGACTTCCCCTCGCTATGTCACCGATTTACAGATTCTGCGGGTGGTTCAGGCTCTTGAGGCTATGCCGGTCGATCGCATTGGTGTATTTGCTAACACCACAATTGAGATAATTTGTCAAACCGTTGAAGTAGGAAGATTAACCGGGGTGCAACTGCATGGCGGCGAATCCCTGGAATTTTGCGATCGCCTGCGGCAAGCGTTACCCGAAGTGGAAATCCTCAAAGCCATCCGCGTCAAAGCTGCAACGGACTTAAGTAAAGCCAGAGATTATCTCCCCGTTGTGGATACATTGCTGCTGGATGCCTACCATCCCGGACTTTTGGGGGGAACCGGGCAAACCTTGGACTGGAATCTGTTGAAACAGTTTAACCCCGGTTGCCCGTGGCTGTTGGCTGGGGGACTGACCCCGGAGAATATCCAAGGGGCGATCGCCCAAGTCAAACCCCCCGGTATCGACCTCTCCAGTGGAGTAGAGCGATCGCCGGGGGACAAAGACCTTGCCAAAGTGGCGGAATTGTTCTTCAAGCTCCAATTGACCGGCAGTTACCTACCCCAATCCGCTTGACAACTCATCCTTCACCCGGTATAATCCTTTTTTTAAAAGAAAGAGGGTTGATGACGAATCAGGTTGAGAAACTCTTCCCGAGTCTTTTGCTCTTCCTGGAATTGACCCACCATCGCACTCGTTACAGTCCAGGAACCTGGTTTTTGGACACCCCGCATGACCATACACATATGAGTCGCTTCCATGACTACTGCCACCCCTTTCGGCTCTAAAATGGTTTGAATGGCTTCGGCAACCTGGCGGGTGAGGCGCTCTTGCACCTGGAGTCGGCGGCTGTACATCTCGACAATGCGGGCGAGTTTGCTCAATCCCACAACTTTTTGATTAGGGATGTAGGCAACATGGGCGCGGCCCATAAACGGGAGCATATGGTGTTCGCAGAGGCTGAAGAAATTAATGTCTCGCACGAGTACCATCTCGTTATGCCCTTCGTCAAAGATGGCTCCATTCAACAACTCTTCTAACGATTGATTGTAACCACTCGTCAGAAAACGCATGGCATCTGCCGCCCGTTTGGGGGTCTTGAGCAACCCTTCCCGTTCTGGATCTTCGCCAACCCCCAGGAGCACTTCGCGGAACGCATCTTTCATCCGATCGGCGCTTTCTGCTGCGGGTTGATGGATGTTGGCTTGAGCACCATTTAAGGTATTGCGATCAGGCCGCGTCTGGATGTGGGGGGTTTTGTCTGAGGTTTGGGCGGATTTCATACCATTTCCGGTGTCGGGTGATTGGGATCCGTGGGAAGCAGCAATAGTCATAAAAGATGTATGAGAGTGAGAGAGGTTTACAGATACTTCAAGTCCAGACATTTACACTCATTTACACTATTGAGGTCGTCGGACATAGCACCACAAACAGTTAAACTGTTGGCGGAGGCTGTATCTCGCGGCGTTGATCAAGCGTGAAAATCAGTCCCAAAAGTGCCGGTGTCATCTCTAAGAAATCAACCTCGATGAGGAAGGACCTAGGGTCTGAGATTTCTCAGGAAATGGCTTGATCCTCTTTGCTGGATTAGTTCTTTCCCCTAGAAAAAACCGATAGGCGCATTTTTTCTTTCCAAGACAGAATCTGAGCGAGGGAATTTTGATCGCCGTTGGCGATCGCTGTATCGGATTAATCTTTGAATTTCAATCCCTGGCTTGATGTCGAGACGATCGCAGCCGGTTGAGTCGCGGTTTTCGTGACTCCCTAGGTTGCCGGAATAGCCAATCGTCCTGGGATAGTGATAAATCAGATAGCTCAAGGGGAGCAAAAAGAGTGAAGGTTAGCAAAGAAACAGGCTGAAATTTGGTGACTTAATTTCATTATGGATAGAGAACCAACCCCAGGGTTGATCTACATTTCTTGCTGAAAACTTGCCTAAGCAATGGCAGGAACGTCGGGATTGCCCGAACGTGGTATTTTCCCCTATAGCTTGGCGGGATTTATAGATGGAATTTCCCCTGAGTTTAGAGGGAAAGTTAAGGGCGTGGTTTGCCCAGGTAGAAGTAGAGGGAAGCGGTGAGTCCGTCATCTGGCATCTGGGGATGCACTGATGCGGTTAAGAGTCACCCTGATTACTCCTGGGTTAGCCGAGGTTAAAGTTTGAGAAATCCGCCCGGGTACTCTACCCAGTGAGTAAGGAATCATCGTCCAAGATAATTTGACTCAGAAAACTAACTAAACGTAAACTTTTGTTAGTGATGTAAAGTATATCATCCAACGGGATGGTTTGTTGATCACGCCCCAATTCTTTTCCAGTGGAAATTCAGAATTAGCAACCCGTAATGTAGGGGCGATCGCGCCGGTTCATGGGTGGAGTCAGGGTAACTGAAAAATGAACCAGGGACAAGGATTGACCCTAGTCCCTAGTCCATTGCCTGAGTTCTATAGTGCGATTTTTTTGAGCAATATAGAGTGAACTGATTGATCCGGCTTAGAAAAACGAATCGTCAATCGCCTCAATCTCCCAGTCCAAAATAGAGTTAACTTAGGCAGGCACTTCGGCAAAGACCCCGATCCGGCGAAACTTCTGATAGCGCAGTTCTCTGCGTTGCTGACTGGTCAAAGTGGACAGTGCATCTAAATTGCTTAATAACGCTTCCTTGAGACTTTCTGCGGCCTTCAGGGGATTGGAATGAGCGCCCCCCAAAGGTTCGGGTAGGATTTCATCGAGAATCCCCAGGTTTTTTAAATCCCAGGAGGTAATTTTCAGGGCTTCAGCGGCCCGGGGGGCCTTGGAGGCATCTTTCCAGAGAATTGCTGCACAGGCTTCGGGAGTGGCGACGGTGTAAACCGCGTGTTCAAACATCAAGAGGCGATCGCCCACCCCAATCCCCAACGCGCCACCGGAACCCCCTTCTCCAATCACGGTAGAAATAATGGGCACATCCAGACGGAACATTTCACGCAGATTGTAGGCGATCGCCTCTCCCTGACCTTGATGTTCTGCCTCTACCCCCGCCCAAGCGCCCGGGGTATCAATAAAGGTAAAAATTGGCATACCGAAGCGGTTAGCATGATCCATCAACCGCATCGCCTTGCGATAACCCCCAGGGGAAGCCATCCCAAAATTGCGCGTCACGTTATCTTTGGTATCCCGGCCTTTCTGATGACCCAGAATTACGACGGGGATGCCGCCAATGCGGGCCATTCCCCCCACTAAGGCTGGGTCATCATACCCCCCGCGATCGCCGTGAAGTTCCATCCATTCATCGGTAATTGCTTGAATGTAATCTAACGTACTGGGCCTACGGGGATGACGGGCTAACTGCAACCGCTGATACGGCGTTAACGTGGAAAAAATTTCCTGTCGCAGTTGGTTAGCGCGCGCCTCCAACTGGCGGATTTCCTCCGAGACATCCACCCCATTTTCTTCGGCGAGTTCTCGGATTTGTTGAATACGCCCTTCCAGTTCGGCTAGGGGCTTTTCAAAATCTAAAAGGAAAGTTCTGCGTTCGGGAGTTGCCATAACAGGTGAAGAGTTAGAGAGGTGGGGGAGATGGGGGAGATGGGGAGGTGGGGGGGATGGGGGAGGTGGGGGAGGTGGGGGGGATGGGGGAGATAGGGGAGATAGGGGAGATAGGGGAGGTGATGGGGGAGATAGGGGAGGATGGGGAGGTGAGGGATAGACGGGAGGTGAGGGAGATGGGGGAGAGGGAAACGACTTAAGTCGTGACGTTGAACATCCTCCCTATCTCCCCCATCCTCCCCATCCCCCCTATCTCCCCTATCCTCCCCATTCCCATCCTCCCCATTCCCATCCTAGAAACTAGCGAGGCTGAAGCAGCAGGGGTTGAAAGCCATGCTTAATCGACCATTCGCCGATCATTGCCATTTTCTGCACCGAAATTTGATTGCGTCCCCAGGAGAAATTCGTATAGATTTTTTCAAATTCCAGGAGCATAGACTCGGCAAAGCAAGCAAAAAGCTGACGTGCGGGGACATCCATACTGACGATTTGCATAATTCGCCAATCAATGTCGAGGGTATGTTCGACAATCCCGCCTTTGAGGACAGAAACCTCCGGGTGTTGAAACTGAGTTTCCAGGTTTTTCGGATACCCGCCATCAATGAGCAAACAAGGATGCTTTAAGGAATTGGCATCAATTTCGACCCCTTTGGGCATACTTGCCACCCAGACGACAATATCGGCTTGGGGGAGTGCTTCTTCCAAAGCCATAATTTTGCCGCGTCCTAAATCTTCTTGCAATAGCCGCAAGCGTTCGCGATCGCGGGCGATGAGCAGGAGTTCTGCAACATCCGTTCGACTGTTCAACCAGCGACAGACGGCACTCCCGATATCCCCCGTGGCTCCACAGACTGCCACTGTTGCTTTTGACAAGTTGATGCCAAGCTGTTTTGATGCCTGTTCTACCTGCTGACAGATAATATAGGCGGTGTGGGTGTTTCCTGTGGTAAAGCGTTCAAACTCTAGCTTGATATTGCGAACTTGCTCAAATTGCTGCAAGTTAAAGTTTTCAAAGATAATTGAGGAAAAACCCCCAAGTGCCGTGATGTTAATGCCATGTTTTTGGGCGTGAGCCATCGCGTTCAGGATTTTCCGCGTTGCCGCCTTGATCCGCCGGGAGGCGAGCATCTCTGGCAGAAAGCAGGATTCCACATACCGTCCTTCAATAGTCTGGCCGGTGGCACTGGTAACAGTGATGTTATCGACTATCTGCGGTGGGGCGGAACACCAAAAATCCAACCCTTGATCGGCATATTCCGGGTAACCCAGATCTCTAGCAACAGACTGGGCGTGAGCCAAACTGGTAAGGTGACCGATGAGACCAAACATTAAGCGTTTTAGGGTAGCCTTTGAATCAGGCGCAGTAGGGTTAAAGGAAAAGATTCATTAAGAATATCTTTAAATAGTACACCAAGACTGTACGGGAGTCCCCGACGGAAGTTGATTCCCTGGGGTTGATTCAGTCCCCCAAAGGAGACAGTTGTACCGGGTTGCGCGCAAAAAATAGCGATCGCCCTCAATTGCCGCAAAAACTTACAGATTCGAGGGCGATCGCCAGTGGGTTGAAGGGTTAAATTTAGGCTCCGGCTAGTCCATAAGCGGACATCCGCATGATATCGCGAGTGGTAAATCCAATCGTGCTGAGGGCTTCACCGTAAGCAATCATAAAGTCTTCCACGAGGGCTTCTTTTTCCATTTCCAGGACCTTAGCATCATCGGCTACCTGATTGAGCATTTTCCAAACGATGGGGAGGTTCTGGCGGTTGGCTTGCTCCAGTTCAGTTTTGGACTCCTCAAAATGGGCTTGCAGCCATTTTTCCCCAAAGTTGAGGTGGCTGTATTCGTCTTTGACGACGCCTTCGGTAATTTTCCGTGCAAAGGGGTCCGCTACGGGGATATAGATGTTATAGGCAGAGATGGCAAAGCTTTCGATAATCAAGGCTTGAATCAACAAACAGGTAACCACCTTACCTTCTGCTGCTGCGGTTTGGAAATTTTGGTGCAACCCGGAAAAAAATTCTCGGGCAAATTCCATGTCAGGCTCTACCTCTAAATTCCGCCCACAGGCTTGGAACCCTTTCTTGTGACGGAGCTCCATTTTGGCCAAGCCGAGCAATTCGTCTTTACAATCCGGCAGCATTTCAGCCAGTTTAATGTAGTTATCATTGGCTTCCTGTTCGCCTTCTATGACGATCGCATTAATTCGGCTGTAAGCGTCTTTATAGGTGGGGCTTTGGAAGTCAAGGGTTGCGCTGGTGGCCTCAAGCTGGGGCATAGCTCTGTTTTCTCCTGATGATATGGTTGCTGACGATCTTAGAACTGACCTTATTATTTGAGTTAAGGTAAAGAATAGACGGGTTAACACCATTTAAAGGTCTTTTATTTTACTTTACCGTTCGTCATATAACTTTACCATTTTTTCAGGGAATCGCCAACGAAGACAGACGCTGCTGGGGATCTAGCCCCAAGGGCTACAAAACTGAGGGGATGCTGCTGAAGGGGCGATCGCCACGGTTGCGCCTACTGCGGCTGAGAATCACTCAGAATTTGTAAGCGAATGGTGCGATCGCCCTCATCTCCCAGGGGAACCTCAATGACTTGACCCGCTAATCGGTCTAAACAAGTCAACAGCATTCGCAAATGGGGGGTACTTGCACCTGTATCCACATAGAGGCGATCGGTCAGACTCCCCAAACGCCGCCAAGTGGTATAAAGTTTGGCAACGGTTTGCTCAATTTGCGAGGCTTGTTTGACCAAATCTGCTGCGGTGTTCAGACAACCCATGCGCAGTGCTTCTTCTAAAGCCATTTCTACATCGATGGAACTGGCGGCGATCGCCTGAACCTGCGCCGCTGCATCTAAATATTTTGACAAACTCCGCGCATCGGAGGTCAGTTGCTTGACGGTATCCACATCCGGATTGATGGCTGCTTCCTCCCGAATCGAAACCTGGTGGGAGGGGGGGAGTTTCTCCATTTCTCGGACCAACGGTGCGAGATAACGCGGCGGCAGGGAACCGGCAGTAGCCTTTTCTTTCACCTCTTCCGGCAGCAATTCCGACGTCATGGCAGTCCATTCGTCCGAAAGTTGGCGCACTTCCCTGCGGGTGATGCGATCGCCATCTCGGGCCGCTTGGGTGACCATCTGCTGCACCTCGGGAGCAGATTTAGCCGTTTCCACAAAAGCCCGTTTGCTAAATTTATTAATGGTATCCGGGTCTAAATCCCCTTGTCTTAAGAGGGTATCGGCACTATTTGCTAGTTCAATGAGGGAATAAGCTTGACTTTTGCTGATTTCCCGGTCCTTGAGCCAGTTGAGAAACCCTCTGCCGCGTCCTTCTCCGCCAATTTTCTCGCGATCGCGCACGGCACTCAGGATCCGTCCACGCCAAATATCGGTTTGCAAATCAAAATGGTCGCAAACTTTCCAGGCATTATCTACCTGATGCTCGAAATCAGGCTCTGAAATGTCTTCATCTTCCGGGTCCGGAAGGTTAAAATTCAGGTCCGTGATGTTTTCTAAAACCGCAGCAAGTTCTTCCGGGGATTGGGGTCGTTCAGCCATTGACAGCAGCAATTTTGTTGGGCGACAGCCGACTTATTATGGCATGAGTTGGCTCTACTCCATGCATTGTTCTGGCGGAAGAAACCCCTGTGGGACCTTCAGTTGAGGCCCCGCTGAGTTCCGGGTCCCAGGGGCGATCGCCACCCTCTGTCCCTAATTGACGGATACGGAATCCGGCATTCCAAGGGCTATAAAAACCCGCAGGCTTCAGCCTGCGGGGTTTTTGGAGATTTTATTTTTTGGAGTTCTTTAATAGAAAAAACGGACTTTTGATACCCGGATTTGGTATGACCAACGTTTAAGAAGGGGCATAGAAGTCAGTTGGGACTTGAAACTCAAGACTATCCCGGTGTTTTTGATAGAGTGAGCGAGAATCCTTTGGCGGTTCAAGGTCATCAGTCCTGTCAAGGTTAAAAACCGGGTTTTTGGACAAAATCTCGGCCAAGAATGCCACAAAGTTGGATAGAAACCCGGTTTCTGGACTATTTGACTTAATCTCCGGGAGTCCTAGCGCGATTTCATTTCTGCTAACGCACCTCTGGCCATATCAGCGATCGCCCGGTCTGTGGCCTTGGGCAAACTATAATATCGACCCCCTGCCGCTTTGGCCAACTCTTTGGCAAATCCGGTGGAAACGAACTTATTCTCTGTATCAATCATCAACAACTGCATACCCACCCCGCGAATTTTTCCGGCAATTTCCAGCAATTCAGCCTTAATATCCGGTTTCTCACCTTCGATTTGCGGTTCACCCAAAGACCGAGATAAGGGAACATTCCCCCGTCCATCGGTAATGGCAACGATCGCCACCTGACCGATATCCCCGGATTGTTGAGCATTTAACCCCACCCGCACTGCGGTGGTTAACCCATGTGCTAAGGGAGATCCACCGCCACAGGGCAACCGTTCCAACCGTCTGCGGGCCGAAGTAATCGATCGCGTTGGAGGTAACAATACATCCGCTTGCTCTCCCCGAAACGGAATCAAAGCGATTTGGTCCCGGTTTTGATACGCTTCGGTCAGCAGTTGTAAGACAGCACCTTTGGCCGATTGCATCCGGTTGAGTGCCATCGAACCCGAGGCATCCACCACAAAGATAATTAAAGACCCGGCTTTTCTCGCCAAGCGCTTTGAGCGCAAGTCTCCTTGTTCTACAATCACCTTGCGGTCTGGTTGCCTTTCCCGACGGGCTTTTTGATAGGGTGCAGCAGCGCGTAATGTAGCATCGACTGCCACACGCTGTACCTTGCCCTTGGGTAACATGGGCTTAATATACCGTCCGCGATCGTCAGAAAAAATAATGCTGCGACTGCCGCTTTTGCCTTGCCGCTTCGCCATTTGTGCGAAATACAGCACACTTGGGTCCATGATCACCCCTTCAGGATCGAACAAAAACTCCTCGGGAATACTTTGTTCCTGTTCCGGTTGTTCCTGTTCTTCTTGTTCTTCCGGTTCTTCCTCGTCGGGTTCCTCTTGTTGCTGATCCGAGTTGTCTTGCGGCGGCGGTGGCGGTGGCGGTGGCGGTTGTTGCTCGTCTGGTGGGGTTTGGACAATGGTGGAACGGGGGACAATTACCAATTCCACCGCCCGACGCAGGTCCTCTGCATTCACTGTGGTTCGCCCATCCAGGGCCGCTGATGCCTTGGCGACGCGCAGGGCAAATAATTCGGCGCGATGACCCTGAACGCCGCCTCGAAGGGCTTCATTGACGAGATAGGCAATTTGGTCCGAGTTAATTTCCACATCCTTTAACCATTCTCGGGCGAGGAGAATTTGGGTTTTGAGGTTGTCGATGTCTTCGGTGTATTGGTGTAAGAACGCTTGGGGAGAGGCGGAGTAAGATAAGGCTTGTTCCACTGCTTCCACGCGCTGATCTAAGCCGAGGACCCCATCTGCTGAGAGGGTAATAGCAATGCGATCGAGCAGATGTTCGCGCAGGGACCCTTCCTCGGGGTTATAGGTGGCGATAAACAGGGGTTTGCAAGGATGTTGGAAGCTAATCCCTTCCCGTTCGATTTGGTTGCGTCCATCGGTGAGGACGCTTAAGAGCAGGTTGGCAATTTGGTCATCGAGGAGGTTGATTTCATCGATATAGAGCACTCCGCGATGGGCTTGGGCGAGTAAACCGGGTTGAAATATGGTGTCCCCTTGCTTGACCGACTGTTCCACATCCACGGACCCTAAAAGACGGTCTTCGGTGACTCCGAGGGGGATTTGGACGAAGGGGGCGGGAATGATTTGGGTGGGAACGCTGTCTGCAGTGGTGCCGTTGGTCCCGGAGTGGGGGTAGGCGTCTCGGGTGAGGTCGTCCCATTCATCGGGATTGGTGGGATTGCAGTTGGCGATCGAGTCTTTGACGACTTCAATGGGGGGCAACAGGGCGTGGATGGCACGCGCCATCACGGATTTGGCGGTTCCCCGACGACCGGCGATCGCCAGTCCTCCCAATCCGGGGTCTACTGCGGTTAACAGTAGGGCGAGTTTAATCGCCTCCTGACCGACAACCGCCGTCAGGGGAAATGCAGTGAGGGTAGAGGTGCTGGGCGCGGGCATGGTTTGAATAATTGCTAGTCCAATGGTTCAGAATATCAAAAAAGCGGGCGGGTCCGGGGATTTTTTACCGGGCAGGGGCAGTCACCTACCCTGAAATAGAGGCTCCTCTCGCCAATTGGAAGAGGTCATGGGCTATATTCCTAAAGGAAAGTCTATTATCTCCACGAGCAACACCTGTGAAATTTGGTCAATGGCTGGGGTTTGTTGCCATTCTGATTTCCCTTTATATTCTGTGGGAAATTCGGCAATTGTTGTTACTGTTATTTGTTGCAGTCGTTTTTGCCACTGCTCTCAATAGTATTGCCAAGCAGTTCCAGAAGCGATTACCTCTGAACCGCACGGTTGCTATTCTCATCACCCTGTGTCTGACAGTCTTGTTCAATGTGCTGTTTATTTGGCTGGTGGTTCCTCAGTTTCTGGAACAATCCCAACGGATGATTGAGCTATTGCCGCAAGTGTTTGTAGCGTTGCGGGTTTGGCTGCGATCGCTGGAAACTTGGTTGCCCCTTTGGTTACCTCAACCGCCGAGTCTGGCTGAGTTGATTGTGCAATTGCAGCCGTTCGTTCTGCAATCGGTGACGAATTTTTTAGATTTTTTCTCTAATTCCTTTAGAATTGCCCTTCAGCTTCTGTTTGTCCTGGTTCTGACTTTGATGCTGTTAGCCAATCCCCGGGAATATCAGGAGGCGTTTGTGCGGCTATTTCCCTCTTTTTATCGCCGCCGCGCCAAGGAGATTTTAGCCGAGTGCGAAATTGGGTTAGGGAACTGGTTTGCTGGAATTGCGATTAATTGTATTTTTATTGGGAGTTTGAGTGGAATCGGACTCTGGATATTACAAGTTGATTTGGTTTTAGTTCATGCGTTAATGGCTGGATTATTTAATTTTATTCCTAATATTGGTCCGACCATAAGCGCTGTGTTTCCGTTGATGATTGCGTTATTAGATGCACCTTGGAAAGCCTTGGCTGTGTTGATTTGGTATATCCTAATTCAACAGATTGAAAGTTATTGGTTAACGCCAACGGTGATGGCAAAACAAGTATCTCTGTTACCGGCGGTCACTTTAGTGGCCCAAATTTTCTTTGCTAGTGTTTTTGGGGTTTTGGGATTATTGTTAGCTCTCCCCCTGACCGTGGTAGCTCAGATTTGGATTCAAGAGTTATATTTTAAGGATATTATGGATAAATGGAAAAATCACCCCTATTAATATGAAATGGAGGGGGGCGATCGCCAGGGGGAAAGGGCTACAGAGTTTGTATGAGATCAGACTGACTGATCAACAACAAACCTCTGGCTTTCATTGGGCGATCGCTCCCCCAACCCCCCTGACCAACACCAATCGGCTTTTTAAAATTCTGCAACCCGTATCAAGCTGGTTGGGGTTAACTCTGGGGCGGAAAATGAGCCACAATCGTTGCTGCATCAGGATGTGCACGCACGATCGCTTCTGGTTCTACTAATCCCCCAGATAATCCAAACGCTTGATATTGATGGGAACCGGAGGTTAAAACTAACAAATCATCGGTTTGTAGCATTCTGGAGACTTTTTTAACAAAGTTTCCCCGTAAGCGTTGAACCGGAGTCGTTTCAATCAATCCAAAGGCGCTGAGGTCAAACTCACTCTCTTTAGATTTAGACCCCCCAGTGACAATCAATAATAACTGTAAGTTGGCCTTGAGTTCCGTGGCGATCGTGTTGGCAATTTCTAGGGTTTGTTTAAATTCCCAAGAGGTGGTTTCCTCTTCTGTTGCTGCAACAAAGATGCGGGCCGTATTCTCAATAGGCTGAGGAAATCGAGTAATCAAAACCGGCACCGGCGATTGTCGCACAATCCGATCAATTACGTTGCCAAAGAAATTTTCCCGATAGCTAGAGAATCCTTTCCACCCACAAATAATTAAGGTGGCATTGCGTTCCGCCGCGCTACGAACGATGCCCCCGGCAATCTCTGCATCAATTCGACCAATGGGTTCCACGGCTACAGTTGCCGCATGAGCAATGGTCTCTGCTGTGGCTAGTAACTGGTTCTGTTGAATTTTTTGATCCGAAGAGATTTTGACATTTTTATCAGAAAGAACGTGCAAGGGAAGCAAAGTTCCTTTAGATTTTTTGGCTAGTAAAATCGCCAAATTCAATAAATTATCTTCTGTACTGGGGTTAGCAACGGGAACTAAAACGCGAGCAGTCAACCCTATGGTTTCACTGGTGGTTATTTTTTCCTCGGGTTTCACCCCTTTCCCCCACTTGGCAGTAATCCAGGGAGAGGCTATACAACTCACCAGAATCATCGCAATAATGCCATTGACGGTGACTTCATCCACCAGCTCTATCTCATAAGCAACGGTAATCGCTGCTAAGGTAGAAGCAGCTTGGGCAACGGACAACCCAAAGGTGACCATCGTACTAGGGAAGGGCCAGCCAAATATCTTCCCTGAACCCCAAGCGGCTAGATATTTAGAAAGAAATTCAGCCCCAATCATCACTGCAGCCACGACGAGCGATCGCGGTTCACTAATGAGAATCTTTGGATCAATTAACATCCCCACGGAAAGGAGAAAAAATGGCACAAAGAGCGTATTTCCAATAAACTGAATTCGATTCATTAAAGGGCTCAAAGCCGGAATCAGTTGAGTAATCGCTACCCCCGCTAAAAATGCCCCAATAATTGCTTCGATTTCAATCAATTGAGCCACATAAGAAACCACCAGTAAAGTGGCCACAACAAAGGTAAATTCTGCTCCTTCATCATGGCCAAATTTCCGAAAAAACCATCGCCCGATTTTGGGAACTCCCCATAAGGTAGCTACGGTATAAATTACCAAAGCAGGGATAAGAAAGAGCCAAAATTGTAGGGTTAATTCACCCCCATAAGCTTTGACAACTACGGCTAAAACTAACAACGCCAGGACATTCGTGATTAAGGTTCCCCCCAAAGTTGCCGTCACCGCTTGAGCTCGCATGATTCCCAGGCGGGTCAAAACCGGCAATGCCAGTAGGGTATGAGAGGCAAAGCAAGAGGCAACCAGAATTGCGCCTAACCAACTATATCCCAACAACAACATCGCCACAGTTCCCAACCCCATCGGAATGGCGAAGGTTAACAACCCAAAAACAATGGCTTTATCTGCATTGAGTTTTAGGTCATCTAAACTGGTCTCTAACCCCGCCATAAACATTAAAAATAACAATCCCACTGTGCCTAACAGCACAATTGTTTCATCTCGGGCTAATAATCCTAAACCGTAGGGTCCGATGACGACTCCAGCCAGAATTAGACCCACAATTCCCGGCAGTTTTAATCGTTCAAAAACCAAAGGCGCGATGAGCATCATCGCCATGATAATCAAAAAAATAGCAACGGGGTCTTTAATTGGACCGCTTAAAACTTGAGCCAAGGGAGTTCCCATCAACAACTGGGTGATGTCTCCCCCATGTGTTTCAATCAACGGCCAAAGATTTGCCATAAAATAGCTCCTGTAATGGTATTGGTAAGAGGTAATTTTGTATCCGTCAGTTTATAACAGATTTTTTGTGATTTTGCCCTTTTGTAAAATTTAGGGTGTCTGCCGTAAAAATCAGGGATTATTTCTACGGATATATTTACCCTAATATTCGGCAGGATATAGCGAGCCTTAATACATTTAGCAAGGGCTCCTAACCTGATATTTTTGGAGTGCTGCACATCTTTCGCTATGCCAAGCGTCTTGGCATCAGGCGGCGCATTCCTTAATAACAAAGGACAGGCGAGGCTAACTTTAGCCTAATCAATAAGTATTTTATTGATTAGGCTAAAGTTAGCTGTTTGGCACTTAAATTGGATGAGGTTAGCCAGCAAGATTGGATGCATCCGGCACGCTGTGCTTTCTTCAGTCCAAGGGATTGATAATTTTTTAATCTCTCCTTCAAACAGGCAAAAGCTTAAAGGGGAGAATAAACTTTTATAGTTATAAAGTTAAAATACCCAAATTAACTCTCCCTAGAGGAAGATTTACAAAGTTTAGGTCTTAATCCCAATCTTTAACAGAGCAGGAAAGGTCCGGGAGAAGTAATCGAATCAACGGGAGTAAAATTGTTTCTTAAATGATGATGAGGCGACTGGGGTAAGCTAGAAAGCGAGCTGGTTGCCTGGGGTAAGCCAGATTCAGGTGCGATCGCCCCTGACTTCATCCCGGGTGGAGTACCCTGGGCTGAAATGTACAAGTTAGAGGAGCGATCGCCCCTAAGTTGGATCAGCTTTGTTAAACTGAAACTTAGGACTTCGATAGAGGATGCGAGCAAGGGGACAAGACAGCGGGTTTCTGACGCAGATTGGCTGCTAATTCCTACAGATTTTGTAAACAAATCCAGTTGGTGTTGCCGATACGATACCGATGCTCTAAATACCCCAATGTCCTAGGGGAAGCGATCGCCTCCAATGGCATCCAGTCAAAGTTGATCGCCTCCGAACCTCTACGAATGGCAGTACAAAGGGATGACTGAGTAGGAACATGAAGATTTCCGAGCTAATACAATGGTTTGAAGGCTGGGTGAACCCAGCATGGCAAGAAAAGTGGGATAATTGTGGTTGGCAAATCGAACCGGGAATCTTAACGGAACCGGCGGGGGTTTTAGTTTGTTTAACCCCTACCTTAGCCGTCATGCAAGAGGCGATCGCCCTCAAAGAAACAGGTGAACCTGTTAATTTAATCTTTGCTCACCATCCTCTAATTTTTGGCGGAGTTGATCGCCTCTGTAGCGGTGAGGCAATTGGCGAAATGGCAAAACTCGCCTTTACCCATCGCATCGGTATTTACAGCGCTCACACTAACTTTGACCAAGTGAATCATGGAACCGCTGATGTCCTCGCGCAACTGTTAAAACTCAAACAAGTCAAGGCAATAGTTCCTACCCAAACTGGACTCGGCTATGGACGAATCGGACAACTGGAACCGGCTCTACCCCTGATGGATTTGTTAACGTTAATTCAAGAAAAATTGCAACCTCCCGAACTGATTTTTTCTCCGGCAAAACCCCAGCAGCGCATTCGCAGGTTAGCCGTTTTAGGCGGTTCGGGAGCCAGTTATATCGATGCGGTTGTCCAAGCCGGTGCCGAGGCTTATCTCACCTCTGACTGCAAATTTCATCAATTCCAGGAAGCGCGCGATCGCGGCTTAGTCCTGATCGATGCGGGTCATTATGCGACGGAACGCCCCGCCTGCGATCGGCTGGTTGAAAAATTAAGAAAAGCGGGAGCAGACTGGGTAAAATTGAGTAACCAAGATGAAGATTTCCGCCAGTTTTTTCGCGGATAGAGCAGGCAAATTGAAAATCCTTCTAAAATTTTCCTTACCCCGTAAGCGTTACAAGCCAAGGGTTTTCGGCTTGATTTCCTCAGTTGAAACGAAGGACCACCCCGCCCCTGCGGGACACCCCTCCAAGGGAGGGGAATGAGGCTGTATTCCCCGGGAGATAAAAGGACTGAACAATGCAAAAATGAATTGAGCCAGGAGAATGAAACAGCCCTAGGTTTAAACCACTGCCTGTTCTGAACAGGTTACCCGTGAGAAATTGCTGCTTCGGGTAGCGCACCTTTCATGCGTCCTAACCAATCAATCAGGGTCTCTAATTGATACTCTGGACGCATAATTCCAATGCCGCGAACGGTAACTTTACCCGGTCTGTAGACAAACTTTTCTTGGATATTGGCAGGCAAATTTTCGGCGAGTAAGTTCCAGGCGGGTTCCTCCATTGGGGTTTCTAAAACGATGTTTTGGGTTCCTTCCGGTTTGATTCGGGAGAATCCTAAAGGTTTGGCAATTTGTTTGAGTTTCATGACTTGCATGAGTTGAGTGACGGGTTTGGGAATGGGTCCGTAGCGATCGCGCCAATCGGCTTCGATTTCTGCCAGTTCTTTCTCCGAGGTTGCCAAGGCTACTGACCGATATGCACTCATCTTTTGGTCCAAATCCACGATATAATCCCCAGGAATAAAGGCGGTTAAGGTGAGGTCGATTTGTGTCTCTTCTACGGTGGGAATTTCTTGGCCGCGAATCTCTCGAATCGCTTCCTCTAACATTTCCATATAGAGGTCAAACCCGATCGCATCCAGTTGTCCTGACTGTTCCGCCCCTAACAAATTGCCGACGCCTCGGATTTCCATATCTCGCATGGCGAGTTGATATCCTGAACCTAATTGAGCAAACTCTTTAATAGCCCTTAACCGTTTCCTGGCTTCATCGGTTAATCGGCCACTTTTGGGGTAAAATAACCATGCATGAGCTTGAATTCCAGACCGTCCCACTCGTCCCCGTAATTGATACAATTGGGACAATCCGAAGCGGTGGGCATCTTCAATTAAAATCGTATTCACCCGAGGAATATCTAACCCCGATTCGATAATTGTAGTACAGACTAAAATATCTGCTTCTCCCGAACTAAAAGCAATGGTAATCGCTTCTAATTCTGATGGGTTCATTTGACCATGAGCGATCGCCACTCTTGCACTGGGAACCATTTGTTGCAATGCCGCGCCCACTTCCTCAATCCCTTCTACCCGAGGCACAACGTAAAACACCTGTCCCCCTCGGTCCAACTCTTGGCGAATCGCCGATCGCGCGGTTTCTAGGTCGTAGGGTGCCAAGTGAGTCTGAATTGGGCGACGAGAGGGCGGGGGTGTCGCAATCAAGCTCATTTCTCGCACACCGGATAAAGACATATATAATGTGCGGGGAATAGGTGTCGCTGTTAAAGTTAGCACATCCACTTGGGTTTTTAATGCTTTGATTTTTTCCTTCTGATTCACCCCAAACCGTTGTTCTTCATCCACTACTAATAGTCCCAAATCTCGGAACTGAATCGATTTACTCAGAACTGAGTGAGTTCCCACAACTAAATCTAATTCCCCTGTAGCAAGGCGATTTTGAATATCTTGGCGTTCTGCTTGACTGCGGAAGCGATTGAGCAATCCAATTTGAATCGGATAGGGAGCAAATCGTTCTTTAATGGTATGATAATGTTGTTGGGTTAAAATCGTAGTCGGGGCCAACAAGGCTACCTGTTTTCCTGCGGTAATCGCTTTAAAAATTGCACGAATTGCCACTTCTGTTTTGCCAAATCCCACATCCCCACAGACTAAGCGATCCATTGGTCTCTCGCTCTCCATATCCCGCTTCACATCGTGAGTTGCCTTCAACTGATCCGGCGTCGGTTGATAGGAAAAAGAATCTTCTAACTCTTGCTGCCAAGGCATATCTGGGGGATAGGCAAATCCTTGTTGATCTGATCGCTTGGCATATAAATTCAACAAATCCACCGCCAGTTTTTTCACCGCTTTGCGGACTTTGTTGCGGGTTGTTTCCCAGGATTTACTGGTGAGTTTATTGAGTTCTGGCCTTTTCCCTCCAGTGGTCCGGAAGCGGGAGAGGGATTCGAGTTGGTCTACGGGAACTCGCAGAATTCCATCGCTATATTTAACAACTAAATATTCCCTGTTTTGGAGTTTTTCCAGTTTAATAAATTGGCCGATGCCATGATGGCGATGAACGACAAAATCTCCTTGACGTAGTTTATTGGGGTCTACCTGTTTAGAAGCGGCGCGACGACGTTTGCGGACGTAGGTAGGGGTGGCGAGGGTATGTTGTCCATAAAATTCGCGATCGGTGATAATCACAATTCTAAAGGCGGACAAAATAAACCCTTCGAGTTCGGCAAGTCCGCTATATTTCAAGGCAACGGGAATATGTTGGACTTGCAGTTTCTCGATCGCCCGATAGTCCCGATGATTGGGAATAAATTGGGCGGGACAGTCATGTTCTTGCAACAAGGAAACTGATCGACTCGGTTGGGCGGAAATTAGAAAGACATTAAACCGGCGATCGCGTTCTTCTCGTAACAGTTCGGCCAGTTTGGCAAACTGGTGAGGCAAGACGGGAACGGGACGACTATCCAAGTCAAAACTAATCTTAGGACCCTCTGTTTTGCTATGAATCACCAATTCCGAGAGGGAAATGCGGTCAAAGGATTCAGCAGTGGCGAGGGATTCGCTAAAGTTGCGGTGTACCCGAGACAGGGGAATGGGTTTAGACGGGAGGGTTCGGAAATGTTCTTCTACTTGTTCCGCCCAGCGATCGCCATGTGCACTACAGCGATCGGGTTCATCAATGGCAACAATGGTATCTGGGGAAAGATAGTCCAACAAGGAAGCGGGTTGCTCAAATGCCACCCCCAGAAACCGATGCAGGGACGGCAACTCGGGGGAGTCTTCCAGTTCTAAATCATTCGAGATAGCTGTGCCTGCATTTCTCAATGCCTCCGGTAAATGGGCCTGAATCAGGGGACTGAAGGAGGTGGGAGTCAGGACCAGTTGCTCGATTTTATCCAGGGAACGCTGGGTAGAGGGGTCAAATTCCCGAATATTCTCCAGTTCGTCCCCAAACCAGTCCAGGCGGACGGGAAGTTCAGCAGAAACGGGAAAAATATCCACAATATCCCCCCGGCGACTCCATTGCCCTTCGGTTTCCACAAGGGCCACGCGCTCATATCCCATGCGGGCGAGTTGTTCGTCCAGGGTTTTGGAGTTCCACTCGCTTTTGGCAGTGAGGGTGAGGCAGTAGGGTTTAAACTGATTTACCGGGGGTAAATGGGGTTGTAAGGCCCGTTCCGTGGTGACAATGGCGAGATTGTTTTCTCCTCGGACTAAATCGGCAAGGACTTGCATTTGCCCCCAGGTGGTTTCTTCTTCCGGGTCAAAGAGTTCGTAGGGAGATGCTTCGGAGGTTGGGTAAAAATGCACTGTAGGCCATCCCATTGCTTCGAGTTGGGCGGCCCATCGCCCTGCTTCTTCCAGGGTGGCGGTGACCACCAATAAACTCTGGTCTCGTTTTTGAGCGATCGCCGAGGCGACCAATCCTTTCGGGAAGCGGGAGATGCCGTTGAGTTCGATATGGTGATGCCGATCGAGTTTCGTGAGGAGTTCGGTCGCTAACGGCGATCGCCCCAGGGTGCGGATGATGGAAGAACAGGCCATGACTTGTCACAAATGCGATAGCTTGGGTTGAAAAAAATCCCCGGATCTTTTCTTGTATTTATTTTAGAAGCCTGGGGACCAACTGTGCAGCCGCCCCAGACAGAGAAAGTTAGGATCACAATTTCTAGGGTGGGGATGATTCTGCTATTGCCGAGAAATGTTAAGTTAGCTAGAATCTGGCACTAAATGCTTATGTCCACTGTGGCGATCGCACCCAATCACCCGGGCGATCGCCATATTCGCCGAAACCCGAGGCAAATTCCACACAACATGAATTCTTTTTCCCTCGAAATTCTGCTCATCTTACTCCTGATTCTCCTGAATGGGATATTTGCCATGTCTGAAATGGCCCTCGTTTCGGCAAGGAAGGCAAGACTGCAACAATGGGCGAATCAGGGAGACGTCAAAGCAAGGGTCGCCTTAGAATTGGCTAATTCCCCCAATCGCTTCCTCTCGACGGTACAAATTGGGATCACTTTAGTGGGGATCTTCGCCGGGGCCTTTGGCGGTGCCACCATCGCCGAAAAAGTGGTGGTTCAGTTGGATCGTCTTCCGGTGGTAGTTCCTTATAAAGGGGCTATTGCACTGTTAATTGTGGTCGTTAGCATTACTTACCTGTCTCTGATTCTCGGGGAACTGGTCCCAAAACGCCTCGCCTTAAACAATCCCGAACGAATTGCCACCCGGATTGCGGTTCCTATGCGCTTGCTGGCAAGCATTGGGTCACCCGTGGTTCATCTGTTGAGTGCTTCTACGGACTTGGTGTTAAAAATATTGAGAACCCAACCCTCTAATGAACCCCAAGTCATCGAAGAAGAAATTAAAATTTTACTCGAACAAGGTACGGAAACCGGCGCATTTGAGCAAGAAGAACAGGCGATGGTTGAGCGAGTTTTTCGCTTAGATGAACGCCGTCTGAGTTCCCTAATGACCCCGCGACCGGATGTAATTTGGCTGAATTTAGATGATGCGGTTGAAGAGAACCTCAATAAGATTATTAGCAGTACCCACACCCGGTTCCCGGTCTGTCAAGATGTGCTGGATAATGTCTTGGGGGTGATTCAGATTAATGATTTATTAACTCGTTCTCTCCTCTCCCAACCCATCGATCTCACCGCTGCTTTGCGTCAGCCCTTGTTTGTTCCAGAACATACCAAAGCCCTCAAAGTCTTAGAGCTATTTAAACAAACCGGCACTCATATTGCCTTAGCCGTCGATGAATATGGCGTCATTCAGGGATTGGTGACCTTGAATGATATTTTAGAGGCGATCGTGGGAGATTTACCCTCCATGAATCAACCGGATGATTTGCAAATTCTCCAGCGCGAGGACGGTTCCTGGTTATTAGATGGTATGGTCTCTATTGAAAAATTCCGGGAAGTTTTTAATTTGGAAGAGTTACCCGGTGAACCCGAAGGGAACTATCACACCTTGGGAGGATTTGTCATCACTCATCTGGGACGGATTCCCATTGCTGCGGACCATTTTGAATGGGCGGGATTCCGATTTGAAGTCATGGACATGGATGGGAATCGTGTTGATAAAATATTGGTAATGCCCATCCAGGGGAATTCCCAAACTTCTTTTCCAATGAGCTAAAATTGACCGGGATTAAAAAAGCGAGTATCTTGCTTCTGATGAACAGTAGGGAGCCTTTCGCTCCCTCTCCTGAACCAATTAATTAGCAAGGGAATAGCCCACCCAACTTGCTTTAAAAATCAGGTAACTAAACCGTAAATTTTTTAGAATTAACAAGTCTAAGCCCGGTTGAACCATCGGTATAGCAAATTATTTCCAGCGATTTTTTAATTCCGGATTTTGATTTAAAACCCCCACAATTGAATCGGCAATATAAGTTGTAAATACTTGATTGCCCGTTTGGTTATAATGACAACAACTATCAATGTAAACAATTTCATTCACATTGTCGAAGATTTTTGTCGCATTAAAAATCGGGATATTTTCGGTTTTTAACTGTTCTATCGTTTGGAGTAAAGCCGGATATCCCTTCTGCACCCCACCTTGATATGGATGATTTTCAATAATGGCTAATTTTCGCTCATCCTCACTAAACGATCGCCCGGTGGGATAATACTGATTGGGCTGAATAAAATGGAAATACAGACTATTTTGATTTTCCAAAGATTGCTTCATCAACCGCGATGAATTTCCCCATAACTCTGCCATTTTCTTAAATGCTGTGTCTACATCCACCACTTCCTGGGGATTTTCAATTTTGAGGATAAAATCTTGTTCGGGATTTTGTTGTTTTTGCCCTCGAATTTTCTCAAATGCCATTAAATTTTCTTGATATTTCCTCGCCGCTGCCTGAGTGGAAACAACTCGGAATAAATAAGTAGAAGCTAATTTACTTTCTTGTAAACTTTCCTGCCTTTGTATTAACTCTTCTCGATTTTCCACAATTTTGGCGATCGCACTCAGTTCATCCACCCCTAAATTATTACTGGCAACATCCCGCAGCGGCAACAAATGCTGAACACTCGGCATAGAAAGCGCAATATTTTCCTGATAATTCAGATGAGATAAGGCGACTTCATTAAATCCATCAATATTAATGACAAAATCAAATTCTTGTCCCAAAGACAAGATATAATTTAAAATAAGTAGTTGTTGCGGTTGCTTATATCCCCCCAAAGCAAAGGGCAGAATAATAATTTCTTTATTGGCTAACTCGGGAATTTTCTCTTTCAGGGTTTTAGTCAGCACTTGATTTTCACTTTCATACATCGCAAAGTTACTCGCAACCGAACCCCCGAAGACCCCGATAATCACTTGATTCGGGTTTTGCCGGATAAAGGGATAGTCATAATCCGAAGGAAACCCCCAATTATTAGCCGGGAAAACCCGGGTAGAAAACTCTAAATTTACAGGCTGGTTTGGTTTTAGAACATATCCAAAAAAGGGATGAAGTCTTTCCAGGATCGTTTCATCCGTGGCAGTTTGATTCAGCGGTAATCCCAACTGGGCGATCGCCTCATTCGTTGAGCGATCGCTGCGAGTATAAAACAGTTGTTTATATTTACTCCAATATAAAGCCGCCGCCCCTAACTCGATAAAAATAGCCAAAAAAACCAGATTAATTAAAGTAATTTTAACAATTTCTGGTAATTTTTTTGGTAATTCAGTCAATTTTTTCATAAATTTATCAGCTAATTTCACTGGATAGGATAAAGGTTCTCCCCAGGAGTGGGAGAATCTTGCTCCCAATCTCCTGGAGTAATCCCAGACAGGCAACCGTTAAAACAACGTGTAAATAAAGGGGGCGATCGCCGATGCCTGAGTCAACACAATCACCCCGCCCAGTAACACCAAAGTAATAATTAAAGGAGCCATCCAGTATTTTTTACGCTCCCTTAAAAATCCCCATAAATCCTTGATAAAATCCCAAATTGATTCAAACATTAAAACGGTTTCTCCATACTTTCGCGATTTCTCCGGGTGCTAGAAACCCGGTAACTCTCTAGCTTCGCATCCAAGCGGCGTGCCATCGGGTCTTTTTTAAACACTCCCCGCATGACTAATCCCATCGGCATCAACAACAAATAGTAAATAATCCCTAAAATAATCCGGCTATTAATCGCCCCTAGAAACAGTCCAACTTTCATCCAACCGTGATAAACCGGGTCTAAAGTTTTGGGAGCAATTAACGCCCAAGCCCACAACACCCCCGCCACAATCCAAGGCCAAATTGGCAGAGAATGAGCGCGAATCCAAGGAATTAATAACCCAAATAACCCTACAAAAATTGCTCCAGTAACCAGTCCAAATTCACGCAATCCTTTTTTATCCAGCTTCGGAATCGTATGAGTCATAACCAAGGCATCAGCCATCAAAAATAACAGAGCTTTTTCTCAAAATAAGCCCGCGCAGGCGGGCTTCGTCCGGATAGCCCCACCCTTGAGGGTGCGGGCTTTTCCCAAATAGCCCGCGCAGGCGGGCTTCGTCCGGATAGCCCCACCCTTGAGGGTGCGGGCTAATTCCTAACTTAATCTAATTCAAATTCTTGCTTCCAAGACTCATCCTTTTTCCAAGGTATTTGCTCACTCTTCGGTAACAAGAAATTCTCAATCACCAAATAATCCATCTCGGTCCGCATAAAACAGCGATAGGCATCTTCTGGGGTACAAACAATCGGTTCACCGCGCACATTAAACGAGGTATTTACCAATACCCCACAGCCAGTTTTTGCTTCAAATTGACGGATTAACTCATAGTACCGAGGATTGGTTTCTTTGTGCACCGTTTGGATCCGGGCGGAATAATCCACATGAGTCACCGCTGGGATTTGCGATCGCGGCACGTTCAGTTTCTCAATCCCAAATAATAACTCCTGTTCCGCCGTCATGGGAATCCGTAACCCCTCTTTCACTGCTGCCACCAGCAACATATAAGGACTCGCCGAATCTATCTCAAAATAATCAGAAACGCGATCGCTTAATACCGAAGGGGCAAAGGGTCGAAATGACTCCCGATACTTAATTTTTAGGTTCATCACAGACTGCATTTTAGCACTGCGCGGGTCACCAATAATCGATCGCCCACCTAACGCCCTGGGACCAAATTCCATCCGTCCTTGGAACCATCCCACCACATTTTCATCGGCTAAAATTTCCCCTAATCGAGGCAACAATTCCTCATCATCCAACCGATAATATTTTGCCTGGACTGCATCCAAATAGGACCGGATTTCCTCATCCCCAAACTTCGGCCCTAAATAAGACCCTTTCATGCGATCGCCCACGGTCAAATTCTGCTTAGGCGAGTCTTCAATCTCCGAATTGACTACCCGAGGTTGCTCACCATACTGATACCAACCCGCTAATGCCGCCCCTAATGCGCCTCCGGCATCTCCTGCCGCTGGTTGAATCCAAATTCCCTTAAAAGCGCTTTCCCGCAATAGTCTACCATTAGCAACACAATTTAACGCCACTCCTCCAGCTAAACACAAATAATCCGCTTCTAACTCTTTATGCACCGTTTTCGCCAGACGCAATACCACCTCTTCCGTGACATATTGAATCGAACTGGCGATATCCATTTCTTTCTGAGTTAACTTCCCTTCTGGAGGGCGCGGCGGTCCTCCAAATAACTCATCAAACTTGCGATTAGTCATAGTTAAACCCGTCGCATAGTTGAAATAATCCATATTTAAACGGAACGTGCCATCATCCCTTAAATCAATTAAATGATTCAGGATTTTATCAATATATTTGGGTTCCCCATAAGGCGCTAACCCCATCAATTTATACTCCCCCGAATTTACCTTAAATCCGGTGTAGTAAGTAAACGCAGAATAGAGCAATCCTAAAGAGTGGGGAAAATCAATTTCCCATTGGGGAATCAGTTGATTGCCATCCCCTAACCAAACCGAAGTCGTTGCCCATTCCCCCACCCCGTCCAAACACATCACTGCCGCCCGTTGAAACGGGCTCGGAAAAAAGGCACTCGCCGCATGAGCTTGATGATGTTCAGTAAATAAAAGCTGAGGCAATTGGGAGGTTTTACATCCGGCAAACTTCGCCAATTCTTGTTTTAAAATAGTTTTTAAATAGAGTTTTTCTTTTAACCAAACAGGCATAGCAGTAATAAAGGAACGAAACCCTTTCGGCGCATAAGACAAATAGGTTTCTAACAGCCGCTCAAATTTAACCAGCGGTTTATCATAAAATATAATTTGGTCTAACTCATTGAGGGAGAGATTGGCCTCTTGAAGACAATAAGAAATTGCACTTTGAGGAAATCGAGCATCATGCTTTTTCCGCGAAAATCTTTCTTCCTGTGCCGCCGCAATAATATCGCCCTCAATCACTAAAGCCGCTGCGCTATCGTGATAGTAACCGGAAATTCCCAGAATTTTCATAGATCGTCTTTTTGCCCTTTTTGAAAGATGAGATAGAGATGAGATTCAGTCAACTCGCACCCTCGATTCTGCACTCCAAGTCCCTGGTTTCTATCGGTTTATACCTTGGTCAGGGAATTATCGCCGCCAATTAAACCAAATGTCAAGCAGGGTCTGCCACCCTGTATTTTGCTTGAACCGTCCCTCCTGCCAGAGTTGGGCCGTTTGTTGATTAATCTCCGACAGACTGGGCCAAATATGGGGTAAAGTGGCGATCGCCTCAACCTTCAATTTGTTTTGCATCCCTAACGCAAAACTGTGAATTAGTTCCGATGCGCCCGGTCCCAAAATATGAGCGCCCAAAATTTCTCCCTTTTTCCGGACCAAGACCTTACAAAAACCCGTTGTTTCCTCCTGCAATCGACCCCCAGCAATCCCTTTAAAATATTGCCTCAAAACAACCACATCATCATATTGATGTTTTGCTTGGGGTTCAGTCAGTCCGACTCGGGCAATTTCCGGATAGGTCTGGAAGGCCCAGGGAATGCCCCAATAATTAACCCGATGACGGGGTAAAAACAAGGCATTTTTTACGGCGATTTTAGCTTCATGTCGGGCTACATTAACGAGGGGATAGCCCCCTGCTAGGTTCCCACAGCCATAGATACGCCGGTTTGTTGTTTGTAATTTAGAGTTAAGTTGCACTCTTTGACCTAGGGGGGTCCGGTAGAATTTCACGCCCACGCTTTCTAAGTTTAATCCGTGAATATTGGATTGGAAACCACAGGCGAGGAAAATTTCATCGCAGGCGATCGCCCGGTTTTCCGTCTGGACAATCTTTTTCCCTTGCCTCGATTCCACCGCCCTTACTGGGGTATCGGTCAAGACAAGAATCCCATCTGCTTCGAGTTGTGCCTGAATTAATTGCGCCGCTTCAGGGTCTTCTTTCGGCAAAATCTGGGGTGCAGAAGTAATCAGGGTCACGGCAATTCCCAACCGGACGAGGACTTGTGCCAGTTCAATCCCATTCGGATCGCTGCCAATAATTGCAATCGTATTCGGGAGAGCTCCTTCGGTGAGGTGATGGAAGGTTTCCCGGGTGAGGTATCTCGTGGTTGCCAGTCCCGGGATGTCAGGAATCGCTGACTGAAAACTGGGGGCTAATAAATAATGGCGAGAAATTAGGCGTCTACTCTTAATATCTAGCGCTAGTTGTGGTGTAGAGCAAAACTCTCCGGCCTCCGCAATCACATCAATGCCCTGAGAAGCGAGAACTGCCGGGGACCATTCCTCCCCTAGGGATGCGAGGGCCTGGGTCGAGCGGTCTAGGGCGCGGGCCAGTTCCGGAACGTCCTTGGGAAATGGCGCACCCCAGAGAATCGAAGGGGAATCAAATAACTCCGCTGTTTGTACAGGTCCGGTCCCCTCAAAGAATGGAGGGGCATTCACTGCCTGTTGAGGCGGTTGGACCAGGGCCACTCGCGCTTGCAGTTTGGCGGCTGCGATCGCCGCTTCTATTCCCGGGCGAGTGCCGCCAATAACGACTAAATCGTAATCCAAGGTCACGGTGTTCGATTCCCCAATCTAGGACAAAATATCGGTTAAGGCGGCAATCAGGCGCTGGTTTTCTTCCGGGAGACGCACCGCCACTCGAAAATAGGCGTCGCCGAGTTCGGGAAAACTCAGACAGTCCCGGATCAGGATGCGGTGACGGGTGAGTAGGTCCCGTTGCAGTTGGGAACAGGAGGTCCGCGATCGCACCAGTAAGAAATTCGCCGCTGAGGGCAGGGGCTGCAATCCGGCTATTCCGGCTAACCCGTCAAACAACTGCGATCGCGCCGGAGGCAACCAGGCCCAAGTTTGTTCCTGAAAGGCCGTATCCTGCACCACCGCTTCCCCTGCTGCTGCTGCTAGGATATTGACCGGCCAGGGGTCGCGCCACTGTTGCCAGCGTTGCAGGCGATCGGGATGGGCGATCGCATAGCCCAAGCGGAGTCCAGGCATAGAGTAAAACTTCGTCAGCGATCGCAGAATCACTAAACTAGGATAATCCTGGACCACCGTCACCAAACTTTCCTGGTCCCCTGGGGGGAGAAAATCCATAAAGGCTTCATCCACCACCACCAGAGCAAAATGCTCCAAATAGGGCAGAATTGCGGTTTTTGAAAACAGTTGACCCGTCGGATTGTGCGGATTATTCAGCAACAAACCCCCCGGGGCTTTCTGTTGCTGCAATTTAGGAATGAGGCAGTCCAGTCCCGGGGGGGTTTTAGCAGTCGCTTCACCCACCCCCAGGAATCCCCCTTCCTCATCTCCCAAAAGGGGACAATCCACCACCGTTGCACCAAAAGTTTGCAGACAGCGACGGTAATCGCCAAAGGCGGGGGTTAACAGAAACGTGGTAGGGAGGGTGGATAATTCCCATCCGGCCCAGGTTAACAACTCTGCCGCCCCATTACCGGGCAGGATCCACTCCAGAGGAAGACTGCAAGCCTGACCCAACTGCGATCGCAAGGAAGAGTAGCTGGGGTCAGGGTAGTTTCGCAGTTCGCCCAAGTGGCTGTGAATCGCTGTATTGACCGATGGGGGCGGCCCCAACGGACTGATACTGGCCGAGAAATCCAGGATAGAGGAAGGGGGACAGCCTGCCAGAGTTGCGGCCCAGGCTAAATTCCCCCCATGCTTTGGCTGATTCAAAGGGCAGTCGGGATGTGACTCCCTTATTTAGGAGCCACTTTTTCTTTAAAGAACTTACCAGCAGAGAAGGCAGGGACCTTGGTTGCCGGAATTTCCATTTTGTCGCCGGTTTTGGGGTTGCGACCTTCACGCGCTTTGCGCTCACGAGCTTCAAACGAGCCAAATCCCACCAGGGTCACTTTATCCCCAGAGGAGACCGCTTCGATAATGGCATCGAGGGCCGCAGTCAGGACCGCATCCGCTTGTTTTTTGGTGACGTTAGCCTTCTCAGCTACAACATCGACGAGTTCACCTTTGTTCATTTTGTTACTCCGTACAGGTTAATTTGAGTGAATCTAAGGGACCTGAATTGCCACGGCAATTTGGTAGGTCTCTTAGGTAGTTTAAGGGAGGAATCAGAAATAAATCGCTGAAACTCCCACTGATTCGACTTTTCACTGCATTATTCTAAAGGGTGTCAACCCAATATGGATCGGTGAAACCTTTAATTTATATAGATTTGAGGATTTTTTTTTCATTTTTCCCCCGGTGGGGTCAATGGATCCATCAAAGAGTTGTCACGGCTCCTAGAACAATTGTAGCTACAGGTGATTTCCGGAAACTGCTTAAAACAATAAAACCACCTGTTTTTTAGGGAACAGGAGGTTTTATTTTGTCTCCATTCTAGTCTGGGAAGTCACCCCAAAAAATAAATCTAAAGGAATAGAAGCCAGCAGTGGGGTCAGATCAACCTACAAAATTACTGATTTTGATTCAGCATTTGCTGGACCTCCTGCCCAGGGGAATACCCATAACCGAAGTTGCCATTTTCCGAATCATCCAGAATCTGAGGCGTCACCAGGACAATCACCTCTTGTCGCCGATTCTCCCGTTGAGTGCTTCGGAACAAAGAGCCAATGATAGGCAGGTCCCCTAAAATCGGGATTTTACTGACGAAAGAGCGATCGATATCTTGAATAATCCCTGATAAAATCAAGGTTTGTCCGTCCCGAATCCGAATAGTGCCTGATTGCAGAGTTCTCGTGGACAATAAAGTCCCACCTGTATTCGATCTTCCCGTTGGTGCCGAGACACTCGGAATGATGTTGATCGTAACAAATCCATTGTCATCAATTCTTTGGACGTTTACGGATAATGTTAAACCCGCATCTCCAATCCGCCCCGGTTGAGAAAACAATTCTACGACTCCAGTGTCTTCATTGACTTGCTGATAAACACCAGGCTGATCTATTTCCTGAGTTAAAGATAACCGGGCAGTCTCCCCTTCTTGAACGACCATTGTGGGGTCAGTAAGGATTTTAGCATTGCCGCTAACAACCTGAGCTTGTAGAAGCGCCAAAAACTTCTGGGGGTATTGGAATAAAGTGGGCAAACTGAAATCCGCTGTACCAGGTGTAATGACTCCGGTTGTCGGATTGACTTCAAACACCGTATATTCTGAAACGCGAACCTCTCTAGGATTCGAGCTAATCCCTGGAACCGGACGAAGAAAGAGCGCCCCTGCTCCAGGACCCGTAAGCGGAACTTGAGTGGTTTGGTTGGGATCAAACTGGAGTCCGGCCCCTCCCAATGGATTAGCCAAGACCGGGGGAACGAGGGTACTCTCAGTGATTGTATTAGCGGAAGGAGGATTGATCCCTCCAAAGTTAGCAACTGCTGCACCTCCATCATTGACAAAGAAACTGTCATTAATTCCGAAAGAAAAGCTGGTGCTAAAGTTTTCCGTTGCCAATAGGTCTACATCAACAATTTTGACGTTGACGGCCACTTGCCGACGGCGTAAATCTAACTGACTCAAGAATGATGTAGCAATTTCAACTTTGTTCGGGGGACCTACTAAGGTAATCCCATTGATTCTTTCATTAGTTAGTACGGATAAACCACTCAGCAATAAAGGACCGTTTCCTTGGGTAGCTCGCAGTGCTAAAATCTCCGGGGTTCTCGATTCAATGGTTCGAGCGGCTGGCCCTTCACCAATGGTAATAATGTCTAACCGTTCCCTAGAAATTTGAGTTTCCGCACCTTGTGCCGTTAAAAAACCTGCTGCATCGGTGGCTGGAACTTGATTCATCCTGAGAGTCCGAACGACTACATTTCGGGCCTCGTCTGGAAGTCGAGTTCCGACAAAAATTGTGTCTCCAACACGGTTGGCCTCTAAAGCACTCAGACGAATAATGTAATTAAAAATGTCTTGAACTGACTCATTTTCAATATCTAGAGAAATTTTGGGACTCGCATCAGCTACTTCCGCCCCAGGTTGTGGAGTCTGACCATCTGCAGCCGGTGCGACACCCGGTGTATAGGCCAAATTCAGTCCAGCAGTTCGGGCCAAAAGGGACAGTACATCTCGCACCGATGCGTCGCGTAACACTAAACGGGGAATAATTTCTGTGGATCCCGTTCCCAGATCGATCGCAGCGGTAGCAGGTGGAATGTTAGAGACTGCAATATCTCCCACCGGGGGGGCAACGGCTCGCGGCTGAAATGGGGGGGCTGATGCCTGGTTCGGTCTGGCAATAGGAGGAGGGCCACCCTCAATGGTGATTTCTGGATTGGGCACGAGTACGTTTGGACTCGATGGAATGCCAGGGGGTGGCGTCATGCCAGGGGGTGGGGGTGGTGCGGAAGGGCTGACATTCGGTAAGCTGGCAACGCCTCCTCCTGTATTGAATCCCAGATTAATTCCAGAGGCGTCAGCTTGGTTGATGGCTACTTCTGGGGCGCTGCTGCTACCACTGACGATCACCCGGACGCTATTGGCATCGAGGGGGGTGACAACAATGGAGGCAATCCCTGGGGCGGGGTTAATTTGACGGAAGCTCTGCCCCCCGGGTAAGCTGAGCTGAGTATTGATAATATCTGCAATAACGTCTGTACCTCGGTTGACGGTAAAGACTTGGGGCCGATCGCCCCCCTGGGTATCCAAAATCACCTGGACTCCGCCACCGCTGGTATTGACGTTCACTCCTGTGATTTGCGTGACTGCCATTGCCGGTGCGCTGGCCATGATCACGATCGCACTAGCTCCGAATAAGCACCCGAGTGCATGAGGCTGTTTCACCGTTCCCTCCTCCCTTAAAAAAAGTCCACTCTGATTAAACTGCGATTAAAGTCTTATATAGCCCTTCAATCCCTAACTGTCAAAAAACGGATAGGTTTGATTCATCTTTCTTCCCCCTTGGAGACCCCCACCATATCTGTACCCAGATTGGTGATGGGAGTCCAAGGGGGGCGGGGTCTAAGCAACATAAGCGTAGCCATCTTTTTTATGAATGTGTTTGCAGTATTTGTGGCTAATTCCTTGAACTAGCCCATCGGTTGTTGAGATGTTGAAATGACCAGTGGCACGAGTAGCTACTCGACCCCAGTGCGTCCCAACCTTCTTACCAGAGGTGACAACGGCTTTAACAATGTCACCTGTTTGAAAACCTTTGTGAAACTTGCTTCGGGAACAGTAGCGAACAGGGAAACCAAACTTGTTAGTGCGGCATTGCTGACGAGTTCCATGCCCTTTAGCCGTAATCAGCAAGGGTTTTATTCTAGTAGTGATTAGCTGCTCCGGAGTCGATTCTCCAACGCAGGCCGCGTCCCAGTAATGAGTCTTTTCCAATCCTCGGATGGTGCGGTTGTACTTGGTCCTCCCTCCCGTGCCAACCTCAACAGGTAAGCCCAATTTTTTAAGGTTGAAGTACAAATTCCACCGAGTGACGTTGACTGCTGCTGCATCAGCTAACGGTCTTTTAGCTTGCCCCAAAATTTGCTTCATCAGGTCAGGCTTGCCTTTGAGAAAGTCTTTGATGTCCTGGTTGCCCTTTTCTCGATTGCAAGGGACACAAGCTAAACATAGGTTACTGACTCTGTTCGAGCCTCCTTTTGAGCGAGATTGGATATGCTCAACCTCAAGTTTAGTGTCCTTCGCACCACAGTAGGCACAAGTTCTATTCCACTTGGACAGCAAGAACTCACGAATCTCGTAACCTACTAGAGTTCCTTGCTGGTAGGTAATCCCACTAATTTCGGGATTCTCCATCTTTTGTGTGTCAAACCGGACCAGTTCTTGAGAAATAGCATTGATTTGGCATAGCAAGGACAGTCGTTTGACCCAAGTCAGAATGTTCGCAACTCGACTATTTAAAGATGGTGGCAACCATCCTGTAGGGCGGGTGCGGTTCAGTCCGCGAGGTTTTCGATAACGGGTTTTACGGTTACGGCGTGACCTCCTTAACTGGCGACGTGAAGTTAATGCGTCCCGAATTTGGAAACCACGATGTTGCAGTTCAGCAACCCAAACAACTTCACCAGTTTTGTCATTGACCAGAGCTAATCCAGTTGTTTTGGCCCCTGGGTCAATCTTAATACGAAGTGGCTCTACGTCAGGATTTAATACCTCCTCTTTCAGAATCAACGTGAAAGGATAGCGTCTAAAAACCGCAGCTTTTCTTTGGGACAGCAGCATTCTGGCCCTACCTGGATGGATGGGGTTAAGAGGCTGCGATTTTGTGTCTAGAACGAAAACTTTACTCAACGGGTGAGTCTCCTTGCGGGTAATGTTAGCCTTGACAAGGTTTTAGAAGTTTGTCGCGTTAACGACACTGGCTTCGACCCGATATGCCTGTTTAATCGTTAACCACAGAGCTACAGACTGGCTTCGTATCTGTAGGTGTGATGACTTCCAAAACGTAGTACACGAGGTACTTAGTCGGGTAAACTCTAGGCTTCTTTAAAAGTCCCCACCATAGCTGTACTCAGCTTGGTGGCAGGTAGTTTACACTCCCCTATCCGGATTTTGACTTTAAATTTTTGTAAAGGGACACGGCTGTAGGGAAATGGGTTGCGATCGCCCTCCCCAGTTTTCCGGTGCCGTGACCTTTATGTTCTGAAACTCCTGCAACTGCGATCGCCATTCTTAGGCTTATTCCCTTATGGTGGTGGGGCTGCCGCCGGTGGAGCCGCTGGGGGCGGCGGTGGAGCTGCTAAATTTTTAAGCTGCTCCGGTGGTAACGGCATCACCGCTATCAAATTAAAATTAGTTTCGAGACTGGCGGGTGCCTGTTCGGTAATTTTACCATCAGGATTGACAAAAATCGTCTGAGTTCCTTCACCCAATTGACTACTCAATTCACCGAACACAACCATTTGTTGCAGCCGTTCAAGCCGTCGCAAGGTATCTAGGGTTTGCTGATAGCTTCCGGCCATTTCCAGGGCCATTGTCTTCCCTTCCACCGCTTGGGACAGGGTTAACGAAGGTGTAGGCGGGGGGGGAGCAGCGGCGGGGTCAGTTGGGGGAGTAGTAGCGGCTGGGGGAGCAGCGGCTGGGGCCGCTGGGGGAGGAGCTGCTGCGCCTCCAGCGGCTGCGGGAGCTTCGGTAAAAATCCACTCGTTCGGACTGGGTTCTATGGGCTTGAAGGATTCTAACTTTCCGCCACTTTGCCGGACAATTTGGTTAACATCCAAAAGCAAGGTTTCTAAGGTAGCCCCCTGAGCAAATAAGGCTAAGACATTTTCCTTTCGCTCTTGGGTTGTGGCTAAATTCGCTTTAGCCTCTTCCATTTGCCTGATTTTCGATTGTTGATTGGCGATTTCGGCTTCTTTTGCAGCAATTTGCGTCTTTAAGTTCGTCTGCTCTTCCATCGCAGGCAATAGCATTTTAAAGGCTGCAAAACCCGCGAGTCCCAACCCGAGAACGGCAATTAAAATCCCTTGAATTTGCGGGGTGAGGACAAAGCTACCAATTTTATAACTTCCTGGTGGTGCAGCCGCCTCAGCCCGGGCTGCCTCCATTGCCATAAACTGTTCGCTGACGGTCATCGTTGAATTACCCCCTGTTGTTCGAGTGAATTGATGCGAGTGGTCAGTCCTTCAGCCCTAGTTCGCTGGAGATCAGCGAGAATTTCTGAAGCCAGAACGTTGCTCACCGTGGCATTAATGTTATATTCCACAACTTTTGGCAGTTGAAACTCTTCTGGGGGACAGGTGACTTGTTGACCCTGGAAGCTGGGGTCGCATTCCACCGTCACCGGATTGTCTACCAGGGTGGCGTCAACTAACTGGGTTTGGCTCTCGTTAAAGAAGGGCGATCGCTTCAGGGTCAGTACAAAATCATTAACATCATCAAAGGTTTTGGCATATCCCTGAATCGCAATCTTTTGTTTAACTTTCGTCCAGGGTGAGGAGGCTTGAATTTCTTCTGGAGGCGCTTGTTCAATCTGATGATTCAGATTAGCTACTTGTACCCCGGGCGGTAGGCGATCGCGCAGTTCTTGTAACAGCGCTGACATCGGCTTGACTGAAGTATTGAAAATATTGGCAAAAAATGTAATTTGGGTGTCTAACTGCTGAATTTCAGCATTGATGGCTTCAACCTCTTGAACTTGCGCCCCTAAACTCCCGGATTGAGTCTCCAGGTTAGCCAACTGTGCCTTCAGTTCGGTATTTTGGTTATTCACCACAAACCAGCCCCCCATCACCACGGCGATCGCCGAGACTCCTGCCGCCAGTCCCCCAATCAACATCGTCGTTTGTTGCCTGGAAGTTGCACCGGGCGCTTTTTTCACAACTGGGGGCTTATAATCAGCGCGATCGTTGAGAAAATTAATTTCTAGACTATACATTTCACTTGGCCTCCCGCATGGCTAACCCCAGCACAACTCCCAATCCTGGGCGCTGCATTAGGGGCATTTTTTCTTCATCTACTTCCAGGGCTAAATTCTCCACTGGATCCACTACTATGCTTAATAAACTTAATCGCTGATTGAAAAAGTCATCCAACCCTCCAATCGATGCACCCGGTCCTGCCAGCAGGAGCTGTCCGACCTCCAATCCTTCGCTCTGATTCATATAAAAATCGATTGAGCGCCGCAGTTCGTCCCCTAGCTCGGAAAACACTTTAATAATAGCCTGAGTTCCGGGGCTATTTCCCCCTCCCATTGTACCTGACCCTGTACTTTCTGTTGGGTTAGCCGGAATCGTCATCCCCTGTAACATATCCGTATTGCGAGAGGGGGGTAAATTCATCGCTTGGGACAGGGCCGTTTGCACCTGATAGGTCCCGATCGGGATAGTTCGGGAAAATTGCGGAATCCCATCCACCACGATCGCAATTTCGGTACTATCAAACTGAATATCTGTCAGCACCACCGCCTCTTCTGGCGGTAACTGTAGCAGTTGTTCGCGAATGGTCCGTAACAGGGCAAAACTAGAAATTTCCAAAATTTCTATCCCTAAACCGGCTTCTTGAAAGGTACTAATATAAGTATCCGTGACTTCCTTGCGCGTCGCCACCAGCAGCACCTGGACCTTTTCGATGCCATCCTCATCCATGAACTCCCCTAATTTTTGGAAGTCCACATCCGCCTCTTCTCGGGGAAACGGCAAATAGAGTCCCGCCTCTTGGTTCATGTACTCTCGCAATTCCAAATCATTCAGTTCTTTAGGAACTGGAATAATCCGAATCACCCCTTCCCGCGCCGGTACAGCCGTTGCCACACGCTTGATATTCGTTAAATTGTGTTCGGCGAGGGTTTCTTGGATCAGTTGAGCCATTTCCGGGGGGTCCGCAATCAACCCTTCTTCCACAATGCCTTCGGGGACTTCCGCCGTAGCATAAGTTTCTAGCTGATAGGAGGAACCCTGTTGACGCAGTTGCACGATATTGAGTCGTTCTGGAGCAATTTCCAGTCCAATTCCATTGGATCCTTTAGACAGGAATTTTTTAAAGAAATTAACCACGGTTTTGTCCCATAGTGAATGAAAGGGTGTGAGTTTGAAGTCATCAAAACCAGTGTAGACAGAAGGCGGTGCTTCTCCCTAATCTTAGCAAGCAAGCCCAGACTGGCATCGCCCAAGGCGTTCCCAAACTGGGAGTCCAAAGAACAGTCCCCTAGGGGGATAGAGTATTCATAATCTAACCAATTTAAGTTACGATCAGCACGCTTTGCCTGGGTCAAATTCCCTTCATGCGCGTTATCTCACCAGACCCTATGGGTCCTATCCTAATTAGGCTATGAGAGTAAGAATCAACCGTTGGAAACGCTTTGGACTATTTGTCTTGTCGGGGTTGTTACTGAGTTGGGCGATCGCCTGCACTCCCGGTACTGGCTCCAATTCGGGAGAACCCGCATCGGGGACCTCGGAAGTTGAATTTTGGACGATGCAACTCCAGCCTCAGTTTACGGACTATTTCAACAGCTTAATCGCCACATTTGAATCGGAAAATCCTGACATCAAAGTGCGTTGGGTTGACGTCCCTTGGTCCGCAATGGAAAGCAAGATTTTGGCCGCAGTTTCCGCCAAAACTGCCCCAGATGTGGTCAACCTGAATCCTAATTTTGCCACGCTTCTTGCCAGTCGCAATGCGTGGCTCACTCTGGATGATCAGGTCCCGGCTGAAATTCGCCAGCAGTATCTTCCCAATATCTGGAAAGCAAGTACCTTAAATGGCACAAGCTTTGGTATTCCTTGGTATTTGACCACGCGAATTTCTATTTATAATACCCAACTCTTCAAGGAAGCTGGCATTGAAAAGCCTCCCAGCACTTATGCTGAATTAGCACAGGTGGCCCAACAAATTCGCGACAAAACAGGCAAATATGCTCTATTCGTGACATTTGTTCCCGGGGATTCCTCGGAGGTCCTCGAATCGATGGTCCAGATGGGAATGCAACTGGTAGATGAGCAAGGCAAAGCCGCTTTTAACACCCCAGAAGGGCGCGCCGCCTTTCAATATTGGGTAGACCTTTATAAAAAGGGTCTGTTGCCTCGGGAAGTGCTCACCCAAGGGCATCGCCAAGCGGTCCAACTGTATCAAGCGGGAGAAATAGCTATCCTAGGTTCCGGACCCCAATTTTTCAAGACGATCGCCGAAAATGCCCCCAGTATTGCCGAAGTCTCTGCGGCGGCCCCCCAAATTACCGGCCAAACCGGGAAGAAAACGGCGGCAGTGATGAATTTGGTGGTACCTCGGGATACGGATGTTCCAGAGGCAGCGGTTAAGTTTGCTTTATTTGTTACTAATGATCAGAATCAGTTGAGCTTTGCCAAGGATGCAAATGTCTTGCCTTCTACCCTGCAAGCCCTCCAGGATAGTCATTTCCAAGCATTACCCGCTGATGCTTCCGAAATTGATCGCGCCCGAATTATTAGTGCTGACGAGCTCAAGAATGCAGAGGCCCTCATCCCGGCGATGGAAGATATCCAGCAACTGCAACGGATTATTTACGACAATTTGCAAGGGGCTATGTTGGGGGAACAGTCGGTGGATCAAGCGGTTACCAATGCGGCGCAGCAGTGGGAGGCCCGCAATTAGACGGTTGAGGGGATGAGATGGCGATGAAAACCTCAATGGGTCTCCCCAGTTTTAGGCTGGGGAAGAGGTTTTCTCACACCTCCCAATTCATCCTTTTTCCTTCTGGGTATCAGCCAAAAAATAGCCGAGCAAATAAAGAGACCCACATAAGACGGTGAGGTTACTCTCTAGTTGTAAGGCTTCGGTTAACGCGGGAAAGAGGTCAGAATAACAGCGAATGTCCTCTACCTCGGGACAGATATTTCGGGCAAGGGTGGCTAACTCTTGCGGTTTAGCCGAGTCATGGTCAGGGACGGGAACTAAGTATAAGTTGTCTCCGGGTTGCAGTAAGGCGCTGAATATACCGGCATGATCTTTTGTAGAGAGCATTCCCATCACCCAGGTTACCCTCGGTCGGGAAGCCCCTTCGGGAATGTTGGGAGGGGTCTCAGGGGCCTTGAGACTTTCAACATAATTACTGAGGATTTGGGCCGCCGCCGCATTGTGAGCACCATCAATCAACAGGGGACGATGGTCTCGAATCACCCACTGAAGGCGTCCCGGCCATTGGGTTTTAGCCATTCCCTGGGCGATCGCCTCGTCAGAAATTTGCCACCCCTGCTGTCGGAGGGTTTGCACCGTGGCGATAGCTAGGGCAGAATTAATCAATTGCGCTTCACCGGGGAGGGTCTGAGGATAGGAGAGTCCTTGACTCTGGACCCATCCTGCTTGCATTGTGAGAGGGGTGGCGGGTTCCGGAAATAGCGTAGGACAGTTGAGTTCAGCAATCCGGCGATCGACTACAGTTTTTGCGTCTGGGGGTAAGGGTCCGACGACTGCGGGACATCCCGGTTTGAGAATTCCCGCTTTTTCCCGGGCAATATCGGCCAAGGTAGGGCCAAGGCGTTGCCAATGTTCCCAACTAATTGAGGTAATCACAGTCACCAGAGGGCGATCGCACACATTGGTCGCATCCAATCGACCCCCGAGTCCAACTTCCATCACTACCACATCTAGCTGTTGTTGGGCAAAATATAGCCATGCTGCGGCGGTAATCACTTCAAACTGGGTAGGAGAAGGCGCTGCGGGGTCGATCGCCTCGGTGACTTGGATGAGGACTTCCTGCAACCCTTGTTCAGAAATTGGACTGTCATTGACACAGATTCGTTCTGTCCAATCCACCAGATGCGGCGAGGTATAGCGCCCGACTCGATACCCCGCTTCCATGAGAATGGCCGAAAGATAGGCACAGACAGACCCTTTCCCATTGGTTCCGGCGACATGAATCAAGGGAATGCTGTTGTGCGGATTGCCTAAATCATTTAAAAGTCGTTTGATGCGATCGAGGCCGAGTTCGACGCCAAAGCGTCCAAAGGAGGACAAGAGAGAATCCACAGTTGCCAGTGCCATTACCACCCAATCTCGTGAAAGTTACACCCATTTTGGTTAAGAAATTCCACTATATCAAGCAAGAGGGCTGCCGAAACCAGATATTTTTACTTAGCTTGTTCCCGAGTAATCAGGTCCCCCTGTAGCGATTTCTGAAACACTACTGACGATCGCCCTCAAGAGAGGTTACGGTAGCAGATAAGTCACCCTTTAACGATCTCAACGTCCAGCACTTATGGCAACAGAACTGGCAATCGATACTCGTGGACTCACTAAGCAATTTGACCGGCATATCGCCGTTAATGATGTTCATTTACAAGTCGGTCCCGGGGAAGTTTATGGACTCATAGGACCAAACGGTGCCGGGAAAACGACCTTAATCCGAATGCTGGCGACGGCAGAGGAACCCACAATTGGGGAAATTTATATCAATGGGGAACGCTTACTCCGGGATAGTCATAACCCCACTCTGAAGCGTCGTCTGGGGTATTTGCCTGATGATTTTCCCCTGTATGATGATTTAACGGTTTGGGACTATTTGGACTATTTTGCCCGACTTTATTATCTGCGGGAACCCCGGCGCAGTCAGCGTCTTTATGAAGTCTTAGAATTAGTTCAGTTAGAGAATAAACGTCTGAGTTCCATTGCTACCTTATCCCGAGGCATGAAACAGCGGCTTTCTCTGGCGCGAACCATTGTCCATGAACCCATTTTACTGCTACTGGATGAGCCAGTTTCGGGGTTAGATCCCATCGCCCGAATGCAGTTCCGGGAAATTATCAAAACCTTGCGTGAAGCGGGGATGACCATTTTGATTTCCTCTCATGTGTTGAGTGACTTGGCGGAATTGTGCACCTCCGTGGGAATTATGGAACTTGGGTATTTGGTGGAAAGTGCGCCTTTAAAAGAACTTTACCAACGCTTGAGTCGCCAGCAAATTTTAATCTCGACTTTGGGTAAGTTAGAGGCATTGGAAGGGGAACTGAAACAGTATCCCCAAGTCGAGGGATGGGAGGTAAATCCCGATGGCAAAACTTTACGGGTGCATTTTGCCGGAACACCGGAAGATACAGCAACTTTGCTGCGATCGCTTGTGGATGCTGGGATTCCCTTGCATGAATTTCACTCGACCCAGGAAGATTTGGAAACTATTTTCCTGAAGTTAGGCCATAAACAGGCATCTTAAACCCTAGCCAGCGGTTTGGTTGAGTCTGACTCAACTTTTAACCGAAAGCTAGGACTTCGATGTCTAAGTTTTAATAATTCTCAAAGAAGGTCGCCAATGTTGACACAATTATTAGATAAAGTGGGGGAAATAAATCCCCAACTTCTTCGCGAATTAAAAGGACGATTAAATCGCCGTTCGGTGGGAATTATTTTGTTTCTATCGGCCATTAGTCAATGCGTCCTTGTGGGGGTTTCTTCTCAGAGAAATTGTCTCGGTTGGTCCGAGGAAATTGTTGGCGGATACTGTCAACAGTATGAAACAGTGATTCAGTGGGAATTTGCCTTTCATACCCTCAGCTTTATGCTGCCGTTACTGTTATTCGCCGGAGGCGTCTATTTATTAAGTAGCGATTTGGTGAAAGAACAACGGCGCGGAACCCTCAATTTCCTGCGGTTGAGTCCCCGAACCAGCCAAAACGTTTTACTCGGTAAATTGCTAGGGGTTCCGGTTCTCTTGTACCTGGGAGTTGGGTTGGCAATTCCCTTACATTTGAGCTGTGCGATCGCCGCAGGTGTTCCCCTGGATTGGATTTTTGGGTTTTATGCCGTCATCGCTGCCTCGGCTACTTTTCTATATACGGCATCTCTTCTAAATGCCTTATTTGTGGGTGAAGTGCAATATCAAGCGATCGTCAGTAGTGCTTTAGCCGGTTGGTTAGGTTCCAGTTTTGTTTCCTTTATTTTGTACTTTTTGAAGTGGAAAGAAAGCCCATTTAACGAGTTTGTATTTAAGTGGTTTTTCTGGGACTATCAAAAAACCAATTATGGCTTAGTATTTGGCTGGCTATTTGTCAGCTTACTTATGGGAAATTACTGGATTTGGCAAGGGCTGAATCGCCAGTTCAAAAACCCGAAGGGGACGTTATTAAGTAAGACTCAAAGTTATGGGTTAGCAGCCAGCCTTCAAATCTGGATGCTGGGGTTGTTCTATCCCTGGATTTCTCCGATGGCTATCAAAGAGGATTTGATGCCGATGATGTTAATTATGTCCATCTTAACGGTAATCATGTTTTTGTTGATTATTCCGGCGATTTCTCCCCAAGGCCAAACCCTGTTCGATTGGGCGCGGTATGCTCATGAAAAGCGGGGGCGAGGGCTTAAATATCCCTCCTCTAAAGGGCAGGATTGGATTTGGGGAGAAAAAAGTCCGTCTGTAGTGGCGATCGCCATTAATTTGGGCATTGTAGCCGTAATTTGGATACCTTGGATTCTCCTCTGGCATGGCAGTTTAGAGGCTACCTTAAAAGCTGGATTAGGGCTGGTGATGACGTTAAATTTAATCTGGATTTACAGTGCGATCGCCCAGTCTTTGTACTTTATCAAATTTCCCAAACCCGGACTCCTTTCAATGGGAATGGTGATGGTTACCCTGAGTTTACCGGCCCTGGCGTTCACCTTATTCTTCAAGACTGTTTCTGTCAACACCACGTTATGGATGCTGCTCGTTTTCGGTTCACCCTGGTTTGCTCTCACCGAAGCATCGGCAATGGCGATATTTCTGAGTTTGTTAGGTCAGTTTGTGGCGATCGCCGCCTTAACCCTCACCCTAAACCATCAAATCCATAGAGCCGGTGCATCCCATTCTAAATTGCTTTTTGCTGCCCATCAAAGCAATTTAGCTCCCAAAGTTTAAGCCCGGAGTCAACCTCCCTTTATCCTCCCTTTTTTCAATAATGTTGTTGTTCCTTAAGGAAATACTTCAATGACCAGTCGTTTAATGGATTATCTTGGGGAATGGAATCCCCAATTTGTTCGCGAATTAAAAGGTCGATTGATAAGCCGTAACGTTACCTTAGCAGTAGGGCTTTCCCTCCTGGCTCAACTGGTGATTTTTCTCGCTTTCATTAGCCAAATTCCTTCCCCTGACGCCCCCTATGGCTCTTATTGTATATACCAAGACACTAACCCTTGCGTCATCAATTGGACTCAGTGGAAGGAAGACTTACATCAGGTGTTTTATTGGGTTTTGCCCCTGGTGCTAGTCTGCGGGGGAGTCTATATGCTGATTGCCGATTTGGCACGAGAAGAACAACGGGGCACTTTGAATTTTATTCGCGTCAGTCCCCAGTCGAGTCAGAGCATTTTAATCGGGAAATTGCTCGGGGTTCCGGTGTTACTTTATCTGGCCGTGGCGATCGCCTTACCGAGTTATGCAGCCACCGCAATTGTTGCTCAAATTCCCCTCTTAGAAGTGTGGAGTTTCTATGTCATCCTAGCCGCCCTTTGCGCTGTATTTTACAGTGCGGCGGCGCTTTTTACCTTGATGGGAGGTCATCAAGCCTTGGTGGGGGCCGGGATTACCCTCATGATGCTGTTCTGGTTAATGCATCAGGAATGGTATTCCTATGGAAAAAATTGGGTTTCACACCAATGGTTTGGCTTGAGCTTAAATGGAGATAATCTCTTCAACGTTCGGCTATTTGCTTTAGTCAATGGTGCCATTTGGACCTACTGGATTTGGCAAGGATTGCATCGACGATTTCGCAATCCTGCCGCGACTGTGATCAGCAAAAAACAAAGTTACGCCTTGGTTTTTTGTGTGAATGTTTTATTCTTAGGATTAGTGACATCCTATTTGGGTTCAGAGTATGACCCCAAATTATCGGGGGCTTATCTCTGGTTTGACAGCCTGCGTTTTATCGCCAACCTGAATTTATTCTTATTTTTGGGTTTAATTGCCGCCCTCTCCCCGCCGCGACAAACCCTCTTGGATTGGGCTCGTTATGCTCACCAAGCGCGCCCTCAAGCCGTGTTACAAGATTTAATTTGGGGAGAAAAAAGTCCCGCACCTGTGGCGATCGCCACAGGTGCCACCATCACCGCCCTCGTCTTCATCCCCTGGGTCCTCTTATGGCCCGTGGGAATGCTCTCCAAATTGCAGGCGATCGCCGCGATCGGCTTCTACATCATTTTGGCGAGCATTTATGCAGTCCTAGCCCAGATCATGCTGTTAATCAAATCCAAAAAGCGCGCATTGTGGGCCACGGGCGTTGTTGCAGCAGCGATCGGCCTCCCCCTGCTCACCCTAGCCCTATTAGGAGGACAAGCCGAAACCATCCCCGAGCTCTATCTGCTCTCCATCCTCTCCTTATCCGGCCTAGAATACGTCACTACCACCCCCATCTTCATGGCATTCCTAGGGCATCTCGCCATGTTAGCTGGACTCTCTCTCAAGTTACGTCAGCAACTCAACCGCGCTGGAGAGTCAGCCACCAAAGCCCTCCTCATGGGTAGAAAAGTTAGTTAACCCCACAGGAAGATAGCGAGTAGTTTGGACGTCCAAGCTACTCCCTTGGCTCATTCCGCTGTCCGTCAGGGTTCAATTGGATGAACTCCTGCCGGTGCGTTAAGAATGTAACATTTTATTGCTAGGGCCGATCGCCCAGGCACAGACTGGGTAATAATAAGAGTTTTGCTTAACAGACGTCACCGGAAACTATCGTCATTCAAACCAGCCTCAACCGTCATATCATCGATCCCCCCCAAAGCGTGAATCCGGTTTTTGCCCGTCATGAAACCTTTCACCCTCGGTTTGGCTGGCTGAAAAAGGGTTTTGATAAAGCTAAGGAAGATCCTGGGGTATTTCTAGTCGAGGATGCACCGGTGCGTCTCGGGGTGGGAAAAAATATGGTGCGATCGATTCGCTACTGGTGCAAGGTGTTTAAGCTGTTGGCAGACGATCGCCCCACGGAATTCGGCTACAACCTTTTAGAAGATGATGGCTGGGATCCGTTTTTGGAGGATCCGGCATCCTTGTGGTTGCTGCACTGGAATTTGCTCAAACCCACCTGCGACGCGGCAGCATGGCATTACACCTTTAATCAGTTTCGGCGGGTGGAATTTTCCCAAAATGATTTGTTCTTGGCGGTGTCCGACTATGGACAAACCCTGAAAAAGAATATTGCGGAATCTTCAATTAATAAGGATGTGAGCTGCATTCTTCGGATGTATGTCAAACAGCGATCGCAGACGAAAGTCAGTGAAGATTCAATTGACCAAACGCGCTTATACGAAGCGTTTGGCATCAGAAGTCCCGAAACCAAACTGCGGGAAGACTTGCGAGTCCGTGCCAGTTATATTGGCGGTCAATCTCTGGAACGCCGCCTGACCAGTTTTGCTCAGGCGGCGGCGGATGAGAGTAAGAGCGATAAGCAGTGGTTAGAAGCACTGGTGATGATAGTTGCCGATAAACCTGGCGAATCCTGGACCGATGAAGATGCCACCGGGTTCGAGATTAAACTCAGCGACATCGCCAGACGGTTCAAGAACCTGGAAGCCTTGCAGAAAGAAGTGGCTGCCAAAGGAGAGGGATTTGATGCGCGCCGGATTACCGTCACCCGTCCCGACGGCGAAGAAACCCACCTCATGGTCTGAGTTGAGCGCGAATCCGAAGGGAAAATCGAGGCGTTAGTTGAAGAAATATTGCAAAACTCGATTTTGCGAGATAATCCTCAACTCCAGCAAGCCTTTGTTGCTAAACTAACCGAAAGAGTTTTGGGAGCAACATCCCTGGAGAATATTGCTCAAATGCAGAAAACCCGTCACCATCGGAACAATGAGCGTGCGTAAGGCAAAGCATCTGCTTTTATCTTCTAAAAGCCGTGGCAATTAATAACAAAAAACACGAGATTTTCCATGAATCTAACGAAAATTTCAAATATTGAAAATCATCCCTTGGTGCTGCATATTCATCCGGCAATAGAGCTAACCCCAGAGCAATTTTTTGAAATTTGTCAACTCAATCGAGACTTACGCCTCGAACGGACGGCAACAGGAGAATTAGTGATTATGCCCCCGACTGGCAGCGAAACGGGTGGACGAAATTTTAGACTGGTCGGTCAGCTTTATAACTGGACTGAACAAGACGAGACAGGAATTGGGTTTGATTCGAGTACGGGTTTTACCTTACCGAATGGAGCGCAAATTTCTCCCGATGCTGCTTGGGTGAAGTGGGAACGATGGAACGCCCTTACACCAGAACAACAGGAAAAATTTGCGCCCATTGCTCCTGATTTTGTGGTGGAACTGCGATCGCTATCTGACCCATTAAAACTACTCCAAGACAAAATGCAACAGTACCTCGATAATGGAGTGCAACTTGGATGGCTGATAGACCGCAAACAACGTCGAGTTTACATCTATCGTCCTGTAAATGCCGTAGAATGCCTCAATAATCCGGCTACGGTTACCGGCGATCCAATCTTGCCCGGGTTTGTTCTGGATTTAAGCAAAATTTGGTAAAAAACCGCTCTAACAACTTGCTAGAGTAGGGCAATCGGGGCGAAGTCGGGCACAATTAGAAGAGGTCGGTCACAAAATCATGCCACAGCTTCTAGGTCGTTGCTACAGTTCCGTTTATCCCTTGTAATTATATGACCTCACTTCCTCCCTGTGAAACGCTAGATATTTCTGCCGTTGGTAAATTTTTCCAAAATACAACAAATTCCTACAAATACTTACTGTTTTTATCCTTGTTAAAAATTATAAATTCAAGAAAATTTGAAGTGTCATGCCCGATTGAGTTTCGAGAATTAACCATTGAAATGCTGGTGAATGCGTGGTATCCTTATGCTTATTATAAATTATCTTTAGGTTCCCAAGACACCATTGGGGAACAGTTAGAGGCGATCGGGTTAGGGAGAAGCCGACTCTCGGCAACATTGCCCAAGATAAATCCAACAGAAATTCGGAAAACTATTGCAACTAAGGCATTAGAAGAACAGATTAAAACGCTGATGAGATTTGTTCCGTATCGTCTCATCCGACCCTTTTTTGAATCGGAATTAAGAGAAAAAAAGGATGTAAAGATAAATCCGTTAATTGTAGAACTAGCACAAGCCGAATTTGAAAGTCGAAAACCACTTTACTGGATCGATACGGACGGCAAAGCTATTTTCGTACATCCAGAATGGGCTAATTATATAAACCTCCACTACAATACCCTAAAAAATTGGACATTTTGGGAATGGGTGGATTATATGCAGCGTCGCAATCCGAAAATTTCCGATGTAGGGAGTAAATTATTGCCGCCACAGACGGAATAGTCATTACCCACTACCCAGGAAGGAGGTCGCGATATGAAACCGATTAGATATAGTCCAGATGTGGATGCTTTGCTGATTGAACTATCAGACGCACCCATTGCCTATGCTGAAGATGAAGGCTCGCTGATCGTTCACTATTCTCCTAGTGGAGAGGTAGTGACAATCGGGGTTTTAGATGTCAAAGAATTTATTGCCAAAGACTCCATGATTGAAGTTAGTTTCGAGACTTGACGTTTAGCTTGATGTCAAAATTTTAAATGCGTGAGTTCAATGTAATCATTCCCGATTCCTTGTACCAACAAGTGGCAGAATTGGTAGAACAAGAAAGTATCTGTCTTGACCAATGGGTTGCGATCGCCCTTTCGGCTCAAGTTTCCGCTTGGATGACTCAAGATTATGTGGTGGAGCGAGCAAAACGGGGGAATTGGGAACAATTTAAACAGGTTTTGATGAAGGTTCCCGATGTAGAACCGGAGGAATTTGATAAGCTGTAGTTGTCAGATTGCTGAAGTTGCGATCGCGGACTCTAGGGAGTATAAGGCAGACCTCTAGAAAGGCGATCGCAGCTTTCCCCATTCACCAAGAGAGAAACAAAGGACAAAGGACAAAGGACAAACCCATGACTTTTTCAATTACCCTCGAACCCGTTCCCTTAGAATTGCATCCTGATGGAGTGGTGCGCGTTGGCGGAACGCGAGTCACGCTAGATACGGTTGTTGCTGCTTTTAACCAAGGCGCAACGGCAGAGGAAATCACCTCTCAATATCCGTCGTTACAACTCGCTGATGTGTATAGCGCGATCGCTTTTTACTTACGGCGACAGGAGGAGGTTGAGCAGTATTTGCAGCAACGACAACACCATGCCCAAGAAATTCGTCACCAAAATGAGCATCGATTTGACCCCGAAGGAGTGCGCGATCGCTTGTTAGCGCGTCGGAGGTGATAGTCACGGATGCTAAAATTTGTTGCTGATGAAAATTTCAATAACAATATTGTTCGGGGTTTATTGCGTAGGCAACCCGATCTGGATATTGTCCGAATTCAAGATATAGGTTTATCTGGGGCAGACGATCCAACCGTTTTAGAATGGGCAGCACAAGAAGAGCGAATATTACTAACCCATGATGTCGCAACTATTACGCTATATGCCTATCAACGAATTCAAGCAGAGCAACGAATGCCTGGAGTTTTTGAAGTTAGCCCAACTTTGGGAATAGGTCGTGCTATTGAAGACATTTTGTTACTAGCCGAATTAAGTTTAGACAACGAATGGGAAGGGCAAATTCGTTACCTCCCCTTGTAACATCAACAGATTTTGATGAAACTGCCCGATTTAAAACCGGAGGAATTTGATAAGCTGCAGTTGTAGATTGCTGAAGTTGCGATCGCCCACTCTAGGACGGATCAGGCAGACTTCTAGAAAGGCGATCGCAAGACTCCCCTCCAAATTTGCTATAATCGAGGCACTATTTTCTTAGAAGTTCTCCAATGTCTATCATTCCCATTGAAGTTCCCGACGAACTTTGAGCACAACTGACACAAATGGACTCTCGCCTTTCATTCCTGTCAATCTAAACCGGAGGCGATCACTTTGACTGCGGAGAAAAGTATAGAACTAAGTCAACACGCCCTACTAAAAATTGAAGTCTTAGCAACTCACGGAATTACGATTGCTCCCGAAATAATTATAGAGACAATCCGATCGCCAGACAAAGTAGAGTTTAGCGGAGGAGAAAAATACATCGCTCAAAAAAGATTAAATGAGACTTTAGTTCTCAGAGTCGTCTACAGAGAATATGCCGATCGCATTTTAGTCATTACCCACTACCCAGGAAGGAGGTCGCGATATGAAACGGATTAGATATAGTCCAGATGTGGATGCTTTGCTGATTGAACTATCAGACGAACCCATTGCCTATGCTGAAGATGAAGGCTCCCTAATTATTCACTATTCTCCCAGTGGAGAGGTGGTGACAATCGAGGTTTTAGATGTCCAAGAATTTGTTGCCAAAGGCTCCCCGATTGAAGTCGGTTTCGAGACTTGACGTTTAGCTTCATGTCCAAACTTTAAATGCGTGAGTTAAATGTAAACATTCCCGATTTTTTGTACAACCAGGTGACAGAATTGCCAGGGAGAGAAAATATCTCCCTTGACCAATTAGTTGCGATCGCCCTTTCGGCTCAAGTTTCCGCTTGGATGACTCAAGATTATTTAGTAGAGCGAGCAAAACGGGGGAGTTGGGAACAATTTCAAGAGGTTTTAATGAAAGTACCCGATGTAGAACCGGAGGAACTTGATAAGCTGTAGTTTTAGATTGCTGAAGTTGCGATCGCGGACTCTTAGGAGTATAAGGCAGACCTCTAGAAAGGCGATCGCCGGTTTTCCGTTTCTCTGATAAAATATTAACCCCCCTTTAAAATATGACCCTAAAAGAACTAGAACCCCAACTCCTAGCCTTAACGCCAGAAGAAAAAGCCCAAGCGATTCAACTTCTCGCCCAAAGTTTAAGTAACACTTGGAAAGGGATTGAAAAAAACCCCGGAGTTTGTGGCGGCGATGCTAGAATCGCCAATACGCGCATCCCCCTTTGGTCTCTCGTCAACTATCGTCGATTAGGCGCGTCTGATGGTCGTATTTTACAGGATTTTCCTCAACTCAGTGCCGAAGATTTAGTCAATGCTTGGAACTATTCCCAGGCACACCCAGAGGAAATGGAAGCGGCAATTCAAAGAAATGAGGAAGACTGAAACAGGGCGCGTCTTGATGCCGATGAAAATTTCCCTCTTCCTATTGTCGAATTCCTGCGTTTAGCGGGTCACGATGTCCTCCCAGGGCACGATTCTATTCCTGGATGAGTCACAATCACTTTCACCCTGATATAATAATGAATAAACCAAAAATGGAGAGACTCCATGAGCATTGTTCAGACCATTGTGAAAAAATTGGAAAATTTACCTCTTGAAAAACAGCAGGAAGTGCTTAACTTTGTAGAATTATTACACTTAAACAGTGGAGCCGATACAGATGTCTCTGAAGAAGATGAAACTCCGGAATCAGTTCTCACCAAAGCGGCACAATTTATTGGCTGTCTGGAAGGTCCTGCGGATCTCTCAACCAACAAAAATTATCTGGAGGGATACGGCAGGTCATGAGACGGCGAATCATCCTTGATACGGGGCCATTGGCTGCATTACTTAATAAACGCGATACTTGGCATGAGTGGGTAAAACAGGAGTTGGCTCAAGTTAAACCGCCTTTATTGACTTGTGAATCGGTAATTTCAGAGGCTTGTTTTCTTTTAAAAAACCTCCATAACGGTCAAGAGTCAGTTATTTTTTTACTGAATAACGGCACGATTCAAATCCCTTTTCGCTTGAATGAAGAAGCGGCTTCCATACAAGAACTGTCGAGGCGATACCAGTCGATACCGATGTCTCTTGCAGATGCTTGTATTGTTCGGATGGCTGAGTTATATCCTGACAGTGTGGTGTTAACGCTCGACAGCGATTTTACGATTTACCGCAAAAACAGAAATCAAGAAATTCCTGTCATTATGCCTCCCAGCTAGTCCTGACTGTGTGTAGGGAGTGTTCGCAGGAAAGTTCCTCTTCTATTTCTCTTAATGTATTGGATGAGTATGAACCATTGAACATCTAATTATTATCCTGAAAGCTGGCAATCTTCATGATTTAACCCGGGTAAATGAGTGAACAATATATCAGCGCATCACTTCGCCGTTTGATGGTGCAATAGTTCAGACTTGATTTGATGGATATCCGATGACTGACTCTTATCCCATCTATCTCGACTACCATGCTACCACTCCAGTTGACCCGAGAGTGGCCGAGAAAATGCTGCATTATATGACGACAGAATTCGGTAATGCCAGCAGTATCGACCATTGTTATGGCGATCGCGCTCAAAAAGCAGTTTCTCAAGCAGCAACTCAGGTGGCAGAATTAATCGGCGCATCTCGCAAAGAAATCGTTTTCACCTCCGGCGCAACGGAAAGCATTAATCTGGCCATTCAAGGGACCATTTTCGCCCATACCCCCGCTACAGGTAAACCACGAATTGCCGTTTCTCCCGTAGAACATAAGGCAGTATTAGATACCTGCAATGCTTTGGCAAAAAAAGGGCTTGCCGAACTCGTTTACCTGCGGATAGACTCCCAAGGGAGACTGGATTTAGATGAGTTGCAACAAGTCTGTGCCACTGGGGTTGCTTTGCTTTGCGTTATGGCAGCTAATAACGAAATTGGCACGATTTATCCCGTTGAAACGATTGGCAATCTTACTAAAACTTATAATATCCCCTTTCTTTGTGACGCTTCTCAAGCGATAGGAAAGATTCCCATCAAGTTTCAGGAATGGGGAATAACTTATTTGACGATTTCCGCCCATAAATTGTATGGTCCGAAAGGAGTCGGCGCGTTAGTGATGCGCCAAGGCTATCGTCTGGAACCGATTTTATTTGGCGGGGGACATCAGCAGGGAATTCGTTCGGGGACCTTGAATGTTCCGGGAATTGTGGGGTTAGGTGAAGCCTGTCGGTTGCGGCAATTAGAAATGGCGGAAGATGAGCGGAAAATTGCAGCATTGCGGGATAAGTTGCAAGGGTTGCTACTTAAAGAAATTCCCGGTTTAGTGATTAATGGGGATATGAGCGATCGCCTATCGGGAAATTTGCATATTTCGGTTCCGGATATTCCGAACAGTGCAGTAATTTCTCGGGTGCGCGATCGCCTCGCCATCTCGACAGGTGCCGCTTGCTCCTCCGGCGTAGAAACCCCCTCTCACGTTTTGCAAGGGTTAGGGTTATCTTCCCAGGTCATTGATGGCGCATTGCGAATTGGTATCGGTAAATTTACCACCGAGTCAGATATCGATCGCGCGGCTGAAATTCTAGGGAGTGAAGTCCGTGCCATTCGGGCGCTGATGGAAGCCTAAACCTTTAGAATAGCCTTCTAAACTGAAAAGGAAAAAAACTACAGTTTTTAACTGCAACTCGCTATCACTTGTAGGAGGGAAAACTGCTCTGTGCTGTGAAAATCAGCTCCAATTTTTATGAACTCTTGAAACATCTGGGGTTGCTAACTCACGGGAGCTTAATTCGTGAGTTAGCGACAGATTAGTTCAACCCGTTACGGTTTGATAACTCATGATTTTAATCACGGGACCTGTTTCGGGCAAACTACCCGTACTCAGTTCAATCGAATTGGCATTGACCTGTTCGACCACCCGATTATCCAGAACCGATAAAAACTCATCCACCTCAACTAAATCGCAAACTTGAGCATCCGCTGCGGTGGTGCGATAGTGCATGGGAATCACCACCTTGGGATTCAATTTGACCATCGCTTCCTTGGCTTCCGAAGGGGTATAAGCTTTTGGACCTCCCCCTACGGGCAGTAACAGCAAATCGGGGCGTCCCATGAGGATTTGCTGTTCTGAATTAATCGGTGCCGCTGCGCCGCCGAGGTGGAGGATTTTCACTCCTGCTTGGGTCCAACTCCAGGCGACATTGATGCCGAAGCGTCGTCCGCCATAGCGATCGTGGTCGGTGCGAATTCCTTGGATTTGCTTGTTGCGAAACTGGTAGGACCCGGGTTCAAACAATAATCGGGGTTCTCCTGGCAGTCCTTCGGTATTTCCTTCGTCCAATAACCGGGAACTAATTAAGACTAAATCTGCGGAAACCAACGGGGGGGGATATCCTGCGGTACATCCGACAGTCCGGAAGGGATTGACGAGGACCCGCTGGCCTTCCCCTTCAAATAAAAAGCAAGTATGGCCTAACCATTGCACAGAGAGGGAAGTGTTGGCAGAATTGGGGGGCGTTTGAGCTGCCCAATGTTGCCATGCCGAAGGAAGTGTGGTGGCAATCCCTGCCAAAGCTGCTACTTTCCCATAATGGAAAAACTGTCGCCGATTAATCATGATCGAAATCGCTACCAACAGCGGAATTTAAAGGTCAACGGTCGAGGATGAAAGGTTGGATTATACGGGGGATTTCAACTGATTAAGAAAGTTTTTCAGCAGTTGTTTTCCCGGGGTGGTGAGGATGCTTTCGGGGTGAAATTGCACGCCTTCTAGGGTGGGATACTTCCGATGTCGCACGCCCATGATTGTGCCATCTTCAACCCACGCGGTAATTTCGAGTTCAGGAGGACAGGTGTCTCGGTCAATGACGAGACTATGATACCGCGTGGCGGTAAAGGGATTCTCTAGGTTTTGAAAGACGCCAACTCCGTTGTGATGAACTTCGGAGGTCTTGCCGTGCATCAGTTCCGGTGCGCCGACGATTTGACCGCCAAAGACTTGGCCGATACATTGATGGCCGAGGCAAACGCCGAGAATGGGCAGGGTGGGGGCTAGTTCGGTAATTAACTCCAGGGAAATGCCTGCATCTTCTGGGCGTCCGGGTCCGGGGGAGATGACGATCGCATCCGGTCCTAATTTACGAATTTGGTCGATGGTGATTTGGTCATTCCGGTAAACGCGGATATCTGAGGCGATCGCCGTTTCTTTGCCCAGTTCTCCGAGATACTGGACGAGGTTGTAAGTAAAACTATCGTAGTTATCGATAACGACAATCAAGATAAAGACTCCTGTTTAGGCGAACAATCATTATAATAATGGGGGATTTTAGAGTTTAGAGTTTAAAGCTTAAAGTTAGCAGTTTAGGCCCATCCTGTTAAATTAATCTCTGGACATTCTCTGATACAATAAGAGGTTTTTGAACCCGAGTTGAGCGGGTCAGATTCAGGAGATTGAAAGGGATGCCGGTTGAGGGCCAGGGGATTCGGGGGAGGGGTGGATGAGTTCCACCCTTCCCGATCGCGATTGAGACTTGTAGCCTTGGCAATTCATAACCCGAGGAGTTTAGGCGGGGACCGTACAGGGTGTAAACGGAACCGGGGACTGTCTCCACTTGGGAGGGTAAAGATGCTGAGTTAACGAATATTTTGCACCCAGGTGAATAAGGGGGGTAACAGCAGGCATCCAGCCACGGCGATCGCCACGATCGCCGAGATTAAAACCGCACCGGCGGCACAGTCTTTAGCGATTTTAGCCAAGTCGTGATAACTTTGCTGAACGGTTAAATCCACTACAGATTCTAAAGCAGTATTTAGGAGTTCCATTGTTAAAACGGCCCCAATTGTTAACGTAATGATGGAAATTTCTACAAAGCCGACTTGTAAAAAAATCCCCAAGGCGATCGCCACCGAACCGATGACGACATGAATCCGAAAGTTGCGTTGGGTTTGAAAGGCGTAGTTGATTCCCGTTGCCGCATATTTAAAACTAATGAATAAGTTAGTAGCAACCTGCCAGGACAAATCACGATTGAATCGGGTAGGCTGATGCGATGATCGCTTGGGTGGTGGGGTCGATCCCTCGGAAGACATAGGCAGGACAGTAGACAAATTTAAGGGTGGGGCAACGGATTGAGTCGGTTGGCCGGTTATTTCCGAACGGTCTATTTTCATAGCAGGTATTGCTTCCGTGCGCTAGTTTGTTCAGATACTGACCCCATACTACAACCTCACTTGAGGAGAAGTTGTGTTGTCTGTATCCTTACAAGGCAAGACCCACGGCGGCGAGTAAGGTTTCTTGTTGACCTAGCATCCGAGTCAAACTCTCTTCATCCGGATGATCCCACCCCAAGAGATGAAGGAGTCCGTGAGCCGCTAACCAAGCGAGTTCTACGGTGACGGAATGCTCCTGCTGTTGGGCTTGTCGAGCTGCTGTGTCCACGGAAATAATAATGTCCCCTAAATACAGAGGAATCTCTGCGGGGATAGACTCTATCTGTGGATACTCTACCTCTAAAGCGGCAAAGGATAACACATCGGTGGGTTTATCTTGATGGCGATATTGGGCATTGAGTTGTTGGATTTCCCCATCGTCACTCAGGCGGATGCTCAGTTCATAGCCGATCGCCGCTGGGAGTTCGCTTTCAAGCTGTTGCAACCAAGTTTGGAACCACTGGTCCCAGGTTTCCTCGGCGATCGCCTCAAACTGCACTCTCCCCGGGACATCAGATTCCCAATAGGCATTTTGCACACTCAGATCAAGCGGAATCGTTTGACACTGCACTCTATTTTTTGTCCTCTGCATCAACGGGTTAGATACGCCAATCCCACCAGCAGCCCCAACAATCCTGCCGTGGTGAGGAAGAAGTGCTTCAAAGAGGTCCCCCGCTTGCGAACCATATTTCGCATCGCCAGTTTCACATAGCTATCTTGGGGGCTTTTTGGGGCTTCACCGGGATCAGATTCAGTCAAGGGGGCCGTTTCAGGTTCGGGCCGATCGGACAACTCAGAGGGGGTGGATGGGTGACTCATCGCAGTTAATAAAATTATGAGTTCTGAACAAAATTGATAGGATTTTTTTCAATTCTACCACTTTTTGGGGGTTGAATTCTCTAAGCTTTAAAAAAATCGGACAGAATTTACCCTTACCCTGAAGTCACTCCGATGAGGACAACAGTCCCCGTAGCAATCCTATCCGCTTACGTCGGGAAAATTTTATCAATCCTGGAGGATAAAGTCAGTCAAAATCAAAAAAAAGCCTATTAAAAATTCAGAAAATTGAAACCTGTCTTCTGAATTTTTAATAGGTTGGACTCCGGGAAAATCAATCACTCTTGATTTTTACAGAGAATTGCTATCCCCCAGTTGAGTTTCCTGACGAAGATAGGCTTCGATGAAGGCGTCAAATTCGCCATTCATAATATCGGTAATATTGGTCGTTTCCACGCCAGTGCGGAGGTCTTTGACCATTTGATAAGGGTGAAAGACATAATTGCGAATCTGGTTCCCCCAGGCGGCTTCTACCATATCCCCCCGGATTTCGGCAATTTCTTGGGCGCGTTGCTCTTGAGCGATTACGAGCAATCTGGCTTTGAGTAAAGCGAGGGCCTTTTCTTTGTTTTGAAGTTGCGATCGCTCCTGGGTACAGCGCACCGCGAGTCCTGTTGGCAAATGCACCACCCGCACGGCAGTTTCCACTTTATTCACGTTTTGACCGCCTTTCCCCCCGGAACGGGAGGTCGTGATTTCTAAATCTTTCTCGGGAATCTCTAACTTCACCGATTCATCCAACATCGGCATGACTTCGACTCCGGCAAAGCTGGTTTGCCGCTTGCCGTTGGCATTAAAGGGCGAAATTCTCACCAGTCGGTGGGTTCCTTTTTCGCCTTTCAAGTAACCATAGGCATAACGTCCCTCAATTTCCAGGGTGGCTGACTTAATCCCTGCTTCGTCGCCCTCGGAGATTTCGCTACATTGAACTTTATACCCGTGACTTTCGCCCCAGCGGGTGTACATTCGCACTAACATTTCTGTCCAATCTTGGGCGTCGGTGCCACCGGCACCGGCATTGATGCTCAAAACCGCACCGCTTTTGTCGTAGGGTCCACAGAGCAATTGTTCTAATTCCCAGCGATCCAGTTCTTCGTCGAGTTGGGTGAGGGTGGATTCCGCTTCTTGACAAAGTGCCTCATCCGGTTCCATTTCCAGCAGTTCTAAGATGGCCTTGGTATCTTCTAGGCTATTTTTCCACTGATGATATTGATCTAAATGAGATTTGAGGTCGTTGAGTTCTTGCAGGGTAGAAGAGGCAGTGCTCTGGTCCTCCCAAAACTCGGGTTGAGCGGCTAATTGCTCTAAGTCGTGGATTTTGGCAGTGAGGGCGGGAATGTCAAAGATAGTCCTGGGTTTTACCCAGGCGATCGTACAACTGTTCAACTTCCCGTTTGATTTCTAAAACTTCCATGTTGGCTGTCGCGGATTTCCTTTCTCAATCAAGCAGATAACTAATTGTTATTGTAGCGAAACTTGACCCAAGCAGACTGTTTTCCTTGGGGTGAGGATGCCCCGTACTCCACCCTTACAAAAGTAGCTTTTTTACGCTCATAGTGATTTGCTCTACTTCCGGTCCCCTCCCCTGTGTCTTGGCTATGCGTTACTCGCATCTTTCTTAACAATTGATGAGCGTTCGCTCACCCCTTATGCGTCCCTCGTTACCTCTTG
>NZ_JAMXFA010000039.1 GCF_025370785.1 Laspinema olomoucense D3b
AATCTTTGTTTATATCTCCGGTGCAAATCATACACAGACCCTTGTCATTTAAAATGTAAAATAGGATAGCTTAAAAAATAGAAAAGTTTACATCTTATTAATTTGCTAAAATCAAAAATTAGCGAAAATATTTATCTTCCCAATTACTTCAAATTTTCCCAGGGAAATCCCCTAACCAACTCCCCATAGTGGCTATCGTGGGGATGGCAGCGATCGCCGTTTTTTGGAAAACTGGTATTTTCCCATGATTTGGCCAGAACATCGCCAAAGTTTGGCCTTTATATATTAGACCTCTTGCAAAATTCCAAAAAACCCCCCTTAATAAGGCGCGTCGGGGGGAGCAATCCTGTTTTTTGCCAGAGGTCTATTCTATTGATGACCGGACTGGGGGAACCGCTTCAAACCTGTCCTGCCAACTGCCGTCTTAAAGCCGTTGGCAAATCGGCGTAAACCAATTGCCGCCGCCTTCTTCCACACCGACAAACAAATAATCCCCCCAGCGGTGCCATACCCGTAAAATCTCTGCATGAAATCTGGCAGCAGTTCATCATCGAATCTGAGTGATCTGGACATCCATCTTCTGCCCAAGGAATGGCCCCTGAACTCTATCCCCCGCTGCATCAGGGCTTCAAGTGTCACTTCCTGGGAAGAATACCAATATAGAGTTCTGCACCCCGTCTCCGGCTTGATGTGATTAACATCACGTAACCTCGTGCGTCAAGTCACTGAAATACTTCTTAATATTACGTTACATTTATTTACATAAAGACAGCGAGGCCAAACGAAATGTACACCAGCACTGATGAAAACGGAATCCTGAACAACTTTGCCACCGAACCCAAGATTTACCATGCTGAGTATCCCTCTGCGGAACAGCAAAAGCGTTACATAGCTTACGGTGCGGCTTCTATATTACTTGTGGCCCTGACGATTTTTACAGCAGTGGCTATCAGCTAATCTGCAAGGATTGATGAAGGGTGGACCTCGATACCACGGTTAACACCTTGAGTCCAGTTACGGCAAGAACTCTTAAAATTTCGTTACATTCATTTACATAATCCACCGAGGACAAACGAAATGTACACTAGCACTGATGAAAACGGAATTCTGAACAACTTTGCAACTGAGCCTAAAATTTATCGGGCCGAGTATCCCTCGCCGGAGCAACAAAAGCGCTACATTGCTTACGGTGCGGCCTCAGCCTTGCTCGTGGCCCTGACGATTTTTACCGCAGTCGCCATCAGCTAATCCTTAAGTTTCGATTCAACTCTCCTCTATCAAGCGCCCCTACTGGTTAGGGGCCTTTTTTTTGTGCCGGTGGAAATTGTCAGCGATCGCCTGTTCCCGTAAGATGGCAACTAGCCGCACTTACAACAAACAACCCTTTATGACTGAGACAATTTTTAGTAAAATCATCCGTCGGGAAATCCCGGCTGATATCGTTTATGAGGATAACTTGTGCCTCGCCTTCCGAGATGTGAATCCTCAAGCGCCGGTTCATGTCTTGGTGATTCCCAAGGAACCGATCGCCAAATTATCCGATGCTGAGTCAAACCATCATGCTTTGATGGGTCATTTGCTCTTAACTGTTAAGCGCGTCGCCGAACAACTGGAACTCAAAAATGGCTATCGGGTAGTGATTAATTGCGGTGAGGATGGGGGTCAGACCGTGGATCATTTGCACCTACATATTCTCGCTGGACGGTCCCTAGGTTGGCCTCCCGGATGAGGCGATGATCTCCGATTTCGCTAAATTTTAGGGGCAATTGGTAAATTGCCCCTAGAATTAGACAATGGTTTGCAGACTATGGGCCGCTTCATTGAGCTTTTGAATCCCGACTTGGCTTTGGGTGATACCACTAGCGGTTTGGACTGCGCCTGGGTTGAGATTATTTATCGCTTCAACCACTTCTTGAAGGGCGTGGGGTTGGGTTGGAAAAGCAAAAAAAAGGCGGACTCTTAACTTGAAATTTTTCAATGTGGGGGTAGTCTAATTCCCCCAAGGATTCCTATTTCTTATCCTAAAATATTTTAGCCGAACCCCGGATTTTAGACGGGGATTCGGCTGCTTTTGAAGTCACGAGGAAGAACCATAAATTTACCGAACTAGATGGATCTACTTAGGTAAAATCTTTGGAATACAGGCTATCTCCCTGCCCCAAAATGCCATGATTTACCGGGAGGAAATTAGGGAAATTATCGGAAATATTACTTAGACCAACGCATTCAAATTTTGGGCGGTTTGATTTAATTTATGAATCCCGATTTTGGTTTGGTTAATGCCGTTGACGGTTTCGGTGGCACCTTGGTTGAGGTCGGTCATAGCGGTGACCACCTGGTTAATGGCGACGGCTTGCTGTTTTGTGGTCAGGGAAATTTGCCTGGAGTTGAGGACGACATCATTAATGGCATTGAGTGATACTTCTTGATTGTTCAAAATCACTTCATTAATCGCTTGGGTGACCTTGGAAAAGGCTTCGGCGGTTTCGCGAGAGAGGATGATACTTTCCTGGGCTTTCCTTTTGCCCTCTTCAGTGACGGTGACTGTTGAATCAATGGCGGATTCTATATTAACGATGAGGGTACTAATTTTTTGGGCGGAGGCTTTACTTTGGTCAGCTAGTTTACGAATTTCTGTGGCAATTACGCTAAATCCCTTGCCATTTTCTCCCGCACGAACGGCTTCTACTGCAGCATTGAGGGCCAACATATTGGTTTGTCCGGCGAGGTCGCTGACCAGACTGGTAATGTTACTAATCTGGTTAGTTTGCTCACTCAATCGGAGAATTTGGAGGGCGATTGCTTCTACTTTGTCGGTTAAGACTAACATTCCTTCTTGAGTGCGTTCCACGGCTTGGATACCGCGATCGGCGAGGGTTAAGACATCTTGAGCGCCCTGAACTGAAGATTCGGCCAGCTTCAAGACTTGATTGGCATTGTTTTCGGAGAATTGGGCTTGCTCAGCGGTGAGGGTGGAGGATGAGCCTAATTCTGTCATTGTGGCACTGGTTTCGTTAACTGAGGTGGCTTGTTGAGAGAGGGTGCGTTCATGTTGCTCGACGGTGGAGGCAATTTCGGTAGATGCGGAGGCGATCGCATTGGTTTCTTGGCGGATGATTCGGGCAATACTGGAGGAAATAATCAGGGCCACGATGACGGCAATGGCTACTAATAAGAAACAGCCCAAGGTTATCCACATCCCTAGGCTTTGTAACGTGCGGGTTGACTCCTCATTTTCTTGTAAGAGCAAGGTTTTTTGCTTGGCTTCAAACTCCTCGGTGAGTTGCTTAAAGCGAGTTACTAATTGCGTGCCTTTTTGGTTGGACCATAGGGCGATCGCCTCCTGCTTTTTACCGGCATCGTAAAGGTTTCTAACCTCAGTAAAGAACGTGATGTAGCCTCTAGTTAGCTCAATCATCTCCATAATTACTGCTCGATCTTCAGGAAGCACATAGAGTTCCTTTGCTTCATTCACGAGGTTGTCAAATTCACTGACTGCGCTCTCATATCGGTCGAAATAATCTGGATTTCCATTCACGAGATATCCTCGGGCCTCTCTCACCATACCTAATGCGGTATAGGTGAGATCATTTAAGGTCATGAGTCGGGTTTGAATCAATTCCACGTTTTCAAAAGAGCGACTGACTCTTTGGGAGGATTCATAAGTAAAGATCATAAATCCCGCGATCGCAATGGCGATCGGCAGGCCGTATCCCAACACCATCTGATTTCGGAGCTTTAAATTTGCAAACATAGTAGGTAATTTCCCCTTTTTAATCTAAAAAATAATGATTTTATTTCCAGCTTTTAGTCCTTTTTCTGTTTACATATAGAGGAAAAAATGAACTCCATAAATTCACTTAGCTCGGGGCTGCTTCGAGGGAGATGCAGGTAGATTCCCGGTATCAAGTCCTGATCAGCTTACAACCACTACCTCATGAAGCGTGAATCCTTTGGTCAGCCGTCCCGCTCTAGGTTTCCTGATTTTCCTGCGGCTGATGACTCGATTTCAGGCTCCTCATTTTACAGTGGTAAGCCGACTATAAACCACAGTACGATTAGAGGGAGGGAATGACAACTCAATCCGCCTTAATTTTTCGATTTAACCCACATTTGCACCCCCTATTAATTATTATTGCCCAAAATGGGGAAAGACATCCCCAGCATTCAGGATAGTTTACAATTCGCATTATCTTTTAACAATGGTTGAAACTGTTTTTTTTGTTTCTCCCCACTAAAACCTGGTGACGCTCAGAGTTCCCCATAAAAGCCTCTGTTGGGTGTCCCTCATTGTGGGCCGCCTGAATCATTTTTTTCCAAAGCCCCGGTTTATGCCCTAAATAGATCAATACTCTGAAGAACTGGTGCAGATCATGGAGCGCTGATTGGGGATAAATTATTAAGGATAGTTGAGACTCCATTACAGACTCCATTTCAGACTCGGACTCCCTCGGAAATCAACCCTATCTCAACTCGGGGAGAGAATCACCCAGTCCTGTGGTTCGATAGGATATTAGCTAAAGCATTCCTAACTGTCCCTGAAACCTATAGCCCAATGGCGATCGCAATTGATTTTGGAACAAGCAACACCGTCATCTCGCGCTGGAATTCTGCAACCCAGCAACCGGAAACCCTGAAACTGCCGGGATTATCCTGGCAGTTGGGTCAAAATCCACCCTTAATTCCCAGCTTATTGTACGTCGAAAATGCCACCCGACAACAGGTGGCGATCGCGCAACAAGTCCGCGACAAGGGCCTAGACCTCAAAACTGACCCCCGGTTCTTCCGCAGCTTTAAACGCGGCATCGGCACCGATATCCAGGGGTTCCTCCCGGAACTTGATGGCGAAATCGTCACCTTTGAAAAAGTCGGGGAATGGTTCCTTACCGGACTCGTCAACTCCCTGCGCCAAATCCCTCTTCCTGTAGACTCCTTAATCTTAACCGTTCCCGTGGATAGCTTTGAAGCCTATCGCCACTGGTTGGGACAAGTCTGCCAATCCCTGCAAGTCGAACAAGTCCGGATCATCGATGAACCCACCGCTGCTGCCTTGGGATATGGACTCACCGATGGTGAAAACTTGCTCGTTGTAGACTTTGGGGGTGGAACCCTGGATTTATCGTTAGTTCAACTGGATAAAACGGCTGGAAAACAACCCCTCGGATTTCTTCTCAAATGGGGAGATAAACTATTTGCCGAAAGTTCAGGTCAAAAAGTCAAAACTGCGCGGGTTTTAGCCAAAGCGGGGAAGAACTTAGGCGGTACTGATTTGGATAATTGGTTAGTGGATTATTTTGCGGAAACTCAAGGCATGGCAAAAACACCCCTAACAACGCGCTTGGCAGAACGGTTAAAAATTCAACTCTCTTTACAAAAACAAGCCCGAGAGGTTTATTTTAATGATGAAACTTTGGAAACCTATTCCTTAGAATTAGACCGCAGTGGGTTTGAAGAAATTCTGGCAAAACATCAGTTTTTTGAGTCTTTGGATGATGCCATGAACCAGGTGAGTCAGCAAGCGCGACGGCAGGGATTGGACTTAGCCGATATTGATGCGGTGTTATTGGTGGGAGGAACGGCACTGATTCCAGCAGTTCAAAACTGGGTACAGCAATATTTTGATGAAACCAAGATTCGTCGCGATCGCCCATTTGAAGCCGTCGCCCAAGGTGCGCTACAACTGAGTCAAGGGATAGAAATCAAAGATTTTCTCTATCACAGTTACGGTATTCGCTATTGGGACCGGCGCAATCAATGCCACAATTGGCATCCCTTAGTCCGGGAAGGACAACCCTATCCCATGAGTGAACCTGTGGAATTAATGCTCGGTGCATCCTTGGATAATCAGCCGAGTATTGAGTTAATTATTGGAGAATTAGGAGCAGATACGGGAGGAACTGAGGTTTATTTTGATGGCGATCGCCTGGTAACTAAGCGATTGGAAACTGGCAAAATAGCCGTGCAACCCCTGAATGATAAAGAGGGGGCCCGAAGTATTGCCAAACTGAATCCGCCCGGACACCCGGGGAGCGATCGCGTCAAGGTGTTATTTCAAGTCGATGAACAACGCTTTTTGCGAATTACGGTGGAAGATTTATTCACCAATCAAACCCTCTTGGAGGATCAAGCGGTTGTGCAATTGAGTTAAACCCTAAAACGGTTCCCGGACTCAGGAGGTACAAATTTCGCTCAGAAGTGCATTGATAGATCTTGTGTGGAGTGTGAGCCAGATGCTGGCACTCCCCAAGAACGACTAAAGTCGGGACGTTTAACTGAAGAATAATTACCCAAGTTCAACGTCCCGACTTTAGTCGTTTCCCGATTAATTAGAGCTAAATCTTTCCTTAATAATGAACCACAATCGGGGTTCCCACATCCGCCCAATTAAATAACCATTCAGCGTGATTAACCGCGACATTGGTACAACCGTGACTCATGGGCGTGCCAAAATTGTTATGCCAGTAAGCACCATGAATGGCATAACCGCCATAATAGTACATCGTAAAAGGAACGTCCGGAACATCGTAGGTATCCCCTTGCATCCGGGTGACTTCATACTTGGTTTGAACGGCAAAGGTACCAGGAGGAGTCAAATGGCCTTCTTTTCCAGTGGAAACACTGACCGCATAGACGACTTTATTGCCTTCCCAAGCCATTAATTTTTGTTCCGTCAGGTCAATTTGAATCCAGCGGTCCGGGGAGGATTGCAAATCGAGCATCATTCGGGCAATCCGGTCATGTTCTACCGCTTGAGCAACTAGGGGTTGAGAAAAGCTACAGAAAGCAGAGAGGGTCAAGGCACTGATTGCGCCGAACAAACGCACGGGACTCAGACGGATGTAGCTGATGTTTTTTTTCATAGTTCCTCACAGTGGAAGTCAATTTATATCTAGAACAGACTTGTTGAAAACGGCGTATTGTGTTAAAGAGTGGGTAAGTTGTGGGATTGGGACTTTTATTTGAAAGTTAGCTACAATCCCGAAGGGGTTAATTTCCGGAGGAGGTTATCTCATTATTATTAAAGATTATTAAAGTTTTGGATAGAAAAGGTCAAGATTCGGGCTTGGTCCGAGATCCCGTCCCAATCTTGCTCGGCGATCAGCTTTTTGGGAAATAAATCCCCGGAGAGTCCGACGGCGATCGCCCCAGCTTTAAGAAAATGAATGGCATTCTGGAGATTAACCCCGCCGGTAGGAATTAAGGGAATGTGACCGAGGGGGCCGTGGAGACTTTGGATATAGTGGGGGCCACCCACCGCCGAGATGGGAAAAACTTTAACGCAATTGGCGCCCGAGTGCCAAGCGGTAACGATTTCCGTCGGAGAAAGCGCCCCAGGGATGATGGGAATTCCAGAAGCAGCGGCGACTTGAATCAGGGCCGGTTCAGTGTGGGGGGTAAACAGGAATTGAGCACCAGCAGCGATCGCCCGATGGAGATCCCCCTGATTTAACAGCGTGCCCGTGCCAATGGTACATTGAGGTAAATCCGATCGCAGGATATCGATCAGGTCCTCAGGGCGATCGCTATTCCACGTAATTTCAATCAGGTGAATCCCGCCTCGGGCAACTGCCCGGGCCATTTCATACCCCAATTCAAAGGTCGCAGCACGAATCACCGCGATCGCGCGGTATTGTTGTAACAATTTTAACCAGGACTTTTCAGACATCATCCTTTGACCTTTCTACAATCTGGCCTTTGGGGAGAATTCAGCCCCCTTAATATCTCAACCATTGGTGACCTCCACCTGTGATTCTTGCTCCCTCAAGCGCTTCCCCCCTTTCGTCAGCACTCCTTGTTGTTATCCTAATGGAAGGCGCGTACCCAAGAGCGCATCAAGAGGCGATCGAGACTCTTTTCTGGCACTCAGCCAGTTTAACCCCTTGAACCCGTGAGCATCTCCATTTAGAACAGTTCACCCCCCTCCCCAAGAATCAGGGGAGGGGGGCAGGGGGGATGATCTCAGGTCTTCGGGCCTTTCAGGAGATGCTCCCTTGAACCCACTATGCCCAGTTCCCTTAGAGTTCCAGTACAGTAGCAGTGAGCAAGCGGGTTTGTGCACCCCAATGGTGGTAATTAGCAACAGTAATGGTTAATAAACCCAGTTTCTTGTCCTCGCTTATCTAATTACTGTAGCGGTGTCCTAGGCTAGATAGCAGAATTTACGAACCTCTACCCTCAGTTTTCCAGATTCCCGCTCAATTAATTCATCGGGATGATATGAACCCCTTAAAATTAAGTCTAATATTAAAAAGCCCAGGCATACCTAATCAGCCTATAGCCGGGATATTGCAAGCCCGTAGCCATCCATGAGCTACTGTATCAACCCCTACTGTCCGAGACCCGCAGACCCCTTAAATGCCAATAATCGCATTTGTCGCCAATGCGGTTCAGAACTTGTTGTGGCAGGACGCTATCGCATCGTGAAACTCTTGGGGACCGGCGGGTTTGGGCAAACCTTTGAAGTAGACGATCGCGGGTTTCCCAAGGTTTTGAAAGTGCTGACGGAACAAAATCCCAAAGCCATTACCTTATTTAAACAAGAAGCAGCAGTTTTACAACGCCTCAGACACCCCGGCATTCCAGCAGTGGAACCGGGAGGTTATTTTACCTTTACCCCTCGATATAGCAAAACCCCAGTCCATTGCCTGGTGATGGAAAAAATCCAGGGTCAGAATTTGGAGGAATGGTTAGGAAATCGTAACTATGAACCGATCACCCAGCAACAGGCAGTCGGATGGTTATTACAGCTTACAGAAATCTTACATCAAGTTCACAATCAGCAGTATTTTCATCGCGATATTAAGCCTGCAAATATTATGCTCCGTGACCCGGCGCAAATCAAAGCGTTTGGGACTGAACAATTAACCTTAATTGATTTTGGTTCCGCCCGCGCAGTCAGCGGAACCTATCTAGCAAAAATGGCTGTGGGACAACAAGGCACGGTGATTTCTTCTAAAGGATATGCACCTCCGGAACAGGAAAATGGTAAACCCGTTCCCCAGTCGGATTTCTTTGGGTTGGGACGGACATTTGTGCAGTTACTCACGGGCAAACATCCCCTAGATTTTTATGACCCCCTCAATGATGAATTGCGCTGGCGACAGGCGGCCCCTCATATTTCCCCAAAATTAGCAGATTTTATCGATGAATTAATGGCGCGGTTACCGGGAAAACGCCCCCAAAGTACCGAGGTGATTTTGCAACGGTTAGGGGAACTGGATGTGATGTTGCATCAGAGGGGGAAATCCCGGGGCCAGTTCATGGTGTTGAAGCCCCCAAACCGACTGTTAGATAAGCTGGAACAGTGGAAAATGCAATTGGTTCTGGGGGGCGGGGTGGTCCTGTTTGGGGTGGTTGCCGTTACTCAGGTGAATGTGTATCGGTTGGGACTCTCTAGCTTAGGGAATGCGGGGGCAGTGGTAGAGCAATCCGCTTTGGAGGTGACTCAGGACGTTTTGTCCGTCCCAGAGAATGTGGGAGAAACTGCTGTCACCCCTGTTAATTCCCCGAACAATTCTGCCCCAGTTAAGGCAGCTCAAGGGAAAATATCCCCTTCTTTACTCGCCAGCAACCGGCAGTTATCCCGAACAATTGCGGTTAATGATATCAAATTGTCAAATACCTTAACGGGACATTCCCAAGACGTGCGATCGGTGGCGGTGACTCCCGATGGAGGGGCGATCGCCTCGGGGAGTTTTGATGGCACAATTAAAATTTGGAACTTAGAAACCGGCGCTTTAATTCGCACCTTAACCGGACATTCTGATGCCGGAGAAATGGTTTCATCGGTGGCGATCGCCCCCAATGGAACGCTTTTGGTTAGTAGTAGCAATGGGTACGGCGGAACCATTAAAATTTGGAATTTATCCACGGGAGAATTACTCGATACCATCGCCGGGACATCTTTGGGCATTTCTTCCATTGCAATTAGTCCCGATAGTAAACTCCTCGCCAGTGGTTCGGAAGAGGGGAATATTTACCTGTGGGATCTGGATTCTGGGGAAGCTATTGGAACCTTAAACGGTCATTTAGGAACTGTCTTTTCTGTGGTGTTCAGTCCCGATGGTCAAACTTTAGCCAGTGCTTCTCAGGATGGGTCGATTAAATTATGGTCAGTTGCCAGTCAAGCCACGGAATCCGGATTAGCACAAACCGAAAAGCAGCAACTCTCCGGCCATGTAGGAACCGTGTTTTCTGTAGCGTTTAGCCCCAATGGCAAGATGCTGGCATCCGGTAGTGCAGACAATACGATTAAATTATGGGATTTGAGTAAAGGGCAAGAAATTAGCTCTTTTTCGGGTCATGCCGGAACGATGTTTTCGGTAGCATTTAGTCCCGATGGCAACACGATTGCTGGAGGCACGTTAACCGGGAGAATTAAACTCTGGAATTTAGCGAGTGGAGAACTGGTAGAAACCTTATCCGGACATTCGCGATGGGTCGAATCAATTGCCTTTAGTCCCGACGGGGGTAGACTCGCTTCGGGCAGTGGCGATCGCACTATTCGGATCTGGGGAATTCGGTAAACTGCATTGAATTGAATCAGGATATCAACCCTGTATTTTTAGTTTTCCTGCCATTTCTGTATTGCACCCTTTATGGCAGCCGAACTAATAAAGTAACAAGAGTTTCTATTAAAAATAGACCGGACATCAATTTTTAAGGGGCGATCCGTCCGTAAAATTGACCAAATCTCGACTCTAACAATCAGACTACGAGCGATCGTCGCAGCGACGGCCATCATGCAAACCACAGCGGGACTCATTGGACATTAAAATCTCAGCGGTGCGATCGGACTCGACCCCTTGTAGCGACACCGGAGCAGACCCACAGAATTGCACAGCAACCGTAGAAACCAGCAGACCGAACAGTAAGACCGAGGTGGATAAACGCATGATTGACTTCCGTTTTAGATTGACTTTCTATAACGGAGAATAACCAAAACCCCAGAGTGGCGTCTCCCGCTGTGGTGTCACTTTCCCAAGCGTCTACCCTGGGGTAACTCTGCTTATCGGGAGATCATCTCTCGCCACCAGAACAGGACTGTGCCATCTGGACAACTGGTTGTTGATTCTGCTAATGGCTCCAGTAGCGAGCAATACCGGAACTCTCATTCTGTAACCAGAGACACCTTCCTTTTGACTCAGGTGTGCTTCCTCTTTTTGGTAGATGACTCATCAGGGGAGCGGGAGTCAGACTAAAGTGTTAGAAAACATCACAAGAGGATTAGTTTATGTCTGGAAATGGAAATGGACATGGCATCGCCAATTTGGAGTACGATTTGCTGACCGTCATGCAAAACAAGTGTGAAGCGGTGAATGCTTACGATACTTACATTCAAGATGCTCAAGCAGCCGGAGCACAGCCTTGCGTGGAACTGTTGCAAAAGCTCAAGGAATCGGAAATGCAGCAAGTCCAAGAGCTGCGCCAACACCTTCAACAGGTGATGCAAAGCGCTTAATCGCGATCGCCAGGAGATGGAATGGATTCTCCCACGGTTCAGATCAAGATTTCAAGGAAATTCGTAGATGCTTTTTCGACAATAACAATAACAACAAGTGTGGGAAAAGCTATTTCCAACTCCTGCAATAAAAAAAGTCGGGGAGATTCTGGACTTTATCCCAGGAATTCCCCGACTTTTTTATTGCTCAAGCTCAATCATGGCTGAGTTTCCAATTGATCATCAACCCTCGATTGCTCGATAGTCGATTAGGCGATCGCCGCCATCTTCACATCGCTGTTAGCTAACAACTCTTGCAATTCATCAGCATCAACGGTTTCCTTCTCAATCAGGATTTGGGAGAGTTGATCCAATACGTGACGGTTAGAAACGAGTACCTCTTTAGCGCGTCCGTAGGCTTGTTCCACTAGATTCCGGACTTCATCATCAATTGCCGCAGCGGTTTCTTCGGAGAAATCACGCTCTGCCATGATATCGCGACCGAGGAACATATTGCCTTGCTGACGACCTAGGGCCACAGGACCGAGGCGATCGCTCATCCCAAAGCGAGTGACCATCTGCCGTGCGACTCGTGCCACCTGTTGCAAGTCATTGGAAGCACCCGTGGTGACTTCTTCCTCACCGAAGACAATTTCTTCCGCAATCCGACCGCCAAGGGCCACTGCCATCTGATTTTGCAGATAAGACCGGCTGTAAAGACCGGAATCCATCCGTTCTTCACTAGGGGTAAACCAGGTTAATCCCCCTGCACGTCCCCGAGGAATAATGCTGATTTTTTGCACCGGGTCATAATCCGGCATCAAGGCACCGACTAAAGCATGACCGGCTTCATGATAGGCAACCAGAGTTTTGCGTTTTTCGCTCATTACCCGGTCTTTTTTCTCGGGTCCAGCAAGGACGCGATCGATGGCATCATTGATTTCATCCATCGAAATTTCGGTCAAATTGCGCCGTGCAGCCAAAATTGCCGCTTCGTTGAGCAGGTTGGACAGGTCGGCACCTGTAAAACCGGGAGTCCGACGGGCGATTTTGTCGAGGTCCACATCCTTCGCCAGGGTTTTACCGCGAGCATGGACGTTGAGGATTTCCCGACGACCCGCATAGTCAGGGCGATCAACCACAACTTGGCGATCGAAACGACCCGGACGCAATAACGCGGCATCGAGTACGTCAGGACGGTTGGTGGCGGCAATAATAATGATGCCGGTGTTGCCTTCAAACCCATCCATTTCCGTCAGGAGTTGGTTGAGGGTTTGTTCCCGTTCATCGTTGCCACCGCCTAAACCGGCACCCCGTTGACGACCTACGGCGTCAATTTCATCGATAAAGACGATACAGGGAGCGTTGGATTTAGCTTGTTCAAACAAATCGCGGACGCGAGAGGCACCGACCCCGACAAACATTTCCACGAATTCTGAGCCAGAGATGGAGAAGAAGGGGACGCCCGCTTCACCCGCCACTGCTTTCGCCAGGAGGGTTTTGCCGGTTCCCGGAGGGCCGACTAATAAAACACCTTTGGGAATCTTGGCACCAACAGCGGTAAAGCGATCGGCATTTTTCAGGAAGTCTACGACTTCGCTCAGTTCTAGTTTGGCTTGCTCAATCCCGGCTACATCCCCGAAGGTGACTTGAGTTTGGGGTTCCATTTGCACCCGTGCTTTCGATTTGCCAAAGTTCATCGCTTGAGAACCGGGGCCATTTTGAGCACGACGGAGCAAGAAGACTAAGCCCACTAAGAGGAAAACAGGGAAGAATAAGCTACTGAGCGCCTTGAACCAGAATCCTTCATCCCCTTGGGGCGAGACTTCAATATTGACCCGGTGGTCGGTGAGGATGTTGAGAAGTTCCGGATCGTTGGGTAAGTTCACCACGACCTTTTTGCCATCCTGAGCGGTGACTCGGGCCCGGGAGCGATCGGAGGTAATGACTACCTTATCAATGCGGTTGTTTTGAACTTCCTGGATAAACTGACTGTAGCGCCAGGTTTCCTCGTTTGATGTTTGATTTTCAAAAAATGTAGTTGCCACGAAGATGACAACGATCGCCAGCATTGCGTATAGTCCGGCGTTTCTCCATTTTTTATTCACCAGCGGTCCTCCTAGTTCTGGATTGGGGGGTGTTTGGGCTATTTTTATTCTACTGTGTTAACTAATGTTAACGTATTATCAGAATTTGCGGGGCAACTACCCCAGGAAAAGCTGACGTAATTGGCTGAACCCTTGATGGGAAGAGGGATAAACCCGAGTTTTGTTTTCTGAGAAGATTTCACATAGAGGAATGACTTCTACCACACTATTACTATAAGCCAAGGCTTCAAACCCGCTCACCACCTCGGCTGTCCAGGGTTCGAGGATGGCCGGATGACCGTGGGTTTCTAGGCACTGCAAAAGCTGCGATCGCATCACCCCGGGTAAAATCCCCACCTCGATAGGCGGTGTCCACCACCGTCCCTCCCGCCATCCCCACAGATTTCCCGTACTCGTTTCCAACCAGTTCCCCTGACCATCTACTAGGATAGCCTCTAGGCAACCCTGCCGTTGAGCCGCTTGCAGCGCCAACCAGGAGGAGAGATAGTTGCCGGTTTTATGAGTCGGGAGCGATCGGATAAACAAAGAATCCGCCGCCACCCAAGCCTTCACCCCAACTTCTTGACGATTCGGCAACTCCTGTGGTAAAATTCGCCCTATAATTAATTCTCTCCCATCCGGGAAAATAGCAATTCTCAACACCGACCACTGTTCCCTCATCAACTCCGCCCCCTCCCGCACCCGCTGCCAATCCGGTTCAGGCCACTGGAAGGGTTCCAGCGAAGATTTCAAACGCTGACAGTGCGCCTGCCATGCAGTCAGGGGAGAATCTAAGGATTGCTCATAAACCCGTAGAGTGGTGAAAACAGTGGCGCCGTAGAGGAGAGCCGGGTCAGCGATCGAGAGTTCGATGGTGCTAGAGTCGTGCAGATTGCCGTTATAGAAGAACATAAGTGTTTTTCAAAGTAAAGTTAGTTGAATTTTAGTGAAGGGGGCGATCGCTTTTTTAGAACCCGTGGGTAAGCTGACTGTTAGATTTAGCTCCCGGCTAATGATAAACTTACCTAAGCATAGGATTAGTAATGGGTTATTCAGAGGAAAAATCCCTAGAAAGAGAGTATAATATGCCACGGTATCGACGAATGAAGAAAATTCGTCAGTTTTTTGTAGTGATTTCAATCGCCTCAATCAGCTCATCGCTGCTTTTCAACACGGTTAAGCTTTTTGGCAGCTACTTTCAACAAGCCCCTACCGAGGCCAATACAGAAGTTACATCAGCAGCCTCAAAACTGGCAGATCAAGCACGCGGTTACGAACTGGTATTACAGCGAGAACCAAAGAATCAGATAGCATTAGAAGGACTAGCTAAGGTTCGCATCGAGCTGAATGACCTGCCGGGGGCGATGGAGACTTTGGAGCAACTGATTAGATTGAATGGCGATCGAGAAAATTACAAAAAACAACTCGCTCAAATTAAACATTCAATGTCACATTAAGTCACATTAAGAAGGTCAACCCGGACAAATGGTAAGTAATTACTTAAATCAAAAATTCATTTTTAAATTTTACTTTAAAAAATAATTATAGAAAACTATAAGAATGCTGCTCATTTTTATAGTTTAATTTTAGAAATATTATTTTATTTACGATAAAAAATAATATTTATTTTATTATAGGTTATGAGGAATTTAAACAAATGGCTCGAAATACTAGCAAACAAGAAAAGATAAATTCTGTCTTCAACGAGCGAAAAGAGCCAGTGATATGTATTGTTCATCCCAATGAAAACGCCTACTCTGAAACCTTCATTCACGCCCATATCGAACGCTTACCTGCAAGGGTGATTGTACTCCACAGAAGCTCCCCACCATTGCAGGATATGTCGATACTCAAACAATTCCTGTGGGATAATCAGGTGGAAGCTGTCCTAGCAGAATATGCTCCGGTGGGTGTAGGACTCCTAGACGTTTGTGAAGAAGCCGGATTGCCTCTGATTGTTCATACTCATGGGGGTGATACCCAGATTAATGATGTACTTGAGCGCATGGGAACGCGCTTTTTAGAACTTTTTGAAAAAGCAGCAGCGGTTATAGCACCAACGATTTTCATTCAAAAGCAGTTACTAGAGATGGGTGCGCCAGAAGGCAAGGTGATAGTTAATCCTTATGGTGTGAATACCTCCCTATTTTGCGATGCGAATCCAGCCACATCACCCCCTCTTTTTCTAGCCGTATCACGCTTAGTCGATCTCAAAGCGCCTCCCCTGAGTATCTTAGCTTTTAAAAAAGTGATAGAACGTCACCCGGATGCTCGTTTAATTGTAGTGGGTACGGGGCCTTTACTGGAAACTTGTAAACAAATAACCAGAGCGCTTAAACTTTACAATTACATTGATTTTGTAGGAATTAAAACCCCGACAGAAGTAGCAGAAATTATGCGAACGGCGAGGGCTTTTATCCAGCATTCCATGACTAAATCGGATGGAGAATGTGAAGCATTAGGGGTGGTGTTCGTAGAGGCTGGAGCATCTGGATTACCCGTCGTGGCGACTCGGAGTGGAGGGATTCCCGAAGTAGTAATCGATGGAGAGACAGGCTTTTTAGTTGAAGAAGCCGATATAGATGCAATGGCTGATTGCATGGTGAGATTGGTGGAAGAGCCTGAGTTAGCATCCCAGCTAGGTAAAGCAGCCAGAGAACGGATTTGTATTAATTTTAGTATAGAAAAAAGTATTGAAAACTTATGGCAAATTATTGAAAAATCAATTCAAGAGAATACCGAACAACAACTATTCAAACGATTGGAACTCCGACACATTAATTTAGTAGTTTTTGTAGATTGGTCTCAACCTGAAGATTTACTTTTGCCAAAGATTGAATCTCTAATCATCAAAATTGCTAGTCTACCCAATCCTTTAAATAAAACCTTGCTGCTCGATACTAGAAATATTACGGAAGAGGCCGCCAATCTAGTGCTATCAAGCGTCATTATGAAAATATTCCTGGAACAAAATTTAGAAGGTATGGAGAAGCTAGTAATTGCTCCCCTCGGAGAACTAAGCGAGAAAGAATGGTCAGTTTTAGGGAATAAAATAAGGGGTTGCATTTTATTGGATGAAAATCAAGAGAACAATTCCCTCCCTACAAATATCCCGATACTTACATTAGAGGATTTAGATAAAATATAAATTTTAGGGTTAAGTAAGCGGGAAGCTAGTCGGGGAATAATTTATAGTTTTTATCAAAAAACCACAAATTATTTATATATATAGAAGTGAGTAATTACTTATAACATTGTCCAGAAAAAGCAAGGTTTATTTTATAAAAATGAAAAAAAATTATCCGATTCGAGCTGTTTGTTTTATTATATTCAATCGACCCGAAATAACTGAAACAGTATTTGAATTAATTCGGCAGGTTCAACCCCATCAGTTGTTCGTCGTTGCTGATGGCCCTCGCTGCGATCGCCCCGGAGAAGCGGAAAAATGTATCCAGGCAAGGGCGATAATAAATCGGATTGACTGGGAATGCGAGGTTTTGACCAATTATTCCGAGAAAAACCTGGGGTGTCGGGAAAGAATTTCTAGTGGGCTAGATTGGGTATTTACTATTGTTGAAGAAGCTATCATTTTAGAGGATGACTGTCTTCCTCATCCGAGTTTCTTTACTTTTTGTTGGGAATTATTAGAAAGATACCGGGATAACGAGCAAATCATGGCGATTTCCGGAGATAATTTTCAGTTTGGACACCGAGGCAAAGATGACAGTTACTACTTCTCCCGATATGCCCATTCTTGGGGGTGGGCAACATGGCGTAGAGCATGGCAGCATTATGATAACAAAATGGCACTTTGGCCGAAAGTTCGAGAGGAAAATTGGCTGGAGGAAGTTCTTGAAGATAACCACGCAAGTCGCTGCTGGTCACATATTTTCCAAAATGTTTACGATCGCCAAATAGATACCTGGGATTATCCCTGGCAATTTTGTTGTTGGATCCAGGGAGGGTTAACAATTCTCCCGAATGTTAATTTAGTTTCTAATATCGGCTTTACAGCAGAAGCTACTCATACCCAAGGTAGTAATCCCCTAGGGAATTTACCCACAGAGGCGATGGTGTTTCCGCTCAAGCACCCGGAGCTTATAATTCGCGACAATCAAGCCGATGATTTTACCGAGAAAACTATGTTTAGTGGACAAATTCAAGTCAAAGAAAATTCTAGTCAATTCACCATTATTCACGAAGCGATCGCCTGCCTAAATGACGGGAATAATGCAGAAGCGTTGGATAGATTTGAAAATGCGATCGCCCTTCACCCAGATATTCCCCACCTTAATTATGGCAAGGCTATAGCATTGGTACGCTTGGGACGTCCTAAAGCAGCGGTGGACGAGTTGAATCAGTTATTGCAGCTAGTGCCTGGTCACCAAAAAGCTCAGTTATTGCTAGAGGAAATTTGGCCTGGTCATGTGGGTAATTTGATGAAAAAAGCCAACCAAGCCCTGAAGGGCGATCGCCATGAAGAAGCATTTCATTTACTGAACCAAGCTAAAGCTTTAAAGCAACCCACCATCGGGCAGGATTATTTGCGCTCCCTTTATTTTCTACGAGTAAACCAACTGGCATCCGCCCTAGAATGCCTGTATGAAGAACTTCGATATTTCCAACAAAATACTGAAGCTCGGGAACTCCTGGATAAACTTGTAGAGCAATACCCGCAAATGGTCTCGGGAGAGATCGAAGATGCAGAATTTCAGGAGTTATTCCAAGTTGTTCGTCCCTATACGATGTTGAGCGAAGCTCGGTTATATTCCCTGTTTTCTCTAGCAAAATACATTTGTTTACAAAATATTCCCGGTAATTTTGTGGAGTGTGGCGTTGCTGGTGGAGGTTCCACAGCTTTACTAGCCAGTGTCATTAAACGTTATACAAAGCAACCCCGTTGGCTCTATGCTTTTGACTCTTTTGATGGAATGCCAGCCCCTACAGATGCCGATCAGTTCAATGGCATTCCCGCTGACGCCACCGGCTGGGGAACAGGCACTTGTGCAGCTCCAGAAGCCAGCGTTGTAGAGATTTGCCATAAACTAGGCGTTTTGAATATTGTTCAAACCGTCAAAGGATATTTTCAAAATACTTTACCGACGGTCCGCAATGCCATTGGCATGATTTCACTGTTACACATGGATGGCGATTGGTATGAATCCACCAAAAGCATTTTGGATAATTTATACGATCGCGTCGTAAATGAAGGTATTATTCAGGTTGATGATTATGGTCATTGGCCGGGGTGTCGGCAAGCTATTGATGAATTTGAAAATGAACGTGAAATCAAGTTTAATTTGCATCCCATTGACGGGACCGGAGTCTGGTTTAACTGTCAAGAAAAATTTGCCATCAATCCGATATTTCCTCCCGAATTAGTCCAGGAATTCATAGAAGATGATCCGGTTAATCATGGGCTGATGAGCCAAATGTCATGCAACGAACGCTTTCAGTTATATTACGTTTTGCGAAATTTGCTTCCCCAAGTGTCCTCGCTTTCCAGGTTTGTAGAGATCGGCTCTTTTGCGGGAAGTTCTCTATTTCTAACATGGCGAGCTTTCAAACGAAGGGCTAACCCGTTTCACGGATTTGCGGTAGAGCCTGGGGGACAGCCTCAGCTATATGAAGTTCTTAAAAACTTAGAACTAGATGTGACTCACTTGCCCATGTTCTCCCATCAGGCTGCTCCTGAATTACAGGCTATCTTCGAGCAAGACAGCAACCTACCCATAGCAATCTTTATTGATGGTGATCACAGCTACGAAGGCGTGCGAAAAGATGTTTTGGATTATTATCCGCTTTTGGCCCCTGGGGGAATCTTAGTGTTTCACGACTATTTACCACCCCTTACTGATGAAAATCGGGATGCCATCTTTTTTCACCACGGACTGGACAAAGAACCGGGAATTAGGCAAGCCTGCCAGGAATTAATGGAAAATACTTACGCTTGTGAAGTAATAGATATTCCCTTATTATATCCAACGGATCCAACCCAGACTCAAGCTCATCTTCCCATTATCCCGGGGGTTTTTTCTACCCTTCGAGTCTATCGTAAACCCAACCTTAACACTAACAATCTATGAATTCTATTAAAATTCTTCATATTATGCAATCTCTGGGCATTGGGGGTGCGGCATTGTCTATGATGGCAACTGCTAAGTATTCATCTAAGCTGGGCGGGTTTCAGCACCGTATAATGTCATTAGCTCCAGCGAAGCCCAATGCTGTGGAGAAGGCAATAGAAGCGGGAATGAGAGTAATTAACGCACCTGATAGGGCAACGCTGGTGCGGGAAATAGAAAGTGCCGATATCGTCCAGGTCCATTTTTGGAATAATCCTCAGCTTTATGAATTTTTGCGGTCAAATCTGCCCGAAATGCGCCTACTCATGTGGTTTCATATTGCAGGCGATCGCGCCCCCCAAGTCATCACCCCAAAGTTGGTCGGTTTCTCAGATTTTGCCATTGCCTGCAATCCATACTCCTATGAGTTACCTGTCTTTCACAGTCTCCCCACTGAAGTTAGATGTCACAAAATTGGCATGGTTTATGATGGAACAGACTTTGAGCGATTGTCTAACTTGCAGCCCCAAGTTCACGATAGCTTTAATGTCGGCTACATCGGCACGGTTAACTTAGCCAAGATGCACCCAAATTATGTCCCAATGAGTGCAGCGATCAATATTCCAAATGTCCGGTTTATTGTTTGTGGTGGTCCTTTCAAAAGCTATTTCAAGCAGCAAGCAGGACTTTTAGGCGCTACGGAGCGATTTGAATTTAGGGGGTTTGTCGAAGATATCAAATCCGTTTTAGAGAATTTAGATATTTACGGGTATCCTGTGGGGGAGGATACTTATGCAGCAGCAGAGTTAAATTTACAAGAAGCGATGTTTGCTGGAGTTCCGCCGGTAGTCTTCCCATACGGGGGTATCAAACGCTTAGTAGTTGATGACTATACCGGCTTAATTGTTCACAGTGAATTAGAGTACAAACAAGCAATTGAATATTTATACCATCATCCGGAAGAACGGGCGAGGTTAGGGGGGAATGCCCGAGAATATGCTAAACAAATTTTTGGGGCAGAAAATGCAGCTAAGAAACTCAATCCGATTTATGAAAGACTGCTACAACGCCCCAAGCGCGATCGCACTTGGGGTGTGATGATGGGCTATAGGCAAGTTGACCAACTAATTTCTCTCGAAGATGTGACGGGGAAGGTAGAAAAACTTTCGGGTTCGGAATGTTTTATCCAATCCTTGGGCGATACGGCTCCTGAATTTAAAGTCAGTCAGGCTTCGGACAACATTGAAGAGTTATTTGAAGCTGATCACCAAATTGCTAGAGCTTCCACATTGTTAGCAACTGGAGAGGGTGGAATTTCCCAATATCGAGATTACTATGAAAATGATGGTTACTTAAGCTTCTGGTGGGGGTTAAGAGACCAATATCAAGGAAAGTATGATGCAGCTCTTACAGAATTTATCAAAGCGATTGATTTAGGTTGTAATCACTGGCGACTCGGGTGGTATGTGGCGCAACTAGCCCTAAAGGTGAACAATATTCCCTTAGCAAAACAAGCAGTGAGTGAAGTGATTCGGGCGGTGCCAGATTTTGCCGAGGCCCACGAATTGCTAGAATCTATAGAATTGATGTCCCGTCCCGGGTATCTTTCTGAAAGAGAAGAGAGCGAGTTCGCAAAGGCCCTGCGATTAAGAGAGGTTAACTTAATTATTTTTCCCGACTGGAGTCAGCCGGAAGAGCCTTTGCTTGAGGAATTGGCGAGTATTATTCGGGCGATCGCCACTCACCCCGACAAAAGTCTGATGACTCTTCTGATAGATACTAATAATATTACAGAGGAAGAGGTAGATGCCGCCGTATCAGGAGTAATTATGAGTCTTATGATGGAAGAAGAATTAGACCTAGATGATGGCCCTGATATTTCTCTGCTTACCGAATTAACCGAAACCGAATGGAAAGCATTATTCCCTCGTGTTCATGGTAAAATAGTGATGAAAAATGAGAATAAGGAGGCCACGGTGCCGATTCAAGTCGAAAATGTCCCGGAATACCCGTTAGATAGCATAAGCGATCGCCGCGTTGTCAGGGGAGAAGATGGCGCGTGGATGCTGCGATAATATTAAATATAAACGGGAATGAAAAGATTCCCTTCGATACTCAAACAGGGTAGTAGCTGGAGCATTATTTTTATGGAAAATTCTAGTTTTTATACTAATTATTGGGAATATGTAAACCAAGTTTGTCCTAATATCAAAGCAGAATCTTTGTCTAATCCGGATATCGAGGCAAGCATTAAAAAGACATCTTGGGAAGATCCCACTTCGGCTAGAGAACTAAATAATATTGCGGTTTTAGCATTGATAGAGGCAGAGCAATGCGAGGATTCATCCCTAAAAGAGATGTATGTCGAAATTGCGTTTGAATCCCTGGTTCAGGGGACCGAGATGGAGGGAGATGATCCTCTTTGTGCGGCACACCTCGCTCTGCTGTTTACCCTGAATGGAGAAGTAGATGCAGCAATTCCTTTGGCTCTCTCTACTTTCGATGAAGCGATGCAAGCTGCGTATGTTGATTTAAAAACAATTTCGCCCAATATTGTTTACTGCCCTTCGCCTTTATCAGTTAACTTCAGAAGGGATGAGCGGCTGAGTGAAATTTTACAATGTAATAATGGCTATATTCAAGCACTTTGGTTGCTAGAAAAAGTAATTGAACGATTGGAAATAGAATCAATTGGTCGTCGAGATGTCGTTATTATCTATACAAAAAAAAGAATAGATTTATTAGGAATAGGTGTCCAAAAATTATTATTTTATATCTGGGAAAAAATAAATTTTGAACGTGAATTATTTTTAAACACAAAAAGTTTATTTCTTGTCAACAAACTTCAAGAAAAAGTTCCTTTTTTCTTTTGTCCCGAATTAATTCAAACTTTATATTTAATATTGCGAGATGCACAAGAAATAGAAGCAGCTAAGTTTTGGCAAAATTTGTCTGGCTTTATTACAGGTTATAATATAGATAGCTTAGAATTGAAATGGACTCACTTGCCAATAGAAAGTCCGTTTACTTATCTACCTTTTGAAACAAAATTACTCTTGGCGGCTGAGCCGACTGGTCGGAGCATAGTCACCAGTATCTTGATTGCACAGGGAGACTGGTTTGAGAAAGAAATGGAGTTTTGGCGTAGTCAGATTAAACCCGGGATGACCGTTATTGATGTGGGCGCTAATGTCGGAGTTTATACCTTTAGCGCTGCAAACCAGGTCGGTTCAGAAGGTCGCGTACTCGCGATCGAACCGTTTGCGGGTTGTATTCAATGCTTAGAAGAAACTTGTAGAGTTAATAACCTTTCCTCCGTTACAATCTGTGCAGGTGCAGCGAGCGATCGCAACGGAACAGTTCGGTTATCTTTGAATGAGTCGAGTGAATTAAACGAAATCGTAGCGGAAAATACAGGCGAGGAAATAGAAACAGGCTCTTATCAAGAAGTTGCCTGCTTTACTTTAGATAGTCTGAGCGAGCGAGAAAATCTGACCCAGGTTGATTTTATGAAAATTGATGCTGAAGGTCACGAACTCGCCGTTTTAGTGGGCAGTGCCCGTATCTTATCGGAGTTTGCCCCCGTTATTCTTTATGAAAACATCGCCGGGGTGACAGGAAGTAACCTCCCTGTTGCCAGCTATCTCAACAGCCGGGGGTATAAATTATTTCTTTATCGGCCTTACTTGCCCGAGTTAGTTCCGATCATAGCCGAGGATGATTATCCAGACCATCTGAATATAATCGCTGTTCCAGAATGTAAAGTGAATCAATTTTATAATGTAAACTCGGTCAACTCTTAACCTATTTTTAAATTAAAGGATTTTAGCTAATGTCTGTATTTGTTGCCAGCTTAAAGAAAAGTGGCCATTTAGACCGAATTTACATGACCCTCTGTAACGTGGGTTCTCGGAAAGTCAGCCCGGAAGATGACTATGGAAACTTAGGCTGGAGCATCTTTGCCCCCAATCTGAGCATTTATGGATTTGACGCTGATGCGGATGCTTGCGATGAAGCCAATGCCGATTTGGAATATCGTCAAGTTAATTGGAATGAAAACCATATCCCTTTAGCATTGGGAAAATCAGTGGGTGAAGCAACACTGTACGTCACCAAAAATCCCATGTGTAGTTCACTCTATTTACCCAAAGAATCTTACTTACAATTGTTCAACCAGCTTCCCGAAGTCGCCAGTTTAGATTTTTCTATAGAAATTGAGACCACGACTCTCGATAGCTTTTGTGAATCCGAAGCAATTGAGGAAATAGATTTTATTAGCCTAGATGTCCAAGGGGCCGAGCTTGAGGTATTGGAAGGCGCTTCTCAAATTGTCTCCAAGAGCGTTTTGGCGGTGCAAGCAGAAGTATGGTTTTCTGAGGTTTATGTCAATCAACCACTTTTTGCTGAAGTAGATAATTATCTCAGAAGTCAAGGTTTCACTCTCTTTACTTTAAAAGCGGGTTGCCGAAGTCGGGCGCGATCGCCTATTACTTCAACGGCTAACTTTGGTCAACTACTCTGGGGTGATGCTTTTTACTTGCGAGATTTACTTCAAGAAGATATCACGACCCCTCTCAAAACACCGGAAAAACTTTTTAAATTAGCTTGCCTAGCGGATATGCTGGATTTTCCAGACTTTAGTCTACAATTATTGGAGCATCTGACGCTGCACTATGGTCGGAATGACTCCTCCTACAATTTTGCAAATAACATCGTTGAGAGTCTGGTACAGCTTCCTGATCTGGTTAATCAGGGTTTGGATTCGCTTCCGATAATAAAAAATATTCGCGATGATATAACTGGAGACTGGCTTGATTTACTGGAGGGTCGGAAAAGCCTGTAATTCTTTACAGTTATTTCTATCAACCCCGAATACTTTGTAAATAGTTTTCCCACATTTGCTGATAGGCATCTTCCATCTGGCGGGTAAACTTCTCGGCGTTCCATAAAGGAGCAGTTTTTCTGGAGTTCATCAGTCGCCAATAAATTTGTTTTCGGAGTTCGGAATCATTGCCTAGACGAATTCCCCAATTAATGTATTCTTCCTCTGTCCAAGCGATACCCTCTGTTACTCCAGCGTTCATCATCATCGTATAGCTATTGCGCGCTGCCCATTGTTGGCCCACTCTTGTCACGATAGGAATTCCCATCCACAGGGTTTCAAAGGTCGTAGTTGCACCGCTATAGGGATAGGTATCGAGTACCACATCCACAATACCTAAGTTAGCGCGGTGAGTTTCTTCAGGTTCGTTTGGCAAAAATCGGAGGCGATCGCGTTCCACCCCTTCAGCATCTGCCAGTTGCCTAAAAAAGTCTTTTACGATGTCTACATCAGGCCAGGTTTTAATTAAGAAGTAGCTATTTGATACTTCCTTAATAATTTTCAGTTGCGATCGCGCTGTTTCCGGGTGGCGCTTAGAACTGGTCTGACCGCTATAATAGACGACAGCATCAGCGGGAATATCCAAATCCTGCCGCCTTCTAGTGGGTACTCCAACCTCAAACCCATCTACTGCAATATAAGTTTGAGGAAACCGCCATATTTTTTCACTGTAATAATCCTCAGCATCGTCTGGCAACACATAAGGATCTGCCAGATAGTAATCAATTGCCGGAAGTCCCGAAGCATCCAAACCCAGCCAAGTGACTTGAATAGGTGCAGGTTTGAGTGCCATCACCTGATAAGTTGCTTGTAGAGTTAAGCTATCGAGATCGACTAAAATATCAATTCCATCTGCCACAATTTGAGTGGCGATGTCCTGGCTATCCGCCCCTAACTTATAGACCCGATCAACTTTAGAAATAAGCCAGTCTTGGAGAGAATCTCCAGGCTTATAGTCTACAAAATAGCCGTAAATTTCAAACCGCCGGTGATCATGATACTGAAATAACCACCGCGCCATCCAGCCGACGGAATGTTTTCTCAAACTATTGGATACATACCCAATCTTCAAAGGTTTGGTATTAATCGAGTTCCTTTCTCGGTGTTGAGGAAGCTTATATCCCTTTGATTTGGCATAAGTTTGGGCGCAATTTTGGAACAACTCAGCCACCTGGTTCTGAATCGGTCTAGTTCGCCTAGGTTCATCCCAAAAGTAAGGAAAGTAAAAAGTGGCCGTTAGTAAACGTGATGCCGTGACTGTATCCATCTGTTTTGGAGGTTGTTGCAGGAGTGAGATAAACATCGACTCTTGCTGTTCCATTCGGGCATAAGATTCTTCCCACTTTCCCTCAATCAGTAATACTTTTATGAGCAGATCATTGGCAGAAATTTTATCGGGGAGCGATTCGCAAAGGGCATACCGCTGTTTAGCCGCTTCTTGCGCTTTTGAATAGTTCTGGTTTTTTTCATGAAAAGTCGCTAGATGTCCCAAAATTTCTTCGGGATGTGGCGCGTTAATCCGTAGACATAAATCGGCTAGAGATATAGCAATTTCTGTTTCCCCCATTGATAAACCAATGTTAACTGCTGCCACCAAGACCAGATCGCGAAAGTTAGAGTTTCCTTGGAGATGGGGCAAACAGACTTCAGCAAACTCATAACAGAAGGGGTGGAGGGGGGCAAATTTGAATAATTGTTCCGATACTCCCACGAGCAAATTAGCATCTAAAGTGTCCGTAGGCATCTCTTTTATCAACTGAGTCACTTGCCATTCCTGTAATTCTTCGTCAGGCAACATCTCCTGTGCGATCGCCAGTTTGATGAGATGCAACAGATTATGAATATCTGTCGGGGCAATTTCCCGGATGTGCTGGCGAATCAACCAAGAGGCTGACACCTGTTGTAATTCTTCGAGTCTTAACGCTTCTTTGTGCAGTATGTATAGTAATTCCGACGTCCACTCTTCGGTTTGGTCCTCGGAGGCTTCCATCATTCCTAAAAGCCAAGTGCTATGGGCTTCTTCTTCTTTTTCTTGCAACAGAAACATCAGCCCCAAATACCAGCAATATTCCAGCTTTTCAGGATTCGCTAGAATTGCCTGTTCGTACAGTTGGGCTGCCTTGTTATAGTTGCCTTGCATCCAGCTTGAGTAAGCTGTTTGTTCTAAATTCGTTAGATTTTCCATCGATTAAGTAAGGCTTATTACAACTCAACGACGCGCTTTTAACGCGATTAGCTACTCCGACAACTCGGCTTCATAATGCTATTATTCAGTTCTATAAAGTCGAGAAGTAAAACAGGGTGTAAAGGTCAGGACAATTCACGTTAGATTTTACCAGGAACTAAGGTGTCGCATCGAGATACCTTTGCCACATTTGTTGGTAGGCGTTTTCCATCTCCCGGGTAAACTGCTTGGCGTTCCACAGGGGAGCATTTTGGCGCGATCGCAGGAGTCGCCAAGATATCTCTTCCCGAAGTTGGCGATCGCTCCCCAGACGAATTCCCCATTCCACATACTCTTGATCCGTCCAAGCAATCCCTTCGGTTACACCAGCATTGATCATCATCGTATAGCTGTTACGAGCCGAAAATTGCTCCCCCACTCGCGTCACCAGAGGAACACCCATCCACAGGGTTTCCAGAGTGGTTGTCGCCCCATTATAGGGATAGGTATCAAGTACCACATCAGCAATGCTTAGGTTCGCCCGGTGAATTTCCTCCGAGGAATCCGTCGGCAAAAAGCGGAGGCGATCGCTTTCCACGCCCTCTTCATCTGCCAACTGTGTAAAAAAGGTTTTCACCGCTTCTTCATCGGCACGGGTTTTAATTAAAAAATAGCTATTCGGCACCGCTTTAAGAATCTTCATTTGCAGGGACACTGTATGGGGATGACGTTTGTAAGCGGTTTGCCCACTAAAATACACCACTGCATCAGTCGGAATTTCCAGGCGATCGCGTCTTAAAGTCGGGACTCCTACCTCAAAACCATCTACAGCAATGTAAGTTTGAGGTAAGCGCCAAATTTTCTCCTGATAGTAGTTTTGAGCCTGCTCAGGTAAAACATAAGGATCGGCAATATAATAATCAATAGCCGGAAGTCCTACCGCATCCCATCCCAGCCAAGTGACCTGGATCGGTGCTGGTTTAAGGGCCATTACGGTAAAAGTAGAATCCAGGGTTAAACTATCCAGTTCAATTAAAATATCAATTTCATCCCTGGCAATTTGTTCGGCTATTTCTATGCTATTGCTCCCGACTTGATAGGCGCGGGTCATCTGAGAAACATACCAGTCTTGTAAAGAATTCCCGAGGGGCTGGTAATTGATGAAATAGCCATAAATATCAAATTTATTGCGATCGTGATATTGAAATAACCATCGTGCTAACCATCCTACTGAATGAGTTCTAAAGCAATGAGAGATGTAACCGATTTTTAATCGTTTCTCTTTTGCTTTTCCTCCGATTCGGCGCTGTTGGAAATACTGAGAATATTTATTGACTCGTTCCTGGGAATCCTTTTGAAGATAAGACTGACATAATTCTGCGATCGCATTCTGAATCTTTCTATTTTTTTCAGGAGCATCTCGCAAATAGGGATAAAAAAATGTGGAAGTCAGCAAACGTCTTGCTCTAACTGGATCCAATATCAAGGGCGGTTGTTGGATCAGTTCTAGCAGGAATTGTTCCTGCTGTTCTAAAGCAGTAACCGCTTCATTCCAGTATCCCCCCCTACTCATATAGGTTTTAATGAGCAAGTAGGTGCCAAAAACTTTGTCCGGCAAGGTATCCATACGCTCATAGCACTGTTTTGCCGTCTCTATCGCTAGAGAATAATGATGAGCATAATCATAAAAACTTGCTAGGTTTCCCAAAATTTCGCCGGGATACTGAGGATTCCCTTCTAAAGCTAATTTAGCTAAAGATATGGCAGGCTCCGGTTGCTTATAGGAGTAAGTAAGTGTCATCGCCGTCTCTAACAAAACATCGCGAAAACCAGAGATGCGATCGAGGTGGGGGAGACAAGCGTGAGCAAAAGCTATGGATGAAGGGTGGAGAGGAGCAAAATTTAGCAACGTTTGCAATACTTGTAAGAGCAAATCGCTATTAATACTACCTGGGGGCTGTGTTTGTAACAGTTCAATAATTTCCCAATTCTGAAGATCCTCAGCGCTTAATGTATCGTCAGCAATTCCCAGTTGCATCAGATTTAACAAATTGTGAATATCTGTAGGAGCAATTTCCCTAATGTGTTGACGAATCAACCAAACTGCGGACTCATTTGTCTCGGCTTCGAGCCGGATTGCTTCGGTTTCCAGCAACTGCACCAGTTCAGAGGTCCACAGATCGATCTCTTCCTCAGAACCCTCCGCCATACCCATTAACCAAGTGCTATGCGCTTCTTCTTCCTGTCCCTGCAACAGAAAAACCATACCCAAGTGCCAGTACAGCGACATCTGTTCCGGCTGAGTTTCAATGGCGCGTTCATAAAGGGTAGCTGCCTTAGTATAATTGCCTTCAAGCCGTTCTTGATTCGCTTGTTGCTCCCAATCAATAGATGGAGTAACCATAAAATTACAAACTATCTTTACGCTGTCAATCCTTCTAAGACCTGAACTTTGTTCCTCATCCTTACCCTAAAAATAAGTTAGAGTGAGCAGTATTATCGACTACTCACTCTTATGAAGATCATTTACCATTTCAAGGGGAGGAATACTGAGAACTCCCTTATTTAAGAAAGTGTTTAGTTGGCTAGATCCTTATCAGTGCCTCCACATGCGGTAGTAGTTGGATCGACAGCTTGAGCACCTGGATTTTGTGCTTCACACAGACGCGCGAGAGTCAGAACTTCTGTTGGAGTTGTCCCGGTTGCCGTATATGCTAAACCTTTATAGCCTTTGAGGGATTTTCCAGTAGTAGCCGGATCGATTTGGGCAACTTGAACGGCTGGGGCGGCAGCACCACCCGTAATAGTGTAGGTATAGTTGGAACTATTTTTAATCCCAATTCCCAGGTTATCCACTTGGGTGGCGAATTGGTTGCTATTTTCCAGGTGGTAGGCTTGTTGTGCACGGTTCATGGCACCGATGTTGTTCCGGGCTTCAACTTGCTTGGCTTTGTTGGCTTGGCTCAGTAGAGAGGGCAGAGCGACAGCAGCCAGAATCCCGATGATGATAACAACGACCAGAAGTTCAATGAGGGTGAAACCTTCTTCTCTATTTTTTTTGTTGAGGTGTTGCAGGAATTTAGTTTTAAATTCGGTCTTCATAGTCTGAGGTCTCCTTGCTGAGTGGAATGGGTGATTTCTAACTCCTGGAGATAACTTACCCACCTTCTGAGTCGTTCATATCACCCCCAGAAAATTTTTTGGAGATTTTTAAGCAGAACGCTCCAAAAGCAGATAGAGAAAAGCTTCCATATCTCTCACAAGGGATTTAACTTGCTCGAAGGCGATGATTTCCGTGACTGGCTGCAGGGTAACTGGATCCACTGGCCTGATCTGAATCCATCGTTCTGTCAGTGACTTGATGGACTGCCTTTTTTCCCACAGAGGCAACAGACAAGCAGCTAGACTACTCTCTAAACCTATAGGGCGAAGGCTAGTGAGTGTAATATACTGACTGATTTGAAAGGGAAGTCGATTGGCGATAGACTCCAGCAGATCTTCTCGAACTTGAGGGGTTTGGAGCTGGGGGTGCAGCTCCACCCAAGCATTTTGCCAGTCTGCTTCTGTCCATTCCGAGACTGAGGGGGTACTCTCCTCGGTCTTAGGGTCAGCGCACCAGAAGTCTAATAATCGGTGACAGGGATGCAATAGTTCAAACAAGTGCAATTCCTCTTCTGGGGAAAGCTCAGGTAGACTCATTGCCATAAAAGGAGGTAAATCGTCAGAATCGATGAACAGGTCCTGTAACTGCCACCCCCGCCAGTTCACCATACTGACAAACTCTAGCTCGGCTGCTCTCAAGGCTGCAAACATTTGAGGAATGGTGTAACCTTTGTCCCCTTGAAAGAGATAATTCATCATATAATACTCTGGATTATCTTGCTCCTGTTCCTGCCAGGTAGATCTTTTAATATCTACACCATCTTTTAGAGCTTTCATAGTATCCCGTACTATGGAAATCTCCAATTCTCCTGGATTATCATCCATTAATCCCATCATTTTAAATATATCTTGAGCGCGATAATAGTAATAACGACCAAGGAAACTGTGTAAATTACTTCTAATAATTCCTTCAGGCTTAAGCACGGCTTTCATCGCTTTTAGCCCCATCGCAGGATCGGGAAACAGATATAAAACTTCGTCATTATTAATATAGTCAAATTTCAGGCCCAAGCTAGGCAAATCTTCGATGGGCATGACATAAAACTCAGCATCTTTAAATCCGTGATAATCCAAACGTTGTTTGGCCAGCTTTACCGATTCCTGCGATAAATCTATTCCAATAATTCTAGCTCCTGGGTTGGCTATGGCCAAAGCTAAAGCTTTATAGCCGCTGCCACATCCAGCATCTAATATGACTTTGTTTTCTGGGGTGATTACTTTTTTATCTCTCAAATAAAAGGCCGTAACAATATTATGAATAAATAGAGAATCATAATCGTTTTGGGGCGAGGCTTCTACAGGTTGTCTAGGATAAGGGCCTGTGTCAAATTGTTGCCGAATTTTCTCTCGTAGCTCAGGTGTATAGTTGTCCATTTTGTCTATTCTCCCTAGTAGTTCCGTTGATCTGCCAATTATAGAATGACCTGTACAATTTAATAATATTAATAAAATAAACTTGACAGCGCTACTTCTCTCCAAAGAGGGAATCTTGCTGTCAAGTATTAAAATTTTATCTCAAAACCCAACTAATAGTTTTTGTACGTCACAATGAGGATTTAATTAATACCCAGACAACCTTGAGGTTTAGATAGAATAATAGCTACAACTTCTTAGCTCCCTCTTTCTACTCTTCGGATTAATTCCCTTCAATAGTTCCTCCCGTAGCCGGAGCATTTTCCCCACCTGTTTCAGGAACGAGCAGATTTGGTACTCCCAAACCATTATCGGGTTGATTACCAGGTAGCTCCAAGAGGTCACCAGAACTCGGTATCGTGGCTAGGGCAACCCGATCGCCTCCCACGGACCTCAGCAAATCCAGCACCTGCATCACGTCATTATAACTCGCCATCTTAGACGCCGAAAGCACAATCAACCCCTCGGGTCTAGCTCTTTTATAAGTCAACAATAACTGATACAGTTGCTCCCGAGTGACGGGCTGTTTATCTACATAAGTTTGTCCCAGTTGGTCCACGCTGACAAACAGTTTCAACTCTTGCATCTGTACCGTCCCTGTCTCCGCTTGGGGCAAATCTACATTCACCGCCTGTTGGCGAGTCAGTTGCAATGCCGCTAGTAGGAAAAAGGTCAAAATACAAAAGATGACATCAATGAGCGGAATCAACTCGATGCGAGCTTCTTCCGTTTGCGAATCATAGTTAATCTTCATCGGGCGATCGCCTCCCAGAAATTCAAAAGGGTGAATGGCAAGCGGTAGGAACTCCCCCGCTAAATCTAACTTAAATTAGACTGATCCGAGGAATTCAAGCCCTCAATCTTGTTCGCTCTATCCTGGGGCTGATCCCCTATTTCTGGGTAGCCTTTACTATGATTCACAGACCCTTCTGGTTTAACCGTGAACCCACTGTCGGGCACAGTTCTGCTTCCCCAAGATGCGGGAGTTTCTGGCGCACCACTGCGATTGTGGTGGATTTGGCTCCAATACTGGCGATAAAGCAACTCTAGTTCATTCCCGCATCTGCGGAAAATTTTGACTTGGTTGACCACCAACCCTTGAAATAGGCGATAGAAGGCTAAACTGGTAATCGCCACGATGAGACCGAATGCGGTACTGACTAGGGCCTCACCGATGCCGGTCGTCACTCCAGCGGTGGCTGCCGTGCCGATGTCTCCCAGGCGAATTGAACCGAGGGATTCAATTAACCCTAGAACGGTCCCCAGTAACCCGAGTAAAGGTGCTAAAGCAATGGCTGCTTCTAATACTTTATCACCCCGGCGCATGGTGGTGATTTCTTCTTCGGCCCCAGCTTCTAATGCTAACCGAAAGACTTCCGGGTCAGCATTTTGCAAGCGCAAGGGGGCATGGAGAAAGCGTCCGATCGGGCGCTTGCTGGCTTGTCTGGCCACTTCCTGGGCGACTCGCCAATCATATCGCGCTGCTTCGAGGACGCGATTAGCGGTTTCTTTTTCTTTGCGGACGACGCTTGCCCAAAACCAACCGCGCTCTAATATGGTAGCGACGGCTAGGATGGATAAAATTAACAGCGGCCACATTGAGACGCCGCCTTTCTCAAAAATATCTTGGATTGTGTCTATGTTCACGCTTTAAGGATCCTGATGTCAATTGCGATCGCCGGGGGTGGAAACTCCGCGCGATTTAGGGTATGGCATCTCTATTGTAGAAATTTAAGATATTTTACAACCAGTCTGAGAGGATTCGGTAGAATTCCACAAGAGGGTGGGCGCTACGGACGCCTCCGGGAGTTTTCAGCGAAACCTCTGGTCACCCATCTACCATACTAAAAAGATGCCTTCTTTGGGGTTTCAGTATCCCCTGTTCATTGTTCTCATTATGAAAATCAGCGAAATAATGCCTCGATGGTTGACTTTGGGATTCGCCTTCCCCTTAATTTTCCTCAACAGTTGGCTGTTGCTGGTGGCGTTTGATTATTTTGACAAGATCATCAGTATCTTGCTTGCAGCCTCTTTGCTGGCGTTTATTTTGGATTATCCGGTGAATTTGCTGGAGCGATATGGGGCCAAACATACCCCGGCGGTGATTCTGGTGTTTCTGTTGACCTTGCTGACGTTGGTAGGGTTGGGGATCACCTTGGTGCCGATCGCCTTGGAACAATTGACGGAGTTAGCCAATCGCTTGCCAGTTTGGATTAAATCCGGTGCTGCGCAACTCCAGACCCTGCAAGAAATCGCGATCGCCCGAAATTGGCCGGTGGATCTCAGTGGATTGAGCACTCAACTCACGGAACGCTTGTCGGGGCAGTTGCAAAATCTCACGGGTCAAGTCCTGGGCTTTGCTGTGGATACGGTGGGTCGCATCTTTGATGTGGTGGTGACGGTCATCTTAACCTTCTATATGCTCTGGCGCGGACGTAGCCTTTGGGAGGGCCTATTACAATGGTTGCCCCCTCGTCTGGCGAAGGAGATGCGGTTCTCCCTGGGCCAAAATTTCCATAATTATTTTGTGGGTCAAGTCACGGTAGCTTCTTTAATGGGGGTCTCGATGACTTTGGCGTTTTTGGTGTTGCGGGTTCCGTTTGGTCTGTTATTCGGTTTAGTGGTTGGCGTTTTGAGCCTGATTCCGTTTGGAGCCGGTTTAAGTATTAGTTTGGTGAGTATCTTAGTTGCGTTTAATAACTTTTGGCTGGGGGTGAAAGTTTTAATTGTGTCCGTGGCGATCGAGCAAAGCATCGAAAGTGGAGTGGCCCCGCGATTGTTGGGAGGATTTACGGGTCTTAATCCAGTCTGGGTGCTAATTTCACTCTTGATCGGTGCGAAGTTGGGAGGAGTCTTAGGGGTATTAATTGCCGTGCCTCTGGCTAGTTTTATCAAAAGCACGTCAGACAGCTTGCGATCGGATCCCGATAGTCCCCCAGTTGAAGTGTCCAGTGCTCACTGATTTATAGAGTAGCCCGCGCTTCTCGGGCTTCGTCCCTATAGCCCCACCCTTGAGGGTGCGGGTTGTTTTGAAGGATAAAACAAGCGATCGCCCTCCTGAATTTTCAAGAAGGCGATCGCTTATTTTAAGGATGGGATTGGGTTGTGCAGGCGATCGGGCCAAACAAGAGGCTTATTCTTCTGAGCCTTGAATTTTGAGTAACGCGAACCCGAGGGCTAAACCGACCATGACTAAGACAAAGGCTAAAGAGGCTGTCGTGAAAATTTCACCAGTCATCGTTATAATTTCTCCTAAATTTATGGGATGAGGACAAGTTCTAGCCAGACCGCTAAACAGATTGCGGTTTAAACCCGCAGGGAGTATTGTAGAACACTTCGGACCTGCTTCTGCCTGGAACTAAGCGGTGGTTTTGGAGAGGGCGATCGCTCCTGTGCCGCTTCCTTGCCTAAGACACCAGGGTTCATCTTGACTCAACCCGACCAGAAACCCGGTTTCTAACCCCTGTAACGATGCCCGAAAACTAGCCCCCCAGACCAAACAGCTTACTCAGGGTCGGTAGATATTTTTCCGCAAATGCGGCCAACGTGCTGGCATGACCCACAGTAGCGGAGATTCCTTGCAGGGCATCTAAAGCCATTCCAGCAATATCCTTGTCCCGTTCTTCCGGAGGCTTTTTCCCTTCTTTGGCGAGGGTTTCCACCGCTTTGAGCGCCCGTTTCTGCTGATTTTCTGCCAGGGCCGGATCTGTGGTAATCGATTGTTGCAAATTGGTCAAAATATCGACTAAATCTTGACCATTTTCCCACTGAACGTCGTGGAACTCCTGAATGGTATTGGTCACCTTTCTAAAAAAAATTCATTAACTTTTACTTTTGTTAACCTCCTGCAATATTCGGGCGGAGATTTTCTACCGGAGGTTAGATCCCTTTGACCGCCCACGATTGTAGCATTGGCGGTGGAGGCATAAGAAAATCTATGGAAATTCAAACACCCGATTGGGTAAAACACGCGGTTTTTTATCAAATTTTTCCCGATCGCTTCGCCCGAGGGACTCAACCTCGTGAGCTACTCTTGAAGCACAGTCGTTGGGAAGATTGGCACGCTATTCCGACTCTGCAAGGGTATAAAGGCGGAAATCTCTGGGGCGTTGTAGACAAACTGGACTATTTACAAGACTTGGGGATTAATGCCATTTATTTTACCCCCATTTTTCAATCGGCGAGTAACCACCGCTATCACACCCATGATTACTATCAGGTGGACCCGATGTTAGGGAAAACTGGGGCGTTTCGAGAATTGTTGTTAGAGGCGCATCAACGCAATATTAAAGTGGTGCTAGATGGGGTCTTTAACCATTCTAGTCGGGGCTTTTTCTTTTTTCATGATGTTTTGGAAAATGGCCCTTATTCTCCCTGGGTCGATTGGTTTAAAATTCACGGATGGCCCCTGTCTCCCTACAATGGGGATTTTCCCGCTAATTATGATGGGTGGGCGGATAATCGCGCTTTGCCGGTGTTCAACCATGATAATCCCGAGGTGCGGGAATACATTATGGAGATTGCGGAATATTGGATTAAGTTTGGGATTGATGGGTGGCGGTTGGATGTGCCCTTTGAGGTGAAAACGGAAGGGTTTTGGCAGGAGTTTCGCGATCGCGTCAAAGCGATTAATCCCGAAGCTTACATTGTCGGCGAAGTCTGGCATGATGCTCGTCCCTGGTTGGATGGCACTCAGTTCGATGGGGTGATGAACTATCTGTTTACCGGACCCACCATTGCCTTTACTGCTGGCGATCGCGTTGATTTGAGTCAAGTTAAGGACCGGGACTACCAAACCTCCCCTCCCATGTTTGCGGGTGAGTATGCGGAAAAAATGCAGCAGTTGTTGGAAATGTACCCCTGGGAAATCCAACTAACTCAGCTTAACCTTCTGGCTTCTCATGATACGGCACGTCTGCTTTCGATCGCCGGAGATGATAAACCTTCTGTGGAGTTGGCAACTATCCTATTAATGACCTTCCCCGGTGCTCCGAGTATCTACTATGGAGATGAAGTCGGTTTAGCGGGTCGTCTGGACCCCGACTCTCGGCGCGGTTTTCCCAAAGAAGAAGATTGGGACCGAGAAGTGCTCGACTATCATCGCCAACTGATTGCGCTGCGTCAGGCTCATCCGGCTTTGCGGACGGGTACTTACAAGGTGTTATGCGCTCAGGGAACCCTCTATGTCTTCGCAAGGCAGTTACCGGGGGAAGAACTAATTGTCGCTGTCAACGTCGGCACAAATGCCTGCGAGCAGACCCTGGATCTCTCTGGGTTGAGTTCTCATCCTGAGAAATTGTTATATGGGAAGGCTCAAGTGTCTTGGCAGGATGACCAGATGAGTTTAAGTGTTCCCCCTCGCAGTGGGTGCATTTTGGGTTAAATGATGGGGGCGACCCAGGAGGCATCGCCCCTCTAGCTGATGGAGAGAGTTTAGGGGATGGGCATCCTGGCGATCGCCTCTGATACCAAATCCGGCTATGAAAAGTCATTTTTATAAAGTAGCCCGCGCAGGCGGGCTTTGTCCGTATAGCCTCCGGGCTTCAGCCTGCGGGTTTTTAGAGACTTATACCGCAACCAAACTGGGAATCAGTACCTTGTCGATCGCATGAATCACCCCATTGTCCGTCAGGCGATCGGCACTCAAGACTTTAGCATCGTTAATTTGGATGCCGTCTGAAGTATCAACCCCCACCACTGAACCTTCCACGGTTTCTGCTGAAGCTAACTCCTCCAGATTATCCGTCCGCACGTCTCCGTTTAAAACGTGATAACAAAGGATTCTCTTCAGCTTGGGAATATCTTCCATCAAATTGGCAATGGTATTAGAAGGCAGTGCGGCAAAGGCTTCGTCCGTGGGGGCAAAAACGGTATAGGGTCCGGGACTCTTGAGCAGATCCAGGAGATCTGCTGATTCCACTAAAGTCATCAGGGTTTTGAATTGCCCCAGTTCCTGGGCGGTTTCTATCAAGTCAGCCATGAGTGAGTTCTCCCTAAAAATAGGATTTATGTTGATTTCTGTTTAGGAATAACATGAGAAATCAACCCAAGCCCTCTTTCACAGGGAGGAAATTGAGGGTGAATTTATTGACTGACGGTAATCCCCCGATCGCGCAGTTGTTGGACAAAAAACTCTTCTAGGGAAGCACCTGTTAAGTCAATTGTAATCAGCTTGCCCCCCATGAGTTGCAAACTGGCGAGGAAATCCTGGGGGGAACCTTTTAAATGCCCTTGCCAGCGATCGTCTTCTAAGTCCAAGTCCGGTAACCACTGTTTAAGCACTTCTAAATTCCCCCCGGTACCTTTGACAAAATACAGGTCAGAAGTCCCCAGCAATTCTTTCAGGGAACCGGAGCAAATTAATTCCCCTTGGGCGAGGATAGCAACGCGATCGCAAATTTTTTCCACATCGGCGAGGATGTGACTGTTAAAGAAAATCGTTTTCCCTTGTTCTTTCAGAGAAATAATTATTTCCCGCATCTGATATCGTCCCAAAGGGTCTAATCCCGACATGGGTTCATCTAAAAACACCACATCGGGATTATTAATCAGTGCCTGTGCCATGCCAATTCGCTGTAACATCCCTTTAGAATAGTTACGCAGAATCTTATTCCGAGCAGTGGCTTTGGCGAGGCCAACGAGATCCAATAGATCGGGAATGCGCTGGCGCTGCTCACTGGCGGGAATTTGGAATAAGTTGGCAGTAAACGCTAAAAATTCCCAGCCGGTTAGATATTTATAAAAATAGGGATTTTCTGGGAGATAACCAATGCGTTCTCGAACAGCGCGATCGCCCAAAGGCTTCCCTAAGAGCAAGCCGCGACCCCCACTCGGACGCAAGATGCCCAATAAAATTTTCAGGATTGTTGTTTTCCCAGCCCCATTTGGGCCCAGCAACCCAAAGGTTTCTCCCTCATACACGGTTAGGGTGCAGTTTTTGAGGGTTTCGACTTGCTTGTTCATCCAAAACCCAGTGCGGTAAGCCTTTCGCAATTGAAAGGTCTCGATCGCTGGCACTCGCTCACTGCTTATCGGTTCGGCAGGCCAATCAACCACAGAATCCATGTCCGTTTCCCAATTTCGTCCAACCTAATCTAGTTCTATCTTGTACCGAATTTACCCAAGTTTGCCTAATTTTACATCCTTTCAGGGGCAAGATACTCGGGATTCCAAGGGATTTTAGGATGGAGTGGGCCTCGATTAGAGGGGTTTGCAGCGTTTTTTCTTCGACTTGGGGGATAAGGACAGCAAGTCGGGACATTGAACTGTTGCTTTCATGCTTTTGCTCCTCCTGCTGCGACTGCGAAATAGAATGGTTGTAGGGAGCAAGAGGAAAAAATCCAATGGATCGGTCTAAAGTTATAGCTATCATTACGGGTGCGATATCCATTTTGCTGGCGATCGCCTACCTAGTCGTTGTTCAGTTGCTCGATTTTCGCGGGGAAATGTTACCGGCTCCCATTGATACGGGAACCCTCATTCCCACTACCCTAGTAACTGTTGCTACTTTTATCACCCGTCTATGCTAATTAAAAATGTAGGAAAAATCACGGTTCTGTTAGTCCCCTTGGGGTTGGCGTTACCTGTTGCTGCGGCTAACCCAGCCCACCTACAGCAACTCCTGGATACCAATCGTTGTCCGGGATGTGATTTGCGTGATGCTCAATTAGAGGGGGTTAGTTTGCGGGGTGCCGATTTATCGGAAGCCGATTTACAGGGGGCGAATCTCCGAAATGCGGACTTGCGTTATGTCAACTTTCGCCGTGCCAATTTATCCGAAGCGATTCTGATTGCTGCCGACTTAGAAGCGGCTAATTTTAGTCAGGCGAATTTACGCGCGATGGATGTCCGAGGAGCCAATCTCAAGGACGCTGTGCTCACAGGAGCAAATACTTGCGGTTGGCAGCGACAAGATGCTCGATTAGAAGGGGTCAATTTGGAAGAGGCGGGGTGCATTCGTCCTACCCCGGCACCGGCACCGAATCCGGCACCGACACCAAATCCGCCATCAGAGACAGGGGTACTTCCCCAGAGACAAGCAGCGGCATTGCTGCGGGACTGGCTAACGGCTAAAGGTAATATTTTTGGACCTCCATTTGATCGGCAATTATTGGGGAATTTGACGACGGGAATTTTATATGCAGATTCTCTCAATTCCGTGACTTGGTTAGAAAATAATAATGCGTTCTATCAATATGGGGTGCAGCGGGTAGAATCAGTAGAGCGGTTTGTCACGGAAGGAAATCGGGCGACATTAGAAGCTAGGGTGACGGAAGATTACACGTTATATGAAAATGGACGAGCCAATGGCGATCGCGCTAGTTTTGGCACAAATTTAATTAGGTACAATTTACAACGGGTCAATGGGCAGTGGAAAATTGCCGATTATCAGGTGATTAATTAAAGGCGATCGCTCAGGAGAATTGCTCACATCAGGGTGTTTCAACGGGATAGGGTTTACCAAGGGAGAGAGTGAGTTAATGACAGGGCAAGAAGCACAAGACAATTTTAATTCTTCTATTCCCTCACCCGAGGAGAAGGAGGAAGAGGGTCTGATTGTCATCCAGATGAATAATCCGAAAGCCTGGTACGATCGCGCCGGTTCTCTTTATCAGTTAGGACGCTATGAAGAGGCGCTAGAGAGCTATGAGAAGGCGATCGCCATTGATGAGGAGTATGCGGATGCCTGGAATAATCGGGGGATGACCCTGAAGTGTTTGGGACGTCATGAAGAGGCGGTGACGAGTTATGAAAAGGCGATCGCCCTGAAGGCGGATTATTACCAAGGGTGGAACAACCTGGGGAATGCCTTGGTGGAGTTAGGACGCTATGAGGAAGCGGTAGCCAGTTACCAACGGGCGATCGCCATTTCTCCGGAGTATTGTCAAGGGTGGCATAACCAAGGGGAAGCTCTCGCGGCGTTAGAACGCTATGAAGAGGCAGTCGCCTGTTACGATCGCGTCTTAGCCCTCAAACCCACCTGGCGCGAAACACAGCGGTTGCGACGAACAGCGATGGCGAAGTTGCAAGAGAAACCCCCCACTCCCAAACCGGAAGCAGCGACGCCGGAACCTGTGGAAACTCCAGTTGAGCAGAAAGAGGAGAAAATCCTCCGGGAATCAGCCCGGAGTCAGCCCCTGATGCCCCTGGATAATCCTAAACTAGCCGCTTGCGATCGCATGGTGGAACGCTATCCCGATGATGCGGAAGCTTGGGGGGATCGGGGCAGTGCTTTAGCCGAATTAGGATGCTATGAGGAAGCCATTAGCAGCTATGATCGTGCCCTTTCCCTGGATCCGGACAATTGGCAGGGATGGAAATACCGGGGAGTCGCACTGAAACAGTTAGGAAGACAAGAAGAAGCCCTCAAAAGTTATGAGCGGGCGTTAGAATTGCAACCCGCGCCCCCTCCAATTCCGGAACAACCGGCGGATGCCTCTGGGGAAGTTTCTTCTGGGGAAGTTTCGATAGATATCGCTACAGAGTCGGCGGTGGAGGCTCCCTTACCGCAGATAGTTCCCACCCGCACCCCGATGCGCCAATCGTCGAGTCCTTTGGGGCGTGTGATCCGTTGGATGCGGCGATGGATGGTCCGGCTATGGCGACGCTGGATCGGATAGTTTAGACCTGGAGTGCTTGTTTCACTGGAGATTCAGAACCCATTCACGAGCAGGAGGGTTTAGGTTCCCAAGAGCGGGGAATAGCGATCGCAGAACCCCTGGGTCGTCAGTTGGCTTGTTTCTCCCACAATCAGCGCTTTGGTTTGAACTGGACAGTGCTTGGTGCCTCGATGCTTGCAAGTTTCACAGTTTTGCATATCTAAAAAAATAGGAGAATGTCTTTGCTCTACTACCAAGTTAACAAAGATTCACCCTATTTCAGAACTTACTTAGGCGAACATCGGGGAAATCGTTACATCTTTTAATCAAAGCGCGATCGCCAATCCCCTATCCACCCGGAGATTCATTCTTAAGGCCCCACCTTATCCTCATCACAACCCAGACCCCTGTTAAACACCCAACCCCTCGGTACTCACCCCATCCCGAGGGAATGCTCCCAAACTCTGCCTTAATCAACCCCCTTTTCTCCCTTTAAGCAGGCGAGTAATTGTCCTCCCCTAGAGGGATTCCCTCCCTGCCTCACAGCGAGCCTCTAATCTCCAAGTTATCCGAAACTTAAAAAGATTGAATGAGTCATATATAGGGCTTTCCTCCCTAACTAAAGTTGCCTCACTCAGAGCTACAAAACTTCCGTAGAGTTTTTCATACCCTCCCTACTGACTCTGGGCGGTCTATCCCTCTACATTCCCCGAACTTACCTCTTTAGATAGAGGCAGTTTTTAAACCCATCAGACTATCCTGGACATAGTGGAGCAATCTCAATGACCTGGGCAGGGATCAACTGAAAATCCAGGATTCAGGCAGAAGGTGCGGCAAAGTCCCCTAAATTTTATGACTACTTATTAATTGCATTCCCCCAGGGCTTGCCCCCTTAAATTTACTCCCCTAAAGTCGCCCCCCTCAACTTACTAACAGATGATAAAAAGGGCAATTTAATACTTATTAAAACAAGGAATCGTCTATGCAAGCTCTTGAAAGTATTCACACTTTCCCTAAATCTTCCTTCCCTAACTATTCAGTTAAGCAGATCTTCCCTTCTACCGAGAAAAACGCTAAGATGGGACACGCTGATATTTTACCCCAATCAGATATTGCCGAGTTATTTTTCTCAGTGTGGCAACGCCATGAAATGACCGAAGCAAATCGTCAAAGGTTAAAATTTGCTTTGTTAAGTTATGCTGAACTGAACGACTCCGACTATAGACTAATTAATCGTATCTTACACGCCATAAAACGCGGATGGATTAAAATGGTAGAGTAAGTTCACCTAGAACTCAATAAAACTGGCTGATTTTTCTGACCCTACATGGGCCAGCGTATCCAGGAAGAGCCGTAGATAAAAGTCGTTAAATTTGTGAATTTTTAGGGTTCAGGTGAAAATTTAATATAAATCAATTGACGATTAATGCCTTCAGACGACTGAGGGCATTAATTTTTGCAGTTCAGTGATGGGGAATTCCCGGGGGGACAGGTGCATCAGACTCATAAATTCTATCTCTAAGTGATAACCGATAGAGCTGATACACCTGACTAAAACTCTGGGGAAAAACCCTAAAATTTTAACCGAAATAATAAAATCTGATTCACTTGATCAGGACTAAAATTATCATCACTGACCATGATTAAACTTTGACTGCCGTCGGCCAACCGGGGTCCAAGGGTCATCCCTTCTAGATTGTCTAACTCAATTCCTAAATCTTGTAAGTTTAAAAGCAATCGCTTCTTAATGGGTTCAACTTTCTTCAGTTCCCCTTTTAAACTGGCAATTCGGGAAGTATCGGTGGCGCTGCCGGTTTGAATTTCAAAAATTTTGGCACCAAACCCCAGAAACCCAAAATTGCGCTCTAAACTGAGCAAATGCCCTCCCTGTTCTAAAGCTAATAATTCCGATAACCCCTGGTAAAGACTCCAGCGCACCGTATCGTCAAGGGTGTAAAGATTTTCAGAAATTAAGATTGGGGGTCCATCGGAGATTAGATAATGAAGTAAACGGTTTTTGGGGGGCATATCGGCGTCGAGTTCATCCAAATCTTGAATGAGGGGTGCTTCTGTTACGGTAAACAGGCGATAGGGATCAACCGTGGCATCCCCAAATCCTCGGGGATTGAGGGTGAGGGACTCTAACCCTAAATTATCTTGGATACCTTGGGTGGGGTTCTCAGGATTATCTGGGATGTAGCGTTTGGGAAGGGTGATATCCCGGACAAATTGGCCGGTTTCGAGGTTGATTTCGTGGATAAAGGGTGCCAACCCTTTGCGAGTAATCCCCTCGCTGGCGATATAAACGCTGTTGGGTGAAGCAAAGGCGATGCCTTCTGCATCCATTTCACCGATGGGATAGGGGTTGCCGTCTTTTGCTTTGAGAAGGGTGACGGATTCGATTTCAACGCTGGCGATTTTGGGCGTATCGGAACTGTTAGAATCCAAATTCAGTTTAAGGGTATAGAAGCGGGGGGGGGCATAATCTCCGCGATCGTCTGAGATGACGTAGAAGCGATCGCGTTGGCGATCGTAGGTGATGCCGGATAATCCACCAACGGGCGTATCCTGAAATGGACGTTTCGGCAGTTCATAGTCGTCTAAAAATTCTAGGGACAAGTCGAGAAATATGCGCTCTTGTGCATTGACTTGGGGCAAAGCACAGGCGGTTAATACCGTCGATAGCACCAGTGCCAATGCCATCACCCAGGGGAAAATTTGAAATTTGCGCCAGTTCACGATCGCCTCCAACCCTTGAAAATCTAAACAGTCCAATTTTTAATTTAACAAATTGGCGGTGAAATTGCGAGGGTTCCTCTATCTTTAATCAATCCCGAACCCCATTTATGTAGAGCGATTAAATTGAACGATTAACCAGTCGAGTAAGTGCAAAAATAAACTAGATGAAAATTATAACGGGAGTAAAATGTGGAGGAAATCCTTACCCCATCGGCCCAATCCGACTATACCGAAACCGGGCTTATTTGGGGTTATGTTTGGGAATTTTAGGCTTGACTTTTTCCGGGTTTAATGCTTTAACCGCCGTGGGTCAACCGGAAAATTCTGCACCACCACTGCTGCCGCCAAATCCTTTGGAAGTGCTGATTCCCGACCCCTTAGTGCCGAATCCTCCCAAGAAAAATCAATCCTTAACCCCGGAAGAACTTCGGGAGTTAGAATTGGCTTTAAATGTTTTAGATGCAGAAGCTACCGCCGAGTTAGCGGCGGGAAATAAACCAGAAGCGTTTACGATTTGGTATCGAGAATTGCGGTTATGGCGGTATTTCGGACCCTTGCCGGAGGTGCGGGCTTTAACTCGGGTGGGGGCGACTGCCTGGGAACAATCAGAAATTACGGCACTGCAAGCAATTGATGCTAGACTCAAGGTCATTTATCAAACTTATTGTCTCAGTCCTCAAGTTTGTGAATTGCCTCTGTTACAAGCATTAGTGACGGGATTTGAAACCGTGCGATCGCGGGATTTAGCCCTAACAGTTTATCAGCAATTACTCACCGATGCACGCGATCGCAACGATGCCTCCGCAGAAGAATCCATCCTCACCAATATGGGTCGCCTCTATCTGGAAAAACTGGATTATGTCAATGCGTCAACACCCTATCAAGGATTACTCTCCTTTGCGGTACAACGACGCGATCGCCTCCAAGAATTGTCCTATCTTGAACAACTCGCTTTTATCTACACCCAGGCGAATGATTCCCCAGGGGCGATCGCCACAAGGGAACGACTGGTCACCCTTTATAATAACCCCCAAGATATTGCCAAAATCCCTCAACTTAAGCTGGCGATCGCCACAGATTATGAACGTCTCGGGCAACTGCAAACCGCGATCTCTAGCTACGAACAAGCCTATACCTTCGCCTGGACTCAACAACAATTTTACATCGCCAGCGATGCCCTAGAGCACCTCGCCCGCCTCTATACCACACTAGAACAATTTGGTGCTGCCTTAGAAGTTTATGAAGCTTTATTAATCGTTGAGCGTCGTGCCTACAACTTATATGGGATAATGGATACTTACGATCGCCTCGGTCAACTTCATCAGCGACAAAATGCCTATCCCCAGGCCATCCAAGCCTTTCAAAATGGATTAGAGGTGGCCAGACAACTCAAATATCAAGAGGCATATTTCACTGAACAAATTGACCGCCTCGTTCGTCGATCGCGTCCATTATTCTAATTCATGTTCCAGGATCACCGTCAAGCCCCCTTATTAGAAACCCTCGCCCGCTGTGCCCGCACACCGGACACGCCCTTCTATGCACCCGGACACAAACGGGGGCGAGGAATTCCTCAATCTCTGAGCAATCTGTTAGGAACTTCGGTCTTTTTAGCCGATTTACCTGAACTGCCCGACCTGGATAATTTATTTGCACCAACCGGGGCGATCGCCTCCGCCCAGGAACTTGCAGCCGATGCTTTTGGAGCCTCTCAAACCTGGTTTTTAGTTAATGGTTCCACCGCTGGAATTATTGCCGCAATTCTGGCAACAGTGCGCCCAGGTGAAAAAATTATTCTGCCTAGAAATGTCCATCAATCTGTAATTTCTGGCTTGATTTTATCCGGGGCATTGCCGGTTTTTATCGCCCCTGAATTTGACCCAATCTGGGGTTTAGCCCTGAGTATCACTCCCGCATCTGTCGCCGAGGCATTAGCAACCCATCCTGATGCGAAAGCGGTGATGATGGTTTATCCCACCTATCAGGGGGTATGCGGCGATATTCAGGCGATCGCCAAGGTGACTCACCAATTTGGCATTCCCCTGTTGGTAGATGAAGCGCATGGGCCTCATTTTGCCTTTCATCCGGATTTACCTGCCCCGGCCCTAGTTGCCGGGGCAGACTTATCCGTGCAATCAATTCACAAAGTGCTCGGGGCGATGACTCAGGCATCGATGCTGCATATCCAAGGCGATCGCATTGATGTCAATCGATTAAGTCAAAGTTTGCAGTTGATGCAATCCACCAGTCCCAGTTATTTACTCCTGGCGTCCTTAGATGCAGCAAGGCAACAAATGGCGCTACAAGGTCCAGAATTGATGACCCAAACCCTGGCCCTAGGCAGTCGCGCCCGGGAGGAAATTGCCCAAATCCCCGGGTTAGCGGTGTTAACGCCGCCTGAACCGAGAATTCCGGGATTTGTAGCAGGCGATCGCACCCGTCTGACGGTGGGGGTTTGGGAGTGGGGACTGAGTGGGTATGAAGTCGATGAAATGCTTCAGGAACGGTTTGGGGTCACCTGTGAGTTACCGTCCCCAGACCATTTAACCTTTATTATCAGCTTGGGGAACACCTCGGCAGATATTGACCAACTCGTCCAAGGTTTCTCGACCCTCTCCCAGGATTATTGCCACAACCGGCGATCGGTTTCCCTTCACCCTCTCCCGCCCTCTCCTGCCCTTTCCCTATGTCCGAGGGATGCGTTTTTCGCGCTTGTGGAAGCAATCCCCATTACCGAGGCGATCGCGAGGGTCAGTGCTGAGTTAGTATGTCCATATCCCCCGGGAATCCCAATTTTGATGCCCTCCGAGGTGATTACCTTAGAGGCAGTCGCCTATTTGCAACAAGTGCTCGCCCAGGGAGGTATCCTCACTGGATGTAGCGATCGCACTCTAACCACCCTTAAAGTGGTTAAAACTGGATAACCTGGATAGAAATAATCCAAAAATCGGTTAAACCTATTCCGATTTAATTTCTCATTTAATCCGATAATTTATAAATTTAGCCTGCTTTCAGGATTATTTTAATTAAAATTATTGGGGTTAACAATTCCTGATTGTTAAGACGAGTAGGTTGGGCAATGCCCACATGACTTACGGTGGGCATTGCCCAACCTACAATTGGTTATTTTTTAAATCAATGATTTAGGGCTTGAGATTAATTTAAAAATTAGATTAAACAAACTGCAAATTTCCATTAAAATTATCCATAAGATTTTGAAATAAATATTATTATGAATTCTGGAATTTGGCCTTATATTACCCCGGGTATTGCGGATGATTTATTCGAGAGGTTGCCGGGAATTCCGATGAGCAAACGGGAAACCAGATTGCTCTTACTCTCCCACCTGCGTCTGCAATCCGAATCAGTCTTATGGGATATCGGGGCAGGAACAGGAACCATCCCAGTAGAAGCAGGATTACTCTGTCCGAACGGGCGGATTTTAGCCGTAGAACGAGATGAGGAAGTGGCGGCATTAATTCGGGCCAACTGCGATCGCTTCGGGGTTCAAAATGTAGAAGTCATCGAAGGCAGTGCGCCGGAATGTCTGGCCCAGTTACCCCATGCCCCGAATCGCGTCTGTATTGAAGGAGGACGTCCCATTAAAACCATCTTAGAAAAAGTCTGGTCCTACTTACTCCCCGAAGGGCGAGTTGTTGCCACTGCCGCGAGTCTGGAAAATCTCTATGCCATTTCTGAAAGCTTTGCTGAGTTACAAGTGCGCAATGTGGAGGTGGTCCAGTCCTCCTTCAACCGCTTAGAAGGAAGGGGAACTCATCAAAGTTTTGTGGCGGTTGACCCCATCTTTATTCTGAGTGGTGAAAAGCTCGATTAAGATTCAGCCCAGTTTACCAGATTCTCTTGAATTAGACCTCTTGCAGAATGACAAACAGATGACCCCATCCCCCCGGGAACCAGCGGTACAGTTTTGTGGGTGGGTTCCGTAATATCAGGAAACGCTGACAAGACCGAGGCGTTTTTCAATGATGCAAGAAATCTATTTGGCTAATACTAGATTAACTATAAAATTGTTCTATGCCTTTGTCTCGAATTCTCAGTACCATTGTTGCTCTAATCCTAGTGCTAGGTACGACCTTCCTAGGAGGTTGGTACTTTACGGTCGGTTTCTCCATTCTGGTCTATCTTGCTCATTGGGAATACTTGGAACTTGTCCGGGCTAAAGGGATTTACCCCGCCGCAAAAACGAGTTTATTTCTAAGTCTGGCCTTGGTCGTGCTTTCCACCCAAAATTCCCAGTTGACCGATGCCCTCTTGCCGATCGCCGGAACCTGTATTTGTTTCTATCTGCTGTTTAAGCCGAAAATGGCAACGATCGCCGATTTAGCCGCCTCCATTCTCGGCCTATTTTATATCGGTTATTTACCTAGTTTTTGGTTGCGCTTACGCACTCTAGGGTCTGAGGCGGCCAGTAATCTCCCCTTGGGTGGCTATTGGCCCCAAACCTGGCCTGATTTTTCAGACCTCCCCACCGGGTTGAGTGTCACTTTGCTGTCGTTTATTTGTATTTCTATGGCCGATTCTGCCGCTTATGTCGGTGGCAAGTGGTTGGGACGGACTCATTTTTCCGATATCAGTCCCAAAAAGACCGTGGAAGGGGCAGTATTTGGAATCCTCGGCAGTGTGATTTTGGCAACTCTCGGGGCGAAGTATCTCAATTGGCCCTTCTGGGGAGGGACTGGGGTGGCATTTGGGTTACTACTCGGGATTGCCAGCTTGATGGGAGATTTAATCGAATCCCTGATGAAGCGCGATGCAGGAGTGAAAGATTCCGGTAAGCTGATTCCGGGTCACGGGGGAATCCTAGACCGGGTGGATAGTTATATTTTTACCGCTCCTTTTGTTTATTACTTTATTACCCTGTTGTTGCCATTGCTCTTGCAATGGATCGAGTTTTCTTCGGCAGTAAGCGGGTCCTCCTGATGCCGAACCCGTTAAGGCAGAACCGTTAGTTCCCCCTGACAGATTAGCCCGCTTTCGGTGAACGAGAGCTCGGAAATAGCCACATCGGACCCTAGGGGTAAGATAACGGTTTCTAATGGGATTACCGCTGAGTCTGAAAGAATTTGAATCGTGGGATTGAGAAAGTGCAATTTTGAGGGGTTAGCTAGTTGCAACCGGGTTTCCAGGAGAAAGGGTTGCGCTGCTTGGGAAGGGGGGTGGAAACTTCCTTGGAAGATGAGGGTTTCGTCCGAGGAAAGGATTGCAGCGCCCTGCCAGGTGAGGGTCGGTTCTGAGTTCCAAAAGAGGGCAGCGGCGAAGAGGGGGAAGAATAAGGGAGTGAAGGCATCGGCAATCAAGGGCGATCGCATGGAGGCATTGAGATCTGCTTCTGTCAGATGTAACCGGGCCACCACGGGAACCGGGTCCTGAAGGCGCAAGGATTTCCCGCGCATGATGTCCATCAGATTGACCTGAATGCCAGTCCCCTGGACCTCTAGGGTACTCAGATGCAGACCTTGATAGATGACACCGGACCCGGATAGAGAAACCTGGGGAATCACCCCTTGGAGGATTTGGCGATCGCCTCCGTTAATCTGCACCTCTAATTCGCCGACGGATTCCACCTGCGATCGCAACCACAATTGCACCGCCCTGGAGAGGACCCAACCGATGCGCGACTGAGAGGGAGGGATGGGAAAAGTCACGGGTAAACCCTCTTGGGTTGGGGATAATTCCAGGCGATCGCTGGACACAGAAGCTAATTTTATAATTTCTTTTTCGCGCATAAATATTCTCAATGTAATTCCCCAGGCGCAACGCCTTACAATCAGGGAGGTCAGCGAGCATCCGTAAAATCTTGGGGCATCCAGCAGCACCCACAACCGGACGGATGGGGCATTTGAGTGGTTCTAACCCCTAGTTTTCCGTTGTGACCGCTTGTATTCTCCCCGATCCTGTAATATTTGTACATAGTTCAGTCTGGCAGTTTGCCCGGTGGACTCAACCTCTAAAAACTGTTAGAAAAAAAGCGAGAACGCGCAGCCGTCCAAAACATGGATGCTAGACTGCAAAAAATCCTATCTGAGTGGGGCATTGCCTCACGCCGTCAAGCTGAAAAAATGATTGAACAGGGACGGGTCCAAGTGAATGGCGAAATTGCCCAAATGGGGCAGAAAGCCGACCCTCAACGCGATCGCATCCAAGTCGATGGCATCCCCATCAACCCCGGCGATCGTCCCAGTCCCCTTTACTTGTTGTTAAACAAACCCACCGGCGTTGTTTCCACCTGCGCCGATCCCCAAGGTCGCACCACCGTGCTCGATCTCCTCCCTGCTGATTTACGACAAGAGAAAGGTCTTCATCCCGTTGGACGGTTAGATTTTGACTCCACAGGAGCATTACTGCTGACCAATGACGGCGAACTGACCTTCCAACTCACCCATCCCCGGCATAGCATTCCCAAAACCTACCATGTAACCGTTGCCGGAGAACCTCGGGAATCCACCTTGGAAGCATGGCGTCGTGGTGTCGTCCTAGACGGCAAAAAAACCCGACCCGCTTCGGTGCGCATCCTCGATCGCCGAGATCCCGCCCAAACTCAGCTCGAAGTGATTCTCTGTGAAGGCAGAAATCGCCAAATTCGCCGGGTTGCTGAGTTGTTAGGATACCCGGTCATCCACTTACACCGCACCGCCATCGGCTCGATTCATCTTAACCCACCCGGGGAAGCTCCCTTGCCCCACGGCTACTACCGCCCCTTGAACCCCTCTGAGATATGTTTCTTACAAAGTCAAGTCTCCCTAAACTCCGTAAATTTGCCAGCAGATACTCAGGAACCGGCCCTATGAAGAAGCCTAAACCTAAAGCCATCCTGAAACCACGGCAGGATCCATCGGTCAAGCTGGCCGAGATGGGTGCTTACTTACGGCAAGTGCGGGAGTCTCAGTCGATGACCCTTGAACAAGTCGCCGCGAAAACGATGATTCGAGTTAGTCTGCTGCGATCGATTGAAGAAGGGCAACTTTATAAGCTCCCCGAACCTATTTATGTTCAGGGTTTTCTCTTGCGGTTTGCTGAAGCCCTGGGTTTAAATGGCGTTGAGTTTGCTAAAACCTTTCCCATCATTTCGACCTGGCGAAAGCAGAAAATAGCCCAGTGGTATTTACCCATACCTAGAGTGCGACCGATTCATCTGTACCTGATTTATATCCTGATGATTATTGGAGCAGTCACCGGGTTATCTGGATTTGTCGAAACTACGGCGATGCCAAAATCCACCGGACAGGCACAGGAAACGACTGACGCTGTAGGGAGTTCTGAATCCGCCACGGCTAAAAAACCCACTAACCCAACTCCCGCCTCTCAAACCCGTGGGACCAGTCAGTCCAATTCCGACGCCCCGGTCAGGGTTGGATTGATTGTTCAGGACAGTTCCTGGGTTCAAATTATCGCTGACGGTAAAACTGCCTTTGAAGGCACGTTACAACAAGGAACGGAACGCAGTTGGGAAGCAAAAAAACAACTGGTTATCCTAGCGGGCAATGCCGGTGGGGTACTCATGGCTGTCAATAACAAGCAAGCCAAACTCATGGGTAAACCTGGGGTTGCCGAAGAGGTGATTGTGCAGGCAGAACCCTAAAGAGTCGGTACAGTAAGGATTAGAAACCGGGTTTCTTCAGAAAATTTGTTGCAAAAAAGTAACAAATCTCGGCGAGGAACCCGGTTTCTTGTTTTTTGGAGTTAAAACTGTAGCCAGTCCTAGAGGGTCGGGACGGGATTGGTTCCCAAGCCTTACTATTTCAAGGCCCTAGTATCGTCTGCGACCATAGGTTTCCGTGAGCATTTTCAGGCGATCGCGCAGGTCCCAAGTCAGCACTTCCCCGCGATAACGCCACCCCCAATTCCCTTCCGCCAATCCAGGGGTATTCATCCGCGCATCGCTGCCTAGTCCCAACAAATCCTGCAAGGGAATCAGGGCTTGATTCGCCACGGAAGACAATGCTTGTCGAATCAGTTGCCAGTGAATGCCTTCCTCGGAAACGGGTCCTAAATAGGATAAAACACCCCACCGTTCATGGTCCGATAGTTTTTCAAACCATCCCACCGTCGTATCATTATCGTGAGTCCCGGTATAAACCACACAGTTGCGCGAGTAATAGTTAATCGGTAAATAGGGATTCCCCGGTCCCGATCCAAAGGCAAAGTGTAAAATTTTCATCCCTGGAAACTCGAACTCGTCTCGTAGCGCTTCCACTTCTGGAGTAATCACGCCTAAATCTTCCGCAATAATCGGCAGGCTACCTAAGCGTTCTTCCACGGTCTTCAGTAAGGCCGAACCGGGTGCCGCAATCCACTTTCCGTTCATGGCGGTGGTTTCCCCTTGGCGCACGCACCAGAAGGACTCTAGGCCCCGGAAATGGTCGATGCGAATGATATCCACATAACTCAGCATGGATTGGAAGCGCTTGACCCACCAATCAAAATTTTGTTTTTCCAGGCGCTTCCACAGGTAGACCGGGTTACCCCACAATTGCCCCGTTGCACTGAAATAATCGGGCGGGACTCCGGCCATTCCTGCCGGTTCTCCTGTTTTGACGTCCAGACAAAAAATGTCTGGATTAGCCCAAACATCGGCGCTATCGTGAGCGACATAGATGGGAATATCTCCGATAATTTGGATGCCTCGTTCGTTGGCGTAGCGTTTGAGGTCGGACCACTGCCGGAAAAATTGATATTGCAGGAATTTTTGGAAAAAGATTTCTCCGGTTAACTGTCGCCCCCATTTGTCTAAGGCTTCGGGTTCCCGCTTGGCAATGTCAGGTTCCCACTGATACCAGCTTTTGCCATCCATTGCGCCTTTAATCGCCATGAATAAGGCATAATCATCAAGCCAATAGGCTTTGTCATGACAAAATTCTTGAAATTCCTGTTGTTGCTGGGGAGAAGCCTGGGCTTTGAAGGTTTGGCAGGCTTGTTGTAATAGGGGCATTTTGATGGCGATCGCTTGGTCAAAATCGACCCAATCTGCGGGAAACTCGGGCAGGTGATTAAAGTCCCAGTCTGCCAGCAGTTGGTCATCCCGCAGGCGATCGGGACTAATCAACATCGGGTTTCCTGCCATCGCGGAATAGGACAAATAGGGAGAATTGCCAAACCCCGTAGGTCCTAGCGGCAAAATCTGCCAGTAAAGTTGGTAACTCTCTGCTAAAAAGTCAACGAAGCGATAAGCAGCTTCGCCAAGGTCACCGATACCAAACCGACTGGGAAATGAAGTGGGGTGGAGTAGAATACCGCTAGATCTGGGGAAGGGCATGGTGTATGTACCACTGGAAAATAACTTAAGCGTGGTTGCCCAATAGTTCACTGGGCTACCGACTCTCAACTTTATCACGGGACGGGTCACGAGATCGCGGCGATCGCCCGGTTGAAACTCGATTACAAATCAGCCCGTATCCCCGCTAACAGCCATTCTAAACCTATCAACTTTAAAATCTAGCTATGACTTATCGCAATCCCACTCCGACTGTTGACATCATTATTGAGCTAGGCGATCGCCCGGGTCGTCCCATTATCCTGATCGAGCGTCGCAATGAGCCTTTGGGTTGGGCACTTCCCGGTGGTTTTGTCGATTATGGGGAATCTGTAGAAACTGCGGCGATCCGTGAGGCGAAAGAAGAAATCGGTTTAGATGTCGAACTCATCGAACAATTTCATGTTTATTCTGACCCCAATCGGGATCCGCGTCAGCATACTTTAAGTGTCGTTTTTTTAGCAATGGCGACGGGGGAACCCCAAGCGGCAGATGATGCCAAAAATTTAGAGTGTTTTGAGTTTTGGCGCATTCCCACAAATCTTTGTTTTGACCACGATCGCATCCTTAAGGATTATGGGCGCTATCGAAACTATGGGATCAGACCCCGGATTTAAGGCGATCGCCACGGCATCTGTCGGGGAACCGCAAAACATAAAATAGCCCAAACCCGTACCCTTGAGGGTGCGGGTTTTTATAGACTTTGGAGAATTGGATGGAGTATCACAGTTCGTTTCCCACCCCACCAGGTCCTACCAAACCGATGCGATCGCCTTACAGGCCCTGGAAATAGTCGATCTGACTGGATTGCGCTTAAAACGGTACTCGATTGATCCGAACTTCCCCAACCCCTCGGTTTGGGTCTCTTAAAAATCTTAACGGTGCGATCGCTCTGTTGCTATTTTTCTTTAAAGACGAAATATTTCCCCACTCCCAAAGCCATATCACTCAAAGTGATTTAGATTTTTATTAATGTCATCATCAATCCTCCGGCAATCACCTTTCCTCAATTCGTACCGCCCTTTGCCACTCCCAAGTGCCAATGCGCCCTGAACCTTGACTTAGAATAGAGTTTCTAATCCCCCTCAGCGGGAATGGCATCCTCGTTAAGGACAGCCGGTTTCATTAGGGGAACAGGTTGGCTTCCGTCTATTCCGGTTTTCTCCTCCCTTGTCAGTAGAACCCCGGGCTAGAGTCCTAGAGGAAATAGTCTGGATCAAGCTCACGCTCAACCCTTCCCCCCACCCAGCCATTAGGGGTGGTTTATTATTACTAAATAGGTTTCTTATAAAAATGGTAAAACCCTTATTTAAAACCCATCTTTCTTTCTTACATTGGTTAGCCAATTTAGTAAAATTTATTCTTGATTTTATTAAAGAAAGTTTTTGTAAACTTTTATTTTGGAGGAGAAACAAGGTTGAAATATTTACAGTTTAAAAAATTACAGATTTATTTAATTAAATAATTAAATTTTTACTAAAATAACCACTTCTGATGATTCGTTGTAAAACCCAAATTTAATAGTAAAATTCACTCTATTAAAGGGTAATAAAATTCAGAGTAAAAAAGGGGAGGGTTATGAACCTTGATCGCCAATTTAGTCAAACCCATGATTCCGTCAGCCCGGGTGGAACCATTCACAATGGATACTTTCAAATCATAGTTGAACGAGCCACGATTGGGTTAGCGCTTTGGGACTTGACTGGAAAATTCTTGCAAACCAACCCTTTTTTACAAACCATGCTGGGGTATGAGGCAGAAGAACTATTGCATCTGAAATATTGCCAGATTACTCATCCCGATGACTTTCAAGTCGAGGAGGCTCTCATCCAAGACTGTATCGCCCGCAAAAGAGAGGGATATGAAATAGAAAAAAGATTAATCTGCAAAAATGGAAAAGAAATCTGGGTCAAACAGAACCTATCCATGATGCTAGACGGGGCCGGAAATCCACAATTTACTGTGGGAATTATTAAAAATATTTTACAAGCCGTTCCCCTGAAAACCCAGGCTCAAAAACTTGCAGAAAAATACCAAATCATTTTCGATATTTCGCCGGTGGGGATTTCAGTTACAGACTCGGAGGGTAATATCATAGAATCCAATTTGGCTGCATTAGATGATTTAGATACCCTGCTTGTAAATTCCCCAGAAGAGGCCAAACCTCACAGAGATTACCCGCCTATTTTGAGGGAAGGTATGCCGCTGAATCTCAAAGAACTTTCCCGACGGCTGGCTTTAACAGAAAATGCTGAAAACCAAGTTATCCAAAGTTTACAAGTTGGAATTACCTCAGCCGAAGAAGAAGTAGACGGGCTGAATATTACAGCCGTACCGATTCGGTTAGAAAACTATGGGTTGGTAATTGCCTATATCCATATAGGCAGAGGTAAAAAAGCAGAAATAGAGTTAAAATTAAGTGAACTGCAATTTAAAAAAGCAGTGGAAAATTTTCCCGACACCTTTGTAATTTATGATGCCGATCGCCGCATTCAGTTTATTAATGATGAAGGCATCCGAGCCAGTGGTTATACTAAAGAACAAATTCTCAATCGCCGGGATGAAGAATTATTTTCTCCAGCAATCACCGATAATTATCTCCCCCTACTCCAGCAAGCTATTGAGACAAAAACCCCTCAAAAAGGAGAATGCACCATTGCGGTAAATGATGCCCAATGGAGCGCCGCGATCGCTTACATTCCATTACTCAATGAGAGGGGGGAACTTTATCAGATTTTAGGAATCACCCATGATATCACTGAACGCAAGCGGGCGGAAGAATCTTTAATTAAAAGTGAAACCACCAATCGAGCCTTACTCAATACCATCCCCGATTTAATGTTTAGAGTAAAAGGAGATGGAACATACTTAGATTTTAAACCGGCTAATTTTAGCAATTTAATCAAACCACAAATTTTTCAAGGCTTAAAAGTGGTGGATGTCATGCCGCCAGCCATTGCCGAAAGCTCCATGAAATATATTCAAAAAACATTGGAAACTGGAGAAATACAGGTGTTTGAATATCAACTAGAAATCAGCGGTGAACTTTCCGTTTATGAAGCTAGACTGATTGCCAGTGGCGATGATGAAGTTTTGGGAATTGTGCGAGATATTACAGCGCGTAAAAATGCGGACCGAGAAAAGAATCAACTGATTGAATCCCTCCAGAAGAGTGAAGCCAATCTCGCCCGCGCACAAAGAGTCGCTCATGTGGGAAGCTGGGAATATGAGGTGGAATCTAAAAAAATCACAGTTTCTGAAGAATTTTTAAGAATATTTGACTTCCCCTTGAATTCAGGGGTAAGCTATCTTCAACTGGTGAAGCAGCTACACCGAAAAGATAGAAACACTTGGAGTAAGCTGATTCGAGAAGCCCTGGAACAAGGAAGTGCCAATGAAGTTGAACTAAGAATTTGGCAAGGCGATCGCACGCTCCGTTATATTGAAGCGAGGGCCGAGGCAGTATTTAATGAAACGGGAAAACCCATTAGGCTCTTTGGAACCGCCTTAGATATCACCGAACAGAAAAAAGCCCAAGCTGCCCTCGCTGAATCCGAAGCCAAATATCGCTCCTTAATGAACGATGCAGGAGATGCGATTTTACTGATGGATTTGGAGGGTAATTTTTTAGAATCCAACAAAAAAGCCGAGGAACTATTAGGTTATACCAAAGAAGAATTAGTTACTCTCCACGCCAGTCAAATCTTGCCCCCGGAAGAACGGGAAAGAGTGATTGCAATGTTTGCATTAACGGCAAAAATCGGAGGCGGATGGCTGCCGAATACCCAAGTGCGCCAAAAAGATGGGGAAACTCTCTGGGCGGATATTAGTTGCAGCGTTGTCCAATGGGGAGAGGGTCTGAAAGTTCAGCAGGCGATCCTTCGGGATATTACTTATCGGGTTCATATTGAAGCCTCTTTAAGAGAACAAGCGGACCGAGAACGGTTGATATCCGCTATGCAAGAGCGGATCCGACAGTCTTTGGATTTGAAAGAGATTTTACAAACAACGGTGGTCCAGGTGAGGCAATTTTTACAGTGCGATCGCGTGGCAATTTGTCGCTTAAGCTCGGATTGCACTGGCGAGATGGTAGCGGAATCAGTTAATTCAGAATACTGCTCGATTTTAGGACTCACCATTCACGATCCATTATTAGTACACAAGGATTTACCCCCCCAAGAGTTGGGAGGAATTTATCAGGTAGAGGATATTACTCAAGCTTGGGTGAGCGAGTCTCAGGTGAATTTTTTAACTGAGGTGGAAGTCAAGGCGATGTTAATGGTACCCATTGTGCAAAGTAGTGGGTTATGGGGATTACTGATTGCGCACCACTGTGCCGCACCCCGACGATGGCAGCAGTCGGAAATTAAGTTGCTCAGTCAACTAGCAACCCAGGTGGGAATTGCTACCCAACAATCCCAACTGTATGAACAGCTCAAAGAAGCGAATCAACAGTTACGACAACTGGCAACTCGGGATGGATTAACGCTGTTATCAAATCGGCGTCATTTTAATGAATATTTAGAACGCGAATGGCGACAGATGGAGCGCGATCGCACCCCACTTTCGTTGATTCTGTGCGATATTGACTTTTTCAAACCCTATAATGACACCTACGGTCATCAAGCTGGGGATGAATGTCTTAAACAAGTTGCAGTTGCCATTCAAAAAGCCAGCCAAAGGCCCTTAGATTTTGTGGCGCGGTATGGCGGAGAAGAATTTGCGGTGATTTTACCGGATACCGATGGGAATGGCGCACTGGCGGTGGGGGAAAACATCCGCAAGGCGGTGAAAGGATTACAGGTTCCTCATCGGGCTTCTCCCACCTGTGGATACATTACTTTGAGTGTGGGAATTGCTACGGTGACGCCTGGAGTTGAGTCGTCTTTGGAGACCCTGATTCAAGAAGCCGATCGCGCCCTCTATCGAGCGAAGGACCAGGGCCGCGATTGTTCAGTTCATTATGGTCAGATTTAACAGGGTTCTATCCATCGGCGATCGCCTCCGCCACTTCCCTCGGATGCTCCTGCTAAAATAGATGGCGATTCCACCTGTACCCCTTGGGGTAAACTATGAAAGGCTGTTTTTTTGAAGTCCCTCTGTGATGGCGAACTGCTTCGATGGCATAAGATGGCGATCGCCAGGGGGCGCAAAAAATAGCCCAGTGGAAATAGGGGTCAGGATAATCGACGCGATCGCGCCGTTCCTTCTGAGTTAATGTTGATTCCTGAAGTCGTTTGGGTCAACGGGCAGAACAAGGGAAAGACCCAGGGAGAATGCGATCGTTAATCTAGGTAAAATATCCGGGAACACAGGATTAAAAATGTGTTTTCCATGCCAATTCACAAGCCAGATCAACCGTCCGGGTATAACCCGTTCTTGAAAATCCAATCTCAATGACTAAAACAATCATTCAGACAGACCAAGCACCCGCACCCGTTGGGCCTTACAATCAAGCGATTGTTGCAACGGGTCCGTTCGTCTTTGTGGCGGGTCAAATCTGCCTAGACCCCAATACCGGGACCCTAGTCGGCGAGGGTGATGTGGTCAAACAGACTATCCAAGTGATGGCCAATCTAAATGCTATCCTCACCGCTGCCGGTGCCACCTTTCAGGATGTGGTAAAAACCACGGTTTTTTTGGCAGATATGAATGATTTTGCTGCCATGAATGCGGTTTATGCTAAATATTTCGATGAAGCCACGGCACCAGCCCGCGCAACAGTCCAAGTGTCACGTTTACCTAAAGATGTACTCGTTGAGATTGACTGTATTGCGGTGATTGAAGGAACTGCTGGATAGTCTTAAGATTTAAAAACAGCAAAATCCTGATATCTTAGGGGTTTGGTGGCAAGATACTGGTAAATTTAGGGGAGGTTATAAAATTTAATGACGATCCAACAGCCTACAAATACGGTAGTTACTAGCAAAGCGTCTAGTAATTCCTTTAGAACTTCCATTCTGAGCGTTGATTTGGGCCGGACGGCGACCAAAGCTTGTGTCAGCCGGGATCCCAACCAAGTGGTATTTATTCCGTCTAATGTGGCCCAAGTCCCTGTAGAAAAAGTGCGCGGTGGGGAATTTGAATCTCGGCCTACGGATCCGTTATTGGATATGTGGTTGGAGTATCAAGGACGAGGTTATGCGATCGGTCAGTTGGCGGCTGACTTTGGCGCAAGTCTCGGGGTTGGCGAACGGAAAGTGGAAAATGCCCTGGTGAAAGTGCTTGCCAGTGCCGCTTACTTTGGACTCAAAGATGATTTAGTGGTTGTCCTGGGTCTGCCCTATCATTCTCAAGAAGAGTTTGAGCGGGAAAAAGAGGAAATTACCAGTTTGCTGACTTCGCCTCATGTGATGAGCTATCGTGGTGAGCAAGTGACCCTGAATATCACTAAAGTTTGGGTGATGCCGGAAGGATATGGCAGCTTAATCTGGTGTGAAGCTCAGGAGAAGGTGGATAAAAAAGGTGTATCCCCGGAATTTGCCAAGACTTCGGTGGCGATCGTGGATATCGGACATCAAACCGCTGACTTTTTAATGGTCGATAATTTCCGGTTCGCACGCGGGGCCTCCAAGAGCGAACCCTTTGCCATGAGCGAGTTTTACAAGCGCGTCGGCACTGAAGTAGAAAAGGCATATAGCCAAGCACCGATTAGCGTGGATAGTCAATCCTTGTCCTTAATCGATGCCGTGAATAAACCCAGGGGTCAACGGTTCTTCCGTCCTCGTGGCGCATCCAAACCGACGAATTTGGATGATTTTCTGCCCAACTTGCGAGAATTATTTGCCCGGGAACTGTCGGATTTGTTGATTAAGTGGTTACCGGAACGGGTCACTGACGTGATTTTGACCGGCGGTGGCGGGGAATTTTTCTCCGATGCCCTCAAACCGTTAGTTGAACAAGCGGGTTTGAAAGTTCATCTGGCCCAACCGTCCCGTCCGGCGAATGCTGTGGGACAATATTTGTATGGAGAGGCTCAACTTGCCTCCTCTTCGTACACTCGCTCCTCTAAGGCTGGAAGTTAATGGTTTTTTGGTTAAGCAAGACGAAGAAACGGGTCGGATTTACCGATGAGGTAGCCGACCAAACCTTGTTAGCGGTTGTGCACAAAGAGTTACAAAACCAACCGCACAAGAGTTTCGGCGACTTGTGTAAAGAAGCCCTATGGCATTATTTGTATGTCCCCGAATCGGTAAAACCGACCCGGAAATCAGCAGAGGCTTCGGACAGCATTGCTGAGTTACAAGGACAATTAAGGTCCTTAGAGGAACGGGTAGCTGCAAGGGAGGCGAGTCGATTGGATGCACTGGAACAGCAGTTGCAACAATTGAGCTTGCAGGTGGGACAGTTGGCGATCGCCCTCAATCAACGGGGAAATTATCAACCACCTGCACAAACCTATCTGGAACCCATCCCGGAACCCCAACCGGAACCAGAACCGGAACCGGAACCCGTCGCCCCCCCCAAACCCGTGGACCCCTTACTCCAACGACTCAGTTCCTTCATCGATGATTTCTAAGTCGGTATCAATGGGGTAGAAAAAATCAGGATACAATCTGCAAGCATCAGGAGTCAAAAGTTTTTAAAACCTTTGACTCCTGACTCTTTTTGGGAAGATTTTGTCAAGAATTGGAGGAGTTAGACCCGCATCAATATAGCCCACCACCTCAGCATTCATCGCAATCCCTGGCAAGTAAACGCTGCCCAAAATAGTGGATGAGCGAAGGGATATTCTTCTACACCATTTTTGAGTGGGGAAATATTCTCCATGACCTGAAAGTACATTAAATACTTACCCTCCCACTCTAAATATTCAGCAGAATTAGGCTCATATTCATCTATTTTGCTTTCCGCTTCCATCATCGCCTGGTAGGTTTTGCTATAGATTTCAGCAAGATTGTTTCGAGTTAAAGTTCTCAATTTGATTTGAGATTGGCGCAGAGATTCAGGGCAGTTGCAGCCTTCTTGTCGGTACTGGTGGTAGAAGATAGAAAACAGTGCAGTGCCTAAGTCATCGACTTCCCAAAGCGTATTAACAACTCTCCTGCCCCCAGCACATAAAAATCCGGCTGAAATTGTCAATATATCATCCGTCATGATTTCAGAAAATCCCAGACCTGTTTCACAGCAAGACAGGATAACATCTGACAGTTGAGGAAGTCGCCATGCAGGAGTCAAGAGTTCACCTAATGTAATACCAGGGCAAGCTCATCTAATTTGGTATAAATTGTACTTGACAAAAAAGCAATTATAGGGTTTGCCCCATTTAATGATG
>NZ_JAMXFA010000003.1 GCF_025370785.1 Laspinema olomoucense D3b
CTTGTAAGGATAGGAAACGCTGCCTTTTTCATCCTTCCAATATAAGACGGCTTTTGTCCGATCGCTCAGGGGTGCTAAGTTATCTCCTAATTGATAGTTTCCAGCGAAAGCACCTTCTATAACTGATGCCGGAACATTGAAGTAATTTGCGGTTGCTAAAATTGAGGCCAGTTCCCCATGATTTTCTGGCCGATCGCACCATTGTTGAGCTTCCATTAATCCTTTTAATAAGGCTTTGGTCGCCTTGGGATTTTGATCGACCCAATCTGACCGAATTGCCAAATATTCTTCGGGATGACAAGCCCAAATATCCGCAGTTAAGGTGGCCAGAAACCCAATCCCATCTTTGGCAATGCGATCGGGCCACGGATCCCCGGTACTGAACCCATCCATTGTCCCGGTTTTCATGTTGGCAACGGTTTGAGCCGCCGGAACTGTAATTAAGCTCACATCATTATCGGGATCGATTCCTCCGGCTGCTAACCAATATCTCACCCAAAAATCTTGGTTCGCTCGGGGGAAGGTATAGGCCAATTTAAATGGAACTCCGGTGCTGGCTAAACCAATAATATAGTCTCGGGCCGGTTTTAAATCTAAACCAATATTTTTGCCTTTGTGAATATTCGCGATCGCAATTCCATTGCCCTGAGTATTCAGTTGCGCCAGGACATACATCGGCACTTTGACATTGTTTTTAGTAATTAATCCTTCGGAAATTAAGTAAGGCATGGGCATTTGCCACTGCCCCCCATCAATTCCTCCCCCAGCCGAAGCGATTTCTACATTATCTCGGGCTGAACCCCAGTTGGCTTGTTTTGAAACCTCCACATTCGTCATGCCATATTTAGCAAAAAAGCCTTTTTCTTTGGCAATAATCAAGGCGGCTGCTTCCACAATTGGCAGATAACCGAGCTTAATACCGTTGGTTTCTGGGGTGGTTTCTGGACTCAAACTAACGGGAGCAACGGCTGGGGTAGAAGAACTACTATTTGTCGTATTGCTCGCTTCTGGGGGATTACCTAAACAACCTTTGAGGAACAATGAACCGGCGGCACTAGCGCTTAGAGTAAATAAAAATCTACGTCGTGAAAATTGACTCATAGTAGTTCCCTTCGATGGATAAAAGCGATTGAATCAGTCAGCTAATTTGGCTTACTGCAAGCCGGGGATTAAAGACAGTTTTCAGAGAAAATAAAATAATCAACAGTACAAAGTAACCGCTGAAAATCCTCGGGATTAAGTGTTCCGTAAAGTTTCCTTTACGTTGTTGGCATTTATGATAAGCTTAAATGTTTTATAAGTAAAGAGATGATTTTAAATCATAGGAAACAGCAAATCTATAGGTATAACTTATAAATCTTCGGGGATAGAACTGACCCCAATATCTGAATTAACTACTATATGCAGGGGGAGAAAGTATTGCTTTTTCTACATATAGTGGATTAGACCGTTTGCCAAAAAAAAGAGTGATCCCCCGCCCCCCCTTAAAAATGCCTATGGGCTTTTTATCATTTTGTAAGAAGTCTCTTATTTCATCCATGCAGGCTCACGGCGTTAGGTCAAGCAAGAGGAGAAAGTATTGCGATCGCCTCTGCCACCTGAGTAGATGCTGAATTTAATATTCCTAGAGACACCATTGTTTAGTTCTGGGCTGTTGTAATACTCATCGGGTATTAAAAGGTCTATAAAAACCCACCGCTTCAAGGGTTTGGCTCCACGGAATTAGCCGGAGGATGCCAGCTAAAAGAGAAAACCGACTTGAGGAAAGCAGAGTAAGTATAATTTCCCCGGATCCCCAGTGACGGTCACTTGATACCCTTCGGCAACGGTGGCCTTAAATTCCTCCGGGTTTAAATATCCGGGTTTAATAGAGTTGTTATTAGCAGAAGGATGCACTTTTACCCAATAAACCCAGGCCAAAGAGAGGGAATCAGGCCACTTTTACCCGTGGGAAAAAGCAAAAATATTGTTCATTTTCTCCCCAAATTTGGGTACAATCTAATGAATCGGCTAATGAGCAGTGGGTTGAGCTTGCATTGCGCCGAGCCCTAGAGAATGGGTCAAAGTTTCTAAGGTAACCTAAAATTATTTTGGAACAGGGCGAGTAAAGGGGGAGAATTAACCTAGGCACTATCACCTAAATGCTGTTGGGGGAGTAATTCTCTGGAGGATAACTTCTCATGAATAATCTTATATTCGCTCGTTTACCCACAGGGACCTAACCCCCTTTCCCCCGATCCGGGCAAAGGAGGGGGGAGAAGAGGAAGAAATGGTTTTTGAGGTTAATCCACGGGACTTGATATAACGGGTGTTATATCTCCATGAAGTGTGAGGGTTTCTTTATTCTTGTAAATCAGTGGGAATGCTGATGTTGAGACACCCAAAAGGCGATCGCCTGGACTAACTCGGTGGGTTGAATGGGTTTGGCCAGATGTTGCTGAAATCCCGCTTCTAGGATTTGCTGACGGTTCGTCTCTCCGGCATAGGCAGTCAGGGCGATCGCCGGGATTGAACCCCCCCGTTGTGCTTCCCATTGTCGGAGTTCCCGAATCAGCATATACCCATCCATTTGGGGCATTCCGATATCGCTCAACAGTAAATCGGGAATGCACTTTTCAATGGCGGCGATCGCCTGTTGTGCAGAACTCACTGCCCGGACGTTAGCACCATACTCCTGGAGTACAAATTCCAAAAACTCTAGAGTATCGCGGTCATCATCCACCACCACCAGGGCAATCCCCGCTAAACTTAGCTCACTCTCGGGTAAAAGCGACTCTTCGGGAACTGTAGAACCCAAGGAGATCAAGGGGAGGGTCACGGTAAAGGTTGCCCCATGCCCCTCTCCATCACTGAGGGCCTGTACTGAACCCCCATGCAATTGGACCAGGTTATGAACGATCGCCAAACCCAGACCCAACCCTCCAAAGGACCGGGTGGTTTTACTATCCGCCTGCCGGAAATACTCAAAAACATAGGGAAGAAACTCCGGCGCAATTCCTCGACCTGTATCGTACACTTCAATCTGGGCAAGATGGCCGATGGATCGCAGACGAAGGGTGACCTGTCCCCCTTCGGGAGTAAACTTAACCGCATTTGAGAGCAAATTCCACACCACCTGCTGCAAGCGGTTCGGGTCTCCTAACACTTCTAGCTCCTCCATCGGCAGGAATGTGGTGATTCGGATTCCCTTGGCTTCTGCCGCTAAGCGGACCGTTTCTAGGGCGGATTCAATAATTTTTCCTAAATGGACCGGAAGCATTTCGAGGGTCAGTTTGCCGCGCAAAATCCGGGAAATATCCAGCAAGTCGTCGATCAGTCGCGATTGCAACTTGGCATTGCGTTCGATAATTTCTAAGGCTTGTAAGGTTTTGGCTTGATCGAATTTCCGAATTTGCAGCAGTTTGGTCCAGCCTAAAATCGGATTGAGGGGCGATCGCAACTCGTGGGACAAGACGGCGATAAACTCATCCCGGACCCGATTGGCCGTTTCCGCTTGGGATCTGGCACTTTGTTCGGCTTCATATAATTGAGCGCGGGCGATCGCTTGGGCGCATTGTTGCCCTAATGCCACCATAAAGGCTCGATCTTCTGGGGAAAACTCTCGGGCCTGGGCAAAACTTAGCCCCATCGCCCCGATGGGGTGTCCCTGTAAAATTAACGGGAGTGATGCTAAGGCTTGATGTTGTACTTTCCTTGGAAGTTGGGCCAGGGTGGGATATCGAACGCTTAAATCGCTTAAATTTTCTTGAAAAATCGGTTCCCCTATCCGCACGCATTCCGCTAAAGGGACGGGTGCATTAATGGGGATATTCTGCCATTGCTCTAGCATCTCTTGGGGATAACCGATCGCGCCGACCATCTTTAAAATCTGGTTGTTATCGACAAGGATGACCAGGGTACCGGCTTTCGCATCAAGGGATGTAATCCCTTGATTAACGACCACTTCGGCCACTTCACTGGGGGTGAGTGCCTCGGACAGGGCAGCGGTGACTGCTTGTAAGCGCGCAGTTCGCGCTGCAGCCTGTTCTGCCATCTGCCTTGCTTGTTGCGCTTGTTCGTAGAGTCGGGCATTATCCACGGCGAGGGCGGCGCGTCGGGCCAGTTCTTCGGCCATGTTCAGGTCGGAGCGATCGTAGCGACGGCCCGATTCAGCAGCGATAAAGGAAATCGCTCCCACGGACCGTCCCCGGGCAATCATAGGGACGATCATCACGGAACTAAACCCGACTTCTCTGAGAATTTGCAAATGTTCTTCATCCTTGGCCGCTTCTATCAGCAACTGTTCAGGAATATAGGGATATAGCTCAGACATTCCGGTCCGTAAGACTTCGGGCAAACCCCGTGGTTCGTCGAGATCCACGGGATATTTCTGGTTAAGTTCTTTGGCCCAGGCCACTTTTTCAGGATTGCTATGGGCGGTGATCGGGAGTTGGAGTTTGCCATTTTCTGCAACTACAGAGACGGTACACCAGTCGGCCAGGTGAGGTACCGTCAGGTTGGCTACGGTAGCTAAGGTGGTCTGATAATCGAGGGAACTGGAGAGGATGGTACTCGCCTCGGAGAGATACTGTTGGGCGTTTTCCGTGCGCTTGCGATCGCTCTGGTCGAGGGCAAAAAATACCCCTTCTTCGGCGGTATCCTCAAACACGGCTCCCCCACTAATGCAAGACATCCGCGTGCCATCTTTGCGAATAAATTCCTTTTCGTAAGGGGTGCAATATCCTTGAATTAAGGCTTCTGCTCTGGCCTCCCCATCTGCCTGATGATACTCCGGTGGGGTGATGCTTTCCCAGGAGAGTCCTTGGGTTTCAAATTCTTCTCGGGTATAGCCTAACATCTCAATCATGGCATCATTGGCCTCGGTAATCTGGCCGGTGATATCCCAAAAGCCCATGCCAATCATATTGGACTCAAAAATTCGACGAAACCGCGATTCAGTTTTCTGAAAGGCTTGCTCGACTCGTTTATACGCCGTTATATCCCGAGAAATACTCAGGACAAACTCTACCGTACCCTCTGCTACAACTTCTGGAAAGATCTTTGCTTGAAAAAACCGCATTCCCTCGCCTCCTTGGAAGTGGTATTCAAATAAGCATTCGCAGCCGGTGGCAAAGGTGTGGTGCAAGTGCTGTTGATATAGGCGGGCAAGGGGTTCTGGAATCCCTAATTCTTGATGGGTTTTGCCGAGAATGGCTTCAGCAGGTATCCCTATTGCTTTTTCTACAGCCCGGTTAATGTAAACGTGGCGAAGGTGGCGATCAAAACGGGCGATTCCATCGGCGGCATGGTCTGCCAGGGATTTGAACTGTTGCTCTTGACGGTGGAGTTCTTCTTCCATAGTTTTGCGATCGCTGATCTCTTGAAGGCTGATAGGGAGATAGAGGATTTGGCTTGAGTTCTGTTTTAGGAGAGTGGGGTTAATCAGAAGGGGAAATTGTAGGTCCTTTTACCGCAGGGGTTTGGATGGGCAGATTTACTCTGGGCGATCGCTACTCCTGGGAATTCCTTCGGCTAAATCGGACCTATTTTCTAAGGGTAATACATCAACAATCGGTTTGTCGGTTCATTCTACAACGGGATAGCCCTGCCTCTGGGCCCAGACTATCGAGTCCGTCTAAGAGGTGGTGTTCCGTAGTGATGCGGACTATTCCCCACCCTGAGTGTTTAAGCCGTTCCATCCATTTCTGAGCCATCTCTTCTAATGCTTTCCTTCCGTTCTCATGCTTTCCGTTCGGTTCGATCAGTTTAGGATGGCTAGTCTTGCTAACCACTCTGGGCGATCGCTATCCCCCCCATTTCAACGTTATCACAGCACTAGACTTTGGAGACCCCTTCAGTTACACCCCGATCCACCTCGGGTTCGTCACAATGGACATCGCTGCTACAGATGGAACCACAGCAGAACAAGGCGGCGCACAAGCAGTAATCTTACTTACCAGGGGGCTTATTTGAGATCTGTTAACCATACAAGATTTTAACTTTTTTGTCAACTGTTTTTGGCCGAATTCATCGGAGTCGCTAATTTTTCCAAGGGTCTGATTGAAAAAAGAGCGTCAGTCTCGATTATTTCTCTACCCCCCAGAGGAAGAAATGGGTGGAAAAGCCCCTCGCCAAGTTCTTGGACTGATTTAGATCCTTATCAGTCTAAATCAGACTAACCGTTCCATTCAAGGGGGGAAAATGCGCCTTTACATACCACATTGTTCGTTTAATATCTGCATCAACTTAAACCAAAAATGTATAACCCGATGGAAAACCCCATATTTTAGGTGAATACCGGGGGAGGACCGGGTACAGTGGAAACCTGAAGATAGGGATAAAAAATCGCCGGTGTGATGGGAACCCATTGGGAGTCAGTCTCAACCCAGAGGGAACAGGAACTCCCCTGAAAGTTCTACGGGTTTAACTAACCCAATTTCGGCCTTAATTCAGGGACCAATGATGGGGAACTGGGAAGGTACAGTTTGAATACAAGGTCTGAAATTTGACCTTTGAGCGATCGCCCTTTCTCTTGGGCCAAGGGTGGGTGCTAGGGGGTCAAACCCCCTGAGTGTGGTCATAATAGGCCCACATCCCCCCACTCCCCACCCTTCCCAAACTGGGCTTCTCAAACTTATTTAGGCACGCCTTCAGTTAAGACTTCCTGTCCATCTGGGGTCACCAATACATCATCCTCAATCCGCACCCCAATTCCCCGCCAGCAGTCCGGGATTTCCGGTTGTCCTTCCACAGGTTTTGTTTCCAAGCCGATATAAATTCCCGGTTCTACAGTTAGCACATTTCCCGGCTGCAAATTCTGGGGTTCTTCTCCATTTTGATACACTCCCACATCATGGACATCTAAACCCAACCAATGCCCCGTTCTGTGCATATAAAAGGGTTTATATTTTTCCTCTTTAATAATTTCCTCAATGTCTCCAGTGAGGAGTCCAATTTCCATTAATCCTTCCACCAAAACCCGGACCGCTGTGTCGTGAATTTTGCTGTAGGGGTTCCCGGGTTGCACTTGGGCCGTTGCCTGTTTTTGCGCCTCCAAAACAATATCGTAAATCGTCTGTTGTTCCGGGGTAAACGTACCACTCACGGGAAAAGTTCGGGTAATATCGGCATTGTAATACCCATAGGCACAACCGGCATCAATCAGCAATAGATCGTTCTCTTGCAGTTGGCGATCGTTTTCGATATAGTGCAGAATGCAGCTATTCCCACCGGAAGCAACAATCGAGGGATAAGCAAACCCATTGCCTCCCTGCAAGCGAAATAAATGCTCCATTTCTGCTTGAATTTCATACTCATATCGCCCGGGTTGTGCGAACTCTTGAGCATGAATGTGCGCTTTGACTGAAATTTCTGCCGCTTTTCGCATCAGTTCTAATTCTGCCGGACTTTTTACCAAGCGCAACGGGTGTAAAATCGTCCCTGAATCTTGAATTGCGACGGGTCCAGTTCCCCGCTTGGGATAGGTTCTCATCAACCGCTGCCAGTGGGTTAGAACTGTTTCATTAAACCGGCGATCGCGCCCAAGGTGATAGTATATGCAACTGGCTTTAATTAAATATTGCGGTAACTTTTCTTCCAGTTCACTAATCGGATAGGCTTCATCTGCACCATAGCGTTCTTTTGCACCTTCCACCCCCATCCGGTATCCCGTCCACACCTCTTTTTCGGGGTCCTTGGGTTGTACGAACAGCACAAATTTATGTTCTTCATGATGGGGTGCCAACACCGCCACCGCATTGGGTTCATTGAACCCGGTTAAATAGTAAAAATCACTATCTTGCCGAAATGTATATTCCACATCATTGTGCATAACTGCCATCGGCGCACTCCGAAAAATCGCGGTCCCACTGCCGATTTTTTCCATCAGTGCCTGCCGTCGTTGCTGATATTCTGCTGCTTCGATCATGGTCATTTTCTAATCAAACGAGGTTTTCAGTGATTGCTGTCACAGGATACAAGTGTTTATTATCACAGATTTTCCCGATCGCGATCGGCCTGGTTTCCTGCAAAATAGCGCAAAGTAACATTAGGGAATCTACAATTTTTTTAAGAGGATGCAGTAGCTTTTATGATTGACTTTCTGGTAGAATCTGCATTTAAAACCGGATGCCTCAGCGTTGAGTCCGAAGCATTAATCCGCCAAGTCCTCGCCACCAAAGGTTGTAAGTCAGCGGATCTAGACTCGCTGCAAAAACTCTGGGATGCTCTCAATACCGGCTGTATTCGTCGCGAAGCAGGTTCCAAATTGGCCATGCCTCTACTAGAAAGGCGCTAACGCTCTAGGGCGGTTCCATCAATTTTAACTAATTTAACATCCACTACAAGCATCCAGGCAGGTTTCTAACCGGCCTTATTTTTATGGCTAATACTCCATCTGGTGCTGATATCTCGATAAAAATCCACACCCTCAAGGGTGGGACACTTGCAGACAAAGCCTGCCTACGCAGGCTAATACAGAAAACCGACTTGTTATAACCAGATTTGGCATAACCCCCCATCCTCCCCATCTCCCCCATCCTCCCCATCTCCCCCATCCTCCCCATCTCCCCCATCTCCCCCATCCTCCCCATCTCCCCCATCCTCCCAATCTCCCCATCCTCCCCATCTCCCCCATCCCCCCATCTCCCCCATCCTCCCCATCCTCCCCATCCTCCCCATCCCCCCATCCTCTAAAATATTCAATAGAGGAGAAAAACTTTGGAGGAACGCGCTTGACTACCCTAACTCCCCCTGTGGTGACGTATCGAATGCCTGCTGAATGGGAACCCCATCAGGCTTGTTGGTTGGCTTTTCCGAGTCATGAGGACCTCTGGATGGAGAGTTTAGAGGCGGCGCGTCGTGAATTTGTGGACCTCTGTTGGGCGATCGCTGACCCGGATCCTGTCTCCGGCGAATGTCGTGGTGAAATGTTAGAAATTCTGGTCCTCAATGCAGCGGGACAAGGTATCGCTGAAGCTGCCTTAAAAGGGATTGCGGCGCGATTTCATATTATCCCCTTTGGAGATATTTGGCTGAGGGATATTGGCCCAATTTTTCGCTTTGAAACTGAGAACACCCTGGCTACAGTCTGGTTTGATTTTAATGGATGGGGTGAAAAATACCTCCTACCCGGTGATGCTGAAGTTGCAAAAAGCATTAGCGATCGCCTCAATTTACCCAGTTACCATTTCCCCATTACCCTAGAAGGTGGGGCGATCGAAGTGGATGGGGAAGGCACTTGTTTAACCACTCGGCAATGTTTGTTAAATGCCAATCGCAATCCCCAACTCACTCAAGGGGAATTAGAAGAGATTCTGCTGGCTGCTTTTGGTGTGTCTAAAGTCTTGTGGTTAAATCAAGGCTTACTCAACGATCATACCGATGGACATATTGACACGATCGCCCGGTTTATTGCGCCTGGGGTGGTCTTGTGCATGGAACCGCGAGATCCGGATGATCCAAATGCTGCAGTCCTCACGGAAATTGCCCAGAATTTGTCAGAAATGACCGATGCTAAAGGGCGTCCTTTACAAGTAGTTCGCATTCCTTCGCCGGGTAAAATTGTCGATGATAGTGGCGAAATTGTCCCAGCGAGTTATGCCAATTTTTATATCGGAAATAGTACCGTTGTTGTTCCCACCTACGGCTCAAAGTATGATCCAGAAGCAGTAGAGGCGATCGCCAAACTGTTCCCCACTCGCCGGACCATCGGGCGATCGGCAAAAGCAATTTTATTAGGCGGTGGTGCTTTTCACTGCATCACGCAACAACAACCGGCAAGGAGGTAGCAACCACCGGCGGGGGTTTAAATCCCCCCTAATAGCTAAAGTCGTCTAAAGACGACTGAAAGAAAGTTTTATCCAGTGGTATTTTTAGTCGGATAAATCCGAATGCAAGCTATTAGCCCGCCAACGTTTGAACCCCCAGCGGTAGAGGCGATTCGCTCACGGGGATTTAAACCCCCGCCCAACTCTTAACCCCTTATCCATCACTTAACCAACATGACTCAAATGGTTACAGTTGCAGCGCTACAAACTTCCTTTTGTGAAGACAAAGAAACCAACGTTTTTCGCGTCACTGAATTAGTCCGAGAAGCTGCATCAAAAGGCGCTCAAATTATCCTACCTTCAGAATTATTTGAAGGCTATTATTTCTGCCGCGAAGAACGGGATAAATTTTTTGCTTGGGCGCATCCTGTGGAGGAACATCCGACGATTGCTCAGTTTCAAAAGATAGCGGCAGAATTAAAGGTGGTGATTCCGGTTTCATTTTTTGAAAAAGCTGGACCCGCTTATTATAATAGTGTCGCCATTGTCGATGCGGATGGGACCGTTTTAGGGATTTATCGCAAAAGTCATATTCCCGATGGTCCCGGTTATGAGGAGAAATTCTATTTTCGTCCGGGAAATACGGGATTTAAAGTTTGGAAAACCACTTATGGGACAATTGGCGTGGGAATTTGTTGGGATCAATGGTTTCCTGAATGCGCCCGATCGATGGTTTTAATGGGGGCGGATTTGTTGTTTTATCCCACGGCGATCGGCAGTGAACCTTTGGACCCAGATTTAGATACTAAAGACCCTTGGCAACGGGTGATGATTGGTCATGCGGTGGCGAATATTGTCCCCGTTGTGGCGGCAAATCGCATCGGGACGGAGGAGGGACAAACCTTTTATGGTCATTCGTTTATTGCGAATCAACGGGGGGATAAGGTGGTAGAATTAGACCGCGATCGCCCGGGGGTAATTTGTGCCAGCTTTGATTTGGATGCGATCGCCCGGACTCGCGCCTCTTTTGGCTTTTTCCGCGATCGCCGTCCGGAACTGTATGGCGTTCTCTCTACTGCCGACGGAACCCTATAAGGTGGAGGATTTGACTCCCGCCCAAAACGGCCAAAAATACTAAAAATTGCACCACCACAATGCTAGGGCCCGAGGCAACATTAAACAGTCCTGACCCTAGCATTCCTACCAGAGAACTGGTTGCCCCCACTATCACAGAAAGGGTAATAAACAGGGTAAAATGATGAGTCAGTAATTTGGCCGTTGCTGCGGGAATCACCAGAAAAGCATTAATCAGTAAAATTCCCACTGCTTTGATAGAAATAGCTACAGTCAAAGACAGTAAGGCAACAAATAAATAGCGATGAATCTGCACCGCTACGCCTTGAACTTGGGCCAGTTCCGGATTCAGGGTGAGTAAAATTTGCTGCCGCCAAGTTGAAAATAAAAATACACAACTGACAACCAGCAATCCTACAATTAAGAAGATATCAGTTTGCCCGATCGCCAGGATATCCCCAAACAATACCGCCATTAAATTCCCCCGATATCCGGGGATAAAACTGGTCAAAATTACCCCAATTGCCAAGGCCCCAGAAACGGCAATACTAAACACACTATCGCTAGGCAATTTGGTGCGTTCGATTAAGTACAGCGAGGAGAGTCCAAATACCAGGGTAAAGGGTAACAGCGTCCAGTTCGGGTTGACTTGCAACAACACTCCTAAGACGACCCCAACTAACGCCGAATGTCCTACGGCATGACTGAAAAACGAGAGTTGACGCAAAATCACAAAAGTGCCGAGGAACCCGCCGAGAATTCCCATTAAGACCCCACCGGCGATCGCCCGCTGCATGAAAGGGAAATTTAGCAATTCCAGTAAGTTGGCGATGGGGGTATTCCCCAGAAGTAAATATCCCTGAACCGGGTTGAAGATTTCCAATAAATTCGCTATCATCATTAATATCTGAAAGAATAATCAAGGATTCAAGTTTTTTAGTGATATTTTCCCTAAACCAAAACGATGGCAGTTAACTATTCTACCGATAAAATGGCCCTGGACAACCCACCGGAATCCGATGAACTCGAATGCACCTCCGAACACGCGATCGACCTGGAGAATATCACCACTCTCCAAAATCAGCTATTGAATGAAAACAAAGCGCAACGGATGGCGGAGTTTTTTAGCTTTCTGGGAGATGCCAATCGCTTGCGAATTATATCCGCATTGGCATTAAAAGAACTGTGCGTTCACGAATTAGCGGAAATGGTCCAAATGACTGAATCCGCTGTTTCCCATCAATTGCGGAATTTAAAAGCAATTCGCCTGGTTAGTTATCGCAAAGAAGGACGCCGGGTCTATTATCGACTTCAAGATAATCATGTGGTTAGTCTTTATGAGGCAGTGACGGAACATTTGGACGAAGAATGAGGGATGAATAAGAACGGAGGGGGAACGACTGAAGTCGTTACTACGAACTTAAGAAAAGATAACGACTGAAGTCGTTACTACGAACTTCCTCCCCATCTCCCCCATCGTCCCCATCCTCCCCATCTCCCCCATCCTCCCCATCTCCCCCATCCTCCCCATCTCCCCCATCCTCCCCATCCCCTCAATGATCATGATGATAGTGAGCAAAAGCGGGTCCATAAGTCGCTAACAAATTTTGAGGCGCTAAGGCAATATCCGGTGCACCGCTACAGACTAGGGTTTGATTTAAACAAATTACGCGATCGCAATGGCGACTGACCATATTGAGGTCATGGGATACCTGCAACACCGTCCAATTTTGTTCAGTTTTTAACTCATTTAACAAGTTGTAAAAATCAGCCTCTCCCTGAACATCAACTCCCGCTAATGCCTCATCTAAAATTAGTAATTGGCGAGACAAGACTAAACAATAGGCGAGTAATACCCGCTTTAATTGTCCCCCACTCAGAGCACCGACTGCGCGATCGCGCAAATGCAAGGCATCCACTCGCCGCAATGCTGACAGGACTGCCGTTTCTTTTTCCGGGTTAGACTGCCAAGGAAAGCGCTTGATTCGCGAGAGGGAAAAGGGTTCCCGTTGTTGCCATCCCAAACCCACAACTTCGCGAACGGAAATGGGAAAGGTGCGATCGAATAGAAAATTCTGGGGAATATAACCGAGATGCGATCGCAACCGTCCCAGCTTTTCTAAAGGCTTTCCCATGATTTCCACCTGGCCCGAACTGCGGGGAATTAACCCTAAAATCGCTTGCACCAAGGTGCTTTTCCCCGCCCCATTTGGCCCAACCACGGCTACATTAGTTCCCGCTTTTAATTCAAAGGAAACATCTCGCAATGCCGTATAATTACCTCTATAAACGCTTAGATTTTTTATCTTAACAATGGAGTAATCTCGGTTAAAAGCTGCATCTAATTCCCGGCGATTACCATCCCACGCTTCACCCATTCTCATAGTAGTTACCGACAAGCATTTGCAATCGTTTCTAAATTTTCGCGCATCGCGGTCAAATAATGTTGGGGGTCGAGGGGTCCCGATTCTAAAGAGTCAATTTCATACAAAGGTAGATTGAGATCCGTTGCCAGGGTTTTCAATACTCGATTTTCCACGTCCGGTTCTGAAAAGAGTGCCTTCGCTTGATACTCCTGAACCGCTTGCACTGTTTTTTGGAGGTCTTGGGGAGACAGACTAGCATCGGGGACAGAAACAACGGCAACTTGCTGTAAATTGTATCGATTGGCTATATAAGGATAGGCATCATGAAAGGTAATAAAGGTACAATTGGGATATTGAGATAAGGTCTGCCGAAACTCTTCATCCAGTTGTTGTAATTGTTGAAGATAAGCGGCGGCATTGGCTTCATAAATAGATTTATTCGCTGGATCTGCGGCGATTAAACCATCTCGAATCGTGGTAACTTGTTGTTGAGCTAATAGGGGATCAAGCCAAACATGAGGATTTCCATCACCATGCTCATGCTCATCTTCATGATTGTTATCCACCGCTTTCACAACGGGGGTATTATCCTTTAAAGGTTGAATCCCTGCACTGGCATTAATTTCTTGCAAGTTGGGATTATTAGCATTAGTAATGGTATTTTCGAGAAATTCCTCTAAACCGAGACCATTTTTGACTAAAATATTGGCAGTGGCGATCGCTTGGACATCGGCGGGTCTAGCTTGATACTCATGGACATCGCTTCCCGGAGGAATCAACACTTGCACCTGTGCGGTATCCCCCGTCACTGCGCGAGTAAACCAATACATCGGCAAAAACGTGGCGACAACATTCAGGGAGGGGGTATCGGATACAGCAAGTTGCCTGTCAGTCTCCGTCTGTGCAACGGGTTCACGACAGGCGATCGCCATCGGCAACAGCAGCAGTGGGATGAGCGATCGGCTCAACAGTCTAGGAATCACCATCAGTTCAAGGGACTTTCAATAACGAGTCTGATTTTACCTATTATACGAGAATAAGTCTCATTCTGACCAACCAGTTCCCGAGCCAGGTAGGGGCCAGTGCCCTCTCTCAAATTGCAGACTGAAAATATAGAGGTTTCCGGACTCATGAGTTACCCCGCTTGATCGCACTCGCGATCGCACTTATATCTGGCTGCGTATTCGCCTAGGGAGCAAGATGCAAAGGGTACACAAAAATAGCAAAAATCTGTGTTATTAGGGGAGTTCCATCAAAATGATGGATTGAGCAGAGACATTTTCCAGTATAGAGATAGTAGGGAATATCAAGAGAGGACAACCAGCGTGACAATTGAGCGGATTACCCAGGGAATACGGGAGGCAACCGGAGATCGCTTTCTGCTTTTGTATGGAGCAAATACGAGTGATTCATTTTGTAGTGAGGATTTGATTCTCCAAGACATCGAACAGGTATTGTATCGCTATCTCAAAGCTCAAGGATATCAGCGAATTGCCTTTTATTCCGGCAATCGTAAACTGTATTTTCTGGATACAGACTCTCGCGATCGCGCCTTGTTACGCCCTCCCCATCCCTCCCCGGTTCAGGGTCAAACTGAAATCAAAGTTACCCCCGGTCCTTTGGGACGAAAAAAGCGATTTTTAGGCAAAAAAGACTCCCAGCAAACCCAGGAAACTCCCCTTCCATCCCTCCCCCCTTCTCACCCCTCGACCCCCAAAAATTGTCCCCAACGAATGCAGGACCGCGATGTGCTGCCTTTGTTGCAAAATTTTATGGAAGATACGAGCCAATCCTCCGCCATTGTTTTTGCGAATCCCGAAGATTTGCGGCGATTTGAGCTATTGCGGCAACTGGATGGTGCAATTGTGGAATGGTCGCGGTTATTGCCGACCAATCCAAATTTATGTGTGTTTATTTTCCATCAAGATACTTATTCCGAACTCCAATCATTTTGCCAGCAGATTGGTCTGACATTTTTAAGCAATTTATTGCTGAATCGTGAACGTTCTCAAAATCAAGTTAATATTTGCAATGTAGGGACTCCTACTCCTTCGGAAATCGGTAACTTAATCCACCGCTTTCGGTTACAAAATCAAGTAAAAATTGCCTGGAACGATTTTGAACAATTAAACAGAGCTTTAGCCCAAGAATCTAAATCTTTAAAATATTGGTATGATCGGTTTCTATCTGCTTCAAAATTTTCCTTAAAACAGGCAGAGCGAGAAAAATGGACGCAGACAATGCCCCTACCGACAGCGGCAGAATTGACCGAAAAACTGGGGCAAAAAGTGATAGGACATTCCGAGGCGATCGCCACTCTGGTTAAATTAGTCCGGGGCAAAATCGCCGCCCAAAAAAGCCCTAAACCCTTAGTTATTTTGTTACCCGGACCCACAGGAACAGGCAAAACCGAACTGAGTAAAGCCCTCGCCTCAGCCCTCGGAACTCCGTTGGAACGGTGCGACATGGGAGAATATGGAGAAGAACATAAAGTTTCCAATCTGTTTGGCAGTCCCCTAGGATATGTTGGTTCAGAACAGGGAGGATGGTTATCCAATACCTTGCGACGGAATCAGCAACGGTGCATTTTGTTATTTGATGAAATTGAAAAAGCGCATGAGTCTATCTGGCGACAACTGTTAGCATTTTTTGATGAAGGGCGCGTCAGTGATGTGAATGGAACGGTGATTTCACCCAAAGATACAATTTGTTTATTGACCACAAATTTAGCCAGTGAAGCGATTACTGAAGCGCCGAATCTGGCTAAGGAAATCTTACAAAAAACCGGCTATCTGCCCCCAGAATTTATCGGGCGAATTGATAAAGTGATTCCCCTCATTCGCTTGGGAATTGCGGAACAGACTGAAATGATTTTCCGGTTAATGAAACGGTTTGCTCAGGACCGATATCACATTGAAGTTGTTGTCGATGCTCCTGCATTAACCGCTTTAGTCCACGCCACTTATGAACCGGCACAAAACTATGGAGGACGAGGAGTTAATGAAGCCATTTCTGACTTATTTACCGATGATTTGCTTGAGTTACAAAGCCAGAATATTAACCAAGCATATTTGAGGGTAGAAGGGGAAAAAATGCAGCTTGTTCCGGGTAATTGGGAACAACCTCCTTTAGATTTTGCTGCCCTTGCTGCCGGTTCTGGACGACGAGATCAGGCAACATTAGAAGGGTTACTCAAGCAACTGGATGCCATGATTGGGTTAAGTTCAGTTAAAGCTGCCATGCAGGAATTAGTCGCCAGTGAACAGGCAAAGCAACGATTGCGACAAGCGGGATATGAAACCGACGATCGCATCACGCGCCATCTGGTATTTTTAGGCAATCCCGGAACTGGAAAAACTACTGTAGCGGAACTGGTGGGAGCAATTTTTAAAGCCTTGGGAATTCTCAAAAGAGGCCAACTGATTAAAGTTGATAAACCCCGGGATTCATTGGTAGCTGAATATGTGGGACAAACTGCCCCAAAAACCCGGGCTAAAGTAGAAGAAGCCCTAGATGGAATTTTGTTTATTGATGAAGCTTATGCACTCGCATCACCTCGGGGAGGGGGACAGGATTATGGTCAAGAAGCGGTAGATACCCTCGTCCCCATGCTGGAAAATTATCGCGATCGCCTGGTGGTAATTTTTGCCGGTTATACCCAACCCATGCAAGCCTTTTTAGCCACCAATCCAGGATTGCAGTCCCGCATCGCCAAAATCATCGAATTTCCAGACTATACTGGGGAGGAAATGCTAGAAATTTTCCTATCTTATTGCCGGACTTCTAAACCCCCTTACCGTTGTCCTCCGGAGGTCCAACAAGCAGTATTAGAACGACTCAATCAAATGTACAAGATGCGCGATCGCAACTTTGGCAATGGACGAGATGTCCGCAATCTGTTTGAGGCAATGGTCCAATTACAGCAGGTCCGCCTCATCCGCGACAACCTCGAAGGGGAAGCAATGATTACCTTTGCTAAACACGATTTACCGCCATTTAACTTGGATTAATTTAAATTAATTATCCAAAAATTTAGACTTGCTATAAAATGCTTTATAGACCTAAAAAGAAGATTTCCTAGGGGATTCTTCTCGTTAAAATAATGCTAAATAACCGGAGAGCAAGATGAGTGGTAGAAAAGAACGCTATGTGAGTATTAGTGAAGCCGACTTACGGCGATTACAGGAACAGGATAGCCGACTGCGATCGGTGCAACAAGACCTACCCGATCGCCTGAATCGGATGCGCGCAGAGGCGAATCGAGAAATGCAGCAACGCCTCCTTCCCTTAGAACAGCGTGCGAAACAGCAGGAACAAGAGGCACAACGCCTGCGGAGTAACCTGGGGACCCTGGAACGTGAGACCCAACAGCGATTGCGAATACAGCGCGAAGACTTTCAGCAAGCGGTGCGCGAATCCGAGGTGCGACAACAACAGGCACTCCTTCAAGAAGGCGATCGGCTCACTTCTGCCATGAGAGCCGGTTTTGAAAAACAGCGTACTGAATATCTTCGCATTACTGCTGACCAACGGCAAGAATATCTCACCCTTAATCAACAACTCAATCAGAAATTCTCCGAACTCCTGGAGGAAGAACGGCAAGCGAGGGAAACGGGACAACAGATGCTACAACAGCAAATTGACCGGGTATTTGACAGTCTCGAACAGGAACGACTATCTAAAGCCAAATTGGCACAAGAACTGCTCACCGATGTGGAACAAATCTGGCAGCAAATCGACCGCGATTACCAACACCAGCGCTTTGCTCCGAATCAACTGGCTGACTTACGGCGCAATTTAGAGTTAGCAAAACAAAACTTAGCTGCTGGGGTTTTTGAAGCGGCGATCGCCACCTCTCAAGACACCTATCTCAAACTCGCAGATTTGCGCCTTCAGCTCGAACAAAAAGAACAAGAATGGTTACTTTATTATACCACAACTTTAGAGGATTTACGCAGCTTAATCAGCGAAGTGCAAGCCCATCGTCAAATCGAAATTGAACTAGGAGAAGCTGGGGGTGCAGTCGAAACCTTTCAGGAAGAAGTGGATTATTGGACAGATGGACGGTTAAGTGCTTATCATCAAAAGCTCGATAAATTTCACCAAGAACTCACCGAAGGTCAATCCACCCTAACCACCCAACAAATTCAGGAATTAGCCCAACAAATCGAAGCCCTCCGTCCGGAACTAGCCGACATTGCTCACCAAGCCAAAATGCAAGTTATTCTCTCCCAAATGCGGGCAGAAATTGCCGATAATGTCGTAGAAATGTTGGAATCTTACGGCTATCAACTCGCCGATCCTAATACCGATGCCAGCTACGAAGGCGCAGACTATCGGAATGCTTATGTCGTCAAAGTCAAAAATATTGCTGGGGAAGAAGTGGTCACCGTGATTACGCCGGAAAAAGAATTAGGAGCGAATAATATTTCCATCAATGCCTTCAGCGATCGGCTATTAGATGAAGAACAACTCCGGCAACGAGCCGAGGGAATTTTTAATGCCCTTCATGAAGAATCCGGATTAGAATTGCAAGGCCAAACCCAATGCTATGAACAACCTCAAGCGGAATATCGGGATATTGAACAAGTAAAACACCGTCAAACTAAACCGAAAAATCCCTCTTTTTAAAGGAGTTTACAACAAAAATTGCCGCTTTTTTTTCACGGGAGGGACAAGGTAATTTCCGGTCCTTCCCCACTTCACTGCAGGAAAATTTTAAGCTTTGATACCCGGATTTGATATCAAATATCTTCATTTATAAAGACTGTTTGCAACATTCTAAAAAGCCGATTGACGTTTTTAAGGGGGGTTAGGGAAATCAATCCACTATATTGCAAGAGGTTTTATATCCACCCCCTTCACCGTTTCAGTTTTTTTGATGGCCTTTCCCTAGCGTCCCGGAAGGGAAATCGCCCCTGTTTAATCCCCTCTTTTGCCCAATACCAGGCCCCCACGGAACAGAACACACTGATAACTAAAGCAATAATAAACCCCACAAAAGGCCAGGAAAAAGAAAACTCAAAAATCTCCCTTTCCCGCTTCCAAGGTTGAAATATTAACGCCGAATTTGAAGCGACGATCGCCCCAGCAGCAATTCCCACACCCACCGCTTGAATCTCGTTTTGCAAGTCTTGATTGGTTTGCTGCTGCTTGTTATTCATCTTGGCTTGTTCCACCTCGACAATGCCGCGCATAGTGGCAATACAGTGGCCGAATAGGGCATTTCCTGGCCTTAAATAATTCAGGTCCGTGTTAATTTGTCTTAAGAATTTCGACCGGCATTCATGGCTAAAGGCTTGGAAAAACCTGAACTCTTGTTCTCCGTCAATATTCGTTGTTAAAGCTTCCAGCTTTGTGGTATAATTCTTTAAATTTGTAATCATCGTGGTGCGCTGGTCCTCCATATCCCGGATATGACTGGCATAGGTAAAGGCTTGGGGGTTTATTTTGAGGAGAGAGTCCTGCAAAACCGTTAATTTTTCAGCCGTATCTTCCGGCAAAGTTTGTAACCCCTTCATCAGGGTTTCTAACTGGTGATAAAGTTGGCGACAGTCTCGATAGCGAGTCCGGGCTTGGTGATAGCTGAAGCGGATTTTGCTGCGATAACAAAGCAAATCCATTAGGGGGTGATAGTAGTCTCCAGAGGCTTCGAGTGTGGCGGTATCGGGATGACAGTCTAACCAAATCAGAATGTGACAGGATTGTGCCGGATTTTCTGCATCATTGTCATATTCAAAAATGGGACTGCCTAACAGTTTGCCTTGGGCACGATAGGAGGGTAGAACAGGGAGGGGAGCGTTTGTGAGTAAGGCTTGTAAACAGCGATCGGCTAAGTCCCGGAGGGTGGCAAGGGAGGGGGATTCTTCGGCGATGACAGCTTTGGCAAACAGGACCAACGTTTGGCCGATGGAAGCAGAAATGCGATCGGGCAGCAGCATTCCCTCGGGGTTGAGGTGAGTGAGTTCCGCCACGGAGACCGTTCCCGGATAGCGAAACGTGAGGTCAGCCACATAAGTATCATGAAGTTGGACCGCGTAGAGTTCCCCATTGCGCCGAGGAGTATCCGATTTACCCTCTACCTCGGGAAAGGGGAAGCTCAAACAGCGATCGAGTTCCTCCGAGAGGAGTTCTCGAAACGCGATCGTTGCCTGCTGTTCCGGAATATTTAACCATTGACGACAGGTCTTGAGGGCTAGGATATCCAGCGACTCTCCGAATTCCTCGAATCGCTGCCAGATCACATCAGCATCTTCCACCCGTTCCCCTTCCGCCAATGCCATATCATGACAGAGGTGGAAGGCATATAAGCTAAGTTTGGGGTAGTGGAGCAATTCTCCCGACAATTGTTCGATCATACGGTTTCCTGGGGCAGCCAATAGATACAAATGATAGCATTTTCTCAGGTTTTCTAGTAAAATTTGAAATCAGGAGGGAGAGTCACCCCCCGAGAGTTTTCTGGTCCTCAGAAAGAGGATACCCAGACCATACATTTATACCAACCATGTGTTATGACAACCTGCTAAAATATTGGGCAGAAAAATATGCCCCACAAATGGCATCCTGGGCCTTCAGACAACCCATTACGACCCCGGTTGAAATCTTAAAAACTGAACTCTCCGTCGAACCGATTCGGGCGGATTCAGTTATTTTCCTAAAAAGCGGTCCCGAAATTCAGCATTTAGAATTTCAAACGAGAGTTCCGCAAAATAGGCCGATGCCGATCCGGATGTGCAGCTATTCCATTCGGTTACAGTGGGAATATGAACTGCCCGTCAGACAAGTCTTGATTTGGCTAGTTCCCACCAGTAATCAGGCGGTATTCGAGACCGAATTTCGGACCGAATTCACCCACCACCGATATCAGGTCATTCGGTTATGGGAAGAATCCCCCGAACCTTTACTGGAGAATAATGCCTTACTGCCACTGGCCGTTTTATGCGCCACCCAGAACCCCACGGAACTCTTGAGTCAAGTGGCTCAAGAAGTGGGTAAAATACAGGATACAGACCTGCGACAGGAAATTGCAGCCTGCACTCAAATTTTAGCGGGGTTGCGGTTTGACAAACAGTTAATATCCACCATGTTCAGGGAGGAAGTTATGCAAGAATCTGTAGTCTATCAAGACATTCTGCAAAAGGGAATCGCCCAAGGATTAGAGCAGGGCGAAAAACAAGGGGAATTGGCGGTAATTTTGCGCCTGCTTCATCGCTTTTGTGGGCCGCTTAATCCGGAGATTGAGTCGCGAATTCAGTCTTTAAGTAAGCCGCAATTACAGGAGTTGAGTGAAGCGTTATTAGACTTTACCAACTTGGCGGATTTACAGCAGTGGCTGGATTCTCATTAAAGTCCAATTGGGGCAATTGAAAAAATTGCCCCAACCCCATCAGGGAATATTTTGTTCGCTTATGGGGTTTGCTTAGGCGGTGACTGGATGCGACGGATGGCATTTTCCAGGATGTCTCGGTAGGCTTTGGGGTCCGGTGGCGGGGGTGCATTGCCGTGGATTCCGGGGGCTTTGGAGTAATCAGAAATAATATTCCCAGACATGGCATCCATTGCATCGCGGATCGTTGTGCGAGATTCACACCAATCAGCGATCGCATCGGACATTTCTTCCTTATCCTCCGGCAAACTCTTGCACAATTGTTCCAATTCCCCTTGGCAGTCCGCAAATAAAGGCGGTTGGGTTTCTACCAAAGTTAGAAAGTTTTGCATAATTTGGTCTTCCAGTGACATGATTTTGCTCCTAAGCACCAATAGCACAAAATCCCGCCCAGTAATAAGGCGAGGCAAAGGGTTTAGCCGTTGCCTCCATTATACTAAAACGGCGAAGCTGTTGCCGATAGGTAGAGCGTAAGTTGAGCTGACTCGACCACTGCTGCAACATTTCCGCCGTCGCATCCCGCAACCAGATTTGGGCCTGTTTCAGCGCCAGGGTAACGGTTTCACCCTGTTTGACATTTTGGTAAAAGCGAATCATCAGCAAGGCGGTGGATAAATCATTCACCGTCCACAGGGAACAGACGACATTGGGGGAACCGGCCAAAATAAACCCACTGGGTAACCCGATATATTCATCACTGGTGGAGGTGAAGTCAGTGATGCCGGTTTCGCAAGCGGAGAGGGTGACGAGACGGCAATGGGTGAGGTCGAGGCGTAAGATATCTTCGATAGTCAGGCATTTCCCCAAGTCGAGGAGATTGCCATTTTGGAGGGGAATATAACGGCTTTGGTCCTCATGGGGTGGCGGTGGGGTAAATTCGCTCTTAGCCAGAATTAGGGCGGATTTGAGGGCATCTTCAAAGTTGAAATAGCCGTGACAGGAGAAGTGAGTGCAGTGGGCATTTTTCAACTTATCCCCATCGAGAATCGCGGCTTTTTCCGCTTGGTCATGTTTGAGGACTTGGTGGGGGTTAAATAGAGATTGAATGGCGGCGACTTCGATATCGGTAAAGTCGAGGTCTTGGGTGGGGTTTTGGATGGCAAAGAGTTGGTTAAAGTCGGGACGTTGGTTGATGCGTTTTTTGGCTTGTTTCAACACTTGGCAGTTGGGCGCATAATTCACTCCCTTGGGGAAGAGTTCCTGTAGGGTTTGACGCTGATTCTCTCCTGCGGCAACAGGTAAAGCATGGAGGGGGAACAGGTGCAGGAAGAGGTGAGGGATGAGGATGAGTTTTTTGCAGTTGGGGAATTTTTCCCACAGGTTTTGCAGGATTTCATCCAGATGCAGGATTTGAACCAGGGTTTCTAGGCGTTGGGTGAGGTCTTCTCTCCATTGGCTGTTGTTATCGATATAGTCGTCAATATAGGAAACTGTCCAGTCGGTGAGGTTTTGTCGGTCTTCCTGGGAAGATGTCCAGAGGTTAAGGGTTTGTTTGGTGAGGGTGAAGGTGAGGAATTTGTCCTGCAAGACAAACCATTGTAGGATGACGGTTTCATTGTCAAGGAGAGATTGAATCTCCGAGAAATTCAACGGTTTATAGGGATATTTGGCTTGGAATTCGTCCCGCAGTTGACTGATATGGGTATAGTCTGGGTTGGGGTCTTGTTTGAGGCGGCGGTCTTCTTCAGAAATAGCTTGACGCAGTTCTTGCAAACGTTGGCGGACTTCGACGGGAATTTCTCCGCCTGGGTATGCGTCACGGGTGGCGATGAGTTCTGTTAGGTTGCGGGCTTTGCTGCGATCGGCATATTCAATGGCATCCTGGTATCTGCTCAATTCTAGGCAAACTTCTACCATACCAATATAAGGTCCAGTCCATTTTTCATTCAGTTTCCGTTTAGCTTCATCTCCAGAGATAATCTCCCCGCGCAGGTATTCCACCGCATCTAGTGCCTGGTCAAAGGTATTGTAAGCATTTTCGAGAGTCTTGTGTTTCTTTTTGGGGTCGTTGGTGTAATGTTGAGATTGCTGTTGGTAGGTAACACCGAGGTTACATAAGGTTTCAACATGGTCTTCGGGAAAAGCCTTACGGGTTCTAACTTCTAATGCGAGTTGATAGGCAGCGATCGCCTTTTCCAGGTTATCATCCCGTTCCCCTTGGATGCGGTCACTATAAACAATAGCCAGATTATTTTGAGTCAGCGCCCATTCGTAGGGAAAAGCGTCATGGGTATAAACTTCTAAGGCAAGTTCTAATGCCGCGATCGCCTTTTCCAGGTTATCAGCCCGTTCCCCTTTGATGCGGTTACGGTAGGCACTCGCTAGATTATTTTGAGTCCTTGCCCATTTTTCGGGAAAAGCCTCACGGGTATAAACCGCTAATGCGAGTTGATAGGCAGCGAGCGCTTTTTCCAGGTTATCAGCCCGTTTCCCTTTGATGCAGTTACGGTAGGCATTACCCAGATTATTTTGAGTCAGAGCCCATTTTTCGGGAAAAGCGTCATGGGTATAAAGTTCTAAGGCAAGTTCTAATGCCGCGATCGCCTTTTCCAGGTTATCAGCCCGTTCCCCTTTGATGCGGTTACGGTAGGCAGTAGCCAGATTATTTTGAGTCGCTGCCCATTGTTCGGGAAAAGCCTCACGGGTTCTAACGCATAAGGCTAGTTGATAGGTAGAGATCGCCTTTTCCAAATTATCAGCCCGTTCCCCTTTGATTCGGTTACGGTAGGCACTACCCAGATTATTGTGAATAGTTGCCCATTGTTCGGGAAAAGCGTCACGGGTATAAACTTCTAAGGCGACTTGATAGGCAGCGATCGCCTTTTCCAGGTTATCAGCCTGTTCCCCTTTGATGCGGTTATAGTAGGCAGCAGCCAGATTATTTTGAGTCGCTGCCCATTGTTCGGGAAAAGCCTCACGGGTTCTAACGCCTAAGGCGAGTTGATAGGCAGCGATCGCCTGTTCTAGGTTATTAGCCCGTTCCCCTTTGATGCGGTTACGGTAGGCTTCACCCACATTATTTTGAGTCCTTGCCCATTCTTCGGGAAAAGCGTCATGAGTATGAACTTTTAAAGCGAGTTGATAGGCAGCGATCGCCTTTTCCAGGTTATCAGCCCGTTCCCCTTTGATGCGGTATAAGTAGGCATTACCCAGATTATTTTGCGTCGTTGCCCAGGCATAGGGAAAAGCCTCACGGGTATAAACTTCTAAGGTGATTTGACAGGCTGCGATGGCGATTTCTAAGTTATCTGCCCGACGACCTCGGGGAAATTGTTGAATTAAATTGGTAAAATTGACAATATCTGCGGCAATGCCTGCGGCTTCTTCGATTTCAATTTTAGAAAATTTATCCCTTGCCCAATCTGTTAATATCTGGGCTAAGTTCAAGTCTAATTTATCTAAGTTCTGCCTGAAGAGGGGGAAAACCGCTGTTGAATTACCGTTGCTATCGGATGTGGCTTGCAGCACTTCCATCAAAAACTGTAAATACTCTTCCGGGGTGGCGTTACCCAGGGTTTTCCCCCGGCCTAAAAACGCCGTCATCTCCTGCGCCACATTCCGCAAAAACTGCGCCTGATTGTCTTGTCCCGCCTCCTGCAACTGCGCCGCCTCCTGTTCACAGACCTGCACAAACTCCGCATCCACCAATTCTATGGATTGGTTGAGGATATTGTTTTCCTCCCCACTCGGACAGGTGAGGAGTTGTTGAATCAGAGAGAGATAAGCCTGGACTCGTTGTTCATCTCTTCTTAGGAGAGCAGTTTGCAGCTTGGAAGGTTGAATATTTAGGTTTTCTAAAACCCGAATTGCGAGAGGATCTTTGCCTTGTAATAAACCCAATAGTAGATGTTCTGTCCTGATTTTATCACTACCCAATCTTTGAGCTTCTTGGGCTGCAAATTCTACTAATTGTTTAACGTCAGACGTAAAAGAAATCTGTACTGTCACTGCCCCAGAACCACGACCAATTATTCTTTCAACTTCTTGACGAGCAGCTTTCAGCTTAATATCTTGTTCTGCAAAAATCTGAGCAGCAACTCCTGTGCCTTCGCCAATTAATCCTAAAAGAATTTGTTCTGTTCCCACAAAGTTATGACCTAGGCGTCGGGCTTCTTCTTGTGCTAGGAGCATGACTTTGATGGCTTTATCGTTGAAACGTTCAATCATTGTTTTCTCAACCATTGTTTTCAGGGATAGTGATTGTATGAGTTAGGCCAGAAAATATTGCTTTACTACCAACTCCATATTTTTCCGCATCACCTGATGTACTGCTACCGCATCGCCACCATTTTCCTTTTCGGCTTGTAGTAGTTTTTGGCAAAATTGTAGTAATGCCCCTTCCTGATTTTCTCCAGTCCCCTGCCTCGCCAAAAACGCCCCCACCTGTTGTGCCACATTCTGCAAAAACCCTGCATCATTCTCTCGCCAGGCCCCCTGCAACTGTGCCGCCACCTGTTCACACACCTGCACAAACCCCTCATCCACCCACTCCCCATGACGGTTGAGGATTTGGTTTTCCTCCCCATCCGGACAGTTGAGGAGTTGTTGAATCAGGGACAGATAAGCCTGCATTCGTTGTTCGTTCATAGTGGCGCATCGGGTAGGGGATAGACCCCGATTTTACCCCATTCCTGCCACTCAGAAACCGGGTTTGTTTCTTAAATCTTTGTGAAGGAATAGAGATACTGCCAGAAACCCGGTTTCTTTTCCCACACCGAACTGCCAGAAACCGAATATCTTCCCTGATCAAGATGATTTATAATGATTCTTAGACTCAAATCACCTTAAAACTCAACCTTTCCCATGACCCCGCAATCCACCCAAAATCAACCCCAGGAAATCGAAGCACGAGTCACAAGTCTGGAACTCGAACTCACTCAAATTAAACAAATCTTAGCCACTGTCACCCCCCCACAAAAACCCTGGTGGGAACGCATTGCGGGGAGTCACGCCAATGATTCTACATTTGAAGCGGTGATTCAACTCGGCCAAGAATGGCGCAAAACTGCCCAATAAAGTGATTCAAATCTGATGTATATTTTGGAGGGTGACCATCTGAGTCTCATTGAACTCTCTAGTGCAACACAGTTTCTCCGAGTCTCTTTAAGGGAAATACCGATAAAAGTCCCTACGGTGCAGAACTCGCATCAGTTCTATCTGGTCTCCATTGACCTCAAAACCAATCCGATAATTGCCAACTCGGATACGATATCGGTTGGATGCTCCCGCTAAAGCTTTAACATTCGGTAACTCTTGAAGAGATGCTGTTTCTGGTAAGGTGGTGAAAACCAATTCATAAATTTATGAATAAATTTCCTGTTTATTGAGCTTTTTTAAATCTTTCAAAAACAGGGTCCTATACTCAATATTCAATCTTCATCGTCTCCTAAAAATTCAAGGGCTTGCTGGCGGCTGAGAAGCGGGGTTTCTTTTGCTTCATCCATTGCTTTATTTAGGCAATAGTCTTCGATATTTTCTGTCATGGTTTCGAGGGAGGGGTTGTCTTGAGGGAGAATTTGCCTCCACAAATCAATTGGAACAACGACAGCCGTTAGCTTGCCCTCTGAATCGGTGATATATCCAACTTCTTGGGGATTCATGCCTTTTATGTCTCCTTGGGTTCTCAATAGTGCTAGTTTAAGTTATATTGACCTAGAGAAGGAATAGAGGATGCCAGAATATGAGTTTATTTTAACATTTAATCTGCCAGATGCTCAGAGCAATCCCGAGGATTACTTGGAGAGTTTAGCCACCGTCGGCTGTGATGATGCTTTAATTGGAATCGGTAAACGGGGAAAGATTGCCCTTGATTTTATTCGGGAATCTTCATCGGCTCAAGAAGCGGTTGACAGCGCGATCGCCCAGGTGGTTTTGGCTATTCCCCACGCTGTTTTTCTTAACCTCAGTCCAGATTTTATAAGTCTAACGGAAGTTGGGCAGGATTTACGCAGATTTTGAGGATTTAAACTCAATGTAGAGGCGATTCGCGAATCGCCTCTACATTGAGTAGACATTTTTAAAGGAATGCGAGCATCTTGCTCGCTAGAAGAGTAGCGAGCAAGATGCTCGCACTCCAAAGTCCATATCCTCACCATCGTAATCTGTACCTCACCGGGTCGCAGAAACCCTGTTTCTTATCTTCTAAGAATTAGAAGGTTCTAACCGAATCTCACCGGCGTTGGTGGATGTGCGATAGACCCAGGTTTGGTCTTCGTGAGAGATGACGACTCGCCAGCCTTCTACTAGCATTTCCACACAACCCTCGTTGGGGTCGGGGAGTCCTAAGCAATTATTGGGCCAGGTTTTGCGTTCTTCTTCCTGGATCTCCAGTTGGTTTTTCGGGAGGTGCGATCGCGCGGAGGCTTCTTCCATCACCGCCTCGAATACCTCCGGCGGTAGGTTCCCGCTATAGATATATTGATCCTCTAACCGAATCTCTTCGGCTTCTAAGGAGGTTCGATATACCCACTTGTGTCCGTTCTCTTGATTTTCGATGACAACTCGCCACCCTTCTACTTTGGCTAGGCTGCATAATTCGTCGGGTTCGGCGATGCCGAGGCAGCCATTCGGCCAAGTGTGCTTTTCAGCTTGGACGATTTGGAGTTGGTAGGGGGAAATTCCTGTCTGTTCTGAGGCGGCTTCTTTGACCGCTGTTTTTACGGAATCGGTTAATGTTATAAGAGTTTGGCTCATGGTTAACCTCTGATAAATTGGGAGCTTTGTATTCGGTAGCCTCTGATCCCCATGTTAGAAGTGAATTTTAAAAACCTGGTGAAATTTCGGAGGGATTCTGCTTTTTTATGCCTTTAGGTATAGGCCACCTTCCCTAGGTTGGGCTAATTTATACTCCCCTAGACATCAGAAAAAGCCCCACTTTTCGAGGGGATGGGGTTTTTCCTAATTAAAAAGCCGAGGGTGATTTTCCTCGGCTTTTTGGGAATTTATTTTTCTGTTCAATGAGACGTAAAACCACATAAAATCGGGTTCATTCATCCCTAAATCATCCTCCTTATGAATTGATTAAGGTCTACCTGTTCAGGTAGTGGTGGGGGTGGTTTCTTGCCAATCAAAGATGCGCTCTAGTTGGTCGATGGTGACAAATCCATACTGCCAGAGCACCATCGGTAAGGTGCTGTAGTCTAGTTCGCGACTATGTAGGCCAAAAGTCCCGCAAATCCTCTCGGCGAAAGCGATCGACGCGGTGGAAATGGCGAGTTCTTCTTGCAGAAATCGGATAAATTGAGAATAGGTTGCCGGGGCCATAAGAACTATCACCTCCTCTGTTATTCCTCCTAATTGTGGTTGGAATCTGTTAGAGATGGGGTAGCGGAGTAGCTACTTTGCCATCTGTCCATTCTGGGATGCGATCGCCTATAAAAACATCAGCCCAGATTGCCGCAGATTTTATGACGACTTATTACTAATGCAGCATATCTAGCTGACAATGGCATCCGAAAATTTACCGAATTCCAATCATAAGGCGGCATTTGCCGCCTTATGACAGTCTGATTTTTGTCTGCTTGGAGTTCTCTACAGAGGAGGAAGACTCAACTGGGGTGGTCTCACCCTCTTAAAAACTCCGAACCGCATGACTCAGCTTTAAGTAGTTTATTCCCACTCGATAGTTCCAGGCGGTTTGGAGGTGATGTCATAAACCACCCGATTCACCCCGCGCACTTCATTGACGATGCGGTTAGAAATCGTTTCCAACAAGTCGTAAGGAACCCGCGACCAATCTGCGGTCATGCCATCTTCACTGGACACTAACCGCAATACGATGGGATAGGCATAAGTCCGTTGGTCCCCCATGACTCCCACACTGCGGATGGGTAACAAGACGGCAAACGCTTGCCAAAAATCATGGTAGAGTCCCTGGCGATTAATTTCCTGGCGCACTACATAATCGGCATCTCGCAGGATATCTAATCGTTCTGCGGTGACTTCCCCGAGGATGCGAATCGCTAACCCAGGACCGGGGAAGGGGTGACGTTGCACGATTTCCTCGGGTAACCCAATCGATCGCCCGACTTTGCGGACTTCATCTTTAAAGAGTTTCCGCAGGGGTTCCACCAATTTAAAACAGAGGTCGTCTGGTAAACCGCCGACGTTGTGATGACTCTTGATTTTGACTGCCACCCGTTGACCTGGTTGGGAGGGAATGCTGGTATCTGCCGACTCAATCACATCGGGGTAAAGAGTACCTTGGGCGAGAAAATCGAAGGGTCCCAGACGTTTGGATTCTTCTTCAAACACCCGGATGAACTCATGTCCAATCCGTTTGCGCTTTTCTTCGGGGTCGGTAATGCCGTCAATTTGAGCCAAGAAGCGATCGCGGGCATTGACGTAGGCAACGGGAATATGAAATTGCTCTTGAAACAGCTTGACTAACCGTTCTGGTTCATATTTCCGCATGAACCCTTGATCGATAAACATACAGGTCAGTTGGTCCCCGATCGCCTTGTGCAACAGGAACGCCAAGGTGGAAGAATCCACCCCACCGGATAACGCTAATAATACCCGACGGTCCCCGACTTGAGCACGAATATCTTTAATCGATTCTTCGACGAAGGTGGCCGTCGTCCAGGTGGGTTGACATTCGCAAATATGATAGACAAAATTGCGAATCAGGGGCATTCCCCCTTGGGAATGGACGACTTCCGGATGAAACTGGACGCCATATAATTGCTTCTCATGGTTGGCGACGGCAGCACATTCAGTATTCTCTGTATGCGCCAGTCGTTCAAACCCTTCTGGCATCCGCAGTACCGAGTCACCATGACTCATCCACATGGTGGAACCTTCCTCCACATTGGTGAGCAAATCCGTGGGGTCGTCAATGTACAGGGATGCTTTGCCATATTCTGCGCGTTCTGCCTGTGCCACATGGCCCCCAAGCTGCTGCACCATCAGTTGCATTCCATAGCAGACCCCGAGGACTGGGATACCCAGATGCCAAATTTCTGGGTCACACAGGGGTGCACCTTCATCGTAAACCGAATTAGGCCCCCCGGATAAGATAATCCCTTTGGGATTGAGTTTTCGTAAGGTTTCGGCGTCAGTGCGATGGGACAGAACTTCAGAATAAACTTGGGTTTCACGAATCCGACGGGCAATCAGTTCGGAATACTGGGAACCAAAGTCTAAAATCAGAATGGTCTCGCGGTCAATCACGGGGCGATCGCGTTGGTCTTCGACAGATTCACTAATTGGACTTTGTGGAGTTGGCGTTTGGGTAGTCGTCACGGGTCAATCCTAATGGGTTGGGTGTTAGGCGGAAAATTGATGAACTCAGGACTTACGCACAAGAAAGCAGAATTCTAACGATTGGGTCATCCCCTTAAAAATATCCTGGGGAGGTAAGTCCTGGAATTGGAGGGTTAAGATTAATTTTACCTCCTCTATTTGCTTTTTTTTATTGAGAAATTTAGGATTAAATACCCCATTCTTCAGGATTTCATCTAAGATTAAGCCCACCTGATGGTTCCCTCCCCTTCGCAAGGAGAAGGTTAGGGTGGGGTCCACCCCTTAAAAGGCAAGGATAGGTTTGTACGCTGAGGGTAATTTGCCTAAGATTAAATACACTTCCGGTCCCCTCCCCTTGGCAAGGGGAGGGTTAGGGTGGGGTTCTTCTTTGCAAGGGGAGGGTTAGGGTGGGGTTCTTCTGACGTGGCGATTCCCTACGGGATAGCTCCGCTTACCGCCACGTCACGCACTATGATACGGAATCCGGTTGTGATAGGTCTATAAAACCCCGCAGGCTGAAGCCCGGAGGCTACACGGACAAAGCCCGCCTGCGCGGGCTCAAGAGAAAACCGATTTTTACCAACCGGATTTGGTATGAACAGCGATCGCGCCTGTATGGAGGCTGGGGAACCCTCTTTCTTCCTGACGTGGCAAAGCCACCTCAGAAGGACCCCACCCTAGCCCTCCCCTTAGCAAGGGGAGGGGACCGGAAGTGTTGTATGTCCTAACCCTTCCCGGTGTCTTGGGGTAGGCGATCGCCAAGTCCGATCGCCCTGCAAAGCAATTCTCAGGAACCCAGGCGGATGAACAAGTCCGCTAAGGGAGACCCCTTAACCGGCTGTAGGTCTATGCCGGGGTCGATCGCCGGTGCCGGTGAACTCAGGGAAATGGACTGTAACCGCTGGAACAGGGGTTTTCCTGCGAGGGTGACTAATCGCAGAACCGGGAAGCGACGGGTTAAGCTCTCTTCAGAGGCCAACCAATCTAGGTAGAAATAGCCGTAATTGGATTGGGGAAGGGGAGCGATCGCACTCTGAAAGCCTGGATTACTCACGATCGAACCCGTTGTCGGGGCATCGATCGCCGCTGTTAAGGTTTCTAGGGAACTGGCAAAAATTTCATAAGCCCCAATTTCGGTATGCACGGCGCGAACATCAGCGGCAATCTGTAACGGTTTGGTCCCTTTTGCTTTGGTGGGGACGGGTTTGGTGGTTAATTTGGTCCAGGTGGAAATCGGGCGATTCCCCCAGGAAACGGGCCCGACGCTGAACCCTTGTTCTTGGGCGATCGCATCTAACTGCTCAATTCCTTTTAGGGCAGTTTCCCCAGATTTCTGGGCGACGAAAATCCAAGCCAACCCTGGATTGGCTTCGTTTTCTACGGCAGTTTGGGGTAACAAGCCGATCGCATATTCCCCTTGCACCCAGCTAAAAATCGCCTCGGGTAAATCCAATCCCCAGCGCGATCGCACTGTAGCAACGGGTTTTCGCAGAATTTGGCCCATCGCCCCCGATTCGGGAAATCCTGCTTCCAGGGCCAACCACAAGTGATTCAAGTCGGCACCGGCGATGGTAAAAGCAGTCTGGGAGGGCAAATATTGTAATGCCTGGACAGGTCCCAATAAACTGGGCAAACTCGTCGCCCATTCGGTGGAGGTGGTGCCATTCCAGATGGTATGGGCCAGCAGTCCCTGCCGGTTTAAGCCCAGGGCAATTCCTAAGCTGGGGGAGTTTTCGGCGGCGAGGACGCGCTCAGAGGGGGGTTTGAGGCCGGTTTCCCCTGGGCGATCGCTAATCCAGGCGGTAAATTGCTCGACATTAATAAAACTTAGCCCAATTCCCGTGGAGGCCATATTGGCGACTGCCTCTTGATAGGCGGGATTTCCCTTCAGGTTAAGGTTTTGAGCTTGGACGTTATTAATCGCATCCCGCAGCACTTTCGGATGATTGGCAAACAAGACAAAGCGATCGCCCACCACCGCCGAGGCCCAATTTCCGCCGGAGTCTGCATTGCTAGGAGTTTGGCGATAAATCAGCTTCACCCCTTGATAATTTTCGACGGCAACCTCTACCCCATTACTGGCATTCTGGGACCACAATACCTCTAAAAAATCCCGGCTGCGCTGGGGACTTTTCGTTTCCACCGCGAGTAAATATCCCGCTTGCCGTCCATTCCCCTGTTCGCGATCGAAGTCGGAACTGGTGACGGCAAAGGTAATCTCATCCCCCAGCCAAGGTTCAATATCCTTGTGATAGTTTAAATCCGTATTGGCGAGGACACCCTTTTTAATCTTGTCAAATTCCTCCCGGACCTGACCCCGCAATTTGGGGGCGACTGCCAAGCGTCCTACATTCTCTAATTTGTCCACATTCACTAATAGAGAGGTCATCAGGGGCGCTTGGCGGGGAACAAACATGGCTGCCTCTACCCGGGTTTCGACAGGTTCGCGCAATAAGGCGACGGGTCCGGTAGCCAGGATTTCATAGAAGCCCCCGATACCGAGGAGGCAGAGGACCAGGGCCACTGCCCCTAACACCGTGAAAAATAAGTTTCGATTCATCATTATCAATAAGAGTTAAGCGTAACGGGCGTTTACCGATTAGTTTATCGGGTTTCCGGGGTGGGTAGGATACCGGGTGAGCGTCGATATTCTCTTCTAGCCTGCGTAGGCAGGCTTTGTCCGTATAGCCCCACCCTTGAGGGTGTGGGTTTTTTCTCAATACCCGAGGGACTCTTCCAGGATACTCCTTCCGGTGCCGGTGGCTCCTAGATCTGGCGAGGGGTCATCAGGCTAATTGCCCTCATCTATTTACAACTATTGTCAATAAACTAGCAAGAAAGGGCAAAATAATATCATAGATTGGCAAGATTACTTACTAATTTTGTCAATAGACCCCAAATGGGCCAGGGGGAGTTAGAAAAAGTCATAAATTTTTAAAATCATTGTACACCAAGGGTTATGAGAGTTTTATCCGGAAGGCTAAGGGAGATTTTTGCCAGAAGAGGCTAAGCTTCCCCCAACTCTCTAACCTATTGATTTACAAGGGTTTTTCGGATTTCTGGACGGAAAGGAGGGGGGTTGCCTAGTCGGGACTACTCAAAAAAGTATTTTTTAAACTATTGAATATTACTGTCAATAAATGTATGATGAGTTCGGTCAAAACCCAGAGATTACCTGGATCCTTGATTCACTTCAAGGATCCGGTTGATGAAGTCTGGCCCCCAGAATCGCGGAGTAGCGGATCAAGGGATAGGGTCTCAGGGCCCACCGGGAAAGTGGGATGGAGATAAAAGAGCGATCGCAATGCTAGAGAGTGGGGTTTAAGGAGAGAGTGTGAGACAAGAGCATTTATTCAATAGTCTATGGATGGCAAGCACAATTGCCCTCGTGGCAGCGGGTCCCCTGTCTGCACAGGTGGCACTGATTACCGGGGTTCGCCTCAATCCAACCCCAACGGGAGTGGAGGTGGTTTTAGAAACCCTGGCGGGAGGAACGCCGGAAGTGTTGACTTCTCAGGACGGGGAAACGTTTATTGCTGATATTGTTAACGCCCAATTGCGCTTACCCGGTGGGGAAAATTTTCTGGCAGATAACCCGATTGAGGGGATTAGTGCGATCGCCGTGACAGCGGTGGAAGGAAACCAAGTGCGAGTCACCGTCACCGGCGCAACCGCTGTCCCTGTCACCGATTTGGTGGTGGAAAATGGACAAATTGGGTTGCGTGTCACCCCCTCGGCGGAAACCGTAACCGTTCCACCCCCACCCACAGAGACAGAAACATCCCCGGAAACGGAAACGGAGTCGGAGACAGTGCCTACAGATGGAGAGAGTCCCGAAACATCCCCGGAAACGGAGTCTGAGACAGTACCTGCCGATGGAGAGATTATTGAACTGATTGTGACAGCAACCCGGATCGCCGAACAAATTACAGACGTTCCGGCCTCGATTTCCGTGGTGGGGGAAGAAAAAATCGCAGAACAAACCCGACTAACGCGAGATTTGGGAACCATTCTGTCTCAGGAAGTGCCGGGATTGTCCGTGGGGACTCAAAGTGCGAGTACCTTCGGCCAAACCTTGCGGGGTCGGAATATTAGTGTGATTATTGATGGAGTACCGCAGTCTACAAACCGCAACGCCGCCCGGGATTTGCGGACCATTGACCCCTCGGCGATCGAACGGGTGGAAGTGCTACGAGGACCGACTGCAATTTATGGCGATGGGGCAACCGGCGGCGTAATTAATATTATTACGAAGCGCGGCAGAGGCGAGGGTCTGCAAGCGGAAACCACGGTAGATCTCAATGCTTTTCCTACCAATGTAGGTGAGACCTTTGGGCAAAATATCCAGCAATCCTTTTCCGGCAATTTCGATAATTTTGATTTTGCTCTGAATGGCTCTTTTAGCAACTCCGATGCCCAGTTTGATGCTCAAGGCGATCGCATCCCCCCAGATCCGAACGGTCAAGGGGGACTCAGTGATACGACTACGCTCAACCTATTGAGCAAAGTCGGTTTTAACTTTACCGACTCCCAACGTATCCAACTGACGTTAAATTACTTTCGCGATAATCAAGATACCGATTACACCAGCGATCCCATTGTTAATACTATTCCCGGACGACAACAATCGCGGACACGCCGGGGACTGGACCTAGACGAATCGCAAAAAACCGAGACTCTCAATGCGAGTCTGGACTATTCTCACAATGACATCTTGGGCAGCAGCGTTCAGGGGCAGATTTACTATCGGGATTACTTTACCCGCTTCTTTCCGTTTGATGCCCGCACTTTTGCCAATTTGGGGAATACAATATTTCAATCCCGCGTAGAATCGGAAAAATACGGCGCAAGGTTGCAAATTGATACGCCCATCGTTGATGCAGAACGCGCGAACTTACTTTGGGGGGTAGATTTAGTTCGGGAAAATACCGAACAGCCGGTGTCTATTTTTGATCCCGTGGCCTTTGATAACAGTAATGGACTGGTTTATGACAAAACCGGCAATCGCACCTGGGCACCGCTACAGCGACAGAATAATATAGGATTATTCGGACAACTCAAGTGGAATGTCAGCGATCGCCTGGTGCTGCGAGGTGGGGTGCGTCATGAACGAATTACAGTGGATGTAAATGATTACACGACCCTCGCCGGGAACCGCATTGAAGGCGGCGAACTCGATTATAATGCTACAGTTTTTAATGTGGGTGGCGTGGTTTATCCTACGGAAAGAATCAGCCTTTTTGCTGGGTTTTCTCAAGGATTTTCGATCGCTGATGTTGGGTTTGTCTTGCGAAGTGCACCGGCTGGATTTACCGTAGAGCAACTCAATCCAGAAGCGCAAAAAGTCAATAACTACGAAATCGGCATTCGCGGAAATTACGCCAGGGTGCAAGCTTCCCTAGCTGGATTTTATAATACATCCAATCTGGGCACCAGCTTTAACCAAGAAAATTACGAAATCGTCCGTGCACCGGAACGAGTGTATGGGGTAGAATTTGCCCTGGATGCCCAACCCAGTGATGCCTGGGCATTAGGAACTTCGTTTACTTGGAGTGAAGGCGGTGCAGATTTTAATGAGGATGATGACTATGAATCTCCCTTAAATGGGTTTCGGATTTCGCCGATAAAAATTACGGCTTATCTGGAAAATGAATCGCTTCCTGGATGGCGCAATCGTCTCCAAGCGTTGTATTCCGGAACTCGCAATCCCACGGGTCAAAGTTTTGGTTTGGGAGAAGTGGAGAGTTACTTTACTTTGGATTTCATCAGTAGTTTAAATATTGGGCGGGGTCGTCTCGTTTTGGGGGTGGAAAATTTATTAAATACGGAGTATTTTCCAGTAGTTTCTCAGCTCCAAGGGTTGGATACCGGCTATACAGCAGCGCGAGGGCGAAGCATTCGCTTAGGGTATTCTTTTAGTTGGTAAGGGGAGAGGAACGGTAACCCTGGGAATTGCGATCGCGGATGAATCACAACAGGTTCGGAGGCGATCGCACTCACCAAATTTGCTCAACACCTTTCAGCATCAGGATTCGGGGTAATCCCGAGAGACTCGGAATTTTTTTGGAGCTATTGCTAAAGTTTCTCAAGAGTAGTATGCTAAATAACAATTGAAAATTACTCTCAATTATTATTTAGCATCCTGTCCAACAAATTAGAGGAATCAAACCGTGGTAAATCATATCGATAAAAGCTTTCATGACCAGGAACCGGACGTTACCTTACTCCCACAAGCTGATTACCAGCCTTTAGTATCTAAGAATCAATCGCAACAGTATTTAAAGCGGCAGGCGCAGCGAGAATCCAACGCCCGCAGCTATCCCCGGCGGATTCCCATTGCTATTCGGGAAGCGAAAGGAGTGTTTATTACCGATACCGATGGCAATCAGTATTTGGACTGTTTAGCAGGGGCAGGAACCTTGGCATTAGGACATAATCATCCGGTGGCGATCGCCGCCATGCGAGAGGTTCTCGATAGTAGTCTCCCGTTGCATACCTTAGACCTCACAACGCCGGTAAAAGACCAATTTGTCGAGGAGTTGTTTGCCAGTTTACCCGCAGGGTTTGCCCGGAATGCCCGCATCCAGTTTTGTGGACCGACAGGGGCCGACGCCACGGAAGCGGCAGTTAAGCTAGTCAAGACGGCAACAGGTCGGCGGAGTATGCTATCGTTTCACGGCGGTTATCATGGAATGACGCATGGGGCGTTAAGTTTGACGGGAAACCTTGCACCAAAACAGCAAGTTGCGAATTTGATGCCGGAGGTTCATTTTCTCCCCTATCCCTATAATTATCGCTGTCCGTTTGGTATCGGGGGTGAGTTTGGACATCGCCTCAGCAGTCATTATATTGAGCATATTCTCACAGATCCAGAAAGTGGGATTACACCCCCTGCCGGGATGATTCTGGAAATGGTCCAAGGGGAAGGCGGGGCGATTCCAGCCCCTGATCGCTGGGTGAGAGAGATTCGCCGGATTACGCGAGATCGCGGCATCCCCCTGATTGTGGATGAAATTCAGACAGGGTGGGGTCGGACGGGGAAACTCTATGCCTTTGAACACGCGGGGATTGTTCCCGATGTGGTGTTGTTATCGAAGGCGATCGGGGGGAGTTTGCCGTTATCGGTGGTGTTGTATCACAAAGATTTGGATAAATGGACTCCCGGCGCACACGCGGGAACATTCCGAGGTAATCAGATGGCGATGGCGGCAGGATTGGCGACCCTGCGGTACATTCAGGATTTTGGCTTGGTGGATCGGGCGCATGAATTGGGCGATCGCCTCATGGGTCATTTGCGGCAATTGCAAGGGGATTCCCGTTGTATCGGTGAGGTGCGCGGACGGGGGTTAATGGTGGGGGTGGAAATCGTGAATACCGACGCTACAGCCTGCGATCGCGGCAGTTATCCAGCCCATACCTTACTAGCGCGGCGCATCCAATCGGAATGTCTGAGTCGGGGGTTGATTTTGGAATTGGGGGGTCGTCATGGTTCGGTGGTGCGGTTTTTACCGCCCTTGATTATCACCGCCGAGCAAATTGACCAAGTTTGTGAGATATTTGCCGCAGCGGTGAAGGCAGCAGAAGGGCTAATGTCGGAACAGTTAGCAGAGGTAAGCTAATGTTAGAGGTAGAACAAAAAGGGGCGATCGCATCGGAGGATCGGCGGTGGGATAGCTGTTTTCTGACGGATTCTGAGGGGAGTATCGAGGCGTATCGGCAGGCGATCGCGGATGCGGCAGAGGAGGTGATTCACCAGTTTGCCAGTCGGAAACAGCCCTATAGTGGTGCGACGCCGATTGAGTTGGTGGCAGGGTTGGCAGGGACGGAGATTTGTCCGGAGAATCCAAAATTATTAGGAGAAATTCTTAAGAATGTGGGGGAAAAGGCGATCGCGCATTCCGTGGTTGTCACCCATCCTTGCTGTATCGCACATTTACATTGTCCTCCCTTGATTCCGGCGTTAGCAGCAGAGGTGTTGATTTCAGCAACCAATCAATCGATGGATTCCTGGGACCAAAGTCCGGCAGCAACGGTTTTGGAACAGCAATTAACAAACTGGTTATGCAGTGAATTTGGCTATGATGCGGCAGCAGATGGCATCTTCACCAGTGGCGGAACCCAGTCGAATTTTATGGGGATGTTACTGGCGCGCGATCGCTATGCAAAACAAGCATTAAATTGGTCAATTCAGCAGCAAGGATTACCCCCGCAAGCGCATCAATGGCGCATTTTATGTTCGGATGTGGCACATTTTACGATTCGCCAATCTTGTGCGTTATTAGGATTGGGAGAAAAAGCAGTGATTCCTGTAGAGACGGACGAAAATTACCGATTATCTCCCGATGCAGTTCGGGTGAAATTAGCAGAATTGCAGGAACAAGGATTAACGGCGATCGCGATTGTGGCAACCGTTGGAACTACGGATTTTGGCAGTATTGATCCGTTGCTTCCCTTGGCAGAAATTGCTCAAAAAACCGGGTTGTGGTTGCACGTTGATGCTGCTTATGGGGGGGCTTTGGTAATGAGCGATCGGTATCGCCCCCAACTGGCAGGAATCGATTTGGCAGATTCAATTACTGTAGACTTTCATAAGTTATTTTATCAGCCGATTAGCTGTGGGGCATTTTTGCTCAGAAATAAGTCTAATTTTGACTTAATAAAACTCCACGCCGATTATCTTAACCCCGAAACCAACGAAGCCGAAGGAATTCCCGATCTAGTTACAAAATCCATTCAAACTACTCGGCGATTTGATGCCCTAAAACTCTGCATTTCTTTACAGGCATTGGGACGAAAAAAGTTTGGTGAAATGATAGAAACAACTATTGAACTGGCAGCAGCAGCAGGCGAGATGATTCGCGCCGATTCCCAATTAGAACTCGCCACTATTCCAACCCTGAATGCGGTAGTTTTTCGCTACAGTTCCGGGAAGCTAGAACAGGATAAGTGGATTAATTCCCAAATTCGCTTAACTTTGCTGCAACGGGGGGAAGTTGTGCTGGCGCAAACCTGCATTGCCGGGAATACTTATCTCAAATTTACCTTACTCAATCCTCGGACTACCCTCGCTGATATCGGGAGAATTCTCGACAGAGTGAAGCAAGTCGGGACTGAATTCAGTTTCTCTTTGTCGAACTAGCCACCCTTCTCTAATTTCATTAAAATGGTACAACAACTGGCCTTAATTAATCGAGACCAAAACATCAATCTAACGGATAAACAGATTGCCGATCGCGCTACGATTCAAAGCTTTTTGAATTGTTATCTTAAAGAAACTGGCAGCGGTAAAATTGCCCGTAAAGAAGAGTATCCGGAACTGCAAACCCGCCTGGAATCCCCACAAATTATTTGTTGTTCTCTACCGCATCAAGGCATAGAAGTCAAGGTGGGAGTCCGCTATTTTTCCCCAACGGGACGGCATTGTTTTGAATTCCCTCTGTATTATCAAATGGCGGGAAAACCTGAACTATTAGAACTGGATTATGTGACATTAGTCGCCCTATTCAGCAAAGAATTATCCCTAGCAAATCATAGCAGTGGGTCCCAAGATGAACTGCTGTTGCGCGTGGTGCAAAGTTGCCGCAATATCGAACAATTCGTGCGCGATCGGCGTCGAGATGCGGAAATCCTTACGGGGTTTCACAGCACCTTTGGAGAAACCGAACAAGCCTTAATTTTTGGACATTTGTTGCATCCCACTCCCAAAAGTCGTCAAGGGTTTGCTGATGAAGATTTACCGATTTATTCCCCCGAATTAAAAGGGAAATTTCCCTTACATTATTTTCGATTGCATCCTTCGATAGTTTTAGAAGGGTCTGCACTTCCAGAAACTGCTACCCAGTTAATTAAAAGTGAACTGATTGCGGATCCGGAACTGTCTGAAGAATTTAAGCAGATGTATTGCCAGCCGGATGACTATTCCCTCCTGCCGTTGCATCCCTGGCAAGCACAATATTTGCGCCGTCAACCTGTGGGACAAACTTTATTTAATCAAGGTTTAATAGAAGATTTGGGACCCCAAGGACGGGCATTTTTGCCCACCTCTTCCATTCGGACGGTTTATCACTCTGATGCGGCATTCATGTTCAAACTTTCCCTGAATGTGAAGATTACCAACTCGGTACGAATGAATCTTTATAAAGAGTTGGAACGTAGTGTGGAAGTCTATGAGATTTTAGCCGGTGCGATCGGGGAAGAATTGCGGCAAAATTATCCTCAATTTGATATCATTCGGGACCCCGCATTTCTAGCAGTGAAATTCAACGGCGAACCCCTACCTGCTTTTGCCACAATTCTGCGCCAAAATCCCTTTCAAACCAATCCGGCAACCGATGCCACCTGCATTAGTTCCCTCTGTCAAGATTCAATTTATGGGGATGGTTCTCGTCTAGCACATCTAATTAAAACTTTAGCCAAACAAGAAAAGCGGACCTCATCCGAGGTAAGTTTAGATTGGTTCCGTCGCTACTTACAAATTTCTTTACAACCGATTCTCTGGTTGTACTTTACGCATGGAATCGCGGTAGAAGCACATCAGCAAAATAGCGTGTTGCAGTTAGCCGATGGATATCCTGAACGGTTTTACTATCGGGACAACCAAGGCTATTATTTCCGTCAGTCTTGTTATGAACATCTCAACGCAATTCTGCCGGGAATTGGGGAGAAAAGTCAAACCGTCTGCGATGATGCAGTAGCCGATGAACGATTGGCATATTATTTCTTTCAAAACAATTTGTTTGGATTAATTAATGGCTTTGGCGTAGCGGGATTGATAGATGAAAACCTCTTGCTGGCTGAATTGCGCCAAGTGTTAGAACAGGCAAAAACCAGGAATACTAATGGGTCGAATATTTTGGAGAATTTATCTCAGCCTAAGTTACGCTGTAAAGCCAATTTACTAACAAGATTTCATGATATGGATGAGTTAATCGGTTCTTTGGCAACCCAGTCGGTGTATGTGGGGTTGGATAATCCATTGGTTGCCGGTTTATAAAACAAACGTTCGTAGTGACTCCTTCAGGCGTCATCTTAAGGCAACACCTGAAGGGGTTACTACAAACGTGGGGAATGACTCAAGGAATAGAAGAATACCAAAATAGTATGGCATCAATAGAGTTAGAAAAAAACCCGGGGTTTGCTTACCAGAAGCATGACTCAACCCTGAATAAAACCATTGCTTTTCGCAAGGTGCAGTTAGGGGAAGATTTAAGGCGAATTCATCAGTGGATGAATCAACCTCATGTGATTCCCTTTTGGAATTTGGGGTTAGATTTGGATAAAATGCAGTCGCATTTGGAACGGGCGATCGCAGATACTCATCAAACGCTCTATATTGGGTATTTCGATGGGGTTCCCATGAGTTATTGGGAGTCCTATTGGACGAAGGACGATATCATTGCTAAGTGTTATCAACCCCATCCAGAGGACCAAGGGATTCATTTATTAATTGGGGAACCGGATTATTTGGGTAAAGGGTATGCTTTACCGTTGTTAAAGGCGATGACGGCGTTTCAGTTGCAGCATTTGGCGACTCAAAAAATTGTCACAGAACCGGATATCCGCAATCAAAAAATGATTCATGTTTTTGAACGGTGTGGGTTTGAATTTCAGCGGGAAATTACATTACCCGATAAACAAGCCGCTTTGATGTTTTGCAGTCGCGATCGCTTTATGGAGAAGTGGGAATCATGATTGAACCCCTTTATGATATTATCGGCGTAGGAATTGGACCGTTTAATTTAGGATTAGCGGCCCTTTTAGCCCCCACAGGTGTTAAATCTCTGTTTCTGGAACAAAAACCAGCGTTTCAATGGCATTCGGGATTACTCATCGAAGGCTGTACGATTCAAGTGCCATTTTTGGCGGATTTGGTGACGATGGCAGACCCCACCAGTCCCTATAGTTTTCTCAACTATCTCCAGGCACATTCGCGTCTGTATCATTTCTATTTTTATGAAAATTTTCACATTCCCCGGCAGGAATATAACCACTATTGTCAGTGGGTGGCACAACAGTTAGACTGTTGTCAATTTGGACAACGAGTGGAAGGAATTACCTGGGAAAATACGGGAAGTGAAAGTTATTATCAGGTGCAAGTCAGGCAGGTTGAAACTGGGGCAGTTTTAACCTACAATACCCGGCATTTAGTCTTAGGTGTGGGAAGTATTCCCCAAGTTCCCTCCTGTTTTATAACGGTTCATTCGGAGAAAATCTTTCATTCTGCCGAGTTTCTGCACAAGCGCGATCGCTGTCGGGAGTCTCACTCCATTACTGTGATAGGTTCAGGACAAAGTGCAGGGGAAGTGTTTTATGAACTGTTGCAGGAACAGTCTAGTTATGGCTATCACCTGGAATGGCACACGCGATCGCCTGGATTCTTCCCAATGGAATATTCCAAGCTGGGGTTAGAGCATTTTTCCCCCGATTATACCCATTATTTCTACGCCTTACCCCCGCAAAAACGGGATGTGATTCTCTCTCAGCAAAACTTGCTTTATAAAGGCATTAGTGCAAAAACGATTGCCGATATTTACGATTTGCTGTATGAACGTTCTGTTTGTGGCAATCAACCGGATGTTAGGCTACTCTCCCTGGTGGAAGTGAAGGAAGTGGAATCCGTAGGCGATCGCTTTATTTTGGGATACCGACATCGCCAACAAGAAACTCGCCTTACCCATGAAACCGACTGTATTATTCTCGCGACAGGCTATGATCATGCAATTCCCAACTGTATTGAAGGAATTCGGAATTTGATTCGTTGGGATGACAAGAATCGCTATGGGGTCAACCTCGATTACCGACTGGCATTAACCCAAGATATCCCCAATCAAATTTTTGTGCAAAATGGCGAATTGCACAGTCATGGCGTAGGTGCACCGGATTTAGGATTAGGCTGTTATCGCAACTCGGTGATTATTAATACCCTGTTGGGTGAAAGCGTTTATCGAGTCGATCGCCGCAATGTTTTCCAGCAGTTCGGTGTCGCTTGATGAAACCTGAGAAATCCCTGGGATTTAGCGCCCTCTTTTTATGTGTATTCCTCGCGATTTTTTCCGAGGTTTTACTCTCGCCATTCTATCCCCAATTTTTCAGCAAAGTATTTGGGGTGGAGGATTTAGCCTATACCGGCTTTTACATCTTTGTCTGTCGGTTAACCGTGGTCATCTGTGCGCCTGCATGGGGATTTTTAGCGCGTTTTTTAGAGGTTAAATATCTCCTCTATGCGGGTCAATTGGGGGCAGTGGTGATGACAGCATTGATGGCAACCAGTACCAGTGCAAATCAGTTTCTTGCCTATACCATTTGTTTGCTACTGTTCAAAAGTTCTTACCTGTTAGTCTACCCCTTAATCATTCAACTGGCAGGGAAAGAACGACAATCTGCCATCGCAGGAACCTATCAAGCCGTATTTCATGGGGCCATTGTTGCGGGAACGATCGCTGGGGCTTGGATGGTGAATTTAGAAGCACCTTTGCGGCTATTTTATGGGGTCACCGCAGCGGATTTATTCCAATTTTTTCTCTGTTTATTCATCCTGCGAAAGGTATCCACCCGCCAGCCGGAAAAATCAGAAACAGCAAGAGGCGCAATTGGCAATCAATGGGGGTTTATGCTTGCCATTGGCTTAGTGATTTTAACCTTTCAACTTGCCAATAATTTAGTGCGTCCCTTTTTTACCGCTTATGTCACCCAAGCCGACAATTTTAATATAGATTTGGTGACAAGTAGCTATCTGTTTATGATTCCCAGCGTCATGGCGATCGCGGCTTTACCTTACATCCGCAAATTTTGTAAATCTGAACGTCTGAGTTCGATTTATTTAATAGGAATTGGAGTATTAGCTGTGACCCTCTTCCTCCAAGGGTGGACCAACTCTCTAGGAATTGTGGTGCTTTCCCGCATCGTTTATGGCTTTTGTTTAGCCGTAACTCAGGCAACTTTAGAACTGAGATTATTTGGCAATAGTAGCAGCGATCGCCTGCATTTTAATTACAGTCTTGCCATGTCTTTTGCTAACTTGGGTCATTTGTCTGCACCCTTGCTGGCATCGTGGGTAGTGAGTACCTATAATTTAGCCGCCCCCCTGTGGGTTGCAGCAGCAATTTGTTTGGCAAATTTAGCCTTTGCAAAATGGACAATTTTCGCTGGAGTCCCTCGCCCGATTCCCGTGGAAATACCGAGTAAGTGATTGATTTTAAGGAATTAAAAAAATGGAAAATTTAGCCACTCTCAACCAAGCCTTACAACCCCAACGCTGGCAAAAAGTTAGTGCGAAGCTACTGGCAAAAATGCTGTCAGAGTTCATGTATGAGGAAATTATTCAACCGGAACTCATCGAACAAATCAGCGAGTCTGAAGCGCGTTATAAGCTATCTTTGCCGGAAGGGATTGCCTATCAGTTTGAAGCCAAACAACGGTTATTTGATAGCTACCGGGTCAAAGTTGAATCAATTCAACGGTGGAATGGGACAGCCTGGGAAGTGACGACAAATCCCTTCCAGTTTGTTCTCGATTCTCATACCGCTGTGGGAATGACGGCACAAACTGCCGGACATTTGATTAAAGAATTCAGCAATACTTTACTCGCAGATGCTCATCTGGATGCCCGGAAAGAATCTCAACAAATCGACTTACTGGGGTTGGATTATGCCCAGTTAGAAGGGGAAATGGAAGGACATCCTTGGATTACATTTAACAAGGGACGGATTGGGTTTGGATATGATGATTATCTTGCCCATGCCCCCGAAAGTAAGCAACCAATTCATCTAACTTGGATTGCGGTATTGAAAGAACGCGCGCAATTTAATGCCGTAGAAACCCTGACTTATCAAACTCTAATTCAGGAAGAATTAGGACAAGCCACGATTGCAGAATTTCAGGACATTCTGAATGCTCATTTCGTCAATCCCGATGATTATTTCTTCATGCCGGTTCATGATTGGCAGTGGAATAATATCGTGGTATCCCTGTATGCAGAAGAAATTGCCACTGGGGGGATTATCTTTTTAGGAAAAAGTCCTGACAGCTATTTACCTCAACAGTCAATCCGCACCTTTGTCAATATCAGCAATACCCAAAAGCGTCACGTTAAATTACCCCTGAGTATTTTCAATACCTTAGTCTATCGGGGATTGCCAGGAGAACGAACGGCTATCGCCCCCAAAGTCACGGAATTGGTCAAATCTATCTGCGATCGCGACCCTTTTCTATCGGAAGAATGCCGCATGATTCTCCCGGGAGAAGTTGCCAGCATCAACTACGATCGCTGTTACTATACTGAACTTCAAGGCGCACCTTATCAGTATAAAGAAATGCTGGGTTGTCTCTGGCGGGAAAGTGTGCTTTCCTATTGCGAACCGGAGGAAAAACCAATCACTTTAGCCGCATTGGTTCATATCGATGGTAATGGCAAACCCTTTATTTCCCAACTAATTGAAAAATCAGGATTGACAGTGGAAGCATGGCTGGAACAACTATTTAATATCATCTTACCCCCACTGTTGCATTACCTCTATCGTTATGGGGTGGTGTTTTCTCCTCATGGGGAAAACACAATTTTAGTCCTCAAAAATCATATACCGCATCGTTTGGCAATGAAAGATTTTGTAGATGATGTCAATATCAGTCGTCATCCTCTGCCGGAATTAAATATTATTTCTCCAGAATTACGGGCAGTGTTACTCACCGAACCTCCGGAAGGACTTTGCCAGTTTATTTTTGCCGGATTGTTCATTTGCCACCATCGCTATTTATCCGATATTGTGGAAACGTATCACAACTATCCGGAACGTGCTTTTTGGAAACAAGTGCGTCAAGCCATTTTAAACTATCAAAATCGCTTCCCGGAATTGCAAGAACGATTTGAATTGTTCAATCTGCTTGCGCCAAAGTTTACCAAACTGTGCTTAAATCGCAATCGGTTAATTACTTATGGATATGCCGACGATGGCGATCGCCCTCATGCTTCTGCTTTCGGAACTGTCACTAATGCCTTATATGAAGTGGCAGAGGACCCGGTAAAAATAGGTTTTTAAAAAAGCCGCCGACACCCTCAAGGGTGCGGCGTTTGCGGACAAAGCCCGTCTGCGCGGGCTAAATCCAAAGTCGGGAGTTTAAGTGGAAATTAGGGAAAAAATGATGCAAACCTAGAGTACAATTAGCCCAATTGTTGACAACGTAAGGAGGACTCATTTTGGTTGCCATTAATGCCTGCAACCTGAACATTAGTTACGGCGATCGCCCGATTGTTCCTAATCTTTCCCTCTCCCTGGAAACAGGAAAGGTGACGGCTTTAATTGGACCCAATGGATCGGGAAAAAGCACCGTATTACGCACCCTGGCGCGACTTTTAAAGCCGCAGCAGGGTGCAATTTATCTGCATGGGCGAGATATTGCTACAATGCCGACTCGGGTAATTGCCCGTCAGTTGGCGATGCTGCCGCAGTCCCCGGATATCCCGGCTGGAATTACGGTGTGGGAGGCGATCGCCTATGGGCGATATCCCCATCGATCGCTGTTTAGGGGACTGTCTCACAACGATCAGGGGGCGATGGATTGGGCATTAGAGGTAACTGGGCTCACTTCATTACGCGATCGCCTGATGGATACCCTTTCTGGAGGCGAACGTCAACGGGCTTGGATTGCGATGGCATTAGCCCAAGAAACCCAGGTTTTACTATTAGATGAACCGACAACATTTTTAGATATTCGCCATCAAATTGATATTCTCGCATTAGTTAGAACCCTCAACCGGGAACGGAAAATAACCGTCGGTTGGGTGTTACATGATTTGAATCAAGCTGCTGCCTATAGCGATCATATTTTGATGGTGCGTTCCGGTGAATTGATTGCCAGTGGTCCTCCGGCAGAAGTGATGACGCCGGAGAATATTTTCGCCGGATTTGGTGTAGAAATGACGGTGATTCCCCATCCGGTAACGGGAACTCCGACTTGCTTTCCGTCGGAATTGGGAATTTTAGAAGAAATTAAGGGGGTCGGATGAAGGGTAAAAGTGAAAAAAACCGCACCCTGAAGGGTGGGGCTATAGGAACAAAGCCCGCCTGCGCGGGCTACTTGATGAACATTGATTTTCATTGTTGGATTGGGGATTATCTGGGGCAATTATTTAGATTTATTGTTTATTTTTTTCTGGGTTTGGCAGTGGTTGCCTGTACCAATGGTATCCCCTCTCAAACCGAGGTAAATTCTTCCCTAGAATTTGCAGAAACACCCACGCGAATTGTGGCATTAGAATGGGTTTATGTGGAAGATTTGTTAGCTTTGGGAATTCAGCCGGTGGGGGTGGCGGATATTGCTGGTTATAACCAATTTGTGCAAATTGAACCCCAACTGGCGGATACGGTGGTAGATGTGGGAACCCGGCAGGAACCGAGTTTGGAAGCGATCGCCCAATTGGAACCGGATCTGATTATTGGGGTGAAGTTGCGCCATGAGGCAATTGTGGATACTCTCTCTGCGATCGCGCCTACTTTATTATTTGACCCCTATCCCGCCCCAGAAAGCGGGATTCGTCAATTGGATGAAATGGAACAAACTTTTCTCAAAATTGCCGACGTGGTGAATGCTAAACCAAAAGGCGAGGCAGTCTTGCAAGAAATGCAAGCAAAATTTGAGGCTGCCGCCCAACAGCTACAGGGGAAACAACTTGCCCAAAATCCCTTTATTCTCGGTCAATTTGTCGGGGGTGCGCCGCAAATTCGTTTGTTTAATGATAATGCAATGGCGGTGCAAATTTTGCAACAATTGGGTTTAACCAATGCTTGGCAAGGCGCGGTAGATCCATTTGGGTTTAACACCGTCTGGATTGAATCTCTGCCTCCTGTAGAAAATGCCAATTTTTTCTATAGTAAAGAAGAGAATAATCCCTATTTCAAGCAGTTAGAACAAAATCCAATCTGGAAGAATTTGGCATTTGTGAAAGAGAGTCGCTTGTACTCCATTGGTAGCGATACTTGGATATTTGGCGGTCCGCTTTCGGCGGAGGTATTTGTAGACAAGGTGGTGCAGGCAAATATGCTTTAACGCGCAAGAACCCGCACCCTCAAGGGTCTGGCTCTACGGACGAAGCCCGCCTGCGCGGGCTGGTAGAGAAAACTTACTTTTGATAATCGGATTTGGGATTAATTATAGAATAGTGTTTAAGATTTTTGGATCTAAATTATCTCCAATTGCTTCTCGACAATTGATTTCGGCGGCGATGATTTTGCTGGGGGGATTGTTGCTGCTGGTGATGTTGCTGTTTATCCATATAATTCAGGGACAAACTGATATTAATATAGGGACAACATTCAACGCTCTTGTTGCCCCCAATGCTGAACTTGCCACCCATAATATTGTGCGATTGATGCGCTTGCCTCGGGCGGCGATCGCAGTCATTACCGGGGCCGCTTGGGGAATTGCTGGAGCATTGCTACAAACCGTTACACGCAATCCCCTCGCTTCTTCCTCTACTCTGGGGATTAATGCTGGCGCTTATTTTGCGGTGGCAGCAACAGGAATTTTTGCCCCAGACTTGTTCGCACGATCGCCTGTTTTAGTGGCACTCACCGGGGGATTGCTGGCGGCGGGATTAACCTACGCAATTGCTGCCGGAGTCGAGGTTTCTCCCATTCGTCTCACCCTCTCCGGGGTTGCCGTTTCCCTTGCCCTGGCTTCATTTACGGCACTCTTGCAAGTCTTTTATGAAAATCAAACCACGGGATTATTCTTTTGGGGGGCCGGTTCGTTACTACAAACAGACTGGGGTAATAGTGCTTACGCCTTTCCTCGGGTGGCGATCGCCGCTGGGTTAGCCCTCTTGATGTCCCACTCTCTCGATGTGCTACTCCTCGGCGATGACATGGCGCGATCGCTGGGACAACGGGTGCAACTCACCCGCTTATCTGGGACGGCGATCGCTGTCTTCCTGGCGGCAGTTGCAGTGAGTGTCGTCGGACCCATTGGATTTATCGGATTAGTCGCCCCCCACTTAGTGCGATTAATGGGATGTCGCCCTCACGCCCTCTTGCTGCCCGGTTCAGCTATTTGGGGCGCGGTGGTCCTCGTTGCTGCGGATATTTTCGCCCAAAGTGTGAAAACCAACCTAAGCGAAATTCCCGTAGGCACTGTCATTCCCCTTGTGGGTGCACCGTTTTTAATTGGATTAGTCCGGAAAACTGCCAATTTGGATGGAGGCAAAGGGAGAACCGCCCTCACTTCCAGCCATAGTCCTTCCCGTCGCTTCTCTTATCCGTTGTTACTGGGAACTGCAATTGTCGCCCTGACAGTCGCCTTAATTGCTGGATTAGTCTGGGGTGGAATTACCTTGAACCTCTCTGAAATCCTAGCAACCTTCCTCGGAGGCGGAACTGCACTCTCACAAAAAGTTATCTTCAACCTCCGCTTACCCCGTCTGCTGGTGGCAATCTTTGCCGGGGCGTCCCTGTCGGTGAGTGGGTTGCTGTTGCAAGGGGTTGTGAGAAATGCGATCGCCGGTCCGGAAATCGTTGGAATTACCTCTGGCGCAGGATTAGGGGCGATGTGCGTCCTTATCTTACTGCCGAATCCCCCCGTAGAAGCGGTGGCGATCGCGGCGTTTGTGGGTGCTTTTGTTGCCTTTGCTGCCGTCTGTCTCCTGGCATGGCGCGATGGACTTTCCCCCGCCAGTTTAGCCCTCGTGGGAATTGCCGTTTCTGCCTTCTGTAGTTCCGGAATCAACCTGTTAGTTGTCATGGCTAAATTGCGCGTCGCCCAAGCCCTAGTCTGGCTGTCTGGTAGCACTTACGCCCGGGAATGGGTGGATTTGTGGCGCTTAATTGCATGGCCCTTAGTTCTGCTGCCCATTGCTTGGATTTTCTCACGTTGGCTGGATTTAATGGCCCTGGGGGATGATGTACCCCGGTTGGTAGGAATTCCCCTGCAAAAAGCCCGAGGCATTTTACTGGCGATCGCCGTTGCCTTAGCTGCCGCAGCCGTTTCCACCGTGGGAACTATTAGTTTTGTGGGATTAATTGCCCCCCATGCCGCCCGAATTCTGGTTGGCACAAATCATCGAAAATTAGTGCCATTTGCAGCAATTTTAGGTGCGCTTTTAGTCGCAATTTCTGATACCCTTGGCCGAGTGGTATTAGCCCCAAAAGAAATTCCTGCTGGGTTAGTCGTTGCGGCGATCGGCACTCCTTATTTCCTCTGGTTGCTGTGGCAAACCCGGGGGAAAATGGCTTAAAAATAGGCATTAATCCGGGCAATGGGAGGGGAATTATCAGTCTACCTAAGAAAATAAGAGGATGATGAATCAATTTTTTTGCTCGCAACAAACCGAGGGAGAGGACTTAATCGGAACGGCGGATACTGCCCCTATTTATGTATTTCTGGAATGCCCGCCCCCTTGGACGATGGAAATCTGGAATTCTCCCGCACTTTCTGAAGAATTAAAACGAGATTATCTGCAATTCAGGCAAGCAGTTCATGACAATAAATTAAATGTGCGCTTCGGCTTTATTTATGGGAATCGCCCCGGTAACACTACTAAAATCCTAATTTTCCGCAAACCTCTTGGATTCGCTTCGGGCTATCAAAAGCAAGAATTTAATGTAAGCAATCTTGAGGCAACCCTGCCGATTTTACAAACCAATTTGTTGGGAGGTTTGCAAAAACCCGCACCCTCAAGGGTGGGTCTATATGGACAAAGCCTGCCTACGCAGGCTCAAATAGAAAACCCATTTTTGATACCCGGAGTTGACATTAATCCAGCAGTCCCGGACCCGAAAGATATTTTAATTTGTACTCATGGCAGTTACGATAAATGCTGTGCCAGATATGGAAATATTTTTTATCGGCAAGCCTTAGAAACCGTGGAAAATTTATCTTTAAATCAAGTCAGAATTTGGCAATGTACCCACTTTGGAGGGCATCGGTTTGCGCCCACTGCGATCGCCTTTCCCGAGGGTCGGTTTTATGGGAGACTCACCCCCGAATCCTTGACAGCAATTCTCACCCGCCAGGGAGATATTGATGTATTAGATCCCGTGTATCGCGGTTGGTCACTTTTACCCCATCCGGCTCAAATTTGGGAACGAGAATTGCTTCACCGTTTAGGCTGGGATTGGTTTAATTATAGCGTCAACTGTCAGATTTTAGAACAAGATGAAGAGAACAGCTATTATTGCCTTAAAATTGAATATCAATCACTGGAAGGGATGATCCATTGCGATCGCCTTGAAGTGATAAAAGACCCGAATCGGGCAGTCTCACTCCATTTATCCTGCCAAAGTGACGCAGTTTCTCACGTTTCTCCCTTTTTCCTCAAAACCTGGGCAAAAATTCACTGAATAGCAAAAACCCACACCCGGCGTAGCGTTCCGTCAGGAAAGGATAACGGTGCCGATGTTAGCTAACAGGCCCCTCTCTCTTGTTACTAAAGTTTCTTAAAAAACCTATACACAATTGCAACTAATTTTCAAGGGTCTAGGGAAGATTTTATCGGAATTTGGGGACGTTCCTCTGTGGGACAGGGAAGGGCAAAAGCCTGGAATCCCTTGCAGGTAAATAATTTCAAGCCCTAAAACCGAGGGTCACCCCCTTGAGTTGACAAATTATCCCCCTTATTTTATGGACCCTCACCCCCCTTGAGTTCGGGTACTTTTCTCTTAATTGGCTTTAATAGCGCTAATATTTTTTTAAACCTATTGCAAATAACTTTCAATAGTGCTAAAAACTTTAAAGGGTATTACTCCGGCATTTTTTGGGTGTTGGAGAAACAGGACAGAGCGATCGCGCCCATGTTGTCCACACCTTTGTTCTGAGGAGATTCTGGAGATTCTGAAGGCATGACTTTTTCTACCGTTTCTGCGGCGCACCGAGAACAACAAGAGGAGCAAATCAAAAAGCTGATTGCATGGGGCCTAATGGGTTCCGCAGTGGTGCATCTGGTGGTGTTGCCCGTGACTTTGAACTGGATGGGGAACCACTCCCAGGAATTCACCGAGGAACCGATTGAATTTGTTGTTCTCGATGAACCCGAACCGGAGGAGGAAGCGCCACCGCCCGAACTGAAACCGGAACCCACCCCAGAACCGGAACCCACCCCAGAACCGGAACCTACCCCAGAACCGGAACCCATCATGCCGGAACCGGAACCGATGCCAGAACCGGAACCCATTATGCCGGAACCGGAACCGATGCCGGAACCGGAACCCATTATGCCGGAACCGGAACCGATGCCGGAACCGGAACCGATGCCGGAACCAGAAACTGGGGAAACTCCCGAACCCCTACTGGGACAGCAGGAAGCGCCAGCGCCCGAACCGTTCGTGGCACAACCCACGCCTACACCGATACCCAGTCCAGCACCCTTAACGCCACCGCAAGCACCGCCTCTGGATCCGGTGGAAAGTTCACCGATCGCTGCGGCACCGGAGACCGAAAACTTAGAACCCATGCCCCAGTTAACTCCCCCAGAGAGACTGCCCGATCCGCCTGTGGTGAGTACCTTACCAGAAACGGGGGTTGCAGAATCCGACTGGATGAACGAATTTCCCGCAACGAATGAGGCGATCGCCTTGGAAGATCAGGAAGTCGTCTCATCGAATCCGTTTGCAGAGAATACTCGTTCCCTGAACGAACCCTTGGATGAACTACAGCCTATAGAACCCCCAGTTACCGGCAGTTTACCCGAAACCCCTCGGGAAGAGGTACTCGCCGAATTTCCCAGTTCCGACCCCCTCTCCAGCTTAGAAGACAGTAACCCCACAACGCCATCGCCTGAGAATGACAGCATCAACGACACTCCCGAGGAACCCGTTGATCCAGATCTACAACTCAGGGAGGACATTGCTGCCAACCCTGTCATCAATCCTAGACCCGAAAATACAGGCAATTCCGACTTTTTGTCAGAACTGGAAACTAACAATCCCGCACCTAGCATCGGGGAAACCCAGGAAACTGCACCCTCAACTTGGAATAACAGCAACGACTCGGGTCTGAATGAACCCCTCAACCTGAATGCCAATAGTACGCCACCGCGAACCCAGGAATCTCCTTTTGTCAACCCTAACCCGGGCGGTGGAGAGGCGGGTGGGGACACGGGTTCTGACTTTTTGAATGATTTGGAAGCAACGGGAAACGCCAATTCTAGCGGGACGGATTCCACCTCCAATTCCCCCTCCACCTGGACTGGAAACGGTGATTATAATACCGCTTCTCAACCCTTTGGCGGGAATATTGGGCCGATGGATCCGGGCCGTAATTCCGGAGCCCCTGTGGGTTCTCCCAACGGTTCCCCCAACGGGTCGGGATCGGTAGAATGTGATAGTTGTGGTAAACCTCGATATCCTCAAATTGCCCAAGAGGAAGGATGGGAAGGGGTTGTATTACTGAGTGTGGATATCGACCCCTCGGGTAACGTGACTGACGTCCGACTCGAAGAGTCCAGTGGTCACTCGGCACTTGATGAATCAGCAATGGACAAAATTTGGAGTTGGAAATTTAAGGAGTCGGACAATGGTCGGCAGAATCAACTCGTCCGAATTCCGTTTCGCCTAGAGGATTCCTAAATCGATGGGGTTCGGTGGGAGTTCCTTGTACTTTCACCGCAACCAGAAATCAATATCCCCAAATAGATGTTGTTTACCCTGAAGATAATATATCCATGCTTCGTTTTATCCAACAATTCGGAATTACTTTATCGATCGCCTTTACCGTAGAAATCGCACTTGTCCTGAGTCTTCCCCGGCCTGCGATCGCCGGAGTGGTCACCTTACCCGATGGCGGTCGGTGTGAGGGAGAACTACAAGAGGGCAAACTCAGCGGTCCGGCAGTCTGTACCTATGCCAATGGCGATCGCTATGAGGGAGCATTTAAAGAGGGCCAACCTCACGGCAGAGGCGTTTATACCTTTGCCGATAATAGTCGGTATGAAGGCGAATTTAGCAACGGTCAATTTAATGGAACGGGAGTGCGCGAATTTGCCAATGGCAACCGCTACGAAGGCGCCTTCAAAGATGGCAAGTTTCACGGGACCGGGTCTTATACCTCCGGTAATGGCATCCGCTTCGAGGGAGAATTTGTAGAAGGGTCTCCCGCCGGTAGCGGCACCTTTGTATTTCCCAATGGCAACCGCTGCACTGGCCCAATTGTCGAGGGTAAACTGAATGGCCAAGGCTCCTGTGAATATACTAATGGCAATCGTTATCAAGGGGAATTAGTTAATGGTCAACCCCAGGGTCGCGGCATTTATACTTTCTCCGAGGGCGGACGCTATGAGGGAGAATTTACCGAAGGGCAATTAAACGGTCAAGGCGTGCGGGAATATAGCAATGGCGATCGCTACGAAGGTCCGTTTGTCAATGGTAAACCCGAGGGCCGGGGAATTTTCGCCTTTGCCGATGGCAGTCGCTATGAGGGGGAATTTAGGGAGGGCCAATTTAACGGGGAAGGAGTGCGGGAATTTACCAATGGCAACCGTTATCAAGGACCGTTTGTCAATGGTAAACCCCAAGGACGCGGAACTCTAACCTTTGAGAATAACAATCGATATGAAGGGGAATTTGTAGAGGGAAAATTTAATGGGGAAGGCGTGTTTACCTTTGCCAACGGCAACAGCTATTCCGGCACCTTTCAAAATGGTCAATTTAGCGGACAAGGCACTTACAGTTTTGCCAATGGCGATCGCTGTGAAGGCGAATTTTTGGAGGGGAAATTTCACGGCACCGGAAGCTGCACCTACGCCAACGGCGATCGCTACGAGGGTGAATTTTCTGAGGGTGAAAAACACGGAACCGGCATTTATATTTATGCCGACGGCACCCGCATCGAGGGCAGTTGGCAAAATGGCGAACTGAAAAACTAGAGGTGGGATATCTGATGGGATGAGAAACCGGGTTTTTACACAAATTTTGGGAAATCAGTAACAAATGAGGTTAAAAACCCGGTTTCTTCTGCGGGGTTAAAAACCGGGTTTTTGCTAACAAATGGGTTGATTGCCCGGATTCACCGCATGAATGTCTTCGGTGCCCGATTCGGGCCACGCTCGCCGATAGGATGCCTCTTCCGGTTTGCCCCATCCCAGTTGTAGCAGGATTTCCAGAAAATCGGATTTTTCCCATTTAAACAGGGTCGCCCATTCAGTTTTGAGGGCGATCGCCTCCACATCGGCTTTAGAAATCTGGCGATCGTTCAAGCCATTATTGATCCGCAGATACAAGTCCATTCCCTCAGTAACTTCCGACCAAAACGACAACAGAGCAGGTTTTGCCGCCTTCAGGGTCTCTAGGTCCTGGGGTAGCGCAATAAGCTGATCGTGGAGTTGAGGATAGGAGAGGGTTTTGCCTTTCAGGGTGATTTCATGGCAAATCAGACCCGACACCTGATGCGATCGCTGATATTCATGCACTGCCGCTTTAAAATCTTGATAGGCCGTAAACTTTTGCAGACCTTCGGGCTTGAGGAACTGGTCAACCACCGAAAGCCCGATCGCCGGAGTCGCCGACAAGTTCAAACGCTCCCCTCTGAGGCAAGCGCGGCGCTCCTGTTCTAAAATTTCGATTAACTCCTGCGTACTGTAGACCTTCGCCATCAGAACACCATCGGGTTGGACTTTTCGATAGTGTAACCTGGGTCAGGTACTCCAGGAGTGGGATCGGTTACCCAAATTCGGAGTAAATCAGGCGAGGCGATCGCCCTATAGCTTCGACCCCTCGCCCATCCAGTCTCAATTAACCCGTTCTACCATACCGTCCCATCAGTTCTACAGCCCCTAAAATATGACCTTCCATTGCCGATTTTACCTCCGCTTTGGTTGCTCCCGGTTCCAGACTCAGCAGTGTATCTAAAGCATACAGTTTGAAAAAATAGCGGTGGGTTCCCGAATCGGGACAAGGCGCACTATATCCTAACGTGCCAAAATCATTTTTTCCCTGGACTCCTCCTCGTTCCAGTCTCGGTTCGTTTGGCACTCCGTGAGGCAGGTGACGAATATTCGCCGGAATATCATAAGCCAGCCAGTGAGTTAAGCTACGCGTAGCCACATCGGGATCCTCCATGATTAACACAAAACTAATTGTCCCTGGCGGCGGGGAGTCCCAACTCAGGGGTGGAGAACTGTTTTCACCATCGCAGGTATGTTCAAACGGAAGGGTATTACCAATAAAAAAAGCCGGACTTTTAAATTCCATGAGATTAATACAGTTGACGGTTAGCGCACTGCGACTGGGGTTTTTATCAATCGTTCCATTTTAACGGCTCAGGAGATATCTGGCTGCCATTGCATCGACTCCCCGGTAAAACTTTTCCCTTTTACTCATCCTTGGACCGCCCCAGGGCGATCGTCTGACCCGAATCTTGACCCCTGGGTTTTTGTTCCCCATCTGCCCCCCTTCCCCAAAGATCTAACTTCCGATAGATAGATGATACTTTCTTCAGTTAGAGAGTCCTGAGAATTGAGCTGAGTTATCATTCCTATCATGACCCAAAAAGGTACTCCATAGAGCGCCTTCATCCCCTCCCCGAAAAGGTCAGCTAAATCGAGCAGACAATTTCCCCCTGGATGGAATAAGGAGTCTCGTATAAAGCCCTCCTTTCTTTGGACCCATACCACCTTTAAGCCAACTCATCAGGAGTCTCAATAGACAACCCGTTGGTTTTGCTGCGCATTTATTTTTTTACAACAAGAGAGAACTTTAATGGCTAAGGCGATTGAATTTAAGTTGTTTGCACCCTATAATAAAGAGGTCGCACTAATCGGCTCATTTTCCAAATGGGAAAACATTCCGATGGAAAAAGACGACCAGGGTTATTTTCGCACATCAGTCAACCTCGAAGATGGGGTTTATGAATATAAATTCCGAGTGCGAACTAAAACCGAATATTTAGACCCAGATTCGTGGGTGTATGCGATCGACCCTTATGCCAAGGAAATTGATAAAACCGGGCAAAATGGAATTATCAGAATTAAAGAAGGACAACCGATCGTTGATACTTATGTTTGGCAGCATGATCAAGTTCCCTTACCCAGTAATGGGGAATTAGTCATCTATGAAATGCTGCTGGGTAACTTTTGCGGTCAGAAAGAGGACCTAGCTCAAGGAAGTTTTGAAGCAGCGATCGCTAAATTAGATTACTTAGCAGACTTGGGCATTAATGCGATCGAATTAATGCCCGTCATGGCAGGAGACAACGGCTGGGGTTATCTCGTCAATCACTATTTTGCCCCCGCCTCCCATTACGGTTCCCCCTTCGACTTAAAGCACTTAGTTGATGAATGTCATGCCCGAGGAATTCGGGTGATTCTGGATATCGTTTTGAATCATTGTAATGAAGAATGTCCCTTGTTAAAAATTGACCGCGATTACTGGTACTATCACCATAAGCATTATCCCGATGATGATAACAACTGGTGGGGTCCCGAATTTAATTACGATCATCATGATCCTAACTTAGATATTCGGCCAGCCTGGTCTTTTACCGGGGATGTCGTCCAGTATTGGATTCAAGAATATCATATTGACGGATTTCGCTATGATGCCTTAAGTCAACTTGCTAATTGGGAGTTTTTACATTGGATTGCCAACCTCGCCCGAGAAACCGCTGGGTCTAAACCCTTTTATAATATCGGCGAACATATCCCCGAAAAACCGAAATACGCACGGTTTGAAGGTCCGATGGACGGCTGCTGGCACGATAGTTTTCACTACTTCTTAGTGGATTATATCTGCAATAATGACAGCTTGGACATGGAACAACTCAAAGAAGTGTTAGATTGCAAAAAGCAGGGCTATGAAGACACAACCAATGTCATTAATTACCTATCCAACCATGACCAGGAACGAATCCTCAACTTGTTAGGTGAGCGCGGTATTTTTGATGACCCTGCTTTTGGGCGAACTAAATTAGGGGCAGCAATTTTAATGACCACCGTGGGTATTCCCATGCTATGGATGGGTCAAGAATTTGGTCAAGATAGCTGCCAACATCCCAACCAAACTTGCGAACTCAAATGGTATCTATTAGACAACGAACGCAACCGCAGTTTGTTTGATTACTATAAAGGTTTAATCGCCTTACGCAAGCAAAATCATGCCATTCAAAGTGTAAACATCGAGTTCATCCACGAAAATCCCGACGATCAAGTGATCGCTTATATTCGCTGGAATGACGAAGGGTCCCGAGTTGTCGTCGTAGCCAATTTTTCCGGGAATTTTCTCGGAGGTTATACCATTCCCGACTTTCCCGAAAATGGAAAATGGCACGAATGGACAAGAAACTACGATATTGAATCTCACGATAACCAATTAGTCCTCGATTTGGGTGAATATGAAGCCCAAGTTTTTGTTTGGAATCAGTAAGGGGTTGATGAGAGTCAATCTAACTTATTAGATTTCTCGCTTTCCTGGAGTAGAGATCCCCCCAACCCCCCTTAATAAGGGGGGCTTAAGACAATTCTGCCATAAGTCTAATAAGGAATGGGAGCATCTTGCTCCCTATTTCTGAAAGAAGGAAAGATGCTCCCACGGATAAAAGAAAGGAAAAAGCAATCCGCGATTTAGGACCCGAATTTTTTAAAGAATAGGCGACATTAAACGGGCCACACGCACCGCCAACCGAAACCAAAGTTGATGATGAGCTAGTTGAGCGTGATCCACTAAATAGGCATTATCAAAATCACTGGTCAGCATAGTTTCAACATCGGTAACAAAGCGATGATTTGTTACGAAGGCCATCATTTCAAAATTGATGTGAAAGGAGCGATTATCTAAATTTGTGGTGCCCACTCCTGCCAGAGTGCGATCGACGAGAAACACTTTCTGGTGCATGAATCCCGGACGATAGCGATACACCTTAACGCCCGTGCATACAACTTCCGTGATATAGGAAAAGGAAGCGAGATAAACATGGATATGATCAGGCCGACTGGGTAATAAGATCCGCACATCTACCCCACGCAAGGCGGCCAATTTTAAAGCAGTGAGGACAGATTCATCGGGAACAAAATAGGGGCTCGTGATCCACAACCGACGACGGGCGGCGTTGATTAGACTCACTACAAACAGGGTACAAGCGGGTAGTTGATCTCCGGGACCTGTAGGGACAACGATCGCCGTTTGATTCTCCTCGGCTGTTTGAATCGTCCAATGGACCTCGGGAATTTCTCGAACCGCCCAATACCAATCTTTGAGAAAAGAAACTTGAATACATTGTACTGAAGGACCTTTAATTTCTAAATGAGTATCGCGCCAAGGACTAAGACGGGGGTCTTTTCCCAGGTATTCTTTCCCCAAATTTAACCCCCCGATAAAAGCTTGTTTGCCATCAACAATTAAAATTTTGCGATGATTCCGAAAATTAAGCTGAAATCGGTTTCGTCTCCGTTTGCTACTATTAAAGGACGTAACCCACACGCCACTCCTTCTGAGTTCCCGTAAATATTTAGGAGAAAGGGCATAAGAACCAACCGCATCATAAATAAAATAAACCCTTACTCCTTCCCGGGATTTGGCAATCATTTTTTCCTTAAAAGCATGGCCAATTTCATCTTCTCGTACAATATAAAATTGAATTAAAATGTAATCCTTCGCTGCATCCATCGCCTTTAAAAGCGCCGGAAAGGTTTGGGTTCCATCAATCAGCAAGGTAGCGGCGTTCCCCGAGGTAAAAGGAAGTTGGGTCAATTCATCGGCTAATTGGGCCATTTCCTTAAAGTTTTCCGGTTCAGGCCCGGAACATAGTCGAATATCCTGATAAACTTGTTGAATAATTCCCCGATATTCTCGGTCAGCATAGCGATGGGCATTGGCATATCCATAAAATTTGTGGCTTCCAAATAGCCAATACATGGGAAGGGCAATAAAGGGAAAGGTAACCAGAGAAATGGCCCAAGCTACCGCACCCCGCGACGATCGCACTGTCATGACTGCATGACCTGCCGTCCCCAATCCCACTCCATAAAAGCTGACGATGGTTGCAATCGCCAGGGCCATATAATTTAGATCCACAGTTTCCCTATTTAATGCTTCTTCTTCTGCTGTGCGTTTTCTAGGTTACACGACAAGGGCCAATTCTACTACCATCGGTTTATGATCCGAGGAGTACAGTTTATCTAAAACCTTTGCTGTCTGAGGTTTGGGCGTTAACCCGCGATAAAAAATATGATCTAAAGGCGGCGACCCCAAAAATGTTTTAAGTTTAGCTTGTTCCTCTGGGGAAAAATGAACCGAGATTAAGTGCAGTCGTTTTGCCATCAACTTCAACAAATCAAACCGCAGTTGACTCCAGGTATTAAAATCTCCACACATAATCAACGGTTCCCGGCGATCGCCTAAAACCGATTCTAGTTTCTGGAGTTGGGATTTAAACTTATTTAAGTTAACAAAGTTAATCGCATGAGTATTCACCACCAAGAGCGTTTGTTCTGTTTTTTTTAAGGGATATTCAGCAACGAGTGAAACCTTCGGAGTATTGGTAAGAGGTTCAAATTCTGGAGTCAGAATTGCTCGACTGGAAACTGGCTGCACTTTAGAGGCGGTTAAAATTCCACAATAAGTTTGGTAATAAGCATCGATAAAATTAGGGGCGAACCTCCACCCCATAGACTCTAACGCTAAAATTTTTTGGGTGTTTTTATTTAATTCAATTTCTTGAAAACAGATTAAATCAGGCTGATGCCGCTCTACAAGATGATAAAAGTCGTTAGCCCATTTAGAAGTATTATTATTTTTAGCAACATTCCAATTGAGGATTTTGATACTCTTTCCAGCAATAGCCGAGTCTGAAAAATTATCCTGAGACAGGACGGTTTCCTGGACCGGAATAAAGCGGTTAGGGGAGATCAACCCAGAGAAGGGAAATTGATTGTCCATCGGAATCCATTATTCACCGTTACAAATTCAAGAATAAGCGCGAACTAAAACCGGATGGCAACTTGAACCCTGCTATAGGGCATCTAACTTATTCTAACCATTCATGGAGGTTCATTTTATTCACGTTAATCGTAGCCGATCGCCCATGAGCTTACCTCTATCAACAGTCAGGGATTTTCCCGAAAGGGTGCGACGGCAGGAGGGAAGAGAGAGAATTGAAAACAGGCAAAACCTCAATCTAACAGTTCTTAGACTCATAAGGTCCAGATATCGCGGTCCCTGGACTCATCCTCTGAAAGCTCGCCCCTTAGCACAGGGAGCGCCGCTTGGGGTCCCCATGCTCACCAACCTGACAAGCCCTAGCCTCTGTAACTAAAAGATTTATCCTCCTTAACTACCTGATTTTCCCAAAATAGGGGCTATACCCTCTGAAAAATCTGGATTAATCCGGATAAGTCATCGGTTCTGTAGTAAGATATCTTATAAATGAAGGCAAATTCTGGGGTAGCCTCTGAAACGGAGGAACTATCCGAGGATAACAGAGTCTCTATGATTGTATCGTTAAGGGGTAGTAAATCGGTGTTTTCCCGCGAGTTCCTAACTCAGATAGCTCATCAGCATCAGCTTTCTCCCGATCAGGAGCGAGTTTTTTTGCTCCGGTTTGCCGAGGATCAGGATTATGAAGATATTGCCGAAGAGGTAGAAACTTCAAAAGGAGCCTGCCTCAAACGGATGGGCCAAGTTTATAAGAAATTTGGGATTGAAGGGGGGACTCGCGGGAAGGAAAGCGAACTGCGAGCATTTCTGGATCAACGCTGGGTGCAACATCGCGCCTCGGTGTTACCCGGTTTGGAGGTGAGTCTCGGTTCGCCAATCGCCCGAGGTGCAGACTCCCTGGTGATACGGGAGACATCAAGTGCGATCGCGGCTATTTCATCTCCGGCAATGGTGAGTCGGAAAGTGGCCATATTTTTCGGCGATCGCCAACCGGATGAACGACTCCTTGACCCTTTAAAACGGGCGATCGCCAGTGCGGGTCATCAAATTATCTTTGCTGGGAATCATCCCCAGTCGGGAGAGAAGGGAGTGGCACAACTGCAACAGGAACTACAAGCTTGCGATCGCTTGTTACTGTTGCTCTCAGGACAATCCGCCTTCAGTGACCTATTAATTGAAGAAGTGCGCCTCGCCCGAGAAGTGCGAGAGACCCGCAAAGATGGCACACTGGATATGTTCGCGATTCGGATCAATTGGCCGACGGATTCCCCGGTCAGCTACGATCTGCGCGTTTTATTACAAGGTGTACCCCAGCGGGAGTGGCGATCGCCTACGGATACCCCAGCGATCGTCAACGAAGTGCTACAGGCGATCGAGACTGATACCCTCCCCCGGAAAATTGAGGTAGAATCCGCTGTGATCAGCGCCTTAACCCCCACCTGGGAAAGTGCCGATGGTCGTCCCTTACCCTTCGCCGGACCAGAACTCCCAGAAGGGCAAGTGGATTTAGCCTCTCCCTTTTACGTCAATCGAGCCCCGATTGAAGAGCGCTGTTATGAAATGATTTTGCAACCGGGTGCGCTGATTCGCATCAAAGCACCGCGACAAATGGGCAAAACTTCTCTGATGGCTCGCATTCTCAATCATGCGGCAAATCATGGCTATCGTCCGGTTCATTTGAGCTTTCACCTGGCTGATAAAGGAGTATTTGCCAGCCTGGATAAATTCTTACAATGGTTCTGTGCCTATATCGGTCAGCAGTTACAACTCCCCAATCAACTTCCTGAATATTGGGATAACTTTTTAGGCAGTAATGTCAACTGTAAAGCCTATTTTGAAGAGTATCTTCTCCCGGAAATTAATACACCTTTAGCCTTATGTCTCGATGAAGTAGACCGGGTTTTTCAACATCCGGATATTGCCGATGACTTTTTTGGCTTATTGCGAGCATGGCACGAAGAATCAAAACGGCGCGAGATTTGGAAAAAACTTCGCTTAGTCGTTGTTCATTCCACCGAAGTTTACATCCCAATGAATATCAATCAATCCCCCTTTAACGTGGGATTACCGATTGAATTACCGGAATTTACCCCCAATCTCGTCCAAGATTTAGCCCAGCGTTATGGAATCAATTGGTGCAAAACCGACGTCAATCGTCTCATGAATATGGTAGGAGGACACCCCTTTTTAGTGCGGTTGGCGCTCTATCATATCGCTCGACAAGATATTACCCTAGAAACTCTATTAGAAACTGCTCCCACAGAAGCTGGTTTTTATAACGACCATTTGCGGCGTCACCTGTGGAATTTAGAACAGCATCCGGCATTGGCCCGAGCTATGAAAGAGGTTGTTTTTAGTCCGAATCCGGTGCGGTTGCCCTCAGAACAGGCGTTTAAATTACATAGCATGGGATTAGTTAAGTTTCAAGGCAATGAGGCCGTTGAACGATGTGATTTATATCGCCAGTATTTCCGCAACCGACTCGATGAATAATTGAGATTTAGGTGTTTTTTTTCATAGTAGGGCCAGTTATATTCGAGGAGCTGATAAGTTTCCATGACTCTCAAACATCTACCCGAAATTATCATGATGGTAGCGTTGGCGATCCCTCTATCTTTTACTCCGGCAGCCCATTCTCACAGTGTTAAAATTTCCCCGGATAACTGCCCGAAAGAGAATCACCAAAACTTGGCGCTATCTTCTGGCGTAGGCGCAGACAGTGGAGGGTTCGATAGGGGTCAGGGAATGCAACCTACATTGTCCTCAGCAGTTTCGGTAACCTGTTCCGGGGGGTCATCATTGGAGTTGAAACTCCAGACAACAGATCAAGGGTTAGGAGGGGGTAAACAAAGTAAAGATGCTTGTTTTATTTCCGGAAGAATTTACGGAATTGAAGGCCAGAATTCCCGAGGAATTTATGTGGTAGTGATTGACCCTAATACCGATAATGCTTTAGCTCGATTTCCGGCTTATCCTAATTCGCCCAACCAACCGAATTATGAATTTTCGCTGATGCGCCCGGGGCGTTATTTACTGAGTGTTTTTCAAGACCGGGCCGGAACGTTGGTTCCTTTTAGGACGCGACCGAGTGAACGATTGATTAACTGTAGTGGGGGGAGTGATTTAGAAGAAACGGATTTTGAGTTGCCCTAAATTAAAGGGTTGAAACAGGACGGAAGGGTTTTCGAGGTTGTTCAGGGTTAAAACCGAGGGCCAATGCAGGTAGAGACGGGTGACTGGATGAATAAAAAACTGACGTCAATGTACTATCAAGTGGGGGGGAGTTTACCGCCAGATTCTCCCACTTATGTCGTCCGTAAAGCCGATCGCGAACTTTATGAGAATCTCAAGGCGGGAGAGTTTTGTTATGTCCTGACGTCGCGGCAGATGGGTAAATCCAGCTTGCAATTGAGGACAATGCAAACCCTACAAGCGGAGGGATGTGCTTGTGCGGCGATCGATTTATCGGCGATCGGGAATAAAGATGTGACCCCGGTTCAGTGGTATAGCGGGATTATTCATACCCTGGTCAGTTATTTTAATTTGTTCAGTCGCCTGGAGTTTAGAACTTGGTTGCGCGATCGCGACGAACTCTCCCCAGTCCAATGCTTGCATGAATTTATCGACTCGGTTCTGCTGGTGCGTATGTCGGAAAATATCGTCATTTTTATTGATGAAATTGATAGTGTTCTGGGGTTAAATTTTCCGATTGATGACTTTTTTGCAGCAATTCGCGCTTGTTATAATAAACGCGCACAAAACCCAGAATACAAACGGCTCACCTTTGTTTTATTGGGCGTGGCAACCCCCACGGAGTTGATTCAGGATAAAAGTCGCACCCCGTTTAATATTGGTCGAGCCATTCAAATTGAGGGATTTAAACTCCCGGAAGTGCAACCGTTGGCGGAGGGATTAGAAGCCGGGTGCAGTCGCCCCGAAGTCGTCCTAGAGGAGATTTTAAACTGGACCAATGGACAACCATTTTTGACTCAGAAACTTTGTCAGTTAGTATTAGCGGCCCAGAGTCCAATTGAGGCCGGAATGGAAGCAGAACGAGTGGAAGAGTTGGCCCGATCGCAAATTGTGGACAATTGGGAATCCCAGGACGAACCCCCCCATTTAAAAACCCTGCGCGATCGGCTCTTGCGAAATGAACAAAAGGCTAGTCGGCTGCTAGGACTCTATCAGCAAGTGTTAATCTCCGGAGAACTCCCTGCTGATAACAGTCCGGAACAACTGGAATTGCAGCTATCGGGTTTAACCCTAAAGCGTCATTCTAAATTAACCGTTTATAACCCAATTTATGCCTTAGTTTTTAATGAGCAATGGGTGGAACAGGCATTAGCGGATTTGCGACCATACGCCGAAGCATTATCTGCTTGGGTGGTGTCCGATTGCCAGGATGAATCGCGACTGTTGCGGGGACAGGCGTTACGGGATGCTCAACAATGGGCAACGACCCATAGTTTAAGCGATCGCGACTATCAGTTCCTCGCCGCCAGCCAAGAGGTGGAAAAACGCGAAGTTCAAAAAGCCCTAGAGGCCGAGAAAAAAGCGATTCAACTTTTAGCGGAAGCCAACCAAAAACAGGTAGAAGCCAATCGCATTTTAACCGAGGCCCAACAAAAAGCGAACCGAATGCTCAAACGAGCTTATTGGAGCATTATGGGACTGGTAGTTCTAGCTACAATTATCGTCTGTCGCGGTACTATTGCTTTAAAAGAAGCCCAAAAAGGAACATTAATTGAGCGCCAAGGTGCTAATGCCTTAAAGTGGTTTGAATCTGAAGGGGTGGAACTCGAAGCCTTGTTACTGGCGATGCAAGCGGGACAAGATTTAAAAGCCCTTGTTAAGGGCGATCAGCGATTAACCAATTATCCCACGATTAGCCCTTTATATGCCTTACAAACCATTCTCCACCAAATCCATGAGAAAAATCAAATCCCAGGACATCAAGGTGCGGTTCGGAGTGTCAGATTCAGTCCCAATGGAGAATTTTTGGCCACGGCAGGAGAAGATGGCAGGGTAGAACTTTGGACTCGTGCGGGGGAGCATCTGCGGACCATTGGAATTCATAAAAGTGCTGTTGATAGCGTTAGTTTTAGTTCCGATGGTACGCGAGTTGCCACTGCTTCCGAGGATGGAACAGTACAAATTTGGCAACGGGATGGAACCCTGATGGGGGAGATCGCCGCCGAAAAGGGAGCAATTGATAGCGTTAGTTTTAGTCCCGATGGCGATCGCCTCGCTACCGCTTCAGAAAGTGGCACAGTCCGAGTCTGGAATCAGCAAGGAAAGTTGCTTAATGAAATAGGCAGCGTGAAGCGGCAAATTAATACCCTGAGCTTTAGTCCCGACGGAGAACACTTTGCCACTGCTCAAGTCGAGGGAACCGTGCAAATTTGGAATCTAAATGGCCAGCGTAAAGCAACCTTGACCATTCCCCCAAATCCCGTCCAAGAGTTCAGTTCTACCCCCGATGCTCAACCATCCGTCAACAGCATGACCTTTAGCCCCAACGGGGAATTACTAGCAACCGCTGGATTTGATGGAACGGTGAGAATTTGGAACCTATCGGGTCAAGAACTCTCGGAGTTTAACACGGCTCAAAGTGCAGTGAATAGCATGAGTTTTCATCCGAATGGGGCAGAAATTGCAATTGTTGGATTTGATGGCAAGGTGCGTCTGTGGACGTTAGAAGGGGTATTAATCAAGCAATTTAAAGGCGATCGCCATGATCGAATTACCAGCATGACCTTTAGTCCCGATGGAGAGCGTTTAGTCACGGGAGGAGTGGATGGAACAGTCCGACTCTGGGATATTTCCGGCCAGCGCAATCCGCCCTTTCCTCTGACTCAAACTCCCTTATCCGAGAATGAACCCCTATCCCTCACTAACTCCCCTAAAATGATGGCGCGATCGACTAAAATCCCTTTAGAAAATCAATTTTTACGGATTGGATTTAGCCCGGATGGTGAACGGTTCGCCACCGCTCAACCCGATGGAACCGTTCAAATTTGGACCAGTTCCGGTCAAGCGGTTATCCCCCCATTCCAAGCCCATCAAAGTCGGATTTCCACCCTCAGTTTTAGCTGGGATGGAGAGTCTCTCGCCACCGCAGGGGAAGACGGAACCGTTCGCCTTTGGAATCAGTTGGGTCAACCCCTTCAGCCCGAGTTAAATCATAGCCTTGGGGAAATCAAAAGCCTGAGTTTCAGTTTTGATGGACAACGAATTGCCCTCGCCAATGGACCCGGAAAATTACAAATTTGGAATCTTTTGACAAACCAAGTCGATGAAATCCGCTTTCCCTACGGTCAAATTAGTAGCATTAGCTTTAGTCCGGAGGGTGACCGACTGGCGATCGCCTCCGCCGATGGCAAAATTCGCTTATGGAATCTATCCGGTGAAGAACTCGATAAATTTAACAGTGATACTCGTTGGGTCACCAGCCTTAGTTTTAGTCCTGATGGACAACTGTTAGCCACCGCCGGAACCGATGGGACGGTTACAGTATTTTTACTGGCAGGTCAACTTTCAAAACAAGTTTTAGCCAAATTTCAAGCGGATGAAACCGATGTTTTGAGCATGACTTTTCTCTCAAATAACGAAGGACTGGTCACCGTGGGAACGGACAATACATTGAGGTGGTGGCGCCTCAAAGAATTAGATGAATTGCTGGAAACAGGATGTAACTGGCTCACGGATTATGTGAAAGCACATCCCCAAGTCCAAGCGGACCTGCCCCTTTGCCAGCAGCCCTAAACCTTACTCACTGTTGAAGTGTCATCACTCTGACATTTGTCCGGATTTTAATTGAGGAATTGTTATGTTAGTTTGGCAAATTTTTAAAATCAATCCCCGGTGTCGAAGTGATTGAGGGTTAACTCCAACCCTACCTTTTAGTAAATTCCCATTCTGAGCGTTGCTCATGCCCCTGAACCTTTTTTATACTACACCCAAGGAAATTACCATGATCTCAAATTTAACCTTGTCTCCCGTGGCTCCTATCACCAAAGCCCCCCTCCGGGAAGTCCTTTCCCCCCGTTATGTTCCCAACCCAAGTCCTGTGGAAGTTCCCAGAACCCTCCCCAAAGAGGCAGTCACATCTCACCTCACCTGGCCTGCAGATACAGAATTGCTCGGCTTAGTCTTTGAAGTGACCCCTCGTGCAGCCGATTATCTGTACGCGCAATACACCATTGGATTGCACGCTTGGTTTTTAGACCAAGTGCGACAAGCTGACCCGGAACTCTCCGCCTATTTACATGATGTCCAAACGGAAAAACCCTTTACCCTATCCGGTTTAGAAGGCAAATTAGTCTCCTGCGGGAAAGATTTTCAACTGCAACCGGGAGAAACCTATCGCTGGTATGTGACCGCTCTTTCTAAACCCGTTGTCCAGTTTTTGCAACAGTGGGTGAAGCAACTACCGGAGACGATCGCCTTGCGGAAAGCGCCGTTAGAAATTCGGTCCTGTAAAATTTCGATTTCGCCGACGACCTATCGGCAACTATTTGCTTCCCAAGACATGAATTCCTCCACTCTGCAACTAAGTTTTATGACCCCGACCAGTTTCCGGCGGAAGAAACATCATTTCCCCCTGCCGGTCCCGGCCAATGTCTTTCATAGTTATTTGCGCCGGTGGAATGATTTTTCTGGGATGAATATTGATCGCGACCTATTTTTAAAATGGGTCGAGGAATCGGTGTTAATTCATCGCCATGAATTGCAGTCGGCAAAAGTGGCCGCCGGTAAAAAAGGTATGGTCACCGGTTTTACTGGATTGGTCGAATTTGGATTATCTCGACAGTCGGGAGAAGTCCCCGAATTCGAGCGGTTATTCTATACCTTGGGACAATTTGCTCCCTATTGCGGAACGGGACATAAAACCACGTTTGGGTTAGGTCAAACCCGCTTAGGATGGTCCGTTGAGGAAGCGATTCCGATTCCTTCTATCCAAGGAATGTTAGCGGAACGGATTGGGGAATTAACGGAATTGTTCATCGGCCAACGGAAACGCAAAGGAGGCGATCGCGCTCGGGAAATTGCCGAAACCTGGGCCACAATCCTCGCCCGTCGTGAATTAGGAGAATCCTTACAGGCGATTTCCTCCGATTTACAAATGCCCTATCAAACGGTCAAAACTTATGCTAAATTAGCTCGCCGAGCTTTAAAAGTTTAGCAGAATCTGATGTTTGATTCATCAATTCTGTAGGGACATAACCAAGTTATGTCCCTACTTTTATTCTCTACCGGGTGTCAAGGGGTTGGCATGACTATAACAATAGCAAGCAAGATGCTCCCAGGGATAAATAATGGGAATCCCGGATTGCGCTAACATCCGATTGCACTCCGGTGTTTTCCGGTTACAGGATGTCAAATCCTGCTTCCCCTAATGCGCGATCGTAGATATCGATAGTCTGGAGTGCGATCGCCCATTCGCGAAGATACTCCAAGTCTAAATCCTCATTCTGAACTTTCAGCATCCACACTAGATCCCGCCAGAGTTGATCTCCATTGCGATCGCTATCCCGATACTCGATGAGTTTTTCTATGAAAATATCTTCCAAGGAAGGTACCCACAGCGATCGTTCGGGATTCAGTTGCACCGTGATCGACTTGCGCCGACTAAAAAGAGACTGCCAAAACGATTCATCTTTTAACAGCAACAGATTCACCGCAATATTTGTCTCTTTATGGACTAAGGTAAACCCGGATTGCGCCCGAATCGCTTCTCGCATGGCCGCTTCTGTTACCTTAAAAGTAGGTTCAACCGCCTCGAACAATCCCGCCACCTTATCCCGACGCAAATCCACGATCAGCGCGATAAAACTCGGAAGCTGGCGGTCCGTTTTCAGCGCCCGCGCTAACCCACTTTCTGTCACATAAGGAATCAATAATCCTTCAAAAATTTTAACCAGTTTTAAAATTATTTTAATCGGATCTGCACTAGACAACGCTTTTCTCCTACTTTTGTTGTTTTAGTTTAATTCAGAGCTTCCTACAATTTTACCCTATCCCCCGGTGAAACCGCCGCTAATTCATTTTATTATTCCTCAATAATAAAATAATTTTCTTCACCTGTCAACCAACCCTAAGAAACAGTAAATTGTTACTACGAAATTGCTGTTTCTTAGCTTGTCATCACGACTTGCTGTCGTTTCCTCCGGAGTTATCCCCGTCGCCAGTCTACCCCACAACCGATCGCCGCTAGTCCCCAGAAACCGAACAATAACCAATCTCCCCATCGCACATATAAGGTTTGAGTTTGGCGTCGGTAAATGGTATCGGTATGAATTTGATAGGTATTTTGTTCGGAAATCCAGATAGTTTTGCCTTGGGGATTCACGATCGCCGAATAACCTGTATTGGTTGCACGAACCGCCCAGCGATCGGTTTCGATCGCCCGCATCACATCTTGAGCATGATGTTGCTCCATCATGGTGGCGGTATAATGAGCATCATTAGACGCACTCAGCATAAACTCCCCTCCGGCTGCTGCTTGACGCCGAAACAGTTCAGAAAAGGCCGAATCATAACAAATCCCGGCGATCGCTCGTCCGAAGGGCGTATCAAATACTTGATCCGGTTTCCCCGCCACTAACCGCGCCTCTAAGGGCGATAACCGGGACACGATTTTACCCAAAATTGCCTCAAATGGAATATATTCTCCCAAGGGCACTAGCTTGGTTTTATCGTACCGACTAAAGGTTTCTCCCTCGGGAGTGACCGTGACTAAACTATTGGTAAAATTGCCCTCTCGACTGCCAAAGGTTCCCACCCAAGCAACAGTATTATAATCCAGAATGGTTTGATAAAAGGAACTGTAACGGGTATTTTCATCAGTCCATAAATAGGGAAATGCGGTTTCGGGAATCAAGATGCCATCCACTCCCGCCTCAGCTAACTGTTGATACCCTGTGGTATATCCTTCCAAGGCGCGCCGCCATCCCTGGGAATCAAACTTAATTTCATTGGGAATATTCCCTTGAATGATGCCAACGGTTAAGGCATTTTCTGGAGATTGGGTCAGGGGGCGATTGTAGAGAGCAAATCCAATGCCATGTAAAATTAGGAATAAAATAATCGGGGAAGCTAACAATAAACCTTGGGTTCGCTGGGGAGATTTTTGGCCAGAATTGAAGGCAAGGATGGCTTCGGCAATTAATCCATTGACGATGACGATCGCCCCGGTAATTGTGGTCGGACCAGATAGCTGTCCCAGGTGCAAAATGACTAAGTTTTGGTGACTTTGGGTATAGGCAAGGGCGGTCCACCAGAGGTTCCCTGCACTCCATAAGGCTTCTAAACTACACCACAGAGCAGTTGCGATCGCCACCCGGACCCAGGGTGAGGGCGGATGTCCAGAAACTTGGGTGAATCGCCGAGTAATTGCGGTCAAGGTGATGGCCCAAAGGGTGACTAATGCCGCACCCCAGAGGGTGATAAAGGTCCAACAAAAGGAGGCGATCGCCAAACTAGCCAGCCAAGGAACCCCCAACCAAGTCATCGGATGAATTCCGGTAATCCAAAACAAGGCTATTCCGTGATAGCCGATTCCCCATAATAAAGGCAATCCTAAAAATTTCCACTGCCAGATTCGCTGAGTTTCTGATGGTTTTCCTCCAGTTTTTACCAGGAGAATCCACAGGGGAACTAAGGCAATCCAAGCCAAGGGCCAAGCATTAAAAGGGGCGGGGGTTAATCCCATCAAAATCCCACCGAATAAAGCGGTGGAAAATCTCCAAAAACTGTTAGATTTTAAAGTAAGCTTGAGAGAATTGAACACGGTTATTTGTTTTAAATTCAAGTTTTTTTTGTAATACGAAGTATTTATAAAGAAAGCGAGCATTTTGCTCGCTTTTTCTATTACAAACTGATGGAAAATTGCTACAACCGGCAGGGTCAAAATCCTGCCGGTTGTGGCAACTTCTAACGGTTCAGAGAAATTTAATTTTCCTCTTCGGTTCCGTTGTCCGGGGTGAGGTCATCCTCTTCGCCAGATACAGTGACTACATCAACTCCAGCTTCGATATCCATCTCGATCACGCTGTCGGTAGTGAGGTCATCTTCTTCACCGGATGCGGGAACTAAGGCAACTCCGGCGATCGCATCCGAGGAATCGAGACGCTGAACTCGCACCCCTCGGGCCGATCGCGACTGAGAGGAAATCGCCTTACTCGCCTGCCGAATGATAATCCCGCGATTAGTCACAATCATCAATTCATCATCTTCATTGACGATTCGCAAGGCCGCTAGACGGTCTTTTTCATTGCGGAACTTGATCGCACAAACGCCTTTTCCGGCCCGTCGTTGTAGGCGGAATTGCGTCACGGGAACTCGTTTCCCAAACCCGCCAGTGGTAATTACCAAGGCCCAAGGTCCTGGATAGGAAGAGGTTTCGGCAATGTTCTCTTCTTCCCCTTCCGTCTCCTCGGTTTGCAGATCGATTTCTTCCTGTTCGAGTTCGATATCGAGTTCTGCATCGAGTTCTACATCGAGTTCGAGATTTTCATCCTCGATCGCCTCCTCCATTGCAGCAGTCACTTGCGAGGGGAGCACATCCATGCTAATAATATTGTCACCCTTGCGGAGGTTCATGGATTTCACCCCTCGGGTGGCGCGACCCAGAGGACGGAGTTGCTTATGATCCGCTTTGAAATGAATCGCCATTCCTTTCGCGGAACCGATGATAATAGTATCTTCGGGTCGCGCTTTTCGGACCCAACGCAATTCGTCGCCTTCGGATAAAGAGATGGCAATTAATCCATTGGCGCGGATATTGGAAAAGGCCGAGAGGGCAGTTTTTTTAATGTATCCGCCTTTAGTGAGCATCACTAAATATTCTTCGTCGGAAAATTCTTCTACCGAGACGATGGACGTGATTTTTTCATTAAAGGGAATCGGCAACATTTGAGTAATCGCCATGCCTCGGGCAGTGCGAGACCCGGTGGGAATTTGATAGGCATTCAGGCAGTACACAACCCCGCGATCGCTGAAGAACAAAATAGCATCATGGTCGCGACAGGTTAAGAAATGGGCAATCCCATCATCTTCTTTAATCTTCGCCCCTGATTTGCCTCGGGTGGCCCGACTTTGCGCCTCGAAGGTATTCACCGGCATCCGCTTGATATACCCTTGTTCTGTAATCATCACCAGGGCTTTTTCATTGGCGATTAAGTCGGTAACATCGATTTCACCTTCGGCGTGTTCGATGACGGTGCGACGGGGGGTAGAAAACTTCGTTTTGAGTTCTACCGCTTCGTTTTCAATGATTTCTAAAACCCGTTCCCGCCTTGCCAAAATATCCCGCAAATCAGTGATCGTCAGTTGCAGGTCATCATGTTCTTGTTGAATTTTATCTGCTTCTAAGGCGGTTAAGCGGCGCAACTGCATTTGCAGAATCGCATCGGCTTGGACTTCAGAAAATTCATAAGTGGCGATTAATTCTTGTTTGGCAGTGGGGGTATCCGCTGCTTGTCGAATTAAGGCAATAATCCGGTCTAAATTTTCTAAAGCAATTAACAATCCCTGTAACAGGTGGTCCCGTTCTTCGGCTTTTCGCAGTTCATAGCGCGTCCGCCGTTCGATAGTTTCGATGCGGAATTCTAGGAATACAGCCAGGAACTGTCGGAGGGTGAGTAACTGCGGTTCGCTGTTGACCAGCGCCAGCATATTTGCTCCGAAATTGGCCTGTAAAGGGGTTTGTTTGTAAAGGTTGTTGAGGACGACGCGAGGGTAAGCATCGCGCTTGAGTTCGATGACGATTCGCATCCCGTCGCGATCGCTCTCATCCCGGATATCGGAGATGCCTTCGAGACGCTTCTCATTGACCATTTCAGCGATGCGTTCAATCATCGATGCCTTATTGGTTTGGTAAGGCAACTCGGTAATGACGATCGCGTCTCTGTCAGGACGTCCGCGATGTTCGATGGTTTCGATGGTTGCCACGCCGCGCATGGTGATCGAACCCCGTCCCGTGGTATAGGCTTCCCTGATACTACCGACTCCCAGAATTTGGCCTCCGGTGGGAAAATCCGGACCGGGGATATATTGCATCAACTCAATATCTGTAATCTCAGGATTGTTAATCAGTGCGACTAAGCCGTCCAGGAGTTCTCCCAAGTTGTGGGGAGGAATATTGGTCGCCATCCCCACGGCAATACCCGAGGAACCGTTGAGTAAGAGTTGGGGGACGCGGGTGGGTAGAACAATCGGTTCTTGCTGCGATCCATCGAAGTTATCAATGAAATCGACGGTTTCTTGGTCGATATCCCGCAACATGGCATCCATGCTCAGGGACTGGAGACGACATTCCGTATAACGCATGGCTGCCGGAGGGTCGTTGTCAATCGAGCCAAAGTTGCCGTGACCATTGATCAGGGGCGATCGCATGGAAAAATCTTGGGCCATCCGCACCAAGGCATCGTAAACGGCTGTATCCCCGTGTGGATGGTACTTACCGAGGACTTCCCCGACCACACGAGCGCATTTACGAAAGGGGCGGTCTGGGGTCAAGCCCAACTCGTGCATAGCATAGAGAATCCGCCTGTGTACAGGCTTGAGACCATCCCTAGCATCTGGGAGCGCCCGACCCACGATCACGCTCATCGCGTATTCGAGGTAGGACTGTTGCATTTCATTCCGCAGATCCGTCGGGATTATCCGCTCCTGGGAGGTGGTCATAAGATGAAAAACTCCAAAAATGTGAGACTAAATAACAATGAGTCAGATAACCGATTGGATGCTACCTCGCATCGAAATATTGCTAAATTCTGATTAATATTTTAACATGGATTGACCTAATTCGGGCCAAAGCTGACGGCTTAAAATACCCTGATTTGTGGAGTGTTATTTAAGCGGGCATAATTATCAATGTAAAGGGGTCAGTGGAGGGTGTTCAGTGAGTAGTTGTCGGTTGAGAGTAGACAGTTCTCAGCGGTCAGTGGACAATGGAGAATAGACCCTGAAGAAATTGGATCAGACCCAGGACAAATGACCAAGGACAAGTGACCCATGACAAATAACCAAGGACTGTTTTCTGTAATTTACTCGGAAGAATTTTTAGAGCATGATACGGGGCGATCGCATCCGGAACGTCCAGCTCGGTTAACGGCTATTGTTGAAGCGTTAAAAGCCTTACCCTGGGCCAGTCGCCTCTCGTGGCACCTGCCGACCCCGGGGCATCAACCCTCGGTACTCTCGGCGATCCAGCGGGTTCATACACCGCGCCACATTCACGAAATCGAAATCTTAGCCGAATCTGGGGGGGGGCGCTTAGAGCTGGACACCCCAGTTTCTCGCTACAGTTACGAGGTGGCGCTGCTGGCGGTGAGTGCCTGGTTGGATGGAGTCGATCGCGTTGTGGAGAAGGGGGAACCGGCGTTCGTGTTAGCGCGACCCCCGGGACATCATGCCGAGAGCGATCGCGGCATGGGATTTTGCCTATTTTCCAATGCGGCGATCGCCGCCACCTATGCCTTAAACAAGCATGGACTGCAACGGGTTGCCATCCTGGACTGGGACGTCCATCATGGCAATGGTACCCAGGAAATTGTCGAAAAAAATCCCCAAATCGCCTACTGTTCTCTCCATCAATACCCCTGCTATCCCGGGACCGGCGCAGCTCATGAAACCGGCGCTTATAAGAACATCCTCAATCTTCCCGTCTCAGCAGGCAGTACCCTCGCTGAATATCAGCTCTTATTTGAGTCCAAAGTCATGCCATTTTTGCGCCGGTTTCAACCGGATTTGTTACTCATCAGCGCTGGATATGATGCCAATGCTGCAGATCCCTTAGCCCGAATCGACCTGCAACCGGAGGATTACGGCATCCTCACCGATTATTGTTTGCAACTGACCCGCCGGATCGTCTTCGGATTGGAGGGAGGATATCACTTAGACGCCCTCAGTCAGTCCGTGATTGCCACCATTGCGCGCTGTCTGGAATTATCCTAGAACTTCTGGGCTTTCGGTTGAAGAGGGTGATCCTATCCTCCCTCTTTTTCCCTGATTTAGGAATCTTTGCCGATTTTAATTTTCGGCACCTCTAACCCGATCTGTGCCATCGCCTCGCGCCATTTGTCGAGTCGGGTTTGAATCCGGTCTCTATTTTTGGTAGAGGATGTGATTGATTCACTAAAATCGGGGTCTTGACACACTTTTTTGAGTGCCTCAACAATCTCCGGTTTGCTGCTGCGAAGGTCCTCAGAATTGACATAAGCAAACGAGAGCATGATTACATCATAGATAGCGCGGTTGATGGATTTTTCCCATCCCGTATCGGGAGTATAGCGCCGGAAAGCTCCATAATCAAAAACGGCAAACACATCATCAATGGTTTTTCTAAAGACTTCGCGATGATGCTCGATGGTTTCATCATCAAAATGAATTCCCTGTTCGAGGTACTGATCCAGGAATTTCGATAAGGTACCGCGATAGGCGATCGGGTCGAAAAAGAAGGCAAAAAAGCGCAAAATCATTTCGCAATCTTGCATTCGTTTATCGATACTCAGAACCCGCCGACTTTTTTGGAAAACCTCATCCTCGGAGAGTTCTAAAATTAAATCATTCAACTTGCCCCGATAGACACTATTGCGAATTTCCTGAGCATTCAGCGGCACAAAGCCGGTATTTAAGCGCTCAAATACATCAAATTTAATATCCGGATGGGATTCCTTGAGGATGACAATACAGCGAATGGTCCGCGAGAGGAGCAATCGTTGGTAAGAAACCTCCAGTTCTTCAAATTTTTTGCGGTTAATTTCCGGGAGAATTTTTAATGCCCGTAGGGAAAAGTCGCCATTGAGAAATCGATAAATCGCCGTCAATCGTTGTTGACCATCAATGACGCTATAGGAACCATCATCTAACTCGGCAAAATAGCAAACGGGAATGGGAACATTGAGCAGGAGAGATTCAATTAACCGGCTGCATTTGGTTTGGTCCCAAACTTGCCGCCGCTGAAATTTATCGGCCAGAACCAGAGTCTGGTCATCAATCTGCGCTTTGAGCGATCGGATCACGAAGTCATAAGGATGCGTGACGAGCTTTCTATCCTTCACTGGGATATTGAGTTCCTCCTCTAACTCTTCTTCGTCTTCCTCTTCAAATTGAGCCTCCAGTAGTTCCTGGCTATCTTCAACTTGAGCGCCAAGACTGTCTTCTAGCATTGCCTCCCTCCTTATTCTCTGCATCGCTTGCTTTCTCCTGCCCTACAAGTATCTTTATCTTTACTTCCAGACTGTTTGGCTTTCCGGGGATTGAACCGGCAAGACCCACGGTTTACTGTGGCAAGCTTATTGTTACAGTGTAACAGTTAGCTGAACTCTAGGCGTTAGTTGAGTCTAGGTTTGGGGGGGAGGGGAGAAGGGTTCAGGGATTCGCATTTCCAGAGGGACTAGAGCGGTTCAGATGTAGGGTAGGCAATCCCTCGCCTACTCTACATTTAGGATCTAGCTGGAGAGGCATTAGCCTCAATCCCAGAAAGAGCGGGATGGAACTGCAAGAATTGCGCTGTTGAAACCCAGTTTTTAGGGTGGGGTGCGTTAGTCCAGGTAGCTTGATCCCAACATGACGAGAGAACAAGAAAGCTCCTGGATAACACTTGTGGTGGCATCATCCATCTCTAATCCAGACATGGTGCGACGTCTTGTGGCTTGGAGAATCACTAAATTATAGGCGATCGCCTCGTTCAGAATCGCCGCTTGGATGTCATCATGGGGGGCCATCACAATCTGAATTTGTGTGGGAAGAGTTGGGGCTAATTCAGCGATTAAGGCAGAAAGTTCAGCATGGATCCGAGCATTCACCTCCTGGGGTGTGCGGCGATCGCAAACATGGAATAAGGTCACCTGTCCCCCATTTATCTGGGCTAAACTATAGGCAAACCGGATGGAAAACACCGCCCGCGCTACGAGACTATCCACGGAAACTAAAATTCGTTTCATTTGCAGGGGGGAACCAAGCAAGCGCGTCACCGCTACGGGACAATGTGCTGTCCATAGGAGGCGATCGATCACGTTCCCAAATAATCTCGCCCGCAGGGTTGTGGTTTCCCCCCATCCCATGACAATTAAACTGGCTTTTTGCTCTCGACTTGCATGAGCAATTCCCTGGGCAATATCATCATCAATCCGAACCGCCGGTTCGGCTTTGACCCCAAATTCTTGAGACAGTTGCACTGCTGCGGCGACTAAATTTTCACTGCGCATGAGGGCCGCATCCACTGCTGAGGCGTCCATTTGTGCCATCACCCGGGCGATCGACAGGGGAACGATTCGCCCCTCTTCCTGGCGCACCAGCAACGCCGCCATTTCCACTAAATTCTTTTCGGTTTCTGGGTTATAAACCGGCACAATCACCGTAAACGGGCCATTCGGCTGATTCCCTTCATCAAAAGGCGTTTTCACCGCCTCAAAATTGGTCGTCGGTGGGGTCAAACTGGCTGCTGCCCGCGCCGTTAAAAATGGCCCTAGAGTTGCGGTGACTAACATCATCACAATCACCGTATTCAGGACCTCTTCACTCAACAAGCGTTCTCCCAAAGGGTTCAAGGTGTTATATCCAACAATGGTTGCTGCCAGGGTTGCCGCTACTTGAGGAATAGACAGGGACCAAATTGCCAGAGTCTCGGCGCGAGTGTAGCGATACAGCAATTGAGTGACCAATGCAGCGGCTAATTTACTGATTAAGAGTCCGGAAATAATCGCCAGGGTCAACCAAAATGAAGTCAGGGTGGCGATAAAGGCGGGAAGGTCAATTAATAGCCCTAAATTCACCATAAAAATGGGAATAAATAGGACACTCCCGACAAACACGACCTTTTCTTTCACCGGACCAGAACCCATTGCTCCATTGACGGCCATTCCGGCTAAAAATGCCCCAACAATTTTTTCAACTCCAATGATTTGAGCGCCAACTGCAGCTAAAAAAACTGCCAGTAAGACAAATAGAAATTGATTGCCTTCTTCATCTCCAGACCGCCGAAAAAATTCCCGTCCTGCCCAGTCAAACCCAAACAGGACAATGCCGGTATAAAGGGTTAACAGGATGAGCATGATGGCTAAATTTCCTAGACTAAAACTCCCGGCATGAACGCTTACGCAGACTGCCAATACTAATAGAGCGGGAATATTGGTAAAAATGGTCCCGCCAATGGTAACCATTACCGCCTCATTTCCCATTAATCCTAACCGACTCAAAATGGGATAACCCAAAGGGGTATGAGAGGACAGTAAAGACCCAATTAACAGGGAAGCATTCCAACTAAATCCAAAGAAGCGGGCGATGATTGCGCCAGCAATAAAGGGGAAAATAAAGGTCAAACTTCCAAATCCAATGGAGCGATTTTTTACCTTTTGAAACTCGGTCATGTCCATTTCCAGACCGGCAACAAACATGAGGTAAACTACTCCGATGTCGGACAGGAGTTTCATGGTTTCGGATTGCGGCTGTAAGAGCTGCAATCCATTGGGTCCAAAGGCTACCCCAGCCGCCAATAGGCCAATTAATCCGGGCAGTTGTAGCCGTTCAAAGAAAATTGGGACGACTAAAATAACGGCCAACAGAACGGCAAAGGCAAAGATGGGTTCGTTCTTCAAAAAGCCGAGGGCGAGTTCCATGCAGGTAGGAGGCTGAATTTTTTTTATTCTATCGCAAGGTTCCCGGATTTTACCGGGGGCGATCGCCTAGATGTATCTGTTGCTTTCACCCCGTAACAAAGCCAAAGAAAATCGTAATTTAGACTACAATTTTTGACCGGATTAAGGGCGGGAATTCCCCGGGTGATCCGGCGGGTTTATCGGGTTATTTCTGACGGGTCCAAGGCTAACTGTTCGATCGCCATTACAGTCCGCTCTAATTCAGCAAATAACCAGGGATTAACCGCTGTGAGACGAAAGGCTTCCACCAAGGCGCGATAATACCAGAGTGTCCCGATTTTACCGCCTTTAAAACGGTCCCAGACAGCCTCTCCCACGGCCCGATAATCCTGAAGAATTGACCGGGAATTGTGCAATTTATCCGAGGCACTCACCAGGAGGACCGATGGGGAAGCTGTGGGAAGATGAGACAGATAGAGTTCTTTGCGCTCTCGCCAGGGGGGTTTTGGGGTAGAATCAGCATCGGTGCAAGCTTCTACAATTGTAGCAACCACGTCTCCAAAGCGACGGCGAATTTCGGCCCCGGTAGCGGCCCCCCCTTGGTCCTCGATCGCATCATGGAGTAATGCGGCGATCGCCTCATCTTCATTGGCCCCATATTCTAAGGCAATACTGGTTACCCCCAGTAAATGAGCAACATAAGGCACCCCCGAACCCTTGCGCTGTTGTGGTGCGTGGAGTTCCGCCGCAAAGGTTAAAGCCTGATTAAAGCGGTTTGATAGCATTGATGTCCCTTCGGAAGCAGCAAGTTAGGATACGCTGGATTTTAACAGGTTCAGGACCAACCCACCCTCACCCAGTTTGTAGATTTCACGGTGAGGTTGCTCAAAAATCCCGGATTGGATACCCGCCACTAGAGTTACTAAAATAATGCCGCAAAATTTTCAGGCACTCGTTAAATTATCATGGAAAGATGTCAGGCAAAATGCTACGGATGAGTCTAGGGGCTTTTCCCAGAGCAAGGTCAAAATTCCGTTCAGTTTAAGCTAAACTAAACCCATTCCCGTTCTTACGGGACTTGCGCCGAAATCCCAGGAGAAGTCATCCTTCTCCTAAAAAAAAACAACCGGACCCTCAAGAATAGACCTCTTGCTTTCATTCCGGATTGAACCCCCTTTCCCCCCCTTATTAACGCCAATCGGCTTAAGAGATTGAAGCAAGAGGTCTAATCAATCGCCGCTTTCGACTAAATTGCAGTTATTATGGAACAACAACAGCCCGAAGATGTAGCGGCTTACAACGAACGCTCCCTAAATACCCTATCGAGGGCGATCGCTTTGTCTGCCGAACAATTTGCCATCATTTTGGTGCGGTGCAATTATCGGCATTTGCAAACAGAAATGCTGCAACGACTGCGGGAACGATGTCCGGTTTCTGTGGCAGAAATCCATTTACACCCCTTAAGTACCACATTATTTGGTAAAATGATGGAGGAATTTGGGGAATTACCCTCACTCCCCGGGGTCATGGTTCTGGGATTAGAATCGGCAGTGGCGATCGATGAATTATTAATTTCCATTGATTTAGTCCGGGACGAATTTCGCAAGCAGTTTCCCTTCCCTTTAGTTCTCTGGGTAACTGATGAGTTGCTTCATCGCATCACGCAATTTGCCCCCAATTTCAAAAGCTGGGCGGGACCCTCCATTAAATTTGAAATTCCCACCCCTAAACTAATCGAACGCTTGCGCCAAACCGCCGAAAGTTTATTTAACTGCATCCTAGAAGCCGGGGCAGACCAACTGCAAGTGGGTGCTGCCATTGAACTTTTAACCCATACCCATCGCCAGGAAATCGCCTGTGCCATTAAAGATATTGAACGGGCAGGGGAGAGTCTAGACCCCTACTTACAAGCCTGTTTAGATTTTGTGCGGGGTTGGAATGCCTACAGCCATGATGAACTGACAACCGCCCGGGAATTTTACCAGCGCAGTCTCGCCTTTTGGCAAAAAGCAGTGCCGACAGTCGCCGCTTCAGGGAATCCGCCGGAGGAAAACTCTACCCCCCATTTAGAACGGTATGGCTGCTTGCTGTTTTATCTGGGGGCCTGTTGGCATCGGGAAGCGCTGTTACATCGGGGGGCAGCCCAGGCAGCCTACCGGCAATCGCGAGACTATTTTCAGCAATGTGTCGCCATTTACCAACAAGCCCACCGCCCGGATTTGATGGCAAAATTTATTAATGCCCTGGGGGAAGTGCTGCAAAAACTCGGGGACCACGATGGATTGGAAGAGGTGGCATCTGTCGCCACTCAACTGCATCAACAATATCCCGACCCGATCGCCGAGGCGCAGGATTGTGGCTATTGGGGGGAAGTGGCCCTCGGGAACTCCCAATGGGCGCTCGCCAAGCAGTCTGCCTTAAACGCCCTCCAGATTCTGGAATCCTACCGCACCACGACTCTCACCCGGGAAAAACGCAGTTTTCTAGAATGGTCCGCCCAGTATCATCGAGGCTGGTATTTATTATTATTAGGTAGAGCACTGTCTGCACTCAGTGAGAGTAAAAACGCCATTGCCACCCTAGAGGAAGCTAAATCCCAAGCGCAACCGGAATGTAATCCTCGCTTATACAGTGAAATCCTTCGAGAATTGCGAGCGCTCTACTTCAACCGAGGCGATCGCCTCACTGCTTTTGCCCTCAAACAGGAACTCTACGCCCTGGAACATCAATATGGATTCCGCGCCTTTATCGGTGCACAACCCCTGCAACCCCAACTCCACCCCCTAAATCCCACCCAACTGCTACATCTCGGCATCGGCGATCGCCCCTTTCCCCGGAAACGTTATGCCGGTTCCAGTCTCACCGGACGAGAAGCCGAAATCAAATGTGCGATTACCCGCATTGGCCGTCCAGACTACAAACTTACCTTGATTCATGGTCCGGCAGGAGTGGGCAAATCTTCTCTCTTAGCGGCGCAATTAGCCCCCGCTTTACATCAAAAACAAATCGGACTCCATCTGGCATTACCCCTGGTTATCCCTATTCGAGGGGATTGGTTCCCCGGCGCCGTTGAGGTATTTAATCGCGCCTTTGCTCAGATGGGATTACCCCGAGTGGACACGACTCCGGAGCAAAATCGCATTCCCATTCTGCACAACCTGTGCGATCGCCTGGGGGAACATGGCGATCGCAACGTCTTAACCGCCCTGCTGTTTGATGTGGATGCCGACTTATTTGATAGTACCCATGAGTCACACCGCCACCTGTTTTATGAATTTTTGCACGACTGCTTGAATGTTCCCTTTGTGAAAGCGATCGTCTGTTTGCGGTCCGAACATCTGGCTGATTTCCTAGACAATGAATCCCTGCGATCGCTAGAATTTATCAATCGCGAGACGCGGGAAACTTTGTGTTATCACCTGCAAGACTTATCCCTGGGCACTGCTCAACGGGCGATAATGGGGTTAACAGAACAGGCAGAATTTCCCCTAGAAGAGGAACTGAGCGAGCAATTAGTCAAAGACTTAGCCCGAGGTACTATCGCGGAAGTGCGAGGGCTGATGTTACAGTTAGCGGGTACACAACTGGAAGCCGAACAGATTACCACCCTAGCCGAATATCAACAATATGGCGGCAAAGCAGCCTTACTCCGCCGAGGCATCCGAGAGGCGATCGCAGACTGTGGCGTAGAGAACACACAAATCGCCCGATTAGCCCTGCAAACCCTTGCCAAACCCACCCCAGACTCGGAACAGTCCCCCACCATGCCCTATCCCTGCCGCAAAACCCTAGAAGAGCTCAGAACGGAAATTGGAGGCAGTCCGGAGAGATTACAGATAGTCCTAGAAATCTTAGTGCAGTCTGGCTTACTCTTCCGCCTATACGATACCCCCGTACCGCGCTATCAAATGGTAGATCAGGAGATTTGCCGGATGGTATTGCAGGGGTGATTCGGAATCTGGTTTTTAGAAGAACTTTACACCCTCGGCGCGGGCTAAGAGAAAATGGGCTTTTAAAAACCAGTTTAGGATAAGGTGAGGGTAAATTTGAGGACGGGCGATCGCCTCTATAAATCTAATGGTTGCAGCAGGGCGATCGCATTACAGCCAATATAACCCACTGCCAAGGGGGATTTGTCTGGTAACAAAGCCAGCACGTTGTGCAAGGTTTGGGGGAGAGTCGTACCATAGATTTGCCAGAGGTTTTCACGCAGTTGATTGATGATCTGATCGCCTGCAATATCGTCAGTTCCGGGTCGGACTAACATCAGCGATCGCAATACTTTAAAGTAGCGAATATCATGACTCTGCACCACCCGTTTCATTTCTGCTGTGGCACGTTCGACTAATTCATCCCGGACTGATTTCATCACCAAGGGTTGCAAGGTGAAGGCAGAGGACTCCTCTCCACACCAGGATTCTAACAGCGATCGCCTCTCTAAACTGGCAATTCCTTCTAATAATGCTGCCGGATCGCGTAACACCAGAAAATGGGTGTGCAGTCGGCAAAATGAAACGGGTTCTTGCCAGATTGCTAACCAGTAGAGAATTTCTCGTTCTAAATCAGAGAGGCGTTCCAATTGTTGGTGCAACAGGGTTCGTAATCTATCGCCGATAATCAGGGTATTCTGATTCAAAAAGGCGGCGATATTTCCCCCAAATACCGTTTGAATTACCGGAGTTACAATTTTGAGGGCGAATGGATTCCCCCGATACAGTTGAATTAAGGCCGAAATTCCTAATTCTTTGCCGGTGAATCCTCGGGATTTTAACAGGTCTAAAGCTGCTGGATTTCGCAATCCCAAAAGGGTTAAAGCGCGTATCGTTCTACCTTCTAGGGGGACTGCCTGGGGTTGTTCGCGACTGGTGAGCAGAATGCAACTTTGATGGCGATCGCCATTTAAGGTTTGGAGGAAATGAGTGTATTCTGTCTCCAATTCCGGTGACTGCAACACCGCTTCTAATCCATCTAAAATGAGCAGATAGCGCCGATGTTTGAGATGGTGGAGTAATTGGGTTGTCCCTTTGGCTAGATTGGTAACCGAGGTCCTTTCTAAGGTGGAGAGAAGACTATCCAGCAGAGCAATTAAAGAGGGGTAATGGTGAAGCGATCGCCAGATTACCCCCTGGAATTCCGCTTGAATCGAGTCGGCAAAAGCGAGGGCGAGGGCGGTTTTTCCCATGCCACCCATGCCGGAAATGAGGAGCATTTTAGCGGTGGGAATCCATTGTTCCAGTTGTGCCAATTCGCGATCGCGTCCGAAAAATGAGTCTAAATCGGGCGCTTCGTGCCAGTCTCGGATCGCAGGAGACTCCGGAATAGCTGGATCAAAATCCGCTTCACATTGTTCAGCGATCGCCTGCCAGTCGCTAATCCCTAGGGTGGCACAAATGGCGATAAAAATCTCCCGTTGAATGCGATCGCCATGCCAAAATCGTCTTAAGGTGGCGCGGGAGGTATGAGCATCTTGCCACCACCGTGCTGTACTGGTTTTTGTCCAACCCAAACGCTTTCTTGCGCGATCGGCGACTGCCAATCCTTCCGTCGATGCCTTCAGCGACTTTAACATACTTCAGACCTATCGAGGAATAACATGAAACCGTGAACCTTGAGCGGCACTTAATGATAAAAATCTACGGAGGTAAAAACCCCCGTAGAATTAGTCGGAAAAGCAGTAATCTGATGCAGTAACTTATGCCAGTCCTACTAACTTAGCACTTAGCTCCCACATCCGCTTACCATTATCATTATCCCGCGCTTGGGGAGAAACCCGTTGGACAAAAGATTTTCTATCTTTTTTCTGACGATTTCCCCAACTCCAATAAGCGCCGGATTGTTTGTATTCCGGATCGGCAACCACATCCGCCACTCGTTCTCCCGCTAAATCCTGAGATACATATCCTTTGGTAATGTATTTTTGGAAGATGGGGAAGATTTTTTGAAACAGGGGATAATGGTTCCGGAATAACGGCGTTTCCGCAACACATCCGGGATAAAGAGAGGTGAAGGTGATTCCCGTTGATTCATGATAGCGTTCATGAAGTTCCCGCATCGTTAAAACGTTGCAGACTTTGCTATCTTTATACGCCTTAACGGGTTCAAACTTCTTGCCGTCAATCATCGAGTGAGGGTCTTTGAATCCTTCAGCAAACCCTTTGAAATCGCCTAAATCGGGACGAGGTGGAATTTTACCCCCGAGTTCATCAGGGTTGTGGGTGACGGTTCCCAGGATGATCATGCGCTTATCCGGCGCAGGCGATCGCTTCATATCCTCCAACATGACATTACACAGGAGGAAATGACCCAGGTGATTCGTCGCGACACTCAGTTCATACCCTTCCGGACTCCGCAAGGGTTCTTTGATTAACGGCATATAAATGGCCGCATTGCAGACCAAAGCATCCAGGGTCCTACCCGTAGCGCGGAAGTCATTGATAAACTGACGCACGCTTTGTAAGGAGCCTAAATCGATATGGAGAATCGTGTAGCTGTCCGGAGACATTCCCACAGACTGGGCGGCTTTTTCAGCTTTGGCTAAATCCCGACAGGCCATGATCACGTGCCATCCTCGTTTCGCCAGGGCTTTCGCGCCGTATAAACCGACCCCGGAGGATGCGCCCGTGATGACGACCGTTGACTTTCGATCTTGTTCCATCGGTAGAGAAATGAGTTGACCGTTGTTGACTAGATCTAGGATCTCATAATGCGATCGCGATGGTAAACTAAATTTTTTCGGGGGTCCCACGGGATGATAGCATGGGTCCATGCTATAACAGGGCTTGCATACCGTGACACTTACCCACTCCGAATTTACGGGGTTGTGGCCAAGGCCCTTACAAACTGGGCCTTTTGCGTCAGTCCTGTAAAAGTCTCCTGGGGGTCTTAGCGAGTTAGCGGGCTGGTGTTAAGCAAAGGATGATTGAAAATATTATGCTAAAATTAGCATATTTCAAGGATGAGTGAATTACTAAAACCCGTTGAGTGGATTGGTAGCGCTCTTGATGATTTGAAGAAATTTCCCGAGGATATCCGTCAAGTCATGGGTTACGCCCTATACTTAGCTCAATGCGGTGACAAATATCCTTCGGCGAAGCCACTCAAAGGATTTAAGGGCGCTGGTGTACTTGAAGTGGTAGAAAATTTTGACGGAGACACTTACCGGGCCGTTTACACCGTAAAATTTGCCAGTGCAGTTTATGTCTTGCACGCTTTTCAAAAAAAATCCAAGCAAGGTATTGCTACCCCTAAACAAGATATTAAATTGATCGAGGCCAGGTTCAAGCGAGCCCAAGAGCACCATTTAGAAAATTATAAAGAGCAGCCGACAGAGTAAAAAATGAATGAGAAAATCGAAGTTAAAGCAAGCAGCGGCAATATATTTTCCGACTTAGGTTTAGAGAATGCTGACGAGCTACTTGTCAAGGCTAAACTGGCCCATCAAATTACTAGCATTATTACTCAGCATGACATGACTCAAGCTGAGGCGGCAATTATTTTAGGCATTGACCAACCCACAGTTTCAGCATTAATCAATGGCAAACTCTTAGGTTTCTCAACTGAACGACTCTTTCGGTTTTTAAATGCCTTGGGTAGAGATGTGGAAATTAGGGTAAAAGTGAAGCCACCCTCTCGTTCACAAGCTGAAACCCGAGTTGTTACGTGATGATAGGCGTCTAACTTAGCGAATCTAAATCATTATGACCCTAGAATTCACCGAAAGGAAGCATCTTACTCTTACTCTCTTTAAAATTTGTCCCATTCATTTAGACTCGCTATATCACTGTATAGTCATCATCACCGGGATGCGGTAACCCCTATAATTTAACTGAGTACACCCGTTCCCAATTCAACACAAACCCCGGTAACACCATCTCCCCAGATAATTGACTCGGATTCACCCCAATTTCCACCCCTTGTCCGGCGCGATAAATCTGAACTTGTCGCTGTTGCGGGTCAATTAACCATCCCAATTGTGTGCCATTGTCGATATACTCCTGTAACTTGCTTTGGAGTTTCGCAAAACTATCCGACTCGGACCGCAATTCAATCACAAAATCAGGAGATAAAGGAACAAACCCTTTCCGTTGCGCTGAGGTTAATGCTTGCCAACGCGCTATACTCACCCAAGCCGCATCCGGAGAACGGTTCGCACCATTGGGGAGAGTGAATCCGGTGGAGGAATCAAAGGCAATGCCATTTCCTCCTTCTTCCTCAATCCATTTGACCAAAAAATAGGCGATTCTGATATTGCGATATCCCGTTTCGCCGCCAGTGGGGGGAGTCACAATCAAGTCTCCTGTGGCAGTCCGTTCTAGTTTTAACTCAGGGTTAACAGCGGCGATCGCAGCAAATTGCTCTGGAGTCACCTGAAGATTCAGGTCCCACGGTAATTGCAAGGTGACGGTTTCCGATTTTATGGGGGTTGCGATCATGCTGGCTCATCCTCATACCGCTCTAATTTGATTGTAATGGATATGGGAGTGGCTTGAGATAGATTATTTTTTTACACGATTTGATGAATCGTTTCGATAATCTCCTCAATAAAATCAATAGCGTGCGTGACTGAGACTGCATCAATATTTCGGCGACTGCCAATCCCATAAGTTGGATCAATGTCAGCTTCATGGGCGATTTGGTTCCGGCGATCAACGATCGCCTTGAGTTGTTGTTTAATATCCTTCTGCGGTTTCCCCATTTGATTCGCAACCTCCTCCCAAAGTTTTTTATCCGAAATTAATCGAATGGCATCTGCTATTTTGTCCGGGTGTTGAAAACTCAAATATCCCAGGCGTTCCCGAATTTCATCTTCTAGCCAAGCTGTATTATTCAATTGGTTTTGAATACTCGTGGCGATCGCAGGTAACAACGCTGACAGAGTATAGGACTGTTGTAAAAATACGGGTCCTTGTATTTGGGCAATCTCATTTTCTAGCCATGAGGCAATATCTAATGCTTTCAAGCGGTCCTGTCTGGCACCCCCTAATGAAACTTGAAAGCGAGAAAATGAGGATTGAACACTGTTTGGGGGAGGGGCGGGTTCCAAACGTTGACCTCTTTGAATCTCCAGCATTCCTAAAGTGACGACTTCATGGACATAGTAATCCAAGGCACTCACCCCTAGTACAAGTGCTGACCTCAACATATCCGATAAATCTAAAGCAGCCGTCGATTGAGCCGTGAGCGAGTTATGAAGAGAAATCAAGTCTCTCACCCGACTGATGCTAATCCGAAATTGGTCAAGCGCTGACTGCATAAGCCGTAGAAGTTAGCCCTATAATTTTATCGGCTAAATCCGAAAAGGTTGTTCTAAAATCCTCCTGCTTTTTCTGATTGTTTTTTAGCACTATTCCAGTTTGACCTAGTTGCTGAGGTGTTAACTCATAAACTGGCACTTGATGCTCTTGAGATTTGGCAATCAAGCTATTAAAATTTGAAATTTTAGTTAAACAAAAATTATCATTAATTTCTTGATTAAAATATTCCTGCTCTGGCAACATCATATTATGGCTTTTTAAGATGGGAACTAATTTAGAGCTAACATTCTGCTCAATTTTTTGGATCCAAGTTTCAAAGGCTCCTGTTTCTCTCCCATTAATGATTCGGAAATTCTGCACAATAATACCTAAAAATTTAAGGTTAACATCGGGGAATGGATAGGTTGCATCTTTTAATATTTGAAGCGAATTTGCTCTAGTAGCCCAAGCGTACCATTTCGGTAAAACTTTCGCCAAAGAGTCAATTGCCATGACTGAAAAAAAATCAGCGGTAGTTGGCACCATGAAAAAATCGCTAGTCATCAGGATATTTTGATTGATTGCACCCAAGCTAGGACTCATATCAATTAAAATATAATCAGCTTCAAATTTTTCCGCTGTTTTATCCAGCAAATCGCTGATAGAACCGGGTAAATTTCTGAGGGCATGAATCGATCCACTGAGTTCCTGAGCAATCCCTAGAGTCGCTTCATATTCAGCAAATCCTACATGACCCGGGAGTAAAAATAACCGCTCTTGGCCCTTAATGGGAATACAGTCTACAGCTTCAATAGCTTTAGGCTGGGATTCAAAAGCCGGGGCTAACCCTTTTTTGATATTAGAATAGGTATGATAAATTCCTTCTATTCTCGCTTCATCATCTTCCGTTTCTTCCCCTAATGCCATGCCCGTCAGATTACACTGTGGATCAGCATCCACCATAATAACTCTTTTACCCTTTGAGGCCAGCATCCAACCCAGGTTAAAGGTGGTGGTTGTCTTGCTGACGCCCCCTTTGTGATTAAATAAGGCAATTTTTTGAACCATTGAATCAACCTCCGATTAATTGATTAAAATTATTTTTTGGGAAATGCTGGTCTTTTAAAACGGTTGATGAATTCCGGCCCTCAGCATTGTAATTCTGTAATCTGGTTTTGATTTTAAGGGTTATTATAGCATTTTCGCTCATTGCTGCATCACCCTGGCTGACAAGTTTTGACCTTTCAACTAGAACAGCGTAAGATTTAATACCTTTGAGTTTACCAGACTGGCGAGCCGACAGAAACCCTGGCCCCCACCCCTGAACCGGGAACTGAACACTGAACTGAGCACAAAACTGAGCAGATTTCTTCGGGGAACGGGCTTAGAGTGAAGATAGCACAGAAATGGAGGCCAAATTTTATGTCTCAGATGCTCGATCGCCAACCGGCTGGTTTATATGTTCAAACCCCTGATTCCCAGCAAATTGCCTTTCCCCTTAAACATACGGAAGTTAGTGCTAAAGTTGCGGGAAATCTCTCTCGGGTGGAAGTTACCCAAACGTTTGAAAATCCCTTTACGACGACTTTAGAAGCGGTCTATATTTTTCCGCTGCCGGATGAAGCGGCGGTGGATGAGATGTTGATTAAAATCGGCGATCGCACCATAAAAGGTCACATCAAACAACGAGAAGAAGCTCAACAAATTTACCAGCAAGCTAAAGAACAGGGCCGCACTGCTGGGCTTTTAGAACAAGAACGAGATAATATCTTTACCCAATCTCTGGCTAACATCCAACCCGGTGAGCAAATTGATGTGATTATTCGCTATTCGGCGAGTCTGCAATTTGAAGGGGGAAATTATGAATTTGTCTTTCCAATGGTGGTCGGTCCCCGCTATATTCCCGGTATTCCCATTGGGGAAAATGCGGTGGGTTCAGGGTCGGCCCCGGGACCGATGTCTCAAAATCAAGATACAGATTTAGTTCCCGATGCCACTCGGTTAAATGCGCCAATTCTACCTGCGGGAACTCGTTCTGGTCATGATATCAATATGACTGTGGAAATTGATGCGGGAGTGAACATTCAAGCGGTGCGATCGCCCTCTCATCAATTGCATATTTCCCATGAGGGACAACAGGTGCGCGTGGGTTTAGTTGGCAGCGATACTATCCCCAATAAAGATTTTATTCTGCGCTATCAAGTTGCCTCAAAAACTACTCAATCGACTTTACTGGCTCAATCCGATGACAAAGGTGGACATTTTGCCCTGTATCTCATCCCGGCGCTGGACTATGCTCCGGAACAAATTGTCCCCAAAGATGTAGTATTTTTGATTGATACGTCGGGTTCTCAAATGGGGCATCCGTTGGGCCAGTGCCAGGAATTGATGCGCCGGTTTATCCAAGGATTGAACCCGAATGATACCTTTAGTATTATCAATTTTGCTAATACGACCCAGCATCTCTCTCCGGTTCCGCTTCCGAATACCCCCAACAATCAATCCCGGGCGATCGCCTATATTAATCAGTTGACTGCTGGTGGGGGAACTGAAATGTTACAAGGCATTCAAACGGTGTTAAATTTCCCGCTCACCGATCCAGGACGATTGCGGAGTATTGTTCTCCTAACTGATGGATATATCGGCAATGATAATCAAATTTTGGCGGAGGTGCAGCGCCATCTTAAACCGGGGAACCGTCTGTATAGTTTTGGTGCTGGGAGTTCGGTTAATCGGTTTTTACTCAATCGAATTGCCGAAATCGGACGGGGAATTTCGCGGGTGATTCGTCATGATGAAGCGCCAGATGAAACGGTGGAACGCTTCTTCCGACAAATTAATAATCCGGTGTTGACTAATATCCAGGTGACTTGGGAAGGTGAGGGCGAGTCTCCGGTGGTTTATCCGGCGATCGCACCGGATTTGTTTGCCGAACAACCCCTGGTTTTATTTGGACGCAAAGCGGATGCGGTTGCGGGAACCTTGCAGGTTTCGGGAATCCCTGCGGGGGGTACTCTTTATCAGCAACGGTTTGAGGTGAATTTTGAGCGCGGAGGAAATCCGGCAGTAGCTCAATTGTGGGGACGCTCCCGGATTAAGGCGGTGATGAATCAGATGGTGAGAGGAGAAACCAAGTCTGGAGTGGAAGCAGTCACCCAGACGGCGATCGCCTATCAATTACTCTGTCAATATACAGCCTTTGTTGCTGTTAGCGATGAGGTGCGAGGGGATCATCCCGAGGCATCAGTTTCGGTACAAGTGCCCGTGGAAATGCCAGAAGAAATGAGCTATGAGGGCATTTTTGGCTCAATACAGCATTTGGGCTCGGTGGATGCCGGTTATGCGCCATCCCCCCCGCAGTTGAACCGTGCGATCTCTCCTAAACTCAAGATGTCAATACGTCGGGCCTTGTATGCCAATTTACTCAATGAGCGAGGAGAGTACCAAGGTACTGAGGTGCCAGAGGAGCCACGCCGGACCCACAAACCGCAGTCCCCCCCCTCGATGCCACAACGGTCTTTTTTGGACATGGACAAGATGCGATCGCAGATTCAGGGAGAATCCTCGGATAGTGGGGATGCTGATATTTCCGATATAAATGACGTACAATTCTCGCCTGAAAGTCTCCCTGAGGCGGAGGATGAATCGTTATCAGTTCGCGAATTTGAGGTCCGTCCTCAATTAGAGGCCCCTTCAGAATCGGTTAAACTCACTTTTCAAGCGCCAAAACCTGCAATGCCGCCACAGCGGTTAAAGCTTGTGAGTGTGACGGGATTAGATGCTGAGGCGATCGCCTTGCTGACAGAACATCTACAAGCGGTGCAGCTTCCTCCTGGGGTGAGTGGAGAACTGGTTTGGGAGTTGCGGATTACTAATGGACAAGTGAAACAGGTGATTCTGGATGAAGAGGAGTCTTCTGGGGATGATCCGGAAGTGGCAGAGGCAATCCGGCGATCGCTGTTTACCTGGCGCGCTGAACTCTCCCTCTCCACTACCGTACTGCTGCGGGTGCGGATTTCCGCCTAGAGCATTACTGCGACAACTGGGGGATTGCGGTAACCGGCGTCGTTTCCACAAGAGCCACATCGCACCGGGCGGGTTAAAAATTGACTGAAAGCGTTGTCCTATCAAGCTTTATCGGGTTTTTAGCCCCCAGGCTGCACCCTCGGCAATTGAGCCGTTAACCCGCCCCCCCTGTTTCTTTTTCTCTCCAAGCTAAAAAACTTTACAATTAATTTAGTTTTTTCTGTCATCAGAGGCTAGTCAAAACAAAAGTAGCGTGCTATCTTTGTTAAACCGCTTTTCCAAGTAAGCCAAAAGCGGTTGAGAGACGATGCTGTTGCTCAAACTTCAACCCGTCCCCAGTGGAGTTAGCTGAAGTCAATCGATAGCCCGTCCTAAAGTTCGAGTGGGGAGTGAAAAAAATTCGCCTGTACTCAGGTTACGGCGGCGATCGCCCTCCTGAAAGCAGAGCGGTTGAGTCTTAAAGCAAACCATTGGCTGCTATTTCTGGTCAAAATCCATCGCCGTTACTGTCGGTGGGAATGGATAACATCGATTGATTGATCTCAGAGAAAGAAAACCCCGAGTAATCCTCAGCTTAATCCGCTGAGTTGAACTTCGCCGTTAACCGCATCAACGAGTATTTACCAATCCGGTTCCCGTCCATTCGTACTGGGCTGCTCCAAGCTTGGCGGAATCCTGGATCTTGCACCGGAAGCTAGATCCCCCAACCCAGATGCCAGAAAAATCGCCACAGGCACGACCCTAGAAACGTGAGTCCTGGGCGATTCAAAATTCGGATTAAGAAATCTACCTGAGATGCTGCTATCTTCCCTGCCTGGAGGTAGAGGTAGTCGAGTGATTTAGGCCGAATAATTTTAATTAATAACAAAACAAAACGTGGAAAAAAGTTGTGAAACTCTATAACAATTACGGACAATTGGTGAAATTTTTACAAGAGGAGTTGGCGCTGTCGCCTTCATCCATCGATATGGCCCTACGTCATGGAGAACAAAATCTCGGCCCTTTACCGATGATCCTGTGGCAGTATGGCTTAGTTTCCCTGGAACAGCTTGAGCGAATCTTCGACTGGCTGGAGAACCGAACTGCCATGGACGGAAATTTCTAAATCGGAGGAGCAACAAGGATGAAACTTGATAGAGCTCAGGATGCAGTCAATCGTGGAAACTAAGGTTTTAACTGGAAACAGCAATTGGGCGATCGCCTTCGGCACTAAATTGGATAGAAAAATTTAAGATTTCCGATTCTGAGTTAGAAACGGAAATCTTTTTGATGAGTTAATAAATGAGTTCGGTTCCAGGCGGGAATAGGCCAGTTGATAGAGAAAGGGCGATCGCCTTGCCACCGCACCCTCCCAAACAACAATTAGAGCAATCAAGCCCCAATTGTTAAAAAATAAGAAAATTTTAACAACAAATCCGTGACGAGCCTGGGATTGAAGCTACAGAGGTTGTCGCGAAACCTGCTTCTCAAAGCAAGCTTGAGTTTGCTGTAACAACTGTTCTCGACTATCGCCAGCCGTTTGAGTCAGCGTCGGGACTAAATTCCGCGCTTGTAAAGTCATGTGAAGCTGTAGGTGTGCCACATACTCACTGATATCTTCACGAACGATAGCGGAGTGGTGTTGATTCAGATTGTTAGCCAAAGTGTTCTCCTTCCCTCAACTTGCGTCAAGTCCAATATCAATAAAAGTTACCATTACTTGCCAAAAACGTCTACCGTTGCAACAAAGCTTAACGTTAGGGACCTCTTCTGTAGCGTTATGTAAAGTTTTTAGGGCAACCCCTATCACAAGTCGGGTCTGTTGAGCGTCCAAACTGGCATGAACCCCGGGGTCTTTATGGGTCCCTCCTCCCTTAAATTAAGGACCCATAAAGACCCAAAAGATGTAAAAATCCTCAGAACTTGCTAAAACAAAAATAGGTGCAGCTTTCCTCAGACTCTGAATCTCAGAAAAACTGCCCTAATTTCCGGGTGCTGAAGAATGTAGCTAACCAAAGCTATTGCCTGTACCTCATCGCTCCTTTAACCCTATAGCCGACTTGTTGGAGCTGAACTCATGTTGTACTCTCCAGAGAATTTCGACCTGCTCAAGATATTTTTGGAACAAACTCCCCAGGCAATAGCGATGGTCGATCGCCAGATGCGCTACTTGTTTGCCAGTCGCCAATGGTTGCGAGACTGCGGTTTCGACGATCGCGATGGCAACCCACACTCCCCAGACTCACAAGCAGTTGAGTCGATTCTGGGTCGTTCTCATTATGAAATCCTGCCTCAGTTTATCTCAACCCAACCGACAATCCAGAACCCAGAGGAAGCAGGAGTTAGAGACTCAGCAATCTCCCTGGAATCCTGGAAAGAGGTACAAGCGGTGTGTTTGGCAGGGGGGGTACAATCCTGGGAGGAAGAGTTTGGCGCCGATGGCGATCGCCAATCCCGAGTCAAGTGGGACGTGCATCCCTGGAAAACCCAGACGGGTGAAATCGGTGGATTGCTGCTGTTGAGAGAAACGACAGGTAGGACCCCAGGGAAGGGAGACCCCTTGAATCCGTTGACTGCCAAAGTAGGGAGCAATTCCCACCGGCGATCGCGATCGGATGAAAGCGATTTGCGCCGCCAAAGTCAGATTCTCGTGGAACTGGCAAGGAGCAAAACCCAGAATGAGGGGAATTTAGAAGCGGCGATCGCTGAAATTACCGAAGCTGCCGCCAATACCCTAGCCGTAGAACGGGTGGGAGTCTGGTTGTACGACAATAACCAGACGGAGATTACCTGTATCAATCTCTACGAACGCACTGAACGTCTGCATTCCTCCGGCAGTCTGCTGCTGACTGCTCCCTATCCTCAATACTTCCAATCCTTAGAAACCGAACGTGCCATTTCCGTCGATCATGCCATCACCGATCCCAGAACCCGAGATTTAGCCGATACCTACCTCATTCCCCTAGGCATTACCTCCAAATTAGATGCACCCATTCGCATTGGCGGTAAAATCGTCGGGATTGTTTGCTGCGAACATCGCGGCATTTCCCGGAGGTGGAAATTAGGAGAACGGAACTTTGCTGCTTCCATCGCTGATTATACTGCCCTCGCCTTAGAAACCCACGATCGCATCAAAACTCAAACCGAACTCGAATCGGCTAATGACCAACTTCAAGCGGTGTTAGATGCCGTTCCCGGAAGCATTTCCTGGTTTAGTTCGGATTTAGTTTATCTGGGGGTCAATGGCTACTTAGCTAAAACTTTTAACGCGAATCCCGAGACTTTTCTCGGAAAAAAAATCGGCTTTTTACAAGGGTCACCGAAGTTTAATCACTTGGTCCCGGAGTTTTTTGATAACCCAGCAAAAGAAGCACAGCACGAAATTGAAATGTCTGTTCGCGGTGTGAATCGGCACTTTTTGGTGGTTTCTCACAAATATCAGCAGGGACAAGCGGCAGTTTTTATCGGATTTGATATTACCGATCGCAAAGCGGCTGAAGCGGCACTGCAAAAAGCCAATGAGGAACTCGAAAGCCGCGTGGCTGAACGGACTAAAGATTTAACGGAGGCGATCGACCAATTGCAAGAGGAAATTCGGACTCGCAGCCTCCTGGAAGAAACCCGCGACGTTTTGGAATTTTCCATCAATAATGCAGCGGATTCCGTATTTTGGCTGACTCCCGATGGCCGGTTTTTCTACGTCAACGATGCCGCTTGCATCACGTTGAACTACTCCCGCAAAGAACTTCTTTCTTTGAGTGTTCATGATATCAACCCGGATTTACCCGCCGAAGTCTGGGCAGAATATTGGGAGGAAATCAAAGAATTTGGCTCCGTCCGTTTGGAATGCCATCATCGCAGCAAGGACAATCAGAGTTTTCCGGTAGAAATTACCATTAATTATTTTCAAATTAAGGGGAAAGAATACAACTGCATTTTTGCCCGGGATATTACGGAAACAAAACGAGTTGAAACCGAATTGCAAAGAGCTAAAGCTACCGCAGAAGCCGCTAATTTGGCAAAAAGTGCATTTTTTGCTAATATGAGCCATGAATTGCGTACGCCCTTAACGACGATTATCAGCTATAGCGATTTATTGCAGGAAGACGCGAAAGAGTTAGGGGTAAGCAATCGGGCTTTCTTTGGAGATTTGCAGCAAATTAATAAAGCAGGGAAAGATTTGTTGGTAGCGATCGATGATATTTTGGATTATTCTAAGATTGAGTTGGGTCGGATGCAACTGGATGTGGAGTGCTTCGAGATTGGTGAGGCGATCGCCATCATTATGGCGGAAATTGAACATAAGCTGATTACGAATAAGAATACCTTGACGATGGGAGGGGATGCGGAATGGGGGACGATTTGCAGCGATCGGCATAAACTACACCAGGTGTTGTGGCACTTGCTCGATAATGCCAGCAAATTTACCGAAAACGGGGCGATCGCCTTAGAAATTACCCGCGAAAATACCCCCGATTTCCGGGTCTTAAATGCCGCCTCCAAGTTCCATAAACCTGAACTAGAAGCCACCGAAGAATGGGCCGTATTTCGAGTCCGAGACAACGGCATTGGCATGACACCCGAACAAATACAAGAGCTATTTGAGCCATTTAGCCAAATGCATACCTCTGATACCCATCATGCTACAGGGACCGGATTAGGATTAGCCGTATCCCGGAGTTTGTGCCAATTAATGGGAGGGGATTTATTTGTAGAAAGTCACCTTGGAGTGGGTTCTACTTTCACCGTTTACCTCCCGGCAAATCTCCCGCTGAGTGCTTTAAATACGGAGGCAATCAAGCAAAAACTCACCCCAAAATTTCCCCGACCCCTTCCCCTCGACCATGACAACTCATGGACTGAAGGAGAAGGATGGGTATTTGATGATGAATAATTAACAATCCCCTTAATTTCCGCATCAGGTGCGCCAGACTTTCCCCTTAATATTATCTATTATCAGCGGGCAAGACTCTGGCGTACAAGCTTCACTCACTTCAAATTTACATGAACAAATACGCAATTAATCAAATAATAAGGGTGTCCATCACCTCTTTAATTTTTACCGTTTTAACCAACATTAAACCCGCATCAAGCCTTGGACAATCCGGGAATGAGGTTCCAGTTTATCAAGAGATTGCCCAAAACTTTAACTGTGGGCAACATTTCCAAGAGTTCGGGGTTGAAGGTTCAATTATCATTGGTGAATTAAACAGCGATCGCCTCTGGCAACATAACCCCAAACGCAATCAAACCCCCTTCCCAACCGCCTCAACCTTTAAAATCCTCAACTCTCTCATTGCCCTAGAAACCGGCGTTATTCCTCATGAACTAGCAGTTTTAACCTGGGATGGAATTCCTAGAACAATTCCCACATGGAATCGAGACTTGAATCTGAAAGAAGCATTTAAACTATCTGCCGTCTGGTTTTATCAAGTATTAGCGCGCCGCATCGGATATGAGCGAATGCAGCAATGGATAACCCAAGTCGGCTATGGTAATCAAAACATTGGCACGCCCGAGGAAATAGACCAATTTTGGCTCCAGGGAAACCTCCAAATCACCCCCCAACAGCAAGTGCAATTTTTGCGCCGTCTCTACAACAATAATTTACCCTTTTCTCAGCAGACCCTTTCCCTTGTCAAAGAGATTATGATTTATGAACAAACTACCGACTACACCATTCGAGCTAAAACGGGTTGGTTTGGATTTGGCAATGAATCACTCCAAAATATTGGCTGGTTTGTGGGGTATGTAGAAACCGGAGATAATGTTTATTTTTTTGCCACTAATATTGATATTAACAAGCCCGAAGATGGACCGGCTAGACTTGAGCTAACTCGGCGCTGTTTGCAAGATATCGGAGTGCTGTAGTGTCGTTTAAACCGCTACCAAATTTCTTTTATTGACATGAATTAGTCTACAATATGCTATAATAATTCCATACCATCTTCCCTAATTAATTAAGGAAACTGAGGATAGTCAATCGTGAAATCAATTCATTTCATTGAGCGAGAACACGTCAATAAATTAATCCAAGTTTACCCCGACCGAGATGAGTGGGAAACCGGATACTGGGTGGTTAAACGTCAAAAAGCATTTGAGCTAATAGACGGTGAGCTTTATCTGCACCGGGGTCAGAAAGAACCGGCATTTTTCGGGGGGATTATTATCGGCTTTTACTGTTTTGATACCGAAGGAGTCGGGAGGATGAAAGAGAGGATTGTTTTTCGAGTCAAACGAGTGCCTGAGCTTGAGGGAACGGTCACCCCTCAAGAGGGATGGGGAAATGAACAGAAAACTGTTTATTAATTGAGGAAGTTGATCGCTTAGAATTCATCTGGACTCATCAGGACCCCAGTGAATATTAGACCTCTTGCAAGAAAAAAGGATTGATCCCCCCAACCCCCCTTAAAAAAGGGGGGCTTTTTAGAATTTTGCAAGAGGTCTATTCAGCACTTCTTAATCAATCCGTATCGGGAACAAGGTTTAGACCTATCTATGATTTTATGCGGTACTAGCTTGGGCTATTGCTATAATTGATTGAATATCTGAACAGAACTAACCCAGGACCTATTGAGGCCAGTTATGACTTTATCCCCTTCTACCCTACCGCCTTTAAATGGTTTACCCGCTTCCTTACCCCTAGAAGGAGCGGTGCGAATTGAGCTAGAAGCAGGAATTCCCATTTTTAGAGCATCAAATCAAGTTACCTCTCGGATTGCGACTTTATTAGACAAACAACAGGTTGAAGGGTTAAGCGAATTGGAGGAACAGGAGTTAGATGCTTATGAGGAAATTGATGATTATTTAAGTTTTGTAAATCGCACGATTCGCAATCTTTCCCTTCCCAATTCTACCCAGCCATCAATCAACGCTTAAAATGTCTCGTCCTTGGCTTTCTGAACAAATCCAAGCTGAAGTAAGACAGCGTGCTAAGGGACTCTGTGAATATTGTCATGCTTCAGAACAGTGGCAGTATGTTCAATTCACTATCGATCATATTATGCCGGTTGTTGCCGGGGGTTCTAACGACATTGATAATTTAGCCCTGGCTTGCTTTCACTGTAATCGTCGGAAGGGTCGCTCTCAAGCGGCGCTCGATTCTGAATCGGGAGAAACCGTCCAATTGTTTAATCCAAGGTGTGATAGATGGCGCAAACATTTTCGTTGGTCTGAGGATTGTTTGCGTCTGATTGGTACAACTCCCATAGGACGAGCAACCATTGAAGCATTAGCCCTAAATCGAGAGCGGATTTTGGGAATTCGAGCGGCAGATTATGCAGTGGGCCGACATCCCCCCTCAGAAGATATTAGCCCCATCCATCCTAATTAATTACTGTGTGAGATAGATAATTGTACAGCATCATTCTCAACTCCGGCGGAGGTTTAAACCCCCGCCTAGTGTTGCCTTACATTGGGCCAACTTCTCACCGAGTGTTACTCAATTGAGCGGTTCTCACCGTGAGTTCTAGGGTTTGGGGACCCCGTTGAACTGTAAGACGCAGGTCGCGATTGACGCCGCTATTTTCGACGATGCGCTGCAATTGATCAGCGGTGGTGATGGGGGTTCCATCTACAGCAACGATCGCATCCCCAAGGCGCAATCGGGCCGCTTCTGCGGGGGAATCTCGCACCACTCGCATCACTAACACGCCGTTAATTTCCGGGACGATTAAGTTAGAATTCCGGTCCTGATTGTTTTGGCGCGCTAGGTCCGGGGTTAAGGTGACCATCTGAATGCCGATAAAAGGATGAGCAACAGTCTCACCTTTGGCTAATACATCGGTGAGCGCTTTTGCTTTGTTGATGGGAATGGCAAATCCAATCCCTCTGGCATTGGGACGAATGGCGGTGTTAATGCCGATGACTTGGCCGCGATCGTTCAACAGGGGACCGCCAGAGTTGCCAGGATTGATGGCGGCGTCAGTTTGTAGGAAGTCCACTCGTTTATCGGGAATGCCGACTTGGGAGGACGATCGCTCTAATGTGCTAATAATCCCTAATGTGACTGTATTATCTAACCCAAATGGATTACCGACAGCGATCGCCCAATCTCCCACTCGCACTTGTGAGGAATCCCCCAAAGGTGCAACGGGTAATTGTTCTCCGGGGTCATCAATCTTGACCACCGCTAAATCAGTAACCACATCAGTTCCGCGCACTTCCCCCTCGAATGTGCGACCATCTTTTAAAGTCACCGTGACGCGATCGGCATCACTGACTACATGAGCATTCGTGAGAATTAACCCGTCACCGTCGATAATGAACCCTGAGCCCTGACCCCGCAACAGTTCTTCTTGCTGGGGGACTGGCACATCCGGTCCGAAAAACTCTCGAAACAAGGAATCATTAAAAAATGGGTCATCCCGACGGGTGATCGTGCGTTCGGTATCCAGGCGGACCACGGAAGGTCCGACGAGATCAACCGCTGTGGTGACAAAATTGCCTGCGCTTCCCGGGTTCTGTTTGGGTTGGAGGGCCACCGTTACCGGGTTGGCGGGGAGAGAATCCACCGCAGATAAGGAGGTTGCTGCCGCAGAGACAGACCCGAGGGGGTTCAACCAGGCGATCGCACTCCAAATCCCCATTAATAAATAAGTGATAAGGGTTCGCCAATTCGCACAAAATTTAGAAAAAGACATCGTTATTATTTATATCCGTCCGTAGAGTAAGAGCGAAAATCGAGGAGGCGAGGGGTTACCCCATCACCCTCCCCTGATTCCACAGTATAACGAACTCCGCTGCACTCACAATCCTCTGAAGATAGATTACGCAATTCCGGAAAGTTTTGGAGTTAACCCCAAACCCTTGCCAGAAGTCGCTTCCCTATTCCACATCAAACACAAGAAACCGGGGTTTTGCCCTCATTTGTGCCTCTTATCCAGAACTGGGATAAAGAAACCCGGTTTCTAGTCTCTCCTGTACCAACGCGGTCTAATTTTTCAGACTATCAGAAAATTTTCCAAAACCAGTTCCCTTCAAACCCAAGGAATTGTTATCTGATGAAATTTCTGAATAGGAAAAACCGGGCTTCTCTTTTTAAGGAATTGCTAATTCGTGAATATGGGAGCAATCAAACGACGTGATGACCGCTACTTTACGGGAGGTTTAGGGGGTCAAAAACTTTCAAGGTAGACCCCCTAAAATCACTTTAGCCAATGTTCACTTTAACGACCTTGTTTTTCTCCTCTTCTGCTTTGGGCAAATTTAGCTGGAGAATGCCATTTTTGTATTCCGCCTGCACTTCGGTATTTTTGACCCGGGCGGGGAGGGGAATCACCCGGCGGAATTGACCATAGCGAAATTCGCTGCGGGTCATGCCTTGTTGTTCGGTGCGAGTTTGGGAGTGACGTTCTCCACTAATGGCTACAGATTCAGCGGTGACTTGAACGTCGAAGTTCTCGGGTTCCATGCCGGGAATTTCTAGTTTTAAGTGAATAGCATCGCTGGTTTCGGAGATTTCGGCAGGGGGAACGAAGGTTAGTCCGCCGTTTTCAGTTTCTGGGGAGGAAGAAATGGTGTCAAATAAGCGGTTCATTTCCCGTTGTAGTGTGTCAATTTCCCGAAAAGGGGAATAACGAATGAGTGCCATAATAGGTTGCCTCCTCAAGAATTGATGTTAGGGTGAGGTAGGAATCGCTTACCTCTTTCTGGAATTAATATATCTAAGTTAAGGGGAGGGTTAAGTTCGGTTTTGTGTATGGGTTGAGTGTAAATTACCGCACCTGTAGGGAGGCGTAAGGAGGATAACTACAGCAAGTGGTGACGTTGAACATTGAGGATTAACGACAGCAATTCGTGACGTTGCACATGGGGAAGCTGGTAAAATCCTTGGGGGGTAGAGCAGTTTGGCCCGGTTTTAACTGAGTTTGGCGATGAGGTGGGGGTTTGGGCCTCTGTAGGGGCTTGTTTTTGTGGGGGGTCTCCCGGATTGCGGTTTAAACCTGGTGAATACCCCGGCGTTCGGATTCAAGGGAAGAGGCGCTTTTTCCTTGGGGTGAGCGCTTTGCCGATGATTCACTGTTGTTTATTTGGACTGTGGTTTTTGCTTATGTTGAGATTGACTCGCGATCGCCTTTACAAATCCCTGAAATCGCTCAATTTACTGGCGTTGACGCTGACATTGGTCAGTTTACCGTCCCCGGTGAAGGGACAAACCGCACCCCCTGCACCTGCGCGCTTTTGTCAGTCGCTGTTGGAACCGACGATCGCCGGGATTATCAATCGTCCGGAATTGCGGCGAGCAAGATGGGGTATTTTAGTAGAAACTTTAGAGGGGGGAGGCGATCGCACCCTTTATCGTCGCGATTCTGAGCAGTTTTTCATTCCCGCCTCTAATGCCAAATTGCTCACAAGTGCCGCAGCGTTGCATCATCTCGGTCCAGACTTTCGGATTCGCACCTCGGTTTATGGTTCTAATCTGACTGGGGACCGGATCGACTCTGTGCGGATTGTGGGACGAGGAGACCCGACGATTGGGAAAACTCAGCTAGAGGCGATCGCCCAACAACTGCAGCAACAAGGTATCGGTCAAATTGGCGAAATCATCGGGGAAGATGGTTATTTCATCGGTTCTCCCGTCCATCCCAACTGGGAATGGGAAGACGTGCAGGCGGGATACGGTGCACCCGTAAACAGTCTGATTTTTAATCAAAATAGCGTGGATTTTACCTTAACTCCCCAGGGATTAGGACAACCGCTATCCTTGACTTGGGCGAATCCCACGGAACAAACCCGATGGCAAGTTGAAAATCGGTCCCGGACGGTTTCGACGGATGCGCCGGAATTTTTGGAGGTGGGGAGAGAGTTGACGCGACCGATTGTGCGAGTCTCGGGTCAGTTGCACGTGGGGTCACCGGCAGAAGAGGTTTCGATTTCTGTGGTGGAACCGGCACAGAACTTTTTAGGGTATTTCCGCCAAGCGTTGAATGGGGTGGGAATTACCACCGGACGGGAGATAGTGAGTGACCAGTTTAGAAATATGCCGAATCAGCAGGAATTAGCGGCGATCGTCTCACCTCCTTTATCTGAAATGACTGTTGAAGTTTTGCAAAAAAGTAACAATCTTTATACAGAAGTCATGCTGCGATCGCTTGGGGCAAATCCCCAAGGCAAAGGCAACAATCCTTTGCCAGAAGAAACTCGGGAGGCCGGTTTACAAGTGTTGAAAGCCGCTTTAACCGACTTGGGAGTCGATCCGACCAGTTACGATTTAGTCGATGCTTCCGGACTCTCTCGCCGAAACCTAGTCAGTCCCCAATCTTTGGTACAAACCCTGCGAGGGATGGCGGATTCTCCCTATTTTGACATTTACCGGGAAGCGTTACCTTTAGCGGGGGTGAGTGGTACATTGCGGACCCGGTTTCGGAATACCCCGGGGGCACAAACGGTCCGGGCCAAAACGGGTACATTAACGGGGGTATCTGCTTTATCGGGGTATGTTCCCAATTCGGAGTATAATACATTGTTGTTTAGCATTGTCGTTAATCAATCGGATCAATCCTCGGCAATATTGAGAACGGCGATCGATGAAATTGTGGTGTTGTTGACGCGATTGGAACGCTGCTAATTTTCTAGGTCGTTCCATCTCTCCCGGAATTGCCCCCTGCTGCAATAGTTGTAGGGGGTCGAACCGGCCACCTAGGCAAGTTGAAAAGAAAAAAAAATCTACATATTTTTAATAAAAATTAACAATAAATCCCGGATGGGGAGTGGCAATTCCCCAGAGTTTTTAGTTAGGGTTGAATGATCCACAGATTGCGGTTGCCTCAACTCTGACTTGACAAAACAGGGATTAGAAATTACTGTAAACAGAACAACTGGGATAAAATTTCCAGCCTCCCCCTGGAACTCCTCAAAACTTAACACTCTATATCCCCCCAAGCGTAAAAAACCCAGAAAGACAAAGCAGCTAGAGTGAGGGAGTTTGAAGAGGGGTCGGGAGTTCTCCCGGGTCTCAATCAAGGGGACAATTCTGCGCCATCCTGTTTCTTGGAAAATGGAGGAGTGATTTGCTTTTCACCCCTGCAGGAATGATTTAAACTAAACGATATAGCGATATCTATTTGGGGAAAAATTCAGAAGATATAGAGCAGGGGTCAAGCCAAACTCCAGGACCCAAAAGCGCGATCGCCTCGGGAGCAACACCGAGCAATTTGGTCCATGAAACAGCACCGGGGAAATCGCACCGGATCCAGGGGTGAAAGAACTTCTATAGACTAAAGACCCACAGGGATAGAGAGGAAGCGAGGGGAGGCCATCTGCCGAAGAACGCTCCATACTCCCAGGCTGTGATTAACCATCATGATAGACGGAGCTGCAACCACTAGGGTGAATTATGAACCGCATTTTGCTCCTAATCGAGGAACAAGGAACCCGTCACCTGCTCATCCAGCAGTTAGGGGAACATTACCAAGTTGTAACGGTAGAATCAAACTCGGTGGAGAGGGAGGCGGCTGAAGTCCACCGAGGCGGGAATCGCCTAGACTTGTGCATTGGCGATCGCCTAGGGTTGGAGGCTTACCAGGGGTCTTGGGACTCGCACAACCCCGGCCAAGCTCCTGATTTTCCGTTGTTGCTGGTGATTCACCCCGGAGAGTGGGGCATTTTGCAATCCCACCGGGAAGGGGAAGACGGTGCAACCCGGGAGCAAACCCAGGGCATCACGAGATATGACGATGCGATCGCCGCACCGATCCAGCCCGAGGAACTCTTCTGGAGAGTCGAAAAACTCCTGAACACCAGAGTCGGAGTGAGCCATCCAGAACCCTGCACCACCCTGGATGCCCCTCCCCCCGAGCTAGGGGAATCCCTGATCGCCAGCAGTCCCCATTTACAACGACACCTGCAACAACACGATCAACTCTTCCGCGCCTTTGTGGAAGAAATCCGTGACTACGCGATTTTTCTGCTGGATTCAACTGGACGTATTGCCAGTTGGAATCGAGGCGCACAGAGACTGCTGGGATATTCCTCCGCTGAGATTATCGGCAATCACTTCTCCTGTTTTTATCCCGAGGAAGATATTGCCACGGGCAAACCCCAGCAAGAACTACAACTGGTCGCCACCGCTGGACAGTGTGAAGATGAAGGATGGCGCAGGCGACGGAATGGAACGCGGTTTTGGGCCAATATCACCCTCTCGGCATTGCAAGACGCTCAGGGACAATTAGTGGGATTTTCCGTAATTGCCCATGATCTGAGCGATCGCAAAGCCGTAGAAATGGAACTCTGTTCCCTCAACCGCGCCCTCACCACCATCTGGGAATGCAATCAAGCAATGGTCCGTGCACAGGAAGAATCCGAACTACTGCACGAGATCTGCCGGAGCATTGTGGAAACTGGCGGCTATCGACTCGCTTGGGTTGCCTTGTCGCAAGCAGAAGAAGCAGCGCACTCAAGACACCCACGACCCCTGCAACCTGCCGCCTTCGCCGGAGAGGCGCAGGAGTATTTACAACAAATCCAGGCATTCTGGAAACCGAACCCAGAATTTGCAGGCATCACCCGGACCTGCATTCAGACAGGTAAATGTTGCTTAGTGCAAAATATCCAAATCGAACCCAGTTTTGGCCCCTGGCGAGAATTGGCCCTCCACCACGGATTACACTCCACCATTGCCCTCCCTCTGATTAGCAAAGACAAAACCTTTGGTTCCCTGCGGATTTATTCAGGAACCGCCAATGCCTTTGATATTGCCGAAGTGGAACTCTTAGGAGAACTCGCCAATGACCTCGCCTACGGCATCGTCGCCCTGCGCGATCGCGCCGAACGCCAAAGAGCCGAATCCGCCCTCGCCAAAAGCGAGGAGCGTTACCGTCGGTTAGTTGAACTCTCCCCAGAAGCGATTATCGTCCACAGTGGCGGGAAAATCGACTTTATTAACACCGCCGGAGCCAAACTCCTCGGTGCCACCACCCCCGAAGCCTTAGTGGGGTTACCCGTCTTGGATTTCGTGCATCCAGACAAACGGGCCCTGGTGGAGGAAGGAATTAAGCAGATTTTAACCGAACACCATGCTGTTCCCTTTATCGAACAACAGTTTGTGCGCCTCGATGGGACCATCGTGCCGGTGGAGTTAGCCGCCACCCCCATAGGCGAAAAAAATGGCATCTTAAACCTGCTCACCGTGGCTCGGGATTTGAGTGATCGCAAGCGGATCGAGGCCGCCTTACGCGCCAGTGAGGAACTCCACCGGATCACCCTGACCAATATCTCCGAAGCAGTGTTTATCACCGATCGCAATGGGGCGCTGACCTATATCAGTCCCGCAGTGCGCTTCATCTGTGACTATTCCGTAGAAGAAGCCCAACAATGGGGCCACATTAGCCATCTACTCGGCGATCACCTCTTTGAAGAAGACGAACTCGGAAGACTGGGGGAAATTCACAACCTAGAACGGACCATCGTGGATAAAAGGGGTAACTCCAGGACCTTACTGGTGAGCGTCAAACAAGTGGAGATCGAAGGAGGAACCCTGCTTTATACCTGCCGGGATATCACCGAACGCAAACAAGCCGAAGAGGCACTGCGCGAGAGTGAACATCGATTCCGCACCATCTTCGAGGGGGCGGCGATCGGCATGAAAATCACCGATTTAGAAGGACGATTTCTGCAAACCAACCCCGCACTCCAGGGGATGCTGGGCTATACTCACGCTCAGTTATGCGACTTCAGCTTTGATTCGATTACTTATGCCGAGGACCTGCCTATTAGCCGACAACTGTTTCACGAACTGGTCGCCGGTGAGCGCGATCGCTACCAACTGGAAAAACGCTACATCCATGCTCAAGGTCACTGCGTCTGGGTCCGGCTGAGTGTCTCTTCGATTCGAGATACCCAAAACTGCTGGCAATTTGCGATCGGCTTAGTCGAGGATATTACCGAGCGCAAACAAGCGGAAGAAGAACTCCGCCTCTACCGCAACCACCTCGAAGAATTGGTGGCCGATCGCACTGCCGAACTCCAGCGGATCAACGAACGCTTAAGAACCGAAATCTCCCGCCGAGAACAAGCCCAGCAAGCCTTAATCCGCGTCACCCAGGCCGTCGAAAGTACCAGTGATGCGGTCCTAACTATCGATATTACCGGGCAGGCTATCTATCATAACCGCGCCTTTTTAGATCTATTTGAATGCACCGTCGAAGAACTCAACCAGGCCGGTGGACTACCTTCATTATTTGCAGATTCCACCTTGGGTCAAGAAGTTTTTAATCAGATTCACCAGGGGAATAGTTGGAGTTCGGAAGTGCTGATGCGTGGACGAACTCATCGGTCTTTTGTCTTATCCCTCGGGGGCGATCACACTCTAATCAATACCTTTTCAATCTGGTTGCGGGCCGATGCAGTGACCGACGAACACAATCAACGAGTCGGGTCCATCTGTGTCTTAACCGATATTACGGACCGTAAACAGACTGAGGCCGCCTTGCGAGAAAGTGAAGATCAATTGCGAACCTTAATTAATGCTATGCCCGATGCGATCTGTTTTAAAGACGGTCGCGGGGCTTGGCTGGAAGCTAACCAAGCGATGTTGAAACTGTTTGAACTCAAAGACTTGAATTATCAAGGGAAAACAGATGCCGAGATTGCCGCGTTCAACTTGTTTTATCGCGATGCTTTTTTGGAGTGCGATCGCTCCGATGAGGAAGCCTGGAAATATGGGATTCTCTCCCATAAAGAAGAAGTGATTCCTACTCCTGATGGCAGTCAAGTTATTTTAGATACCCTGAAAGTGCCACTGTTTCACAGCGATGGCAGTCGCAAAGGGTTAGTCGTCATTGGTCGGGATGTCACGGAACGCAAACAGGTAGAAGAGGAACGTCTCCGTCTGGCTTCCATTGTGGAGTCTTCCGATGATGCCATTATTGGCAAGACCTTAGATGGGGTAATTTTAAGCTGGAATACGGGCGCGCAGAGAATTTATGGCTATACTGCCGAGGAAGTGAAGGGGCGATCAATTTCAATTTTGATTTTGCCCGATCGCCAAGAGAGCGAGTTACGCCTCTTGGAAGGAATTCGCCAAGGATCGAGCATTGATCATTATGAAACGGTACATTTAAAGAAAGAGGGTTCGCCCATCTATGTGTCCCTGACGATTTCTCCGATTAAAGATGCCGCAGGTCGGATTACCGGGGTTTCCACCATCGCCCGGGATGTGACGGACCTCAAGCGGGTCGAAGATTCCCTAGAACGTCTGCGCCATCAAAATGAGTTGATTTTAAATTCCGCAGGCGAAGGCATCTGCGGCATGGATATTCGAGGCAATACGACCTTTATCAATCCCGCTGCCACGAAGATGTTGGGATATTTGATGGGGGAATTGTTGGGCGCTCCCTTGACGATGATTTTGGGATCAAACTTTCTTCCCCAGGAGGTGGCTGATCCTAGGGATGCCACGGCAGAAGGTTTAGCACCCCCGCTTTATGCGGCGATTTCCGATGGGTCAGTCCATCATGGTACAGCGGTGTTTTGGCGCAAGGATGGCACCAGTTTTCCCGTGGAATATATCACGACCCCAATTCAAGAACAAAATGAAATCAAAGGGGCGGTCCTCACCTTCAAGGATATTACGGAACGTCAGGGGGTGGAACGGATGAAGGATGAATTCATTTCCGTGGTGAGTCATGAACTGCGAACCCCCTTAACTTCGATTCGCGGGTCTTTGGGTCTGCTGGCGAATGGACTGCTGGAGTCCTATCCGGAAAAGGCGGAGCGAATGTTACAAATTGCGGTGTCGAATACCGATCGCTTGGTACGCTTGATTAATGACATTCTGGATTTAGAGCGCATCCAGTCGGGTAAAGTGACGATGGTTGAGCAGTTTTGCAATGCGGCTGATTTGACCATTCAGGCAGCGGATGCCATGCGCACAATGGCGGATAAGGCTGGGGTCACTATCTGCGTTAACCCGATTCCGGTCCAACTGTGGGCAGATCCCGATCGCATTTTTCAGGTCTTGACTAATTTACTCAGTAATGCGCTCAAGTTCTCGCCCGAAGGGGGTAAGGTCTGGTTATCGGCTTCTCTCACTTCGGCAGGGTCTCCCGATTTCCTAGATTCTCAGACTCCGGAAGTGCTGTTTCAGATTAAAGATCAGGGACGGGGGATTCCTGGGGATAAACTAGAGACAATTTTTGAACGCTTCCAACAAGTGGATGCCTCGGATTCTCGCAAGAAGGGAGGGACGGGCTTGGGGTTAGCGATTTGTCGCAGTATTGTCGAACATCACGGTGGGCAAATTTGGGTGGAAAGTGTCGTGGGTGAGGGCAGTTCGTTCTATTTCACCTTGCCGGTGGAACGGCCAAATTCTGACTCAGGGGAGGAAAATTCCGATTTTACGGGGGCCGCTACCCAGGACCTAGGGATTGCGGTAGAATCAGGCGATCGCTGGCAAGAACCGTTGACTCCGGAACCTCCGGGACCCGCCCACTCAGCCCCCCGGGTGAATTCGGCTACCCCGTCGCCGATTGTTGAGGTGAGCGCACCGTTGAAACCGCGATCGTGATTCTCCCCCATCGTTTACCTCCCTCCCTCTGGGTGGGATAGGTAGCAGCTTGGCGGGTTTGGGGGACCCCTGAAGATCCAGAAGTTGCCCGGTTGGTGACCTCTTGCCCGTTAAAATAAAGAAGCTGTTTCTAGCATTGAGGCCAAGGAGCGATCCCCACTTCAGTGATTCCAAATGGAACCCTGTGCGAAGGAGTGATCCTCTTTTGCTCTCGTCCTGGCACAATCGGGTACATTTTCCCTCTATCTTCTGGCGATTCGGATCAATCCTGTCATGGTGTCCATGCATTGTCCCGGTTTTCTCCAACCACTGGAGAAACCGATCTCGGGGAGATGCCTCCCCTGTATCGTTTTTCGTCCCGGTTCGTCCGAATCAGGGCGTCCATTTTTTTCAGGAGGTCTGCGTGAGCTTTAAACGAATTTTGGTTATTGATGATGAAGATGATATCCGGGAAGTGGCTCAACTGAGCCTGGAAATGGTTGGAGGTTGGGAAGTTCTCACCGCCAGTTCCGGTAATGAGGGTCTCCAGGTGGCTGAAGCAAAACAGCCGGATGCAATTCTCCTGGATGTGATGATGCCGGATATGGATGGCCCTGCTACTTTTAAAAAGCTCCAGGCTAATCCCTCAACTCAACAAATTCCGGTAATTTTGCTCACCGCCAAAGTGCTTTATGCCGATCAACGCCGCTTTTCTGAACTGGGGGTCAACTCGGTGATTGCCAAGCCTTTTGAACCCATGAATCTAGCTGCTCAGGTGGCTTCGGCTCTTGGTTGGGAGTCCTAATCTCCCCTATCCCTCCTTGATTCACAACTTCTTTATGATTATTTTTTAAAATGTGTCCCGATTAGCGGTTCGCAAGCTCTTTTTTGCGTACAATCACCTTCATAAGTATAGATCCACATATCGCGGAGCGCCTTGATGAAAATAGCAGAAACGATTGAAGAAGCTTTTACTTCTTATTTGGAAAAGCTGGGAATTGCTTGGTGGATTGAAATCGTTACCGCAGAACCAACTTGTACTTACTACTTTGGTCCCTTTATGAGTGCCAAAGAAGCGGAGTGCTATAAAGGGGGCTACCTTGAGGATCTCGAAAGTGAAGGGGCTCAGGGGTTTGCTGTTTATATTCACCGCTGTCAGCCGACTGAACTCACCATCGCCAATGACCTGGAATTTGATTAATTGGCCGTTTTAATCACCTTCAGCTCAAAGAGTTTTCACCCCCAACCCCAGGCGAATAATCAGGGCAGGGGGAATTTTTTGTAACCTTCATTCCACCTATCGGAAAATTAATTGTTTCCCCTGATATTGTTTACCCTGATACTGTCTCTCTTAACATACTTAGGAGCGCCCCTGTTGCCGGACGTTTTCGCCTCGGGTCAGCTTATTGTTTAATCGCCAAACTAGCTTGAAAAGATGTAAAAATCAAAAGGGATTGAGACCTGGAGACCTTCGGGAGTACGATAGCGATCGCCCGGATCCTGCTATTGCCCAAGATGGGGACAGTCCTTCTTTTAACCCTCAGTTCCTCGGTCCGGCGATCGCATTGTTTCTGCAACCCAAGTTTCGCCATTTCCCCGAAAACCCCATCGTAGCCCTCCCATTTTTCCCTTTGATCCCCTTCCCCTGATTCCTCCCTATAAAACCGCCTCCCACCCTTTTTCTATAAGGACGAGAAGAAGACATATTAGGACCACCCCCACTGCAAAATTAAGCCTACCTTAGACCGCCTGATCAAGAAGGGTCAAGTGATCCCCGAAGCTCTGCTTTACCCGAACTTAACCCCCCCTCTCAAATTTTCCCGCTTAATTATGGGGACATTGAATCATCCTTTAGGTAGATTTAAAATCCCCTCTATTTATCAATATTTGGGAATCGACACAAGGGACAGTGGATGCGTATAAAAGACCGAGCGGGGATCCCTAATACAAACGGTTATCCTTCATTCTTAGGCCATACTCGGCGATCCCTCTTAGAGAGTTGCCGAGTTTCTCTGACCTCTAACGGCGAAAAAAGGGAAAAAAAGACCCGAACTCTCCCGGAAAATCCTCAGTTGAAAAAAAAATAAAAAAATATCGATTTTTCGGGTTATCTTCACGCTATCTTCACATTCTTGCTTTAACTTCAATCATAGAGCTGAATTCAGCTCGGACTGTCCTAACAATAAGTTCCAGGAGTCCCTAGCCATGCCTGCCGCCTACCTAACCCTCTTAACCATTTCTTTTGGATCCGTCTGGATTTACTTACGAGCTTCTGGTGATGTTCCGTTTGTACTAGCAGCTTTAACAGCGGTGGTCTGCTTTATTTGGGGGTTCGCTGTGGCACCTTGGCTAGTGCAGCTATTAATTATCGGACTCGTCCTCAGTTTAGATAAATTTTACCTCTCTAAAGCAGGCCGTCTGGGTTGAAATTAACCCCAGCCAGCCTGGGACTTTCTTCCGTAGAATCACGGAGGATTTTAAAACAGCACATTTCTCTTTACAAGTTTCTACTTACTCTTCTTCTATTCTCAAACAGGTTTAAAATCATGAACAATTGCCCTTGCTGCTCTAGTGCTCTACTCCGCCACGCTCGTCAAAGTGGTGTTTATTGGTTCTGTCCCCATTGCTGGCAAGAAATGCCTGATCTGGCGGCAATGGTGGTACAACCTCGTCAGCGCGTACAGCAGCTAGAACGTTTAATTGATCTTTCGACGATTTCCTCTCGCTCATCGAGACAATCCCAACGTGAGGTTCGCAGCATTGCTTAAGGCAACCGATACACTATTAATGATTTACCTGGGTTAGAAAAAATTTATGCTGTGGAGAGACACGCCGTATCAGATATTGCGAGCGTGTCTCCTGCATTCTGTATATATCTTCTGTAATGTTTCCCGGTAGGCGATCGCCCCGGGGCGTTATAGCATGGTTTCGGGATAGCGCAATTCAAACCCCGCCCGTTTTAGTTTCTGATTCGAGACCCGAGCATGATAGGGGCGCAGAGAAGGGAGGGATGGATCCCAGGTAATCGCCTCAACTCCATGTTGCTGGCAGAGGCGATCGAGCAGTTCGCGCATCGGCAGGGGAACATCATTCACCAGATTGTAAATACCCTGGCAACGCTGACGACAGACAAAGATAATTGCTTCTACAATGTCCTCTAAATGAATCCAGTTACTCCATTCGTCCCCACTGCCCGGACGTGTCGTTCCCGCAAAGCGACTCAAAATTCTCACCAGTTCTCGATTGGGTCCATAAATTCCCCCCAACCGCAGAATACAGACATTCAGGCGATCGCTTTGAGCGGATAACAATACCTGTTCCGCGCCATCGATAATTTGGCTATTCTCATTGACGGGTTTAACTGGAGTGGTTTCATCCACCCATGCTCCCTGTTGATCCCCATAAACCGAATAGCTACTGGTATAAATGAGCTGCTGGACTCGGGGTGCTTCCCTTAACACCGGCACCAAGGTGTTTGCCGTATCCAAATAGGTTTCTCGATAGAGGTTACTCTGGTGAGCACCCACCGTTAAGAGAATGATATCTTGGTTTTGGACCAGGGATGCCAGTGCTTCCGAGTCATTCCCCTGGAGCACTACCACCTGTTGCGCCACCTGTTCCAGTTCCTCTATGCGATCGCGCCGAGTTGTTGTAGCGGTTATACTATGTCCAAACTCCCGCCATCGGCGTGCTACTGCTGTCCCCACATAACCACAGCCGATAATTCCAATATTTAATCCCATCGGTACTCCTGCTAATCTGGCCTTAATATTCTCCCTAATTTTGCTATCCTTTTAACGGTTTCACATCAATCCTGGGTAACTCGAATCCCAGTATAAATACTTCATCCCCTGTGGGGTTCCCCGGAACGAATCCATCTCTTTCTTATCCCCCCCACCGGATATTAGTGCTCTAGCTATCATAGAGATATTGTAATTCTCGGTTCAACAGAGCCGTTTAAGTCTATGACCGTTAAAAAACAGTTTGCCAGTTTTGAAGAAATGCTCACCGCTTCAGAAGTACCTGTGCTGGTGGATTTTTACGCCGCTTGGTGCGGTCCCTGTCAAATGATGGGTCCCGTATTGGAGGAAGTAAATACTCGCTTAAAAAATCGGATTCAAGTCGTTAAAATTGATACGGAGAAATACCAGGATCTCGCAACCGAGCATCGAATCTACGCCTTGCCGACCTTAGTTCTATTTAAACAGGGAAAACCTGTTCAGCGATTTGAGGGCTTTGTGAGCGCAGAACACCTGATTCCCAAACTAGAATCCTTGCTGTAAGGGAATCTGGAGGCGGTCAATTTGACAGGAATCTCCATCCTTTGTACGGGTGGTTTGGAACCCTGAGAGGGTGAGGGGGTAGCCACTGGAGGCGGGATGGGATATCCTAAGCGGGAGTACCGATATACTGAAGCCATGCCTGATGAATACACCCAGTCACGCGATCGTCAATCTCGCTGTGTTCAGTCAGTTTTCCTTACCCCAAGCGAATCTGGCGATCGCGGTGGGTGCAATTCTTCCGGACCTCCCCATATTTTTGTTTTATGGTTGGGCTAAATTCATCAGAAAACTGCCGGAACGTCAAATTTGGAGTGAGGGTTATTGGCAACCGGGGTTACAAAATTGGGTGGCTTTATTTCATTCGATTCCTGTGGCAATTTTTGCAGCAATTTTGGCTAATTCTTGCGGTTGGGAAACGGGTAAATTTATCTTTATGAGTATGGTGTTTCATTCCTTGGGAGACTTGCCGGTTCATCATGATGATGCACATCGGCACTTTTTTCCCTTCAGCGATTATCGCCTGATTAGTCCGATTTCCTATTGGGATCCGCAGCATTATGGGAGAATTGTGGCCGGGGTGGAAGTGGTGGCGGTGTGGGTGGCAACGGCAGTGAGTTTTCCCGGGGTCGCTTCTTCTATGGGAAAAGGAGTAATGGTGGCGATCGCCGGATTATCTGCGATCGCCTATTTCTATATTTACGCTCGTCCTCAGTGGTTTAAATCCTCTTTCTAAATCCACCTCAATCCTCCCCCGAGTCCCGGATTAGGGGAAAGGTTAGTTGCGGCGAATGGTAAAACAGCACCAATCTTTGCGCCGCCAGAGGGTGGCAACCACCCAGCCATATTGTTCCAGAGTATCAGCGACGGGTTTAGCTTGGTCTAATAAAACCCCGCTAATAATCCCCCAAGTGCTTGCTTGAGAAATGGCATCCATTTGGGGAATTAAATCAATAATCACTTCAGCAAGGATATTACAAACAATCCCATCAACGGGTTGCTCACTGAGTTGTTTAATAATATCAATGCTGCCCACTTCCGCTTGTAAAATCGACTCATCAATCTGATTTAATTCCCGATTGCGCCGAGTCGATTTCACCGCTAGAGGGTCGGTATCCACTGCATAAACCTGCTTGGCACCGAGTAAAATTGCCCCAATAGATAAAATACCTGAACCACAACCAATATCAGCGATCGTTGCGTGAGTTTCTTCGTATCCGAGGCGCATTTCCAGTGCCTCTAAACAGAGTTGGGTGGTGGGATGAGCGCCGGTACCGAAAGCAACACCAGGGTCCAATTGTAAGACTAGGCGATCGGTTTCAGGAATGGGCAGCCATGCGGGGTTAACCACAAAGCGATCGCCAATTTCTTCGGGATGCCAGTGTTGCTTCCAACTACTTGACCAATCCTCCTCCTCAATCAGATTCCACTGGACTGCAGGAATCGGCAGATTCACACACAGCGCATCTTGACGAAAGAGCAGAGACAGGGCCGCCAAATCCAATAAATGCGCCCGTTCCTGGGGGAGATAGGCTGAAATCAAACAGGAATGGCCTTTCATCTCACTGGCAGTACCGCGACAGCCAAAAGTTTCCACTCGTAAGAAGATCAAATCTTCTAACGCCGGATCGCAGAGCACTTGTATTTCCCACCAGTTGTTAGCCATAGCCTGTGAGTTCAGAGTCCTGATTTGCGGTTGCGTTCTTGTATTGTGATTCAGAGCAGATGATTGGCCAGCGATCGCACAGTGTCAGGGTCAAACCCTTGCAGAAATCAACGGGTCCCGGGTTCTATCCCCAACAGAATCCCCCTTCAATTTCGCCGATCGCGATTCAAACCACATCTTTGATCCAGTCAGCGATCGAGCCAACCCTGACACCGGGGACCTAAAACCCCTCTTCTGCCTTCAGGAAACTTTTCCTCCTATAACATTACCGTATAGGCATCCCGAATACCTGGAACCTTCATAATTTCCGCTAAAATCCCTTCAGGCAGGGGATCATCCAGGCTCAACACCATCACCGCATCACCGCGCACGATTTTGCGACCTACCTGCATACTGGCAATATTGACATTAAAACTGCCCAACAAAGAGCCAATTTTGCCAATAATTCCCGGCATATCCCGGTGGCGAGTAAACAACATATGGTGAGTCGGGGGGACGTTAATCGGAAACTCATCGATATCCGTAATCCGAATTTCCCCATCCCCTAACAAAGCACCCGTTACCGAGTGGTCTCCCAGTGCACCCTTCGCCTCTAGGTGCAGAGAACCCGTGTAGTCACGAATGGAACCATCCCGAGTTTCAATAATCCGAATGCCTCGTTCTTTCGCTTCAATGCTGGCATTCACATAATTCACCCGTTCCCGTAATGCTTGGGAGAGTAACCCTTTAAGTGCCGCCACCACAATCGGTTGACTGTTGTTATCCGCCAACTCGCCTTGCAGACGCACATTCAGCAACTCCACTCGACCCCCAGCCAACTGACCCACCAAATTGCCCAGGTTTTCAGCCAGTTGCAGATAGGGACGGAGTTTTTCCAAAGCATCGGGGTACAAACCGGGGATATTCACCGCCGATCGCGCCGGTAACCCCAGAAGAACATCTCTAATTTGTTCCGCAACATCGATCGCCACATTGATTTGAGCTTCTGCCGTAGAGGCCCCTAAGTGCGGCGTCAGAATCGCTTGTTTCCCCAGACTCCGCAAGGGAGAATCCGCTTCTAAGGGTTCATTCTCGTAAACATCCAGGGCCGCCCCTCCAATTCGTCCCTCTTTCAATGCCTCAGCTAAAGCCGCTTCATCAATAATTCCACCTCTAGCGCAGTTGATAATCCGCACCGTCGGTTTCATCTTAGCGAGGGCTTCAGCATTAATCAGATTAGCCGTTTCTGGGGTTTTCGGAATATGCAGCGTGATGTAGTCCGATTCCCGGAATAGTAAATCCATATCGACTAAGCGGCATCCGAGATGATCCGCCCGTTCGATGGAAATAAAGGGATCATAAGCAAGTAACTTCATCCCCATCGCTTTCGCCGCTGCCGCAACATGGGAGCCAATTTTACCTAATCCCACAATGCCGAGGGTCTTTTTATAGACCTCTGCACCCACATAGCTTTTGCGGTCCCATGTGCCATTTTTAACCGAGTGGTTGGCATCGGGAATGTAGCGAGAAAGGGACAGCATCATCGCGAGGGCGTGTTCTGCAGCAGCAATGGTGTTTCCTTCTGGGGAGTTCACCACTACGATCCCTTTACGGGTTGCAGAGGGAACATCAACGTTATCCACACCGACTCCGGCACGACCAATAATTTTAAGTTGGTTACCGGCTTCGATAATTTCTTGGGTGACGCGGGTCCCCGAACGAATCATCAGGGCGTCATATTCGGGGATAATCTGAACTAATTCTTCGTTGGATAGCCCTGTTTTCACGTCAACTTGGGCAACTTGGGAGAGGATATCCAGTCCAGCTTGGTCTATGGGATCGGAGACAAGAACCTTGGGCATGGTCAGCGTTTAGGTGGCAACAAACAACAGCAGTCTCCTCTTACCGGGGAGCTTCGGGCGGCAACGGGTCTGGGTGGGTCCGATGGAGGTAGCGATTCTCGTTGCGAGACGCTTCGCGATTCTCGTTGCGAGACGCTTCGCGATTCTCGTTGCGAGACGCTTCGCGATCGCAGTGCAATCTCCCTCTCGTCGGTCTACCGGGCAGACTTGTTGCAGTAGGTCATTTTAACTGGAAAGGGTCGGCTATAGCTCAATGACCTAAAAATTTTAAGGTTTCAGGGACTGGAATGTTTGTTGTGCTTTCCCGACGCCAACGGGTTTCTTTCCTCGGTCCTGCTGGATCCCGGCCTCAGTCGTTTACCTCTGACCGGCCTTCGGACCCAACTCGATCTAAAATGAACCGAGAGAGGGTTCCCCCGCCTAGGCAGTCGGATCCCCTCAATCCGTCCTTAAAGCCGTATATTAACCCCATAGATTTCCTCCATGAACTATCTTGTTGCTGTTGTATCAGACCGGATTCAGGCAGAAACCGCTTACTCTGTCCTCGAAAAAGAAGGCTTTCCCCTCAACCAAGTCTCTATTTTGGGTAGGGGTTATAAAAGTGCGGATGAATATGGCTTGATCGACCCCAACGAACAAGCAATTAAACAAAGTAAATTGATGGCAACTTGGCTAATTCCCTTTGGTTTTGTTGCCGGAATGATCTTTAGTGTCATTTCTGGTTTGCAAACCTTTAGTTGGGCCGGGGAAATTGGCAATCATGTCGTAGGGGGATTCTGTGGTGCCGTTGCTGGTGCAATGGGGAGCTTTTTTGTGGGAGGCGGTGCCGGAGTTGCCTTCGGCAGTGGTGATGCCTTACCCTATCGCAATCGCCTCAATCAAGGCAAATATCTCATTGTCGTTAACGGTTCTCCCCGGGCAATTAATCAAGCCAGTTTGATTTTGCGTAAGCTCGATTTGGAAGGGTTACAAAGCTACTTAGAAGAGTAATAATAGGGTTAGGTTTTAGGACTTATTAAATACGGAAATCGAGAAAGGACTGAATTTGTTGCTCCAAACGAAAAACTCCAAATTTAGTAGGGTTTTCAGGGTTTGATATCACGAATTCAGCCATTTCTGATCTGCTGATCTGCACAAGGTAGTTTTAAGCCACCCAGTCGCCATCCTTTTCTCCAAAGGTCAAGTGAGCAATCAAGCCGACTCGTTGTAAGGCGAGTTCTAAGGCTTGATTAATGGGAAATCGATCGCTACCAAGAGAGGGATCAATATTCGCCACTTCGGTTGCAACTTCGCCAAAGTTGGGTGCACTCATCCCCTCGGCGATCGCCTCTTTTGCCCGTTCTACTTGTTCCGGAATCGTCTGCTTTTGCCGGATACAGGCAGCCAATTCCGGAACCCCCAACTTATTCTTCACCGTCGCGAAGGCGAACAATCGGCACAGGGTGGGTCGCCAGGTATAAACACTACAGCGTCCATTCCCCGGAACCAAAGGATCTGGGCGATAACAGAGACAAGGTTCAGACCCATTCAGAGTAGAAAGACGTTCTAAATAAGCTGCTGCTTCTCCAGTCCGCCATAACTCTAGGGCCAGGGGCATCATTTCTAGGATTGTGGCCTCTACTTCCGGATTATCACAGCATTTGCCGCATCCCGGTGGACAGTGCAATCCACTTGCTGCTTGAAATGCTGCGGTTTCAGTCTCAATGCGCTCATATAACGCGACTATCTGTGGGATGACTTCACGGTTCATACATTTTAAAAACTGCAATCCCAGTTAAGGGGAGAAAAAGAGCCATCTCTAATATTTAGCTCAGGTGGGACAAGATTGGGTGAACTGGAGGGAGAATCTTTTTATACCCTACGGGTTCAAGGTTGAGGTGCATGAGCCCAAGTGGAGGAGATGACGATCGCAAACCCCTCACTCCGGATGAGCGATCGCAATACTGCCCTTTTCCGGTAAACCTGGGAGTTCAAACGATAAAATAAATCCTAGTGTTAAAGAAAGAATTAGTAAACGAATGCTGCCAAGGGAAGAACTATTAAAAGCTGTTGAAAATCGTGAGCAAATGGCTCATATCCTTGATCTGGCCGATCGCGCAATTAAAACCTGGGAAGTGGCGGTGACGGATTTTCTTTCGCCGATCGAACTGATGGAAACCCAGACGGCGTTCAATCGCCTGACAGAGGTTCATTTGATAGCATTCGGGGGATATCCCCAGGCGGAACGACAACGGGTGGCGATCGCCCGCATCGATTTGCCTTTAGATGCGACCACTGTACCCTTAGCCGCGTTAGAAATTGCCGGTAACTTTTTGTTTGATTCCGCTAGTCACCGGGACTTTCTGGGGTCTATCTTGGGTACTGGCATTGTTCGCGAAAAAGTCGGGGATATTATTGTCCTGGGGGAACGGGGTGCACAGGCGATCGTCTCCCCAGATCTAGTGGAATTTTTGGAGATGAGTTTAACTCAGGTGCGATCGGTCCCGGTGAAAACCCAGCGCATCGAGTTGGGGGAGTTGAAAATTCGCGAGCCCAAAAAGAAAGAGTTAACCACCGTGGAGGCATCCATGCGCTTAGATGCGATCGCCTCTGCTGGATTCGGGATGTCTCGCAGCAAAATGGCTGATTTAATTAATAGTGGGGATGTCCGCGTTAACTGGAAAGATATCTCTCAAACCAGTTACCAACTTAAACCCAACGATTTAATCGCCATTCGCGGGAAAGGACGCCTGGAAGTTGGAGAAGTTCAAGTTACCAAAAAAGAACGCTATCGGATTCAGCTTACCCGGTATTTGTAAGAAGTTCAGGCGGTTAGGGAGAGGGAGTTGACTCGGTGTCCGGCACTATTGAAGACTCCACTCTCCAACATTTTGGATCCACCCAAAGGGAAAGATCCCTTTCTCCCTGTTCCTCACGCATTAAAAAAATAATAATTTAGAGATGCAAGGAATTTTTTGGGTTAATCTCTTCAATCTCTTACCTATTATTTAAGCCTCGATTACTTTTAAGCCTGGTTAAAGTGAAAAATCCGTAAGTTTATATCGGGTAAATAAACTGTAAATTCTGGGGAAACTCCTTAGAGAACTCTGGAAAAATTGGCGATCGCAGTCCCTAGGACAATTGCGGGGTCAGACCCCTCACTCCGGGTTAAAATCATGTCATACTGTCAAAAAAACAGGGATATCCTGGGTTGACCATTCGGGAATAATCACTGCTATGGTACGCCAAATTCAAGAGTTTCTTGATGAAATCCACGAATCTAAAAGATTAAATCACAGTAGGAGATCTGTGTTTGCCAAGTTCTTGCACCAGATTCAGAAAAAACTGCCCGATCTGACGGGGGTAGCGGTGGTCGGGATGGCGACCCTTTGTACCTCCGGTTTTGTGCTCGGAGTCCGACAACTGGGCAGTTTCCAACATGGGGAACTGATGGTTTATGATCGGCTGATGCAGTGGCGTGCCGATAAACCCCCAGATCCTCGGATTGCGATCGTGACGATCTCCGAAGAAGACATCCAGGCCGAGGGATGGCCCCTATCCGATCGCACCCTGGCCCAGGTATTGGAGAATTTGCAACAATATGAACCCGTGGCGATCGGCTTGGATCTGTATCGGGATCTCCCCCAACCCCCAGGACATCCGGAACTCCTCAAGGAATTAGAAGCCCCAAATATCATCGCCATTAGAAACGATTCCCCCGGGGTCAAACCACCCCCGAGTGTCCCGGCAGAACGGATCGGCTTTAATGACTTGGTAAGCGATCACGATGGACCGATTCGCCGTAATTTAATGAGCTTCGTGCTCAATGGAAAAACTAACCTTTCTTTTTCCCTCCAACTGGCGATGCTCTATCTAGGGGACCAGGGACTTTTTCCCCAACCCAGCGAAACCCAACCCGGTCACATCATCTGGGGAAAAGCAATATTAGCGCCATTAAAGTTTAACTCCGGGGGTTATACCCACCTGGATGCTCAAGGCTTCCAGATTCTACTCAATTATCGGTCTCGAAAGGAGGTGGCCCCGTCCATTCCCTTGTCGGAGGTCCTGGCCGATCGCCTGGAACCCGAATGGATCCGGGATAAAATTATTGTGATCGGAACCACTGCCCCGAGCATCAAAGATGTCCACTATACCCCCTATAGTTCACGACAAAACAATCCCTTCATGCCCGGGGTATTGATTCATACCCAAATGCTCAGTCAGTTATTGAGTGCCGTCTTAGACGGGCAGCCTTTATTTTGGGTTTGGCCGGAGTGGGCCGAAATTCTCTGGGTGATTGGCTGGATCGCCGTGGGGGGGACCATCGCTTGGCTGATTCGGCATCCGTTAATTTTGCCTGTTGTGAGTGGGGTCAGCGCCGTTGGTTTATGCTTCGTCAGTTGGATACTGTTTACCCAAGCCGGTTGGGTGCCGGTGGTCACGCCTCTGGTGGGGTTGGCGATCGCCGTCGCTGGGGTGGTGGCATTTCGGGCCTACCAGTCTGGACAGCAACAGCAGATCGTCATGAAACTCTTAGGACAAAATGCGGCCCCAGAAATTGCCGATGCACTCTGGGAAAACCGCGATCGCCTCCTCAAAGATGGCAAACTTCCCGGTCAAAAACTGACCGCCACCATGTTATTCACTGACCTCAAGGACTTCAGCACCATCTCGGAACAAATGCCCCCCGAAGCCCTCCTAGAGTGGTTAAACGAATATTTGGACGTTCTGAGCCAAGTCATCCAAGAACATCAAGGAATTATTAACAAGTTTACCGGGGATGGCATTATGGCGGCCTTTGGGGTTCCCCTGCCTCGTCAGTCCACCGTGGATATTGCCCGGGATGCGCGCAATGCTGTCGCCTCGGGTCTGGCAATGGGCGATCGCCTTCAAGAACTCAACCGCAACTGGCAAAAACGCGGCCTCCCCGTGATTCAGATGCGCGTCGGAATTTTTACCGGGGCCGTGGTTGCCGGGAGTCTCGGCGGAAAGGAACGTCAAGAATACGGCATTATCGGTGATAGCGTCAACATTGCCTCTCGCTTAGAAAGCTGTGAGAAAGACCGACAATCCAGTATTTGTCGCGTCCTGATCGCCCACGAAACCCTCATCCATATCCAAGACGAGTTTTTTGTGGAACACTGGGGACCCTTGTCCCTCAAAGGGAAGCAGCAAACCGTTGATGTCTACCGCGTGGTCGCTCGTCGCCACCCGACTCCCTAGGGCATCGGTACTGCATCGAGAAGACAAACCGGGATTTTGTACAAAATTTTGGCCGAGTCCTAACTTTTTCTGGGGCACAAACCCGGTTTCATGTCCTGATGGCACTAAAAACCGCCGCCCCAGAGGAACCCGGACCAATCCGGGGAACTTTATTTTGGAGGATTGCCCAATCTCCACAATTTCCACAATTAATGATGTATCAAAGAGGAACATTTTCTCAAATAGTGGGTCATTGGTGGATAGACTTTTTAATATTTTCCCCGGAATGCTCATCTTTTAGAATCCTATGGGGAGCATGATTTAATCACAGATTAGCTAAACATCTTAGGGCAATGCGTTATAATAGGCGAGAAAATTTGAAGGCAGACCTATTGTCAGATATGTCACACCCAAGGAAGCAGCGTTCATCCTTGGAGTCCACGAAAAAACACTCCGCAGATGGGATGAAAATGGATCAATTAAGACCATCAGAACTCCTGCTGGGCAACGACGACACCACCTTGAATCTTATGCCGCCTTCTCAGGCAGTGACAAGCTTTCAGTCGTTATTTATGCCAGAGTTAGTAGTCGCGCCCAGCAAAGCGGCCTCAATCGAGAGGTTGCCGCACTCTCAAGCCTGTATCCTGAAGCAGAAGTTATCGCAGAAATCAGAAGCGGACTCAACTTCAAGCGAAAGAAGATGCTTGCCTTATTGGGACATCAATTGTCAGGAAATGTCCGCATGGTTGTCGTTGCCCACAAAGACCGATTGGCAAGATATGCCTGACGGCAGGCTATCACCAACGGATTTGACTGGTTTCGATGGCTCGGTGAGCAAAACCGGTGCGAACTCGTGGTTCTCAACCAGACAAGTCTCAGTCCAGAACGAGAAATGGTTGAGGACATCCTCGCCATCCTCCACTGCTTCAGTTCCCGACTTTATGGACTGCGTAAGTACAAGACTCAGGTCAAAGAAGATCCGGATTTACCCCAGTCCCGAACTAAATAAAGTCTGGCGTAAATGGCTGGCGGCTTGTCGATACTGCTACAACCAAGCAATTGCATTGTTCAGGTGTGGCAAACGACTAAGCAAGTTGAAATTACGCAACGAAGTGATGCAGGGTGAATTACCCGCATGGGTTAAAGAAACACCCTGCCACATTCGGCAAAATGCCATCTTCGATGCCTATCTCGCTTTTATCGCCAGTCCTAATGCAAGGTTTAGAAGTTGTCGTGACAGTTCTCAAGCGATTAAGTTTAATGATGCTAATTTCTCTTCAGGAAGTTGGTATCCAAGACTAACGAAAGGATTAACTTTCAGGGTTTCCGAACCCATCCCTAAAACTTGTGACCAAGGGACTCAGTTGGTGTTTACCAAAGGTCGATGGTTTGCGGTTTTCCCTGAACCGGTTTCTGTTACTCCAACGGAAGCCACCGGAGTGATTGCATTAGATCCGGGTGTCCGAACTTTTATGACTGGGTTTGATGGTTCACGGTTTCTGGAATTTGGCTCCGGGGATATTGGACGCATTACTCGGCTATGCCAACATTTGGATGATTTAATGAGCCGAATCGCCAAGGAACCCAGTCGCTCAAGGCGGCGACGCATGAGGCAAGCGGCTCAACGAATGAGAACCAAAATCCGGAATTTAGTTGATGAAGCCCACAAGCAAATTGCTCATTACTTGACTCACAACTACAGTGTAATTTTTCTGCCCACTTTCGAGACTTCCGATATGGTTGCCAAGGTGAAGCGGAAAATCAGGTCCAAGACTGCCCGAGCAATGCTAACTTGGGCGCACTATCGATTTAAACTAACCCTGAGACATCAAGCCGAGATAACTGGAACCACAGTTGTGGATGTGACTGAAGAATACACCAGCAAAACCTGTACCCACTGTGGTCATGTTCACTCCAAGCTAGGTGGCTCAAAAGTGTTCCGATGTCCTGAGTGCGGGTTCACTCTACCCAGAGACTGGAACGGTGCTTTTGGAATTTTTCTAAAAGCTTTGCGGGATACCGCCTCTGTTACCTTAATAGGTGATAGTGCTATCGTCGCATTGTCCGGCAATAGCCGGATAAATGTCGCGTAAATGTATCAGATTCCCCGACCATTCCGATGGTCTGGACTTAGGAAGTGACTTGAACGGGGTGTAATCCGGAGCAAGCTGGCAATGCCTGCTCTTTTTAGGGGAAGTCTCCAGGCAACTGACTAAACGGGAACCAAACTGTGAAATGCTCACAACGGTAGGGTGGATTGAACCGAAGAATTTAGATAAAAAGAGTTGTGGCGATCGCCCATCAGAATCCGGGGATAATAGACTGAGTAATTTTTTGATACCTTGATTGCCCAAAAGAGGTTTAGAGAAAACTATTTTGAGCGATCGCGAGGACAGAGCTTATGACATAAGTCACACTCGGATTCAAGAGAACTACTACAATTAATTTAGGCTTTCACTCAATCCCATCACTCGCTCTGTACCATAAGGGAGAACCGAATATGATTAATACAAAATATTGGACTCCATCAATACTAGCTAGTATTGCCGTAGGTTTGCAATTATTGACAGGGGGAACCCTCCCAACATCGGCAGCGGAATTTGTCCCCCCGGATAATGTCGGCGCCCCTAGAGGACGTGTTGGCGGAGGCACCCGGGGCGGAAGTCCCTTTGATCAAGTGAGTCCTGGAGTTCCAGGACGACGGATTGGAGGGGGTAGTCGAGGCTGTAGCGTCACCGGGGATCGTCCGACCGATCAAGCGTTAACAGCGTTGGTCCCTGAAACCACGATGGGATTAACCGTAGAAGCCTATCCCACATTCTTTTGGTATTTACCATCGACTTCAGCCACGGGAGTAGAATTCGTGCTGATGGATGAAATGGGTGAAAAAGTCATTTATGAAACTACATTTCGCACAAAAGGTGAGGCGGGAATCGTTAGCTTGAACCTGCCGGAAAATGCGAGCCTCCCCCCATTAGAAATTAATGCGAATTATCGCTGGTACTTTTCTATTATTTGTAACCCCGAAGATCGGGCAGCAGATGTTTATGTCCAAGGCTGGATTCGCCGAATAGAGGCCAGTGCAGGCTTAACCGAGCAGTTACTCACCACTACATCGGACCTGGAACGTGCTCAAGTGTATGCTCGCAACGGGATTTGGCATGAGGCGATTTCCGTGCTGGCTAAACTGCGCCGTAGCAATCCCAATAATGCGGACATCACCACGGAGTGGGAAGAACTGATCACCTCAGTGCAACTGTCAAATGTCGCGCAGGTCCCCCTCGTTCAAGAGATCATCATGGAAATCGAGGAGGATCAGCAAAGCCGAGCCACCGAAGCCAACCCTGAAACCAACCGATAAAAGGGGCAATTCTCAAGGGGGACTGTTGAAGGATGAAGGATGAATTTTTTTCATTTCCCCCATCCTACGGTCCTTCCCTCTTTCGGGAGTGAGGAAAATTAAGGCTGAAGCTCGCTCAGAAGTGCCTCGACTTTTTCCAATCTTTCATTTTCACCCTGCTGCTGATAAAGCTCTTCGGCTTTTTTCAATTGCTCGATCGCCTCGGAAATCCGATTGCGTCCTCGTAAGGCCAGGGCGAGATTATAATAAGCATCCCCATTATCTGGAGAGAGTTCCGTTAATCGACGGTAGGCGACGATCGCCTGTAAATAGTCTTCCTGCTGGAGATGAATCTGGGCGATCGCAGCTTGGGGTTCTATCAAATCCGGCGCTAAACTCACTGCTCTTTGATAAGTAACCAGGGCTTCGATCATCTGACCCTGGTCCTGTAGTAGTTTGCCGATCGCTAACTGAAGTTGGGCATTTCGCGGTTCAAACTGGGCCGCTTGCTTAAACGTTTCCAAAGCTTCATTCGTCTTTCCCTGTGTCAGAAACGCCACCCCTAAAATCATCTGAATACTCCCTTGTCGGGGAGCCAACGCTGCAGCTTGTTGAAGTGCCGTGACTGCCTCATCAATCCGTCCCTGCTGGAGTAACGCCGTCCCAATCGACTCGTAAGCTTGCCAGTAGCTCGTATCGCGACTGGTCACCTGTTGAAACGCCTGTAATGCTCCGTCATAGTCTTCTTGGCGCAACAAAACCACCCCTAACCCTATTTGGGCATTCAGGTTCTCCGGATCCAGTTGTGCCGCTCGTCGGTAGGCGATCGCTGCCCCCTCATTATTACCCAAATTCGCCAAGGCATAACCCAGGGCATATTGGAAATCTGCATTGTCCGGTTCCAAAGAAGTCGCTTGCTCAAAGGCATTCACTGCGGCTTCAAAATTTTGCTGCGTGGCTTGTAAAAAGCCAATTCCAGAAAAAATCCGTGCGTTGTCACCATCTAAGTTAGCCGCTTGTAAATAAACCTCGATGGCTTTGGCATAATCCCCCGAATCCACTAATTCTCGCCCTTGTCGCAACAGTTCATTAACCTCGCGGTTGAGATTCTCATTATTTTGGGCCGCCTGCGCTAACAATAGAGGTTCGGTTGCCCCCAGGGTAACCGATGGGGTGATGATGCTGATTCCTCCTAACAACAGGAGACTCACGAATAAAGGGTTCAGTTTTTGCACGGCCTAACTTCTCTTGTTTGTACGATAATTGCTAGAGATTACAAGAATGCTTCTCTGTTACCGGGAACAGAGAAACCTACAGGATACCCCTTGCCACCCCTAGGGCGAACCGAACCGTTCACTTTCTCCAGAGCGATTGGAGGAGGCGCGAGCAAGGTAACCTCTCGGGACTCTGATTTTAACAACAACGGCTCACCTTTTTAAGGGGTGGTTGTAGAATCCTATTTAGGGATTTTAACGGCAGAAGTATGAGATAAGCGCAATCAACTGGGAAATTTTTGGGGGAGGATTCAAGATGGGATTGCCCAAAGCATCAGCGCGGTTCAGAAACTGTTTCTCCCCAGGGGGACAAGGGCCGATCTCCGAATCGTCAACTCCCCCTTAACCTCGGGTAATTCTGGGGCGCCCAGGCAGCCACTGGGACTTGCGCAACTCCGGCCCCCCAGGCGATCGCCCTTACCGATTTTGCTCTTCCCGATTTCGGGAGAATCGGCTCTCTTGGAACGAACTGCCAATCCCTTGCAGAATCCCTCGCCCAATTAAACCCAAACCTTTCCCCAATTGAATCAGCAAATAGCGCCCACTATTCCCCAAAGAGAGCAAAATAGCTTTGATTCGCGGGGAGATGGCATCGCGAGTTTCTAGGAGCAACGTAACCCCCAGTCTCAGTCCTTTGAGTTGGACTAATTCTTGCCTTCGTGGGGAATAAATTTGAGTTTTTTTAATCCCTCCATCGTCCAAGATATAGAGCCAATGTCGGCTTTCAAAGATAGCTTTGGGTTCTAACCAGAGATTTTGACGACGATATTTCCAGGATAAATCATTTCTAAATCGCTCAATTTCTCGGGTGGATAGCCAGTGCTTATCTAAAAAGTTGAGTTTAATTTCTTCTACATCAGCGACCCGATTTAAGAGGGGTTGGATGATAGCGTTGGCAACTTGAATGATTAGGTTTTCCAGTAAAGCGCTGGCGTGAGCAATGGATTTCGGGTCTTCCGGGGAGTAGATGACATTTTCGATCACCAAGGGAATTTGATGGAGGAGATAGGCTAATAAATCGAGAACGAGGGGGATTTTATTTAATAAAGCACCTTGGACAATCTCGATTTCTTCCAGTAAAAAGGGTACGAGGTCAAACTCACCGAGGACGGAGGGCGAGGAATTGGCTAACCCCAGGTTAATGGAATAGTATTTCCCGAAATAGGCAGTAACGGACATTTCCCATAAATCGCGGATGATGCGATCGCGTTTTGAGGGGAGTTCCGTAGCCTGGACTTGAGCATACCGCAGTTGCGCCAAAATTTCTTCAAATTGGTGCAGAATCGTGTACAGTAATTCTTGCCTTTTGTCAAGGTTTAGGATATCAATTTCTAGGACGGTATCTGTGAGGTTGGCCAAAGGAGTATCTATTTTCTCGGCGATCGCCTCCAGTAATGGGCGAGGGTTATGAATCGGGCTCAGTTCTGAACCCGTAGGAGATAACAACTCGGGAGCAGAAGCCGCAACCAAACTCGCGAGATTCCTTGATTTTCGGGGGCGATTGGGGCGCTCTGGAGATGCCTGGATGCGGTTAGGTTGCCCGGGAGAATTGACTTGAAAACGGCGATCGGTAGGGTTTGCCGACTGAGGAGGTGGCGGTTCGCTCACCGATGGAGCCAACAACTTATTTACCATCCAACGAGCGGTGAGGAGTTCCCTGCGGCGGCCCTGCCAAAACAAGCGGTCAAAATCCGATAAGCGATCGCCTTGTACATACTGATCAACCTGGCGAATTTCGGCATCAATTTGACGTAAACCCGAAAGGCCCAGATCCTTGAGTATAAGGCCAATCAGTCCACCCGGCCTAGAAATTCCCCGACTTTGCCCCGTGGAGACCCGAATATTTCCCCCTCTACCCCAATAGGTTTCCCCCGATGCCACAGTCCCGATGGCCTGAATCAGTTCCGCTCCGGCTATCCCTTTCGGGCAGTATCCCTTGACATTCCTAGGATACGCAGTCTCTGTAGGGTTAGGGTTTGGCGAGCGACCCAGCAACAATAGAGACACCCCAGGGTATCGTTGCCCGAGTTCTGCCATCAGGGTGAAACTCGTGACTCCATCGGGTTCCGTGCGGCCTAACTCCAAGTCCAACAACACCACATCCACAGGGCGATCGGCAGGAGGGGGGGCGATCGCGCTCGGGTCCGCCGGATTGGCCAGAGTAGAGAGAATCTCTAAAGCACGAGTCCCGTCAGTGGTTTGACCCACGACTTGCAGATCCGTTGATTGCTGACACAAGCTAGACAGACCCAATAAGAAAATCGGGTCTTGCTCAATCAATAGCAGTTGAAAAGGGGGGTGACTCACGGCAGAAATGAGTTAAAGGGCTGGGATAGGGGAGCCAGAACAGCGCAGTTCGGGGAAAGCCGAGCCAAAATCAACCGTTTCACCGACCCCCCGAGAGCTGTCTTTGGTTTCTAGATCCCATTGTGCCGCACAAATCCTCCATTTCTATCGGATGCGACCCCTTTAAGGGAAATTTATTCAATCCCATCAACGGGCAAGGGAGCATAGGAGTCTTCAGTGCTGGAGGCTGGAACCGGCTCTTCATAGAATGGTGCTGGCTCCTCATAAGAACTGGGTTGTTCATAGTAGGGTTCGGGAGCTTGATAAGCTGCTGCCGGTGGCTCATAGTAGGGTTCCGGCTCATAGTAGGGTTCCGGCTCTTGATAGGCGGGTTCCGGCTCTTGATAGACCGGAGCGGGTTCTTGATAGACCGCAGCGGGTTCTTGATAGGCGGGTTCCGGCTCTTGATAGACCGGAGCAGGCTCTTGATAGACCGGAGCGGGTTCTTGATAGACCGGAGCGGGTTCTTGATAGACCGGAGCGGGTTCTTGATAGACCGGAGCGGGTTCTTGATAGACCGGAGCCGGTGCTTGATAGACCGGAGCTGCTTCAGCTTCCCGGGCGGCATAGATGGCATCTAGTTGGGCATTCCACCGAGCGATCGCCGTTCGGGCTTCAGAATACAAAGCACGACCCGAGCGAATTTTAGAAGCAGTATCGATCGCCTTGGTGAGACTCCCCTGGGCGGCCAAGGTGGCGGCTTGATCCAGAATCGGTTGGTCTTCAGTAATTTGAATCTGGCTGATCCATTTTCCGATATTTTCTGAGGCTTGTTGATGCAGCGCTCGACCGGGAGCAATTTTTTTGGCTTCGTTGACTGCTTCCTGGAGTTGACCGGCTTGGGCCAGAGCCTGGGCGCTCGCGAGGATGGGTTGATCTTCGAGGGTTTCGACCTGTTTGTTCCATTGAGCAATCAGGGTTTGGGCTTCAATCCGCAGGGGGCGGCCCGGGGCCACCTGTTGGGCTGAGGCGATCGCATTTTTTAAGGCAGCAATATTATTGGAGTTGGCGATCGCTTGGGCGGCGACGACATAGCCTCGGTCTTCAATTTGTTCAATTTCCTTGCGCCATTCAGCGATCGGGGTTTGAGCATCGAGACGTCCGGGGCGCTCCTTGCCTATCATTTCAGCCTGGGCGATCGCCAACTGCATCAGCATTGGGGTACGGAAACTGGCGACAGCTTGGGCCATCTGGACCTGAACCAGGTCTTGTTTGTGCTGATTCCAGCGGACCAAGTTTTCTTGAGCTTGGCTGTACAGGGGACTGTCCGATTGAATTTGACCGGCGATCGCCGAGGCTTCTAGGAACGTAAATAGGCGATCGGGGATAGGTCCGGCGGGTTTGTCATTTTGGACCAGGGCTTGGGCTGAACTTAGCTGAATCAAGTCCTGACTTTCCCCATAAACTGTTGTATCTGAGGGAATCCATTTGGCAGCGGAGATAGCTTGCGCATAATTGCCACTTTGGAAGCGAGTTTTGGCGATCGCCAACAATTCTGCACTCCAGCGGTTAATCTCCTGATTGGCCTGCTCTCGAACATATCGTTGGGGGTTAATTTGTCGCGCTAGGTCGATGGCCCGGACTAACTCCTCGGCTGTCCGGTTGTAGACCAAATAGCGGGCATCTTCTAACTGTTTCCACGCTTCCTTTTCAGCGACTATTCGCTGCTGTAGTTCTCCATAGCGCGTAGAACGCCAGTGGACGTTATTCAATTTGAGCAACTCTCGCATCTGATCCTCGACGGCGCTCCAGTTGCGAGCTTTCAGTGCAGCTTCAGCTTTATCGTAAATTGCTTTTCCCTCGTCCCAATCTGCTTCCCAAAGTTGTACTTCTTGTTCGACTTGGGCGTAGACTGGGTTGGTTTTAGGAATTTTTTCGACAATGGCATTGGCGCCGTTTAAATCTCCGGCCATAAATTTCTGCCTTGCCAAGTCCAGAATCAGGGCCGACCATTCCCCGACTAATTTATCCCCCTGACCCCGCAGGGGATGGTCTGTGGGCCAGCTTTCCACGAGTTCGATTCCCGCGACCAGCCGGTCTAGGTCCCCGGTTTGGGCCGCATTTTGGGCGCAGTAGAGGCGATCGCGGTCGGTGGAACTTACCCCGAGAGCATCACAATCAATCGGTGGGGGCATGGTGAGTAACCACCGCAGGGATACCGCTCCCATGCTGGTACAAACTACCAGCAGACTCAGCCAGAGTAAATGCCATCCCCATAACAGACTTCGACCCTTGTCGATTCGAGGTTTGGCTTCTGTGGCGACGAGCGCCCCTGTCTGATTTTGATCTGGATTTGTGATTTTTTTCTGGACCCGAAGGGGGAATTTCCAGCCCCAGCCCTTGACGGATTTCGGGGGGTGTGGGGCCAATTCTGGGCTTTGGGTTAATATCTCGCCGGTTTCTGAGTGATTGCGCTGCGATCGCCCACCCCATAACCGAGCGGCGATCGTTCCTTTAATGCGTCCATCCCGCCGTCTCCGAATGCGGTGGTTTGGCTGTGTACTGGATTGGTCAAATTCTTTTCTCACCATTGCTTCAGCCTGTCCCTACAATGCCGACTTGTATTGGCACATCTTTCTACTTCTTGATTACCGGGTAGAGACGGGAAAATATGGGGTCTCTCCAGTGTAGTTGCTTTTCGATTCCGTCCATCCTTGAGGGTCACACTTGCAAGCGATACCTACCCCCTAGGATATAAACAGTGCTGGCTCCCTTGAGGATCAACCTAGATTCTACCTGATGGCTTTGATTCATGCTAAAAACAGAGTCTTTTAAATACATCTGTATCAAATGCTTTTACCGTTTGCCCGATGCATGGGTTCCCGATTGAAACCCGTAGCATCTGTTTGTCTCTGTGACAAGCCTCTTTGGGAATATATCCCGGATCGCTCAATCCTATGAAATTTATAAGATAAAGGATCAATTTAAGGGATAGATTGTCTTCTTGGTTCATGCATCACTTCCCTATCGAGATTTTCCGGGTAGGGGGCTAGAGTTTTCTTCGCTTTTGAACCCGTAGGCGATCGCCCCTCCAGTCTATGATGGAGACCCTTAAACTATTATCAAGATTCAACCCCGATTTCAAAGCGCTTCTAAAAGTCTAAAGTCTACAACGATTTTGTTCCACTTAGATAAGCAGTTTAGCTTGAAGTTTTGGGAACGGTTACCCAAAACTCATAGCAGTGCAGCATTTCACCGGAGACTTTGACCCTTCTGGGCAAGATGTATCCCGAATTAAAATCTCAGCGGAGCATTTCCCTGTTCAGGGTGACTCCCTTCAACGGGCAGTTGAACCGGACTGGACTACAGCAGGACTAGGGGCGAGTTAGCGGCAGCCCCTAGTCCCGGGGGACCGGATTAGATAGATAGGAACAAAAATTCGGATTTCTGTTCCTAATTTGTTGCGAATTCTCAGAAGTTTGGTAAAAAAAGCCGGTTGTCTTGTTGCTACTGTACCCCCGCTCTAGGACTGGGTAAAGCATTCAATCAAGAGGGCCAGATACTCCGTAGTTTCTGGCCCTCTTGATTGAATACCTCCCCCGAAGATCTAGGCGATCGCCCCGGGGTCTGTAGCACTCTCGGCTGGGGGAGGGGATTGCTCCGAACGATATCCGAAAAAATTAATTTGATATTCCACAATGCGGACTCCCGTTTGAGCTTCCACCTGTCGGATTAACTCCTCGGGTAATTCGATTTGAACGTCCAGCAGTTGATTGGTGTCGATGCAGTTAACGTGACTGTGGGCATCGCTGATATTGCCATACAATCGACCGTCTGAGCGTTCAATGCATTCAATAATCCCTTGGTGGGAGAGGGCTTCGAGGTTTTGGTAGACTGATGTATGTCCGATCGCCTTCCCCGCACGATTGAGGCGATCGTAAATTTCTCTAGCGGAAAGATGCTCTTGCTCCGTCCAGAGCAACTCTAGGATAAAGCGGCGCTGTCGCGACAGTCGCATTCCCAAACTTTGGCAGCGATTAAGGGCATCTTCTAAGGAGCGAATGGGTTTAACGGATACTACCTGTTTTTTCATAGTTTTATGTTGAGGCATTCATTTAATGACACAATTAATTAAGGATGTATCCTGCCCCCTTTAATAGTTATAGCGGGTTTCACCGATGAAGGAAGTTAGCATTTGGGGCGATGAAGGTCGCGTCGGATGTCGTCACTTAGGAGGAGGTACCGGACTTATCCCTTGGACAGGATTGAGATAATTCTATCGTAGGCTTCGGTTGTCCGTAGGCGATCGCCTCTGGATATCACCCGGGTCTGCTACAGTCTAACTTCAGTTTTCTGGGCTTATGGACCCGGGGAATCCTCCCCTGTGCGAATCCTCCATCTATAACCCCTCATCCCTATCCTGATACTGTAAAATAGGTTACCGATTTACCGCCTGCGTTCACGTTTTCTGATTTTAGTTCTACCTCCTGCCCCTGGTTTAATGACAATTACCATCGCCCTCAATTCCGAGTGTTTGCTCAATTTGGACCTATCCCCCGTCCGAGGGGCGATCGCTAACTTATCGCCGGATCAACCCTTCACTGACCCGAATCTGTCCTTGCAGTTTGAAATCGATTATCCCCGGGATCCGTCGGACCCCCGCGAACTCTCGGAAATTCCCGAGATCCGTCTGTGGTTTATCCGATTAGATGCTACCTATCCTTGGTTGCCTTTGCTACTCGATCGCAAATCCGGCGAATTCGCCCGCTATGTGGCTATGTTGGTCCCTCACGAGTTTCATCGCACTGAGGGCATTCAATACAACCCTGAAGCGTTGGAAATTTTTTTGATGAACAAAATTTTCACCCTCGCCAACCTGTTGCAGGAACATGGCGCACCCAGTAAGTCTAAGCTAATTTCTCTCTCTCAAATGCTGGGCTACGAACTCGATGACGGCTTTTTTGAGTTGCTGGGGATTCACGCTTGAGCGTTTTCTCCCGCCAGTCAGTCCCCTGCCGCCTGAATGGAATTGAGGGAGTGGGGTATATAGGCCCCTCTAAATCCTGATGACAATTCCTACAAGAGTTGCGATCGGTCCCCATAAGACCTCTTGCCAAATTCTCTCAAGCCCCCAGTAATTAAAGATTTATTCCTCTGGCTTCCCCCTTAAGAAGGGGGATGGGGACGATGGAGGAGATGGGGACGATGGGGGAAATCTATTGTTAATGGCTGGAACACAATCAACCCTGAGCTAAATCTCACCACCCAACTCATTACCCCAGGTTGCGGACTCACCGGCTTCACCCCAACTGTAAGCGCTGCGTTGGCAATGTGGGCGGGTCAACAAATTGGCATAAATTTTTCGCGATTCTCTCTCCCATAAATTATAATCAGGAAGAGCCAACAATAAATCGGGTTCGGAGCCTTGCAGGCTGGCTCTGCCCACTTTGAAATTGGAAAACCGCCGACACAAATTTCACTAAAATTTTTACATTTTTTCCATCTAAAGGCATAGGGCAATCCAATTAAACTTACGACTAAATGTAGGGGATGCACAAGAGTGTCACTGGTATGATTTCCGCCAAGTTGGGGAGATGGAGCGAGGTGGGTAACTCTAGAGAATGCTCTTTAGCTCAGCCGCTCAAGTGCGTAGCATCCCTCACCCAATCTGCCCCCCCCAAAAGGAATTCCCGGGCAATATTCGCTCCTACTGCGGTGCGATCGCCAAGGGGAGGCTATCCCTCCCATCTGGCAGCGCCCTCTGGAAGCCTTGAGCCTGCAGGGGATAGCAATGAGCCCCTGATCCTCCTAGGATTAGATGATCCCGGTCGAACTCTCGAACGATGGTCAGCCTTAAGCCTCAACAACAAAGAATTAAAAATTGAGTTCGAGGATTCATCATGACCTGAGCTATTAAAGATCATGGATAATTGAGTGCCATTGTATTGAGTAATGGATCTTTTTCAACCCAAACTGACCAGGTTGTGTATGCTAAAAAATGAACGGGCGATCGACTCTCAAACTCTGCTGAATAGCGGGAGTGCTATGAAAAAAGTAATTCCCATGACCGTGATGCTACTGACTTCCCTAGTTGTAGCAATTCCCGTGGGAGCAGAACCGAATGCCACCGATCTCCAACAGTTGCGAATGACTAAAGTCTGTCCGAGGTGTAATCTCAATGGGGCGGACTTGAGTGGCATCGACTTACAGGGTGCGGTGTTAACCGATGCTAACTTGATTGGTGCAAACCTCAGTGGTGCGAATCTGAGTACAGCGGACTTGAAAGGTGCGGATATGACAGGTGCTAATTTTCAAATGGCTAATCTGTCTGCAGCGAATCTTAATGCAGCCAATTTAAGTACGGCTAATCTGCTCGGAAGTGTACTTTTAGAGGCGAACCTCAATGCCGCCGATCTGAGTAAGGCAAATTTTTATGGTGCGGACTTGAGGCGGGCTAATTTCCAAGGTGCGAATCTCAATGAGGTGAATTTATTTGGTGCTGATGTAGAAGGAGCTAGAGGTCTGAGGCCCTAATCTGGTTAGTCTCTAAAAGAGGATTTTTCCTTCCGAAGTTAGCAACAAAGGGGGGACGGTCCACGGCGGTTTTGCGCTCTAGTCCTGATCGATTCCGAGGGGATTGCTCACCGGGGAAATCAAAATCAAGGTGATCGGGAGATAGTAGTATTGATGGCTTGATGACAATTGGAACTTTTTTCTGGAGGACGGTGATTGACCCCGCGTTCAGATCGAGGTTCTATCACCGGGCGGCCCGGTTTGCACTCCAGTCTCAGCCGCCCAAGGGCGATCGCAAAAACATCTTTTTGGCTGTTAACTTTTATACAGTTTACAAAGCCTATCATGGTCGGCCCAGTGGGGTAGAGTCCCGATACCGTGTTTTGCTCAGACAAGGCGTAATCAGAATTAGGAGTTCCAAGAGGAGTCACCACCGTTGGGCGATCGCCTCACTTACCCCAGATTTCCTGATTCCCACCTCGGCTCTATCATCGGTTTTTTATCTATATAAAAAATATGCTGTTACGGAAAACAACGATACATATCTCGATGGTCTAACACCCGAGCCTATCTCAGGGTTTCACCTATAGGGTATGATTCAATTAAGCAAGGGTACAGTCTCAGATTTCAGGTAGTACAGCACCAATTGCATAAAAATCTTTAACATTATACCCTCTCCTCAGAGGGGCGGGAGGTATAAAGAATAAATATGTTTGCTGTACGGGGGAGAAGAGGAAAAAATGGGTTTTTAGGTTAGTATCGGTAACTTTATATAATACAAAGTTTGTCTTTGGGGTGGAGAGAGTCGGTGATTTAAAGTCATACCAAATCTGGTTGGTAAAAGTCGGTTTTCTTTTTTAGCCCGCGCTTCTCGGGCTATAGCCCTTCGGCCCGGGCTTCGCTAGTGTCCTTAGAGCCAGACCCTTGAGGGTGCGGGTTTTTATAGACCTATCAGAACCGAATTCCGTATCAGGGGTGAAATGCAACTCCCTTACTGCGATCGCACTGCGCCAAACTCCCTGTACTTGTAACAGTCTTCAGTCTGGGCAAACGCTGTAGATATAAGACAATTTTTATACAACTTCTCAAAAATCCTCTTCAACTCAGGGATTCAGGGGCATCAAATTTCCCCTCTCCAATTGGGCGATCGGCCGATCGCCCTGACCCTGAACCCCTGGAGATTTCACCGGCAAACAGAGGATTGGACTCTGGGACCCTAAAAGTCGCCCCGGGAATCTCGTATCATTTGACACGGAAATAGGTTTTGCGCCATGCTTAATGTGAAGGCAACTCTTAAAAAAATCTGGATTAACACCGTCCCATGCTTGATCGCCTGTGGAAACAGTTAGAAACACCATTTCACCTCCCACTGGGTGTAACCCTTCCAGTGCGTCTAGAACACTTAAGACATCGAACTTATGGCTATTCCCTTCCCTTACCCCTGCCGTTCCCGTATCAATCCTACTTCCGCATTGCCCGACTTTTGACGAACGTTTTTGATTTTTTTCGCAGGACCCTCTAACCGAGTAGAAATGGAATCCATTTCTTCCCTCCGTTATCCCTCCTGTGGAGATGGGGAGATGTCATGACACGGATGGGCCCCTTGATTACCAAATGGGGTGGACTCAACCGCTTCTTGTTAACTCGAACTCCCCATTGAGTTCAGCATCGGAAATGAACTCCGGTACTCTGAACTCAATGGGAAATTTGCCTTCAATTGTGGCAGATTTGTATTTTAAACCACATTCCCGCATCAAAACCTAAAAACGGAGTTTCTCACTCCCCTCAATAAAAATCCCGTAGAGAATAAAAATCAAAATCTGCCCAATTTGAAAAGAAATTAAGGGTAAGAGGCCCCTCAATAACCCGATGTGATGACGATCGCATCACTCCTTGAGACCGATCGCCTAGGCTAAGTGAAAAGCAATCTAGGATAAGTGATAAAGCTGTATGCTTTTGTTGCACGAGGCCAGGGTAAAACGATGGAGCAAAAAAATCCCCCACTACGTCAGAATCCATTTGAGACCTATCGCGATCCGGTGACAGGTCAATGGATTGTTATTAAACCGTCTGAGACATCAAACTCAAATTCGTCTCAAAGAGCTGCCTAGCTGAAAGGAAACCCATCAGATTGCCTCAAATTTTTGCCTAGCCCTTGATAACCTTAGACTTCAGAAACCTGACCTTTTTTGTCCAAAAATGAGCCATTTTATACTTGTAAAGTAATACGGTTCATCTCCCGAGATCAGGCTCAAACCTTTGATATGCAATCGTTGCATTCTGTGGCTTTCAGCGAAACAGCCTGAAAAAGTGATGTGATTTTTAATGCTTAATACCGGATTTTTTCGGGTTGCTCAGTTGCCATAAGCTGTATTTTTAAGGGAGAGCTCGCCCCTAACTAATTTTTCGGGTACAGGGACTAAGAGGTTCCGGGGATTGGCGTCGGTGGTTGGCGTCCTTTTTCACGGACACCAACCCCAGAGCGATCGCTTCTTTTGAGGCGATCGCTCTTATCTTATTGTTGCCAAAATTAACCAGAATACCCCTAAACTGCTGGTCAGAACTATCCCTCACCTTGCCAGATTTTCAACTGTCTATCCTTGGTCCCCGTCACGTTGGAGTGGGAATCAGGGTTCAAGGGAATAATCGGCGATCAAATCAAATAGCGACACCCTCTAAACCGGAGGGCAAAACAAACCCGACTAGAGTTGATTTATCAAAAATCAATGCTTACGACTATGTTAAATCGAATTTTTTTAACCGTGGCTATCGTATCGTCTTTACAATTTTTTTTTACCAGTCCCTCCCAAGTTCCTGATCAGACCCGTTATACTCTCTCTCCAAACCCGCTTAACTTGCTATTGACCTCGGAATGGTAGCACCCCTATCGGGGGGACATCATTCCGCGTTGATCCCCTTGGACCCGGATTCAGGGGTTTTTTTTGCTTTTTCAGACAGCAATGGCCCTAATAGACTTGACAAAAATTCAGCAATTTAGGGAAAGTTAGGGAGAATTGAGGGCGAATTGAACTTCTGAGCAAAAGTTGGATAAATTAGGGAGGACATCGGGGAGAGAAGAAAGTATGAGCAACCCAATAAGGGATGAGGCAGTCCAAGCGGCGCGATCGCAACTGTTGAAGGGAGTGGAAGATGGTAGTCTGGACTCGGAAAGTCTGCAAGGGGCGATCGCCATTCTGGAAAAAGCGCAAATTCGAGGCGATCGCGAGTTGCTAGAGGGGGAATGGCAGTTACTCTGGACCTCGGGAACGCGCAAAGCTCAGAAAGTGAACCCAGGGGGGAAGGGTATGAACCGCAAGGCGATCGCTCAAGTCATCCAACGCCTTGACTGCCAGCGCCTGTGGTTTGAAAATCAGATTACCCTTGCCGGGAGTTCCCTGATTGTGGGCGGTCCTTTTGAGTACAACCAGCACCGCATTCAGTTCCAGTTTGAGCGCCTGGGGTTCCAACTCGGCCCCCTGGGGCCTCTCAATCTGCCTCTAGGCAAGTGGGCCTCGGGATGGCTGCAAACGACCTACTTAGATGAGGACCTGCATTTGGAACGGGGGGACCGAGGTGGGATTTCCCTCTACCAAAGAGTGGGGACTTCAACCCCAACCCTCTGCAAGGATAACGATAGAATAATACTTTCACATACCCCAGCAGAGGAATGAACAATGGTTCAGAAAATTCAAAAATCGGAAAGCGAGTGGAAAGCGCAACTGACCCCGGAACAGTTCAAGGTGACGAGAAAGAAGGGAACTGAAAGAGCTTTCACGGGGGCCTACCACGATAACAAAGAGAAGGGAGTTTATAAATGCGTCTGTTGCGGGACGGAGTTATTTAGCTCACAGACTAAGTTTGACTCCGGTACCGGGTGGCCTTCCTTTTGGGCACCGATTCAGGAGGGGCAGATCGCGGAAGAAGAGGACCGCGCCCTGTTTATGCGTCGGACGGAAGTTCTCTGCGCCAATTGTGACGCCCATCTCGGTCACGTTTTTCCCGATGGACCGAAACCGACGGGGTTGCGCTACTGCATTAATTCGGCATCCCTGAATTTTGAGAAAGTAGAGGATTAAAGGGGGGAGGAGGTCAGATGGCGATCGCAACCGCTGACCGTTGAACTCCCCGGAAGCACCTGGGCAACGCCTACTCTGCGATCAAACAACCGATCCCGCTCTCATCGGGCGGGAAGTCATTCACGGTATATCGTCTGCATTCACGATAACACTCGGAGGGGAAATCCCCCTCTTTTTTTTACAAAAGTTTACGTGTTTTCTCCCGGACCATTTCCAGGCAGTTGAGAGCCAAAAATCAAAAGTTGGTTTATGGTGATATTGCAATATTTTTAAACTTAAATTTTGATGGCTAACTTGAGATTTACCCTCACTTATCTTTGCAGCTACACCATAAAAATTTGCCTGAAATTCTCGTAACATCCCCCGGAGAGGCTCTTAAAAAAAACTGAAAACCCCCTTGACAGTCAAAAGCAGAGGCTCTTTAATGGAGAAGTTCAGAGGATTAAAGAGGGTAGCGCCATCGCTCCACTCTTTAACCCTTACTCACTTCAAACCCGACAAAACAATGATTATCTCTCTCAAGGCTTATCAAACCGTTGCTCAAGCTGTCAAAATGCCGAAACTCAGTGCCGTCTTGGGTTTACTCACCCTCGCCACTTTAGGCATTGCACCCCTGCCTGCTCAAGCTGGGGGATACCGCGTCAGTGGGGATAGTGCAGTAGTGCAAACCAGTGAACAACGTGCGGTTGTAACAGGCAATGGAAACTTTGTTGACCAAAATTCCACCCAAACTAATATCGATCGCCGGGGGGGTGGAGTCGGAAACCAAGGGGTTGTTCAGGACCAATTGCAGAATGCGGATGTTTACGGACATCACAATCAAGTGCGGCAAAGCAATCGTCAAACTACTGTGGAAGCGGATACCACACGGTTTGCACCTCGCCCTCGTCCTCACTATCAAAAGAAACATTAAGGCGATCGCCTGTAAACGACTCCCGATCCTGACGTCGGGTGATATCTATCCCGACGTTATTGCCTTTACTCACGGTATCAATCATGTTCACACATTTGATCCGAGTCAGTCTGGCTGCTATCCTTTCCACCGGGGCGATCGCCACTCCCCTAGCGGCACAAGTCTCACCGGGCAACAATCGCCCCCCGCTTCCCTCCATTGATCAACAAACGGCGATTACCGGCAACGGTAACACCGTTAACCAAAACATCAATCTGTATTATGTTGATCCCCCGGGTCGGATCTTTCCGAATTCCGCTGTGCCATCCTCCAACCGCCTACACCAATCGATTAGCCCCAGTCTTATCCGCACTCCGGCTAATCTTCCCCACGCTTCTTCCCGAAACCATCAAAATTTTATCCGCCACTAATGGCCTAATTTTGATAATTCCGTGAAAGCGATATCAGAGTCAATCTCGGTGCATCCCCTTTATTTTCTGTCAGTTCATCGGTAAGGAATCACTTCCTTTTTGCTTCTGTATTTAGTTATCATCCTCGGAAAAGTTCATGAAAAAATCTTCATTTCTAAACAGTTTATCCATTGCCGCCTTATTCAGCATTGCCCCCCTTACTACGGATTTAGCTGCCGCGCAATGTGTGCAAATTGATACCGGCGTGCAGATTTCCATCAGTGGCGGAGGTCCGGCCCAGCAAACCAATACCGTAGACATGGGAAACCAAAACAGTTGTGGTCGCAATGCCACCGTTACCACAGGAACCCAAATTCATGTTGGACCGAATCGGGCAGTTCAAAACCGTTCTGTTCGTCAGTCCGTCCAAGGGGGAGAGCGATCGCTCAGGCCAAGCAGCTATCCCGTGCAGATTCAGGTCAATCCTAAAATCCACGTAGATAATCCCGCCGATCGCCTGAACTCTATTAATAATCCCGCCCTTCGCTATCGAGAACAACTGCGGTTAATTGAGTAATTGAAAGGGATTAAACGAATGAGTTAGATTGACCGTTGTTTGTTTTGTAGTTAGGACCAAAATAATGTATAGAACCATAAAATTTGTGGGGTATTTAATCAAACCGCCCCACGGTGTGAAATGGGTTGCCTTGTTCACATCCTTAGCCGCCTTGATGGTGGGTGCGACTCAGGCCCAGTCCCAGATGTCAATTGAGGTCGATGATCGCGGAATTCGAGTAGAATCCGAGGGCGGATTGAGTATTGAATCCGTCCGCAGTCGCCTAGGGCAACAGACTCACTTAGACCGATCGCGATTTGGGTGGATTATTTTTCCGATTGATCGCCCCGTTCTGTTATCTCAGTCGGCGTATTCCCGGCAGTCCCGCCGAAGTACCCTGTCTCAAACCCAAGAAACCACCGGGATTACTGTGGATTCCGACCCATTAGCCCTGGAAGTTTGGGGCGATCGCGGCACTTACATCAATGCCGAGATTGTGATTGATGGGAAAGTGGTGGAAACCATTCGCGGCAACTATACGGCGATCAACCTCTCGTCTTATCTCAATCCCGGCACAAATGAAATTGAAATCACCGGGAATTATACGCCCGCTAATTCTAACATTTATGTGGAGTTAACCGGCGATCGCAATATGGTCAGGCATGAAACAAGTGGTACAGGCCGCCTCAATCAAACCCTGCTTCTTGACCAGCGTTGATTCGTGAGATTTAGACTACAGTTGGCGTCGGTCCAGGTGAGAAACCGGATTTTTTTACAAAGTCTATAGCAATCCACCCCCAAAAAAGCTCCTAAAATCCGGTTTCTTGTCTCTTTAATTGAAATATAGCAAGTCTAAATCCTGCTGACCTCGTGCCGAGGGAACAAGAGCGGTTACAACTCATTGAGAATGACTATATTTCCCTAGGCGATTCCAGTTTCCTATAAATCGCTAATAATTCCTCAACTCCATGATGGAATTAGCTCCCGGACGATTCCCCGTAACAAATGTGCCTTTCCATGATGCCAGTCTGAACCTAGGGAGTGATAAAACAATGCAATTTTCATCGATTAATTTTCCCTCCCGGGATTGCCGGTCAGGATTAAATTTTTATTCCTTTATTTCCATTCTTTGAAGACTTTTCTCCTTCATAGAAACGACTTGGTAGATGGGAGCATCTCAAGAACGAACAGATCACCGCCCTCCCCAAGAATCAGGGGAGGGCGGTGATCTCAGGTCTTCGGGCCTTTCAGGAGATGCTCCCCGGTATATTAGACCGCTTGCAAAATTCTCTCAAGCCGATTGGCCTTCCCAAGGGGGTTGGGGCGATGAATCCTTTTTTTGCAAGAGGTCTATTAGCCCACCTCCTTAAACTTAGGGTTCAGAATCCTTTATTAGGGGTTCCCCAGGTAAGGTGTCTGGTACTTTAGGGGAATAAGCTCCTTGTAAGGTCCAATCATTCATTACATCTTTAACTAATAGTTCCTTCAACCAAACTTGTAACACCGCCACGATGGGAAGGGCCAGAAATAAACCGAGAAGACCAAAAAACTGAGAAAAAATCAGCATAGAGGTTAACGTAACCGCCGGGGGTAAAGAAATTTCATTTTCCATGATCATTGGGGTTAAAACTAGCCCTTCTAGCTGCTCAATCGCCAGGTAAAATGCAATGACTATCACCCCTTTCACCGGGGAATCTATGAATGCTAGGGCGATGGGTGGAATGGAACCGAGAATTGGACCCAGATTGGGAATGTAGCTCAGTAAAGCGGAAATAATGGCGTTGACTAATGCTAAGGGGACGCCTATTACCCATAAGCCTATTCCACTGACGATCGCAATAAAAACCATGTTAAAAATTCGTCCAATTGCCCAACCCACGATATTTTTTTCGCATCCCTGGAGAATTTCATCGACTCGGCGGCGATAAAAAGCGGGGAATATCAGCATAAAACTCTGGCGATAGAGGGCTGGATTGGCTAATAACATGATGATTAGCACGAGGACGAGGAGCAGGTTTAGTACAAAATCTAACGAGTTGGAGAAAATATTAAAAAACCCGCCGAACCAACTTAAACTGATATTGGGAATTCGTTCAGCTAAGAACTCACGATTTTGGATGTCCTTAATGAACTGGTCCGGAATAATATTTTGAAGCCATCGATACCACTCTCGTAACTGGGCCAAAGTTTGGGGAAGCAGTTCTAGTAATTCTTTAAATTGAGCAACCACCGTGGGGAAAATCAAGATAAAGAATAAACCAATGATAGCGAAAAGGAGGCCAATTGTCAGGGCAATGGCTACCCCCCGCTTGAGACCCGATCGCTGTAATCGACGCACCATGCGGTTAAGCACTGTAGCAAAGGCGATGGCGGCAAAAAGCAGCAGTAATACTGTCTTAATTTCCCAGAGAATAATTAAGGAGACAATAAAAGCGATTGCTCCAATCAAGTTACCAAAAGTCAATTTTCCACCTCTTTTATTATCAATTTGAGAAGTTCCCCTGCTCCTGGGCTTTTAATGGGTCAGGGCTGCCGGTGATGTCTTATCAGATAGTTCCATCCGGGGACTGGACAGCCCTTCACCATAAATGCTCATGGTGGAGGCGACAATTAGCCGTTACACAGGTTGCTCGATCAGGGCTTCTAGGAGTACAGCAGTGCCCAGGTTATTGGTGTGAGTATATTTGATAAGTTCATACATACTTGGCCCCACTCCCACCATCGCCGCGAAGTGATAGACCGCATTAATGCCTTAGAGGGCTTGGCGCACGGTGTCTAAGTCACGGATATCCCCCACCACTAGCTCGGCCTCCCTCCGGATGCAAATAGTCTGGGCGGCTGGCATTGAGTCCGTGAATTTGGGGGGAAAGGTTATCTAAGGCGCGAACGGGATAGCTGCACGGGATCGGTTCATCGGGTAAATGAGAGCCAATAAATCCCGCTCCCCCTGTAATTAAAATATGTTTATTCAAATGAGGTTTCTCCGCAATTAATCCAATAAAAATGATAAATGGAATAAGAGAAAACTCAGGGATTTACTCTTATAAAAAGATTATTGTGCCTGGAATCTCCCTGGGGAGTCATCCCCCTTGAGACAGAGTTGTTTAACTACATTTGTTGCTGCACTCAAGTCTCGGGCTTGGGGGAGTTATTCTTTAGCGCTAGGGCCGATCGCACCTGTGGCAGGAGTGTTTCAGTCCGGTGCAATTCATCTTCCCAAAGGAACAGAGAGAGTCAACTTAACCCTCTTTGTTCTCATACGGAATCCGGTTGTCAAAGGTCTGTAAAAACCCGCAGCGTCCAGCCTGGGGCTATACGGAGGTAGACGCGCTAGCGGCTTCCCGAAGGGTAGCCCGAGAAGCGCGGGCTAAAAGCGAAAACCGACTTTTAACAACCGGATTTGGTATCAACCCTCTATAAACCCGCCTTCGATGGGTCACCTGTTACCGGGCGATCGCCGGAAAATGATATATATGATCGACTATTAAAACGGGTTGGTCTATGTATTCTGCTGCCAACTGCTCTGTAATATTCCTATCCCCAGTCAAAGGACGCTCTGGCCCAATTTCCGAGGGAACGAAAGGACGTGAAACCCCCGTTGCCATAACACTTTGACTCGGTTGCCAGGGGGGCGAGTTCGGGGCGATCGCCAGCAAATTGTTCCCTCCCATCGCACCGGATACATCCAAGGTAAACGAATCCGTAGCTATGCTTGCCGCCACTTCCCCGGGGACTGCCACCCGATGATTATAGTAGCGCGTCGGATTGTTGCTTACTTCAGCCGCTTCCGGTGAGATGGCGATCGACTGAGCGATAATCGCGGGTTGGCCTTCATACTCGGCATACAAGGTTGGCTCAAGTTGAATTCCATACGCCCGTTCGATGTCCACAGGGATAAACCGGACCACCGTCCCCGTAATTTGCAGTGGAGTTTGAGGGTCGAGGGGGACAATTACCGGGACTCCCGAGGCATTAATCGCTAAAATCGTTTCGCTGCCGAATACCCAGTCATCCTGGATTGTGAAGCTGTGGGGACTGATTTGGGCGACGGGTTCAGCGCGGATTGTGATCATCTTTCCCAGCAGTTGTTCTGTGCGTTCTATGGCCTCGGATGAGGCAACAGGCTCAGGCTGTTCTGTCTGAGTGTTCAGGGGACTGTCCGCTTGACAAGCACCGAGGAACATGACTATCAACCCCAGGGTGAGGGGGGTGCGCCGGATGGTGCGGCAATGGGGTAGGCGATCGCGACTCTGTAAATTGAACATGATCAAGCGGGTTTCTCCTTCTGTGAGGGTGGTGAGGGCGGAGGTTCGCCCAGGGTAGTTTGAGTGAGCCACGATTAGCTTTTTCCGCCTGCCCTTTGGGTGAAAGCAACGGAGTGAAGGCTTGGGAGACCGTTTTTCCCCGGTTGGGGGCTTTCGGCGGTCATAGGTACTCCAGTTTTCTACTTTAAAAGAAAGGGAGATGGTCTCACCTCTGCCTAAAGAAAGAAATGCCCGTAGACGGTGGAATTTCGGGTAAATAATTCCCTGGGAATTGAGTGAGTTTTTAACTGAATTCTTCCCGGCGATAGAGCCAAAAACTGCGGTTTACCCGTTATTCTAAACGTGAGAGAAAATAAATCTTTAGGGCGAGTATTCCGAATGGCCAGCTCAACTGGGAGGGGGGATTCGGTTTGGGCTTGTACTCTGGACTTTGCTGTTGATTCACCCGCTAATTTTTATGAAACATAACCGCCCTAGTCACTCGATTTTAAATGTTTTTTTCGCCATTGCCTCGATATTTCTGCTTTTTATTCTAGGGGCTGTATTTCATGCAGTTTATAATCAGACTTCCGAGCAATTGGCTCCGGAACCAGAGACCCCCCAAAGGTTAGAGCAAGAAGGCGATGTGCGGTGATCAATTCCGCCGTCTTAGGAGTCAATTGGCTGGGGACGCAGAAATCTGCATTGACGATAGAGTAGAGTCTAATGATCCCGTTCCGGGTTTTTACGGTTGACATTTTCTGAGTGCTATAGTATTATTCACTGATAAAATCTACTGTTTTCCTTCCGTCATCCAGGAGCGGATGCTACCTCACGGGGACTTTAACCCGGATGCTAGAGGACAATGTAACAGTGATGAGCAAGGCGAGTTGGGTTCACCCCGGAATTGAGATGGAGAGGGGTCAGGGATATGAAAAGCTGATTAAAGTTATTACAAGAATTGGACTCATCATAACCTGTACCTTCCCGTGAAAGACTATGCAAGACCAATTTCTCACGATTCTTGAGGGCATAACTGATGGTTTGGCCGCCTGCGATCGGCAATGGTGTATCACATACATCAATCAACGGGGTGCAGAAATTGTGGGAAGGAGTCAAGAGCAATTGATCGGGACAATTCTGTGGGAGAGTTTTCCGTGGGCGATCGCCTCGTCGTGGAAACGGGAATTTCAGCGGGCGATCGCCCAAAGAGTTTCCGTAGAAATTGAACAGTTTTACCCCAACCTGAATCGCGGGATCAAAGTTAAAGCAATTCCCTCAGAAACTGGGCTCGTCATTTATTATCAGGATATCACCGACTCCCCCAAACTTCGCACCTCCCACGACGGTGAGGAAAGAGGGGCGCAAGGGGGAGAAAGGGGCGGATCTGGGGTGGCGATCGCCTCGGCAACAACGGACCGCTTAGAACAGGTGAATTCCACCTGGGTGAAAATCCTGGGGTACGAGGTGGAAGAACTGATTGGCACTTCAATTTTCGACTTATTTTCCCGAGAGTGTCACGACCAACTTATTAACACCATCTGTTTAGCAGATGCCGGGGGTTTTCATAGATTTGACTCCCTACAGTTCGGGAAAGAGGGCAGGCAAATTAGAGGAATTACTGAGGTCAATTCCATTAAAGATGCAGAAGGGACGTTACTGTATCGGGTCTTGACCCTGACGGAGACAGATGCCGAGTACCGACCCTCAGAAAGGGTTGTAGGGAAACGGATCGAGATCACCGAGTTAGATCAGGCGATCGAAATGTTAGAAAGCATGACCGATGCTTTTATTGCCTTAGATCGGGAATGGCGAATTATTGAAATTACCGGAAAAACGGATCGAATTAATCAGAAACTGCCGGGAGAATTAATTGGTAAAACCCATTGGGAAGTGTGGCCTTGGTCCCTGGGAACGGAAGTGGAACGGGAATATCGACGGGCGATGCAGGAACAGGTGGCAGTTCATTTGGAAGTGCTATATGAACCCTTAAAAATACAGTTAGAGATTCGGGCTTATCCTTCTAATCAGGGGTTATTTATTTATTTGCGGGATATCAGCGATCGCAAGCAGTCGGAAGAAGCGTTAAAGCACAGTGAACGCCTGTACGAAGCGATCGGGGAAACCCTGAAGTATGGAATCTGGATCTGCGATCGCGAGGGTCGGATGATTTATGTGAGCGAATCCTTTCAGAAGCTCATCGGACTTACTGTAGCCGAATGTGCGGGATGGGGATGGACCCAGGCGCTGCATCCCGAGGACCGAGAGCAGACCCTCTCTTTATGGGAAACCTGTGTCCGAACTGAGAATATCTGGGATAGAGAGCATCAGGTTCGGGGTGTAGATGGCAACTGGTATCCCGTCTTATCCCGAGGTGTTCCTGTCAAAAATGACCAAGGAGAGACGATCTGCTGGGCGGGAATCACCTTGGATATCAGCCGTCAAAAACAGGTGGAACGGGAACTGCGCGATCGCCAAGAGCGTTTACAGGCGGCGCTATCGGCCTCAGAAACGGGAACCTATCGCTGGAATATCCAAACGGATTCCGTTGAGTGGGATGAGACAATGAATCGGCTGTTTTGCCTATCAGAAGGCTATGTACTGACGACGTTACAGGAGTTTGTCTCCTTGATCCACCCGGAAGACCGAGAAGCCCTCAAAAGTGAGGTAGAAAAGTGTGGTCAGGCGAGTGAGGACTTCGAGATGGAGTTCCGAATACTCGGTTCCGATGGTAGCATTCGGTGGATTTTTGATAAAGGAAAGACCTTCACCGATGAGGGGGGTACTCCCCTGTATTTGACCGGCGCTTGTGTAGATATCACCAATCAGAAGCGGATGGAGGAAGCGGTCCAGATTGGACGGGAACGCCTGGATTTAGTCTTGGACTCGTCGGAGTTGGGCTTATGGTATTGCGACCTTCCCTTTGATAAACTGGTGTGGAATCAAAAGTGCAAAGAACATTTTGGACTGCCTCCAGAGACTGAAGTCACCATCGCTATATTTTTTGAGTGCTTGCATCCGGAGGACCGCGATCGCACTCAAGAAGCAATTAGTCGGGCGATCGCCGAGGCTACCCCTTATCAAATCGACTATCGCACCGTTGAGCCCACGGGCAACATCCGCTGGATTAGAGCAATGGGACGAGCGTTTTATACAGAAACGGGACAACCGATCCGGTTTGATGGAATTACAGTTGATATTAGCGATCGCAAACGGGCCGAGGAAACCTTAGAGAGTAACCAAAAATGGTTAACCTTAGCCCAAAACATCGGCAAAATAGGGATATGTGATTGGGATTTAGAAACCCGGAAAATTATTTTCAGCGAAGAAATGCACGCTATTTATGGACTATTGCCGGTTAACTTTGATGGGACATTACAAGCCTTACTAGAGCAGATTCATCCCGGTGATCGGGCCAGAGTAGAACATCAAGCGCGGTGTTGTACCCAGGATGGAGTCGATTTTAATAGCGAATTTCGCATTCAGTGGCCCGATGGTCAGATGCGGTGGATCGTCGCCAAAGCTAGAGCATTTCAGGATGAAAGGGGAAAGCCGGTCCGGGTGATTGGCGTTAACATGGATGTGACCGATCGCAAGTTAGCCGAAGAAGCGCTGCGGGAGAGCGAACAGCGGTTTCGCGTCGCCCAAGAACTCTCTTTGGACGCCTTCACCATTTTGCAAGCCATCCGCGATTCCACAGGAGAAATTATTGATTTTCAGTGGGATTATGCTAACCCCAAAGCTGCCGAACTGTTGGGGTATTCCCTGGATGAATTAGTGGGTCACCGTCTCAGTGATCGCCTACCGGGAAACAAAACTAATAGTGAGCTATTTCATCGGTATGTCCAGGTGGTAGAAACCGGGATTCCCCATGACATCGAACTGGAATACAAAGCCGATGGGATTCGCGGGTGGTTCCGGAATATGGCAGTCAAATTAGAAGATGGCGTCGCGATTTCTTTTAGTAACATCACTGATCGCAAATTGCAGGAACAAGAACGATTACACCTGCTGGAAATGGAACGAGAAGCGCGATCGCAAGCGGAAGTTGCCAACCGGATTAAAGATGAATTTTTGGCCATCTTATCCCATGAGCTGCGATCGCCCCTCAACCCCATTCTCGGCTGGACGCAACTCCTCAAAAAAGGTACACTTTCCCCGGACAAAACCCTCCAAGCCTTGAACAGCATCGAACGAAATGCCAAATTACAAACCGAACTGATCGAAGACTTGCTCGATGTTTCTCGGATTCTGCGCGGTAAGCTGATTCTCACCGAAAAGCCAGTGAAACTCGCGGAAGTGATTGACTCGGCGATCGAAACCGTCCGTCTAGCAGCTCAGGCCAAATTTATACAAGTTTACACCGAGTTTAATCCCGAAGTGGGACAAGTTTTAGGAGATTCTAACCGTTTGCAGCAAGCTGTCTGGAATCTCCTGTCCAACGCCGTCAAGTTTACCCCGGCGGGAGGACGAGTCACTGTATATCTCACTCAAGTGGCAGACTACGTGCAGATTCAGGTACAAGATACGGGAGCAGGAATTGACCCGGATTTTTTACCTCATGTCTTTGAAAGCTTCCGACAAGCGGATAGTACCACCACGCGCACCTTTGGCGGCCTAGGGTTAGGACTGGCGATCGCCCGTCACTTAGTCGAATTACATGGCGGCAGAATTTGGGCGGACAGTCCCGGACCGGGACAGGGGGCGACCTTTACCGTGAATCTGCCCTTGTTACGGGAGTCTCGGGAACCCTCTCCCCCGGAGTCCAGCGCCCCGGAGTTGCCGAATTTACAGGGTATAAAAATACTGGTGGTCGATGATATACTTGATACTCGGGAGTTTTTAGTTTTTCTCCTGGAAATGGAAGGTGCAAGGGTACAGGCAGTCGAGTCAGCAGAGATGGCAATTTCTATGATTAGGGACTGGCAACCGGATATTTTGATCAGCGACATTGGAATGCCCGAACTCGATGGCTACGGCTTAATCCGCACCCTGCGATCGCGCTCACCCCAGGAAGGGGGAACCCTTCCCGCCATCGCCGTCACCGCCTACGCCGGAGAGAGCGATCGCCAAGCGATTCTCTCCGCCGGATTTGATGCTCACATTCCCAAGCCTGTCGAACCCTTAGAATTAGCCCAAGCGATCGCCCGGTTGCTTCCGCGATCGGTACAGGTAGAATAATCCTAAATGATTTGTCATAAAAATAGCGAGCAAGATGCTCTCACTCCGCAGGGCCTGCTTAGAGGACGAGACATACCCGGGCAATACATTTTAGGATAGAGTACACTGAAAGTGAGCCTCTAAAACTTAATCTCATCCCGGAAAATTATTTCCTTATCCGCGCATTTTGAGGGACAGTCTATTCAACTCGATGAATCCTACCTGATTGAACCCAATACTAAACTAATCGTTACCCTCGTCCCCGAACAAATAGCAGGACAAGAAACCTGGTTTTTTCTATCTAGCCATCACCTGAATAATGCCTACAGTGACGAAGATGATTACCCGGTGGATGCAATTAAAATAGCTAATTATGATTATGCAGAAAGATGATTATGAATATTTTCGGATCGGTGGAGTGAGTATCCAAATTCAGCCGGAAGTGGCCAATTTTGACGATATTATTTCTTCTGGTGAACCAGACTTTTCTGTTCAATTTCAAAAGAAAACGATCGCCCGGTTGCTTCCCCGAGGCGATCGCCACTTTTCTGCTAACTAACCCGATTCAAGCAGTCAGGCTGCTTCTCGCACATACAACCGGCTAAATCGTTGCCCCTGAATCAGCCTCCCCTGAATTTCCACCTCGCGATCGTCTATCCAGGCTTGCTGGGGCTGGAATCCGTGGACATGAACTTGCACTTGAGTATAGGGGAACGGATAGCTTCCTTCTTCCTCCCATCTCACTTCTAGTCCTTGCTCATCTCGGACCATATAAAAGCGATCGCTTCGCCCTGAGTCATAGCCATCTCCCGCATCGCTGTAGATCCAGCCTTCTCCAGACCCTTGCACTGGGGGATAGAGGTGGAGCGTCAGACAATTTCCCTCCTCCATCGGCAGAATGCTCCCCGCTTTCACAAACACCGGAATTTGTTCTAGGGGAGTTTCCACCGTTACCGATCGCCCGCCCTGGAACTGCCGTTCTTGCCAGAAATCATACCAAGTTCCCTGGGGTAATCGCACTGAGCGCGATCGCATTCCCTTCTCGGCCACTGCCCAAACTAGCAGCGCATCCCCGAGTAAAAAGCCATCCTCAATGTCCCAGAGGTGCGAGTCCTGGGGGTCAGCCCAAAACAGCGGACGCACTAGAGGATATCCCTTCTGACTCGTTTCCTGGGCCAAAGTATAAAAATAAGGCATCAACCGATAGCGCAACTCTAAAAACGCTTTGACTATACTAAAGGTCGGTTCTCCATATACCCAAGGCGGACGCGCTTCTACATTATTGGAGGAATGGGTGCGGTAAAAGGGTAAAAAGGTTGCCATTTGGAACCAGCGCAAGTATAACTCTGGGGAGGGATTTCCCTGGAATCCGCCAATATCCGGACCACTGTAGGGAATTCCGGACAAGCCTAACCCGACTACTGTAGCGATGGTTTGATGGAGTGCACCCCAACTGGATTCGATATCCCCCGTCCAAGTCCAGGCATACCGTTGCAGTCCTGCCCAACCCGACCGCGACACGATAAACGGACGGCGATCGGGGTGATGATTGCACAAACTGTCATATCCGGCCTGAGCTTGCAGCAATCCATACAGATTGTGAGCTTCCCGATGATCTCCCCCCCGACCTTCCATAAAATGCTTAGTCGATCGCGGGGGTAAAGTGCCATCGCCCCAGGCCACAAAACAGGCCGGTTCATTCATATCATGCCAAAATCCGGTGACTCCCGCATCCAGTAAATAGCGATACTGGCGACTCCACCAGTGGCGCACCTTGGAGCTTGTAAAATCGGGAAAGACGGACCAACCGGGCCAAACCGGGGCCGAGACTAACGTCCCATCGGACCGGGTACAAAAGAGCCCAAGTGTCTGACCTTCCAGAAACAGATTACTTTTCCGGCTATACTTAATTCCCGGATTAAGAATGGCAATAAATCGCACCCCCTTGTCCAGCAAGTCTTCGGTAAATTTAGGGAGATTGGGAAAGCGCTGGGGGTCAATGGTGAAGGCGCGAAACCCTACCTGACAATCAATATCGAGGTGGATGGCGCTCAAGGGCAGATCCCGCGCTTGAAATTCATCCACGACATCCTGTATAACTTTTTCCGTGCGATATCCCCACCGGGATTGATGATATCCCAGCGCCCAACGCGGGGGTAAGGGGGAGAGGCCGGTTAGTTCTGTATAACGTTCCAATAACTGCGCGGGTGGACCCGAGGTCACGTAGTAACGCAGAGGACCGCCATCAAAATCAGCGGTAGCTACATCGGCAAAGGTAAAATGACCCTCATAAGAGTTTTCGTAGAAAATGAGGTAACTGCCTTTGTTGTGCAAGCCCATATAGAGGGGAATGGAAATATACATCGGGTCAGAACCGGGGGTATATTTTCCGGCAGCATCAAAGTTCCAGATCCGAAAGGTTTTGGGGTTGCCCTCTTTATCTTGAGCTTGGCGCAAATTCAGGGAGGAGGCACGTTCTCCTAACCCATAAATGCGTTCTTCCTGTTCCAGGGGGGCGCGATGAATCCACCCTTCCGGTTTGCGTTGCGGGGGTCGTTCTTGGCGGAAGAGAGTGCCTGCGTGATCGCGCCATTGTAGCGCTCCATCCCAGGCGACTACCATCTGTAACTCGCCACTGTCGAGGGTCCATCCGTCGCGGGTTTCCGCCAAAGTGGTTTCCACTTCGGGCCAATCCTGACGGGCGATCGCATAAGGAATCGGTTCGAGTCCCGGTTTCCAATCCACTCGCACTAAATCCCGGGTTAAGAAAGAAATGTGCAGTTCAACTTGTTCAAAATAGAAGGTTGCACCCCTTCCAGTTGATTCGGCATTCAGCAATTTTCCAGGACTATCAAAAGGTTCGACAGTACCCAGCTTGGGTTCTTCCCGTTCTACGCGATCGCGTTCCCAGGAGTAGAGGATAGCGGGAATGGTATATTTAAAGTAGAACAGACCAATGATATAATATCGGAATTTGAGATAAAGTTGTTTGAACAGTGTCATAAATTTGCCAGTAGTGACCAGGGCTTGCTTACACAGGGAGCAACAAGCGATCGCCCCGTGGATGGTTCTATCTTGGCAAGTGAAAGGGCGATCGCGATCAACCCTCAGAAGGATTTTGCAGCGAAGTGGCAAGGCGACCCCCTGAGTAATCGCCCCCTTTCTCTCCGGGACAGACCTCAAAAAATAGCCCCTATCTCCCGTTCAGAAGGGGAGGCAGAGGCTATTTTTGCTGATTCGGCAGTGATGTTCTAACCATTAAGGAATTACCGTCACTGTTGTGCCAATTTGCACTTGCTCATATAAGGCGATCGCATCGGCATCCAACATTCGGGCGCATCCCCAGGATTCTGCCCCTCCGATCGACTCAGGAGAGTCCGTCCCATGAAAGCCGATGGCATTATTACCGTCGGTCCAAAAGGCGATCCATCTCGGTCCTAACGGATTTTGAGGCACTCCTGCGGGAATCACTTCCCCAGTAAATGGACTTTCCCAGACGGGATCTTTGACCATTTGAAAAACTTGAAATGTCCCGAGAGGCGTTTCAGAACCGGGTTTACCCACAGCAACGGGATAAGAAGACTGCAAGACCCGATTGTGATACACATACACCCGGCGATCGGTCAAAGATAAGATGAGATGAGTCTGAGTCGCCGTAGGAGTCCGATAGACAATTTCGTGCGGATCTATCCTCTGTGGTTCAGGAACTCTAGGGGAATTGGCCAGCTCATTAAGAGTAGCGTGAGCGGGGGCATTACCTAAAGCTAGTATCAAAGCACCTAAGACAGAAATGTGACGGAGGAACATAGCAATCCCTAACTTTGAGTAGTAATTGCAGTTTACTGAGGCCACTGTTCCGCCTACGGATATCACTGTTCCACTATTGTGAGTGGATGTTTTGTGGTAGCGATCGCCAAACAAATACCCCAACAGGGAGAAGACAGTTACCCAACTGGTTCAATTTCTCCCGGGACACTTCAACAACTGTCTGAATCTCTCTGCTTAAACTCAAAAATAGTCCGGATAATCAGACTAGAAACCCGATGGACAAAACCACGATTATGAACGCACAACCCCAATCTCTCAATCCCCCTCAAATTTCTCCTCCCCAAACCGAATTAGAAAAAGCAGCCCAGGACGTCGGGCGGGCTTTAGTGGTGTACTTAGCCTGGAAATCCGCCGGTTTACTCGACCAGTAATCCCCCTGCTCTCGCCCACCACAGTAGCAGCTTGCGATACATCAAAACCAGACTGACCCATCTCCCTTTGTAGATTGGAGGAGTAATATTATTAATTATCCCTACAGTGCGGCGCGATCGCCAGTCTAAATCCTTCTGACCCTAACATTAATCATCCGTGGGAGCATCTTGCCACTGTACTGTAATATAGCAATTTTCCTATTCATGAGGTACGTTTATGCGAGCCCCCCTAGCCCCTCTTAATAAGGGGGGACCGTCCAAGTCCCCCTTATTAAGGGGGATTTAGGGGGATCATTGATGTACTTCACCAACAAAAGAAAGGCTATAAAGAGCAAGATGCTCCCACTCGTTTCTAGAAACCCAAACAAAAGCCCCCATCAAGGGGGGCTTTTTCAAGCTGGAAAGAGTTAAATATCAGTAAATCCAAAGAATTAACGCCCTGGGACTGCCCAGGTAAGAGAGTTTAAAGTTTAAAGGGTCCAGTTTGCTACCTGGAGGCGATGTTTCCGAAAACTGGCGCGGATGTGGCTGGAGTAGCTCAGTGCCCGCAGGAACTGTTCGGCCAATTCTTTGATTAACTTCGACAGGGGTCGAGATGTTGTCGTCGTTGGAGTGTCATTTTCCATGACTTGATCCTCTTTTTCTGGATAGGGGTTGGCAGAGTTGTCGAGTTCTAACCATCCTAGTTCTAGCTTACATCACCCTAGACCATTTATGACCAGAGAATAATTGATAACAACCTGAAAATGGGAAACCGGATAGGAGTTCAGCTCAACAGTTAGATTGTCCCCTTTTTTATTTAAGTAGCCGGTGATGATATGGGGTAGAAGGGGGTGATACTTTCGCCCATTATGGGCGATCGCAGTCACAGGTTCCAGGAGTTTAGGCAACCCGCATCAAGAGTACGAGTTCACTTTCTACCGTAGGCTGAGGCGGCGGTGAGGTTTCCAAAGGAACGGAATTGGACTCAGTAGATTTTTGGAAGAAGTAGGTAATAATTTCCATGATAGATGCGTTGTTTAGTTCGATGAATCAACTATGAGCTATCCGCGAAACTACTGACGATCGCTTGTGGCACTCTTTGAAGTGGTTTTTTGATCTTCCCGGTGCAACGGTTTCAATCCTCCCAACACCGTTAAAACAGTGGACAGTTGAAAAAGTGGCGATCGCACCCCAACTAGGATAAAATACTGAGTGTTACTGCCGCCTTTCCCCAATCCCTCATGGTTCTATCTGACCCCTCCACTGCTCATCCCGGGCCGGACCCAGCTCACGATCACGATTCCGGCGGGTTCCACACCCACCCCAGTCACGATCATGACTCCGACAGCCACTCCCATGTTCACGTTCACAGCGAAGAATCCTTGCGTCGCCTCGTGAATCGCCTCTCTCGCATTGAAGGCCATATCCGGGGCATTAAAACTATGGTTCAAGAAAGCCGTCCCTGTCCAGAAGTTCTCTTACAAGTGGCTGCCGTTCGGGGTGCACTCGATCGCGTCGCCCGAATTGTCCTAGACGAACACCTCACCGAATGCCTCGCCCGGGCAGCAAAAGAGGGCCATATCGAAGACGAAATCGAAGAACTCAAGGCGGCCCTCGATCGCTTTCTGCCCTAGCCCCCACCGAGCGTTAGTGTCGCTTTCCCGTCAAATTTACAGTAAAATCGTTTCAATCGAGCTACTCACTAACGCTAAAGCCAGCGCCCCGAAAATAGCAGTCGTGATCCCTTTCTCCAACCGAAAGCCGGGAACCACACGGGCCGCGATCGCAAAGATCACCACGTTCATCACAAACGCGAATAACCCAGACAATAAGCCCAAAGTCAGCACGTTGGGGATGAAAAATACGGCTTTGAGCAGGGGTAAAATTAGCACATTTAATCCACCCAAGGCAGCCGCCGCCATCAGCGCTTTTGGGGGACTATCAATCTGAATCCCCAAGGGCAATTGAGAAATCAACAGTAAGCTACTAAAGGTGACTAACCAAGCAATCAAAATATCTACGAGTTGCATTGTTATATTTTCCTTGTAAAGAGATGAAAGTAAACTTGTCACTCTCTTACCCTATCTCTTGCTCCTGTGCTTTCACCTCTGCATTAAGATATAAATCTACCTCTGCCAAAAGGTGATTATTCCGCCGGGACTAGGAACTGGAAAATCCCTAAATCCGTGGGATCATCTTGTTCCCTTGGTGTAGTCGGTCCCCAGATGCTCCCCCGGATCAATGGTCTGGGGGTCAGCCGGATGTAGACTGCTTTTATACTCCGTCTACATCCGGAGGTTTATTAGGCTTCAATCACCACCCGTAAGTTGCCACGTTTTTTGGTGACTCGGCAGGCGGTGGTGGTTCCGGACCGCTCAAATTCTAAATCCAGGAGGGTGGAACCGACGCGCAGATTCTGGATGCAGAGACTTTCGATCGCCTCCGGTAGGGCCGGGTCAATAATTCGCAGATAATTTCCCGGCGCATCAGGCACTAGATTCGCCATTGTATGAATAAACTGGAAAATACTGCCACTGGCCCAAGCTTGGGGAGAACAGGCGACGGGATACTGGACGGGTTCATTCCCCTCACTGCGATCGTACCCGCAGAACAGTTCGGGAGGCCGTTGATAGGGCTGGGTGATCGTCATATCGAGGATACTGTCGGTCACTTCCAGGGCTTGATCAATGTACCCTTGCGATCGCAATCCCAAAGCAATCAAGGCATTATCATGAGGCCACACCGACCCGGTATGATATCCCATAGGATTATACGCCGGAGATAAGCGACTAAGGGTGCGAATTCCCCACCCACTAAACAGATCCGGTGCAAGGAGTCGTTCCGCCACACTTTGGGCCTTTTCTGGGGTAAAAATGCCCAAGTTCAAACAGTGGCCGGGATTGGAGGAAATGCCATCGATCGGTTTGCCTTCTCCATCCAAGGCTAAGGCGCAAAAATCCAGGTCTGAGACCCAAAAATCCCGGTTGAATCGGGTTTTCAGGTTGCGGGCTTCTTCTTCCCAGCGTTCGGCCAAATCCAGGCGTTTTTTCAAGCGGGCGAGTTCGCTAAGACGCTGTTTGGCGGCATACACATAGCCTTGCACTTCACATAAGGCGATCGGGGGGTTGGCTAATTTGCCATCGCGATCGACGATGCAATCACTGGAGTCTTTCCAGCCTTGGTTCGCCAAACCGCGATTGGATTTACAGGCATAAGTGAGATAGCCGGTTGCTTCCATTTCGCGGTCAATCCAGTCCATAGCCGCGATCGCATTGGACCAGAGGCGATCAAGGGTATCGCGATCGTGAGTCCAAGCATAATATTCCGCATACAGCATCAACCACAGCGGTGTTGCATCGACAGTTCCGTAATAGGGTGTATGGGGAACTTCATTACATCGCGCCATTTCCCCTAAGCGGATTTCATGCAAAATCTTGCCCGGTTGTTCATCCCGCCACTCATCCCAGGTTTTACCTTGATATTCCGCCAAAATTTCCAGGGTCGATCGCGCGATTTCCGGGTCTAAAATCAGGGTTTGAGATGCAGCAATAATCGAGTCTCGTCCAAACAAGGTAGAAAACCAGGGAATTCCTGCCGATAGCGCTTTCCCTTTCCCCCAACTTTGCCTGAGCAAATATATATCTTGTTCGGCTTGCTCGATCGCCTCATTGATGGCTTTATTATTCGTGCGAATCCGCGTCGCGGAATTCCGCCATTCTTGCTCCTCCATCAAAATTGATGCTTTCGCCTGCATCAGGCTTCCTGGGGTATTTCCGGCAGTTGTAGGCCGGGTATCGGTGAGTAGTTGCAGGCGATACCCGAAGACTTGAGTTTCGTGAGAGTCTAACTCTAAGTTCCAAACGGCAGTATATCCGTCCAGATAATCCGGTTGGCGCTGGACAAAAGTGATGCGGGATTCCATCACCGACCCGTCAAGTCCTTTGTAGGCTAACATTAGTTCCTGGGGCGAGTTCATCCCCGAGGAAGTCCGCGATCGCCCGGGGATGTCCTCTTCTTTCATGAGTTCAGGACTCTCCCCGAATTCCCCTGAACCATTACCATTGTGCGAGCCATTTTCCGGTTGATCCAGTCGCAAAAGCTGGCCGCGTCCTTCCCGATTAAATCCTCGAATTTCAAACAAGTCTACAAAATCGGCCCCAAAACTGAGAGTGAGTTGAAATTTAACCGGCTGAGTGTTATAATTTGTTGCCTTGAGTTCTTCAAACAATCCGCCATTTAAGATAATATCTCGTTGGATGCCGATCGTCTCTGCCCGAATGCGATCGCCAATCCGGGGATTTGCACACAATACAGACATTGCGAATCCCTTACGAGCATTACTACTGAGCAGAATGGGGGCATGACCCTCGATTTGCAATTCTAACCGACTTAAAAAGCGGGTATCGTGACAAAATAAACCCATGCTGCCTTGACGTTCGTCCGTCAGCAAACCCGCGATATTGCCTATGGTATCGGTAATTAAAAATAGATCGTCATCTTTGAGAGTGAGGGTCGGTTGGGGATGTTCACTCACCACACTCGGCCACTGGGCGATCGCTGCTGCTTCGGCGGGAACGAATAATTTCCCTTCGATTTCTACGGTATCTGACATAATCCTCAGACTTGCGCGTACACATTAAAAAGGCAGCCGCAGAAATTTAGACTGAGCCAAATGTTTTACGACCGCCTTTTTTATTATAGCTTTCTATTTGAGGATGACCGAGGATGGGTTAGAAACCGGGTTTCTGAAAAAATCCGGGGTCATTCGCCATCACTCTAGTGCAGAAACCCTGTTGCTTGTCTTATATCTTTGGGTAGATATTGTACCCTTTACAACTTAGGCAACATTCAGACGACTGAAAACCTTCCCATTTTTGGTAAAGCGTTCCGCCAGGATTTGCTGATATACCGCTTCATAACCTTCCGTCATGCGGACTACGCTGAAGTGGGACAACACGCGATCGCGACAGTCATAACGGTTCAATGCTGCCGCTTTATCAATTGACGCGATGCACTCTTCCACCGTTCGGCACAAAAAGCCCGTTTTCCCGTGGGCGATCACTTCAGGGGTTGACCCCATTTCCATTGCAATGACTGGGGTTCCCGTTGCCATTGATTCAATCATCACCAAACCAAACGGTTCGCGCCAGGTAATTGGGAATAACGTTGCTACTGCGCCTCCCATTAACTCACATTTCTGAGCATGGTTCGCTTCCCCTAAATATTGGATCTGCTCGCCATCAATCTGGGGGGCAATTTCCCGCTCAAAAAACTCGCGATCGACCAGATCCACTTTCCCCGCCATCTTCAACTGCCAACCGGAACGCTTAGCAATCTCGATCGCCAAATGAGGACCTTTTTCCGGGGAGAGTCGGCCTAAGAACGCCAGGTAGGGGGGATTTTCCGGTTGCGATCGAAACTCATAAATGTTCGGATCAATGCCATTATAAACCGTGTCCACACAATTGAGTCCTAATCGAGGCTCTCTTTGTGAATGCGAAATGCTCACATAATGTTGATTCCGAGCATAAGTAAAGAGCTTTTCATTATCCGGAGTGAAAATCCCATGTAGCGTATGCACCGTCGGGGTTTTCACCAAATTAGCGTAGGGGAGTGCGCTTGCCCCCATGTGTGAGTGAATAATATCAAACTCATCGGCTCTTTCGTACACCTGACTCAGTTGCAGCATTTCATAAATGCCATACTCCTTGACACTCGGATCTGTGCGAATGGCTCTTGGATGTACGGATTCTAGTTGGGCTAAAGTCAGGGAATCGCCGCTGGCAAATAAAGTGACTTCATGTCCTCGGCGAACGAGTTCATCGGTGAGTAAACCCACGACCAATTCTATACCACCATAAGCCGGAGGGGGGACGCGTTCCCATAACGGTGCGACTTGGGCGATCCGCATATAAATCTCTCCTGTTTTAAAGAAAAAAAATTAATGTTCAAAAAAAGCTGATCAAGAAATTAAAATCAGCGTGGCTTATTCTTTAACAGCACTTTAAATAAAGTGCGATGAATTCGTCAATTGCCCATCAGTACGGAAAACCGCCCGATGACAAGTTCGGTAAGCTTGACTTATCGGAGTCATTCGGTTTAGCTTATCGATGATAAAAGCTCCGAAAAGTCCTCCGGCTTCTTCCCGTTCCTCATTGATCGGCTCGTTTCAATAACCGATAGAAGTTGGAGATTTCTTCGGTTCTCTTCCCTTGGGAATAGTCAGAGTCGGAGTCGCAGAATCCGTCAATGGAGTTCGGTTTTGCTCACTATAACTCTGGGGTTTAGCTTGCTATCTTAGGACTATAGAAACCGTAAAGATGGACTATCCAAGGGAAATAAAACCATGAACAATTTATCGAATCGCGGGCATTCCTTCTTTAGAAACGACTCAGAAGATGAAAATAGCCTCTGGGAATATATGCAAGAACTGCACCCCGAGACGATCGCTAAACTGTCGCAACCCTCCAGTGCAGCGGCTGAAATCATGGAACGTAACCTCAGAGGAATGTTAGGAGCTTTGCCTCCGGAACATTTCGGTGTCACCATCACCACCAGTCGGGAAAATCTGGGACGGATGTTAGCTTCGGCAATGATGAGTGGTTACTTTTTACATAATGCCGAACAGCGACAAGTGTTAGAACAGTCCCTCAAAGCTGGCGCGACTGGCTCATCCGAATCCTAAAGGCGGTAGGGCAGGCGGCGAACTTCATCCCGATGATTATTCCTTTCGTTTTTCCATCGGGTGTTCACGTCCCACAATATTTTCGATCGCTGCTACCGCCGCCGCCGAACCCGCTAAAATATCCCGTTCTTCTCCGCCGAGATAGAGGCGACCAAAACTGCCCACTGCTTGAACTTGTAAGATATTAATCAAGGCCGCTTTTTCCGCCTCATTTGCCGCTAAGGCAGCATAGGCAGCGGGTTCTACTTCCAAAACGTACAAGGTTTGACCCGCTAGGAGCATTTGTCCCCGGCGGTTGCGGTTGATCAGTTGAGTTTGATGGGGATCAACGTTGCGGATAATTTGACTCGACACAATGCGCGGTTTGAGGCGATCGCGTTCCTTCACCCCTAGGGCTTCCAAAATCGCTCCACCGGCGGCCCTCGTTTCCCCTTGCGAACTGGAATGAATTTCCAGTAATCCATACAATCTTTCTACAAATTGCACCCCAGGACGCACCGATGTCGATTTTAGCGCGATGTCGGTAATTCGGTTGATTTCAATGCCAGGAGAGATTTCAATCCACAGGGAGGCATCTCCAGGGAGGGGTAAGAACCCCAGGGCCACAGTCCCGATATAGGCGGCGTGTTGGGACTGCAAGTTGTCTAAAAATACATAACTTCGTAGTTCTATCCCCAAGGTTTAAGTCTCCTGTGTTCGGGCAAACAGCCCACTGTGCTGCAACCTTTGAGTGTATCTTATTTTCGGGAACCGTTGGCACACAGAGCAGGGGAAAACTAGCCCGAGAGGTCCATAACTCTTACAACGGGAAGCCCAGGCAGTACCTTGTCCCTCCCGGGAGGGGTGAATTGGAACTCATTGTGGATAGTTCAATACTGTAATTGCGATCGCTTAGAGGGAAAATTCTGGGGAAGTATTTTCCTGGACTACCGATCGCACTTCACTCGGAGAGAGGGCCACGAGTTTCTCGGTGGCGCGAACTTGGGTGGGTTGATTTTCCAGTTGTTGACGTTCTAGCAGTCCCCAATCCATCGCCATCTTCGTATAGCGCCGAGACGCCGCGCGATCGATTCCTAGGGACTCTGCCACTTCGTTCAAACTTAACCATTCCGGTTGATTGCGCAGTCGATGTAAATAGCGCGTGAGAATATCCTGATTGACTTTCATCTTGGGGTCACGATAAAAACTGCCTCGCGGATCTGCACCCTTCATAATAAAGCATCCGCAATCCTCAACTCAACCGGATCCACGCAATAATCCACCGCTTCGGGGATGAAAGTCCCTACCCCGGCGATCGGGGAGGGAATCAATAGAATCCCCTAATCAATATTGGCGATCGTGAATCCCATCTGGCATTGATAGCGTTCCGGTTGAGCCTCCGAGCATTTTGTCGCGACATAACCACAACTGAGTTGTCCCCCCCGCCACCGGGGTTGACCACTCGCATCCGCAAGTAAACAGCTTTGACAGACTTGCCGGGGAGCAAGCACTTGATTTTCCATTACAATAACCAGCATTCGACACCTCCTGGCGATCGCCGATGCCACTGCATCTATCTTAAGTCAACACTTTTGAAATCCCGGGAAATTTAGGCTAAAGCTTAACGTTTTGTGATATTAGGAACCGTATCTTCCGTTGCATTTTTCCGGATTGTTGGGCTAAATCGCAAATTGCCACCGCCTGGGGTCGCCTCTCAGGGCTAGTCTATAAAAACCCACATCCTGAAGGGTGGGGCTACACGCACGAAGCCTGCCTAAGCGCTATCGCGCAGGCTGCGCCAAACGCAGGCTAAGAAAGAAAACGGAATTCAGGCTATAAAAACCCACACCCTGAAGGGTGGGGCTACACAAACGAAGCCTGCCTTCGCAGGCTAAGGGTATTTCCACAAATAAATGCTATTGCATCCGATGCTTAAGCACCCCACAAGACTCGATTAGCCCGCGCAGGCGGGCTTTGTCCGTATGCCTCCGGGCTTTCCTTACGGAACGCTACGCGAACAGCCTGCGGGTTTTGTTAAAACAACCGGATTTGGTATCAGTTTCAGGCAGGCTGAAAATTGTACTATAATCAATAGTCTCAAATCCGGGAATTTTCCCGATCGCCCCCCGGTGGCCCTGTGTGATTTTGGCTTCTGGACACTCGCATCAAACACAGCCCAGTTGATCTAGCCAGTTCCCCAAGATTTGTGATAGTTTTGTTTTCTTCGATAGAGGTTCAGCCGTGACTCAGACCAACTTAGACTTCCTAGCAACCACCGATCCAGAGCTTACAGGTTACATCCAGCAAGAATTACAGCGCCAACGGGATGGCATCGAACTGATTGCCAGCGAAAACTTTACCTCCGCAGCGGTATTAGCTGCCCAAGGTTCCGTACTCACCAACAAATACGCCGAAGGATTGCCCGGTAAGCGTTATTATGGCGGGTGCGAATTTGTCGATAAAATTGAACAACTCGCCATCGATCGCGCCAAACAGCTCTTTGGGGCCGCCCATGCCAACGTGCAACCCCATTCCGGCGCACAGGCGAATTTTGCCGTCTTCCTGGCCCTGCTGCAACCGGGAGATACCATCATGGGGATGGACCTCTCTCATGGGGGACATTTAACCCACGGGTCTCCCGTGAACGTCTCCGGCAAATGGTTTAAAGTCGAACATTACGGCGTCAGTCGCGAAACCGAACGCCTCGATTATGACCAAATTCGCGACTTGGCGAAGCAACATCAGCCGAAGATGATTATTTGCGGCTATTCTGCCTATCCCAGAATCATTGATTTTGAGAAATTCCGGGCGATCGCCTATGAAGTAGGGGCCTATCTCATGGCGGATATTGCCCACATCGCCGGATTAGTCGCCACGGGACATCATCCCAATCCCCTCTCCCACTGCCACGTTGTCACCACCACCACCCACAAAACCCTACGCGGTCCTCGGGGTGGGTTAATCCTCACCAACGACGAGGAATTGGGCAAAAAATTCGATAAAGCCGTCTTCCCCGGTACTCAAGGCGGACCCTTAGAGCACGTCATCGCCGGAAAAGCCGTCGCCTTTGGAGAGGCCCTCAAACCTGAGTTTAAAGCCTATTCGGGCCAAGTAATTGCCAATGCGCAGGCAATGGCGGCGCAATTGCAAAGGCGAGGACTGAAACTGGTGAGCGATGGGACGGATAATCATTTGATGCTGGTGGACCTGCGATCGGTTGATATGACGGGTAAACTAGCCGATAAACTGGTGAGCGAAGTGCATATCACCGCGAACAAAAACACCGTTCCCTTTGATCCGCAATCGCCTTTTGTCACCAGTGGATTGCGCTTAGGGTCCCCTGCCATGACCACACGCGGCATGGGAACCCCGGAATTTACTGAGATTGCCAACATCATCAGCGATCGCCTCTTAAACCCCGAGGATGAGTCGGTAGCAGCCGACTGTCGCCAACGGGTGGCAAGTCTGTGCGATCGCTTCCCCCTCTATCCCCACTTGACTATTCCCGTTCCTGCCTTAGCGTAGAGCATAGCTCAGTTTGTAGTAACGACTTGCTGTCGTTGCCGCGTGACTTGGCTTTGCCATCTCAAGAGGACCCCACCCTAACCCTCCCCAAGACACAGGGGAGGGCTGTTTCATTCTCCTGAGTAGGGCGCATAGATAAATACCTGCTCACTCGCGAGACATTGACCACCCCGCCCCTGCGGGGCACCCCTCCACAGGAGGGGAATTTTGGGGCTTATTCCTTTCTGGTGGAGTAGGGCTGTTTGATTCTCAAGGGCCCAATTAATTTGGGGATTGTTCAATCGCTTTATCTGCCAGGGGATCCAGGCTTATTCCCCTCCTGTGGAGGGGTGCACCTTCGGGGCGGGGTGGAATTCCCCTCCTGTGGAGGGGTGCACCTTCGGGGCGGGGTGGAATTCCCCTCCTGTGGAGGAGTGCCCCGCAGGGACGGGGTGGAATTCCCCTCCTGTGGAGGGGTGCCCCGCAGGGGCGGGGTGGTCCTTAGTTCAAACTTAGGAAATAAAGCCGAAAACCCTTGTGCTGTAAAGCTTACGCGGGCAAAAAAATTTTAGAATGAAACAGCCCTCCCCAAGATACAAGGGAGGGGACCGGAGGTGGACTTCAGAATAATGACAAATGACCAATGACAAATGACAAATCCCCCAATCTTTAATAAAACCAGCAAATTCCCCCACCTTGCCGCCGATTCGCTCTAAGATAAAAGATTGCACCCATCAACGAAGCCCGATCAAGTTATGAGTAAGGGGACACTGTTCGATAAAGTTTGGAATTTACATACCGTCGGTACTCTAACCTCCGGACAAACCCAGTTGTTTATTGGACTGCACCTCATCCACGAAGTTACCAGTCCCCAAGCATTCGCCATGTTGCGCGAACGGGAACTGAAAGTGTTGTTTCCAGAACGGACTGTGGCAACGGTAGACCATATTGTACCAACTGAAAATCAAGCGCGTCCCTTTGCCGATGTCCTGGCAGAAGAGATGATTGTTGCGTTAGAGGACAATTGTAAGGCGCATAATATTCGCTTTTATAATGTGGGTTCAGGACGGCAGGGAATTGTCCATGTGATTGCACCGGAACAGGGACTCACCCAACCGGGAATGACGATCGCCTGTGGGGATTCGCACACCTCAACTCACGGCGCATTTGGGGCGATCGCCTTTGGGATTGGTACCAGTCAAGTGCGCGATGTCCTCGCTTCCCAAACTTTAGCTTTATCTAAGCTTAAAGTTCGGAAAATTGAAGTCAATGGCACTCTCAATCCGGGGGTTTATGCTAAAGATGTCGTCCTACACCTGATTCGTAAATTAGGGGTGAATGGCGGCGTGGGATATGCCTACGAATATGCCGGAACCACCTTTGAGCAAATGTCGATGGAAGAACGGATGACCGTTTGTAATATGGCCATTGAAGGCGGGGCCAGATGTGGATATATTAATCCGGATCAGGTCACGTTTGACTATCTCAAAGGTAGAGAATTTGCACCGAAAGGGGAAGATTGGGATCAGGCGGTGGAGTGGTGGACGAGTATCCGTAGCGATGCGGATGCCGAATATGATGAGGTGGTGGTCTTTGATGCGGCAGAGATTGCGCCGACGGTGACTTGGGGAATTACACCGGGACAAGGAATTGGCATCAATGAAACGATTCCAAAACCGGAGGAATTATCGGACAGCGATCGCGCGATCGCGCAAGAAGCGTATCGGTATATGAAGCTAAATCCAGGCGATCGCATTGCGGGAACTAAAGTAGATGTTTGCTTTGTGGGAAGCTGCACCAATGGGCGAATTAGTGACCTAAGAGAAGCAGCAAAATTCGCCAAAGGTCGTCAAGTTGCACCGGGAATTAAAGCCTTTATTGTCCCCGGGTCTGAGGATGTGAAAAAGCAAGCCGAAGCGGAAGGATTGGATAAAGTTTTCCTAGAAGCGGGCTTTGAATGGCGTGAATCGGGCTGTTCTATGTGTTTGGCGATGAATCCCGATAAGTTGCAAGGCAGTCAAATTAGTGCCTCTTCTTCTAATCGGAATTTTAAAGGTCGTCAAGGGTCTTCGGAAGGTCGCACTCTATTAATGAGTCCGGCAATGGTTGTTGCTGCTGCTATTAATGGGGTGGTTTCTGATGTTCGGGATTTATTGTAAGGGATAACGACTTAAGTCGTTACTACCCTCATCGGAGAAACCGCGAAATTATGCTAGTCGGGTTTAACCGACTTCAGCTATTGATTAGCTGGGGGTTTGATCCCAAATCCGGGTATCAAAAGTCGTTTTTATAGAGTAGCCTGCGCAGGCAGGCTTTGTCCCTATAGCCCCACCCTTGAGGGTGCGGGTTTTTATAGACTATCAAACCCGGATCCGGCATGAACCCCCAGCGGATGTGGCGATCCACAGCAAATTAAGGAGAAAAATATCGATGAGTAGTGAAGTAAAAATCATTGAGGGCCGGGGAATTCCGCTGGTGGGGAATGATATTGATACCGATCGCATTATTCCGGCACGGTTTTTGCGCTGTGTGACGTTTGATGGATTAGGAGAACAAGTTTTTAAGGACGATCGCGCCCAATCTAATGGCACTCATCCCTTTGACCAACCTCAATATCAAGGGGCAAAATTGTTGGTAGTTAATGCTAATTTTGGCTGTGGTTCCAGTCGGGAACACGCACCCCAGGCGATCGCCCGTTGGGGAATTAATGGCATTATTGGCGAAAGTTTTGCTGAGATTTTCTTTGGCAATTGTGTGGCGATGGGGGTTCCCTGTGTCACCGCTGACCCTGCCACAGTCCGAACGTTGCAAGAGGCGATCGCCGGTAATCCTAACCTGGAAATGGCCTTAGATTTAGAGGCGAGACAGGTGCATTTCCAAGGATTTAAGGCATCGGTTAATATGGCAGCAGGTCCCCACCAAATGCTAACCACGGGCACCTGGGATACCTGCGGACAATTGGTCGGTAATCGCGATGCCATCCGCACCACGGCTGCTCAATTGCCCTATCTCGCCTGGAAATAGCAATCAAAACCTTTGAATTTGGAACAGGGGGTAACCTACCCCCTCCAGGCTTTAATGTCTTTAGCGAGTTTAGCGATTAGGTAGGGATTGAAACCCTTACTCGATAATACAAGCCATGCTTAATATTCCCCATCTTATCAGTCAAGAACTCTCCGTTAATCTGGGGCAAGTCGAAAATGCCTTAGAATTGTTACAGGAAGGAGCAACGATTCCGTTTATTGCCCGATATCGGAAAGAACGCACAGGGTCATTAGACGAGGTTCAGTTACGCGATATTGCGGAACGTTTTGCTTATATTACGGAACTTGAAGACCGAAAAAAAGTAATTTTAGAAGCCATTTCCCAGGCGGGAAAACTCACGGACGAACTTAGGCTCAAAATCGAATCCTGTCAGCAAAAAACGGAACTCGAAGACCTCTATCTTCCCTATCGCGCCAAGCGTCGGACTCGCGCCACCGTTGCCCGCGAAAAAGGTTTAGAACCGTTAGCGGAGTGGATTGCGGCCCTCAATTTGAGTAAAGCAACGGCTAGTTTAGCAGCAGAAGCCGCCAAATATCTCTCCCCAGAACAAGGCATTGCCACGGTGGAAGAAGCGTTACAAGGCGCTTCGGATATTTTAGCAGAAGCAGTCTCGGAACGGGCCGAATCGCGGGCTTATTTACGGGATTATTTCTTACAGGATGGGCGCTTTGTTTCTAAAATTAAGGATGAACATCCCGAAGGGAGTACCAAATATGAAATGTATCGGGATTATCAGGCCAAAGTCAAGGAGATTGCGCCCCATAACCTGTTAGCTTTGTTTCGGGGAGAAAAGGAAGAGATTCTCACCCTGGATTTTGATTTTGATGAGTCTCAGGTGTTAGGATATTTAGAGTCGCAGGAGATTAAAACTAAGGTTCCAGAGATTAGAAGCTTTTATCGGGAGATGATAAAAGATGCTTTTAATCGATTGATGAAGAATTCTCTGACAACTGAGGTGCGATCGCTCAAAAAACTAGAAGCAGATCTCGCTTCCATTAGCACCTTTGAATCTAATTTACGGGAATTATTACTCTCTGCACCGGCGGGGATGAAACCGACGATCGCCATTGACCCGGGATTTAGAACCGGATGCAAAGTCACGGTTCTCGATGGCACTGGGCAGTTTTTAGAATATCACACCATTTTCCCCCACACCGGGGATAGGCAACGCCCAGAAGCTGCAAAAACCATTAAAACCCTCATTGCTAAATATCAAATCGAATTGATTGCCATTGGTAATGGCACCGCCGGACGAGAAACCGATGCTTTTATTGGAGAGGTAATTAAAACCTGTACTCCTCCACCCATTAAGGTGATGGTGAATGAATCTGGTGCTTCAATCTATTCTGCCAGTGATGTGGCGCGAGAGGAGTTTCCCGATTTAGATTTAACGGTCCGGGGTGCAATTAGTATTGGGAGACGGTTGCAAGACCCGTTGGCGGAATTGGTTAAAATTGACCCCAAATCTATTGGGGTGGGTCAATATCAACATGATGTTGACCAAAAGTTATTGCGGAAAAAATTAGAAGAAACGGTAGAAAGTTGCGTTAACTATGTTGGCGTAGACTTAAATACTGCCTCTAAGGAATTACTGACTTTTGTTTCAGGATTAACTCCAACCATTGCTAAAAATATTGTCGCCTATCGCAATGAAAATGGGGCGTTTAAAAATCGCCGTCAACTCCTCAAAGTGGCAAAATTAGGACCAAAAACTTATGAACAGGCGGCGGGATTTTTGCGAATTCGCGGCGGAGAGAATCCGTTAGATAATACGGCAGTGCATCCGGAGAGTTATCCGGTGGTGAAGGCGATCGCTGCCGATTTAAACGTCCCCTTAACCGACATTGCCAAAGCATCGGACCAATTAAAATCGGTGAAATTGGATAAATATGTCACCGATTTGGTAGGAATTCCCACCTTACGGGATATTATTGCCGAGTTAGAAAAACCGGGACGAGACCCCCGTGCTCAGTTTAAATCCGCAACTTTTAAAGAGGGAGTGAATGAACTGACGGATTTGCAACCGGGAATGGAACTCGAAGGTGTGGTAACCAATGTTGCCAACTTTGGCGCGTTTGTGGATATTGGGGTGCATCAAGATGGATTGGTGCATATTTCCCAACTCGCCGATCGCTTTGTGGATAATCCGAATCAAGTGGTGAAGGTGGGACAAGTGGTCAAAGTGCGTGTCCTTTCGGTAGATGAAAAGTTGAAGCGGATTAGTCTAACCATGCGATCGCAGCAGGAAAGACCGAATCCCAGCAGCGGAGTCAACCGCAGACCTCGTTAAACAGCGCGAAAGCAACCACAGCAAGTCGTTACTACCAACTGGGGAAAGGACTAAATTCCCCCGTTGGGAGTAACGACTTGCTGTGGTTATCCGGGTTCATACAGACCGAGATAGAACCACGGGCGGGATATAATAATTAGAGTGTAATCCTTGTCCAATCTTTCAAAAATACATTTGTAAAATCATGATTCAACAAAATTTTAAGGGAAACAATGAACCCCAGGAGTTAACAAAATGTCCCTCCGGTATTCGAGGTTTGGATGAAATAACCGGGGGTGGATTACCCCAGGGAAGACCGACGTTAGTTTGTGGGACAGCCGGTTGTGGAAAAACCTTGATGGCAATGCAGTTTTTAATCAAGGGGGTTGAGGACTATGATGAACCGGGTGTGTTTCTGTCCTTTGAAGAGACCGTGGAAGAATTAAGACAAAATGTTATCTCTCTGGGGTGGGATGTTAAAGCATTACAAGACCAAAAAAAATTAGGGATTGATTATGTGCATATCGATCGCAGCGAGTTTCAAGAAACTGGAGAATACAATTTAGAAGGATTATTTCTGCGACTGGCGATCGCCATTGATCGAGTCCAAGCCAAGCGCGTTGCTTTGGATACCTTAGAAGTGCTCTTTGGAGGATTGGACAACGAGGCGATCGTCCGGTCCGAACTGCGGCGGTTGTTTCGCTGGCTGAAAGATAAAGGGGTGACGGCGATTGTTACCGCCGAAAGTGGAGAACATTCCCTCACCCGTCAAGGATTAGAGGAATATGTTTCCGATTGTGTCATCCGTCTGCAACAGCAAGTTAGCGATCGCATTGCCACCCGGACTTTACATATTGTCAAATATCGCGGGTCTAAACATGGTAGTAATGAGTACCCCTTTTTAATTGAAAAAGACGGAATTTCTGTGGTTCCCATTACCTCCATCGGACTCAATCATCAAGTGTCTACGGAACGAATTTCAACGGGAATTGATCGCCTTGATGCCATGTTGGGAGGCCAGGGATTTTATCGGGGTAGTAGTGTTTTAATTAGTGGCACCGCCGGTACGGGAAAAAGCACAGTTGCGGCACATTTTGCCCAAGCAACTTGTAGCCGGGGAGAACGATGTTTGTACATTGCTTTTGAGGAATCTCCTAACCAAATTATTCGGAATATGCGATCGATTGGGTTAGACTTAGAAAGTTATGTTCAAGATGGTCTGCTCGTCTTCCAATCCGTCCGACCGACCCTGTACGGATTAGAAATGCACCTGGTCAAATTCTATCATGCGATCGAAACCTTAAAACCCCAGGTGGTGATTGTCGATCCCATTTCTAACCTACATTATGTGGGGAATGATATTGAGGTCAAATCCTTTTTAATGCGCCTGATCGACTTTCTGAAAACCCACATTATCACCAGTTTGATGACTAGCCTCACCATCAGCAGCAGTACATCCTTAGAACGCACAGATATAGGGGTTTCTTCATTAATGGATACCTGGCTGATGCTGCGGGATATGGAAACCAACGGCGAACGCAATCGATTACTTTACCTGCTCAAATCGCGCGGCATGGAACACTCCAATCAAGTCCGGGAATTTCGGCTGAGTTCATCTGGGGTAGAATTAATCAAAGCCTATCTTGGACCTGGAGGCGTCCTCACGGGTTCCGCGCGCGCGGTCCAGGAATCTCGTGAACAAGCAGACACATTACTGCGACAAAAAGAAATTGAAACAAAACAACGAAACATCGAACAGAAACGGGCAGTGATTGAAGCCAAAATCCAGGCCTTGAGAGCAGATTTTGAATTAGAAAAAGCTGAAATAGAACGGATGATCCATAAAGAAGAGTTGGAGGAAAAAATTCACCAACAAACTGAAATAAAAATGGGACAAATGAGGCGTTTTGATGAGAATAGTGACCTAGAGCGACTCTGAATTATTCCCGGAGGGGTGAAAGAGCGATTCCCCCTGCCATTAGTGGGCGTCACCATAGATTATCCCTCGTACAAACTGGGCTACAGCCTCCCATTCGAGTATTCCCCTGCAAAGTCTGGAAGGGCCCAGGGGCCCTCTTCCCCGGGTTCCCAAGAATTCGTATCAATGTTTAAACCTCTGCTATTTCTCTTTTAGGAGTAGCCCATGATATCAGTGACTCATTTAAGGAAAAGAACATGGAAAACAATCCGGAAAAAATCTCTAAACCCGAGGTCGATGTATTTGAAGAGTTTTTGTCCCGACCCCAGGAGGAAAAATATTTACTCCGTTTATTTATTGCCGGAAATACGCCTAACTCTAATCGGGCTTTCAACAAAATTAAAAATATTTGTGAAGAATATTTACAAGGCCGATATGAATTAGAAGTTATTGATATTTATGAACAGCCCGAACTGATGGAACAAGAACAAATTATTGCCATTCCGACCTTAGTCAAGAAACTACCACCACCGCTACAGAGGTTTATAGGGGATCTGGCTAATACGGAAAAGGTTCTGCTCGGGTTAGATATTAACTATTATCGCTCCAATTAACCGGGGCATAATGATGGAGAGTTAAAGGGGGTTTGATGCTTCACTGTACTCCTGTTGTTCAGCAGCCGCAAGAGAAGGAGCGCACGATGGTGTGCGCCCCAATTCTGGGGACTCCTCCCTCATCGGTGCTTAGAGCGGCGGTGCACCATTTCCCCGAGGGAGTCTCATCCCTTCTGTTGCTTGCCGGTATTCTTCCACACTATCGGAATAGTCGATCGGTAGCACGGATGCCACGTTTTCATGGGGACGCGGAATAATCACCCACGTTTCTAAGGTCGCCCCAAATGTATGCTCTACGGCATCGATTCCAGCCGCCATTGCCGTTTTGACTTCCGAGACATCCCCCCGAATCATCACGGTGAACCGGGCGCTACCCGCTCTAATATATCCCACTAAGGTGACGCGACCTGCTTTCACCATCGCGTCTGCTGCTGCTAAAATTCCGGGAAACCCCTTGGTTTCAAGTGCTCCAACTGCTTGCTGTGATGGCATCCTCTATTTCCTCAATCAAAACGGTAAAACTCCCAAACCCAATTTTACGCAGCTTGTTGACACATTTAGTCTTCAGATGCGGATTATTTTATAATTCTGGGGTCCTGGGTAGGGGTAGGAATCATCGCCACTGTTCCACTGCATCGGTGTAGGCGATCGACATGACATCGACCACATTTTCGGTGGGATTGGCAATAATATAATGGGTAACGACGACACCCCCAGGGGTATTCTCTCCGGCTGCAATTCCTGCCGCCATTGCCGTTTCCACCTCAGAAACAGGTCCGCGAATCACCACCATAAACTCGGCTCTTTCCGCTAAATCATAATGCACGAGGGTGACTCGGGCGGCTTTAACCATCGCATCAGCAGCGGCAAGCACAGCCGGAAACCCTAATGTTTGAATTACTCCAACAGCAGCAGGCATTCTCGCTCTGTCTCCTCGAACGATAAAAGGTATCCCTTAATTGTAGGGGGTTTTTAGCCCGTTTTTGCCTCTTAAGTGCCGATCGCCCGATGGGAGAATTAAGCCGAGGGTTTTAGCTGGCTTTGGGATTTTCAGAAAAAGTCAGCAAAAAGGCTAAATTTTCTTCGGCTTTTAAAGCATGAGGGGCGCTACCGGGCATGAATACAAATACACCGGGTTCTAGGATGATTTCTTTCCCCTCTAAGGTAAGGATGCCTCGCCCTTCAATCACATTTACTGTGGCATTGCGCGGGGCGGTATGCTCAGAAATATCGGTATGGGCAGCTAGGCAAAATAGGGTATATTGACAGGCTTTATCTTGCAAGACTACTTTGCTCAAAACCCCGGCTGTGGGATATTCAATCAGGGTTTTTAATTGGGTTGTAAACGAGGCGTTATTAGGGGCGATCGCAGTCATGGTTATCTTTACTCCTATTATTGTTACCGCCCCTTGAATTCAAGGGACTGTCCCTACATTTTATCAAGCAATCCCTGAACTTGGGCGGTTCCCTAAATCTTTATTGCGCGATCGCACAAAAAGTGACGTATCCTAATTCCTTTTGATAGTTGAGATAGGTGCGGCGCATTTCTAACACCCGTTCTCGTAAGGGCGGATTGCTTAAAATATTTTTGGCAATGCGGATGGTTCCCCCCAATCCTTCATCGCGAATCAGTTGTTTAAGGCTTAATAATTCCATCCCTCCGCTGTCGGTTTGCTGCACTTGTAACCCGGCTTCTGCATAAAGCTCTTGCCAATGGGTGAGGGAAAGGGGAGAGGAATTGACTCGAATCACTTGAGCTAAGACTTTATGAATTTCTTCTTCTTTGTCCCGAATCAGCATTTCTTGGGAGAGAAATTTGCCGCCCGGTTTGAGTTTCTGGCGAATAGATTTGACCAATTTGGTTTTCCCCGGGAGGGATTGCAGGGTTAAAATTGCTTCGGCTAGGACATAATCAAATTCTCCCGGGATTTCCTCTAAATGAAAAATATCCCCTTCGATGATTTCGATTTGAGATTCCAATCCAGCAGCGCGAATATTTTGGCGCGATCGCTCAACACTTTGGGGATTTTTTTCTACCCCAACTACCCGCACTCCAAACCGTTGAGCAATGGCGATCGCACTCTCCCCGAAACTGGAGGCTAACTCTAACACCGTTTCTCCCCCTTGAAAATTAGCCCAGTCCAATAATTGCTCAGTTGCCGCACGTCCTCCGGGTCGGAGAACCGTTTTTCCCGCAGCGGCTAAAATTTGATGTCCTGGGGCTGTTTTAAAATTTAAAGGGACTGTTGTCATGATATTAACTTCCTGATTTTTGATGCCAAAAAGGGGTGGAAATCCCTTAACTTTTTGTTAAAAATTCTACCTGGGGTAGTAGGGGGTCTTGAACCAGACCTACTCCTATAAACCCCCACCGATTCAGTATAGCACCGAGCTGAGAACCCGGTAGGGATTCGATCGCCACTCGGTCCTTGAGGTCCGGGGCATATTTATTCATATAGGTTAAGGCATCAAAGTTTTCACGAAACAGCAGCAAATATCCTGAATCTGCTGGTTTGTCGGGGTTATTTCCGCGATCGGGATGGGCTGCTATATAGCTACCGTCAATTTTGGATCGAATTAAATAATGAATTTGCGAGTACATAATTATCTAAAGTATTGGGAGTAAATGGGATAAAACGGGTGCATCCGGACCCTCATCCCCCAACCCCTTCTCCCATTTTGGGAGAAGGGGAGCTAGAAGTCCCTCTTCCAGGGCGAGAGGGATTTAGGGTGAGGGCATTTGCGTTTATTTGAGATTAGCCAACTTAATGCGCGGATCAATGGATTTTAGGAGCAAGTCCGCTAATAAGTTGCCGAGAATTAACATGACTGCCCCCATCATCAAACTGACCATGACTAGATAAATATCTTGACTTCTGACTGCATCTAAAATCAACCGTCCCAAACCGGGCCAGTTAAAGAAGAATTCCGCAATAAATGCCCCACTGAGTAAACTCGCAAATTCAAAGCCTAAAATTGTGATTAAAGGATTGATAGCATTTCTGAGGGCATGAACGTAGATGACGCGATTTTCCGGCAATCCTTTAGCACGAGCTGTTTGAATGTAGTCTTGACGAAGAACATCTAATAGCTCCCCCCGGGTAATCCGTTGCAACCCGGCAAAACTGGTAATTGAAAGGGCCAGGGTAGGTAAAATCATGTGCCAAGCAATATCAACAACTTTGCCGAAGGGGGTGAGTTCATTGTAATAAATACTGGTCATGCCTCCAACGGGAAAAAGGGGAGAAAGTCTTTGGGCTAAAAATAGGAATAACAAGGCAGTAATGAAGCTGGGAAACCCTTGTCCCATGTAACTGAGGGTGCGTAAGAATTTGTCCAGGGTGGTATTTTGTTGAACTGCACTGATAATCCCTAGAGGAATGGCGATCGCCCAAGTCAGGATTAAGGAAGAAAAGGACAAGAGCAGGGTATTGGGAATCCGTTCCCATAATAATTCGGTTACTGGGCGAAGATATTTGAAACTATAGCCAAAATCCCCTTGGGTGATAATTTGGGTCAGCCAGCGGAAATACTGCTCAACCGGAGGGCGATCGAGACCGAAGCGGGCAGTCAAAGCATCTAAGGTTTCCGGAGCAATTTGGGGATTTTGCCGCCAGGTATCTAAATAATCGCCTGGGGCAAGTTGAATAATTGAAAAACTCAGAGCCGAGGCTAGTAATAGGGTTAATAATGCCTGTAATAAGCGCTTAACCACATATAAAAAGGTTTCGCTGCTGAAGGCGTTAGTCAGGCTGTCTTTGGCCGAGTCTAGGCGATGGTGACCCGAGGGATTTTTAGTAGTAGCCATAGGTTTTATTTTTATGGGGTAACAACCTCTAGGATTGTTGGGTGGCTCATTCCGTAAAGGTTGGAGTTTTCAGGCGGTGAGGGAGTGCGCGAGAGACATTGGGGGAAGCAAGCCCGGGAAAGTTCTAATACTCTATTAAAGTCAAAATGGGGACATTGGGGAGTCTTTGTCGTCCCTTCAAATTCTGCAATTCAATTAAAAAGCAAAAGCCCACGAGTTCAGCTTGGGCGAGTTCTAAAAGTTGGACGGTAGCAACGGCAGTTCCCCCGGTGGCAATCAGGTCATCTACAATTAAGACCCGAGCACCGGGTTGGATGGCGTCCTGGTGCATGGAAAGGCGATCGCTGCCGTATTCCAACTCATACTCAATTTCGTGACAAGGGGCGGGTAATTTACCGGGTTTGCGAACGGGGATAAAGCCGATGCCGAGTTGATAAGCGAGGGGGACCCCAAACAGAAACCCGCGAGACTCCATGCCGACGATGCAATCCGGTTGGAGAGGGGCACATTTTTCCGTCATGGTATCCACCGCATACCGTAAACCGTGGGGGTCTCGCAGGAGGGTGGTAATATCCCGAAACAGAATGCCCGGTTTGGGAAAGTCGGAAATGTCACGAACCAGAGATTTTATATCCATAAAAGTAAAGTTTAGAAGATGAAAGAGTGCCGAGGATGTAAGTTCCGTCTTCAATCCGGGGACAAGAAACCGGGAGTCTGGACCCGATTGGTTACGAATGGGCAAAGAATTTGCACCAAAACCCGGGGGTCTGCCCTCTACTGTACCGATCGCCGAGAGGGGCGATGGCTACAATAAAACCGGCAAGGGTGCGATCGCGCTTTAAATCCTACCATTACCCAGGGAGACTCAGCCCGGGGTTGATCATCGCGATCGCCTTTCTTCAAAGGACATCTATCCCCAAACCGGGTAAAACCCGGGATCTTTTTTGGGGGAAGGCGCGGGATTGGTAGAATAAAACATTTGGGCGTTCCCTGGTGGCGGTTGCTCCTACCAGAAAGGTGAGGCAACAGGATCGTTTGGATCGCTAGATCAAAGCTCAACTCTTTAGGTCAATACTAAAATCAAAGTTAGAGAAAGAAACCTTGCGGTCAATTGCACTCAAGTCAGTCATCGATCAAGGCGAATTACAATGAATGCTCCGGTAAGCGTAATGCAAACAACCCATCCACCCGAAACGACGACTCCCATAATTTTAGAGCATCTGCCGGAACCCCCGGGATTTTCCGGGCGGGGATGCCCCAGACGCGCGCGGTTGCAAATTGACTTGCTGCTGTTGGCGATCGAAGCCTTGGATCTGAATGCAGCTCAATCGATTTTAGCCATCGCCAAAGAAGAGCAACTGCAAGATATCATTAAAAATCGGGTCTTCCTCTGGCTGCTGCGAAGCACAAATCCCCTGCGGCGCTATAGTCAACGTCGCCCCCTGAGTTTAGAGGAAGCCAAGGCGTTGGTGGCGATCGCTTGTAAGTTAGCGCGGAGGATGACCGTCACGATTCGGCAGTTACTCACGGACTATCAGCAATTGCAACACAAACAAATTCCCCTGGAGCATCATTTGCGATTATCTCATTACCTAGAGCGCTTCCGGGCGCATTTCCGGAGTCGGATGAATCCGCGCCGTGCGGGGGTGGCGATTTATAATACCAATGAAAAGTTAAATGACCTGGCAATGGAACTGCTGGGGGAATTATTATTTTGTACCGGAACAGCAGGGATGCAACGGTTGTGGTTCAGTTTGTTTGATGGGGAGGTTGAATGAGTATTCAACGTCAATATAGTTTGCCAACTTGCAAGCTGGTGTTAGAGGGTTTAACCGACGACAATCCCTCGGGCGATCGCCAGGATGGAGCCAGACCTCTGATGTCGATTTTGGTCAGTGCTGAGTGCTATTTACCCCCCCGGAAGGAACCCATTGCTGGGGGACAGGAGTTCTTTCAAAGTTTAGTGAATGCCGTCAGCCACTACGCCCAAGAATTTTTGAGTGGGGTCAAGCGGTTCTCGTTCTATACCCTTCCGGTGGAACGCCGAGAGGGGGTATCAACGCCGGTACAGTTGCAAAAAATTAATCCCAATTTGCATCGCTTGATTGTCCACCCCCAGGAGTCTTACAACAGTGCTCCCATTGAGATTGATTTGAGTTCGGTGCAATTGTTTGATTTAGTGGAGGCGGTGGATCAATTCTGCGCGGATAGCCAGACTCTACCCCAGATCCACGGCAATTTACGCTCTGTGAGCAAACAAGAAGCCAAGGTTCACGAACCTGTCGCCAAACGAGCGTTACCGGCAACCGTAGGACTGTCGAGTTTAGCGATCGCGGCCCTCGCCTTTTTCTTTATGCCGATTCCGGAATATCAACGTCCCCTCGAACCCGTCCCGGAAGAGAGCTCCGAGGAGTCGCGCCAGGGAACGGCAGCGATCGCCAGTGGCAATGGTCCAGGCAGCCCTCCTGCGGGTTCCCACCCAGGTCCCGCCCCCTTCGGCACAACCCTGGTGAGCAATCGCCAGATTACTGATGTCAGTGAATTGCAGCGTCTCGAACGGCAGGTTTATGAACAGATTAATCGCGCCTGGAGAACCACTCCAACTTTTAATCAGGAGTTAGTCTATCAAGTCACCGCAGGAACTGATGGGGCGATTCTGGGATATAAACCCGAAAACCAAGCGGCACAGGATTATCAAGATGAAACCCCCCTGTTAGATTTGGTCTACATCCCCGTTGATGGGGGCACGGCAACGGCAGAAGAGGTGGCTGTCTTTAGAGTGGTGTTTGAACCCCCAAACCTACTCCAGGTGAGTCCTTGGTCAAGCGCTCAATCCGAAGTCAGCGAGGGTTCCGAAGTCCCGGAAGTCACTCCGGTAGCGGATATTCAAGATCCGGTCGTCCTAGAATCGTTACAACAGCAGATTTACGAGACGATGGACCGAGCCTGGACCCAAAATCCCGACTTTGAACGGGACCTGATCTATCGGATTTGGGTGAATTCAGAAGGGGCGATCGTAGACTACGAAGCAACGGATTCCCTGGCAAAGACTGCTCTGAATCAAACCCCCCTACAGGATTTACATCAACCCTCCGCCGATTATGTCCGCAACACCACCGGCAGCGATTCCTCTTTGGCTGAATTCCGAGTGGTTTTTACTGCCGGTGGCATTTTGCAGGTTAGCCCCTGGAAGGGTTTTCGGTAGGCGGGGTCCGGGGCAACCCTCGCCCCACCTCCTTGCTCCTCCTGGATTCTCGCTCACGGATAGGCCGCTTCAGTCCGGTCCTAACACCTTTACCTGAACGGGTTCTAGCCTTCCATACCCTCGGGAATTTTACCCCCAGGTTCCCCGGAGTGATCCAGCTACGGAGTCAGTCCTATCGCCAACAGAAGCAGACAGGGATAGGACTTGGGCTGCTTCTAGATCTATAGCTATAGAAGATAAAAGGGAACGCCACCTGATGATTTCAAGCCCGAGTTTCGGCAGACAACCCCGGTTGTTAGGTGGGTGGGGTCAGTCTGGACTCGGGCAAGGGCCAACTCCCAATTGCCAAGGGAGGGCGATCGCTGCTAAATGTAATTTGTTAACTCGCAATAGTCCGTTGCAATCCACTCCAAAGCCTTCAATTCTGATAAGTCCCCCCTTAACCACCTACCACTGAGCGCTGACGCACCATGAAAGTTGTCTTCTTCGGTACTCCCCATTTTGCTGTTCCCACCTTGCAAATTCTGTTAGCCACTCCCGAGGTTGACGTATTAGCTGTGGTGACTCAGCCAGATAGACGTCGCAGTCGCGGCAGCCACTTGGACCCCTCCCCGGTCAAAAGTTTAGCCTTAGCTCATAATCTCCCCGTCTGGCAGCCCCAACGAGTCAAAAAAGATGCCGAGACTCTGGCTTTTCTGAGACAAACTCAGGCAGATTTATTCGTGGTGGTGGCTTATGGACAGATTTTATCTCAGGAAATTTTGGATATGCCCGCCCTGGGTTGTGTGAATGTCCATGCCTCTCTCTTACCTAAATACCGAGGGGCGGCTCCGATTCAATGGTCTCTGTACAATGGGGACGCGGAAACTGGCGTCACGACGATGCAAATGGAGGCAGGATTGGACACCGGGCCGATGCTGCTCAAGGCTGCTGTGCCGATCGAACTTTTAGACAATGCCGATCGCTTGGCTCGTACGCTCTCTACAGTAGGGGCTGAGTTGTTGCTGGAAACGCTGGTGAAGTTAGGCCGTCAGCAAATTCAACCCGTCCCCCAAAATGACGCGGATTCGACTTATGCACCGTTAATTCAGAAAGAGGATTATGTGCTGGATTGGTCCCGCAGTGCGATCGCCCTCCATAACCAAATTCGCGGCTTTTTTCCGAACTGCATGGCTCAGTTTCGCGGCGAGGACCTCAAAATTATCGCCACTGCACCTGTGGGCGATCGCTACTGGGAACATCTTCCCCCATCGTTTACCGTTCTCGAACATAATTGGCCTGCCCTAATTCCTGGAGAGGGAAAACCCGGTGAAATTGTCAGTATTGCCAAACATATCGGGCCGATTATTCAAACCGGAGACGGTTTTTTACTCTTACAACAAGTCCAGGTTTCGGGTAAACGCGCTCAATCCGGTTGGGATTTTGCAAATGGGATGCATTTACTCAAGGGCGAAATGTTGGGTAACGGCAATGCCTGAGTGCGGATAGACACGCGATCGATGCCTAACTAGGAAGCGATCGCGTCTCTGGGAATTCGGATTCGCTTAAGGGTTCAAAAAAGCGGCATCCTGCACAGGGTCCTTCTGGATTGACGGCACAGCGAATCAGTTCGGATTTAGCGTTGAAGCGGCAACTGGCCTCTCCAATCACCCAACGACCCTCTACAAGGCTTTTTTCAATCGGTCGCTGCGCTGACTGAACGTACAAAGCAATATTTTGCAAGCGATAACGACCGGATTTCAGTTGATATCGATGGCGCCGTTCTAGAACTGCGTAAGTTTTTCCTTCCAGATCCAGATAGTGACCCGGTTGCGGATTCCAATCTAAATGCACTTTCCCCAAGGATTGCGAGGGTTTGGTCAATATCACCTCTGTGGGTAAAGAATCGGGTTCCATGATTCCTCTGTGATGTTCTTTACCTTTTTACGTTACCTTACACCGCCTCTGGATGCCGATACTCCTCCAGATCCCTTTAGCTTTGATTCGCCTGAGACTCCACCGGGCGATCGCCGGTTATCCCCCAGTTCGGAAACGCCCTCTTTTCAGGTTAACCCCTGTCAAGCGGGCTTGATCCGGTGCGCTTCCACGCCGAACCGCCTATGGGTTTTCCTAAATTTCACCTTTTTGTAGATTTTCACCAATCCGTTTAACCCCCCTAAAATTCGATATAATTTAAACGAGAAAAGCTGTCAAAATTTTTTAATTTCTCAATCTATAACATCAAGTCGGCAGCTAGAAACAAAGCAGCGCCATCACAGCGCCTTGCAGAAACACTCGAAAGCCAAGCATAAAAAATCACAATTCGCCAGACTTAAACGGGAGAAATTGATATGTTTTTAGAACAAAAATCCACGGGAAATTTGATTGAAATCGTCAAAACAGAGGATTTGTCGGACCCCAGTTGTACTGAAGTTGAGGGACGCTCTCATGCGGGAGAAGAAATGCAAGAGGTGGAGGCTTTTGCGAAAGAAGATTTGAAATTCCCCTCGGGGGAAACCCTACCCACCTGCTGGCTCGATCCGAACTATCGGGCTTCTGCGCCAGCGGCGTCATCGTCCGCAGGATAAAGCAAAAACGACCCTGTAGGCTATAGGAACGGGGGGTACTGGGGTATCCCCATCGCTGAAACGACGCTGCTCATTCCATGACGCGATCGCTCGGTTTTTTTCCCTCGATTTCACCGGGCGATCGCGGCGTGAGGGGTAAACTCATGATAAACTCTGTCCCCTCTCCTGGAGTAGAAATACAGCGCAGTTTTCCCCCATGTTTTTCTACCACAATGGAGTAGGCAATTGATAGTCCTAAACCCGTCCCTTTTCCGACGGGTTTGGTTGTAAAAAAGGGGTCGAAAATTTTCAACCGCACCTGTTCACTGATGCCCGGACCATTATCTGCAATCCGAACCTGTACCCAATCGCGATCGCTCACTTCGGTGCGCAGAATAATTCTCGGTAAGCGGGTTTTCCCCCGGTGTAAATCCGATAGCATGACATCCGCAGCAGTTCCCGAAGAGCTAGAATAAGCCGGACCTTCCTCGTTACTTTCCTCAACGAATCCCTCACACCCATCCATCGCATCGATCGCATTATTTAAAATATTCATCACCACCTGATTCACTTGGGAGGCATAACAGGTAATTTTGGGGAGGTTGCCATATTCCTTGATTACCTCAATTGCGGGATGCCCATTTTTACTCGTCAGACGAGACTGCAAAATTAACAAGGTAGAATCAATCCCCTCATGAAGATCCACCTCTTTCATCGCTGATTCATCCAAGCGCGAGAAATTTCGCAATCCCAGAACAATCTGACGAATGCGATCGGCCCCGGTTTTCAGGGAAGAAAGCAACCTCGGTAAATCTTCCAGTAAAAACTCCAAATCCATGTCCTTGATAGCCGCTTGAATTTCCGGTTTTGAATCGGGATAATGCTGCTGATAAAGAGAGACTAAGTTAAACAAATCATCCAGATACTCTTCGGCATGATTAATATTGCCATAGATAAAACTCACGGGGTTATTAATTTCATGAGCAATTCCCGCGACCATTTGGCCGAGACTGGACATTTTTTCAGTTTGAATCAGTTGGGCTTGGGTCTGTTTGAGGGTTTCTAGGGTTTGCGACAAGCGGAGATTTTTTTCATTTAAGGCATCATTGGCCTGATTTAAAGCCTGCGTGCGCTCTTGGACTTTTGCTTCGAGGTTGGCATAAAGCAGGGCATTTTCTAAGGCGATCGCTGCTTGGGAGGAGAGAATTTTCAAAATCTCTAGGCGGTCTTTGGTAAAGGCTCCCCGGGTTAAATTATTTTCTAAATAGAGGAAGCCTAAGGTTTTTCCCCCATTCACAATGGGAGTACATAACAAGGACTTTAACTGATGAGCCATTACATAAGGCTCTTTTGTAAAGGCCCCTTCACAAGCCGCATCACTTAAGACTAAATTAGAGCCTGTTCGAGCTACATATTTAACGATCGCCACGGGTAAATCGGAGCAGGTTTCAATATCAATGGATTGCTCAACCGTCACTGCATCAGCATCGGTAGAAGCGGAGGCAGATATTAACAGTTTACCGTCAACATCTAAAATTAAAAAAGCTTTTTCGGCCCCAGCATTCTCGATGGCCGTTTTCATCAGGGTCGCCAGCAATTTATCCAGGACGATTTCACTGGCGATCGCTTGTGAGGCTTTCAGGACTGTGGTCAAATCTAGGCGATCGCTACTCTCCCGAGAGACTGAAACTACCTCGGGGCTTGGTTTTTGTCCCTTTGTGGGATGAAATTGCTCCGGGGCAACGGGGAACAAGTGGGAATAGGTAGACTCCAACTGCTGCACTTTTGCTATTGCCCCCCATTTTTTATACCCCTCCCGCGCTTCCTGCATATAGGCTTTAGCCTGGGTGAGTTTTCCTAATCCTAAATAAAATTTAGCCGCCAGTTCGTTGGCGAGGGCGGCTTCTTGCACATACTCCTGTTCTGTAGCCAGTTGGATGGCTTGATCGTACCCGTCCATCGCCTGCAATTTGTGGCCGAAAACGCGGTCTTTCTCGGCCTGAACGAGATAACATTTATGTAGATAATTCATGGGGGCATGAGCGGCCCATTTTTTCAGTCTCTTGTGGTTCGTGGCGACTTTTTTGAGGAGAATTTGGCGGTCTGGCTCCTTGGCGCGATCGCACAGGGCCATTCGCGTGAGAGAATCATACCAATAAAACAGCCCCACTACCGGCAAGGCGATCGCCCCGTCTAAATAGTTCTGAGCTTGTTCAGCATTCACCAGGGCTTCGGCGTAATTTTCAAACCAATAACACAGCATTAATTGATTCACAAAATAATCGTGCAGTCCGTTGCGGTCATTGGCTGTAATCATCAAGGAAAGCGCTTGTTCCCGATTATAGGCTTCTCCTACTAACTGATACGGATTCTCACTTCTTCCCAACAAATTCAGCACCGCTTGCCGATATATTTCATTCCATTGCATCACGGTCATCTGTTGCCATTGGCTCAGGGAATAGCTCAAGGACGCCATTTCCCGTTCTACCTCATGGAGTTCTTTTCCAGAAAAGTATAAGTTTTGACATCGGTTTTTGGCGGCATAAGAAGCCCATTCTAAATCCCCATTTTCAATCCCGCTTCGTTCGGCTTTCTGTAACGGAATCAAGGTTTCTTTGAGATGCCGGGTCCAAGGGTTGATTAGCCCTTCTACCATCGTTAAAATTTTGGCATTGGCTTGACCGGCACCGAACTGAGATAACAGGTTTAAGGCTAATTGTCCAAATTTATACCCCAGTTCAATTTCCCAAAATACGCCAGATAAAATCACACCATAGGTGGCATAAGCAAAGGCGGACCACGGTGAATTGCCCGATTGAATGGATAAGTTCACCTGTTCAAATACAATCAGAGGCAGTAAGGAAGGGGCGGCTTGATAAGCTGCGGATACCAAGCTAGAGAGAATTCTCATAGCGGCGAGTTTCTCGGGTTCCATCATGACTGGCAATGCCAGTAAGTCCGTTGGGTCTTTGTCCCCCATTGCCGCTTGGTTTTTTTCCCGTTGCCGTTGGATATCGGCCCGGGTGGGATGAGCTATTAAATCAATCCCCAGTTGTTGGGCAATTTTTACGCCAATTTGTAGGGCTTCTAGTTGTTGGGCCTGGGCCATATAAGATTGAATCGTGAATTCATAAATTTTGATGGCATCCAGTAGGGTTTTACTGGCTTGAATGACGGGATTAGCTAAGGTGGTCATTTGCTGGAAGTCACCACATAAATAGGCGGCTTCTGTGGCTTCTTGATAGAGGGCTAAGGTTAAGTCATAGTGGGTTTGCCAGCCATCTTTACCTAAGAATTGAATGCCTTGATTCAGATAGTTGAGAGCTGTTTCGTAGGCAGCCGATCGCTTGGCTTTTTGTCCGGCGCTGAGGTTTAATTGAGCAATTTTTTCTAGCTCTCCGGGAAACTCACTCGGTGAGATTCCTTTATTGAGTTGATTGACGATATCAAACAGGATCTCATCTTCTCGGCGATCGCTCTTAGTCTGGTTGAGCCAGTATTGTCCGATGCTCCAATGCACCGCAGACTTGGCGGAATCGGAAATTAGAGAGTAGGCGGCAGCATGAATGCGATCGTGGACAAATTTATAGTGTGCGCTCAGGGAATCCAGATTTGCTTCCTCATGACTCCCGGCTTTCCACTCCGCGATCGCTACGGACCAATCTGCACTCTCCGTTGCCGGTACCACAAACCCTTGGGTAACCCCTGCACGCAGATTCGCCGCCGTTTCTTTCACGGACTGGTTTGAAATAGCCGCCAAAGTTTGCAGATCGAAGCCTTTACCAATACAAGCTGCCAGCTTGAGTACGGATTGCTCTCGTTCCCCGAGTTTACGGATTTTTCCCGCCAGCAGTTGCACGACATTATCCGTAATCCCTCGTTTTTTAATTTTCTCAATCGACCATTGCCACGCCAAACTTTTATTATCAAATTCAATTAATCCATCATCATAAAGCGCTGTCAAAAACTCTTGAATAAAAAAGGGATTTCCTCCGGTTTTATCCACCACTAATGCCGCCAAGGGTCCGGCTTGTCGTAAGGAACATTGAAAGCTATCGGCTACTAGCTGATTGATACTGGCTAATTTTAAAGGTTCTAATTCTATGCGATTGACAATTCCGCCAGTCTTTTCAATTTGGGTCAGTAGTTCAAGCACGGGTGTTTCTGTATCTTTGAAGGATACAGAAGATTCTACTTGCCGATAAGATAGAATTAAAAAAAGTCCCGGATCGGCTAGAGTCATCAGCCGTTCAATCAGCCGCAAAGACCCGGCATCCGCCCACTGAATATCGTCTAAAAATAGGGTCAGGGGATGATGGGGATTTGCGAAAACTTTGAGCAAGTTTTTAAAGGTTAGATGAAAGCGAGTTTCTGCTTCCCCTGGGGGTAAATGGGTGATGGGGGGTTGCTGGCCCAAAATCAGCCCCATTTCAGGAATTACATCCACAATTACCTGTCCATTGTTTCCGAGGGCTATTCTCAGTTGTTCTTGCCAGCGGTTGAGGCGATCGTCCGGTTCCATGAGCAGGTGACCTACTAATTCCTCAAAGGCTCTAATCCAGCCCATATAGGGAATATCCTGCTCATTTTTGTCAAATTTTCCCGAAATAAAGTAGCCATTTCTTTTGGCGATGGGAGCTTCGAGTTGCTGCACTAAGGAGGTTTTCCCGATGCCGCTTTCCCCGACCACGAGCATCACTTCTCGTTGGGAAGTCAGGGTGCGCTCAAAGGCAGACCATAAGGTTTTAATTTGACTTTGCCGTCCATAAAATTTAGGGGAAATGTTAAATTTTCTGCAAATATCATTTTCCCCTAAAATAAAATCTTCAATTTCTCCGGTTGCCTCTAATTGCATCAAGCAGATGACTAAATCGGCTTGTATTCCCCAGGCACTTTGATAGCGGTCTTCTGCGGTTTTAGAGAGCAATTTCATCACGAGGTCGGAAACGACTTTCGGAATGGAGGGGTCGATTTGATGGGGGGGAATCGGCTGTTTTGCCAGATGAGAATGGACCAGTTCCATCGGGTCGGGACTGGTAAAGGGAAGTTGGTTGAGCAGGAGTTCGTAGAGGGTGACGCCTAGGGAATAAAAGTCGGTCCGATAATCCAGGGTACGGTTCATCCTGCCGGTTTGTTCCGGGGACATATAGGCGAGAGTTCCTTCTAAGGGTTTGGGATTTTTTAAGGGGGAATTTTCTTGGGAAACAATGGTGGCAATACTAAATCCAATGAGCTTTACTTCTTCGGTTTCGGGGTTGAAGAGGATATGCTCGGGATTGATATCTTTGTGAATGATGTTGGCGCTATGTATGGAACCCAGGACTTCAGCAATTTGAATGGCAAGGTTTAAAAATTCTGCCTGGGTCAAGGTACGATTTTTGGTGAATTGTTTTAAGGATTCTCCACCAAAGTCTTCTAAGATTAAGGCGATCGCCTGGTTATACTTATGTAGGCCATAAGTCTGCACCACGCCGTCTAAATTGAGCCGATAAATTTCATACTCTTGTTTGTATCGGCTGAAATCTGCTGCACTGGCTCCCTCGGAATGCAACATTTTCACGATCGCCGGTAAGTTATCCCGCGATCGAATGGTGCGATAGACGCTTGACCGAGAGTTTTTGCTCAGTTGGTCAATGATTCTAAAACCGTTGAGGGCTTGGGTCGGTATTTGGCTTTCTATCATAGGTCCAGTGGGTAGATTGGTCCAGTCAGAATAGGGAAAAGTTAAAATACCCCCAGAACGGTTCAAATCAGTCTTCTCGGGGTGGGTTCCAACGGGTTTTAGGATGGCGATCGCCCAGGGAAGCACGATACTGTTACAAACCTGGCTTGCCTTTGTTTTCTCAGTTTAACTTAAGCCTTTGTACTTGTCTGTAAAAAAAATCAAGAAATCTCCACTGAATCCATCGCAACTGATAGGGAAATCCCTTCCCCAATGAGTTAACCTCCTGATTTATCCTTCTTCTCTCACTGAATCCCCCCTGAGCAATCTTCGATTTGTATCTAATTCTTTTAAAATTAAGACATAATTTAGCGGCCTTTTTCCCATGAGTAATCCCTTAGAACGCTTAAAATATTTACCCTGGACTTCCCTGCTGCCGGTTGCGGGCCTCACTACTCAACTTGTGGCCGCAGTTGAGGTCTGGTTAGCCTATGGTGCCACCCAATCAAGCGCCATTGGGAATGCCTTGACTTTACTCTATGCACCTCCCTTGGGAACCTTGGTTGTGTTTGCATTTGCGATGGGAATGGGGGCGATCGCCGTCTATGGATGCGAACTCTGGAATCGGTCCATGCTCAACACCAGCAGTCTGTGGGCCTTAGCCTTTTGCTTACTCCTGGGGCTTTTCATTAAGTCCCTCCTCCCCATCCCCGGGTTACTCGTGCATCTTTCCGAACTGTCTTTTATCGCTGTGGTGGTGGGCATTTTTTGGAAAGGGCGACCTTACATCCGCTAACTCACCTTGCAGGCATTCGATTGAACTTCATCACCATGCCCGGATTGAGAATTGAGCCTTGAGGATTGTAGATGGATCGTCCCTGCTCAATTGTCAATCCGGGCGCCTTTATTTTTGACTGGGCAAAAAAAAATCCCGCTCAAGTTGAACGGGAAGCCATCAGGGTGCATCTACTAATGCACCTTATATTAACCGATGAGGGGTCTAACCCCACAGTTCTTTAACAAAAATTTATAAAATCGCCGAAAAGGTCGCTGTCTCGTTAACGGGTTCGGGACTATTTAACCCAACTTCGGTTAAAACAACCGATTAATTATCACTAATTTAAGGGGTTGGCGAGAGATTTAGTCCGGGGGTAGACTAAGACAGGGCCGGGGGTGAATTGTCCCTCTTCTGCTGGAAAGACCGACTATAGGGGTTCTGAGGAAGAAAATAGGTCAGAAAACTCCAAGGCAGCTAATTGAGCGCGACGCTGAGAAAGTTGAAACTCCAAAGATTCAATTTCCGAAAGCAGTTGCTGTCGTCGTTGTTCTACCCCATCGGTTTGAAATGCTAAAAAGGCTTCAATATCCGGCCATAATTCCACCGCCCAATCTTTACTCGAACTGCGGTATTCTTTGATAATTTGCACCGTGCCATTGGGTTCGAGTGCAAATAAACTGTACAACCGCTTCTGAGTCGCTTTTTTGCTGCCTTTTTTCTCGCAATGGAGATAGAGTCCGGGTTGTTGAAAGGTTTGGACGCTCAGGTTGCTGACAAAATCACCCAAAATCGAATACCCATCGGTCACCGTGGTATCAATTCCCTCAATTCGTTTGCACCAGTTACCTGATTTTTCGGAAAGAGTGCCTTCCCAAAAACCTGGTGCATTTAGGAAGGCTTCTTTAAGATTAACCAGAAAGGATTCACTCATGGATTTAAGGTTGAATTTGGGGACGGGGCGATCGCCTGTCATCAAGAAAGCTCAATCAGGACCCGCCCTGGGCGGATAGGGCCAAGTCGGAGGAGTTACTTGGTGGACACTGAACCCCATTGAGCTTCACTGGACCTCGGCTGAGTGTTCACCTGTTTGCTCTGATTTCGCACGGATTGCTTTTCCAAACGAGGTACGCTAGGAGTTGCCAACTCGGATCCCGTGGATTCGGGATGGGGATTGGCTAATTCGGGCGATCGCCACTCGGAGAGTTGCGGTATCAGTTCTGCAGTCATTTCTTTAGGTTCAGCATCCACCGTCCTTGGCAAAACCTCTGGGTTCCCTTGAACAGCGCGAACTTTTTTCGGACGACGCATCACAGGTTTGGGCTTGGTCGGATCCGCAATGAACCACAGAACGCCAAGAATAACGAAGATATCTAATAGCAGCATTTCCAACATAATCAAACCTTAAATCGTGCGGCAGAACAACCCTAGAGTGGGGTCGGGTCGCGATCGCCAGCCCTCAAGGAACGGTTAGCAACTGTCCCCTTAGCTGGGAGCGCGATTCCCTTCTTGAATTGTAGAGTTTAAGAGGACCGAGATCCAACTGTTTTGATCCAGAGGACCTCGACTTTTAACCGGGTTGCGCACCGCAAGATAGGGATTCAAGCGCCACCAAGCTGAGTTAGAAACAGACTTTCTGGCGATCGCTGAGTCACCCTTGGGCTACAAGCGACCCGGGAACCCCACCCTTAATCCAGGGGCGATGCTACAGTCTGGGGTTTTGTGCTTTCGGTTCCATTTGGGATTCGGGGATATCCGGCGCAGGGATAGTTTGTTTTAAGTGATAACCCTGATGGTCCATTTCTCGCACAAAATTCGTCGGTTCCTCTAGTTCTACCGGGGGTGCTGCGGCTGGGAGTGGCGCTGTGTGTCTAAGTTTTTTAAGTTTAGCTTTTCGTCCCATTGTATCCGTCTCCATTGAGGTTTTTAACTGAATTTTAGCGGAATTTTGTTCTGATTTCGTCCCTAGAAATTAGATTTTCCCTGTTTTTAGGTCCGTTGTCTGGATGACTCCAGGAACGGGCTAATTGCAGATTAAAAATTGAGTGACGATTTGGCCCTGGCGACCCTCCGGAGTGGTGACATTAGCAAAATAGCCGACCGTATGATTCTCGGTCGTGACGAGGGTCCCGTTGGGGACACTACCAATCACGTCTCCACTGGGCGATCGCAGGTTAACGGGTCCCCCTTCTAAGGTTTTGACCTGCATTGTCCCTGTAAACCGACGGTTCCCGTAATGATGGTAGGTGAGAAAGCGATCGGCGACCCACCCTGTCAACCGGCCTGGGGCGGTTATTTCTGACCAATTCCCACTGCGATCGCTTGTATTAAATAACACCACCGTCCCATTAGCAACCGTTCCCCGGATTCGCGCATTCGTAGCGGTATTCTCTCGCACATTCAGCACACCCCCTTGCGTCGTCACCCGCTGATACCAGGTCCGGCAGCGTGGATCAATATTCTCATCGGATTGTGCCAAACTCAACGGTACAACCGCCAAAATCGTGAACAAGCTCAATACAGAAAAGATAACTACATTGGGTTTCATTTCTACACTCCTATAGGCTCAGAGATAGCCGTGATCTGATGTTTTTTCAAGAAACTGGGAGAGTCTTTTATAAAGAAATAGCAAGTCTAAATTTAATCGCAATACAATTCACTTAGGGAGTGAAATGCTCCAACGGATGCCTAAAAATTGTCAATTCATTTAGACTTGCTATAGATTACTTGGTTTAGTCTTTTTTGAACCGGGCCTAGTTTGGAGACGGATTTAAGGTGCGATTTGATGAGGGAGATTTCCCTATCTCTATTAAAACATGGCTGTGCCATGTTGGTAGCAGGTTAATTGGAAATTAACCTAAGATATCGAATACACCATCCTCAATAATGCCATTTGGATTGGCGGTTCCGGTAATAATTTGCTCCACTTGTTGGGGGGTCAAATTTGGATTAGCACTGAGCATCAGTGCAGCCACGCCGCTGACAACAGGAGCTGCCATTGAGGTTCCTTTCCAGAAATCATAGGTATTAATTGGCACAGAGGAATAGATATCTTCTCCCGGTGCAACAACATAATTCAAGATGTCGGTCCCTGCACGGTTGGTAAAGTCAGCAATCTGGCGATCGCGATTCACTGCACCAACTGCAATGCCGAATTCTGAGGCATAAGCGGCAGGATATCGGACGGAACTAAAGCGTTGATCTCCTCCTGCCGAGTTTAATCCATCATTTCCCGATGCCGAGACAATCACTGCTCCTTTTTCTCGGGCATAAATCAGGGCTTCTTTCAGGGTATTATTCACACTCCCGCCGCCCAAACTTAAGTTAATCACCCTTGCGCCATTATCCACAGCATAGCGAATTCCACTGGCAATCCGTTCTTCTTTTCCGGTAAATGCACCAATGACAGCGACGGGCATAATAATAGAATTCGGAGCAATTCCGCTATTACCAATGCCATTATTATTGCCGCTAATAATTCCGGCGACATGGCTGGCATGACCCTCTAACGGATCGATGCGATTCATCTGATTATTGCCATCCAAGAAATTCCAGCCGATGATATCATCCACAAATCCATTAGCATCATCATCAATGCCATTACCGTTTATTTCATCGGAGTTAGTCCAAATACTTCCGGCTAACTGAGGGTGAGTATAGTCTAAATAACCATCAATGACGGCAACAATTACCCCTTCACCCGTATAGCCTTGATTCCAGACGGCGGGTGCATTCACCATATCTGGAACCCAATTGGAACCCACCTGTTTCGGCGCTTCTGGGAAGGGTTCAGTCCCGATCGCCGCTGCCACTGCCGCTGCTGCATTCACCATTCCATAGCCCGATGAACGATTAAAAAGCTGAGGAGAAATACTCAGGTCATAGGCTGTTGGACCACCCACTTGGGAAACTAAAATTTGATAGTTTCCGGGGTCTAGGGTGAGGTGAATTTGTTCTAGGGTCGCCCCTTTTTGGGTAGAAAGGGCAACCATTTCCTCGGGTTCGATCGCCTGATTAAAATTGCGGTCCTGAACTAAAAACAAATCTGCATTATCGCTTAACCCATCTAAAAATAGGCTGATGGTTCGAGGGCGATCCAGTTGGAATTGGTAAAATTTATTGGGATTTTCGGGCCCAATGATTCCGGATGTTCGCTGCACGCGATCGAGCAATCCGAAGTTAAACGCATCGGCGACCCCATTTCCCCCTCCATTCGGAGAAAGTTCGGGAGCCTTCGGTTCTATCCAGAGATTATAGGTGCTATCTCCTTGGATAGTATTGACTCGGGCAAAATAAGTTCCGGGACTCAAAGTCCGTTCAATTGTCTCTTGAGCCGCACCCTGTGATTGCGAGGTAACAATGACTTCATCTGGATCAATGATACCATTGCCATTAATATCTTCAATCAAAGAAAGTTGAGCATTGCCACCGAGTTCATACAGAGAAAGCCTCACTGTTTTAAAAGAATCCAGAGTAAACTTATAATAATCTTCTGGATTAGTGCTTTCCAAAAAATCACTCTTGATTTGCACCTCGGATAAAATTCCCCCATCGGCGGCAGTTGCTAGGGTATTTCCGGCTCCGGAAGAAGGGAGGGTGGGAGTATTTTTATCAATGGTTAGTAAATAGGGCGTATTTCCCCCCACCTTAACCACTCCCAGAAAATAAGTTCCTTGTCCAAGTACCCGATTAATTTGGGGTGTCAGCGTGGGGTCCTGTCCGGGATAAGTAATAAATTCCTGGAAAGTAAATGTCCCATCATTATTGATATCCTGCATCAAGAAAAAATCCGCAGGCTGTTCTAAACTGCGGAGTTTGATATCAATATTTCTAGTTTTATCTAGTTCAAATTGATAAAAGTCGTAAGGATTGGCTTCACCAATAAAATCTGCTACTTCAAAGTCATCGGGTAATCCCCCAATCTGCGCGAAGCTAATAGGTTCGGTATTTCTCGCTCCGGATGCGGGTACTCCGGAGGGAATAGACTCGATCATTAAATCGTAAGCTGTCTCATTATCGACCTGAAGAATTCTGGCAAAGTAGGTTCCCGGTTGCAACCCGGATAGATAAACGGTAGCAGGATAGGGTTCCGGTTCTTCTACGGGTCGGAAGGAGTTGAGATACTCCATGAAGTCAATTTTTCCATCCCCGTTTAAATCAATCAGGTTGCGAGTATTATTAGCTTCAGTTGAAACAATTTCTCCATTATCAAGAAGGCCATTCCCATTGCGATCTTGAATCACTTGAATTTGGAGATTCGCACTTAAATTATCTAATGATAGACGTAAATCGCTCCTGGAATTGACGTTAAAGCGATAGAAATCTTGGAAATTGTCAGTGCCAATAAACCCTTGATGTGCTTGAGGACGGGTTACATCTCCAATCCATAATGCCTCATTTAAAGTATTACTAGGATGAGCTTGCAACTGGCGATTTGATGGAACGGCAGAGACGTTAAGCTGGTAAGCGGTATCTCCCTGATCTTCAGAAACTTTGACAAAATAGGTTCCTGGTGCTGTGGCAAAGCGATCGAGTTGTGAGACGGGAGCTTTTTCGGCAGCGATCGCCTCTTGCACTTCAGCGTCATCGGGAATCCCATTATTATTCAGGTCCCGAATTAAGTGGATATTCGCCGAGGCATTGCTGCCGTCTAATTTGACACTGATATCGCTAAAGGTATCCACGCGAAACTTATAATAGTCTTGGGTATCCACAGAGGTGACGCCGGGACGAGTGTTAGGGTCAGATCCCACGGTGTGAGACGAAGTGATCACCCCGAGATCTCCGGGCAAATATCGACGTCCTTCGGCAATCCCTGTATTCACCAAATGGTAGAAAGCGGCACGGCGATCGCCTCCTAACGCTTGCTCTAAATCCGGATTAACTGCTAAGTAGTAGTCCAAATCGATAAATTGGGAAAATCGGCGATTTTCAGCAAATCCTCTCGTTAAACAGTGTTGAAATGCCCCTTTCAGGTTGCCCGCAAATGCCGAGGCAAGGCCGGTATTTCCATTTACATAAAAATTGAGGTCGAACACAGGGGAGAAACTCCGACCCTCAGCAATCCCCCACCCTTCAAGATGTTTTAAAAGTTCGCTGTTAGAGGTGAGTCCAGCAAAGGCTAATTCCGGATTTTGTTCTCGATAATAATTTAGATTGACAAACGGGGAAAAAGGCCGTCCTTCCTCTAAACCCGCCGTTTGAAAATGGCGGTACAGTCGGTCTGGCGTGGCAATTCCAACGGCGGCCAAATCCGGATTGGCTGCGAGATAATAACTAGCATCAAATAAGTCTAAAGACATCGGCGATCAGTCCAGAAGTGTTTTATATTCGCTAGGATGACTTCTATTAAAGCACTGAGTTCCAGAAACGGTTGAATTTAGCAACAATAGTTTATCCTTGTGGCTACAGCAGGGGCATTCTGGCCCATGTATCTCTCACTGGGGCATCCAGAATCGGTGAGCGATCGCCAACTTTCCACTCAGGGTATCCACCTGAGCCCATCGAAGGACCCGATTTAAGGCGCCGCCACCCGGAAACCGATCGCCTCTGGTTTAAGTTTTTACGGCACTTGAATTCACCATCATTGCTTCCCATTTCTGATACAATAAGAATCAATTAGTCTGCTTCAGGAGTGACCATAACGGGAGTGAACGAAGTTCTGTTACCACCCAATTCTAGGAACGAAATGCCAACTGGGTTACGGATTATTCAAACCCTACCCCCAGATGTGGTACATCTGATCGCTGCCGGAGAGGTGATCGACTCTCTAGCGGCAGTTTTGCGGGAATTGCTAGAAAATGCCCTAGATGCGGGTGCGACGCGGATCTCGGTGTCCGTGTGGCCCCAACTCTGGCGCGTGCGGGTGGCAGACAATGGATGTGGGATGGATTTGCCGAATTTGCAACAGGCGGCAACTGCCCACAGTACCAGCAAAATTCACAATGTTTACGATTTGTGGAACATTACCAGTCTGGGATTTAGAGGTGAGGCCCTGCATAGTTTGGCGCAGTTGTCCCAGTTAGAAATTAGGAGTCGAGTGGCCGAAGGTGAGGGATGGTGTGCGAAATACAATTCCCAGGGTGAGGCAGTGCAAGTCCAACCCGCCGCGATCGCCCCGGGAACGATCGTAACCGTCTGTGATCTCTTTGAACGCTGGAAACCTCGGCGTCAGGGGTTGCCCGCTCTTCCGCAACAAGTGCGATCCATTCAGCAGATGATTCAGCACATTGCCTTATGCCATCCTCACGTGCTCTGGCAGGTGGAACAAGACGATCGCCCTTGGTTTAAAATTACTCCCGGACAAAGCGCCCAACAGATTCTGCCGCAAATTCTGCGCGGGGTCAAGAGTGGGGATTTAGAAGCATTAACCCAGTCAGTAAGTGAGGCGGAATCGATTTCCCTGGTGTTGGGATTACCCGATCGCTGTCATCGCCAACGTCCTGATTGGGTCAAGGTAGCGGTAAACGGACGCTGTGTGCGATCGCCGGAATTGGAACAAACCTTGATTGCTGGATTCGCCCGGACCTTACCTCGCGATCGCTACCCCGTCTGCTTGCTGCATCTGCGAATTTCCCCGGAACAAATCGACTGGAACCGCCACCCGGCGAAAGCTGAAATTTATCTAAAGAATATCAACCAATGGCAGGAACGAGTCAGTGAGGCGATCGCAATAGGGTTGCAGCTAAATCCAGAAACCACCCCCGACGCCGCACAACACCGAGTCACCCAACTGCTGAAAGCGTCCGAAGAAAAAGGTGCATATCACGTTAAATCTACCCCCGAGGCGAATTCCCCCTCGGGTAGTCGGGCGCAACCCCTGCACCTGCGCGCTGTCGCCCAAGTTAGCCAAATGTATATCGTCGCCGAACATCCCAACGGATTATGGTTGGTGGAACAACATATCGCTCATGAGCGGATTTTATACGAACAACTCTGCGATCGCTGGCAACTTGTACCCATCGAACCTCCCATCGTCCTCAATCAACTCACCCCCGCCCAACTCGAACAACTCAACCGCCTCGGACTCGATATCCAACCCTTTGGCAGCGAATTATGGGCCGTTCGCACCCTCCCCGAACTCTTAGCAGAACGGGACGATTGTGCCGACGCCCTCATCGAACTTAGCTTAGGGGGTGACTTACAACAAGCACAAGTTGCCACCGCCTGCCGCAGCGCCATCCGCAACGGAACCCCCCTCACTTTATCCCAAATGCAGGATATTTTAGACCGCTGGCAACGCACCCGCAACCCCCGCACCTGTCCCCACGGCAGACCCATCTATTTATCCTTAGAAGAGTCATCCCTCGCCCGCTTTTTCCGCCGTCACTGGGTCATTGGAAAAAGTCACGGCATTTAACAAAATAATTCCCCCTGTTTGTAGTCATAACTTCAGGGAATTGTTTATACATTCAACGATTTAGCCATAAAAATATCGGGTTTCCCTCGACCATTGGCATCGGGCATGACGCCGACAATTTCAAACCCACACTTTTGATAAAATTGATAGGGATGACCGCGTAAATTTTGAATAGTCTGAATTTTTTCCCACAGATTAGAATAAAGATTCACCCCCGAAAGACTGGTCATATTCATTTCATCATCGGTTCCCAACCACAGGGTTAATGCACCACGTATTCTAACTTGTTCTTCTAAATCTTTAAGCAGAGTTCTGCCAATTCCTTGGCGGCGATAATCCGCAGCAACCACAAGGGGATGAACTTCCCAAACATGGCCGTTATATTGAGAGATTCCCCCAACCCATCCTACTACTTGGCCTGCATCATTGATGGCAACGCGATTAATTCTATCTTCTGTCAATGAATCTAAAACTTCTTGTCGTGCGGCCTCGATTGTGGGCCATGCTTCCCGCCAGTTTTCGCGAAACCCTTCTAGGAGTAATTCACTCAAAGGTTCGATGAAGGTATCCAGGCGATCGCCTAAATCAATGATGTTAATCATAAGCTCATTTGCGTTGATGACTAATTAATTGAGACAAAATTTTAGCAATATTCCAAGCATCATCATGACCTCGATGGTGGGTTCCCTCTAAGGGCAAATTGAGCCGTTCTAATGCCGCTGCCATCCCCACTTCTTTTTCTAAGGCATACATCACGGAAAATAGAGTTTTTACATTAATGTGCCGATTACTAAAGGGATAGCGCACCCCTTTTTTTTCGCACTCCACTTCAAATTGCCGTTTATCAAATTCGCCATAACTGGCCCAAATTCTTTGATGAGAAATATATTTATTTCTGAGAATTGAACAAGCTTGTCCCAAGGAGACTCCTTGGTTTACCTGGGCCTGAGTTAAAGTGGTGAGTTGGGTGCAAAATGCACTCACCTGGGACTGTTTAGGTTTGACTAAGATACTTTCTTTTTCTAGTAATTCCCCGGAAGTAATATCCAGGGGACAAATTCCAATTTCAATAATTTCTCGTTCTTGATGGGGGGGTGGTTCTTTTTCCCAGCAGGTTGCTTCAATATCGACGACTATAATCTGATCTAATCTGATTGCCATATTGGAATAATTTTAGGGAAGTAATAGGATGTCCGTACAATAGAGAAAAGACAACCGGGTTTCTTGACCAAAAATTTCTGTTTTTTTGTACCCTATCTGGTACAGAAACCCGGGTTTTTGTTGCCTGAATTTTACAATTGAACCCGGGCTATAACGACTGAAGTCGTTACTACGAACTTGGGGATAATGACTGGAGGAGTTTTAACTGACCTCGAATTTAACCGGCCCGAAATTTTTCGACAACGCGATCGAGTTGGACGGAATGAGAGGCTTTAAAGAGAATGCGATCGCCTTTTTTCGCCCAATCTTTCACCCGCTGGCAGAGGTAATCATGGGCGTTCGGCTGTTCGATATCGATAATTTCTACAAAGGGTAACCCTGTAGCACCTTTTGCCATTGCTGCGGCTTCGGCGGGGTCAGCAAAGATAAACAATGCATCCAGATTTAAAGATTTAGCAATGCTGCCGATACGCTGATGAAATTCTAGCGATCGCTCTCCCAATTCTTTCATCGTTCCTAGGACCGCAATCTGCCGTTCTCCTTTGGTTTGTGCCAGCATTTGGAGTGCAGCCGTCATGGATTCTAACCCGGCATTATAGGTTTCATCTAAAATTACAATATCATGGGCTAATTCATACCGTCTTGCTCTGCCGTCGGGTAATTCCACAGCTAAACCGGCTTTGAGCGGTTCCCAACTCACATTGAGCAGTTTTGCTACGGCTAATGCGGCTAAATAGTTTAAAGCATTATGTTCTCCGGGAAGGGGAACGGGGAAAGTTATTCCTTCAACTTCTAGGAAATCCCCCTCTTTGAAGGTTCCCTGCAAGTCTCCCCCGGTGAAGCCATAAGTGAGAGTTTTTCCGGACCAGACTTTTGCAGCCGTTTCCATCAACCGGGAATTATCGTAATTGAGGACGGCAATCCCTTCGGGGGACATTTTTTCTAATAATTCACATTTGGCGGATGCGATCGCCGCTTCGGAACCCAAGCGTTCAATATGGGCTGTACCGACATTGGTAATAACGCCAATTGTAGGGGCAGCAATTTCTGCGAGGAGGGCAATTTCTCCTTTGCCTCGCATCGCCATTTCAATGACAGCATAATCATGGTCTGCCGTCAAATTGAGCAGGGTTTTGGGAACGCCGATTTCGTTATTATAATTCTTCTCAGTTTTGAGAACGGGACCCTGGGTGTTCAAAACCGCTGAAATTAATTCTTTGGTGGTAGTTTTACCCACGGATCCTGTTATCCCAATCAGGGGGACGTCGAACTGGGTGCGCCACCAATGAGCGATCGCCTGATAGGCAGCCAAGGTATCCGATACCACCAACAGGGGCCAGTCGGAGTTGGGACTAACATAGTCGCGATCGACAATCGCTGCGATCGCCCCTTTGTCAAATGCAGCCCCAATAAACTGATGCCCATCGAATTGTGTCCCTCTTAGGGCCACAAATACTTCTCCAGCCCGTAAACTGCGCGTATCCGTGATAATATTGAGGGCCTGTTTTGCCCCAAGTTCCTCCGATAGCGGGTTAACGGTTTGGGCATTTAAGAGGGAAAGCAGTTGAGCAAGGGTCACAAAACAAGACATGGTGGCAGGACTTGAATTTAATAAAAATTAATGATACCATCCCCTAAAGCGGGGACAAAGCCAGCGATCGCCTCAAGCTGAGCATCGGACATACCACAAAGGTGTTTCCACGGTCACCCCTGTTCAATCTTGATGAAAATTCCGTGAATCTCCCCTGGCATCTTTATCAACTTTTTACGATACTGGATGGTTGAGGAGATCTGCCTAGGTTATTCTAATAGATAGAGATCCTATGGATCACGGAAAGCTCAGACCCATTCAAAAGCTGCCTGAGATCACCGACACTTTTAGAGAGTTTCCTGTAATATGGGTGAATCTTAATGGCCAAAGACTGGTCTGAATCTGGTTGATAGCCATTATCCAAGCTGATTAAATATAAATTATCCATTAAGGTCTGACAATATTCCACAAGGAAAAATTGTCTCCTATTGAAAACGCGCGTTCTGGGAAATTGAATCAAGCCAAACATCTGGGCAGGGGGAAAGTCAAGTGAATCATCGAACGGATCCTTACAACCGAAAAACAAGCCAGGAGGAGCAGTTACTATACGATCACCTCCTTAATCTGGTTAAAGCGGAGCCACCGTCGGAGATGATCTCGCGCTTTCAAAGCCTCTTTATTGAAGGCAGGGACTACCCCGAAGCCGAAATCTCCGGAGCGTTAGGTCGAATGCTCACCTATAAGGGCATGGACCAAGACTTTAAATTCATTTTAAATAGATGTTGCCACATTTTAGTGAATCGGTGGCAAATGCACAGCCAAACCCAAGAGGCGATTCCGGAGTTGGTGGCCCTGTTCGAGAGACCCGGGGGCTATAATCCTTACGGGCGATCGCGAACGGGGCGACAGTTGCAAGAATTAGTTAAAGAATTCACCTCCACCGATCAGTATCTGACCCTGCGCCGCTTATCGAAGGTAGTGCAACATAGTTCGGAAATCAGCCCGCCTAAAGAGCATAGGCCCCTAGGAACGTTTATTGATCGCTATCCCTACTTGTACTCGCATTGCCTGCTGAGTGAAGATAGCAGCTATGAGCATCAGCAAACCGTGCGAAAAATTCAAGCGCAACGGCAACGGCAATTTGAAATCAACTTATCCCAGTATGTCACCTATCAAGTCCGGCGATCGCAGGTCCGACGGACGGGGAATGTTAATGCAGTCCGAAACCTGTCGCCGGTTAACAATCCCACCTTACTCAGCGATCGCGAACTTTATTATTCCCTCAAAGATTATGTCGGCAAAGCAGAAGGGGGCCACACTTACCGCGACTTAGCCCAAAGCTTTATCACCCACACCAGTCAGGCTCCAAACTACGCAGAATTTAAAGCCGATCTCTACGACTACCTAATCGGGTCCATCGACCCCGAATATGGCAAACGCCAATTTAACGATAAATTATGTAAGCATTTAAAAGCCACCTTGCCCCAGAGTGATTCCCAGAAACTCAGCGATTTTCTGGTGGTTAGAACTTGCAGCCAACTCCTGAACTTTTTAGTAGTAGAAAGTTCTCAAAAGCCCACTCACTTTATCTTTCTAGATGTCGTTTCTAATATTGGACCCACCCGGACAACCGGGATGCTTCTAAAAATTGTTTTGCTCTGTCGGAAAGTCAAACCCTATTTAGAAAAACGCCTGTCTATCTTATTTAACCACTATGAAAATTCTAACAATGATAGCATTATCTGGCTCATCAAAATGTTAGAAAATATCAACGTAGCCTTAAGTACAAATTTTGGAGCGCTTGATCTATCTTTCATGAGCCAAATTGCTTAAGAACCCACAATAAAATAGTTTTAATCCTTGAACTTGAGGCATCCCCCCTCGATTTTCTCTCCCCGTCTCGGGCTGGTCTGCACTAGGATTGGTAGTGTAGAGCGCTGAAGGATAGCCCACCTCTTATGACTCACGGAGGTTCCCACGAGAACGAGGAACAAATTCCTAACACCCCTCATTCCCCCTTCCCCTCACCCGGTTCCGCCAATTTAGATGGAGAACTGGATGAGGCGATTTTGTCATTTGCAGATATTCAGGCGGACCTGAACTACAAACAAGCTAAAGACGCCCTGCGAGAGTTAGTCGCGAATCTGGACCTGACCCCGGAAGAACGAGCGGGCTTGGATCCAGAGATTGAAGGACTCAGCACCATGCTGGATAAACTAGAACGGACGGTGGTGCAAATCGCCGTGTTTGGCATGGTGGGACGGGGAAAATCGTCGATTTTGAATGCTTTATTAGGGCAGAATGTTTTTGAAACCGGCCCGATTCACGGGGTAACCCGGACCTCCCAAGGGGTGAATTGGCGAGTAGATCGATCGCCCCTAGATGGGGGAGAAGGCAACATTACTCAACTCACCCTTTCTGGAGTTGGACAGTCTCAGATCGAACTGATTGACACCCCGGGAATTGATGAAGTCGATGGTCAAACCCGGGAAGTTTTGGCCCAGCAGGTAGCTTCTCGCGCCGACTTAATTTTATTTGCCGTCGCCGGGGATATGACCCAGGTGGAATATGAAGCCCTGTCCCAGTTGCGGGATGCGGGGAAACCCATGCTGCTGATTTTTAACAAAATTGACCAATATCCCGAAGCCGATCGCGAGGCAGTCTATCGCAAAATCCGCGATGATCGGGTCAAAGAACTGCTGTCTGAGGATGAAATCGTCATGGCAGCCGCAGCCCCCTTAATCGCCCAAGCAACCCCTAAGAGCGATGGCACAATGGCGGTGCAGATGAAGCGGGGTTTACCGCAAGTTGATGACTTAAAATTAAAAATTCTCGAAATTTTAGACCGGGAAGGGAAATCTCTGGTAGCGCTGAATACCCTGCTTTATGCTGGGGACGTGAATGAACAATTGGTTGAGCGCAAGATGCAGATTCGGGACAAGAGTGCGAACCGATTGATTTGGAATGCGGTGATTACAAAAGCGGTGGCGATCGCCCTGAATCCGATTACGGCGATCGATATCCTTAGTGGCGCGGTGATTGATGTCACCACGATTTTAACCTTATCAAAGCTCTATGGCATTCCCATGACCCAAGCCGGTGCCATCAATCTGCTCAAAAAAATAGCCCTGAGTATGGGCGGAATTAGTGCCAGCGAACTCCTGGCAAATCTGGGGTTATCATCCCTGAAAGGGTTATTAGGATTAGCAGCACCGGCTACGGGGGGGGCCTCTTTAGTACCCTATCTTTCCGTTGCCATTACCCAAGCCGGTGTCGCCGGGTTTTCGTCCTACGCCATTGGTCAGGTGACCAAAACCTACCTCGCCAATGGGGCATCCTGGGGACCGGATGGGCCAAAAGCTGTGGTCACCCGAATTATTGATTCCCTTGATGAAACCACGATTATGGGTCGGATTAAGGAGGAACTCCAAGAAAAACTCCTAAAAGTGAGAGAAAGAAAAAAGCATAAAAACTCCAGTGAGTTAGGCTAAGACTTTTTCATCAAGGCTTCACCCTGAAAAAGCCTGATGTTCCTCACTTAAAAAAGACTGAAATTAAGTGAGGTAAACCCTCTCATTATTTTTCTTGTCGTTGTTTGAAATCATTGCGCCATTCTCGCAATTGCTCCGACGCCACCTCGCGACCCCCTAACCCAAAGGCTAAGGCAAGGGCAACAGCAACGGCACCAAAGAGTAAACCAAAGGCCAAGTTAACAATATGAGGTGCAATCCCCATTTGTTGGAGTGCCATCGCACCAGCCAGCGCAATAATCGCAATTCGAGCTGCTTGAGCCAGAAGCTGGGATTGGGACCCTCGGGAACCGGAAATGAGATGATAGGCCAAGTTTGCCAGGTAAAGGCCAATGCCAAACACGATCAAACCGACGAGAACCTGACCGGCGATCACTAGCAGGCCCTGCATAATCACCGTGAGGGCGGGTAATTGCAGGACTTCTGTCGCTGCCACGGCCCCAAAGAGCATAATGCCAACCCAGGTGACAATCCCGACAATTTCTGCGGGAGTTCTTGTAGGAGTCGCGGAGGGTTGGACAACGGTTTGTTGACCCGATCGCATATCCGGTGCATCTGCCGGTGGGGGTGGGGGGGGATTACCACTCCGGGTCGTCGGCAGACCCAGCCAGGAGAAGATATTGTTAAAGCCGATGCTGCGAAGAATGCGGATGACCAGATCCGAGGCGAACTTGGCGATCGCATAAAATAACGCCAAAATGAACCCGGCGGTCAAAACCAGGGGAATGGCGGACATGATTTGCGACAACATGGCGATCGCAGGCGCGGAGATCGCCGCGATTTCCAACGCATTCAACGCCGCGATCGCCGTTGGAATCAGAATCAAGACATAGACAATCGTCCCAATCAGTTGAGACAGAGACATCCCATCTTGAGTCCGGGACAGACCCAACTGAGCACCGAGGCGATCGGTTCCCGTCGCCGCCAGCAAGTTGGTGACAATGCCGCGCACAATCCGGGCCATAAACCAACCCACAGCCCCAATAATCAGGGCCATCAGAATTTTAGGCACCGCCGACAGAAAGTCATTGACCAAATTCTGAACCGGCAGCACATTTAACTCTAAGGCATTCAGAATTAAAGGCAGAAAGAACAGGAAAATAAACCAGTAGAGGGCGTTGCCGAGGGTTTCATTGAGTAAAAACCGGCTTTCCCCAGCAGTTTGGGGGTCTGTCGCCTCTCCTGTTTGCTCTGCAAGCCGTTCATCTAACCGGAACTGCGCTAATCCCCGAGTCAGCAACATTTTGGACAGGGTTGCCAGGATCCAGGCCACACCCAACAGGACTGCCGCACCGCCAATCTTGGGTAGATAAGCAAAAATCTGCTCTAAGAACCGATTTAGGGGCTGGGAAACCACCTCCAGATTCAGGGCCTGGAGAAAGGCGACCAAGACAAAAATCATGATCAGCCAGTAAACCGTATTCGAGATCCACTTTTCCGTGGGAGGCATCTCCTGTCCCGGTGCTCGTCCCATGACGGCACTGGCAATCCGGTTGTCCAGATTTGTGCTGTGGAGGATCTTTCTAATAATTCCTGCCACAAGGGTAGCTACGATCCAGCCACCGATGAGAATGGCGAGCGCTCCTAATAAACTGGGCAGGAATGTCCCCAGCTGGACCAAGAGGGCTTGAACAAATCCCGTAATCTGCCCCAGGCCAAAGCCCGCCGCGAATCCGGGTTCCTGAGCCAGCAGCGCTTCAGGGTTTAAATTACCCCAAAACATGACTGATGTTTCGTGCAAAATTCCATTCATAAGGTGATTTGGCTGTACTTCCGATATGACCGTTCAACACACTTGATCATCAAGTAAATGCGAGTCAGTGCATTTGCCCCTATCCTACAGGGCTATGCATCTGTTGCTGTAGTCTATGCGATCTTTTGCGTTTTTCCCAATTCTCAACTGAGGTGGAGCAAACGCTTTATGGTTCAATTGTTCGTAACTAGAAATTAGATTAGGGACAATTTGTCACAAAATATTAGAACTGTAGTGATTTGTAACAATTCTGCCCCAGTCCAAGGGAAGGGTCTGCTGTCTTCTCCCGCCGATACTCCCCTTCCCACCCTTCTAGCCCATAGAAATTTCTTTTCTAGGGGGAATTTTTGTAAAAGATTGTCATCATTAGGTCTAATTTCTCATGTCATCTCAAGTCTTTGAACAGTCTATTCAAATTCAGGCCAGCCCTAGGGTTGTTGATTACTGTATTACCGATCGCGCATTAATGCACCAGTGGTTAAATCCTGCCTTGCGTTGCGAACCGATTGGCGAATGGGATACCTCTGTGGGGAGTCGTAGTCGGTTTATTCTGAATATTCCCTTGTTGCAACCGAGCTTAAACTGTGCGATCGCCCAACGGGAACCGGGGCTGATTGTCTGGGAGTTTCAGGGATTTTTCAAAGGCTGCGATCGCTGGGATTGTCAACAGGACGGCAACCAGACTCGACTCATCAATCGCTTTGAATTTGAAATTCCCAATCCCCTAGTCGCCTGGGGCTTTAATTTGTTTGCTGCAACTTGGACCCAGAAAGATATGCAGGCCCAACTCCATCGCCTCAAACAACTTGCTGAACAGATTGATCCCGATATTGCTAAAGGTTAAAGTTGGAAAAATTTATTTCTAAAGAAAGATTGACAAACTGAAAGAAGTGTGTAGCCGTAGGTGTCGGAGATTTTCTTTTACTCATTCTCCTGCCAAGTGATGCGATCGAGAATTTGCCGAATTACTGAGGCATCTTCAGCTTGGGGAACTCGGTCCAAATAGGTTTGTAAGTCCTGACGGGCCTGGGTCCATCGGCCATTTTGATAGTAAAACAAACCGCGATCGCGCAATTCCAACGGCGAATCTGGAAACAATAGCAAAATCCTTTCGATCGCCCCTAGACATTTCTCCGAATCCCCGCGATTCAGATAAATCATCTTTAAATTGGTCAGTATCCGGGCCAAAAACTGTTTGCGCGTTACCGCTGTTAAAAACTCTGGACGCATCGACACTTCCGGACCATAAATTTGCTGTAGACGTTGTTCGCAGTCTTCTGTGAACAACACCTCGCCCCGATTAAACGCATCCACAAAAATCCCCGCCCCTTCAAACTCTGGGCGAATTAAAAAATGTCCTGGCATCCCAATTCCCACCATTGGAAAATCCAGCCGCCTTGCAATTTCTAGGTAAATTAAGGCTAGGGTGATGGGGATGCCAGTCCGACGGGCGATCGCATCATTCAGGAAACTATTACAGGGGTCATAATAATCCCGGGTATTGCCAGTAAATCCCAAATCTTCATAGAGATAGCCATTGATCGCCCTAACAATTCGCAAGGGATAGCGTTGCTCCTTTAACCGTTGTGCAACCTCCCCTGCCATCACATCCAGCACATTGAGATATTCCGCCGGATCCAGGGTGGGGTATTCTTCTTGCGCGATATATAGCGCTGCCTTAGCGAGATCGATTTGGTTGTCGTTTTGCTGAATCTCTTGGTAGAACGATTGCCGCGCTAGGGGAAAGTTCATCTGAATTTAAAACGATTAAATAGAATTGCCTTGGGGTCTCAAGGCGATCGCGCCTATCTCCCCCTGAAGATAGCAAAGATTTGGCCCCCTGACTATTTTTGGCCTCCATGACTTCATAGCCTGAAGTACCCTAGAAACGAAAGAGAAACAAGACGACTGCACCTGTCGTCCCCCCAACGGCGTACTATTAAGTTTATGACTATTGTTACTCTACCCCTCGCCCTGACATTTGCCTCCCCAGGCCCGATCCTCGTCGAAATCGGACCCCTAACCATCCGTTGGTACGGGTTCTTAATTGCGACTGCCGTTTTGATTGGCGTCAGTCTCTCTCAATTTTTAGCCAAACGCCGCAACGTCAACCCCGAGCTCATGGGTGACTTGATCCTCTGGTTAGTCCTGGGCGCTATTCCCTTGGCGCGACTGTATTATGTCCTGTTTCAATGGGAAAACTATGCCGATAATCCGGGCCAAATCTTTGCGATTTGGCGAGGAGGTATTGCTATTCACGGCGCAATTATTGGAGGGACGATCGCCACCTTGATTTTTGCCCGATTCAACCGAATTCCCTTCTGGCAATTAGCCGATTTAGTTGCCCCGTCCGTAATTTTAGGTCAGGCGATCGGACGCTGGGGAAACTTCTTTAATTCTGAAGCATTCGGCAGACCCACCAATTTACCCTGGAAACTCTACATTCCCCCGGAATCTCGTCCGTTTAAATATATTGGCGAGCAGTATTTCCATCCCACTTTTTTATATGAATCCCTGTGGAATCTGGGCTTATTTGCCTTATTACTGTTTTTATTCTTTCGCTCTCTCCAAGGTAAACCACGTTTAAAAGTCGGCACATTATTTTTAGTTTATATGGCCGTCTATAGCTGCGGTCGCTTCTGGATTGAAGGGTTGCGACTCGATAGCTTAATGTTCGGTCCCCTACGCATGGCTCAATTTGTCAGTTTAACGGGTATTGTCTTAGGCATTGCTGGATTAGTCTGGCTTTATGGGTTCAATCGTCCTTTACCTGACGTCGTATCCCGCACCAACGATGAGCCCTCTTCTTCCTAGAAATTCTCCAAAAAAAACCAAGGACCAAAAACTGGGTTCCTTACCCAAATTGATGGCAAAGTTACATAGATGTAGTCAAGAAACACGGTTTCTAATCTTTACGGTAACCCTGCCGTATAATTGGGATCTAAAAAATAAAAAAACCCTAGAATAAATTCTAGGGTTTAACCAGGGTGCATCTACCAGTGCTTGATTACCTCATAGAGCCGGTAACATCCGGAACCTTCTTAATTCTTTCCCTGATTTTGTTTGATTTTAATGTCAAAATTCCAACCAACTGACCGACAACCAACCCACTCGGCCCAGCTCAAACCTGCTGTTTATATCGTCGGGGCCGGACCGGGAGACCCAGATTTATTAACGGTCAAAGCTCAAAAAATTCTGGCGATCGCCGATACGATTCTCTACGCTGACTCCCTCGTTCCCAAACAAATTTTAGAAGGGGTTCGTCCTGATGCCGAAGTCATTCCCACGGGCAATAAAACCCTAGAAGATATCCTACCCATCATGATTGACCGAGTACGCCAAGGTCACTCTGTCGTTCGCCTCCATTCCGGGGACCCCAGCCTTTACAGTGCCATTTCAGAACAAATGCACGCCTTAGCCGATGCAGACATTCCCTGTGAAATTATCCCCGGAATTAGTGCCTTTCAAGCGGCTGCTGCTAAACTCAACCTGGAACTCACCATTCCCGAACTGGTGCAAACCATCATCCTCACCCGGGTCAGTGGTCGAGCCTCCTCGGTCCCGGAATCGGAAGAATTAGCCGCTTTAGCCGCCCATAAAGCCAGTTTGTGCCTTTATTTGAGTGCGCGCCACATTGAAGAGGCTCAAGCCAAACTGATGGAACATTATCCCCCAGAAATGCCCGTTGCTATTTGCTACCGGATTGGATGGCCCGATGAAAAAATTGTGGTGGTCCCTCTGAAAGAGATGGCGCGAGTTACTCATTCTGAAAACTTAATTCGGACGACCCTGTATTTAATTAGTCCAGCTTTGGCAGAACCGAAAACCCAGGCAGGAACGGAAACCCCGCGATCGCGCCTCTACCATCCGGACCATAGCCACCTGTTTCGACCTACCCCTCGCTAGAGATGACGCCCCGTCGGATACTCTAATATAAATGTCCATCAGTTCTGTATCAAGAGATAGGTAAAGCCTTGCTAGACGAACAAGCGAAAAAAACAATCCTCCGTAAGATTCCCCACGGACTCTATATTTGCGGTGTCAAAGATGGGGAAAATGTCAACGGTTTCACCGCCAGTTGGGTGATGCAAGGGTCCTTTGAACCGCCCTTAGTCATCAACTGCGTTAAACAAGATTCCGGGTCCCACGCCATGATTGAAGCCAGTGGCGTCTTTGCTCTAAGTTTCTTAGAAGCGGGACAAAAAGACTTAGCCCAAAAATTCTTTAAGCCCCAGCGCCGGGTCGGGGATAAATTTGAAGATGTGGAGTTTTATCTGGGGGAAACCGGCTGTCCGATTATCTCTGACTCCCTGGGGTATGTGGAATGTAATGTGGTGGGTTCGGTGAAAAAGGGTGATCACACCGTCTTTGTCGGGGAAGTGATTGCCGCAGGAGTCCACCGAGAGGGTGAACCCTTGTTGCTGGAAAGCACCGGATGGAATTACGGCGGATAATTTGGAATAGAGACTGTTCCGGGATCCCGATTTGAATCAGAAAGACGCAAGTTAGAAGGTCAATTATGCCCCTGATTAAAGTTAAAACCTCTGTATCCGCACCGGAAACCGCTGAAATCCAGACCCTGCTCAAGGGACTTTCCTCCAGCTTGGCGAAGCATCTGGGGAAACCTGAATCCTATGTGATGACGGCGTTTAATGCGGATGTCCCGATGACATTTGCCGGAACTTTTGACCCGGTATGCTACATCGAGGTCAAGAGTGTGGGGACGATCCGTCCGGAACAAACCCAGTCGATGAGCAAAGATTTTTGCAATAAGATTCACCAGGCGATCGGGGTTCCGCAAAATCGGATCTATATCGAATTTACCGACGCCGAGGGTTCCATGTGGGGCTGGAATGGCTCCACGTTTTAAATTTTAGCCGGATTCAGGATGGTCCACTGTTAGTTCAGGGCTAGGACCTCGGTGTCCAATTCAATTCGTCGGAGTAGAAACCGGGTTTCTGACCCTATTTTGTTGCCCATGAGCAGAAATTTGGTCAAGAAACCCGGTTTGTCTGACGGTGACTGGAGGGCAGGATTGAGGGTGACTTTTTTGAAGAGTTGGGGGAGATGGAAAGGCGATCGCCTAAAACTCTGAGAAGCTCACTCCCTCGCCAACGGATTTCCGACTCTATACTGGAGGGGGTCGAAAATGTTGTAAATCTTTACAACTGGATCGCCTGTGATACTATCGGGTTGGTATGCGAGGCCAGATGCCTGTCAAGCGGCTCTGACTAATGGTGGTGGAGGAGACATCAAGGAGTGCAAAATAATCCCATGAAAGCTCGGCAAGTGAATCATCATAACCTAAAAAGTCAACCGGAACCCTTGCGAATTGGGGTGATCGGCGTGGGCAGTATGGGACAGCATCATACCCGCGTTCTGAGCTTGCTCAAAGATATTGAATTAGTCGGGGTAGCTGATGTTAATGTAGAGCGTGGACTCGACATTGCCAGTAAATATCGAATTCGCTTTTTTGAAGATTATCAAGATTTGCTGCCTCATGTGGATGCGGTTTGTATTGCGGTTCCCACGCGCCTGCATCATACGGTCGGAATGACTTGCCTGCAGTCGGGGGTTCATGTGTTAATTGAAAAACCGATCGCCGCCAGTATTGCTGAAGCCGAATCCCTGGTGAATGAGGCAGCAGAGTCGGGATGTATTCTGCAAGTGGGTCATATTGAACGGTTTAATCCGGCATTCCAGGAATTGAGCAAGGTTCTCAAAACTGAACAAGTGCTGGCGATCGAAGCTCACCGCATGAGTCCCTACAGCGATCGGGCAAACGATGTCTCCGTCGTCTTGGATTTAATGATCCACGACATCGACCTCATTTTAGAATTAGCTGCCGCCCCCGTCGTGCGATTAACCGCCAGTGGTAGTCGCACCAGTCAAGACACCTCGCAAGCCAATTCTTATTTAGATTATGTCACTGCCACCTTGGGATTTGCCAATGGCGTAATTGCCACCGTCACCGCCAGTAAAGTCACCCACCGCAAATTACGACGCATCGTCACCCATTGCAAAAATTCCCTAACCGAAGCCGATTTTCTCAACAATGAAATTTTAATCCACCGGAAAACCACAGCGAATTATAGGACCGAATATGGTCAAGTGCTGTACCGCCAAGATGGCTTAATCGAAAAAGTTTATACCAGTAATATTGAACCCTTACACGCCGAATTAGAACACTTTATTAGTTGCGTTCGCGGTGGCAATAAACCCTCTGTCGGCGGAGAACAAGCCCTCAAAGCGCTCAGATTAGCTAGTTTAATCGAGCAAATGGCCCTCGATGGTCAAGTCTGGAATGTGGATAATTTAGAGTTCGTCAAACCCACTGGAGTCAGTTTTGGGTAACGCGAACCCACCTCGTAGAGTGGCAATACATCCTTAACTAACTATCAATCATGAAAATCCCCATTGAGATTGATGAACAACTGATTGCTGAGGCTCTAGCCTTGAGTAACTTTTCCACTGAAAATCAATTAATAGAAGATGCTTTGCGGGAATACATTCAACGGCGTCAGCAACAGAAAATATTAGAATTATTTGGGACCATAGATTATGAAGACAACTGTTGAGGGGATATAGGTTAGCCTTATCCTAAATTGTGACGAATCCTATTAACCAAGTTTTAACTAATAATCGGTGACGCACCACTTTTTCAAGGGAGGTTTGAAGGTATGATATATGACATTTACAGTTTAATCGGCGAAAACTGCATGACCCCGAATGACGGTCAAAAAATCTATGACAAGATCCATCCGCAATTAGTGGCGGGTCGTCCCGTGGAACTAGACTTTTCTAAGGTGAAGATTTTTGCGTCTCCCTTTTTTAATTTTGCAATTGGACAACTTCTCAGAGATATCCAACTCAACGAACTCAATTGTCTTCTAAAAGTATCTAACTTAAATCTAGTGGGCCAGCAGGTACTCAAGCAAGTCATTGAAAACTCGAAGCGTTACTATTCTGATGACAAGATCCGCGAGGCAGTAGATGCAGTGATGCGTGAACAGGCAGAGAGTGTCTAATGGCAGTTAACTACACCGTTAAATCTGAGGTGGTTGATATCCGATCTGACTCCCCAAGATCCGAGGATATTTTTTTAGTAGACACAAATGTGTGGTATTGGCTGACTTATTCTTCAGCCAGTACATCACCTTCTTCCGGGAAGATATCACGGACTTCTTACCAAATCAAACACTATCCCAAATATCTGCAAAAAGCAATTTCTACTCAATCTTTGCTGGCTTATATGGGATTATCCTTGGCTGAATTAGCACATTTAATCGAAAAAACCGAAAGAGAAATTTTTATTAAATCATACGGAGTCATCCCCGCCAAGGAATACCGACATAATTACCCAACGCAAAGGTCTAAAGTTATCTCTGAAGTGCAAGCAGCCTGGAGTCAAGTTAAAGCGATCGCCACGCCGATTACTCTCACTCTGGATCAAGTGACAACAGATGCAGCTTTAAATCGGTTTAGTTTAGAATTACTGGATGGCTACGATTTATTTTTTCTTGAAACGATGCAGAAAGAAGGGATATCTCAGGTGATTACCGATGACGGTGATTTTGTGACTGTTCCCGGAATCAAAGTATTTACAGCCAATCACAATGTCATTAATCAGGCGAAAAATCAAGGCAGATTTTTGGTAAGATAAGAACAGGAAACAGTCCGAACCCAGTCAGATGACCTTCAGAATCATAAACCACACCCTGCATCATCCTGGGTTTCTCCGACTCCTTGCACCAAAACGATCAACAGCCCGATGTCCGATGCGAACTATGTAGAAGTTAGTTTTTTAGCAAATCTTTTAAAATTTCCAGTAACGGAGGTAGCGATTCAGAAAAGGGAACCTGTTGATAAATCATCCATCCTATCCCTAATCCTATAGACAGAGTAATTGACTGCAAAACAATATTTTTACTGTCATATTTTTGGGTATTTTTAAAAATGCATACAAACAGTAAGCAAAAGAAAATAATTGAAAATACAATAGGGAAAAACCAAAAAGTTAATACAGTAGCGATGAAGTCTGAATGTAAATTTAAGTTTAAATAAATATTAATTTGTTTTTGAGTGTCAAAAATAACTGGGTAAACTCCCATAAATGTAATTTTTTGTAGAAAAATAAATAAGCCAGCCCAAATAAATACAAAAATTTTATTCTTAACAGCCTTAAAAATAAGTGTTGAAATCACAAAAAAAATCATCAAAATTCCGAAAATTATAAGCTCTCGATTCCAAGGGCTAATACAATACCCCATGAAAGCAAAAGAAATTAAATTCAAGGTAAAACCCTTCCAAGGAAAACTGCTACTCAAGCTCCATAAAGCTTCTCCAAGCGCCTGAAATCCAGACAAAACCCTTTCAAAAACATAGGCTATTCCTCCGAAAATAAAGCTCAAGACACTCCCCCTGCCAGAGCCTGGAATTACCCCAAAAAACCCAGACACAAAAGTCGTCCTCATCACACCTAAGATATCCCCAACAAAGTTAAAGGTATTTAATATAAAAGTGGGGGCTGTTTTCTGGAATTTCCCCATCAATATTTTCGGAGGTAATTGCGATAAAATTGAAAAATTTGACCGAGTATAGTATTGAGGCTGTAATTGTTTTTCTAATCCCTGGATTGCCGATAAAATCACCGTAGTGTTGGCCGGTCTTTTATTCACATCATGCTGCATCAATTCATCCAAAAAATCCCGCAACGGTTTAGCATATCCCGAAGCGGTCTGTTGCCACTGCAACCCTTGGGTGATACTGTCCTCAAACTCTCTGGGGGTTTTTCCAGTCAGTAAAAACACAAAAGTTCGACCCAAGGCAAAAAAATCAGAACGGGGTTCAGCACGACCCTGTTGCTGCTCGTAGGGAGTATAACCCACGGAATTAATGCTCGTTCCTGGTTTGCCCTGTTGTTTGCACAAATAGGTCAAGGTTTCTTCTCGGGCTGTTCCGAAATCAATCAGGACTAACTTACCATCAGTGCCCAGCATGATATTCTCGGGTTTGATGTCTCGATGAAAATAATTAGCCCGATGCACTACATTGAGAATTACTACTAATTGCCGCAACCATAGCAAAGTGGCTGGTTCGGAAATGGGCTGAAAGTTGCGTTTTTTGAGATAATCATAGAGGTTTTGCCCTTCTATATAGTCCATAATCAGACAGTGAAGAGGGGAAGAACTGCCTTGAAGAAGATAGGTAAAAGGGGAGGGGTGTTTGACTTTAGGAATACCGGGATGAGCGAGCTTTTTTAAAACTTCCGCTTCTTGCTTAAATAGCTCGATCGCTTTTGGGGCAGTATTATGCAGGACTTTTAAGACATATTTTGACCCGGCATCACTGATCAGGTAGGTTGTACCAAATCCTCCTGTCCCCAATTTTTCCAGGACTCGATAGATGTCCAAAATGAGCAGAGGAGAACCACAGCCACTGCAATAGAGACTCTGAGCTTGATGGACTCCCGTTTGGGCTTTGCGGCAGGAGGGGTTAATACATAGACTCATCAAGATTCCTCCAAAGGATAGTGGGGTTGGTTTCGCGCTTGGGTTAGGTAATCTTCTCGGGCGAGAAATGGGGCCAGGTTGGTTTTGGTGAGTTGGGGGTAGCGTTCCTGAGTGAGTTGCGGGGACACCAGATTCACCGAGTTTGGGTGGGGTTTGGGGGTGATTTTCTCGAAGGGGTGGTTGGGTATTCCGGGGGTGTGCATGAGGGCGATTTCCCCGCGATGGGGGTTAAGTCATGATTCTGTGTCCAGACGTTGCGATTCAGGGCGTAAGGTATCAATAATCATATTTGCAGTATTCCCCGCTACGACCCGGCCTAACCCCTACGCTAAAAAAATGCCTCTAGCTCATTTTTTTAAAATCTGCGTAAGTCCTGACCCCTAATCAATAAATGGAGGGGCGATTCATGTTCTCGCCCCTCCATTTAAGCTTGATTCTGCAAGACTGTGTAAGTCCTAATTCACTTACAACTGCTTGACTTCAGAAACTAACTTGGTAATCACCTCTTTCGCACTACCAAACAGCATCATAGTCTTATCTTTGTAGAACAAATCATTGTCAATCCCGGCAAATCCGGTACTCATTCCCCGTTTGATGACAATGGTATGACTCGCTTTATCTACTTCCAAAATGGGCATTCCGTAGATGGGACTGCCCGCATTGTCTCGGGCGGCAGGATTGACCACATCGTTTGCGCCAATGACTAGGGCGACATCAGTGCGATCGAATTCGGCATTGATATCTTCCATGTCATACAACTGTTCGTAAGGCACATTGGCCTCGGCCAGTAACACATTCATGTGTCCAGGCATCCGACCCGCTACGGGGTGAATGGCATATTTGACTTCTACACCCAATCGGTCTAATTGGTCGGCTAATTCTCGGACGGCGTGTTGCGCTTGGGCGACGGCCATGCCATATCCGGGAACGATGACGACGGAACGGGCATATCCTAACATCATCGCACTTTCTTCCGAGTCGATGGAGCGCACGGTTTTATCACCCATGTCCCCAGCAGCAGCGACAGAACCACCATCGTCCCCGGTTCCGAAGGCGGCAAACAGGACGTTGGTCAGCGATCGGTTCATCGCTTTACACATAATCACGGTTAGGATGATCCCCGAGGCACCGACTAAGGCACCGGCGACGATCAACATATTATTCATGACCACGAAACCGGCAGCGGATGCCGCTAAACCCGAAAACGAGTTTAACAGGGAAATCACCACGGGCATATCCCCACCGCCAATGGGAATCACGAACATCACACCCAGGACTAAGGAAACGCCGGTTAAGGCCAAAAATACTGGGGTATTTAAGGGATTGAAGGCTAAATATACACTGCCAACGAGGAAGCCGCCGAAGAGGAGGGCGTTGACAGGTTGCTGCAAGGGAAAGGTGATGGGTCTGCCGGTGACGAGTCCTTGCAGTTTAGCAAAGGCCATGAGAGAACCTGTAAAGGTAATTCCCCCGATTAAGATGCCGAGTAAGGCGGTGATGGTGGTATCCAGAGGTGGTTGCTGGGATGTTTGATAGTAGCGCCAGAATTCACCGACGGCAATTAGGGCAGAGGCAGCACCCCCAAACCCGTTGAAGAGACCGACCATCTGCGGCATGGCGGTCATTTCCACTTTCTGGGCGGAGACAACTCCAATTACGGACCCGATCGCAATCCCGATCAAAATCATCTCGTAATTGAGCACTTGGCGATCGAGTAGGGTGGCAACGATCGCCAACAACATCCCCACGGATGCTAATAAATTTCCGTTGCGGGCCGTCGCCGGTGAACTCAACTGTTTCAAACCGACGAAAAATAAGGATGATGCTACTAAATAGCTTAACTGTATTCCGGTTGGGATTAAGTCGCTCATGCTTTCACCTCTTTTTTCTTGAACATTTGCAACATCCGATCGGTCACGAGAAATCCACCGACGACGTTAATGGTGGCAAACACTACGGCAATTAATCCTAAAATCACCGTCACGCTCCAATCCCGGTCTCCCGCTATGATAATGGCTCCTAACAGGGCAATCCCGGAAATCGCATTTGCCCCGGACATTAAGGGAGTATGCAGAGTGGGTGGTACTTTGTTGATAACTTCAAATCCAGCAAATGAAGCCAGAACAAACACGAATAAAGCAGAAATGATGGCTTCCGTCATCTTAATTTAATACTCCGGTTGATGGATGATTGGGAAAATTGCAACTCGGCAAATGAAGGATAAATTTTTGACTTTCATCTTTCATGTTCCTCGGCAAAACTTACACTTTTCCCCCGACAACTTCTAACGCTTCCCGCACTCGGGAGTTGCGAATTTCATGACCGTGGGCAACGCAGGTACTGCCGATAATTTCGTCAGAAAAATCTAGGTTTAAGGCGTTGTCTTTAATCATGTACTGGATGAATGTGGCGATATTTTTGGAGTACATCTGAGAAGCATGGACCGGCATGGAAGCGGGTAAATTTATCGGACCCACAATGGTGACACCATTGCGAACGATATCTTTTCCGGCTTCGGTATAGGCGCAGTTGCCCCCTTGTTCCGCAGCTAAGTCCACGATCGCCGACCCGGGTTTCATCCGCGCAAACATTTCTTCGGTAATCAGTCGCGGCGCTTTTCTGCCGGGAACTTGAGCGGTTGTAATCACAATATCCGCAGCCGCAACCGTATCGGAAAGCACTTCTTGGGTGCGCCGCTTGGATTCTTCGGAAATTTCTCGGGCATATCCCCCTTCTGCCACGGTTTCTTCGTCAAGTTTGACCTCTACGAATTTGGCCCCAAGACTTTGCACTTCTTCTTTCACCGCAGGGCGAATGTCGAAGGCTTCCACGACAGCCCCCAGACGACGGGCGGTGGCGATCGCCTGCAATCCTGCCACCCCTGCACCCATCACCAACACTTTCGCGGGTCGAATGGTGCCTGCCGCCGTGGTTAACATGGGGAAGAATTTCGGGGCTGTAGCAGCCGCCAGCAGGACGGCTTTATATCCGGCGATCGCCGCTTGGGAGGACAGCGCATCCATGCTTTGGGCTTTGGTGGTCCTGGGGATCATTTCCATACTGAAAGCGGTGACCCCCCTTTGGGCAAGGCGATCGACAATGACTGGATTTGCCAGAGGATTCAGAAAGCTAACGATCGCACTGCCTTCGCGCAGTTTCTGAATTTCCTCTTCCCTCGGGGCCGCCACTTTTAGCAATAAGTCCGCTTCCCCCCACAATTGACCGCTATCGGCCACAATCTTAGCGCCAGCGGCTTCATAAGCGTCATCGTAAAAAAACGATTGCTCTCCCGCGCCAGCTTCCACGAAAATTTCTAGTCCGGCTTTAACTAACCGCGCCACCATATCTGGGATTAAGGCAACACGACGTTCTCCCACTTCGATTTCTTTTGCTACGGCTATTTTCATCATTTCTCCTTATGGGTGAGACCCATTAAATTTGTGTGAGGGGGACTGAACAAGGCAGGGGGTAGCCGCTCTGTGGGCGTGACTGATGGCTACCAGGGCTTTTTGATCTCAATTGTCTCAATGGTATTAAGGTTACTAATTTTTTGGGGGGTGGCTGATCCCGGAGGGATGGTGCTTTCTATTAGCAAGGGTAGAGACATCCGTTGTACTTTTTACGAGGTTAGGGAGTGCGCTTAAAGTTGAGAAACCATGACACCAGTCAACTGATTGCTGGGAAACGGGGGTTGAGCTTTTGCCGTTTTGCGTCGGATTCGATCCCCAGGTCTTGGTCCATTTTTTATCTGTTCTGGGTATATTTATCAGGAAAACGGAACTGTTCACCGGCTGAAGGAGTGGCTGGGTGCGATCGCAATGGATCGGCCTGCTTCGAGATGAGTTTAGATGGGTTATCCCTCCTCTGTCAACCGGGGTAATCGGTAACCTTTGCCCTCGATATTAGCGTTTTTTTTTCGCTCTTGTTCGGCTGAATTCCCCTTTATCTCGGAGTTTTAATATAAATTCAGATAACTTTATCTTTGTTTGCTGACAAATCTTTAGAAAAACTTACGTTTTGCAGAAAGGATCCGATTAGTTGATGGGGATCGCTCGGTTTGCGGTGCGATCGGTCTTCAGAGTCTTCCTCTCGTGTCATGGCTCCGCCGTGACACGGGCATTGTGCGGCTCTGCCGTCTAATAGTCTAGGTGTGGTGACAGGAGGCAGAGCCTCCAAAAGCGCGTGACTCGGCGGAGCCAAGTCACGAGGAAGGGGCATGACTGGGGGAGCCAAGTCACGAGGAGAAGTGTCCACCCACTCATGCCTCAACTGACGCGCGATCGCCACCTCAAGAACCCCACCCTAACCCTCCCCAAGACACAGGGGAGGGGACCGGAATACTCTTGTAAGAGGGTGCGGGCCGCCCCCCCATTACCATTTCAAAAAGGCAGCTTCAGGACCTTGTTCATAACGCAACTTGGCGTCCTTCTCAAACCAAGCAATGATCTCCTTGTGGGTGAGGGACTCCATTGCCACTCCCGAATCTGTAGCGATATGTCGGAGTAGCTTCAAGGAAGAAATCGTCAGGCGGGTTAAAAACTTTTCATGGGATGCCAGGAGAGCGCCATCAACGGCGTAGGATTCTTCCGGGGTTAAAAATTGGGCAGAGGGTTCGGGAGAGGGCATAGTTTTTTATTTAGACAGCATAATATTGATGCCGCAGTTGCGACAACTTCCGAAGCAATTTTAAACCTTAACGTTACAGGTTGAGGATTCTGGAAGCGGTTAAAGGGCCGATCGCACCGTTTCTGATTGCAGGGTAATTAAATAGCCGCAACGGTGTTCGCCGTCAATCATCCAGTAGGTCCGTTCCACGGTGCAATCGGGGAGGATTGCTTCAAACATTTCTAGCTCATGTCCACAAACGCTGGGAAAGGATTCCGCGACGGTGGAAATGGCACAGTTATGTTCCGTGAGCAAAAAGCAGTCGCGGCTGTTGGACCCCTCCGATTCGACCCGATGGACCTCCGCCATATAGCCTTCGGCTTGGCGCAGTTTGACTAATCCCGCCACCCGTTCCGATAAGGGCTGATTTCCCAGGCGATCGCGGTAATGGATAGCTTTGCGTTCCCACTGCTTCCGCAAAATTGAAGTCATCTGGTCCTCCCCCATCGTTTCTGCCAAGGTCCCCAAGAGGGAGACGGCAAAATCATCATATTGATTAGGGAAGTAATCTTTCCCCTTGTGGGTGAGTTCATATTGATGCTGGGGTCGTCCCATTCCCGCCTGTACCGCCTTATGGCGAATCAACTCCTCCGCTTCGAGGTCCTTGAGATGGCGGCGAATTGCTTGGGGAGAGATATCTAAAACTTCGGCTAACTCCTGAGCCGTGGCTAGACCCTGCTTTAATAAGTATTGCAGGATATCTTCTTTAGTGGAAGGTTGCTGAGTAGTCGTCATCATGCTGCCTGTAGTCAAACGCCAAAACGCTCGAAAAAATCTATTGCCGACTTTGACAACACACTTGTTGCTAAAGTATTCTAAAATAGAATTAAGCAACAGGGGTGTTGTTTTAACCCTATTATATATAGACGGAGGGCAAGGATGCCCAACCAGGCAAAGAGAAAGAATCCAAAGGACGGGAGATCATGGACCAGTGATTGGGAACGATAACAGCAAACTGCCCCCCAGTAAAGAGGGCGCAGTCCCTGGCTGAGAGTTCACCGATTGACTCATTCAAGGGGCGATCGCCTGAATCCGACCTCAACCTTCCCCTAAATCGGGGATCCTCCCCCCAAAATTTGCTCGTTATATCAACCTGGATAATGACTTTAGAACAGCCGACAAAACAAGCCACCGACAAAAACCTAGAAGCGATGCGGCACTTTTCCGAGCAGTACGCCCAACGCACTGGGACCTACTTCTGCTCCGATTTGGGCGTCACTGCCGTAGTCATCGAAGGATTGGCGAAAAACAAGGATGAGTTGGGTGCACCCCTATGTCCCTGTCGCCACTACGAAGACAAAGAAGCCGAAGTCAAAGCCACCTTCTGGAATTGTCCCTGCATTCCCATGCGCGAGCGCAAAGAATGTCACTGTATGTTATTTCTGACCGAAGATAATCCATTCGCGGGTAAAGAACAGAACATTTCGTTTGACGAAATTCGCGAAATGACCAATCAATATTAACCCCTTCCGAACACTTTAAAATTCCAAGGGCGTCGGCACTGCAAAGATTAGAAACCGGGTTTTATAACAAAAATTATCTCGGATTTGCACCCAATCTAGGTAAAAAACCCGGTTTCTTCTCCCCCGACTCTAACCCTAAGCTGACGTTCTAGGAGCCTACTCAACCGTCCCGTTGACTCAGTTCCACCCCCTGCCCTGGATCCGAACCTAGAGAGAACACTCAACTAAGACTATGACTGCTACAACTGCAAAAACCCTTGTTAATCAACCCTATAAATATGGATTCATCACCGACGTTGAATCCGACACTTTACCCCCCGGCATTAATGAAGATGTCGTCCGGTTAATTTCAGCCAAAAAAGAAGAACCGGAGTTTATGTTAGAATTCCGCCTCCGAGCCTTTCGGCAATGGCAAAAAATGGCGGATCCAACTTGGGCGCAGGTTAACTATCCCAAAATTAATTATCAAGATATCATTTACTATTCTGCTCCCAAGAAAAAGCAAAAACTGAATAGCATGGATGAGGTGGACCCCGCCATTATCGAAACTTTCGAGAAACTGGGAATTCCCCTCTCCGAACAAAAGCGCTTGAGTAACGTTGCCGTAGATGCCGTCTTTGATAGCGTTTCGATCGCCACCACCTTTAGAGAAAAATTGGCCGAAGAAGGAGTAATTTTCTGCTCCATTTCTGAAGCCGTCAAGGACTATCCTGAACTGGTGAAGCAATATCTAGGCAGTGTCGTCCCCATCGCCGATAATTACTTCGCTGCCCTCAACTCTGCGGTGTTTAGCGATGGCTCCTTTGTCTATATCCCCAAAGGCGTCAAATGTCCGATGGAACTCTCCACCTATTTCCGGATTAACAATGGCGAATCGGGGCAGTTTGAGCGCACCTTGATTATTGCTGAAGAAGGCAGCCATGTCTCCTATTTGGAAGGCTGCACTGCCCCCATGTTTGACACAAACCAACTCCATGCCGCAGTTGTCGAACTGGTTGCCTTGGATGATGCCGAAATTAAATATTCCACGGTCCAAAACTGGTACGCTGGAGATGAAAATGGCAAGGGCGGAATTTATAATTTCGTTACCAAGCGCGGATTGTGTAAAGGCAAGAATTCTAAGATTTCTTGGACTCAAGTTGAAACGGGTTCAGCGATTACTTGGAAATATCCCAGTTGTGTGTTAGTGGGGGATAATTCTGTGGGTGAATTTTACTCCGTCGCCCTCACAAATAACAAACAACAAGCTGATACCGGCACCAAAATGATCCATATCGGCAAAAATACCCGAAGCACGATTATTTCAAAGGGAATTTCGGCAGGAAATTCGGCCAATAGCTATCGCGGATTGGTGAAGGTTTCACCGAAAGCCCAAGGTGCACGCAACTATTCCCAGTGTGATTCTATGCTGATTGGGGACAACGCTCAGGCGAATACTTTCCCCTATATTCAGGTAGAGAATGATACGGCAAAAGTTGAGCATGAAGCCTCTACTTCTAAGATAGGGGAAGATCAACTGTTCTATTTTGCGCAACGGGGAATCTCGCCGGAGGATGCGGTTTCTATGATGATTAGCGGATTCTGCAAGGATGTGTTTAATCAGTTGCCGATGGAATTTGCAGTGGAAGCCGATCGCTTGTTGAGCTTGAAGTTAGAAGGCTCAGTGGGTTAAGGGTTCGGGAATATTTCCCGGTAGTCAAGGGATTGGAAAGAGGCGATCGCCGCTGATGGATCGCCTTTTCTAACCCTCGAATTTAGTTTGGTCAATGGAATGAAATGATTGAGGAGCAATGATTAAAGAAGGTAGTCCAGTGATTCTCTCCGTTCGCGATTTAACGGCGAATGTGAATGATACCCCCATTCTCAAAGGCTTGAATCTGGAAATCAAGGCGGGAGAAATCCATGCAATTATGGGACCGAATGGTTCTGGTAAAAGTACCTTTTCTAAGGTGCTATCGGGTCATCCCGCTTACGAAGTCACCGGGGGAGAAGTGATTTTTATGGGTCAAAATCTTCTGGAGTTAGAACCAGAAGAACGCTCGTTAGCAGGAGTCTTCTTGGCGTTTCAATATCCCTTGGAAATTCCGGGGGTAAGTAACTTAGACTTTTTAAGGGTTGCCTACAATTCTCGCCGCAAACATTTGGGGTTAGAGGAAGTCGATGCCTTTGATTTTGAAGACATCATTGAAGAAAAGCTGGACGTGGTGAAGATGAATCCAGCATTTCTCAACCGCAGTGTGAATGAAGGATTTTCCGGCGGGGAAAAGAAGCGCAACGAAATCTTGCAGATGGCGCTGTTAGAGCCAAAATTAGCCATTTTGGATGAGACAGATTCTGGCTTAGATATTGATGCTTTGAAAATTGTTGCCAGTGGGGTGAATCAGTTATCTTCGGCAGATAATGCCGTGTTAGCAATTACCCACTATCAGCGCTTGCTGAATTATATTGTGCCGGATTATGTTCATGTCATGGAAGGGGGTCGAATTTTGACCACCGGAACCAAAGAGTTGGCGCTGGAATTGGAAGAACGTGGATATGATTGGGTGGTAGAAGCCGATCGGGTGAAGGCAGGTGTATAATGGTTATAGAGGTTTCTAAAAAACCCCAGGTGTCTTATTTAGATGAATTGTTGAAACAGGCAGTCGCCTCTCCTGCGCCGGTGGTGAATCCACAGTATGGAATTGCACCCCCGATTGCGGCTTTATTGCAGCAGGTGCGAGATAATGCCGCAACCTGGGTGCGAGAGTTGGCAATGCCGACGCGCAAAGATGAGGAATGGCGAGTTACGGATTTGTCGGGGTTGCAGGCATTGACGTTCCAAGCAGCACCTCCGGAGGCAATTCCGGCGACGGGAGTTGCGCCTTTTGAGTTACCCGAAATGTTAGACAGCCGCTTAGTGTTTGTTAATGGCTGTTATTCCTCTGAACTTTCCAATGTTTCGGGATTACCGGAAGGGATATTTGTCGGAAATCTGGGACAATTGCCAGAATTGTTGCAGACTGATTTGCCAAAATATTTGGGCAATGTTGAGGGAAACAAAGAGGTGTTTACTTCTTTGAATACGGCGGGATTAATGGATGCGGCAGTGGTGTGGATTGCCAAGGATGTGGCAGTTGACAAACCGATTCATCTGTTATTTATGGCAGTTCCTGGAGATCAACCCCGGTTAGTTCAATCCCGCTGTTTGGTGGTGGCGGAACGAGGAAGTCGCTGCACGGCGATCGAGGAATATGTGGTGGCGGATGACGATTCCTGCGGCAATTTTAAGGGGAATGCGCCTTATTTTACCAATGCCGTCACGGAAATCTGGGTAGCGGAAAATGCTCAAGTGACTCATGCCAAAATACAGCGTGAGAGTACGAGCTCATTCCATATTGGCAAGAGTGCGATCGCCCAAGCGAAAGATAGCAATTATTCCTGTACCGCAGTTTCCACCGGCGGTTTACTCTCCCGGCATAATCTGGAAGTGTACCAACAGGGGGAAGGAACTTATACCACCCTCAACGGATTGGCGATCGCTGCGGGAAAACAAGTCAGCGATACCCACAGTGCGATCGTGCTTAACCATCCCCACGGCACCAGCAAACAACTGCACAAATGTATCATTGATGATGCAGCGCAAGGCATATTTAATGGTAAAGTTTTTGTCCCCAAACCGGCACAACTCACCGATGCCAGCCAGTTGAATCGCACGTTATTGCTCTCGCCGAAAGCACGAGTTGATACCAAACCCCAGCTAGAAATCACCGCTGATAACGTCAAATGTTCTCACGGTGCCACCATCAGCCAACTGGAAGAAGATGAACTCTTCTACTTGCGGAGTCGCGGATTAGACCCCGTGATGAGTCGCAATCTGCTAATTGATGGATTTGCCGGAGAAATTCTACAAGAATTACCCTCCGGTGCCTTGCAAACGAAAATTTCTCGATGTGTTGCTTGCAAAAGTATCTAATTTTCTCCATAACCCGACAGTTTTAATGACGGGCGAAGCGGTGAAAGCATTATCGAGCAATTTATCGATGTAGAGACGTGAAATATTGCGTCTCTACAACCCCAGTTTTAACGCTATAAAAAATCATGATAACAATTCTGTCTTTAGACTTCTAGCAAAATACTAAAAAGCCCCCCTTATTAAGGGGGGTTGGGGGGATCAATTCGGATTTTTGCAAGATATAACCCGCACCCTAAAGGGTGGGGCTATACAGACGAAGCCTGCCTCCGCAGGCTAAGAGAGAAATTGAATAATTTTGCATTAATTTTCTCTAACTGATTTTTTTCCCAGTTCCAACCCATTTATCCTTTATTCATTCAGGACCATGATAGTTACCCAAGAAAAAACATTAGCCCAAAAAGTCCGCCCTGATTTCTCGATTTTAAATCAAGAAATTCATGGCAAACCGTTAGTTTATTTAGATAACGCCGCCACTTCCCAAAAGCCGGTACAGGTTTTGGATGCCTTGCGCCGTTACTATGATTTTGACAATGCCAACGTCCACCGAGGGGTTCATACCCTCAGTGGACGTGCTACGGATGCTTATGAAGGGGCCCGAGAAAAAATTGCCAAATTTGTGAATGCGGCATCATCACAGGAAATAATTTATACCCGCAACGCCAGTGAGGGAATTAACCTCGTTGCGAATACCTGGGGAATGAGCAATATTCGGGCGGGAGACGAAATTATCCTCACCGTCATGGAGCATCACAGCAACTTAGTTCCTTGGCAAATTTTAGCCCAAAAAACAGGAGCGGTTCTCAAATTTGTCGAACTCACGGAAACCCAAGAGTTTGATATGGACCAATATAAAACCCTGCTTTCGGAGAAAACGAAATTAGTAGCAGTGGTTCATATTTCTAATACCTTGGGTTGTATTAATCCGGTGAAAGAAATTGCGACCCTGGCCCATGAACAGGGGGTAAAAGTCTTGATTGATGCTTGCCAAAGTATGCCGCATCTGCCGATTGATGTCCAGGATATGGATTGTGATTGGTTAGTGGCATCGGGACATAAAATGTGTGCGCCAACCGGAATTGGGTTCCTGTATGGCAAACTGGCAGTATTGCGATCGATGCCGCCCTTTTTAGGGGGTGGAGAGATGATTGCCGATGTATTTTTAGACCATTCCACCTATGCCGATGTCCCTCATAAATTTGAGGCGGGAACTCCTGCGATCGGGGAAGCGGTAGCGCTGGGTGCGGCAGTAGACTATCTCAGCAGCATTGGCATGGATAAAATCTATGACTATGAGAAAGAGTTGACTGCCTATTTGTTTGAGCAACTCAACCCCATTTCAGATGTCAAAATTTACGGACCTCAACCGAAAGCAGATGGATCAGGACGAGCGGCATTAGCTTCCTTTACCTGCGGAACAGTCCATCCCCATGACCTTTCTACGATTTTAGATCAAGCAGGGGTGGCGATTCGTGCCGGACATCATTGCACTCAACCTTTACATCGTGTAATAGGCGCACAATCCACCGCCCGGGCGAGTTTGTATTTCTACAATACCACAGAAGAAATTGATGCTTTTATTGTGGCATTAAAAGAGGCGATCGACTTTTTTGGTGGCATATTTGGGTAATCCCTAATTTCAATCACCCCGCAACCTACAGGTTGCGGGGTTTTGCTACAAATACCAGATTTGGCATAACTTTTCAACAGTAAAGCAGGATTAACATAGAATTGTAATCTGACAATTGAATTAGAAATAACCGTTCAATTGGGAGAAGAAAATTATGACTCAAGAACTCGTGGATTTAAGAAACAGTATCCTAGAGGGACGTTATCAAGATGCTTTGACACTGCTAAATGAACTAGATGGCATGAGCAAAAAAGCCACCGTAAGAGCCATTAAATCTTTTGCGATTAGAATGTTATTGCATTTAATTAAAAATCAACTAGAGCAGCGTCTCACGAATTCTTGGGCGGCTTCCATTCGCGGTTCTATTTTAGAAATCCAAGACCTCAACTTAAAAGAAAATCAAACCTCTTACTATATAAAATCCGATGAATGGGATAGCCTCTTAACAGAAGCGATCGAGGTAGCTATTCGGGATGCCAGCGTGGAAGTGTTAGAAGGGGCCTATTCACCCTTTCAACTCTCAAACCGGGTGAATCGGCCCGAAGTAATGGCAATAGCGCAAGATTTGTTAAGCCTAATTTATACCCATTCAGCCCTAGAATTACCTGAAAAAGTTGATGAGAAACTCAGCCATTTAGCGGGAGGAGAAACCTGGAAAGAAGGTCGGCAATGAGGAAAAAGGACAAGGCAATGCCTTGTCCCGAGAGTGTGTTATTTATAGCGGGTGGTGAAGCCGGTGAGTCCTTGGGGGGGTTGATAGGTGACGGTGACATCAGTGACTTGGGCGGATGAGGGTCCTTGATGACACCAAGCTATCATGCGATCGAGGGTTTCGGAAGTGCCTTCAAAGATGGCTTCGACTCGTCCATCGGTGAGGTTTCTCACCCAACCGGATACGCCTAATTTCTGGGCTTGATGGACGGTACTAAATCGATACCCGACTCCCTGAACAATTCCCGAAATTAAGACGTGAGCGCACTTTGTTTCGGTCATGGTCTTTTAGTCCTCGGCAGGCAGGTCAAATAAGACTTGGGTCATATAATATTCGGCCCATTCGTTGCCAAAAGCGTTTTCTAAAACCCGGCGAGTTTTGTCATTTTTGCGCTGATGGTCGCAGTAATTGCGTTGTCCGGCGAGAATTTCGCTGTGGAGTTCGGGGGTAGCTGGGGTGTTTCTGGCTTGTTGGCAGTGAATTTGGACATACTCCTTGACGCGATTAAGAAATAGGGTTTCTTCGTCGGGATTATCCGGTCGCACAAACAGGCAGAATTCTGAGAAGATATGACCCCAGGGGGGGAGGTCTCGGGGATGGGTAAAGGCGATCGCCGGTAAGTCAGAAAGTTGCTGTTGATAAGCTGGGGGGAGGACGTTTTGCCGAATGGGTGATAAGTCAGCGATCGCCGCCCCGATTTTCCCTTTTGCCCCTACTAAATCAGTCCCAAACATCGGTAAATCATAGTTGGGGTTAGGAAACATCACGCAATGCAAAATATCCAGGGTCGTGCCAACTTTTGCCAATTCTAAATGGATTTTACGAAATTCTGGGGTTTGATAGCAGCGATTTTCAATTCTGAGTTTTTCCCCTTCTAATTTTCCTTCGACATATCCCAGGTCCTCGGGGAGGGGATAAGGGGAGAGTTCTAATTCTTCTTGCCATACTCCCTCGATGCAATCGGCGAGTTTTTGGATCAGGCTATGTTGTTCGGTTCGCAGGGATGGACTAGAGGTTGATGTCACGGGTTTTTCCTATATGAGGGTGGATCAATATTGCGCGGGGCGCGGTGTTTATTTTATCTTATTTAGGGGGTTGGGAAATTGGGATGTTGTTACAGTGCAGTTAGAGAACGACTGAAGTCGTTACTACGAACGACGATAAGAGAACGACCCTTGGCTATGGTGTGGGCTGTCGGGTGTTGGGTTTCGCTTCACCTAAAATCAAAATATTATAAACTGTTAAAATCCCGACTTAACCCTCAATTGATTGGTTCTTAAACTAATCAGCAAATTGATTAATTTTGTCGATAAATTCCCGGAGGGAATTGCGATAATAACTTACTTTGACAAACCACTTGTCTGGGTTTTTTCTCTTCTTGGCAGCCATAATTTTTTGAAATTCCCCCAGAATTTAACCTTTGAAGCAGAGTCCCTTAGTTATAAAGATAATGACTTGAGTTTATCTTTATAAATACACAAAAAGTTTTCTGCGTGAGTTGCTCCGAGTTTTTGAATTTCTGGAGGGAAAGCACTTAAAAATGCGGTTTTTCCGGTCATGTTAAAAACGGCTGCACCTTTACCTGTCCCCGCATGAAGATACACTAAATCTGGTGCTAAATTTAGCCACATTCCCAAGCGTTGAGCCACATCGTAAGCTGTGGTGTCTCCTAATCCTTTAACGCGAGCAGTCACTGACTCTATCCAGTGATGAAGTTCTTCAAAGGTTGTAAACTGCTGTGCTTGGTGACCATCTTGGCGAGATACGTTCAATCCTTCTGCTAATTTAGAGGAGACTCGGCGTTGATGGGGGTGCATTTTCCCATCGGCAAATCTAGAAAGCCAAGCTCTTTCCAAGGCTGCATCCCAAGTCAGGGTGCGATCGCCCCACCATTGGGTTTGAGCGAGATAACAAGTTCCGAAACGATCCAGATAATCATTCACCCAATCAGCAAGAGTTAGTTGATTTTGACGGGTCGTATTGCTATCACGAGGATGACCGCATAATTTGCCAGATGTTTGATTGCAATTGCCACTCATAGCTTTCTAAAATTTTAAGAGATTATTTGATTGTTATCTGGAATCTAGCTTGAATTGGGTTGGTTTTACATAAAAAAAAGACTTGAAAATGGAGAGTTATCCTTTTCAAGTCTTTTGTAAAGGTGGAGGGGTGAATTAAGTGGAAGACTCGCTATATTCAACCGAGGAGGATTCTACCGGCTTAGAACCATTGAGGGGAATGCGCGGTTCTTCTAGGGGTTTGCGCTTCTCGATTAAGTTAATCGCACGGCTAACACTTTCGGGGAGAATCACGACTAAGCTACCAGAGGGGGCAGAATTGAGGGCAGTTTCGATCGCCTCGGTTTCATTGATGATGGTTTGATACGCTGCCGAACCATTGGCTTGGGCGATGCCTTCACAGATGAAGTGGGCGGCATTTCCTCGGGGACGACCTCGGGTATCATTATCTTCTTTAACAATAATTTGGTTGAAGATTTCTGCGGAGAGTTTGCCGAGGTTAGTCAAATCTTCATCCCGGCGATCGCCAGGACCACCGATGACGCCAATGGTTTCTCCCGGCCAATTTCGCACGAACCCGCCTAGAGCTTCATAACTGGCGGGATTATGGGCATAATCCACCAAAGCATGATAAGTCCCCATATTGAACAGATTCATCCGTCCCGGGGTTTGGGCAACCGATGCCTCAAAACTCGCCAATCCACTGCGAATTTGCTCAATGGGAACCCCATTGCTATAGGCAGCCAAGGCAGCAGCGAGGGCATTAGCAATCATAAAGGGAGCCAATCCTGCCATCGTCAGCGGGACATTAACCGCTTGCTCAATCCGCAGAGTCCAATCTCCTTTAATAATCGAGAGATAGCCATTTTCATAGACTGCCCCGAGTCCCCCATTGCGAACATGATTTTGCAGAATTTCGTTCTCGGGGTCCATCGAGAAATAGGCGATTTGAGATTTAACCCGTTTCGCCATCTTGACGACGAGGGGGTCTTCGGCATTCAGGATGGCATAGCCTTTGGTATCTACAGATTCAGCCAGGACGCTCTTGAGGGTCGCCATTTGTTCGATGGTATCGATATCGCCGATGCCGAGATGATCAGCGGAGACGTTTAAAACGACGCCGACATCACAGCGATCAAAAGCCAAACCCGATCGCAAAATGCCACCCCGGGCGGTTTCCAAGACTGCCACCTCGACGGTGGGGTCTTTCAAAATCAGTTCAGCACTTTGGGGTCCGGTATTATCCCCTTTTTCGACGATAAAATCGCCGATATAAGTCCCATCGGTGGTGGTATAACCGATGGTTTTGCCAGTTTGTTTATAAATATGAGCTAACAGGCGGGTGGTAGTAGTTTTACCATTAGTGCCGGTGACAGCGAGAATGGGAATTCGTGACGGAGTGCCTGTAGGAAATAGCATTTCCATAACCGGAGCTGCGACGTTGCGGGGCAGGCCCTGGCTGGGGCAGACGTGCATCCGGAAACCCGGTGCAGCATTGACTTCAACAATGACGCCATCATTTTCGCGCAGGGGTTGGGAAATATCTGGGGTGACGACATCAATGCCACAAATATCTAAACCAATTAGTTTGGCAATTCTTTCGGCCATCCAGAGATTTTCTGGGTGAATTTCATCGGTGCGATCGATGGCGATACCGCCGGTGCTGAGGTTAGCGGTATAGCGCAGATAGCAGACTTCTCCCTCTTTGAGTACGGTGTCGAGGCTGTATCCTTTGCGCTCCAGGATTTGCATACTCATGCGGTCTACTTGGATGCGAGTTAGAACGTTATCGTGACCGTCGCCTCGGTTGGGGTCGCGATTGGTTTCTTCGATGAGTTCCTGGATGGTGGATTTGCCATTACCGATCGCATGAGCCGGAACCCGTTCCGCCACGGCGATCAGTTTGCCATTGACCACGAGAACTCGGTGGTCCCGACCTTTGTAGTAGCGTTCCACGATCACCGATCGCGTTTTGGAGGCTGTGGTAGCGGCGTCGTAGGCTTCTTCTGCTTCTTCCCAAGAGTTGATATCGATGGTAATGCCGCGTCCGTGGTTGCCATCGAGGGGTTTAATCACGATGGGATAGCCACCCACTTCATCGATCGCCTCTTGCAGTTCATCGAGATAGTGAATCAAAGTCCCTCGGGGAACCGGCACTCCCGCATCCCGCAGGGTTTTTTTGGTCCCTTCTTTGTCGCAAGCCAGTTCAACCCCTAAAATACTGCTGCGATCGGTCAAAGTTGCCTGGAGTCGTTTTTGATAAATCCCCGTTCCCAGTTGGATCATCGATCTAGCGCTGGAGTGAAACCAGGGAATCTCTCGGGCTTCGGCTTCTTTAATCAGGGTCTCGGTACTCGGACCCAGGGACGCTTTAGCCGCCAAATCTTTCAAGTCTTGGAGGTCTTGTTCCAACTCGGAAGCCGGATATCGACCCGTATCGACAATACTGCGACAGAGGCGCACTGCTGCTCTAGCAGCATAACGACCCGCTTGTTCATCGACATACTCAAAGGCAACTTGGTAGGTGCCTGGGGTCGAGGTTTCGCGGGTGCGACCAAAACCAACTATCATCCCCGCGAGTTCCTGGAGTTCTAAGGCAACGTGTTCCACCACATGACCCATATAGGTCCCCTCCTGGACTCGGCTGAGGAATCCTCCTCGACAACCGGGAGAGCAGTAGTGGTCTACCAAGCTCGGTAGCGCCTCCACGAGACCTTGATAGAAGCCGGGGATCAAAGAGGTCGGCTTGGGTGCTAAGTCCTCTAGGTCGAGGCGCATCACGATGACCTTGTGGCGTCGAATGCTCCAGTAGTTCGGACCCCGTAATGTCTGGATTTTAAGTATTTTCATAAGCTGCGCGAGGATGAAGCTCTTGTGTTGGAAGCAATAGAGGCACTTGTTCTAGTTTCTGGCTTTCGTCCGTTACAAGATGTTCAAAATGAACATCTTGATTGAGTCCAGTGAGGGACAAGCACAAACTGAATCAGGAGAGAGTGGGGGACTCAGGTGAAGCGTGAAGTCGCATGGGGGAAGGTTTAAGCTGTGAACTTTCAGGTTTCACCGGAACTGGCCTATTCTCTTCTGTGCAGTTTAATCATAACGAGGGAGTCGGATGGGTATGCTGCCATAAAAGCCTAGGGGTGATTGGGACGACTGACGCGCTGACGTAACTCAAAGCGATCGCCGTGACACAGAATATGTAAGCGCATATTGTACAAACTCAAGGGGTCTGTGGCTCCCACTTGTTGCTCGTTCGTGACAAACGCAGAACCGGGATCGACGATGGTCACCGTGCCTTTGCCAATCACTTCAATAACGCCATCGCCTTGAAACATGGCGCAAGTATCTTCGTCAATGCCGATGCCGAGGCGGTCTGGATGAGAGGCGATCGCCGAAAGTAGCCGTGCCATGCGATTCCGGTTGTGGAAATGCTGGTCCACAATCACATCGGGTAGAATTCCCAATCCCGTTGCCATATCCACTAAGGAGCGATTCGGCGATTCTCCACTGCCTCCCCCGGCAATCATGTGATGTCCCATCACTGCGGCACCGGCACTGGTTCCTGCCAAAACAATTTTTCCTTCCCGCACCTTCATCCGAACCTTTTCCATCAAAGGCGTATCCGCGACTAAAGCGCAGAGTCGGAGTTGATCTCCACCCGTCATAAAGACTCCAGTACATTCTTCCATGTACTCTTGCCACTTCGGGTCCTCTCCCTGGGTCCTTTCGCGGATATCTAGCAACTCTATGCTGGTGGCACCCATCTCCGCAAAGATCTTTTGATATCGGTCCCCGATCGCCGAGGGTTCTCGCGAAGCACAAGGGACGATCGCAATTTTTGCCTCGCTTCCTCCAGCACGAGTAAAAAACGTATGCAGGATCTCGCGGCCATGAACTTTGTCTTCCGCACCGCCAATCACCATTACAGTGCTTTTAAGTGTTTGGGGCATCTTCTGTTGTAGGGATTGAGTGTCTAACTGTAGCATGGATGGTCTTGCTATTGGCCCTTATTTTTTGTACGTTTCGATCCTTCCCCAAGCGCAGGGCTTTAGAGGGCATTCTTTGCATCACCGGAGGGGCTTTTCTTCGCCCAAGTGCGGACCCAGGGTCAGGGAGTTTAATTTTCTCACGTTTTTTACGATTCCACGGTTTTTTTTTCCGTGCCTGCTGAATCCTTGAGCTAGTTGGCGATCGCCCCGCTTGCTTGCTCCCAGGATTTTTCCCCGCTTTTACCGGGTCAGCGTGGGTGCTTATTCAGTCAATATAATGGCAAAATTTTTCACAAATATTTAAAATTCAAACATCACCCCCCTGGTATTTTTCCTCAATAGTGGCGTGCCCGTGGCAAAGATAACAGCAGGGTAAAGCATTAGGCTAAGGCGATCGCCTCTACCGGATCAGAGAGAGATTCCTAACCTCGGGTAGCTTGGATACTCGGACTTATAATAAAAGATTGTGTCCGCTCCCTTGTTGTCCCTGTGCGAATAGATATTATCACGTTATTTCCCGATTTTTTTGCCACCCCACTGCAATCTTCCCTCCTTGGGAAAGCCCTTGTTAACCAGATTGCTGCCGTCAATCTCGTTAATCCTCGCGACTTTACGACGGATAAGCATCGCCGAGTCGATGACGAGCCTTATGGTGGGGGAGTCGGAATGGTCATGAAACCTGAACCTTTATTTGCGGCAGTCGAATCCTTACCCATCCTCCCTCGCCGCGAGGTGATTTTTCTGAGTCCCCAAGGGCAACCCATGAATCGCAACCTGTTCTGGGAACTCGCTCAAAACTTCGATCAACTTGTCTTGATTTGCGGACATTATGAAGGCATCGATGAGCGGGTAATGAATATCGTGACTCGGGAAGTCTCCCTGGGGGATTTCGTCCTAACCGGAGGTGAAATTCCCGCCCTAGCCTTAGTCGATGGGGTCGTCCGACTCCTCCCGGGAACCGTGGGTAAAGCCGAATCCCTAGAAGCAGAGAGTTTTGAGGATGGATTGCTGGACTATCCCCACTACACCCGTCCGGCCCAATTTCGTGACTGGAAAGTACCGGACGTTTTACTCTCGGGACATCACGGTAAAATTGAGGAATGGCGCAAAGCACAACAACTGCAACGCACTCGCGATCGCCGCCCGGACCTCCTCCAAAACCTCGACAATCTGTCAGTAAAAGATGACAATTCCCAGGGGATAGGCTATGACTAAATAAATAAAGCTGGGTTTTCAACCATGCCTAAATTTAATCTCACCTTAACCACTCTTTTGTGTCTCTTGCTCGTTAATGAAGTCAAGATTAACCCCACAACCCGCCCACTGGGAGAGTGGATCGAGGTCCAATCCACTGCTTTAGCCCGCACCCGAGGAGGAAGCCGGGGGGGGTCTTTCAGTCGCCCCACCCCCTCCCGTTCCAGCAATCCTACTCCCAGCCGTTCGGCCCCGAGTTCCCCGGGTTCCAATAGTAGCAACAGCCCCTCGCGCCGGAACAATCCCCCGCCTACAGATTCCACTCCCAGTCGCGGCAATACGGGAGGACGCGCAAGGGGCGGTTCCTTCCAGGCTCCACCCACTCCCGCCCCGACTCCTGCGCCCACTCCAGTCCCCCCAATCACTTCCCCATCCCGAGGCGGAACAGTGGTGGTCCCGCTTCCGGTCCCGCCACCCTACTATCCCACTCCCCAATACAGCGATCGCCCGTATCAGGATTCTGCTGGAACCGGACTCAAACCCTCCCCAGTCGTCCCCCCAACTTATGTCCCTAGTCCCACGGCACCGGCAACGACCCAACCAGTCCCTGCCGCACCTCCCCCTCCTCAATCGGGCTATGCCGGGACCCAAGCTGCTGGGAATAATCGCTTTCTCGGGAAATTGTTACTGTTTTTACTCATAGCCGGAGGGGCGATCGCTGCCCTGTGGTGGCTTCGTTCTAAACGTGCAGCTACAGCCGTTTCCCAACTCGACAATGAGATTGTCACTGTTACAAAATTGCAGGTTGCCCTCTTAGCTTCCGCCCGAGATATTCAATCCCATCTCACCGATTTAAGCCTCAGCGCTGAACTTGATAGCCCTGCCGGACTGACTGAATTTTTACAAGAATCCGCCTTATCCTTACTGCGCCATCCCGAATACTGGACTCATGTTCAAACCCACTCCGAAACCCTCAAGAGTCGGGAAGAAGCAGCCCGAGTTTTTGAGCAATTATCGATTCAAGAACGCAGTAAATTTAGTGCAGAAACCTTGAGTAATGTTGGGGGTAAAATTCGCCAGAAGCAAGCCCGCCCCCAATCCGAAGGGGACCCCGCCTCTTATCTGGTGGTGACCCTCCTCCTGGGAACAGAAGATGATCACCCCTTATTCGATCGCCTCCATTCGGCGGAAGAACTGCGATCGGCCCTCCAACAAGTCGCCGCCATCACCCCAGATTATCTCTTGGTGTTTGAGTTACTCTGGAGTCCCCAGGAAGCCACGGATAGTTTGAGCTATGATGACTTGCTAACTCAGTATAGTGACCTAGTTCAAATTTGATAAGCAGCAGTTCCAGCCCTTGTATAGTGCGGCTATCCGGACAACAAAGCCCGCCTGCGCGGGCTAAAGTAAGAACAACCCACTTTTAACTTTTTAAAAGGGTATCTGTATAACAACCAAGCCAATCTACAAAGGATACATATAAATGATACATTCAGAACTCGATAACGATATCGTCACCGTGAGCCAACTTCAGATTGCCCTCAGTGTTGGAGTGAACTCGATTCAATCTCAATTGTCCAACTTAAGTCTGAAAGCGGACACACAAACCCCAGAGGGATTATATGAGTTACTCGAAGTTACTGTAGAACAGTTGCTCGAAAATGCTCTCCATTGGACTCACCTTTTAGGCAGTTCCGAAACTTTCGAGAGTCGCGAAGCAGCAGAAGAGGTATTTGAACGCTTATCCCTTCAGGAAAGGGGTAAATTTAGTGCGGAAACCCTCAGTAATGTGGAGGGAATCATTACCCAAACCGATAAACCGGCAGTGCTTCAGGACGCAGGAGAAGCCGCCTATGTGGTGATTACGTTGTTGCTGGGGACTGCACACGATCAGCCGTTATTTGGCCCAATTGATACGATCGGTGGGATGAAAACTGCCCTGAGTCAATTGCGATCGCTCTCGTCAGACTATCTGCTTGTATTAGAATTGCTATGGAGTCCACAAGCTCAAACCGATACCCTCTCGGTGCAGGATATGGCAACCTACTACGGCAACATGAAGGCGATCGCATGAACTTCCCCGTCTCCGTGGGAACAAGAAACCCGGTTTTTACAAATGACATAAGACCAATGACCAACGACTAAAAACCCCATAAATGACCCGATTTATCTACGACCAATTCACCAAACAATACATCCAGGAACTCTTAAAGCAATTAGGTCAAACTGAAACCAGCAAAACTATGGCTTCAGAACGGCGAGAAATTGACATATTTTTTACACCCAACCCCGAAAACATTGCCGATGCTAGTCACCTAGGCTTACTGGGAAGATTGGCGACAACTCCAGCAGTATTTGAACCCTTTAGCAATCCCGTTAAACCCAGAGAAATTCGCAGTTGTCTATTGAAACTATTAGACCTCAACGCAGAATTTGAACGCCAAGCCATCCGGGAAAAAAGACGGCTCACTCCCGCCGAATCACCCAGGTTGTGGATGATGACTCCCACCGCATCCGCCGCCATCTTAGCAGATTTTGGCGCTACCTTAGACTTGGAAAACTGGATGAGCGGCGTTTACTTTCTCCCCAAGGGACTACAAAGCGCGATTATCGTCCTTCACCAACTACCGCCGACCCCCGAAACCCTGTGGTTGCGGATTTTAGGCACCGGCAAAGTCCAAAAACAAGCCCTGCAAGAACTGTATCAACTCCCCGCCGATAATCCCACGCGAGAAACCACGCTAGAATTACTGTACAACCTGCGTGAACTGTTAGAAGCTCGGCAAAATTTGGCCCCAGAAGAGAGGGAGTTAATTATGGAACTATCACCCCTGTATTTACAACGGTTACAAACTGTTAAAGAAGAAGGCATCCAACAAGGAGTCCAACAAGGCATTCAGCAAGGAGTCCAGCAAGGCATTCAGCAAGGAGTCCAGCAAGGAGTCCAGCAAGGCATCCAGCAAGGCATTCAGCAAGGAGTCCAACAAGGACAGCGGCGGCTAGTGGAAAGTATGCTGCAAGTGAAATTTGGTGCCGTGGATGCGGAATTAGCATCTATTATCGAGGCGTTAATCGAAATTCCCCCATTGGAGCAAGCCCAGGTGATTTTGCAGCTATCCCGCGAGGAACTTTTAGCTCGGTTTTCCCGTAACTTCTGAACCTGGGGTGGGGGAAAAGAAACCGGGAGGGACAAGAAACCGGGTTTCTAGTAACATCTCTGGTTTTCATCAAAAATTTAGGGAAGAAACCCGGTTTCTAACTCTGGGGTAAAGGACAAGAAACCGGGTTTTTACAAATGACCAAGGACAAATGACCAAGGACAAATGACCAAGGACAAATGACCAAGGACAAATGACCAAGGACAAATGACCAAGGACAAGGGAGTTAATTATGGAACTATCACCCCTGTATTTACAACGGTTACAAACTGTTAAAGAAGAAGGCATCCAACAAGGAGTCCAACAAGGACTCCAGCAAGGCATCCAGCAAGGACAGCGGCGGCTGGTGGAAAGCCTGCTGCAAGTGAAGTTTGGTGCCGTGGATGCGGAATTAGCATCTATTATCGAGGCGTTAATCGAAATTCCCCCATTGGAGCAAGCTCAGTTGATTTTGCAGCGATCGCGCGAGGAACTTTTAGCTCAGTTTTCCCGTGACTTCTGAATCTGGGATTAAAATAATTTATCTTTTTTGAGGTGATATAATGAGCCTAGTGATTTCCGAAGATATTGTTAAAGCTCGTGGACTTTTTGAACAAGAGTTAATTATCGAGTTGGTATTATTGCTGTTTCAGCAGGAAAAAATTAGCTTGGGTAAAGCAGCAGAGTTACTGAATATCTCTCAGGTTAGATTCCAACAAATTCTATCAGAGAGGGGCATTAATATTCATTACGATCTGGAGGAATTGCAGGAGGATATACAGCATTTCACGGCTAAGGGATGGCTATGATTGTTGTGAGTGATACTTCTCCTTTAAGTGGGTTGGCTCGCCGGTTATCTGGGGTTATTAGAACAACTCTACGGACGGGTATTGATTCCTTCGGGGGTTTGGCATGAATTACAGCGAGGAGGAGAAGATGACCCGCGCATCACAGATGTGTTGGGTCTTGATTGGATTGAGGTTTGCCAACCCACTAATCAACAACTGGTAAATGTTTTACAAACTGAACGTCATCTAGTCGAGGAGAATCAGAGGCATCGCTTTGGCATTGGAAGTGAATGCAGAAGAATTATTGATTGATGAACGGTTAAGACGAAGGGAAGCAATCAACTTGGGGTTGTCGATTACGGGATTATTGGGGATTTTGCTAGTGGCAAAGCGTCGGGGTTTGATTACTCAGATTAGACCGATTATGGATAGTTTAATCTGGGAGGCTAATTTTCGGATTGGGCCAAATTTATATAGAGAGGTTTTAGCGGCTGCTGGGGAATGATAAAGTGATAAAATTCTGCGTTTGGGGTGGGGAAAAAGAAACCGGGTTTCTAGCAGCATCTCTGTTTCTTCACAAAGATTTAAGAAAGAAATCGGGTTTCTCGGTCGCGGGGATGGGGTAAAATCGGGATGGTATCCCCTACCCTGTGTGTGGCTATGGATGAACAACGAGCGCAGGCTTATCTCTCCCTGATTCAAGAACTCCTAGACTGTCTGAGCAAGGAAAACCCTGAGCCAGTTTTATTGGGTCAGATTTTGAAACGCTTATCCAGTCTAGGCTTTATCCATCAACATTCAGAAGAGGCCAGTGGCCCTCTTTTTAGCGAAGGTATTGTGTAAATTACTTGGTAGATCGATTTTTTGTTAAAACTTAGGTTGCCACCACTCTCAAAAGTTAGTCTATGTTCTCAAATAGCTCAGATAAATTAAATTCATCAACTAATCCTTTTCGGATTAACTACAGTTTCGTTCATCCTTATGTAGCAATGGACAGCGATCCCCTAGTTCAATTTGCTGTCACCTTCAGCAATCGTGACGATGTGGATTTATCTCAAATTGATGTTTCCACTCATATTTGCTTGGTATTAGATATCAGTGGTAGTATGAACACTTCTGATAAATATCCACTTCTTTTAGATGCAATACCCTGTATTGTTGATGCCCTCTCAGATAATGATTGGCTTTCTATTATTCTTTTTTCAACTCGGGGAGAATTAATTTGGTCTAACGATATTGGCAGTAGTCGTGAACGCACAGAAGAAATCATTCAAAGAATTCACCAATCAGGTGTCAAGTTTGAGCAAACATATTTATCTAGTGGCTTACGTTTAGCTATTCAGGAAATTCAATATTTATCCCACTATCGTGCAGATGTAGTGAATAGACTATATATTTTGACGGATGGTCAGTTACATGATGCTGAAGTTTGCTATGAGTTTAACTCACAATTGCTGAATCTTGATTTAGAAATTAACTCTTATGGATTTGGTCAAGATTTTGCAGAAGAAACAATGCGTCAAATCATGAACGGTTGTCGAGGAGGTCGAGTTAAATGTATTTATAATCAGCAGGAAATATCTAAAGAATTTGCTTACATTGGTAAAGTAGCAGGAAATTTAATCGCAACTGATGCTGAGGTGGAATTAATATTATCTCCAAATGTGATACCGGGCGATGCATTTCGCTTTGAACCGGGAACAAAATGGTTTAGGTCAATAGAGGGAAGAACTCGACTTTTTTCTACTGCAATCGGTGGGCTAGAAAAAGGGCGTGTCTATAAATATTGCTTTGAAGCCAGACTTCAACCATCCCGAAAAGATCGTCAACAAATTGCCACGGCAATATTACGCTTTAATTTTCAAGGAAAACAAGAAATCGTGACTCAGGAAATTTTTGTTAATCGCAGTCAGGATCAATTTCGTCATAGAATGACAGATGATGAAATTGCGGATTGGTTTTCTTTGTTAGATGGACTCCGCACTAACGATCCTCAAGCTCAAATGGAAAGTTTAAAAGCCCGATTAAAAATATTACGTCAAGAAGGTGCAGACACTGCACAAATTGAACTGATTGAACAAGTGATTGATAAATTAGTTAAAGAAGGAACATTAGAGGGATTGTCAGAAGTTGAACAACGTCGATTACGTGCAGACGATATAACTGCCATCAGTATCAATAAAGGGGGATACTCCGAACAAACTACGAGTTTTCCGGATCCTAGCTAATGGATGGTTTAGATATATATTTAGTTTTCAACTAAAGAACGACTTTAGGGTTTTTCTTAAAACATTAAAATCACTATATCGGTTCTCAATAAGAGAACAAATTGTTATTCTTATTTCAGTAGAGTATTGTTGAAGAACTGGTTCAAAAAGATTTGGATGTTCACCGGGATACGGTTGTTTATTCGTTAAAATTTCCCATAACATTTTGCCTAAAGCATACATCACATATTGAGAGTTAGGGTACATCCTTTGCCCCCGATCATAAGCATTGAAATACTCTACTGGAATATAACTTTCAGTAAACGGTGGTGTAATATGGGAATCTGAATGAAGAGGAATTAATGAGCCAGCATCTAAAATTCTAATCAGACTAAAATTAGAAGCCAAAATAAAATTCAAAGGATTAATATCCGAATAGAGATAACCTGCCTCAGAAAGGGTAATACAAAAATCTGTTATTTCTGATAGGGTTTTCCATACTATTTTCTCAAGTGTTCTATAATCTATTGAGGACTGATTATGAATATAGCGACCAAATTGTAATAGATTTACTCCAGAAATAAACTCCATCACTAAAAATGGTTCTCCGTTGACCGTTGCATGATCTCTATAATCTGCATGAAGGGGATTAGAAGTATAAATTAAATCAGTAAAATTCGGCAACCCCATATAATTAAGTTTTTTGAGCAACTCGGCTTCTTGGATTAAATAACTGCGAGATTTATTGATTTTATCTATACTAATGTACGCCGGACGATGATAATCAAGATAAGGAATTTTAACAATTACTAAATCTCCATTGTTTTTTTCTGCCAAGTAAACAATACTCTGACCTCCTACAGCGTATAGCCAGCGTAATGTGTATTTTTCAGAAATTGACAATCCTTTAAGTTCTAACAGCCGTTCAAATAATCCGGGTAAATTCCTGGCGATGAGGATATCTGCAATATTTTTCTCCTGCAAAAAATATTCTGAATTTTCTTGTAAAAAACTGGAATCATTATATTTTAAGGTTGGATTTATTTGCCGTAGATTATTATTAATATTTTTTTGATGCAAAGAATCGGATATTTGGGTTATAATCATATAAATTTTATCTATTTTTTGTTCTGTACTTTGAAAACCCGACTGAATTTCGCATATTATTTCCTGCTTTGCCGATTCTAAAGCCAGGTTAAAACCAGATTCAATTTGTGCCATAACTTGACAAAAAATATTTTTTTGTTCTGAGTGCAAATCCTGGTTCGCTTGTTCTAAATATTTTTTTATTTGCTCTATTTGTTCTGAGGGAAAATTACCTCTTTCTGCTGATAAGGCAGCAATTTCTCCCATCAAACTCAACGACATTGCCGCGTAAGCTTTTCCTCCCCTAGCCGCATCCACTTTTAAAATTTCCCGGAACCCTTGGGGAAAAGTGTGATGAAGTTGAAAAGCCAGTTTTAATATCCAATCATCTGTAAGATGGGTTTTAGCTAGATTATCTAAAATCCTAACTATTTCTTCCCAAATATCTTCTGTTAGTGCTGTGGCCTTGGCAAATTCTGACGCTTTCGCTGACATCAAACGTACCAAGTCATTATCTGTAATATGTAAAAATACATTTGAATTATTCGGTTTTACTGAAATTTTTGACCACTCTTTTTCAGTAACTTCTGCTAATTTTTTTAGGCTTTTATGAGTTATTTTGTCAATTCCATTCAATTCGGCGAGATTGCGAATTACTAGGGAGATTGCTTCTCCCGTAGCTTTGGCTAAGTCATGATTGCTTGTATCCTTTGTTTCGAGGCGTTTAGCTAATTCTCCCATATCATTAGCGACTAAACCGCCAAAGACACTAGAAACCATATTTGCCAAGGTTGAAATAATAGCAGGCGAAGTAGTTCCTCCGAAGAGAGTCGAGAGTGTTGGGCATAGGGTTGCGCCCAGCAAAACTGCACTAAATAAAGCAAGGCGCTTTTGAGTCTGTCCAGGAATAATAGCCATTTGGGTTTGGTTGAGTTGACTTTGGAATCAATTATAATGCCACGACGCATGACATGGTTCTCTCGAAACCGTCAATCTCGCCCAACTTTCCCAACTCTTCCACAACCAACTAACCGCCACTAACCTCCCCCCAACTCTGCAAGTCCTGACCATCGACCCCCTTCTTCGCGATTCAAAACCCGACGGAAGACTTGGACTATGCCGAGTGGGGGGTGGAACTGTTGCGTCGCCAATTCAGCCCCCATCAAGTCTTGCGTCGCCACCAAGCTACCCTGGATAATTTAACCGAACCCCACACCCAAACCTTGCTTGAGCAGAGTCAAGCGGTCCACTTTGGCTGTCACGGTGAATTTGACCAGCGCAACCCCCTCAACGCCTATCTGAGACTGGCGAATGAGGGAAATCTGACGTTTCGGGATATTTTCAACGGTCTTAATATTCCCCTCTGTCGCCTGCTGGTGCTGTCGGCTTGCAAAACTGGCTTGGTGGAAACTTCCCGTACAGATGACTATGGGGGATTATCCAGCGCCTTTTTCTACGCCGGAACGCGAACGGTGGAAATTGACCAGGCGGAACGCGATCGCATTCTGGAAAACCGAATCCAAATCGCTGGGTGGGGGATTGCGGTGGGGGCGATCGTTGCCTCTACCTCAGCGTTAATCTTTCAGCAAGAACCGATGACTTTTCCCTGGCAAGCATCCCACGGCGATCGCCCCCATCCGTTTATTTGGGCCTTGCTGCTGAGTTTCGCTTTTGCTGGTTTAGCGTCACTCGTGGCGATCGCCTTGATTAAGTTCAAGAAAAAGCGGCGATCGCCTTAAGGCAAGAAACCCGGTTTCTGGCAAAATCTGTGTTTCTGTAGAAAAATTTGGCACAGCAATCCGGTTAGTGAGAACCCGTTGTCCCTATTTTCTGAACAATAGGCAATGAGGCGAAATAACTTGGGTTCTGCCTCCGGTTACCCCATCAGGGGAGATTAAGTTCAAGCTGCCTCCAGAATTTTCTCACAATTTTGCGGGTAAATTGCCCTTTGTGCTATACTGCTGGAGGGGTGGAGGCAGCGGTTAAGCCGGATTGAGTTTTTGACTGAGGAAGGGAATTGCCAATAGCGCAAGCTTCACCATCCACGGCGCAAATATCACGCTTAAAATCACACAAAAGGCAGCAAGAACCGTCGCCGCGACTTTGACGATTTCTTCGGTGGTATTGACACTCAGACAAAACGCTAAGGAAGCGACTGTCAAGGATATTAATGAAGGCACAAGCATCATTATATTTACCTCTATACTTTATCGACAGATGCAATGCGTTCCTTCGGCTAGGAGACCTACTTCCGTTTTTCCTTGTAGAGCGATCGCGCTACGGGGAAAAATGAACGATGAGATTTAGTTAATAAGTTTTACAACTTTTTTGTAAGTCTTGTCAAGCCTTGACGGAAACGAGTTACACAGGCCCCGGATTGTCCAATTTATTGGGGTTCGGGAATGGTTTGAGGAATGGGCGTAGGAACGGTTTGCGGAATGGGTGCCGGTACTGTTTCGGGTACAGGTGCCGGAACAGTTTGCGGAATGGGTGCAGGGACTGGTTCCGGTGTCGGGGTTTCGGGATTCGGGGGGGGTTCCGGCATGGGTAAAGGATTAGGATCCGGAATTTGAATCCCTTGAGGGTTGAGAGTAACGGTAAGATAGCTCATGATTGTTTTGAATTAAGAAGGGGATTCTAAGGAAGGAGGCGATCGCACTTCTCTAGTTGCAGAATTTTTCTACAAAACTTTCACAGAGAGGGCAATCCCTGATATAATTTTTTAGTAAAAGACCTATACTATATCGGGCAAATCCGGTCAATAGTTAGATCTACTTCACTTGACTTCAGATTAGCAACAATCGTCGCCCAAGGGCATCTGTCAAAAGCAGCATTTTTCCCGGGGTTGAATAATCTATCCCTTCCTTTCCCCTTCCTTTTGGGCGATCGAGAGAGCTTCCCCTGACAGGGGATGGTTGATAGAGGATAGGTTAGAAACCGGGTTTTTTCACCCCCTTTCTGGCAAGAAAGCACCCAATCTGGGCCAAAAACCCGGTTTCTTGTCCCCGGGGGTTAACAGGGTACTAATGAGCTAAAGCGTAGGTACAGTAGAGATAAAAAAAGGAGTAAAATTTATGGATCTAGCCCCAGCTTTTATTTCCGTCGCCGATTATTTCAAACATGAAGAAACTAGCCCCATCCGCCATGAATATCTGGGGGGACAACTTTTTGCAATGGCGGGTTCCAGTGAGGAACATAATCGGATTGCCGGTAACCTTTGTGCCTATTTAATCACTCATTTACGAGGGACTGGCTGTAAAACATTTATCTCGGATATGAAAGTAAAAATACAAGTCGCCCAAGGGACTGGAGATATTTTCTACTATCCCGATGTCATGGTAACTTGTGACGAGCAAGACCGAGACAAATTTTATAAAACTCACCCCTGTTTAGTCATAGAGGTGTTATCTCCTTCGACGGAAACGATAGACCGCCGAGAAAAACGGCTTAATTACCAAACTTTGGCAAGTTTGCAGGAATATGTGCTGGTTTCTCAAGACCAGATGCAGGTGGAGGTTTATCGACGCAAGACGTCAGGAAATTGGGAGTTAGAGCGATTAGGGCCGAATGATAGGTTAGAATTAAATTCTGTGGCTTTAACCTTGACTATGGCAGAAATTTATGATGAAGTCTTTGCCGGTTAATCTGGTTGATTCCTTGGGGTGATAGCGCTTTCCTATTCAACAAAATCTGTTTTGCCGGTTAGTAAATAAGCGAAACGACAGGTCAACAATAAACCGGAAAAAGCCAGTCCGAGGACCAATCCTAACCACAAGCCGGTTCCGCCAAAATTAAGACGTAACCCGAGGATATAGCCACTGAATAGGCCAATACACCAATAACCCAAAAAGCCGATCGCCATAGGAATTCGGGTATCTTTCACTCCGCGTAAAGCACCGGCGGCAATAATTTGCATTCCATCAAAGATTTGAAACATGGCAGCTATTCCTAACAAGGACATTGCCGATTCCAGCACAGGTTGATTCTCGGCATTTTGAATATCCAAATACAAGGCTACAATTTTATCGGGGTTGGTCCACAAAAATAACCCCATGAGACTCATAAAGCTGACGCCGATCGCAATGCCGACATATCCCGCCAGTCTGGCACTGAGAATCTCCTTTCTGCCCATTGCTTGTCCGACTCTAACTGTGGTGGCAAGAGACAATCCAACGGGAACCATAAAGGTGATATTGGCCGTTTGCAAGGCGATGTTATGGGCGGCTAAGGTGACGGTTCCCAAGGTTCCCATCATAAATGTGGTCACGGCAAAAAGGCCGGTTTCTATAGCAAAGAGTCCGGCGATCGGCCACCCAATTTTGACAATTCCCCAAAATTCCGAGGCATCAAACTGATAAGAAGTCCGAAAAATTTGATAGGGTTTTAAACGGCGACTCAGGCAGAGAAAGCCAGCAGCGGCGATAAATGTTACCCAAAAAGATAGGGTGCTGGCCCATCCAATTCCCGCTAAACCCAAGGCGGGTAAACCGAATTTGCCAAACATGAGAACGTAATTTCCGCCAATATTCAGGGGGACGCAACTGGCGACGATCGCCATTATCGGGCGGGTATAATTCAGGGCGGAGAGAATATTGCGTAAAACCGCAAATCCAAGGGCGGCGGGAAATCCCAAGATCAGCGCGCGCAGATAGGTTTGAGCTAATTCCACAGCCGTCGGGTCCTGTCCAAAGCGCAGTAACAGGGGACTGAGATTCCACATCACAACCCCCACCGGGACCGAGAGGGCCACAGTCAGCCAGAGTCCCTGAACCGTTAAGTGACTGATCCGGTGGAGTTCTCCGGCACCATGCGCGGTGGCTGCGATCGCCCCAACTGCGGAAACCATCCCGGTGCAAATTAGGATTAAAGTGAAAAAGATGATCGCGCCTAAACCACCGGCGGCTAAAGTTTCACTGCCGAGTAACCCCATCATGACTGTATCCACAAAGCCGGTAGCGGCTTGCGCCAGTTGTGCGGCAATCAGGGGAATTGCCAGGTACAGGGTGGCTTTGACTTCGGCAAAAACTTTGGACTGAGACAGGCTGTGCATTAAAATACTATTGCGGCAAGGGATATTTTCGTCAAGTTTTTCGGCGCTTCTTCAACCAGGGAACACCGAGGAGGAGAATCAGCCCGATCGCTAATCCTAAAGCGGTGCTAACGATTACCAGATACTCGCTTTGCCGGAGTGCGATCGCAATATAAGCCCACACAAATACAAGATTAAAGGCGGTATCTCCTCGTTGAATCGTGGCGACAGCGGCGATCGCCACCGAAACCGCGAGCATAATCACCGTCCAAAATACCAAAATATTCGGATCATTCCAACCCCAGGCATAGAGGGTACTAGCAATATTCACCACGGTGGCAACACTAATCCAAGCCAAATAAATACTTATGGGAGTGTTAATAAACCATTTTTCCCGAGGGGGAACTCGTTCTTTCCCAATTTGTAGGCGGATATAGGTGAGAATCAGCGACCCTAAAATAATCAGCATGGCTAACACGGACCAGCCAAACTGGAGATATTCAAATAAAAATACCCAAGCAATCTGAGCTAAACTGGCTAGAACCAGCAAGTAACTCATGCGCCTTAACCGAGGATGATGGCGTTGCGCGGGTAACATTTGATAGATGCCAAAGCTTATCAGGGATAAATAAATTAGCCCCCAAATGGCAAAGGCATAGTTAGCGGGAATAATTAAAACATCCCGAAACATTTGGTTAGAAATTTCGCCAATCGTTAGGCCATTAAAGGGGAAAAGATTGGCGAGAATATTAGTAACAAAGGCAGCAAGAATCGCCAGCAACGTTGATACCGACCGGAAGAGGTCAGAATTAGAGCGTTCAGTGAGCGGTGTCATGGCAATGAGTCCTAGATTCTAAACCTTATCCTAGGCGATCGCCCATAACTTTGCACTCCTCCTGGGAGTCTATTTCCCCCGGGTTAGAGTCACGCGCCATAGCCATCCAACGGACGGTGAATACACCCCGCCCGTTCAACGCCGTCAAATTAAATTACAAACTCTTCAGTGACTTGCTCGCGTTCTAAGGTAACCTGAAGGGTATAGCGTTCTCCCGGTTGTCCGCTTAACTCCATTTGCAGTCCCGAGTCCGCATTGCGGGCGACGACTTCATGGAGGCGATCGCCGTGGTGAGAGAGCAAAGTCAGTTGTAAACCGGCGGGTAATTCGGGGCGATCGCCTGTGGGATAAACCTGGACTAATACCCCCGTTTCCCCGTGAGATTCCGCCTTAATCGTCACAATCAAGGCGATCGGACGCTGCTTGCTAGTTTCATGGCCTAATTGCAACGTTTTCGCCCGTTTTACCCCGGCAGTTTCCCGGATTAACGCCAGTGAATCTTTTTTTGGACAAAACACTTCATCGATCGCCTGCCATCCCGGTTCAAATCGCTCTTGAAACCACTTTCCCAAATTTACAGGATTCTGCCACTGCTGCCCTTCTCCCCAGGTTTCTATCCAATCCCCCTCTACATCCTCCACATAAAGATTCACATGATCCAGACCAAATCTTAGGCGGTCTTCCTGTAAATCTTGAGCCCCTTGAAGGGCTTGCCATGCTTTTTCGAGGCGGTCTTTACTTGATGTTTGGATTGTCGTACCCATATCTAAAGTCTTAAAAAAGGTTTGTTGTCCAATGGAATTATTAAGAAACAGAGTTTCTTAAAAACTGAATTTCAGATATTTTGACTCTTCCAGATGGCTGCTGTTATGCAAAACCAAATTCACCACTTGACTCACGAATTCTTCTTTTCCCGGATTGTAACTCACAAAAATCCCCCGTTCTATATTCCAGTCTTTCAGGGTTTTTTTCCACTCTTCGTATTTATGGTCAGAAAAATCATCAGAGATGCTAGTGACTTGGACGCAAAGCGGTCTGCCCTTGTTGCTGCTGACGATCGCATCGGTTGCCATAGAAAAATCTGCCACATACCGTTGGACGAGGCTCCCTTCGCGAATCTTTATCTTTTGTGCGATTAGGTCAATCAGTTGAGCATCCTCCTGATTGAATTCTCCGGATCTTAATTTTTGTTTCCAAATGTAAAATTTGTTATCTTTTTCATTAAACCACTTCGGGAACAGGAATTCGTACCAAAATCGGACCGGGGGAGTAAGCTGATTTAAAAATAATTCCCGTTCCTCATCAGTTAAAACTTTGAGCGCCAACCAAAATTCTGCATCCTTTATGACTTCGAGCAGAAACCCCATTAAAAATTTTTTCTGCATTAATAAACCCGGTCTCATATCTTTGATCCAACGCCAGATTTCCTCCAAACGGTACTCTAGCCCTGGATCTATAGAGGAAGCTATCCCCATGAGTTCCCTAAGTTTCGGCTCGATTTCAATCGATTGCAAACACTCCCCCTACATTTGAAAAGCGCCTTTCAAAGCATATATTCTGATCTTACTGTAAAAAGTGACCGACTGAATAGAGGGGCGATCGCCCTCCCGATAGAGATTTGCCGTGAAATCCCACTCAGGTGGAACAAAGAGCGGGCCTAGTTGAGTCACTCGCCCCCAGGCAAACCACCTCTACTGTAACTGCCACACCTTAATTGTATTATCTTGACTGCCACTTGTCAGTATTTTGCCATCGGCGCTAATCGAAACCGAATTAATCGTATCCGAATGACCCTTAAGGGTCTGTAACAATTGTCCCGTCCCAATATTCCAAAGTTTCAGCGTACTATCGAGAGACCCGCCACCACTCACCAACATCTGACCATCGGGACTAAAGGCGATCGCGTGTACCGCATCAGAATGTCCGAATAACGTGCGGACCAACTGACCACTACTCACCTGCCAAATCAGAATCGAACTGTCTCCACTCGCACCAGCCACCCACTGACCATTGGGACTAAAAGCCACTGAACGGAACCGATATAACCCTCCTTCTAAGGTGCGGACCACCTCTCCGGTTTGAGTATGCCAGATTTTAATGGAGCGATCGAAGCTGCCACTGGCTAACAGTTGACCATCGGGACTATAAGCCAGGGAAAATACCCAACCCGAATGACCCGCGATCGACCGAATCAACTCCCCAGTTTCCACATTCCATAACTTGATCGTATTGTCAAACCCACCAGAGGCTAACTGCTTGCCATCAGGACTAAACGCCACCGACATCACCCAAGCGGCATGATCCGAGAGCGTATGTAAGAGCTTACCCGTACTCGTCTCCCAAACTTTAATCGTCCCATCTCCACTGCTACTGGCAACCTTGCTGCCATCGGGACTAAAAGTTACAGACCAAATTTCATTAGAATGACCGGATAAACTCTGCCGGACCTGACCGGATTCTATATCCCATAGTTTCACCGTTTTGTCCACACTACCACTGACCAGCAGGCGACTATCGGGACTCAGCGCAATGGAATTCACCCCCCACAGATGACCCCCGAGGGTTTTTGTTAACGTGATCGGCTGTTTTGCTGCCAAGGGTTGAGCCGACACCGTAGAAATCGCGCTGAATGGTTCGTTCGGGTTAGGGGGAACTTCAGGCATCACCCCGGGACTGCCATAGTTCAACCAGAGTAAAGCCGAGACATTGGGGACGGTAAATCCCCCAAATAGGTGAGTGGCTGTTGCAGCTAAGGCTAAGAGAAATCCACCCACTAGGAATTTTTGAGAGGATTTCAGGGCTTTTTTGTAATGAAAGCGCGATCGCCCACTGTGACCACTGTGACGACTATAATTTCTGGCCCCATTCAATCGTAGCAGTCGAGTGGGAATCCTCGCTGCTGCTTGATAAGGTTGAATGGGGCCCATCGGTTGAGGCGATCGCCCAGGCATCACAGAGGAACCCCAAGGTTGCTGCATCTCCTGTTCGATTTCCTCCAACCGCTTTAAAATCACCTGAGTATTTTGAGGCCGATTCCCCGGAAAAGGGGCCATCATGTAATCAATACAATCCGCTAACGGGTTCGTGGTGAATCCCGCTGTGGGACCCCCGCGACTTCCATCCGATCGCCACAAAAGTTGACCCGTGCGCGTATCTTCAGGAAAGGCATTGGGTTCTTTTCCGGTTAACAGGAACACAAAGGTTCGTCCTAGGGCAAAAAAATCCGATTGGGGCACCGCTTTTCCATTCGCCTGTTCCGGGGGAGTATAACCCGGAGAAACAATCCCCGTAATTTGATGACCTCCTCCCACTTTAGCCAGATAGGTTCCCGTCACCTCTCTAGCACTGCCAAAGTCAATCAACGCCAGTTGACCATTCGGCTGAAGCATGATGTTCGACGGTTTGATATCGCGGTGGAAGAACTGCTGTTGATGGACAATATTTAAAATTTCTGCAAGCTGTTTGAACCAATTGAGGGCTTGATGCTGGGGAATCGGCAAATGATGGCGATCGGCCATCCACACCTCTAAATTCCGGCCCTCAATCCGTTGCATTACCAGACAGTGTAACGGTTGCTGGCTATTTCTGGGCAGGACTGTAAAGTAACCGTCTGATTCCACCCGGGGAATACCGGGGTGATTCAAATGACTTAAGACTTGAGCTTCGCGCTGAAACAAAGCGATCGCCTTCGGATTATCATCCGTCAAGACCTTCAGGACCTTCAGGAGCCCTCCATCATTCACCTCAAAGGTTTGACCAAACCCCCCTTCTCCCAATAATCGCCCAATCCTGTAGCGCCCTTGGAAAATCAACAGCGAACCACAATGCCGACAGATCCGGTTTTGTGCATTCAAGGGGTCAGCCCGATTCGGACATTTAGGATTGAGGCAATAACTCACGGCAACTCTATCCAACGATTGAGGATACCTTGATTATCCTAACTTCACTTGGGAAAAAACAACTATCCTCGGTCATATTCTCTTTATCAAGAAACGACAGGGGATTGGAGATGGGATGGGGAGGATGGGGGAGATAGGGGAGATGGGGGAGATAGGGGAGATAGGGGAGATAGGGGAGATGGGGGAGATGGGGGAGATGGGGGAGATGGGGGAGATGGGGGAGATAGGGGAGATAGGGGAGATAGGGGAGATAGGGGAGATGGGGGAGATGGGGAGATAGGGGAGATGGGGAGATAGGGGAGATGTTCAACCTCACGACTTGCCGTCGTTATCTCCCATCCTCCCCATCTTCCCCATCCTCCCCATCCTCCCCATCTTCCCCATCTTCCCCATCTTCCCCATCCTCCCCATCTTCCCCATCCTCCCCATCTTCCCCATCCCATCTCCAAAAAAAAAGGGGCCAATTGCCCCTTTAGTCGGATTCTTCAGGTGATGAGTGCAACCCGATCGCTTATGCGTCTGGTTCCACGCGACCGTAAAATAGACCGCGAATCTTCACCTCTACAGGCTCTTTCGCACCTAAATCAGTATCCGAAGACTGTTCGCTGACGAAAATACCAGCAATTTCCCCAGTGGTACTATTGACTTTAGAAACACTCAAGGAAATATGACCTTTACCCTGAAGTGCACGCTTCACGTTAGAGCGATTCAAATCCGCCCCGTCAGAACGGGCAGGCAACGCCACCGCATTATCGTATCCAGTGGTACCACCCCGACCTTTCGGGTCAAGGAACGAAGCAGAACGATAGGAAGGAACGGTATAGTCTCCTTGAAAGTCAGTCGAGGTATTAATGCTGTCAAGTCCGGGCTGACTTTTTGCAATTAGACCTTTGACGGTGAACAAGAAAGGAACTTCTTCACCACCGGGAAGCATGACGGTGATCGCTTGGAAGTCAATCCCATCTTTTTCTACAAAGGTGAAGCTGCCATCGTTGCCCAAAGTCAAGGGTCCTTGGATTTGGGTCAGGGAGGAGGTATAACGAGTCAACGGTTTGCTGGGAATATATTCGGCGTCTTTCCGTTTATTTGCTCCTTCTTCCAGAACAAAATATTCCGTTGGTTGCAAACACAGATCACTCAGCAAATAAGATTGGCTGCCATCAATGGGAATTGCACCCCGAGCGGTTTCTGCCAATTCCGGACAGCTATTTGCTAAACCCGTGTTTCTGATATCATCATAGGTGAGTTCTTTACTCCCCACCGTCGGCCCTTCACTACAAGCCGTTAGCACGCTCAAGCATACTGCTAGAAATGCGACAATTAAAGCGCGATACCTCATGGTCAACCTTTATTTCAAAATTTGACAATCCCACCAGGGGTTAATCTTCGGTTTGGGTTCAACTTCGTTCGGACGACCGAACCCAAACCGTTAAGCCTTTGCAAGTTCGATTCAGAACTAATGAGTAAACTTACTCATCTATGACAACGAAATGCCTACCGCAGAAACAACGACCGAGCAACCCAAATCCTCAATCGGTTTTGTCAGTTGTAGCACTCTCGGAAAATAGTGCGGGCTTTTTTGTTCGGCGATCGGGGATTGAGGAGGCAGCATCTATGTCAGTCACCTGGATTAGGTAAGCTGACCGGAAGAGATGATCTCCTCAGTCCGTTTCAGCTTGCTACGGCGACAAGGCGACTCCGACTTCGCAGGGAAGCGGGAATTCTCATGTCGAGGTTTAAGCATTTTACGTTGCTTTTAGATGCCATAGAGCATTTTACCGAAATAAGCACCCATCGTAACGTAGGTTGCTTTTAATTCTTCTGGAGAGGGGAAAGAATGCAAGGGTTGTGATCCCCAGACTGTATTTCCAAAGCATCCAATGGTATTTTCATCAATGCCAGAATGTACCACTTATCGGGATCCTTAAACCGGCGCTTGGGAAAAGACTGATAGGTTGAATGTCTTGTTCGGAACCCGCCGCCTTGAAAGCGCAGTGGGGGGAGGAGAGAGGGGTTGAAGAGGGTCTGAGCGATCGCCCCGGATCTGGGTTCATCGGGTTCATTATTGGTAACCCTCCTGAGCGATCGCCACTGGGACCGAAGCGTTTGACTGAGGACTGTGGTATGTTCCGGGTTACCTCTGCATGGATCCTAGGGCAGCGGTACAGAATTAAAAGGCACAAGAAATCCGATTTTTGATCCTAATTTTGTGGCAACGCAGGCAGAGCATTTTTAAAGCAACGGGGTTTCTACCCCATAAGGTCCCCCGGCTTCAGGAATGGAGGGCGATCGCCTGGGGAAACCCGGATTTTTGACCCACCTTCACCGGATTCCGTTTCTCTCCCTCGGCACAAAGTTAGATAAAATATCAAATTTGATAGCCCTAGACTCCCAGCACAAGCCGGTGAAAGCCCAGCTTAAGGATTGGAATGTTTACCCGCGACTTTGAGGCAAAAAACTACATGAACTTGAATACAAATCTTGACTCCGACGGCAAACTACCCAATTTAAGCACTACGATTGAGGACTTGCGTCTTGTCGCCAATCATTATCAGGGAGATTGTCTGGCACTCTTGGAGTTACTGCGGACTTTAGAGCGACTTCATCGAGAAATTTGCGAAAGTCTGTTTTTGGAATCTCTCCCGAGTAACCGACAGGCACTTTACAACTTGTTGCGAGATATCGAAACCTCTGGAGGGTGGCCCTACATCCAGCGGATCAAGTTGCGATCGCTCCTGGATGTTTTATCTGAAGCTGCGGCGGATCTTACTCCCGATCTTGAGGATTCGGTGAGCGTTGATGGAGAATGACGACTCTGGGGAAGGGGATTTCCCCTGTCTCCTTCCCACCCTTACCCCAGTAACTTTTTCCCGGAAAAAAGCCTCAAATTGCTAGGTTTTGAGGTGTTTTGTCCCATCGCCCTCTGTGATGCCTTGGGGAGGGTCGGGTCCATCGGGAGTTCGACCCTCCCCAGGGTCCCTTTGATGGTAGTTACCCGCTTACGCTCCTCTCCAAAGCGCGGCTACTTTGCTGGGGATTCAGACGATCGCCAGGTGCATTTAGGGGGCGATCGCCTCTACCCTGACTCACTGCAGGTGTAGAGTTTGAGCCTTTCAAACTCCCTCTTCCCTCCTCCTGCCTCCCAGTCATTAAATCAGTGCCAGGGTATCCGTATTATCCAAAGCTAAAAAATCAGACCCACTGCGAATATTCTGATTAGCACTGGATTCCAAAGTATCCTCTGTAGCCGTGCTAAACAGATCCGCCAAACCCGTCTCAAATAGATTATTAGTCGCTGTAAAATTCTCAGTTGTCGTTGTCGAAGTCGTATTATCTTCCACTGGGGCACGTTCGATAGAAATCGCTTTTCCAGAACTATCCACAAAATCAGCCCCGGTGAAACCAGAGGCGGACACTCCCGATATCAGAGCAACAATTCGTTGCGTCTCGGTAAGCAAAATAGCGGTACTAGAGGTAAGACTATTATCTGGACCAACATTCGTAATATTTTTAAAGTCCAAATCTCCGAATTCTAAACCCTTATCCAAAACCAAGAAATCCTCTTGAGGGTTGTAGTCAGTAATCAGATCTACCCCAGCATTTAACTGCAACACAAAATAATCCGAGCCAGTGCTGCCAGTCAAGGTATCCGCGCCTAATCCTCCGAAGAGCCAATCACTTCCAGCACCTCCAAAAAGGCTATCATCCCCACGTCCAGCATAGAGGGTATCTTCACCTTCTCCCCCCTCTAAGGTATCCGTACCGATGTTGCCATTTAAGATATCATTTCCTAAATCTCCAAATAGCCGGTCATTTCCGTCTTCTCCAAACAGGTTATCGTCATCCCGTCCACCATAGAGGGTATCGTCTCCCAGTCCCGCCAGGAGCAGATCATCGCCTTTATTGCCAAATAAGACGTTATCCCCTGTTTCTCCAAATAGAGTATCATCGCCATTGTCGCCAAGGAGGGTGTCATTATCCTCCCCACCCTGTAAAACATCGTTTCCGTCTCCCCCGTAGAGGATATCCCGTCCCGCCTCACCTAATAGCAGATCGTTTCCCGATTCTCCAAATAGGGTGTCATTGTCTAAGTTCCCAAACAGGGTTTCATTCCCAGTGCCGCCATACATGACGTCATTTCCTTGACCCCCAAACATGAAGTCATCCCCTTCCTTGCCAATGAGGATATCTGCCCCCTGGTTGCCGTTGAGGGTATTATTTCCTGCGCTTCCCTCGATTGTGTCTTCACCTTTTAAGCCCAAAATTGAATCGGATTCAGCGGTTCCCAACATGAGCTCAGCCTGATCTGTGCCAATTATAATAGCCATATTCGATTACGGGTTTCCTGAATTTACAAGAGAATAAAACAGACTTAATTATTTTAGCAGTTTTAAGGATGGCTCCCGGTAGCCCACTTCCTGAAAAATTACCGAATATTTACATTTTAACAAGCGCCAGCACTCTATTATTGGTCTACCCGATCGCTGTGAAGCTGGCAATTGTGTCGATTCATGAACTCTTGGCCTAAAATCTCTCACAAATCTCTCCTTTAAACGGGAGGAAATTTGGCTCACTAATCTGTTCTAACCTGTTTTATCTTTCAAGTTTTTTGATAAAATCTTAAACGCTTAGGACAGAGATGAGTCGGTAACCACCGAGTGCAAAACCTTATAGGTCAATCTATCTTTTGCTCTGATTCTCTGAAGGTCGATTAGGATCCTGGCTAAGTCGATATTCCTTTAAAAATTATTGTGGTTTGAGGCACACATTTATGAGTTCTGCGCCCATCTCTCTCCCGGTGAATGGTAGCCCGATTAAATTTGGTACCGATGGTTGGCGCGGTGTGATTGCCGCTGATTTTACCTTCGAGCGGGTGGTCCGGGTGGCGGCGATCGCCGCCCAAGTTTTAGAGGAAGTTTATGGACCCTCCACGGGAAGCCGGAGCATTATCGTGGGGTTCGATCGCCGTTTTATGGCGGAAACCTTTGCCCAAGCCGCTGCTGAGTCTATCCAATCCGTAGGCTTTGACGTGATGCTGTCAGAAACCTACGCCCCTACCCCTGCCTTTAGTTGGTTAGCCAACCAACGCAAGGCCCTCGGCGCAATTGTCTTGACTGCTTCCCATAATCCCGCAGCCTACCTGGGCTTAAAAGTCAAGGGTGCATTTGGGGGTTCAGTCCCTCCAGAAGTCACCCAACGAATCGAAGCGCAACTGGCCAAGGAGAACCCTCTAGGGTCCGCGTCCCCGAACCCAGGAAAGTTAGAGAAGTTCAATATCTGGCCGAGTTACTGCGAAATGCTGCGCTCAATGGTGGATATTGCCCGGATTAAAGAGGCAGTCGCCCAAGGTCAACTCACGGTGTTTGTGGATGCCATGCATGGCGCGGGAGCCAGTGGACTGGGTAAAATCCTGGAGGTCCCGGTGCAGGAAATCAACAGCGATCGCGACCCCCTCTTTGATGGCGGTGCCCCCGAACCCCTGCCGCGCTACCTCTCCTCCCTCTTCCGCCAGATGCGAACCCACCGGCGATCAACCAATCCGGGTTTATCTGTGGGATTTGTCTTCGATGGCGATGCCGATCGCATTGCTGCCGTCGATGGCGATGGCACCTTCCTCAGTTCCCAAATCTTGATCCCCGTCTTAATCGAACATCTGGCGAAACGGCGCGGATTTATGGGGGCCGTCATCAAAACCGTCAGCGGTTCCGACCTCATTCCCCGGGTGGCCAAATTGTACGATAGACCGCTGATGGAAACCGCGATCGGCTTCAAATATATCGCCGATCGGATGCTGGAAAATCGCGTCCTGATTGGTGGCGAAGAGTCGGGCGGCATTGGATATGGCACCCATGTCCCAGAACGGGACGCCTTGCTCTCCTCCCTGTACCTCCTAGAGGCGATCGTCCACTCCGGCTTAGAATTAGGAACCCTCTATCGTCGCGCTCAGGAGCAAGCTGACTATCACTTCAGCTATGACCGCATCGATTTACCCCTGAGCAGCATGGCAGTGGCCGATCGCCTCCGGGAACAACTCAAAACTACCACATTGACGCAAATCGCCGGTCAATCGGTGGTGGATTGTCTAACCATTGATGGCTACAAATTCCGCTTAAGCGATGGCAGTTGGCTGCTGATTCGGTTTAGCGGCACTGAACCCGTTTTGCGCCTCTATTGCGAAGCGCCCACCCTGGCCCAAGTCCGTGATACCTTAGCTTGGGCCAAACAGTGGGCTCAGGGGGTTTAGCGGACCCGAATAGGACTTTGACGTTTAAGTGCACCTCCGGTCCCCTCCCCTGTGCCTTGGGGAGGGTTAGGGTGGGGTCCTCCCTCTGAACCGTCAACCCCCGATTGCTGAAACCGTTGCTACCACATCCTTCGTTTTTACTATGAATTTAGAATCAGAACCTGAAACGCAAAAAACCCTGGTGGTTGCCACGAGCAATCCCGGTAAGCTGGAAGAAATGGAGGCATATTTGGGAGAATTGGGCTGGGAATTGCAGCTCAAACCCCCGGAAATTGACGTAGAGGAGACTGGCGAGACCTTTATGGAAAATGCAGTCCTCAAAGCGTCACAGGTGGCGATCGCGACGGGACAATGGGCGATCGCAGATGATTCGGGGTTGTCTGTGGATGCTCTCGATGGCAGTCCCGGGATTTTTTCCGCTCGTTATGGCGCAACGGATCCGGAGCGAATTGAGCGCCTGCTGTTTGAGTTAGGCAGTGAACTGAACCGAGAGGCCCAGTTTGTCTGTGCGATCGCGATCGCCCGTCCCGATGGTTCTATTGCATTACAAGCTGAAGGGATTTGTCCGGGCAGGATCCTCCATCGTCCCCGAGGAAATAATGGTTTTGGTTACGACCCAATTTTTTACCACACCGAACAGCGTCAGTCCTTTGCGGAAATGGACCCCCAGACTAAAAAACGTCTGAGTCATCGCGGTCAAGCTTTTAATATTCTCCTGCCTCAGTTAGCTACCTTAGATTTAGAATAGACCTCTTGCCAAAAACAGGATTGCTCCCCCTTTCCCCCCTTAAAAACGCCAATCGGCTGCACAGAAGGAAAGCAAGAAGTTTAATAAAAAATCCCCCTCCAACTGAGGTTGGGGGGAGATTTGAGGAGAACGGAGAATTGAGTCTCAATTGGGGAGTCTTAATTCTGTCTAAGGGGTCTAAATGGCTTCCAGGTTCTTTTCTCCCGTGCGAATCCGGACGATTTCATCCACGGAGGAGATGAAAATTTTACCGTCCCCAATTTCGCCTGTTCTAGCGGCAGCAACCACTTTGTCCACCACCAGATCCACCATGTCGTCATCGACGACAATCTCCACTTTGAGTTTTTGTAAAAATTCTACGGTGTACTCAGAACCGCGATAGCGTTCAGTTTGACCTTTTTGCCGTCCGAAGCCTCGGACTTCTGAAACCGTCATCCCTACTACGCCTGCGTTAACTAAGGCGATTTTTACTTCGTCGAGTTTAAATGGCCGAATAATGGCTTCTACCTTTTTCAAGCTGCTGACTCCTCACGCTGTTTAACTGCTGATTGCGTAACCTGCATCGTACCTTAGTATCACCGCCCTGTCCTGATTTTTTGTAGTTTTTGATACAGAAATCCGGGATTAAGGTACCAGTTAGGTGGGGATCCAGGAAAATTGCGGGGGTCAATCAATCGAGTTGCTCCCACCTAATCCCCCTCGACTTCGCGATCGCCCCAGAAGAAAGCCTAGATTTTAGGCGCTTGAAATTCAAACCCGTATGCATCGGCATATCGGTGCAAAAATCTCATTACCCGTTCCCATGCTTCATCAGAAGTTACCTCAAATGAACATTCCGCTTGGGACAGATTATCATCATCAACAAATTGAAATTTCATGCCATTGGGAGTGACTTTAATTTCCCCTTCTTCATCACACAAATTTAAGGTTTCTATTTTATTGATAAAGCTACGGCCTTTTTCCATAGCTTGCACCCGTTCAAACAGTAATACTACAGTTTTCGTTCCCGAGTTTCGGCCTTTTCGCAGACTAATTCCGCCGAGTTCCTCATCTAATCCCTTGATAAATTGTACGGAGACACTCACGAGTCGCACCCGCCTAAACGTCTCTCTTATTGTAGCATTTTAGAGGGGCGATCGCTCTTAAGATTTACCCTCTCTAGAGTTTGACTTCTCCCCTAGAGCAAACTCAAACCCTCGATAGTGGATGGGACCGAGGGCCACAGCCTAGGGATGAGATCCAGGGGACAAGAAACCGCGTTTAAAGCCAAGCCAGGGTGGAAAATTCGCCTAGACTGAATCAATCCGGTTTTTAACTTCTACTGAACCGAGGTCCTAGGAGAAGGGTAGAAAATGAGCATAAAAAATTTCCCTCAATTTTCGCTACACCAGAGGGACGTTCATCGAAATTTTCTCCCCTTCGATGATTTTGGGGGCCGGGAAAATAAATTATTGAGAGATTAAAAGCTAAAGGGTGCTGACAGGTTGAGGAACTGACCCCACCAGGCAGCATCCGAATATAAAATCGGACAAAATGAATAATAAGGATACCGTAGTCACTGCTAAAAGTCAGAAGCAGGTTTTTTTATAAGTGGGTCGGAGTTCAATCGCTCAGCTGGAGCCATCCCCGGCGGACGTTATAAAGCACTCGGTCAATGATGGCTTGTTCATCTTCGCTCAAGCAATCTTTTAAAAGAGCGGCTTTAAGCTGTTGGCGATCGGCACGAGTGACCACATTAGAAAACATGACTTGACCGTATAATTCTTCCAGCGGGACTTGAGACATGGCTGCAGTTAGTTCCATTGTTCTTTTGGAAACCTATAATTTCCACTGAAAATCGGTAGGATCAATATGATATAGATCTTAGCGATTCTGCTTTTCTACGATGCGATCGCATCCGGCCTATGGGTGTGATCTAGATCGTGACCCCCGAGGATCTCCGTCATTGAAGTAGATCCGAAAACCGTATATTGAAAAAAACAGCGAGGGAAGGCCAGTCCGCAGTTGCTACAGACGCCTCATTTCGGGTCTCTACATCCGGCCAAGGTGGGTCCCCACCCTAACCCCCGTTCCTAAGGGGACCGGAGTCGGAGCGTGACTGCTGTATTTTTACCTCTGAGGTCACCCAATTGTCTACACTGAATACCAGCACCATTATCTCTGGTTCAAGCTCACAAATCCGAGTTTTTATGATTGACAGGAGCAAAGTTTGGGGTCTACTCGGCGTTTTTGGCCCCTCCAGGGCAACCAAGCGCGAATAATAACAGGCAGAAGGGGATATGTTTAATACCACGGAAATCTTGATTGATGACTTCGTGCGCCAGCTTAAAGCAGGCTATGCTCGGACATACGGGGGTTTGAAACCAGACTATGCAGATATTATCGGTTGGGCGGGCCACATGGCCCTAGAGAACCTAGCAAATACCGATGCCTTGTACCACAATATCGAACACACCATTAACATCACGTTAGTGGGACAAGAGATCTTGCGGGGGAAACACATCCGTGAGGGGGGCGTTTCCTGTGAAGATTGGCTGCACTTTATCATTTCTCTGGTCTGCCACGATATCGGCTATGTCAAAGGGGTTTGCAAACAGGATCAAACTGCTGCTGGGATCTATGCCACGGGTTGCAATGGCGAAACGGTAACTCTACCGGAAGGGGCGACCTCTGCCAGCTTGACTCCCTATCGAGTCGATCGCGATAAGCTGTTTATTCAAGAGCGCTTTGGCGGCCATAAACTGATTGATGCCGAAGCCCTCAAGCGGAATATTGAACTAACGCGGTTTCCCATGCCGGTGGTTGAAGATTCTCAGGAAAATGGCACTTATCCGGGACTGGTGCGGGCGGCGGCCCTAGTTGGCCAACTCAGCGATCCCAGATATTTGAAAAAGATTAGTGCGCTGTTCTATGAATTTGAAGAAATTGGCATGAATGCAAAGCTCGGGTATGAAAACCCGGGGGATCTGCGGGCTAAATATCCTCGGGTTTATTGGGAAAGCGTTTATCCTTACATTCAGGAAGCTCTACCTTACTTAGGGTTGACCCAACAAGGACAGCAGGTTTTAGCCAATCTGTATGCGAATGTGTTTGTGATTGAGCATGAAAATATTCATTCGTGAGGACCCCGGGCAAAAACTGGGTAGGGGGTGAAATTTTTTTACCCCAGATAGCCGCAAACGACTCTCGGTGCGATCGCAGAGTCAAGATTATGGCTTAAAATGGAAAGGTTGTCAAAAATTTGAGTCATTCAGGTTATGGCGGTTCCCAAGAAGAAAACCTCGAAATCCAAGCGCGATAAACGTAAAGCCACTTGGAAGAACAAAGCAGCTTTGCAAGCTCAAAAAGCCCTGTCCCTCGGCAAGTCGGTATTGACCGGACGTTCTACGGGTTTTGTCTATCCTTCTGACGAAGATGACGAGGACGAAGAATCCTAAAAGTAGGGGTTCATTGATGGTCAAGACGCGGGCGATCGCGTCTTGCTATCAGTTAAATGCAAAAATCAAGCATGAAGCATTGCCGTTTGTCAAGTGCTTGATGCTTAATTTTTTAGGAGGCTCAGACGCCAGTCTTGGCGGCAGGCAAAATGATCATCGCGTCCCCAAAGGAATAAAAGCGATACTCTTGGGCGATCGCCTCCTGATACAAATCCAACAGGCGATCGCGTCCCACTAATGCACTCACCAACATCAGCAAGCTCGATTTGGGTAGGTGAAAATTTGTAATCAATCCATCAACGACCCGCCACTGATATCCCGGATAGATAAATAAATCCGTCTTGCCACAAAACGGCTGCAATTCCCCGGAAACGGCTGCCCCTTCCAGCGATCGCACCCCGGTGGTCCCCACCGCAATCACTCGATTCCCCCGCGCTTTCGTCTCGCGGATTTTTTCCACCGTTTCCGGCGGGACTTGCACCCACTCTTCATGCATTTGATGGCGGGTGACATCCTCAACCTCCACCGGGCGAAAGGTTCCCACTCCCACGTGCAAGGTGACAAAAGCCCGCTTAATTCCCTTTGCTTCCAGGCGATCGAGCAATTCTTCCGTAAAGTGCAACCCCGCAGTGGGTGCAGCAGCGGATCCAGACTCTTCGGCATAAACCGTTTGATATTGGTCCGGTGACGCGACAGATTGGGTAATATAAGGCGGTAACGGCACCTGTCCATAGGACTCCAGCAACTCCCGGACTGATGTCCCCGGTGCCGCCTCAAATTGTAAGATTCTCCCCCCAGTCGCTTCATCGGTGGCTAATACCCTCGCCCGCAAGGTAGAGTTTGATAAAGGTTCGCCCTTGAGAGTGTCAGGGGCAGTAAACTGAATCAGCGCCCCAGGTTTTAACCGCCGACCGGGTTTGACTAATCCTAACCACTGGTTATTCTCTTGTTCTTCTAACAGCAGGACCTCAACAGGTGTACCTGTGGATTTATAACCGTAGAGTCTAGCGGGCATCACCCGAGTATTGTTGAGAACCAGTAAGTCACCAGGTTCTAGGAGTTCTGGAAGGTCTCGGAATCGCCGATGCTGGTGACTGGTAGGGGAATCCACCACCAGCAACCGAGAGCTATCCCGAGGGGTTACCGGATTCTGAGCGATTCGGTCTTCCGGCAGGTGGTAGTCATATCCGGATAGGGTGCGATCGCCCCCGGTATTACTGTGGGTTGGGCCGTTGAGGGCGTTGACCGGGGATGTTAGGGTCTCAGAATCCATTTCGTTAGGTAACATACTTGTCATCCCAAAAAGGGATTTATTCCGTTGAATCTGTGCTAAGATAGAAGATTATAATATAAGGTTTGGCTAATTAAACTTTTATTTTTAAAATCTGCTAAATTGAATAAAAGGAGAGTGAAGGGATGAGAGAAACCTGCCGATAAATACCTAGGATAGTTTAAGAAAGCTTTAACAAAAGGGAATCTCTGGGTAAGTGTAAGAACTTGGGTAGACTTCCCCATATCATCAGAGGGATATTACCCATGTTAGAAAAACCAAGCGATCGCCACAATAGAAGGTGAAGCTTTGAGAGTTACGCGATCGAAGGATGACAAGGACAGGGGTGAATTGAATAAAAGCAGAGCAACCTATACACAAAGTTGGCAAAATCTCCAGATTTTTACCAGCGAACCTTTCCTGTAAAGTCACATCTCTAAGAAAGTTCAATTCTTCCCTACTTCAGTTAAGTTTCTTCTTAATTCGATGAGAACGCAAAGCATCTGGATTCCTTTCCTAGCACTGGCCTGAACTCATGTAGCCATATTTTCCCTGGCGCTACAAAGTCCAAAGGCTAGAGTTATTAAAGCTTTGCTAGGGATGGGGAAAGCTAGGTTCATGGAGCCAACAAGCAATCAACTAACCCACAGGACAACCCAGATGACTCATTATTGTCCCAGAATACGGAAATTGGTGAAGATGGATTACCTCTATCACCTGGCAAATGCCAGTCTAACCCTAAGAGTTGCGGAATATCTCAACACCAGCGCGAATCTGCCGGTGCGTTTCCTCACCGTGATTCATCAAATTGACGGATGGATTGTGCGGGTGAAAATGAATCACCCCCTGAAAGCGCAGCAGGATGGGGATTTTCGAGCCTTTATGAATGAACTAGGAATCCCCGGTCAACCGAGTATCCGCTTGCAAATGGCGCTGTGGGCATTGGAAAACGAACAGTCTCCCATTGAGGTGATGCGTCGCTATCAGATTGCGGTTGTCTCTCACGGTCATCCTGACTTGAGTGAAATTGAGGAATTTCGCGAACAATTTGTGCAAGGGTTGGGGTATTGTCCGGAAACTTTAGCATAAACCGGGCCAATTCCCACAACTGAACTCTCGTCCCCGGGACACATTAGGGGGTTTCGATTTTAGGCATCGAACGCTCCACAAATATAATCATGCAGGGTAAAGCAATAGTCTGTAGTGGGTTGGGATTGACCTGCGCGATCGCCTGGGAGATTAACCCCTGACTGGGGCGATCGCCTTTGGCGGTGATACTGGACCAAAGCTACATCAAACCGACAGGGAAACTCAGCTAACTCCGGATGTTCCGCTAAAAATAACTGGGCGGTTTGGATCAGTTTGGCTTGCTTCCCCGGCGAAATGGCCAGCAGACCCCCGGCATCCCAACTCCCTGGCGATCGCGTTTTGACTTCCACAAATGCCAACAGACCCCCCTCACTCCGGACTAAATGAGGGGAGAGATCTCCCTTGACAACCGGCTTACTTTGTGTTGTATAAGAATACTGCCCAGCAATCAGATCAATTTCCCCCCAGCGACAGCGCCAACGTCGGGCCCAAATCTCCCATCCCTTATCCAGTAACCATTGAGCAACAAACGCTTCACCCCACAAACCAGGAGTGGGATTTTGATCAGCCGGAATACTGAACCACAGGGGAGAAGAGGCAGACATCAGACAACTCCAGGGTTACTCTTGCTGGTAAAATAACAACGGATACTTGAATTTTCTTTGTCTTAAAAAATTATCCCTCCCATCGCGCAGGAGTCACTTTTGGATCGACGAAACGAACGTATGAAAAATTGGTTTTGTAACTGGGGTTGGACTCGGGTCATGAGTCTGGTTGTTTCGGTACTGGTTTGGCTCTTGGCAGTCGGAACAGTTGCCACCCTGACCACAGCTTATCCTCCCGAGGCTCTAGCCCAAAACTATAACAAAGAAAACCTCCTCGGTGTGGATTTTTCCGGTCGCGACCTTACCCAAGCCAGCTTTAACCACGCTAACCTGCGTAAAAGTAACTTAAGTCATGCCAACTTGCAAGGGGCCAGCTTATTTGCCGCCCACCTAGAAGAGGCAAATTTAGAAGGTGCAAACCTGAGTAACGCCACCTTAGATACGGCCCGGTTTATCAAATCAAACCTCAAAAATGCCATTCTCGAAGGGTCTTTTGCCTTCAGTGCCAAATTTAACGGGGCCAACATCGAAGGCGCAGATTTTACCGATGTTTACCTGCGCGATGATGCCACTGCTATCCTCTGTGAACTGGCTACCGGGACCAATCCTGTTACGGGACGCAACACCCGCGATACCCTTTATTGCGATTAGAACGGGTGGTGGTGAGGGATTAACAATTTCCTGCCCTGGAAGGGAGGCGATCGCCTGTTTTGGCTTCTCCTAGAACAGCACTTCTCGATTCAATCTGGAGGACAATCAACCGGGTTTCTTGCCAGATTTGTTGCCCATCGCCCTAGACTTGACCTCTGGCAAAATACTGGAGAGAACCCCCCAACCGATTGGCGGTATTAAGGGAGGCTTAAAAGAATTTTGCCAGAGGTTTACTTTCTGAAAAAACCCGGTTTTTACTCTCTACTCGACCAACCTCCTAAAGTTCTGCCGCCTCTAACCCCCGACTCCGGCAACTTCTCTCTAAAGATAGATGTGCGCTCTTGCGAGGTTCAGATAAAGTAGAAACATAGAAAATCTAAATAACACAGACCTCAAAGGTCTTTTTAACAAGTCACTATAACAGGCAGTCCTGTCAGAACCATTCTGGCAGGACTGTTGCATTAAAATCCCCCCTTTCTCTGAGAGTTTGGGGGGATTAATCGGGAATGAGGTAAGAGCTCTATTTCCGAACTAGAGAGAGCATTACACTCAGAAACCCAGTGCTTTTAAGCTTCGCGAGTGCGGGCTAAATATTGTCCGACTTGCAGGCGAACATCTTTGAGCTCAAGAATGACCGATCGCGTAATTAACTTACCCGATTCCACCACAATTTGACCCGTGATGGGATGTAAGAGATCTTGTTCGGTGCGCCGCCCGATGAGGGCCTCGATATCTTCAATCGCATCGAGATACATCCCTGTCGGGACTTCGACGACGACTCCTTCTCCGAGGATGCGGGACTGACAGGCGAGACGAGAGTTCATTTTGGCGGTGGTGATCACCTCTAGGGTGCGTTGTTCTCGGCGTCCCATTGGAGAGAGACTCTCCATGCCTTGTTTGATAAACACATGGCAGGTGGCACATAATCCTCGCCCTCCACATTCTTTGAGTACGTGGAGATCTTCAGCGAGTAGGGCCGAGAGAATGTTAGCATTTGTCTGAACTTCGGTATCTTGGGCGATTGGTTCTAGGCGAACAGTTTTGACCATCTTATATTGGGTGATTTGTTGTGGGTTGTGGGGTTGATCACGAGTTAGGGTAGATCCGGTTTTGAGTGTGCGGATAATGAGCAAGGGGACGGGCTTTTTTTGATATTAACCCTTGACAATTAAAGATAATTATGCTCACCCCGACCGATTGAAAAGTTGATGCACCCTGAAGGCTGGCTCAATCTTAATTATTGTGACATTGGCGGTTCAAGTCAGCAGGCCCGAGGCGGGGTGGAAAGCGGTCATTCGCAGGCAAAGGGATTTAGGATAGGAAGGGGCAACATACGCGGCGAGTTGGGATGACTCATCAGAGCACAAAGCGATCGCATGATCAAGACCTGATCAACAAGGGAGAGAGGATGGACCGGACTAACCAATCCGATGAGGGGCCGAATCGCGGCTATCTGAGAGGAAGTCGTCCCTCGGGACCCGCAACACCCAAGGAATTGCGGCAACTCCAAAAGCAACTGCCCAAATACCGAGTTTTAGCCTTAGTGGGGCAGGGACAATTTGGCAAAGTCTTTTGTGCGATCGAGCGCAAAACCGGCCAATTGGTGGCCCTCAAAGAACTGACTCACCTGCGTCTACCCACCCATAAATTTTTGCGCGAACTGTTGTCCTTACTCACGTTGCAACATCCGCATATTGTCACCTGTCGTGCCTTAGAACAAACCCCTGCTGCCCGATATTTAGTGATGGACTATTGTGAAGGGGCAACCCTGCGGGAACTCCTGGAAGCAAACGCTTCCCTGAGTTTAGGGGAAGGGATGCAATTAATGCTGGGGATTCTGGCGGGATTGGAATCGGCTCATGATGAGGGAATCATTCACTGTGATATCAAACCGGAAAATATCCTGTTAAGCGTCAGAAATGGGTCTTGGTTTGCCCGTCTCTCCGATTTTGGCATTGCGCGGCGTTTCGGCGAACTGCAAGGGAGTCGTCGCGGGGAGAATGATGAAATGGAAGCAGTGGGGGCGACGGCTTATGCAGCCCCGGAAGGCTTTTATGGCTTGTACTCTCGGGGTGCGGATATTTACTCTATGGGGATTTTGCTGTTTGAACTGCTTCTGGGATATCGACCCTTTACGGGAAAACCTGGGGACCTGATGTGGGCGCATTTGAATCAGCGCTTGCAGGTTCCAGAACAGGTGCCTTTGCCCTTGCGGTTAATCGTGGAAAAAGCCTTAGAGAAACTCCCGGCGCGTCGGTACTCTAGCGCGGCACAAATGGCACAAGGGATACAGGAAGCGATGAATGAACCAGCAGTCAGACTCTGGGGCGATCGCCCGTTACCCTTGAACGAGTCCCCGTTGCAGTCCAAGCCGGAATGCCCCAGTAGCCAACATTCCCGCATTCCCCTGGCGGTCCCCACCACGGCGTTAGTCTCCCAGGATGGCTATCTCTACGCTGCCCATGCTAATCAGGTGAGACTCTGGCATCAACTAGCCCTCCCCCCCAAGGTGGTCGATTTTCCCGATCGCGTCACGGAAGTTCTGCCCGGGACGGGGGGCTGTTGGGTCAGTACCGGACGTCGGCTGTATTGGCTGGCGATCGCCCAGGGTCAACCCCAACAGCAACTCACCTGTGATGGCGAATTTCGGATGGCGATCGACCCCGACTGCCGCTGGTTAGCCATTGCCCTTCCCGGACAACTCAACTTTTATTCCCTTGCCAGCCTTCCCCCCACTGGATTTAAGGCCCCAGACCATCACTGCCCAATTCCTGACGATGAGCTGCCTAGGATCCTCTTTCTCGACTCCAAACATCTCCTAGCAATTCGCTATGACTCCACCCCCAACCAGGGCCGGACCCTGTTTCAGGTTTATACCCGACGGGGAACCCGAGTCGGTGCAGAATCATTTCAGGGCATTTTGGACCCGGTGATTTTAACTGAACAACCCTATACCCTGGTGGGAATCAGCCGTCACCCCAGACCCGCCCTGTGGCAGATTCAACTTTGGCCCCTGCGGGTGCGTCGGCTACCCTTAGAAACCCTGCCAGTTTGTTTGTCCTCTGTCCCTGGAGGTGGGGCGACTGCCGATGAGAAAGGGCAAATTCTCTGGTTTAATAACGACTTAGAGCCAGTGGCTGCGGTGCAAGGACCGGGGTCCCCCATCGCCCTGGCTGCCGCCTTCAATTCCGGAACCCAAATGCCACCGAATCCCCTAAATTTAGCGATCGCCACCCGGACTGACTTTGGCGGCGCGATCCACTTCTTCCAGATCGAGGGAAGGAAACCTGATGAGTGAACCCCAACCCTTAAACCCGGAACATCCACCCTTTGACCCTTTAAAGGTCCGGCAGACCATTCTCAAGCTGATTCCCCCAAAGACCGGCCCTAAAGCCGGTGAATATTGCTTAGACCCCGGGGCGATCTCCGCCTGGGAGAAACTAATCGCCAAGGTATCCGAAATGCGGCGACCCGAAGTCGTCCGCCTCTTCGACTCTCCCCCCACTCCGGAAATCCTCACCCCCTACGTCCTCCCGGAAGCTTGTCAGGTCCTCGATGCCTTCCAGCAAGCGGCTGTTCTCTCCCCAGAACCCAACCTAGACCCCATTGCCGCCCCAGAATCTCTGTTCATCCCCCTAGAAGACTGGATTCCAGAACTCCTCTGGTACGCCGTCAGCAGTTGCGAAGCGGTGATGCGACTGATTAGCGGGATTCCTGCCCATATCTTCCAACCCGAACAGGGATGGGACGGGGGAATAGTGCGACTGGTGCTCGGATTACGGGGAAAGAGTGGGGATTGCCACTGGTTTTTTGACCTCGCCAGCGATCGCCCTTGTCCCTACCCCGGCGAATTAGTCCCCCTGGACCCGGAAACCACTCGGATTCAGTCCGATGCAATTGCCCCCTTGCGTGAGTCCATTCCCCTGGGCGACTTCCTCTCCCAACTCCTCGAACAACTGCACCGGGCTACCCCAGAACTCGCCCGCTTCCTCCAACCCACGGCGGTGGAATTCCTGCAACCCGGGAGTCGCTGGCAGGTGGGTGAGATTCAACTCACCTTAGAGTTTGAATTTGTTCGGGATCCGGAACTGGAGTTCTTCTCGGGGCCATTTTCAGACCCAGATCACCCCACTTGCGTGAAAATTCGCGCCTGTCAAGCCCTGGTAGACTATCCCGATTCCTCCACCACTCCTGGGACTTGCGATGGGGGAATTGCTGCTGCAGTCCTTCCTCTTTTCTGGGAATGGCAAGAAAAGAGTCAGGGCATTTCTGGAAGCAACAACCACGGGAAGGGGTCGGAATTGATTCCCTTATTGGTGGCGATCGCCAGTCGCCTCGCCCTGACTCCCCCCCAACCACCCCCTCCCCCAGAGATTTCCATCGATGAATTAGCCTCTCAACTGTTGTGGAAGATGCTAGGGTCAGGATTAGAGGCAATGCAATGGATTGCTGGAGTCAATGGCCGCATCCTGCAACCGGAACGAGAGTGGGAAACCGGAATGGTGCGCCTGGTGGGAATTTTGACCGTGGAAACCCCCAGGTTCTCCTGGTCAATTGATATTGCTACGGGACAGCCTGCTTCGCCGATCGCGCCTCTAGCTTTAGGGACGGTGATTCAATCTTCTCCGAGTGGGTGGTATTCTGAAGCGATCGCCCTGGAACAGTTATCTGCCCGATTCTGGGACCGAGTTGCCCCCGTCTCGTTCCCCTCCATGCCGGAGAAAACCGCCTGTGATCCCGTAGAAACTCTGGTGACAGGGTTGTTAAGCCGGGAGGATACTTTAGCAGTAGAAATCTGCCCCGGCGAGCAATACTGGCAATCCGGTTGGGCACAGCTAGGCTTGGCGATCGAATTTATTCCTAGTTAACTGATGGAAGTTTACGCTTACGCTTTTTTAAAAATACCTACGGTTGAGTTAGAACTGCCCCTCGGAATTGGCCAAGCGGTGCAACTGGTTCCCGGGAAGCAGATTTGTGCTGTGGTGGAATTCGATGTGGATATTCAGCGCTTGCAAGGGGATGATGCGCTTTTGGTTCAGGCGATCGTCGCCCATGATCGCACCCTGGGAGAATTGTTTCCCCAACAGTGCCTCTTACCCCTGAGATTTGGAACCCTATTTCGGTCCCTCCAGGCATTACAAGAGCATTTAATCACTCGGGAAGCGGAATATTTAGAGAAACTCGATCGCTTTGTCGGTCAAGGGGAGTACATTTTAAAATGCCTTCCCCGTCCTGAACCCGAGTTTGAGATTTCCGCTGAGGTCCGTGGTAAAGCCTATTTACTCGCAAAAAAACAGCGCTATCAAGTGATTCAAGCCTTTCAAAATGAGCAATCCGCCCAGTGGGACTGGATTCGCCGCCAAGTGACTGAATGCTATCCCCAGGCGATCGCCTCGGACCTTGAGGATCAGAGTCATCGAATTTTTCTATTAGCCCCCATCCAGGAAGAACCTTTACTCTATGAACGATTTCAAGAGTGGCAGCAAACCTGTTCCGCCTGGGAGTTACAGTTGGGGGATGCCCTCCCGCCCTATCATTTTGTCTGAGAGGCTGCTGGCACCTGTCACCCCCCGCTAGTTCCCGCTACTCAGGGTATTTACTGAAATATTAAAAATTAAATCAATCCCTTGCCGGAAGAGGCGGCGATCGATAACACTAGACATAGAAAAGCCATAAAAATTGGGTCCGGGTTCAGAAAGAGGGGGATGCAATGCAAGCTATCAATTCCAAATTACAAGAACTCATTAACGAAAACGAAGGGCAGTATCTCAGTCCCGGGGATTTACAAGGGATGAAACGGTATCTGCAAACCTTTGCAGAACGAGTGAAAACCTACGAAATGTTACGGGAGAAGGGAGACCTGTTGGTCCGTCATGCCTTGAAGAAGTTTATGTCCCTGCATCCAGACATTATGCAAAAGCACGGACAACGCTGTTATTACGATATGACTCAAGTGATGCGCTACAGTGCCTTAGCCATTCTCAAAGATGATCCACGGTTCTTTAATGATTCCTTGGTGTTGTGGCAATCTAATATTTTGACGGCCTATCAGAGACAAAATTCCTGTGGGGTAGCCTATCGTTGTCTGAAAGAAACGACCAATGCTCATTTACCCAGTAGTGCAAATCAGTACCTTGATCCTTATATTAATCGGATGATTGAGGCATTAGATATTCCGCCAAAACTGATGGCAAATGTTCAAAAAGCGGCGATCGCCACCTAGGACGCGAACGCAGCAAGGGTTAGAAACCGGGGTTTTTCACCAAAATGCTGTTAATTAGCCACCCCTTATGTTCAGCAACCCGGTTTCTGGTCCTACTTATTTAATACGGTCTCCCATCCCGGGACAAAAAAGGGGTTTTCAGTGAGCCATCAGCAGCCTCACTCCTCATGTCGGGATGAATATCCCACTCGGTTTATCCAAATAAAGGAGCAGACCATGAGCTTACAAGAACCAGTGACGATGAAGCAGAAAGCCTCGGTTGAAGAACGAGAAGGAGTTCTGCGACAAATTTATCATCAAGTCTTAGAACGGCAACCTTATCAGTTTGAGCGGAAAAAGTTAGCGGGGTTAGAGAAAGAATTTATCAAGGGGAAAATTGGAATTCGGCATTTTTTAAAGAGTATTGCCGTCTCTTCAATTTATTTGGAAAGTTTCTATGAGAAAAGTTCCAATGTCAAATTTATTGAGAATGCGTTTAAGCATTTTTTAGGCCGATCGCCTCATGATGAAGCAGAAATCCGCGAATGTGATTGGTTACTGGTTGAACATGGTGTGGGGGCAATGGTATCGGCCTTGATTGACTCGGAAGAGTATCGCAAGGTTTATGGGTCCTTGACCGTTCCCTATTGGCATCCTCATCGCTATGAATCTCCGAATGATTATTTAGAAAACCGCTGGTTGGGAGAAGAACACGCAGGCGATCGCGGTTGGGCGATTCCAACCCTGTATTGGCATGAACTCCATCTCAATTGCACGGGAGGGACTTGTCGGCCCTCTTGGACCCCTTCCTCACGAGTCCGGGAATCTTGAATTGGGAGTTTGATGTCAGGTATTCTCCAGGGGGTGCGAGTTTTCGCACCCCTTTGAGATCTAGGGAGGGTTGCGATCGGCCCGTTTGATTCACCAACAGCTCAAAATTAGCCCCCTTCCAGCAAAGATTTCACCGAGGTTCTAGCACAGTCACAAAATTACCTTTAAAATCAGTGAGCAGGTAAGGGGGTAATCCCTACCCTTTCCTCGGGATGGTAACCGAGGCCAAGGATCAGGTCAGTCTACATTCCCAGCGCGATCGGAAAGCGGGTGTATCAAAATGCTTTCCCTTGCCCTATTCCATACCTCCCTTACAACCGATAGAACATTGAATCGGTGGCAAGTGAAGGGGACGCCCTTATCCTCCCCCAGGCTTTCCTCCACCGGCGTCTAGCAACGGGGGACTAAAAGCTCTCGAAGGCGTCTTATCATAATCAATAGAGATTCATTCGACTGCGATGGATTAATCCATATTTTGAGGGCAACGGGGTGCAGCTTCTACAGTGGTGTTCTCAGGGTTCTGTTCCTCCGCCCGGTGAAATGACGCCGGATTGTTTCGCTCCGCTCAAAAGAACCCGTTTGGGTCCGATTCAGGGGTGAGCATCCATGACAATGGCTCGGAGGTGGGGTGCGATGATTCAATGAGGAGAGTCAGTCTCAATGGATTGTAACAAACATCCCCTGTGGAGAAACACAATCCAGACCTGGCACATCAAGGGTCTACCTCTGCCGATTGTCTCAGTTGTAATTGAGCCGTAAAGGGGGTAAGTCCGTGAAAACAACCCACTCTTGAACTGGGGATCAAACCTTTTTCATTCTAACGCCTACCTATCGACTATTGTTGAGACTCATGACGATCTCGCTTAAAGGCTACACCATCATTGAAAAAATTTACGAAGGTGTCAACACCATCGTTTATCGTGCTCAACGAGAACTCGACGACCAACGAGTGATCCTCAAGCTCCTCAAAGCCGAGTACCCCACCCCGGAGGAACTGGCCAAACTTCACCATGAATATGAAATTACCCGGAATTTAAACAGTTCAGGAATTATCAAGGTGTATGCCTTGGAAACCTTTGAATACAATCAGCTTGCCTTAGTCCTAGAGGATATGGGCGGGGTTTCCCTCAAACACTATTTGACCGGAATCAGGTTAAATTTAAAAGAATTTTTACAGATCGCCATCCAACTGGCGGAAATTTTAGGAGAAATTCATAACGCTCATATTATTCATCGCGACCTTCATCCTTTAAATATTATTATTCAGGGAAAAACCCAGCAAGTAAAAATTACAGATTTTAGTATTTCTATCGTCCAAAAGGCCGTCAATCCGGGAGCCGTGGAGGGGACATTGCCCTATATGTCCCCGGAACAAACCGGGCGGATGAATCGGGAACTGGATTATCGGTCGGACTTTTATTCTCTGGGGGTAACTTTTTATGAAATGCTCCTGGGGGAACTGCCCTTTAAAGGGACAGACCCGATGGAAATTGTCCATGCTCATTTAGCCAAAAATCCCCGTCCCCTCACGGAAGTTAAGCCAGAAATTCCTCGGGCAGTTTCTAATATCGTGATGAAACTGTTGGCAAAAAACCCAGATGAGCGCTATCAAAGTGCTTACGGACTCAAAGGGGATCTGCTCACCTGTTTAACTCAACTGAATGAAAGCGGCAAAATCACGAAATTCGCCCTAGGGACGGCGGATTTATCCGGGGAATTGCTGGTTTCGGAAAAACTCTATGGGCGCGATCGCGAACTGGCGCTACTCCAAGAAGCCTACTGGAGAATTAGGCGCAAAGCCCCCGTCATCTCCGCCATTTCCGGCACAGACAAAACCGCCGAACTCCCCTCATCATCCTGTGAAATTGTTCTAATTTCCGGCTATTCCGGGGTGGGAAAATCGGCCCTACTTCAGGCGATGCACCAACCCTTGATTAGACAAAATGGCTATTTTATTTCGGGAAAATTTGAACGGTATAGAAGCAATATTCCCTACGGCGGACTGATTGAAGCCTTCCAGCAATTAATGCGCCTAATTTTAAGCGAAAGTGAAGACCGAATCACCGAATGGCGAGAGCAAATTTTATTGCAACTGGGTAAAAATGGTCAAGTGATTATTGACCTGATTCCGGAAGTGGAACTCATTATTGGGAAACAGCCTCCGGTGCCGGTTCTGCCGCCTTCGGAATCGCAGAATCGGTTAAGTGTGGTCTTTCAAAAATTCCTGAGCGTTTTTACGACTCAAGAACATCCGCTGGTGCTATTTTTAGACGATTTACATTGGGCAGATGCTGCATCGATGACCCTGTTACAGGCGATCGTCAGCGCATCCGATCGCCAATGTTTGTTGCTGATTGGAGCCTATCCCGAAAACGAAATCGATAGCCCTCGCCATCCGTTACTCCCAATGATCCGGCGATTTCAACAGTCTGGAGTGCGGGTGACAACGATCGCGCTGGAACCTTTAAATATCGAATGTCTTAACCAACTGATTGCCGATACCCTAAGCTGTCCCACGGTGCGATCGCGACCCTTAGCGGAACTCATCCACCATAAAACTCATGGCAATCCTTTTTTTGTGAGGATGCTGCTCAATTCCCTCATCCAGGATAATCTACTGGTTTGTAACCTCAGTGCAGGGCGTTGGGAGTGGGATCTCCCCAGAATTGAGCAACTTTCCATCACTGATAATGTGGTGGATTTAATGGTCGATAAAATTCAACAGCTTCCCGAATCTACCCAAAAGGCTTTACAAGTTGCCGCTTGTATTGGCAATATCTTTTATATTGATATTCTTGCCCTCGTCAATGAAAAATCTCTTTCAGCTACCGCTACGGACCTCCAAGAAGCGGTACAGCAAGGATTAATTCTACCCGTCGCCAATACTTATAAAATTCCTCTCATTTTTGGCAATGAGGAACCCGTTGCTTTGCCGGTCGATAACTTAGTGGTGGCCTATCAATTCTTGCACGATCGCGTCGCCCAGGTTGCCTATTCTCTGATTTCCGAGGAACGTAAACAACAGGTTCACCTCAAAGTAGGAAAACTCCTGCTCAAACATTGTACTGCCGAAGAACGGGAAGAAAAGCTGTTTGAGATTGTCAATCATTTGAATACGGGCTTGAGTTTAATCGCCTCTCAATCTGAAACCAGTAAAGTGGCTCATCTCAATTTTCTAGCCGGTCAAAAAGCCAAGACTACAATGGCTTATCAAAATGGGGTCAAATATCTATCAAAAGCCCTAGAATTACTCCCCGAAGATAGCTGGATTTCTCGGTATGAATTTACTTTAAATCTCTACAATGAATTAATTGAAGCTGAATATTTAGTGGCAAATTATGAAAGAGCCAATTACCTGGCCCAGGATGCCCTAAAAAACACCCGAACCTTATTAGAAAAGATTGGGATTTACGAAAAGAAAATACAATCTTATGTTTCTCAAAATCAAATGGATAAGGCTATCAATACCGGCGCTATGGTTCTCCAACTGTTAGGAATAACCATGCCGAAACAGCCGAATCAATTCCATCGAATTTGGGGCGCAATCCGTACGAAATGGATTCTCAAAAACAAGAGCCTTGAAGATTTAGCGGCTTTACCACCCATGAGCAATCCTGAACAGTTAGCCGCTATGAGAATTTTAGTCGCCATGACCCCAGCGGCATATATCTCTTCGGTGAATATGTTGCATCTGGTGGTCTATACCATGATAGACCTCTGCGTCAAGTATGGAAACTCCGTGCTTTCTGCCTTTGCTTATGGGTTTTATGGGGTGCTGTTGTATGGTTCCTGGTCAGATATTAAGGGAGGCGATCGCAGTGGTGAACTCGCCTTACGGCTGCTAGAGCAATTTGACGATAAAACCATGAAAGCGAAAGTAGGGGATTTAGTTTATGCCCATATCAAACACGCCAAAATTCCCCTCCAAGATACCATCGATCCCTTAAAAAATGCCTTTACTTATGGCCTCGAAACCGGGGATATTGAATGGGCAGGACACGCCGCCCTGCATTATTGCAATCATAATTTATTTCGAGGAGAACCCCTGGAGGCAGTGGCCGCCGAATCCGATCATTATATTGCTTGGATGGTCCAACTCAAGCTGGATTTTCATGTCCATTACGCGCGGATTTGGCGACAATTCATCCTCAACCTCCAAGGAGAATTACCCAATCCCTGCCTCTTGAGTGGAGACAGCTTTGATGAAGAAACCCTGCTCCCGATTTTGATTCAATCTAACAATACCATGTCGGTATTTGCGGCCTATCTGGCAAAAACCATCTTATGTTATTTATTTGGAGAATATGAACGGGCAGTTTATTATGCTGCTTTAGCAGAAAATTATCAACAAGGCGTAGTCGGGTTACTCAGCGTTAATGAACACAATTTTTACCAGTCTTTAGCCTTACTTGCTCTCTATCCCCAAGGGACACCCGCCCAGAAAATTAAAGGGTTGGCGCGGGTCCAACTGGCCCAGCAAAAAATGAAGCGATGGGCCTTACACGCCCCACAAAACTATCGGCATAAGTATGAATTGATTGAGGCGGAAAAAGCGCGGGTTTTAGGTCGAAAAGTGGCGGCGATGACCCATTACGATCGCGCCATCAAATCCGCCCGCAAATATGGTTACATTCATGAAGCGGCGATCGCCTGCGAACGCGCCGGAGAATTTTATCAGCAACTCAATCTTGACAAAATCACCTCCACCTATATCACCGAAGCTTATTATGCCTATCTGCGTTGGGGGGCAACTCGCAAAGCCAGCGAACTAGATGCCAGCTATTCCAATTCCATCGCCCGAGGGAGTCTGGAGGGACAAGGAGGAGGGGGAGTCCTGAGCACCACCACCACCATTTCAACCACCACGGGTTCTCATGCAGGTTTACTCGATTTAACCGCCTTTGTCAAAGCCTCTGCTGCAATTAATGGCGAAATCGTCCTAGATAATCTGCTGAAAAAACTCATGAAAATTGTCATGGAAAATGCGGGCGCAGAAACCATCTCATTAATTTTAGAAACCAACAATAAACTCTATATTGAAGCCACCGGAACCACTCACGAAACTGAGGTGATCATCGGCCAACATATCCCGGTGGAAAATAGCAGCCGCCTGCCCCTGACTATCATTAACTATGTCGCCCGGACTCAGGAATCGGTGGTGATTAAAGAGGCGATCGCCGAGGAACGCTTCATCCATGACCCCTATATTATCGACTATCAACCCCAGTCCATCCTCTGTGCGCCCATCGTTCATCAGGGCAAACTCATCGGTATTCTCTACTTAGAAAATAACATCACCACCGGGGCCTTTACTCCGGACCGCTTGGAAGTCCTCAAACTGCTCTCCTCCCAAGCTGCTATTTCCATCGATAATGCTCGCCTCTATACCAACTTACTCACCTCATCGGAAGAGTTAGAAACCAAAAATCGGGCCCTGCAAGACCTCGATGAACTCAAAGACGAATTTCTCGCCAGTACCTCCCATGAACTTTGCACTCCCCTGAATGGCATTATCGGGATTACCGAATCCATGTTAGATGGGGCCACGGGAGACCTCAGCGAACTGCAACGGGCCAATCTCTCCCTGGTTGTCTCTAGTGGTCAAACCCTGGCGCAATTGGTCCAGGATTTGCTCGACTTTTCCAAGCTCAAGCATAAAAATATCCAACTTGACCTAAAACCCTTGGGAATGCGAGAAATTACCAACGTCGTCCTCACCATTTGTCAACCCTTAGTGGGAGGGAAAACCCTGCAACTGGTGAATGCCGTGGGGAAAGATGTTCCCCTGGTGGATGCCGATGAAAACCGGGTCCAGCAAATTTTACATAATTTAGTCGGCAATGCCATCAAATATACAGATTCCGGGACCGTTGAAGTTTCGGCGACGGTGTTATCGGGACAAGAAGGACTGATGACAGAAGACGATGAAGGAGCAACAGAGGATGGGGGATGGAGTCGTGTGAGATATCCCCGTTCCATCCTCCAAGGAAGAGTGACTCGCCCTACCGTGGATGCGGAAAACCAACATTTATATTTAGCAATTACCGTCTCAGATACGGGGATTGGGATTACCCAGAGTAAGTTAAGTCAGATTTTTGGACTGTTTGAGCAAAGCGATGGGGCCTCACTCCGCGCTTACGGGTCTGTGGGGTTGGGATTGTCGATCGCCAAGCAACTGGTGGAACTCCATGAGGGTAAAATCTGGGTGGAGTCTGGAGTGGGAGAAGGGTCTCGGTTTACCTTTACCCTGCCCATCTCGGCGAACCAGGTTCAGAACCTGGAAATTGCCTTGCCTGAACCTTCGGAACCCGTTGTCACGGAAGAAGCACTCGCCCCAGTCGCCCTACCGATCGCCCCGGTGGAAGGGTGGCGGACCCGGAGTAATGGCGAGTTCCAAATTTTAATCGTGGATGATGAACCGATTAATTTACAAGTGCTGGTCAATCATTTATCCCTGGAAAATTATGCGATCGCCACGGCGAGTAATGGACCCGAAGCCTTAGCAGAACTGGAAAATGGCTTGCGACCCGATTTGATTTTGCTGGATGTGATGATGCCGAAAATGACCGGCTATGAAGTCTGTCAGCGGATTCGCGAAAAGTTCCCCGCCAATGAGTTACCTGTGGTGTTGTTAACCGCCCGAAATCAAGCCTCGGACATGATGGAAGCCTTTGGCTCTGGGGCCAATGATTATCTGACCAAACCCATCTCCAAAAATGAGCTGTTGGCGCGGATTAAAATGCACATCCAATTGTCTAAAATTAACTTGGCTTATGCCCGCTTTGTGCCAAGAGAGTTTATCCAGTTCCTCGGCTATGACACCATTTTGGATGTGCAATTGGGGGATCAAGTCCAGAAAGATATGACTATTCTGTTCTCGGATATTCGCTCTTTTACCACCCTCTCGGAACGGATGTCCCCTCGGGAGAACTTTAACTTTATTAACTCTTATTTGAGTCGAGTGGGTCCGGTGATTAGAAACCATCATGGGTTTATTGATAAATATATTGGGGATGCGGTGATGGCGCTATTTCCCGATACCGCAGAAGATGCCATGCGCGCGGCGATCGAAATGCAAAAACAGGTGATGATTTACAACGTCCATCGCCAAAAGAGCGGCTATATGCCGATCGCCATTGGGATTGGCTTACATACCGGCAGCTTGATGCTGGGGACCATTGGCGAAGAACAACGCATGGAAACCACAGTGATTTCTGATGCCGTGAATTTGGCCTCCCGGATGGAAGGACTCACTAAATTGTATGGCGCTTCTATCGTGATTAGCGGCCAAACCTTGATTCATTTAGATGACCCCACGAAGTACAATTATCGATTTTTAGGTAAAGTCCAAGTTAAGGGTAAAAAAGACTCGGTTGCAGTGTTTGAAGTGCTAGATTGCTATCCTCAAAGTTTGATTGAGACGAAGTTAGGCTCGCGGACTAAATTTGAGCGAGGCATTGTTTTATATCAAGGGGAAAAATTTGCGGAAGCCCATCAATTGTTTAAAAAAGTCTTAGAAAATAACCCACAAGACCAAGCGGCGCGGTTCTACGTGGAGCGTTGCGAGTATTTCTTGAGACATGGCATCTCGAAAGTTTGGGAGGGGTTAGATCCGCTGAATGTCAATGAGAAATTATAATCCCCCTTTTTACCGTAGCAGCCCGGATTTTTGGGAATAACCTTGTAGAGTGTTCCAGACAGGGGGATGGAAACGCTCAGTTCCGAGGACGCCAGTGGAAGACTGAGCGCCAGGGGACCAGAAAGCGGGTCTCTCGCTCAGGTGCATTACGGATGGCTACAGCGTGTGTCAAGAAACCCGGTTGCTACCCTTTGCGGTAGAAGTGCAGCCCTATTGGGGGAGGTAACCCACCAGACTGCAAGTTCCGAGAAGAATATACCCTTTGAGTTAGCCGATTAGGGGGGGTGATTTTATCGTGCTAGGTTTGGGGGATTTCCATTTTTGGTACAATAAAGGTAGAGTTCCGTAAGCGGGGTTAATTTGTGGGCGAAGACTGTGCCACATCTCGTCCTGTCCTCATTCGCGAATCGAGGTGCGATCGCCTCCGATTGGAGCAGAGGGGGGCGTGAGAAACCAATGGATTACCGGCACTGGCGTCAAGGTTATCCCGGGTGTAGGAGGGTAGGAGCACTTTCCAGGCGGAGTGTGAACGCCACAGGACAATCCATTGTCGAAACTGTCACTCTATTCCTCCAATTTTGGATGTAAACTCGACAAAATTAAGGGAGTTGGATTGAGGAAGACTGCAAAGCGCGGCGAGAGCAGCGCAAGGTGTAAAAGCCTTCCCTGAATCAAGTGGCTTCATCCACGGGAGGAAGCCTAAAAAAATCAGGGAATTTGCCGAGGTTTTTCCTAAATTTGAGTATTTCTAAGTCCTAACCCCAGGCAGATGAAAAATCCTGACCTTGGGAAAGATAATTAGAAATAGCAACTTAAGTAACAATAAAAAAGTCGAGGAATAAAAGAGGGTGCGTAACCTATCCCAGGAGATGATTGAGATGATGAATACCAAACTGATGAATACCAAACTGTTGAGTCTATTATTCGCCCTGCCCGTTCTGGTCACGACTGGCAGCAATACTTTCGCTAGAGATGGAATGTTAAAGTCTGCTGACCCTGGACTATTTTTAGGGCAGCAATCGAATTCTGTGGTGACTCAAGAGGAGTCTAGGTCACAGGAACTCTTGGTGGCCGCTAGGGGGGAACAACCCGGAAAATGCGAGTTATTAGGGATTTGCAAATAAGCTCCGAGCACGGGATCACGGTTGATTCACCCAGGAACAATCCATCGCTTCACCAGGAAGGGTAGAAATTTGAGCAGGAACCTAGGAAATCGGGATAAACGGGGGCGATCGCACCCTGAATAAGTTTTCTCAGAACTAGGGCGAAATGACGGCGGTTTTTCAGATGCTTTAAACCTCGGAAACAGACAGTGAGGGGTGAGTGCGCCCTCCGGGATGTAGACCAGACGCTCTAATCCCGTTTAAATTGAGTTGAAAGCAATAAAAGCATGACGGTCTCTGGGGAGCGAATCATTGAAGGGACCTCTATTACCGGGCTTACCCGACTGCTCTTTTGAGGAAAGAGAAAGCGAGTTGTGGCGTGGAAGAAAGCCTCTACAGCTTGGAACCCAGGGGAACAGAACTGAACCTGAATACCCGATCAGGACTCACCGTAGCTAACGGAGACTGAGCTAAGGGGAAACCCCGTAGGACATGGATTGACGATTCAAACCGTCACATCAAAAACCGGGGTGTCTGGTCCAGATAGGTCACGAATTGATAGAGATTTGATGAGGAAACCCGGTATTCTGGCCGCTGTACCCATACCCCAGGGGGGTTGGTTTCTGCCCGGGAGTACAGCGAAGTAACTGGGGTAGGTACGGTCTTCCGGTGGAAAAACCCTGATGGGAAAAAAACCCATTTGCTGTTAATCTTAGAAGTGTTGACGTTTTCGGTTTTTCTTTCAGGGGATTAGTGGCTTCTACCCAGTTCAAAAACCAAGGGCAAGGGTGATGGAAATTAATTTGAGAAAATTTTATCAAGCGTGTAACCCCAGTAAGACGTTATCCATTGGAAATCCGGAGGATAGACCGTATTATATTGATTTCTCCGGGGTCCGAGGGGGTAAAATTATTGAGGAGTTGGGCCGAACCATTACCCGATTGTCTCCGGATATTCCCACTTGCCAGTTATTTACGGGACATATTGGTTGTGGGAAATCCACGGAGTTGTTACGGTTAAAGTCTCAATTGGAAGAGGCAGAATTTCATGTGGTGTATTTTGAGTCCTCTCGGGACTTGGAAATGGCCGATGTGGATATTTCTGATATTTTGCTGGCGATCGCCAGACAGGTGACGGAAAATCTAGCAGTCAGTGGAATTCCCCTGACCTCTAGCTATTTTACCAAGCTGTTTAAAGAAATTACGGAAGTCTGGCAAGCGCCTATTGATATTGACCCCTCGGCGGATTTAGCGATTTCGATCGCGCAAATTACCAGCCAAGCGAAAGAAAGTCCTAAACTGCGAACGCAGTTACGGCAATATTTAGAACCGCGTACCAGTGGGATTTTACAATCGATTAATGAGGATATTCTTTCGGCGGCAACTCAAGAGTTGCAACGAAGAGACAAACGGGGGTTAGTGGTGATTGTAGATAACCTCGATCGCGTGGATAATCGACCGTTACCCTCTGGGCGATCGCAAACGGAATATTTATTCGTTGATCGGGGTGAACAACTTCGCAAACTTAAATGTCATTTAGTTTATACGATTCCCCTTTCTTTAATGTTTTCCCATGAATCCGAAGCGCTCAAAAGCCGCTTGGGGGCGGGGGTGGCCCCGAAAGTGCTGCCAATGGTGCCCGTACGATCGCGCGATGGGGAAGACTTTGAGGAAGGGTTAGAGTTACTCCGGCAAATGGTCCTGGCGCGGGCATTTCCTGAACTGACACCCCGAGAACGGCTAGACTTAATTACCCAAGTCTTTGATAGTGCGGAAACCTTAGACCGCTTGTGCCGGATTAGTGGTGGCCATGTGCGAAATTTATTGGGGTTGATCTATCGATGCTTACAACAAGAAGACCCGCCTTTTGGTCGAGAAACGATTGAAACTGTCATTTCGGAACGGCGGAACGACTTGGTACTGGCGATCGCCCCGACGGATTGGGAACTGCTCAATCAAGTGCATGATACCAAAAATGTTAGAGGCGAGGCCGCCTATCAACATTTATTGCGAAGTATGTTTGTGTTTGAATACCGCGATCGCGACTCCGGTCGCTGGTTTGATATCAACCCCATTTTGGCAGAAGCCCAATCCAAAAAGGAAGCCCTCTCTTCGTCTTTTCCCCTGCCTAAAATCCCGAGTCGAGTACCCAAGACCCACGATGACGGTTGAACCATGATGAATCTACAGTATGACGACGCCGAAGTCAGGCGCAATGAACAATCTTTAAAGGTTTTACACCGGGCAATTTCCTTTTCTCAAGGGCAGTTTTCCTTGATTTTGGCGCGGTGTAATTATGCTAGTTTGCGCGATCGCGTCACCGCAGACCTGCATGATTCCGTCTCTGTAGATATTCGAGAACTTCATCTGTCCACTTCGGTACGGACGCTTTACAAAACCATTCAAGATGAAATTGGCACAGAAGAACCCCAGGCATTAATGGTATTTGGACTCGAATCGGTCAGTCATTTGGATCGTCTGTTTATGGCTGCCAATCAGGTTCGGGAAGAGTTTAGAAAGCACTTTCCTTTTCCCATTGTATTTTGGGTGGATGACCGGGTTTTAAAGAGCTTTATTCGCGTGGCCCCCGATTTTGAAAGCTGGGCCACCAGTACGGAGTTTTCTCTTTCCACGCCAGCGGCGATCGAGACGATCGCGATCAGTGTTGATCGGGTGCTCTCCGAGGTGGTGGAACGGGGTTCCCTCAACTTTATTCCTAACTCAACTATTCTGGGACCCCGCAACTGCCTGGAGTTAGGATTTGCCAAACAAGAATTAAGCGATCGCCAGGTGCAGTTGGTTCCCGAACTGGAAGCCAGCTTACACTTTGTGCTGGGTCGGGATGATTATGCCAGCGATCGTCTGGATTTGGCCTTAAAACGCTATCACCAAAGCTTGGCCTTTTGGCAACAACAAATCCCCCGTTCCTCCAGCTACAACGGTCAAAAAGATTCGATTGCTGGAGGCGATCGCCAGTCTATTCCCTTCATTCCCCTCACCTCTAGCCCCTCTCCCCTGATTTGGGAAATGCCACCCTTGCAGTATTACTTACAACAGGGAGTGGTGTTGTTTCACATCGGACTTTGTTACTGTCGTTTAGCACAACTGGATCAACCCCAGGAACAACAGCATTTACAAGAGGCCCGATATTATTTAGAAGAATGTATCCGGGTCTTTGAGGAGTCTCAGCATCCGGAATTAGTCGCCAAGTTTATCGGACAACTGGGCGAGATTTTGCAGCGGTTACAGGCATGGGATGCCTTATCCATTGTTGCCAAAAAATCGATTACCTTGCATCAACATGGCAAACCCCAGGAGTTAGCCCGGGATTATGGATTTTTGGCTGAGGTTGCCTTGCAGCAGTCCCAGTGGGAAAAAGCGCGGAACTTTGCCAAACGCGCCCTAGAGGTCCTCTCCCATGCCCCCAAGGTGCTGATTCCCCGGCCTCATGGGTTATATTTACTGCTGTTGGCCCGGGCTTTTGCTCACTTGGAGCAGGGGGAACAGGCGATTTCTCACTTGCACCTCGCCGAACAGCAGACCGATCCGCAGTATGACTTACAGTTATATCGCCGGATTTTAGAGGAGTTGCGATCGCTGTATTTTCAACAGTCGGAATATCTAAAAGCCTTTGAAATTAAGCAAAAACAGCGGGCAGTTGAGGCTCAGTTTGGCTTGCGGGCTTTTATTGGGGCTGGACGTTTACAAGCGCGACTCCACACTTTGAATCCCTCCTTGATGGTGAGTGCTCAACCCACTCATGTTCCGGTGGAAATTGCCACATCGGGACGGGAAGGGGATGTGAATCGCTTAATCGAACGCTTGGGTCGGAATGACTACCGACTCACGGTGATTCATGGTCATTCCGGGGTGGGAAAAAGTTCCTTGGTCCAAGCGGGATTAGTGCCGGTCCTCAAACAAACGGCGATCGCCGCTAGAAATGCCTTCCCGGTTCTTCTGCAAGTGTACACCGATTGGGTCACCGGCTTGAAGCAAGGCATCGAACGGGGACTAGAAGAGTCTGGATATGACCGGGATGACTCGGGACGATTAACAGGAAATACGACTCCTCCTCTGGATTTCAATACCCCTCAGTTCTCGGAGAAGGTTCAAGAATTACTGACCGAATTGCATCGCAATAACGAGCGCAATTTACTGACGGTCTTAATTTTTGACCAATTTGAAGAATTCTTTTTTGTGGAAACTGACCCAGGTCAGAGACAGGAATTCTATCAATTCTTAAATGCCTGCGTTAATGTTCCCTTTGTCAAAGTAATTTTTTCTTTACGAGAAGATTACTTACATTATTTGCTGGAGTGCGAACGCCTGGGGAATCTGGAGGTGGTGGATCAAGATATTCTGAATAAAAAGTTCCGCTATTACCTGGGAAATCTCTCCCAGGCGAAAGCACGGCAAGTGATTGAAAGCTTGACCCAACGGGCTCAATTTTATTTAGAACCCGCCTTAATTGAGGAATTGGTTGAGGACCTGGCCGATCGCGTCGGGGAGGTGCGTCCCATTGAGTTACAAGTGGTCGGTGCTCAACTGCAAGCGGAGAACATCACCACCTTAGCGCAATATCGGCAATCCGGGCCGAAAGAGAAACTGGTGCAACGCTTCTTAGAAGAGGCGATCGCAGACTGTGGCCCAGAAAATGAATATACAGCCCGGTTGTTGCTCTATTTCCTCACGGAAGAAAGCGGCATTCGTCCCCTGAAAAAGCAAGCGGAGTTATTAGCCGATTTAACCCCGGAATTAGCGGTTAATCCTGATAATTTAGAAGAAATTTTAAAAATCCTGGAAAAGGCCGGGTTAGTGTTTGTGCTGCCGGAACTTCCGGAAAGCCGCTATCAGTTGGTTCATGATTATTTAGTGAAATTTATCCGAGAACAAGACCGCATCCAAGCCGGATTAAAAGGGTTACGAGAAAAAAACAAAGAATTGCAAGCGACGAATTTAAAACTCCATCAAGAGAAAGAAGTTCAGGCGCAATTAACCCAATCCAAGGAGCGAGAAAAGTGGATGCAGACCCAACTGAATTGGATCCTGGCGATTATGGTTGCGGGGTTTGGTTTGTTGAGTTGGCAAACCTTTTCTAAAAGCCTCAAGGCTGAGATTGCTGAACTGGAAGCCAAAAATTTATCTTCGGAAGCATTGCGCCTGAAAAACAACGAATTTGGGGCGTTGGTGAATAGTCTTCAGGTCGGGCAGAAAACCTCCGAAATCATCAAATCGCCCTTTACGATGCGATCGCCTCTGTCCTTGGAAATGCAGACCGCCAGTGTCTTACAACTGGCCTATACGGTTCGAGAAGTCAACCGCTTAGAACAACATAAAAACAGTGTAGTCAGCGTCACCTTTTCCAATGATGGCGAACTGATTGCCACGGCCAGTACGGATAAAACCGTTAAACTTTTTACGGCTGATGGTCGCTTGGTGCAGACCCTGAATGGCCATGAAAAGTCCGTTACCCGAGTCGCATTTAGTCCCGATGGACAAACCATCGCCTCCACCAGTACCGATGGCACTATCAAACTTTGGCAGCGCGATGGCACATTGATCCGCACCCTCACTGGCCACAGTCTCGGGGTCACCAGCGCCAGCTTTTCTCCCGATGGACAAATCCTGGCCTCCAGCAGTCAAGATAGAACCATTAAACTCTGGAACCTCCAGGGACAGCTACTCCGTACCATTAATACGGAGAATGCACCGATTCTGTTCGTGCGGTTTTCCCCCGATGGACAGACGATCGCCTCCGCCAGTTTAGATAATACGGTCAAACTGTGGGACATTAACGGCAACGCGATCGCCACCTTTACCGGCCATGAACAAGGGGTAACCAGTGTGAGTTTCTCCCCGGACGGACAAACCCTTGCCTCCGGTAGCATCGATAAAACCGTCAAGCTGTGGAGACGCAACGGCAGCCAAATCGCCACTCTACGCGGACATACAGAAACCGTCCTCGGAGTCAGCTTCAGTCCCGATGGCACCACCGTAGCCAGCGCTAGTGTCGATCGCACGGCCAAATTGTGGCGTCAAGACCCGCAAACGAAGCAATGGGTGGAAAGTGATACTCTGCAGGGACATCGCGATGAAGTCTGGGGTGTAAGCTTTTCTCCTGATGGCCAAACCATCGCCACCGCCAGTTTGGACAATACGGTGAAACTCTGGAACAGTGTTCCCCGAGAACTTCCGGGATTTCGGCAACATACCGATGAAGTCTTGGTAGTTGCTTTTTCTCCCAATGGCCGCGTGCTCGCCTCCGCCAGCAAAGATAACACGGTCATGCTGTGGCAACGCAACGGGAACAAAATTGCCGACTTAAGAGGACATCAGGATGACGTCTGGAACCTGAGTTTTAGTCCCGATGGCGAACTCTTTGCCACGGCAAGCGCCGACAAGACGGTAAAACTCTGGAGTAAATCCAAACAGGATTTAATGGCTACTTTAGAGGGTCATCAGGACCGAGTGTTGGGAATTGATTTCAGTCCCGACGGACAACAGGTGATCTCCGGCAGTGGGGACGGGATGGCGATTCTCTGGAGTAAGACGGGACAACGACTTCGCACATTTCGGGCGGATGAAAGTTCCCTGAATAGCGTTACCTTTTCCCCCGATGGTAAACTCATTGCCACCGCTGGGGGGGATAGTACGGTTAAACTCTGGAATTTAGAAGGGAAACTGGTCCGGTCTATCGGGGAACATCAGGGGGAGGTATATAGTGTGGCCTTCTCTCCCGATGGAGAACAGATTGCCACGGCCAGTCAGGATAAAACGGTAAAAATTTGGAGTAAAGACGGCAAGGCGATCGCCACCCTAGAGGGTCATATTCGGTCCGTGTACTGGGTGGCTTATAGTCCCAATGGACAATTGATTGCCACGGCAAGTGAGGATAAGACGGTGAAACTTTGGACCAAAGATGGCAAGGCGATCGCCACCCTGGAAGGTCACAATGATGCCGTCCTGAGTCTGAGTTTCAGTCCGGATAGTAAAACTTTGGCCTCTTCCAGTAAGGATAAAACTGTGATTTTATGGAACTTGAACCTGGAAGATTTGTTAACCCGTAGTTGCTTGTGGGTGGATGATTATTTGGCGAATAGTTCTCGGGTGAGAGAGGGCGATCGGGCTGTGTGCGATCAGATTTTGAGGGAGAAGGGGGAGTAAACCACTGATTTCACGGATTTTCACTGAGGGGATGATTGGGGGATGAGGATTGCTGATTTGGGTGATTATAGTATGTTTGCTCGATTACCCACACTAACCTAACCCCCCAACCCCCTTCCCGGCGAGGGAAGGGGGAGAAGAAGAAAGAAGGGTGGATTAATCTAAAACACCATTTCTCCCCCATCTCCCCCATCCTCCCCATCCTCCCCATCCTCCCCATCTCCCTCCTAGGGAAGGGGGTTAGGTCAATCACGATTACGCCAGGACTGGAGTCCGTTGCTTTTGTTGTGCCATTTCTTGCAAGCGCGCAATCCGTTCTTCGGTGGGGGGATGGGTGCGGAATAAGGATTGTAATCCTTTGGCATTAAGAGGATTGACAATTAGCAAGGGAGAAAATGCGGGATTGCCATTCATGGGAATTTGTCGTCCCATTGCTTCCAATTTCTCTAAGGCACTGGCTAAGGCTAAGGGATTTTCGGTGATTTCTGCTGAACCGATATCAGCGGCAAATTCTCGGGTTCGGGAAATGGCCATCTGAATTAATCCGGCAGACAGCGGTGCTAAAACCACCAGGAACAATAATCCCAGGGGGTTGACGCCTTGGCGATTGTCTCGGGTGACGGGACCGTATAATGCGCCAAAGGTGAGAATTCGTCCTACAAAGGTAATCGCACCGCCAATGGTTCCGGCTACGGCTTGGGTGAGGGTGTCGCGGTTTTTGACGTGAGTCAGTTCGTGGGCTAAGACTCCTTCTAGTTCTTCTGGGGTGAGGAGTTTTCTCAGTCCTTGGGTGACGGCAACCGCAGCATTGTTCGGATCTCGACCTGTGGCAAAGGCATTCGGGGTCTGGGTGGGGACCGTAAACAGTTTCGGCATAGGAATTTCGGCCCGATCGCTCAATCGAGCGACCATATCGTACAATTCAGGGTCTTCCTGCCGTTCCATTGGTCTAGCACGATAGGCCATTAATGCGGCGCGATCGGAAAAGTACCAGGAACTCAAACTGCTCGCAGCAGCTAAAATTAATCCAAAAATTAAGCCTTGCTCGTTACCCATTAACGCATAGCTTCCCAGGACGAGAAGTCCGCTTAACAGTCCCAGTAATGCTGCCGTTTTAACTTGATTGCCCAACATAAATGTGATGCAGTTATAGATTTTACTTTTTATTCCTCTTAGTTTGGCAATAAAGGAGGCGATCGCAACTCTATCCTCTGTATGAACTCCATCTCCCTCCTCTGGCATAGATTGACGAGGGTCGGGCAATATCCGGGATTTCAAGTGGCGCCGGAACTGAAATCGAAACACCACCTTGCGATCGCCTGGATTACCATACTCTAGTTCTGCCTCAATTTCTCCCCGTCCAGCCGCCATAATTTTAGGGTTTAATTCCGCCTTACTCACCCACTGAAGTTCCTGGGAAAAAAATATAGCGCCTCATCGCCCAAACTCCCATCAGAATCAATTCCATATTCCCTTCATAAAACCCCTTATAACCGCTGTGATATTCGATAATCACTCCCGGAATTTATCCCTTAAATCGGTAAAGAAGCTCCTTCCATAACCCTGTTCATGATGGTTTCGCCTACAAGACTGTGAAGCAGGAATGTTACAATTTAACCGGGGAGATGGGGCAAAAGGGGGTTTTTATGACGAATCAGAATCGGGGACCGATGGATGTTGAGACGGGCGATCGCGTCACTGAATCCTTACAAGAACAGCTTGCATCGGCACAGTGTCGTTGTGAGGCATTGGAGTTGGCTTTACAACAGAGGGAAGAGGAATTAACGAATGCTCAGACTCTGCAAGCATCTTTAGTGGCTTCTCAACAGCGCGAGGAACGATACAGAACTCTCTTTGAACGCGCACCGATTGGGATGGTTTTAATCAGTTGGGAGACGCAAGGTTTTGTTGAAGTTAATCCCACCTTTTGTACTTTGTTGGGCTATTCTGATTCCGAACTGGCTGCCCTGACTTGGGCAGAGATTACTTACCTAGAAGAGTGGGAAAAAGAGGGAGAATTTCTCCTACAAAGGGATAAGTTTCAGGAAATTTACACCTATCAAACAGAGAAACGGTTGATTTGCAAGAATGGGGAGATTTTGTGGGTACATCTATCGGTTTCGGTCCTGGAGGATAGCCAGGGGAATCCGCTGTATCTGTTGGGGACAATTCAGGATGATAGCGATCGCCTCCGCACTCAATGCGCCCTCAAGGAAAGTCAAGAACGACTACAAAACGTTTTGGATACCTTGCCGCTTGGGGTCTGGATTACGGATGCCGATGGCACCATTCTTCAAGGAAATCCTGCGGGGCAAAAAATTTGGAGCGGTGCTCGATATGTGGGAAGGGAACGCTATCATGAATATCGAGGATGGTGGCCGGATACTGGAAAGCAACTCTCTAGTGAAGAATGGGGGTTATCCCGTACCTTGCGAACCGGACAAACCATTTTGAATGAAGAAATTGACATTGAGGATTTTAATGGCAAGCGGAAAACAATTCTCAACTCGACGATGCCCTTACGGAATCAAGCGGGGGTGGTGGTTGGTGCAATTTCTGTCAATCAAGATATCACCGAGCAACGGTTGGTGGAAAAGGCACTGTGGGAAAATCAGCGGCTAATTCAACAAATTACTGATGCCACTCCCACCATTTTATATCTGTATGACTTGGTGGAAAATCGGAATATCTATTCCAACCACCATTTGAACGACATTCTCGGTTATCTTCCCGAAGAGATTCAAAATATGGGACCCGATTTTTTGCCGAATTCGATTCATCCGGAAGATTGGCCCAGGGTGGTAGAAAACCGGCTAAAATTAATGGGGTCTAAGGATGAGGAGATTATTGAAACTGAGTATCGGATGCGTGATGCTCAGGGAGAATGGCACTGGTTAGTGAGTCGAGATACTATCTTTTCTCGCACGCCGGAAGGGGCTGCCCAACAGATTTTGGGGATGGGTTTGGATATCAGCCGTCGCAAGCGCGCAGAAGCGGAATTGGCGGAATATCGTCAACAATTGGAGGCATTAGTTCAGCATCGCACAGCGGAACTTCAAAACACCAATCAACAGTTGGAACGGGAAATTGCCGATCGCATTCGCGCAGAGATCCAGCTTCGGGAGAGCGAAACTCGCTATCGGTTGTTAGCTGAAAATGCCACGGATCTGATTTGTCTTCATACCCCCGAGGGAGTATATCAGTATGTTTCCCCTTCCTGCTTCACTCTGTTGGGGTATCACCCCTCTGAACTAATCGGGCATTCGGCTTATGAGTGGATACATCCCCAGGATATCCCCGAGGTGGAAATTTCCCATCGGGCAGTTTTAGAAGTGTTGGGTCCGTTCCAGTTGGTTTACCGGCTTCGTCATAAAGACGGACATTATATGTGGTTCGAGACGAATGCTCAAGCTATCTGTCATCAGGAAACAGGGGAGGTGGTCAAAATTCAAGCGGCTTCCCGGGATATCAGCGATCGCCAGCGCATTGAAAAAGAACTCGCCCAACATACCGCTGATTTAGCCCGTTCTAATGCGGAGTTAGAGCAATTTGCCTATATTGCCTCTCATGATTTGCAAGAACCCCTCCGCATGGTTGCCAGTTATACTCAATTACTAGCCCTGCGCTACCCGGAAAAACTCGATGCTCAAGCAAATAAATACATTGCATATATTCTCGATGGCGCAACTCGGATGCAGCAACTGATTCATGACCTCTTGCAGTATTCGCGGGTGGGAACCCACGGTAAATCCTTCAATTTGGTGGATTGTAATGAAATTATAACTCGGGCTATTTCTAATTTAAAAATTGCTATTCGTGAAAGTAATGCCAGGGTAACTTGGCAGAATTTACCCCAGGTTCATGGGGATAAAACTCAATTACTCCAGTTATTTCAAAACTTGATTGCTAACGCGATTAAATATCGAGGCTTGCTAATTCCAGAGGTGCAGATTGAGGCTCGTCATATAGAGGGGGAATGGTTATTTTCTGTGCAGGATAATGGCATTGGCATCGACCCCAAACATGGCGATCGCATCTTTCAAATTTTCCAACGGTTGCATACCCGTGAGGAATATGCCGGGACCGGAATTGGTTTAGCCATTTGCAAGCGCATTGTCCAACGACATCGGGGCCATATTTGGGTTGAGTCAGAACCCGATCACGGGGCGATTTTCTACTTTACTCTCGCTAATTCTAGCCCGATTGAGGAGTGATTTCTGCTCCGGATCCATTAACCTAGCCTGACTATTGCTCCCGGATGGCGGCCCCAACCCCAGGGAGAGTCGAACCCGGGCGGCGATCGCCAACGGGATACCAGGGAAAAACAGCGGGGTCATGGATTGCCTTTAAACCCCAAGCCTGACACGATGTCAATGACCGAAATCTCCCGTTGCTAAAAGCCGTATTATTCTACCCTCCTGGGCTATTGCCCCAGATTTTTTACTAAAAACACTTGAAAGTTTACTCTTTCGCTGATAAAATTTTTAGCTAAATTGCTTTTAATAAGCGGAATTATAGCAGGAAGAAAAAAATCCCAGGGTTTAAATCCCGGGAGAAACTTCTAAAGGGGTGGTCCACCCTGACCCCGGGAAAGGGTCTAGGTTCCTCAAACAGAAACCAGACGAGCCATTGGGTAAATTAATCTTTCCTCCCTAAAAAGAGGCGGGAAAACCGAACGACAGTCACCCCCTTTCCCAGAGATATTAAAAGGACCGTTTCCTTGTCGTCAAAACATGATTCCGCTCAGACTGATATCAATTCCGATCTCTCTTGACTCTCTCCTGACTCTCAAACCGGCAGTGCCAAACTGCCCACTTAGTCTCACCCGCTCACCAAATTGATGAAGATGCCCTATCTGGCGGATTCTTCCCGACTAGACCGGCCTGTAAGCCCTGTTGAGAGTTTACGCAATTTAATGGAGAAGCACGATGAATCAAGAAGTGATCAATATCCTATTAGTGGAGGATAATTTCGGGGACGCCGAACTGTTTCAGGACATTTTAGAAATGAGTCCGGAGAGTCTGGCTTGGAACGTGACTCACGTGAGTCGATTAGCAGAGGCCCTCGCTCAAGTTGATCCCGATCCCGTCCAAGTTATCCTGTTAGATCTCTCACTTTCAGATAGTCAAGGACTTCAGACCCTCATGACCCTGCGGGAAAAAGCTCCCACTCTCCCTATTGTGGTTCTGACGGGGTTAAATGATGAACAACTGGGGATTACTGCAGTCCGGGAAGGTGCTCAAAATTACCTGGTGAAAGGGTTAGTCAGTGGAGGCATGATCACCTGCGCAATGTTGTATGCGATCGAGCGCCAAAAAATTGAAATGGTCCTGCATTACTGCTTAAAACAAGAACAGGAACTGCCAAAAATTAAATCGCGATTTAGCTCAATGCTCTCTCATGAATTACACAATCCACTCACTACTATTCTAGCCTTGGCAGACTTAGTGGAAAAATTGACTGAGGAATTTAGCGAGCAGAAAAAACGGGAGATGAATCGGAAAATTAAAGAGTCTGCGGGACCTATGAATAAAATCCTCGATGATCTGCGGGTACTCTGGCATCAGGAATCACCAGAACCCGCGCTATTTAACCCGAGTTGGTTTGATCTGCCGGAATTTTATCAAAAGTTGGGCGCTGGGTTTCAAATCCAACTGGATAATCACTGCTCCCCAAAAACTAATTCCCTTGAATTAATATTTGTGAGCCAGGTCAAGTCCTATCCAGTGTCCTTAGACCTCAATCTGCTGGAACAAATATTGACCAACCGGCTCTCAAAGGCGATTAAATATTCTCCCAATGGCTGCCCGGTTCAATTGGAGCTAATGGCGGACTCAAATCCGGTGATTTTTCCGATTCAGGATTCCGGAATCGGGATTCCCCCATCCCAACAAGAGCGCTTATTCACCTCCTTTTATGGCGCCACCAATACTCAGGGGATCTCGGGGACGGGCCTCGGTTTATCCATTGTCAAAAATGCGGTGGATGTGCAAGGTGGAACGATTCAGGTAAACAGTGAACTCGCCAGGGGTTCTACGTTTATGGAGACCTTACCCTTAATGGTTAGCCCTGTTTAAATGGCCCCCTCGATCTGTTTGAACCCCGTTTAATTCAACTCAGCCTGGGCGGGCCTTGGGGTGAGGTATCGTTCCCATTTTTAAGGGGTTTGAATTAAACAAATATTAAGATAGTTTCTTTCAAGAGTCATAAACACTTGAGGTAGAATTAGAAAAGTATTTACTTTCCCTTAAAATCAATTCTATTAAATGAAGAGTAAAATAATGAAGATTTTATTAGTGGAGGACAATCGGGCAGATGCGGAACTTTTACAAGAGGTTTTATCTGATTTTGGCGAGGATAAGTTTACGTTTGCTCACGTTTGGCGCATCAGCGAAGCCCTAAAACAGTTGGCAAAAACTGAGTTTGATGTAGTTTTATTAGATTTATCTTTGCCTGATTCCTGGGGGTTAGAAACGCTGATGCAAGTGCAAAACCAAGCCCCCACGATCCCGGTGGTGGTGTTGACGGGTTCTCAGGACGAAGAACAGGCGATCGAGGCGGTTCGCAAAGGCGCCCAGGATTATCTCCTCAAGGGACAACTGGTGGGAGCACTGTTGGTCCGGGCGATCCACCATGCGATCGAGCGTAATCGCACTTTAGAAGCTCTGCGGCGCAGTGAGGAGCGATTTCAAACTCTGGCAGCAGAACTGGATTTGCAAGTCCAAGAACGCACGCGGCAGTTACAACGTGCCTTAGAAAAAGAAGCGATGCTGAATCGGATTACCGAGAAACTGCGCGACAGTCTGGATGAACGGCAAATTTTGCAGACGGCAGTCAGAGAGTTAGCGCTTGCCTTAGAATCGGATTATTGTAACGCGGCTCTCTACCAAACGTCACCCCAGGTAGGAACTGTGTGTTATGAATATACTCACAACAAGCTGTCCGACTTAGGGGAGGCGATTAGGCAGGTTCCGGAGATTTATGGACGGTTACTGCATCAGGATTGTGTGCAGTTTTGTCCCATCTTCCTGAATGAGTTTCCCCAGGGAATGACCATTCTGGTGACTCCGATTTTCGGCGAAAGTGGGGCGATCGGGAACTTATGTTTATGCAAACCCGCCCACGAGAAATTCAGCCTCACAGAAATCGGGCTGGTGCAGCAAGTGGCGTCCCAATGCGCGATCGCCGTCCGTCAAGCGCGATTGTATCAAGCTTCCCTCGCCCAAGTGCAAGAACTAGAGCGTCTGAATCGCCTGAAAGATGATTTTCTCAGTACCGTCAGTCATGAATTACGCACCCCGATCGCAAATATCAAAATGGCGGTGCAAATTTTGGAAATGGTGGAACAAAAACGGCAACAGGAGTCCTCCTCGGTGACGACATCATCGGAGGGGAGAGGGAGCAAACCCCCTCATAGCCTCGATCGCGCCGAGGGGTATTTTAAGATTTTGCGGGAAGAGTGCGATCGGGAAATTCGCCTGATCGATAGTATTCTGGAGTTACAACGCCTGGAAGCGGCGATCGAACCCGTCTCGTTTACCCCGGTTTTGATACAACAGTGGGTGGGAAATGTTGTGGCCCCTTTTATCCAAAAAGTGCAAAAGACCCAACAAATCTTGGATGTAGATATCGACCCAGCGCTGCCCCCGGTTCTCTGCGATTCAGACATTTTACAGAGAATTCTCACGGAATTGCTAGAAAATGCCTGCAAATATACCCCCGCCCAAGGCACGATCAAAATTAGGGCGCATTGCGATCGCTCCCGGTTCCATCTGCAAGTGAGCAATTCCAGCCTAGAAATCCCCCCCAGCGAATTAACTCACGTTTTTGATAAATTCTACCGCGTTCCCAGTTCCGACCCTTGGAAACATGGGGGAACCGGATTGGGATTAGCGCTGGTTCGTAAACAAACTGAATATATCGGGGGCCAAATCAAAGTGACCAGCGCATTTGGGGAAACCTGCTTTACCCTAGAATTGCCTCTTTCCCCCTTGCATTCCTTGACGGAAGGTTGTGAGAGCGTGAACACCGGGTCCTAAATCCCTCCTGCGATTCTCCTAGGCTTATCCCATCACCGTCCCGGGAATTTCTAAACTTCCGGTCTTGATTTCACTGCCCAAACCCAAACCTGACCCTGTAAAATGGGAAGAGGTTATCACGAACAGTTAAGGGCCTCCCTTGGATTATAATGCTGAATCATCCTGACTCCCCCCAAGTTTACGATGCCGTCCTGGGCGGTCAAACTCAGCCCCATACGGCCTTAATTGCCCAATTGGATTTAATGATTCGGGCGCGCTATCCCATTCTTTACCTGGTGGGTGTGGAAGAAGAACCAGTGGAAGAAGTATTGCACAAAGTGGCTCAATTGTCAATGCCCCATCGGAAACTTTTGTTCTGGGATATCGTGCGAGGTTGGGGAGATAATGGATCAGCAAAAGGATCAGTAATGGCAGCCCTCGATCGCATTGCCAAAGCACCCCCTCAAGATTCCCTCTTCGTCTTACGCGACTTACACCCCCTCCTCAAAAATTCCACTTCCGACAAAAATATTCCCGTAATTCGCGAATTGCGAAATCTCACCCGAGAGTTGCAGCGATCGCGAAAAACCTTAATTTTAACCGCTTATACCCTCGCCATTCCCCCCGAATTAAGTGAGGAAATCACCGTCATCGATTTTCCCCTCCCCGATGCCGCCCATATTAATGCCTTAATTACAAAATTTGTCACCCCTGAACAACTTAAAATCAAAGGATTAGCCCGAGAACAATTAGTCAAAGCCTGCCAAGGATTAAGCCGCACCCGCATTCAGCGCGTTCTGGCTAGAGCGTTAGCCGACAAACAACAAGTCAACGAAACCGACATAGAAAGCGTCCTGGATGAAAAGAAACAAACCATTCGCCAAACGGGAATTTTAGAGTTTTTGCCCGCCCGGGAATCGCTCAAAAATGTGGGAGGATTAGATAACCTCAAAACCTGGGTGAGAATGCGAAATGAGGTGTTTAGTGAAGAAGCGCGACGCTACGGAATTCCTAACCCCAAAGGCGTGTTACTTGTCGGGATTCAAGGCACAGGAAAATCCCTTTCTGCCAAAACCATTGCCCATGAGTGGCGCTTACCGTTATTGCGTTTAGATACGGGGAGATTATTTGGGGGAATTGTCGGAGAAAGCGAGAATCGGTTGCGTCAGATGATTCAATTGGCAGAAGCGATGTCCCCTTGTGTATTATGGATTGATGAAATTGATAAAGCCTTTGGCAATATTTCCGGGGGAACCGATGGGGATTCCGGGACCAGTCGTCGGGTATTTGGAACTTTAATTACCTGGATGCAGGAAAAAACCGCTCCGGTTTTTATTGTGGCGACGGCAAATAATGTGAGGATTTTACCCGCAGAATTGTTAAGAAAAGGAAGATTTGATGAGATATTTTTTTTAAATTTGCCTACGGAAGCCGAACGTCGGGAAATTTTTAAAGTTCACCTGATGCGACTGCGCCCAAGTCGGCTACGGGAGTTTGATTTAGGATTACTCGCCCGTCAAACTAACAACTTTAGTGGGGCGGAAATTGAACAAGTGATTATTGATGGAATGCACCGAGCTTTTGGAGGGAATAACACCGAAAAACGCCGGGATTTTACCACGGAGGATATTTTACGTGCCAGTGAAGAAACGGTCCCCTTAGCGGCGATCGCCCGCTATCAAATCGAAGAATTAAAACATTGGGCAGCGGAAGCCGGTGCAAGAACTGCTTCCAATGACACCGAATTAACCCAGGAGTTAAAACAGTGGTCCATTCAAAAAGGAATGGGTTCCCTGGACTCCGATTAAACCCTGTAAATAGTCCCCCATACTTGATTGATTTAGGAAAAACTATCATGTCTCATTTTACCACGATTAAAGTCCAAATTAAAAACGGCCAAACCTTATATCGTTGCTTGCGAGAATTGGGGTATCACGTTGAGGAAAATACCACAGTTCGAGGGTATCAAAAACAAACCACTCAGGCAGATTATGTGATTCGACAAAAAAATGGATATGATTTAGGGTTTCGTCGGACTGGAGATACTTATGAGTTAGTGGCAGATTTTTGGGGGGCGGGAATTAATCCGGAGGAATTTGTTCAGGATGTAACTCAAAAATATGCTTACAAAACTTTGAGGGCATCTGTAGAAGAACAGGGGTTTCAGGTAGAAGAAGAGGAACAATTAGAGGATGGAACATTGCGGGTTGTTGTCGGTAAATGGATGTAGTGTGACCAATAGGAGTTAAATAATATGTCCCATTTCACCAGTATTCAGACAGAAATTCGCCAGATAGAGTATTTGACGAAAGGATTAGCTGATATGGGGTTTGATTCGGTGGAAATTCATGAATTTCCGGTTCCTTTGTATGGATTTGAGGGAGATGTCCGAGAGGAGTCTGCGGAGGTGATTGTCCGGCGCAAGTTTATCAGTTCTCGGAGTAATGATATAGGATTTAAACGACAAGCGGATGGAAGCTTTATGGCAGTGATTTCGGATTATGATTCCCGGGAGTATTCTGGGGAGTGGGTTAAGGCGTTAAGTCAGCGGTATGCCTATCATGCGCTGATAGGAACTGCGCCTCAACAAGGGTTTACGGTTGAGGAGGAGGAGGTTTTAGAAGATGGGACAATTCGGGTTATTATTGGTCAGTGGGTATAGGGGATGCGGGATTAGGGAACAACTGAAGTAGGGACGTTAAACATCGGAAAGATAACGATTGAAGTCGCCTATTTTAGTTTGGCGATCGCTTCTTTGTCTACGAGGGTTTCTCCGGTGACTAAATCGCGGACGGTTGCCAGTAAAACGCGCCCTGAGTTGACTTCAAAACGGACGGAGATGCGATCAATGCCAATTTGTCCCGGGGGATTGAGATGGGCGACACAGACGCGATCGCGATCGAGATCTAGGGACCGATATTCTTCCCGTTTGTGCAAGGCACCGCCGATCATCTGTCCTGATTCATCAAACATCACTTCGGCGTGAGAAATTTCGGCGACTTCCCCGATATCTAGGCGGATTTCTTGTTGTCCCTCGATCGCCGCTTGTAACATCAAGGGTTCCGATCGCTGGCAGGGATAGGTTACCCCTTTTTCAAACAAGGGAAAATAGGAGTAGGTTTTACAATGGGGGTCCCATAACCGAATCGCGTAACTGTGGCGCAGATAATCCTCGACTATCACCGCATCATTTAAGGCTAATGCACCATGCGCCACCGCTTCAAAGGGTTTATCCATTTTGACCCGCGATCGGCCAAAATAGGAGACAATTAAAGTTTGAACCGCTGGAATTAAACAACTCCCCCCTACTAACAGTACCTGTTCAATTTCTGCTTTACTAATTCCTTTCATTTGCGCGACTGCTAACACCTCATCCACGGCGCCGCGCAATTGTTCTAAAAGTTGATGATAATCTAACAGTGCCTCAAAGCGATCGCGACTTAATTCGACTTCGTAGGACATAAAATTTTCATCATCAAACCATGCCTCTTTCGCCTCAGATTCCCGAGACAGGCGCATTTTTAACTTTTCCCCAATTTCTAACAACCGTTGCCAGCCCATTTCGCCAATTTGGGGTCGGGATAAACCCTGCCGTTGCAGATAATCTTCGACAATCCAAATATCAATATCAACCCCGCCAATATAGGCATCAGATTTTGCTAAAACCTCCGCTTGTAACGCTGAATTTCCCGATTGGGGTGGATTCGTGCGAATTAAGCTCAAATCCAGAGTTCCCCCGCCAAAATCTACCACCAATACCACAGAACCGGGTTTTTTGATGGCATAACCAAGGGCTGCTGCGGTGGATTCATCAATAATATTAATCTCAGCAATTTCCAGGCGACTACCCAAGTCTCGAAACCAATCTAAATAGCGCTCAAATGCCCCCACAGGAACGGTAAAAATCAGTTTACTCGGCTTGATTCCCCCCTGTGAAAGACGATGGCAAATTTCTTTTAAAAAAGATTCAGAAATCGTCGATGCCGAGTAGGCAAATCCATCGACTAACCGGGGTGGGGCTTGAAAATCTGCCGCTAACTCTCGTTTAAATCCCTGAAATAATCGTCCCGGTTCAGCCTGTCCTAACCGGGTAGAAATCACCTGCTGTCCTAAAACAATTTGATTCCCTTCTTTAATAAAAACCACCGTTGGAATAACGGGAATATCTAAATTTTCTCCCGTCTGTTTTTTACCTTTAAAAATTCTGGATATTTCCCCAAGCTTTAGGGTTTCGGGGGCATTATTATCCGGGTTAAGGATACTAATAACGGTATTACTGGTGCCAAAATCAATCGCGACTACGGTCATAATTTTCAAAAAGAGAGGCAACAACCCGCACCCTAAAGGGTGGGGCTATACGGACAAAGCCTGCCTACGCAGGCTAATAGAGAGAAAACGCACTTTTTATTCCTGGATTTGGTCTTAGGAAGAGGGCTTAATCCCACTGGGAAGGGTTCGGCTGACTTTGGCTGGGGACAGAATGCGATCGCCTTGACGATAGCCCACAAAACGAATATAAACCGCCTCTCCCGGTTGAATTTCATCACAGTCCCCTTGATGGAATTGTGGGTTATAAGCCACAGCTTCCCAAGGATGACCAATCGGTTCATAGCCCCAATTTTCTAATAAATTATTCAGAGGTGCAAACAAAGCAGTGAGATTTTTAGCCGGTAAATCCGGTTTAAGGCGGGCCATTTCTGCTGCAGTGGGATAGTTCGTTAGTAAGGTTTGCAGTTCCTCAAAAGTGGACTGACAAAAGCTCTCCCAAAGCTGGGATTTTTGCTCCTCCAATTCTTCTCTCAAGCGCTGACATTGTTGGCGCAATTGGGTTTCTAATTCCGAGTTAGAATTGCCGACAAGAGGTAAGGGTTCCGATGGAGTAGCTAACGGTTCTAACTGTTGCTCTAATTCCCCCATTGACCACTTTAAAGCCTGGGCTAGTTGGCGCAGTTCCCTCCAGGGAATATTGCCGATCGCCCCGGAGCGAATCTGGCGCAGGCGAAGAGTAGATATCCCGGCGGTTTGCGCTAACTGTTTCCAGTGAATTAAGCCCAATTGCTTCATGCGATTGCCCAACAGCGCATCATACTTTAATTGCTGATTTTCTATGTTTCCAGCCTCTAATAAATATAAAATTATAATGAACAGGACCAAGCTCAGAACCCAGCCGAATCCGATTAAATTGGGCTCCTCTATCATCAACAACCCTCCTCCCTAAAATGGTTGAATAGATTGGTGCGATTCCGTGACAATATGTTCATCATCTTGGTAATAGTCCGGTAGCAATTCTTGGGATTCGACTTTACCGAGGGCTTTTTCAATTTCGGCGGTAGTTTCTATGCAGTTTTGTCCGTTGCCATTGAGGACCGTCTCGATAATTTTACCGTCCTTGCCAATGCGATATTCTACTTTGCGATATTCAGCCATTTCCACCTCCAGTTAGGTTAGGGGGATTGGGAGTCAGCTCCCCACCCCTGCTTTGTATTATTTTATTCCGATTAGGCCAGGATTGACTCAGCAGTTCGGGTCAGGGGGGACTTAGGCAGGGTTGCCTTTGCCGATTAAGGCGGCGATCGCAGCGGCGGAAGCTTCGGCAACCACGCTAATGAGGCGATAGAAGGCAACGGCCCCTAAAATGGCAGCCGGGGAAAATTGCTGATCCAACAGGGCGATCGCCGTTGCCTCAAAGATGCCAATGCCCCCCGGTGCCCCGGGAACCACCAACCCCAACAACCAGGCAAAACTAAAAGCCCCCATCAATGGCGGTAATTGTCCGGGCTGTACTGGTGTCATGGCTTGCACGGTTAAAATAAATCCCCCCCCGCGCAACAGCAGAAATCCCAGTTCTCCCAATAGCGGCAGCAGGGGATAACGAGTCAGCTTGGCGGCAGTTGGCGGCGGAGACTCGGGGGAGACTTCCAACAGTCCTTCGGTTTTGGGGGGAGCTTTTTTAAGTTTGACTTTGCTCAAAACTTGAATGATGGGGTTTAAAATTCGAGGATGGATCCCCACCAGGACCGCCCCTAATCCGAGCCCCAGGAGAATCGGGGGAACACCGCCCGGGGCAGTTCCCCAGAGGGTACTACTGCCCAATCCGGCAATGATTAAGGCAGATGCTGCCATTAACAGGGGTTCTAGCAAGACGCTGAGGACGGCAACCGCCAGGGGCACATCCCGCTTGGCGATCGCCGAAATTCGACCATAAAAATGCCAGACATTGCCCGGTAAATATTTCGCAATATTGGTGGTGAGATAGACAGATAACCCCCAACCCAAGGGAACCGGGCGATCGAACTCCCGCAGAATCCATAACCACACCCAACCGGACCACAAATGAGCTAAAAATGTCACTCCCAGGGCGATCGCCAGGGCAATCCAACTGGATCCCGTAATCTGAAGTTGTGCCACGGACGCGGCATTATCTTTGAGGGTTTTGATTAGAAAAAATAGGGTGGCCCCCAGAATAGCCCACCGTAAAAAAGGTTTTAATTGCGATCGCAAGCGATTCATAAAAAATAGGGTAGGAAAGTAAGCCCAAGAAAGTTAGTAATGCCCACCCTACATCCTAACCCTACCGGCCCGCTTAGAGTCCAAGCCCTGCTGGGAACATTCGGACTTTGACAGCCCCTATCACTCCACTCATGATTCCCGGGCGATCGATTAAAAAGAGTTATTTCTAACCCAGGCATTTATTTTAAAATTGAGTGATATAATAAGCCATTCTCAGAACCAAACAAATTCATTTTCCCCGCTAAGAACTATGTTGAATGCTCAGGATTTATATAACGAAACCTATTATCTAGCCCGGAATCCCGACGTTGCCAATGCCGTCGCCGCTGGACTGTTTCCCACGGGTTTTGCTCATTTTGAAAGCTTCGGCCAAAATGAAGGACGCAACCCCAGCGCCCTCTTTGATACCCGCTACTACGTCACCTTAAATCCTGATGTAGCCGCAGCAGTAGCCGCCAATCAACTGACTCCCTTTCAACACTACATCGCCTTTGGGCAAGCCGAAGGACGTAACCCCAGTGTTCTATACAATAACCAATTGTATCTTTCCCTCTACCCCGATGTTCAAGAGGCAGTTAGCACATCTTCTATCACTGGTATAGAACACTTTCAGCTATCTGGACAAAGCGAGGGGCGAATCCCTAGTAAATTATACAATTCCGCCTACTATTTAGGGTTTGCTGAAAAAGTTATAAAAAACAGGGGGTGGCAAATGAACAAGAGACCCCTCTTCCTCCACCAATAAACAGGGCTTTACTTCGATTCTTCAATTCATAGTGAAAATTAATGGGTTTGGATAAAATTAGAAGTGTTTGGAAAAATTGACACAAAAAAAGACAGTAAAACTCAGGGTAAGCTCATCTAATTTGGTATAAATTGTACTTGACAAGGAGAAATTATAGAGTTAGAGCACAGCCGTCTGGG
>NZ_JAMXFA010000040.1 GCF_025370785.1 Laspinema olomoucense D3b
CCCATCCTCCCCATCCTCCCCATCCTCCCCATCCTCCCCATCCTCCCCATCCTCCCCATCCTCCCCATCCTCCCCATTCCCCCATCCTCAAATCGGATCGAACACCATCAACGCGGTTCGCCAGACTAAGTAACCTTGGTCATTGAGATGTAACCCGTCGGTGGTTAAATCGAGGCGGAGATTGCCTTGAGAGTCGGCGAAGAGGGGGTAGAGGTCCAAGAACTCGACCCCTTCCTCGGAGGCGATCGCGGCGAGTTGGCGATTGATGTCGCGGATGCGATCGTTAGGGATTTGGAGGAGGCGATCGCGTCCTTCCCAACTGGAACCGGACCCACTGTGAGGTAAAATCGATTGCAGAACGATCCGGGAGTCGGGATGAACCCAGATCAGATCTTGAATAATCGCCCGTTGATTTTCGACAACCTCGGACGGTGAAATGCCGCGAATCAGGTCATTAATGCCAATCATCACAAAAATCACCTCGGGGTTGCTCTTGTCAAATAGCGATAACCGTTTCAACAACCCTGAGGAGACTTCTCCAGAAATCCCTTGATTGAGCCAAGTGCGTTGGGGAGGCAACAGTTCTGGGGGGAACCACAGACTAATGGAATCTCCAGCAAGAACCCCGAGGCGTTCCGGGGGATTAGCGGCGATCGCCTCCGCCTCCCGCTGTAACTGAGCCAACCATTGCTCATAATTCCACTGATGACGTGGACCTAACTCAGGCTCCATGCCTGGGTTTTCTGAACCCGAGGCATTCTCAATGGCACTCGAACCATTCCCCTGTAATTCCGATAAATTTTGCAGATCGGAGGAGGAACTTTCAGCGCGGACAATCAGTAAAATGACCGTGAGCAACAAGATCCCATTCGTGGCCAGGGATAACAACGCCCAGGGTGGTATCGTTGACCAGGATATGACCGCGAGTTTAGACAGAACCGGGTTTGAACGCAAATTTAAACGCAATGCCGTCGATCGCTACGCAACAATAAATTCCCGACCTACTCTGCACCTTCAAGCGGACCTTGCCCGGAAGCTTATCCCTACTCGTCGCACCTGCGGGCAAAAAAAATGCGGTCAGGAGATACTTCCAGTGTATTAAAAATCCTCCTAAGACCGCAAATATAGCGAATGATAAAAATTTGAGGGAGCAAACTGCACTACTAACCTAGGGACCTCCGCCTGCCATCCCGCGATTATCCTTGAGGAAGCCACTGTAAGCTTCCATCCCATGTTCGGCAATATCTAAGCCTTTCAACTCTTCGTCCTCGGTGACTCGGATACCCAGTAAAGATTTAAGCACGAGCCAGAAAATAGTGCTCAGCAGGACCGTCATCCCGCCAACGGAGACCACCCCAAGGAATTGGACTCCCAGTTGGGTCAGACTCCCTGTATAGAATAAACCCTTTTCTACATTAAACAGACCGACGGCTAAGGTTCCCCAGATTCCATTGACGAGGTGAACTGAGGTCGCCCCTACGGGGTCATCAATGTGGATATTGTCAAAGAAGGTGACAGCGAACACCACCAAAATGCCACCGATGGTCCCGATAATGGCAGCGCCAAATACGGTGAACCCATTACAACCGGCAGTAACCGCCACCAGTCCGGCGAGAATACCGTTGATAATCATAGAGAGGTCAGGTTTGCCTAGGTACATCCAAGCCACGATGGTCGCAGAAATGCCACCCATCGCAGCGCCAATGTTAGTGACTACAGCAATGTGGGCGATGGTGTGGTTAGCTGCCATCGTCGAACCCGGGTTAAAGCCAAACCAGCAGACCCACAGGATCAAGCATCCCAAGGTGGCGATACTCATGTTATGTCCCGGTAATGCCACGGGACGTCCATCTTGATATTTCCCGAGACGTGGCCCTACGAAAGCAGCCCCCATCAGGGCAGCCCAACCCCCCACGGAGTGAACTGCGGTGCAGCCTGCAAAGTCTATAAAGCCTAAAGTCGAAAGCCAGCCCCCACCCCAGACCCAATGTCCGGTCAGGGGATAGGCAATTCCCACCAGTAAGAGACTGAAGATTAAAAAGTCCACAAACTTAATCCGTTCAGCAACAGCACCCGAAACAATGGTGGCTGCCGTACCGGCAAAGGCGACTTGGAATAAAAACTTGGCCGCGAGGGGGACTCCGGTCCAGTTTAGAGAATCGAACACTCCCGCGTAAGCTTCTCCCATCGCGGGACTGTTGTCTGGTCCGGCAAGGAAAAATCCGCTAAAGCCGATGAAGGGGTTACCATCCCCAAACATCAAGCCAAATCCGATCGCCCAGAATGCTACCGTGGCTAGGGCGAATACGATCAGGTTTTTGGAGAGGATGTTGACCGCATTTTTTTGACGGCAAAAGCCTGTTTCTAACATCCCGAACCCGGCGTTCATAAAGATGACCAAGATGGAGGCGATGACCACCCACATGGTATCCAGAGCGATGCGGAGTTCTTCGGTGTCCGTTAAGGTTTCCGGTAGGGCCGCTGGAGGAGCTTGGGCCACCGCAGAATAAGCCGATAGCAGCAAAATGATGCTGGCTAAAGGAATGCACGCTTTCCAGGAGGGGGAGAGTCTGCCAATAGCAGAGGACAATTTTTCAAAAATCGAGTTCTCCGGGCGTTGAGGGGCATTCCGAAGGGAAGACCGCCGCCTACGATATTTGGGTTTTGAGTTCTGGCTGAAGTTTAGTTTAAAGGTCATTGTCGGACTTTGCGGTGAATGGGTTAAGCACAGGGAATTGCAAAGAGCAAGTGGGTGCTTTTGAACTGGAAAGCTGGGGCAGTCGCCTACGTCTGATTGGTCGTAGGTTGTCCCCGATTTGCAAGTTCCAGACTTCGGATCTGGCGATTTTCTAACATGACTTAGGCTACAGGGACCTCGGATGAGCGCCGGAACCTGACGCAACCGCCCCTATTTTCGGAAAAAGCCGACGGATCTCCATGCTCCGAGTCACAATGATTGCACCAATTCTAGGAAATTGATTCTGTATCAGACTTTACATTTCTTGAGGCGCTTGTTTCCATTGCCGGAGAGAAAAATTTCGGGCATTGTCCCCAACGGGCTGCTTTTGATGCCTCAAACCTCTCGATTTCCAAGGGTCGGCAGCCCTAGGCCCCTCTGGAAATCAGGGCATCTGCGTTAAGTATTCTTGATAACCCAATTGCTCTAAACGTCCCTGCTTTTCCATCACCGAGTCGTTGAGGCTTTGTCGGTACTGTTGCACGAGATCAAGCAAGTGCGGCTGATGGGTAGCTAAAATTTGCACCGCTAACAATCCAGCATTTTTGGCATTCCCGATCGCCACGGTTGCCACGGGAATTCCTCCGGGCATTTGTACAATAGAGTAAAGAGAGTCCACACCCTGAAGGTGCCGAGTTGATACTGGAACCCCAATCACGGGTAAAGGGGTCAGTGCCGCCACCATTCCCGGAAGATGGGCGGCCCCTCCTGCACCAGCAATAATCACTTTCAGTCCGCGATGATGCGCCTGGGACGCATACTGCACCATCCGTTCCGGGGTACGATGGGCGGAGACGATCGCCACTTCTACGGGAACCTGAAATTCCTCACAGATGGCGATCGCCTCTTTCATCGTCGGCAGATCCGAATCGCTGCCCATAATAATGCCGATTTGGGGTTGACTCATGGGATGTTTTGATATTTTAGATTGGAAATTTAAAATTTTATAGGGAAAACGTTAAATTTGAAGGTTTAAATTTTAAATTTAAAAGTTAAAAATTAAGGTAATGTGGGAGATTTCAGATGAAGCGCCTTCTGGGAGGGCGAACCCTCGGGAACCGAGCCTCAAGTTGCGAGGGTCAATTAACCCGAATTCACCCCTCAAAAAAGACTGTAAATCAGAAAAACCCTCATTCCTCCCTAAAAATTTACCTCCCAAATCCCTGGGCTAAACGCTCCTAATCTCTTTTAGATTCCTACTGACCTTTTTGTTTGATAACAACCTCGATGACTCCACTATCACGCCTCCGTACTCTTCTACCCATCTCGGGTTGCACCAACTTGGATATTATCAATGCTCAACTACCCGGTTATGAGGACCTGCACTGGCTGCGAATTGATCAACAGGGTGCGATCGCGGTGATTCAACCCATGAAAACTGAGAAGCCCCCCCTTCCCTCTGTGGAAAATTTACAGCACATCGCCTTACTCGATGTAGAAGGGGACTGGGTTTCCTTGGGCGGGGTCGATCTCCAAATTAATGGCGCTTTAGGACTCGCCTTTCCCGATCTAGAATTGGCGGATTTTGATAAACTCCAGGACATTTGTCAATTTCTCTGGCAGGAAGGGGTAGATGTTTTTCTACCCACCCTCGTCACTACTTCGGTAGAAAATATTCAGCGATCGCTCGCTACCTTGTCCTCATTTATCAACAATCCTGAATATTCCTGTCCCGACAATCAACGAACAGCTAAAATTGGCGGCGTCCACTTAGAAGGCCCCTTCCTCAATCCAGATAAACGCGGCGCGCATCCTGGGGAATATCTCCTCCCCCTCACGCTAGAAAATGTCAAGCGCGTTTTAGGAGACTATGCCCAACTGGTCAAAATTATCACCCTGGCACCAGAATTAGACCCCAGTGGTGAAACCCTAGACTATCTCCACTCCCTGGGAATTACCATTAGTTTGGGTCACTCCCTTGCCACCGCTGAACAAGCTACCGCCGCCTTTAATCGCGGTGCGAGGATGGTGACTCATGCGTTTAATGCCATGCCGCCGATTCATCACCGGCAACCGGGTTTATTAGGGGCGGCGATCGTCCATCCGGAGGTCAAATGTGGCTTAATTGCCGATGGCGAACACATTTCTCCGATTACCATTGAGTTGCTGCTGCGCGCCAGCCACTACTACAAGGGCATCTTTCTCGTCAGTGATGCGCTCTCTCCCTTGGGACTCCCCGATGGGAAATATCCCTGGGATAGTCGCCAAATCGAAGTGATCAATGGGACCGCCCGCTTAGAAGATGGCACCCTCGCCGGAACCACCTTGCCGCTACTTACTGGGGTGCAGAATTTAGTTAAGTGGGGACTCTGTGAAGTGGGAGATGCGATCGCCTTGGCAACGAAATCCCCGCGATGGGCGATCGGCTTACCCCAGTTAAACATTGGTCAACCGGCTTCTCTACTGCGCTGGCATCTCGATGAATCAGAAAATTTGTTAACCTGGGAGCGACTGGGACCCCTGGACTAGCGGTACAGACTCGCTCTGGGGCAACTTCAAAGCGCCAACTGGATTTAATCTCATGTCCTCAATCATTGCCTTAATCGCCCACGATCGCAAAAAAGATGAAATGGTCGCCTTTGCTCAAAAGCATTCAGCTATCCTGTCCCACTATCATCTGATTGCCACCGGAACCACGGGGGCCCGAATTAATCAAGCCACGGGACTCGAAGTCCAACTCATGCAATCCGGACCGATGGGGGGAGATTCTCAAATTGCTGCCCAAGTCGTCGCCGGGGGGGTTACAGCCGTAATTTTCCTGATTGATCCCCTGTTTGCTCAACCCCACGAACCGGATATTCAAGCACTCCTGCGAATTTGCAACCTCCAACAAACCCCCCTGGCAACGAATCTGGCGACGGCAGAAGCAATCATGCCCAGTTTGTCCCCTGCTTGATCCCCTGCATCGGAAACGGGAAAAGGTAGGGAATTGCCTACTTTTTCATTTGAAAGAATGTGGTAAGTTAAGAGGCTGGACACAACACAGCAACAGGCAGCGCAATGAACGCAGTAGATGATAAAACCGTAGTCAGGGAGTATTTTAATGCCACCGGGTTCGATCGCTGGCGCAGAATTTACGGCACGGAAGAGGTCAATAAAGTTCAGTTAGATATCCGCAAAGGACATCAGCAAACGGTCGATCGCGTCCTGGCGTGGCTACAAGCCGATGGCAATTTGCAGGGGTTATCAATTTGTGATGCCGGTTGCGGCGTCGGTAGTCTGAGCATTCCTTTGGGACAAGCCGGTGCAATGGTTTATGGCAGCGATATTTCTGAAAAAATGGTGGCTGAAGCATACCAACGGGCTAAGACGCTGTTCGGTCCTAGCAATACGATTTCTTTTGCAGCCCAGGATTTAGAATCTTTAAGTGGGCGCTATCATACGGTGATTTGTCTGGATGTGCTGATTCATTATCCCCAGGATAAGGCGGCAGAGATGATCGGCCATCTGTGTTCTTTAGCGCAGGAACGGGTGATTCTGAGTTTCGCCCCGAAAACTGTTGCCCTCAGTGCATTGAAAAAGGTTGGGGAATTATTCCCAGGTCCGAGTAAAACTACTCGGGCTTACCAACATCGAGAGGCAGATATTGTCGCGATTTTGGCTAAAAATGGCTTTGCGATCGCTCGCCAAGAAATGACCAGCACTCGGTTTTATTATTCTCGCCTTTTGGAAGCAATTCGGCGCTAACTGAGGAAAAATCCCTCCCAGCCACCAGATGACAAGGGTCAAGACAGTAGGCTAGAATTTCGGGAAATTTTACAAAGTCCTGTGGAGTTTATGAAACCGATTAAAACGGTGGCGGCGGGTTTGTTACTGGCTTTTGGATTTTTTTGTCTGATTATGGCTGTCTCGGGGTTAGTGGAAACTGATCCCAAGCAGCAAGCAGAAGGCAGAGATATAGCGATCGCAGGATTCGGGATTGGAATTCCAGCAATAGGGGTGGGTGGATGGTTAGCCTGGGGTCTCTATCGTGAGGGCAAAAATAAAAAGCTGGCTTTGGATAAGGAGGAAAGCGATCGCCTCCAGGGGATCTTTTTCCAAATGATCCGGGAACGCAATGGTCAAATTACGGCCCTGCACTTCGCGATGGAAACGCAGCTTTCTGCTCATCAAGCCAAGCAATATTTAGAAGAACAAGCTAAAGAGTTTAATGCAGATTTTGAGGTGAGCGATCGCGGAGATGTGGTCTATCGATTTAAAGTCTAAAGAAAATCTCTTAATCCGGGAGGAATTCCGGGTTTAAAGTGGGGAAGAATGAAGGAAGGGGGAACAGATAGTTTATCAAAAATACCAACCTATAAAACCGATTAGATTGAAAGTATGAAACGGGTTAAAAAATCAGCATCAGCATTATTTATGCTCCTGGGACTCTCCGTTTTAGGAGTGGCTACGGAAAAGTTAAACAATCCGGATACCCCCGCCCAAGATAGAGAGGAACTGAAAGCCTGCATTCTTTTACTGGGCTTCCCTTTTACCCTTCAAGGAGGGGCAATGGCTTGGGGATTGTACCGGGATAATAAGTTGGGCTATCATTTGCAGGTTAAACAGGAACGCGATCGCATTCAGTCGATTTTTTATCAAGTAATCCAGGCTCATGATGGCAAAATTACGGTCATGCGGTTAGCAATGGAAGCCGGATTATCCGTGAAAAAAGCCCGAAAATTTTTAGATGAAAAAGCCGTAGAGTTTGATGCTGATTTTGAAGTCAGCGATCGCGGTGAAATTTACTACTCGTTTAATTTTGGATAAAACCCCATCCGGAATTTAGCAACAATACCTGCAATCAGGAGTGATATCGATGGCGCAACTTTTTATGGTGACAGCCTCAATTTTGGCGGGACTCTCCGTCGCTGCCGGGGCTTTCGCCTCTCACGCCTTGAAACCCCAACTCAGTGAGAGGGCGATCGAAATTTTCGAGACGGGCGCACGGTATCAAATGTATCACGCTTTGGCCCTGTTGTTCGTGGGACTTATGGTAACTCAGACGGAAATCCCCTCTATCTGGCTGCGAGTTGCTGGATTCGCCTTCATCGCCGGAGTCTTTATCTTTTCCGGTAGCTTATATACCCTCAGTTTATCGGGGATCAAGTGGTTAGGTGCGATTACACCCATTGGGGGCGCAGCCTTTTTACTCGGTTGGGGCTGTTTAGCCGTGGCAACCTGGAAAATGTAGGGATAGATCAGGGATGAAGGGTGCGTTAACGATGTTGCACCCCTTGCGAAAACCGGCAGGGTTGCACCCGCCGGTTTTCCCGTTTCTACCCCCAAGGGTTTTGAACCGCTTGTGATTGTGCCTTGACGTTTTGAATTTTCGTGGATTCAATAGGGAAAGAGAGATGGGTTCGTTGCTGATAATCACGCCTGGGACTGTTCTATTCCCAGGGGTTGAGGCATCGGGTCCCTAAGCTCAACGGTAGCGATGCGATCGCCCAAAACGTCGATCCCTTCTCTGGTTCCCCTCTATCCCTTTGACTTCCGGAGTTCAGTATGAAAGTCTGGCTGCACGGTTTGTTTTCTGTCATTTTTTGGCTATGGAATCTCACTTTTTTAGGCATTGTTTACTTGGGCCTCTTACCTTGGGTAGCAATCCCCTTAATTCAGGCAACCGTTGAGGGAATCATTCCCCTAGAATTTACCCTAGCGGTAACCGGGGCGATCGCCATTCCCACGGTTTGTACGGGAATTGGGATGAAGTTACGCAAATATCCCTTACAACTGATTCGCCTCTTTTATGGCGTCGAAGCGCCCTTATTTACCCTGTGCCTGGTCCGGTTATTCATGCTGCGAGAAATGACCGCCGCCAGTAACCTGATCATCGGAACCGCGCTGCTGGCAATGGCTGCTTTTGCCCTAGAATTATTCTATGGCTATGCCAACCGCGATCGTAAGTTAGCTTGGCTACAACTGGCTACTCACAGTTTAATGTTATTAATGGGCCTCTATCTAGGCTCATTATTACTCTTTTATGTTGTTCCTTTCACCGTCTTTTTTGCCACCTACCTTGTCAGTTTGGATTGGGTACAGGCAATCATTAATATATTCCGGTATAGCTCCTGGAATGTTATCTGGTGGGTCCCGTTCTCATTTTTCTTGTGGGGATTCAGTGCCACCTTATTCATTGCCATGCCATCAGCCCTAGCGACTTTTCACATTTATTCTGGCTACAAAATTATCCAACAGTTTGCCACCCAGTATGGACGAAAGTGGGCAATATTTGGGTCAGGCTTCTTAGTGACAGCCTGGATGGTGCTATTTCTGTCATTTCAGCAACAACCTCAAATTCAAGCTTTTAAAAGTTTAGAAAACCCAGTATCAACGGATCGAGAACGGCAAGAATTGTTAGCCAAATCTGACTCAATTCGCCAAGGACTGCTCAACGCTTATTTACTCTCATATCGCTATCTGAGTACCCACAAAGATAATAACCACATCCGGTTCATGTACCAGGACCTCCTGGGAATGGAGGAATCTGCCGCGCAAGTTTTGCAAAATTGGTATAATGGATTAATGTCACCCTTTTTGTACCAAGGGTCGCGAGAAGATCGCGAAAAAGCCGCCACCCTTTATGCGGAATTTTTTGATATGCCCATCCAAAAAGGGGAAGCCAAAACAATTTTACACGCGGCGCAATCCACCTTTAATCGAGAAGAAGCCAAAGCGGGATTACTGAATATTAATGAACAACGAGTTTTGCTGAAGCAACAGGAGATTACCGTCACAGAACGGGGAGATTGGGCCGATGTAGAATTGTATGAGGTGTATGAAAATCAAACTCCTCAAGATGAGGAAGTTTTCTATTATTTTTCCTTGCCCGAAAGTGCGGTATTAACCGGAGTCTGGTTAAATGAAACCGCCGATCGCAGCGATCGCTACGTCTTCCAAATTTCCCCCCGGGGTGCAGCCCAAGAGGTGTATAATGAACAAGTGCGCCGCAGTATTGATCCAGCGCTATTGGAACAAGTCGGACCGCGACAATATCGCCTGCGAGTGTTTCCCATCCCCGCCCGCCTCACTTCCTTTGACAATACTAACCGCCAAGAACAGCCAAAACAGCACCTCTGGTTAACGTATAAAGTCATGCAAAGTGCCCAAGGTTGGGCAATGCCACAACTGGCGGAAAAACGTAACGTTTTTTGGAACCGCAAAACCCAACGCCAGTATAACGGAGAAAGGGTAAAACGCCTCGGTGATGCTTGGATGCCAGAGTTTCTACCGGCAACTGATTCCCCTTCCGGAACCGCACATCAGGTCACTTTACCGGGAGATTACCAGATTTCCGCGAAACCCCTAACGGAGAAGGATTATATCTTACCCCAAGGTAAACGGATTGCTGTCATCCTCGATCGCTCTTATAGTATGCGATCGCACGCCCAAGAAGTCACCCAAACCGTAAATTGGCTAAAACAAAACGGATTTGCCGATAACCGTTTTGATAACAACGATGCGGACCTCTATTTAACCGCCTCACCTGGTGCGAAACCCTTGCGTCTGGACAATCTCGGTGAGTTGAATCCGACCCAAATCAACTATTATGGGAGTCTCAACTATCGGGAAATGTTGCAGCAGTTCCAGGAATTGCAAGGGGAAACGACTTATGATGCAGTCGCCTTGATTAGCGATCGCGGCAGTTATGAATTAGCCAAAGATAGCCCCGATTTGCTCACCCTTTCCCGTCCCTTATGGATGGTCCATTTAGGGGGATTACCCCGGGCGTATGATGACGGAACCTTACAAGCAATTCAAGGCACGGGCGGGGGCGTTTCTACGGACCTAGAGGAGGTATTACAGCGCATCGCCACCACTGCCAAATTAGGCCAATCTGCGGTAAGTGTAGTCGATGGATATAGCTGGTTTGTAGAGAAACCTGCGAAAGCTTCGCTCGCCACTTTACCGAAAACCCTAACCACAGCAACGGTTCCAGACAAAGCAGGAGTAGAACCGTTAGCCGCAAGGCAACTGATTCTGGCCTTATCTAAACAGATGGATGCGGCAAGTATAGCCGATTTAGACGCGATTCATGCCATCGCCAAACACTATGAAATTGTCTCCCCTTATTCCTCAGCGATCGTACTCGTCAACGAAGAGCAAAAGCGGGAGTTAAAAGAGGCAGAATCCCGCAGCGATCGCTTTAATCGGGAAATCGAAGATGGAACCGAACAATTGCAGCAACCGCAGGATATGATGAGTGTGCCAGTACCCGAACCCCATCAATGGGTGGGGATGATGGGGGCGACTGGACTACTGATTTTTGCCAAGCGTAAATGGGGTAAAAAATCCGTGGGATAATTGTCCGAAAACCACCACAATAAAGGTGGTAAGCTTGAAAATTTTAGCCCGCCTGAGCGGGCTAAAACATATCAGCAAAAGAAAGCAAGATGCTCGCACTCCATGAGTCCGAGAAGCGCCATAAGAAAAGATAAGGACTAAAACCCTTTGATTGCTTTTCAGTCTGTTAAAACCTTACTTTAGCTATTATCAGAGGGTTTGAACCCCCGCCGGACTCCTGCCGCAGCCATTACCGCAATCTGCCCGATCGCAAGATACTAATTATCAACCATAACCCAATCAAACTCGCTGCTGCAAACAGGATATCACTTAAATAGTAGACATTACTCACTGCGGCTTGGGAAGAAACCACTGCTGCCCCCATAATCAGAGAACCTACCAATATACTAAAAGAAAGCCTATTGGCGGCAGAATCCAACGTGCGACGTAGGGCCTCTACGTCTTTCATGGCGACGTTCCAAATTAAACTTTCTGAGGTTACTCGATCGAGTAATACCTCAAATTGTCTCGGGGACTGCAAAGAGAGATTTTTGATATCGAGGGCAGTTCTGAGTAATCCCTGTAATGGTGCTTCCCCAATTAATTGCCGTCCGAATAAATCGGTCATTAAGGGTTTGATTTGGTCGGCAAAGTTGTACTCTGGGTCAAGATTACGGGCAATTCCCTCTAGGTTGGCGATCGCCTTGGCACAAAGTCCCATATTCGCAGGCATCCGCAAGCGATTGTTGCGGGAGACTTCTAGCACTTCGTAGAACAACTGGCTAAAACTCAGTTCAGACAGGCTCATGTTATAATAGCGGCGCAAGAGGCGATCGTAATCACTTTCCAGATTTGATATATTCACCGTCTTACTCGTCGAACCCGCCATATCGATCGCCAGTTGACTGCATCGTTGGGCGTCTAAATTCACCATTGCCAACAACATCTCGATGAGCAATTGTTGGGTTCTCGGGTCCATCCGTCCCACCATCCCACAATCAATTAAGGCAACTCGTCCATCCCTTAAATAAAACAAATTCCCTGGATGCGGGTCAGCATGGAAAAATCCATCTAAACAAATTTGTTGGAAAAATACCCGCGTCAATAAATTGGCGATCGCCTTCCGTTGGGCCACTCTATCAATCCCCGGCATTCCATCATATTTTGCCAGCAAAATTGGGTCTCCATCCACCCACTCCATCACCAGCAATTTTTCTGTGGTTAAATTCCAATAAATTTCGGGAATCGCAATTTTTTTCGGTTCAAACCAGCGACTTTGGGCTAAATTGCGCCGCAGTTTATCTCCATTCGCCCCTTCTTCTGTAAAATTTAACTCCCCACGCAAGGCGGTCCCAAATTCCTCCGCCAAACCGACTAAATCATAAGAGTCCCCAAACTCTGCGATCGAGACTAATTCGGCTAATCCCGTCAACAAACTAATATCTTGTTCTATGATTTTTTCCAGTCCGGGACGTTGCACCTTAACCGCCACTTCCTGTCCATTTTTCAGGGTGGCCCGATGGGTTTGGGCGATCGAACCCGCCGCAACAGGTTCAGTATTCAGGGTGGCAAAAACATCCTCAATCGGTTGTCGCAATTGTTGGCGGATAGTTACCTCCACATCTTCCCAGGGGACTGGAGGCACTTCCGCTTGTAATGCCGTCAGTTCGTCAATATATTCTTGGGGTAAAAGGTCCGGACGGGTACTCAGCAGTTGGCCCACTTTCACATAGACTGGCCCGAGGTCTACGAATATGTTCCGTAATACTGCCGGTGGTGGCAATTTCGGTTCGTCGGTTTTGCCTCCCGTCAACAACCGTCTCATGTAGTCCCAACCATTACGCAGGACGACTTCAAAAATCTCCCGTTGACGGGCGCTAGATTGAGTAAGGTTTGACCACATTTGAACTCTCAACAGTTAGAGGTATATTAGAAGAATCAAGAACCGGGAAAAATCAAGAATTCCACACAATTGACCGGAGGGTATCCCGCTGTTTAAGGTTACCAGACCCGTCCCTGACCCTCCCCAAGGCACAGGGGAGGGGTTAGAGACTCCTAAAAATAGTCCCGTTTTGACGGAGAATCCAGAAATTCTTCCCGTTCTCTTCTTACTTTGTCTCGATCTTTTCTCGTTTACCCTTCTTTGTCATCTTCTTCGAGACGGATTATATCTTCGTCCCCCAAAAATTCTCCATTTTGCACTTCAATTAAGACGAGGGGAATCACCCCTGGATTTTCGAGGCGATGGGGGGTACAGACCGGAACGTAGCTAGACTGGTTTTGAATCAGCAGGGATTCTTTTTCCCCACAGATGATTTTGGCGGTACCGGAAACAACGATCCAATGTTCACTACGGTGATAATGGATTTGGGTTTTCATCCGATGTCCGGGTTTGACTTCAACTCGGGAGATGCGATACCGTTCTCCGGTTTCTAAGACGGTGGCAGTTCCCCAAAATCTCTCTTCGGTATGAAGTCCGCTATCGGAGGCGTTCACGGGTTCTAATTCGGTGGGGTTTTTGGTTTCTGTCATGGATTTATATTTCCTTGAGATTCAAGTGGATTGAGATGCATCCGATGGCCGATCGCCCTGAGCAAATATAGCAATTTTCACATCCATGAGGTACATCTATATCGATCCCCCCTAGCCCCCCTTAACAAGGGGGGGACCTGGAAAGTCCCCCTTGTCAAGGGGGATTTAGGGGGATCGGTGAATGTACTTCACCAACAAGAGAAACGCTATATAACGGTTTCCCCAGTGATGAGATATAGTTCCCGACTTCATCGGTCCCTCATCAGTCCTCTGGGTGCTATATTATAATTCCGAGCTAAATCGCGGGTCGTTTTCCAACTGTTTGAGGACTTGTTTAATATCCTGAGTGCGGTCTTTTTTGACAATCAGGGTGACATTGCGATCGCGCACAATGACGATATCCTCTAATCCAATGGTGACAATCCGCTCATCGTCGCTACTGGCATAGAGGATTGCGCCCTGGGTGTCCAGTCCGATATGGTTTGCCAGTTCCACATTGGTTCGATCGCCCTTGAGGAGTCTTTCTAAGGCGTTCCAGTCGCCTAAATCATCCCACCCAAAAGCAGCAGGAATCACATAAGCTAACTGAGTTTTTTCCATTAACGCATAATCAATACTCTTTTTCGGCAGGTCTGCATAAGCCGCTACCCCTTTTTGGGCTAGGGGTTCAAAAATCTCAGGAGCATGGGTTTTTAGCTCCTCAATGACCACTCCAGCCCGAAAAATAAACATTCCGCTATTCCAGGTATAGCGGCCTGTAGCGATAAATTCCTCGGCTTTGGCGCGATCGGGTTTTTCTGTAAAACGGCTGACCCGGTAAGCATTTAATCCCTGATAAGGGGCGACTGCCTCAGCTTGTTCGATATAACCGTAACCTGTGGAGGGTTCCGTGGGTTCAATCCCCAAGGTGACGATCGCCGGTTTTTCCGTTGCCAGTTGACTCGCTGCTGCTAGGGTTTTTCCGTAAGCCTCCTCATCACCAATCCAGTGATCCGCCGGGAAAAACCCCACCACTGCCTCGGGACCCTCCCGACGCTCAATTTCGATCGCCGCCCATGCCACCGCCGGTGCAGTATCCCGTCCCTCGGGTTCAATCAGGATATTTTTTTCCGGGAGTTGGGGTAACTGTTCCTTGATGCCATCGGCAATTTGGGCATTTGTGACAACCCACAATCCTTCCCAACCTCCGGCGACTGCCAGCAACCGATTGGCGGTGGCTTGGAGTAGACTGATGCCACTGCCATCTAAACTTAGAAACTGCTTGGGTCGCGATCGGCGACTCAGGGGCCAAAAGCGTTCCCCTTTCCCCCCAGCCAGAATTACGGGTATCATGGACAATTTTTCTTAACGGTTATAGGGTTTGCCTTATTATAACCGTTCAGGCTGGGGGCTTTGCGAAAGGACGGCTAATGCGGTAAAAGACACCCAATTAGCCCACTTGTAACAGTTCTTCTAACATCAGACTCTCTAACACCGAGTTACCCACCTGTAACTGAGACTTAGCCGCCTCACTTAACTGTAACCGCCTGCGGGATTCCTGATGAAAATCTTGACCTTCCTCAAATCCACTAGCTTTTAATTTCTGCACCGCAAAAGCACAAGCTTCCGCCCTTAAATCCAGTTCCGGCATCAGGATTAATGAATTCTGAATTAGCCACCGACAAGCATCGGGATCAACTTCCGCCAGTTCATAAGTTGCTTCTTTTAGAACTTCTTCGATCGCTTGAGGGGTGGGTAACACCTTCAAAAAGTTTTTCACTGCAATCACTAAAGCAGGATTCCTCGCCTTGAAAACATCCAGGGCTACTTCTGTATGTAGCCTTTCCTTCGGGTCACTTTTGACACTTTTTAAAGGAGACATTAATACCGTCCTTTCCTTGGCCCCACAGGGGTTAAGGGTTTGTAACATGGCTAATCGTTGGGTTTTTTTTATAAATGAGCGGCTTAGTCTGCGGTCAATCCCACTAAGAATAGAGATCCAGGTGTCGGGGCACTGTTCCTCGTTAGGGTGGTCTGCCCGGAACAAGTTTGAACTCCCAACAATAGCCTAAATCTGTAAAATTCGGGGCTGCCGTGGAATTGATTATAAGTTGACCTGTTCTGAAACAGTAGAAAAAAAAAGTGAATTATTTGTGAAGGGCACTGTTCGGTTCAAAACCAGTCAAGGGGTTGGGGATTTATTGCGTTTTGTTAAAAATCCCTCACAATTCACCAGTAATTCACAATCTCTGCTTAGGGTGTAGGTCGATGACTGAATCAGCTCATTCCCCGGAACGCCCCTAAAGGCTCTGCATTTTACAGAAATTTTTCGCCAGACGGGTCGGATTTAGCTTAATCGGTTGTTGGTTTCCCTCAAAAGCATGAACTGGGTGTTACATTATGAGTTCTTGTCCTTGTTGCTCTTATCCACTCTTGCGCCATATTCGCCGTAGCCAGGTTGATTGGTTTTGTCAACATTGTTGGCAATTCATGCCCGATTTTTCTGAGCCCCTCAGTTCCTCCCAGACTCTGAATCAATTCCACAATCAAGTAGACTTGGTTACCACCGAGCCCCGATGGAATCGCGAACCCAATCGCTATCCCCATGTGGTTAGTTTATCGGACTCCCTTCGCTTTAAGAATGCTAAACCAAGCCTGGAGAAAACTCCACGGGTGGCTTCCCCGAAAACTCAACTGTTGAACCCGGAAAAAACTCGCCTATTGGTCGGAAATCGGGAAATTTTATAAACTACCGTATTTACGGATCCTTAACAGTGGCGATCGCTAATCTTTAGATGAGTTCCATGCCGGTTTCGCGGTAAGGGTCAGGCCCATTAAATCATCAGAGTCTTTTAGGTAATTTTTTGATAAAAAAACGGCATTCATTCACTCCATTGCAAAATTTTTCGCACATCATGAGCTAAAGTTTCCGCTTTAAAAGGCTTAAGAATTGCCCCAGCACCCCCTAATTCAATCAGTTCTTTTTGTTCCCGAATTTGAGCCTTAGCTGTTAACCAAATCGTGGGAATTTGTTCCGTAGCCGCATGGTTTTTTAGTTCCCGAAAGGTACTGGGTCCATCCATCTCGGGCATCATTACATCCAGTAAAATGGCGTCGGGTTGTTTCGCTTGAGCTAAAGCAATCCCTTCCCGTCCGGAACTGGCGGTAAGCACCTCCCACCCAGCCACAACTTCCAAGGAAAATTGAATAATTTCCCGTAAGCCATCTTCATCATCAATGACTAAAATTCGTTTGTTCATGGTTGGCATCCTCTGGAGAAGTTTCCGGTGTAATTTCAGGTAAGGTAAAATAAAAGGTACTGCCTTCATTGAGAACGCTTTCCACCCAAATTCTACCGCCATGTTGCTGGATGATACTGCGACAAATCGCCAATCCTAATCCGGTTCCTCCTTTTTTACGGGAATCGGAGGCATCAACTTGATGGAAGCGTTCAAAAATACTTTCCATTTTATTTTCGGGAATGCCCCGACCTTGATCGTGAACCGCAAATAAAATCATGGATGGCGAGGGGTCGCCCTCAAGTTTTCCCAGCTTGTTATGAGCAAGGGTTCGCGCTTGTACGGAAATACCAACTGTAGAAGCTGGGGGGGAAAATTTGATGGCATTGCTTAAGAGATTAGTGAGCACTTGAATGATGCGATCGCCATCAATCCATAATTCCAAACTGGGGTCGCATTCGATCTGAAAATAGACCTCGGCGCGATTTGCCATAACTTGCATGGTTTCGATCGCCTTTTCAATCAAATCCCGGGGGGAATGCCGTTCCTTGACGAGGGCAATTTTGCCTGAAGTTAACCGTTCGAGATCTAGAATATCATTGACCAAGCGCACTAGGCGATCGGCACTTTCTGCCGCGATCGCCATCACCCGTTGCCCCTTCTCTCCCGTGGGGTCAATCAACCCGCTGGAAATCAAATTCAAGGCCCCGTGAATCGAAGCTAAAGGGGTGCGAAGTTCATGACTGACTACCGAAATAAACTCATCCTTCATCCGTTCGATCGCATCTCGTTCCGTAATATCCTCCCCGATACTCAGAGTCCCTATTTCCACCCCACGCAAATCGTGCAACACCGTATTATTCCAAGCAATAATTTTCTCCTGTCCAGACCGGGTAACAATAATACTCTGAGGGTGAGAATAAAAATCTGGGGTTCGCAACTCCTCCAACCGTTCCGAGTGCCTCCGCTGCTGATGGGTAGGAATAAATAGCTCAAACCAATCCTTACCCTGAATTTCTGAAAGCGCATACCCCACCAACTCCAGGAAAAACGGATTGGCATATTCAATCCCACCCCGGCGATCGAGTCCCACAACCGCTAACTGCACCGTTTCCAACAACCTGCGCCAGCGTCGTTCCGATTCGCGGACTGTTGCTTCGATTTCCTTTTGTTTCGTAATATCGCGGGCAATACTAGAGAACATCGTCACCGCCCCAGCGGGAGATTTGTGGGCGATAATCAACTCCGAAAGGGTAATTTCCACCCCTTCTAGAGTGCTCAGGGCCGTTTCTCCAATCCAAGTCCCCTGGGCGATCGCCGTGGGAATTCCCTCATGTTGAATAATGTCATTCGCTGAGGCAGTATGAGACCGGAAAATCTGAAGCGTTTCTAAGGGACACTCCAGAGGGACCCCCAGAACGGTGCGCGCCGCCTTGTTTAAATAAAAAACCGTCCCATCCACACTCGCTGAGAGAATAAAATCCGGAGTCGCCTCCAGAATCTCAATTAACTTCGCTCGTTCCGCTTCTGCTCGTTTGCGCTCAGTAATGTCCCGCAAACACAAAGTAAACACCTGTTCCCCGGCAATTTCCACCTCTGAAATAGAGACTTCTGCGGGAAACTCCGTGCCATCTTGGCGCAACCCAATAATTTCCCCAGACTGGTCCATCATCCGGGCGAGAGTGGCCGAGCATCCCTCTCCACTCACCGCAGATTCCCCAGTGCTATCTAAGCACAACGGCAATAATTGATCCAGGGGTTGCCCCAGCAATTGAGCCGCACTATATCCAAAAATTCGCTCTGCCGCTTGATTAAATAGGGTAATCCGCTGATAGTTATCAATGGAGATAATGGCATCCCCAGCCAATTCCAGAATCGCCGCGATCCTCGCCCGAGAAGAGTGCAACTCCTCCCTGGCTCGTTTCCGGGCCGTGATATCTTGAATCTGGGCAATTAAATAGAGGGGGCGTTCTTTGGAATCCCGGACTAAGGATGCAGACAACTGAACCCAAACCACCTGTCCTTGTTTGTGACAGTAGCGCTTCTCCGTCTGATAGGAGGGAATCTCCCCGGCGAGTAAGTCCTGGAGGGGCTGCCAGTCCATGTCTCGATCGTCGGGATGGGTGACATCGTGAAATGTTTTTTCCAGCAATTCCCCTTCGTCATAGCCGAGAATCTCGCATAAGGCGCGATTGACTTTTAACCAATGACCATCGGGGGCTACCAGTGCCATGCCGATGGTGGCATAGTCAAAGGCATTACGAAACCGCGCTTCACTGGAATGTAAGGCGGATAAGGCTTCAGTGCGATCGCTCACATCCAGGACCAGAGACAAGACGGAAATTAACTCCCCCGTTGGGGCGAACATGGCGGAATAATACCATTCACAATCAATTACCCGTCCGTCTTTGGTGTAGTTGCGATTGCAGCAGACCGTTCGCGGTTGTTGTCCGGAAACCAGCAGGTTGCGACGTTGGGTAACCGCTTCCAGGTCCGCTTCGTAAATCAAGGCATAGTCCATATCGGATTTGCCAAAGACTTCCTCCGCGTGCCAACCAAAGATTTTTTCCGCTTGGGGGGACCAATTTAAAATGCGCCATTCCCGGTTCCATTCGATGACCGCCAGGGGGGTATTTTCCACATGGAACTGCAAGCGCTGATAGGCTCGTTGTAAGACTTGTTCAACGCGCTGGCGGTGTTGGAGTTCGTTCTCTAGGCGTTCGTTGGCTTTGCGTAATTGCTCCGTCCTGGCTCGGACCTGGCTTTCGAGGTCCTGTTTGGCTTGTTGTAAGGCTTGTTGTGAGCGTTTGCGTTCTGTGGTGTCTCGGAAAAAAATCGAGAGTCCATCTTTGGCGGGGTAGATATAGTTTTCAAACCAGCAATCGTAGGGGGGATAATATTCTTCGAGGTAAATGGAGGTTTGTTCCTCTAGGGCTTGCTGGCAGGCTTGATAAAATTGCACTCGGGTCACTTCGGGAATTTCGGTGGAGATTTTCTGGCCCAGTAGGTCTTCCCGGCGTTTTTGCAGGAGTTGGGCGGCTTTTTGGTTGACGTAGATGTACTGTCCCTGGCTATCCAGGGCGATAAAGCCGTCGGTAATGCTTTCTAGGATGTTGGAGAGTTGCTCTCCGGCGAGTTGGGCGGCGGTATGGGCGACTCGTTCTGTGGCGAGGAGTTGTTGGATTTGGAGTTCAGCCCGTTTGCGATCGGTGATATCCATGACGATGCCGAGGGTTCCCAGGGGTTGGCCGGTGGGGTCCCAGAAGGCGTTGCCCTGGCTTTTGAGCCAGTGAATGGAACGATCGCCCCATATAACGCGATATTCGAGCTCGAAGGGTTGCCCTGTAGCGATCGCTTCTTCTACGGTTTCATAGACTAGGGTGCGGTCCTGGGGATGAATGCAGGCGTCAAAGGTGGTGTAGCTGTTGTCAAAGGTGGCCGGATCGATGCCGAAGAGGTGCAGGCATTCTACGGAACAGGTTACACGGATGCGATCGCCTCCGGTGCGATCGCCGCAAATTTCCCATTGCCAAGTTCCCATATTGGACGCTTGTAAGGCGAGGCGCAATTTTTCTTCACTCCCTCGCAAGGCGGATTCCGCAGCGGCGTGTTCTTGCTGACGTCGCAGGGCGATGATGCCATAGGCAAGGTCATGGGTGAGTTCAATGAGTAACTGTACTTCCTCGGGGTCGAAGGCATCGGGTTGAGTGGCCCGCAGATTCAGGGTGCCAAATAGCTGGCCTTCATTGAGTAGGGGCAGGGCGATCGCAGAAGTATAACTGCCGTCCCAGAGGGGCCTTGGCCCGCTGGCACTCTCGGTCTCGGGATAAGGATGTTGACCTCGGAGGGACCCTCCAGTTTGCATTAAGGGGACTAGGGGCACTAAGTTTAAGTCAGACCCCAGGATTTGGCCGGACTGGAGGGATTCGGCTACGTTTTCTCCCGCCAGGGCCACGGGGATGATCCGTTTGGGGTCATTTTCGTCCACATATCCCACCCAGGCAGATTCATAACCCCCGATGGCGGTGATCATTTCGCAGATTTGCTGCAAGATGTCGAGTTCTTGTTTGCCGTGAATAATGATGTGATTGCTGGCGCTGACGGCGCTGAGGGCGCGCTTTTGCTGGCGCAATTGGGTTTCGACGGTCACCCGGTGGTCAATATTGAGCAGGGTTCCGACGGCCCGAACTGCTTCGTGGCGATCGCTGTAGAAAAATTTACCTTGGCTTTCAATCCAATGGGTACTGCGATCGGGCCATATAACCCGAAATTTCACGTGATAATTCCCACAACCTTGGTGGGCTTTCTCCAAGGTTTCGTTAATGGCGCCTCGGTCATCGGGATGAATGCAGGCGAGGAATTCGGCAAAAGTGCCGTTGAAGCTACCCGAATCTCGACCCCATAACAGTTCATAACCCGGGGTTCCAGTGATGCGATCGCAGGGAATATCCCATTCACAAATTGCCATTTGTGCCACATCCAACGCCAGCCTTAGCCATTCCTCTGGGTTCCGCAACCCCTCCCTTCCATCGTCCCCCGGTCCCTCATCCGGACTCCTGCGGAAGGCATCGATGCCTCGGTGGTTGGATTTGGCACTGTGAATCTCCTGCAATCGGAGTTTTGCCCGATTCAGTTTTTGGCCCCGTTCTTCAATTTCGCGGATTAACTCTTGCCTGGATTGGTTAGCCCAATTTTTATGACTCATCTTTCCATCTCTATGATCAGCAACCGACAACTTCCCCCGAATGGGTTCTCCTCTCACTCCGTCTCTTGTGAGGCCGGCCCTATGGATTTTCCGTTCCGTTCTCCTGCCCTCTTTGGTGTGCCCAGCACTCAGGGTCTCTCCTTACAAAGAATCAAGTTCAGGTTTTTCTCGATACTCGGGTTGGTTTTTGGGCCGAAAATTGCGAGAGGTTCTCCTCCGTCATTAAATCCCCTATTAGCCTATTTCACCTCCTCCTGAAGAAGTGCGAACCCTTTATGCCCTGGGTTAATAACCTCGGTGCTTCGTTGGAGAAACCAACAAGAGGTTTAGACCTTGTGCTAAATACTGTTCGTTGCCTCGGTCTAAAATCCCTCCCCCGCGATTTCCCCTGCTCGTTAAGCTATCAATTGAGGCTAATTTGGTAACAAATGAATGGGATTGGCTGCGGCAAATCCTACTGCACATCAACCGATGAAGTTGTCCTTTAAAATGGGCAGGAATAGGAAACTCTTAACCCATTCCTGCTAGATTAGCTCACCCGATTTGGGCAAAGTTAGCGCTCAAAGAGGAGCTTTATTAAGGGGCATAACTCCAGGATTTTGCTGCTAATATCCAGGAGTTAATGCAGTATAGTCTGTGTGAGGAAACTCCCTAATTTGCCTAACCCAACCGAGGTACACTTAAATTTTTATGGGTTCTTTAATTATACCCCTACTGCCTCCTTTAAAATATAATTAACAAAAATTTACATCCTGAGAGAGAGAATTCCTTGTTTCCCCGGAGGATTCCCCGAGCTTTGGGCGGTCCTAAAGAAGCGCTCATCCCTGTATCCCCGGGCCAAATCCCTGGTAATAATCAGAGGGTCTGTTCCCCGGTTCCCGTTTGGAAAATTGAGGAATTTTCCCGATTCAGCCCCTTAAAACTCGCTCTATAATAGAGCTAAAGCCTTTCCCCTGTAAAAACTCCCTTAAAACATTGTGTTAGAAGTCATAGAACTCTATAAAAATTTACCCATTCCTCCGCAAAAGCCGAAAAAAAAATCACCCCTATCAAAACGCAATCGTTCTAATCGCACCTCGAAAATTTCGATTCCTCCGCTACCCTTAACCCTGCGACTGGCGAGGTTGCTATTTGGTAGCTTTACTCTGCTGTTGATAGCGACTCTCTCCCTCACCCTAGGGGCCATCATAGCGGTGTTTGATGCCAAAGTCACGGATACAGTCCCGGACTGGCGACAGTCTTGGGTACAAACGGATTCCCCTTTGCCTTCCCTGCGGTTATCTCGAACACTTAATCTTTTGGTTCTAGGAATTGAGGAGGGGGTCACTCCCACAACCGGCAGTCAATCTAGTTTACCGAAACCCGCTGAAACCCTATGGTTAATGCGGTTTGATCCGGTTAAAAATGCCGTGAGTGTGTTGTTGATTCCTCCTCAAACTCGGGTGGAAATCCCCGATCGCGGACGCAATCCGATCGCCAGTGCGCACAGCATGGGCGGGGTTACCCTCACCTCCCGAGTCTTGAGTCAAACCCTCAATTCTATCCCCATTGACCGTTATATTCGCGCTGATGCTGCCACCTTTCGCAGTTTCATCGACTTGCTGGGGGGAGTGGAATTATTTGTGCCTGAGTCCGTCTCTTATCAGGATTCCACCCAGGGGATCTCCGTTAACTTACAACCGGGTTGGCAAACCTTAAAAGGGGAAGAAACCCTCGGTTTTGCTCGCTTCCAGAAAAAGGAAGCGGATCGCAGTAGTATCCACCGCCAGCAAATGATTCTGCAATCTGTAGGCGATCGCCTTGCCAGTCCCACCCTCGGGTCCCAATTGCCGCGAATCGTGCAACTGATGCATGAATATATCGATACCAATCTCACCCTCGAAGAATTCTTCGGGTTAGTTAATCTCCTCCAACACCGATCGCCCGATGGGTTGAAAATGGTCCTACTTCCCGGAGAATTTACCACCCGGCGATCAGCCCCAACTCCCTATTGGAATATCGATACCACCGGACGCGATCGGGTCATGTACCACTATTTTGACCAGGAACTCAACCCCGGAGCCCAACGCGATCGCGCTCTGAGTCCCAACTCACCCCGAACCCTAAAAATTGCCCTGCAAAATGCTTCCGGCAATCCCTTAATTCTCGGGCAAATGTTGGCGGAATTAAAATCCCGAGGATATCGAAATGTTTACCCCATTTCTGACTGGCCCGACCCCCAACGGCAGACCCAAATTATTATCCAAACTGGAGATATCACGGCTGCCACTACCCTAAAAACCCTCTTGCCAACGGCCCAGTTTCAATCGAGTTCATTAGGCGATTTGGAGTCAGAAATTACACTGAGAATTGGAGAAGATGCGGTGAGTTTTAAAGAGAGATATTGGGCTGAATAAAGTTAGATGTAGGGAGTTAAGAAAGTAAAAATATTATGTTAAAGCGCCTATTCATCCTGACAATTGCCGTAGTTCTAGCCTGCCTGTGGATCCTCGTCTCAGCAAAAGAAGCGATCGGCCTCACGTCCCTAATAACAACTTCCGTCCTTTCTTAAGTTGGTAATAACAGCTTGAGTAGTTGGCTGAGATTCGGGAGCACGAATGGCGGTCGTTTCTTAAGTTCCTCATCAACCCAAAACAAAGGCGAGGGTGCAACCCCCCGCCGGTTGTTGCTGCTAAAATCTCTCAGAAAAGACCACCTCAGAAACAACAGATCGTTGTCATATCCAACTTAATCTACAGAAAATTTTACTTAAAACCAACCCAAAAACGTCAATAAATTGTGGCAGTAACCACGAAAAATTCCCGATTTCTCCTGCTGATCAGGCGGTATTTCTCCAAGCTTGGGAGAGGGAAGTAAACGAGGTGAAAACATCCCAGTTTAGAATATCTTGCAATAAGGATTGATAACCAGCTACATTAGGATGGAGACCATCATCGCATAAATGCGCTTGCCTCCAGGCGTCACCGCGATCGCCCCATAACTCAAATAAGTCTAAATAGGGAATCTGCCTCTGTTCGCACCCTTGTCTAGTTACTTCCTTGTAGCGATATTGGTCCGCATGGTTAAAATAAAGGCAATCCGAAAAAGGCATCTGAGTCTCATTCACCGGGACCATGCCGACGAAAAAGACTCGACAGAGTGCTTGGGCGCAATCCAGAAGTTGAGCAATTTCTGTAGTAAAGGTGTTAAAGTCAGTGAAATTGCGTCCATTGGGACGTCCTAGGCGGGCGGAATCATTCACTCCCACAGAGAGAATGATGGCATCAGGGACGCAATTTTTCAGTTCTCCCCGATAGCGAAACTCGTTTTCGAGTCGTTGGGAGACTTGAATAACGCGATCGCCTCGCACGCCAAGATTGTACAGTACATGACCCGCGCTTGAGGGCAGCATCCACTCGCGTCTGAGTCGTTCGACCCAACCCCCTCCCACGGGATCGCCAAATCCATAAACCAGACTGTCTCCAAGGGCTACTATTTTCAGAGGATGCACGGTTGCGCGATAGGAACGATTAGAAGATGCTGATAAAACTTGCATAAGCGATGGGACCTCGTACTTATAAAATCTTTACACATCGATAACAATCTACATCATTGGCTAAAATTAACATAATTACCTAAAGGTACAGAATCATGAATAGTGGATCGGGCAATCCAGAAAAAAGTAAGCGTTCTAACTTCAGTACAGACAAAATCGAAAGTTTTTCCCGCCGAGCATTGTTTGCCCCCCACAAACGGGCGACTATCGATACAGAGCATTTGATGCGCCGCGCTGAGGACCTGGTGAGTGCTGCCTCAAATCGCTATCGGATTACCGTCCAAGTCGCTAATCGTGCCAAGCGTCGTCGCTATGAAGATTTCGACAGCATGGAAGAACCGACAATGAAACCCGTGATTCGGGCGATCGTCGAAATGTCTGATGAACTGGCGCAACCGGAAATCATCGGCGATTAATTAACGGTTTGTAGGGGAAATTGGGTTCTGTGGCAGGAAGACAAACGATGATGCAATGGCAGCGCAAAGGGCAAGCAGTCGCCTGGATCGGGGTCGGGTTAAGTCTAGGTCTATCTTTAGGAATACCTCCCCAGGGGGATTTACCTGAAGTTTTGCCTAGGGCCGCCGCCCAAGAGGTTTCACCCCCTCAAGGCAGACAACGGGTAGACCCCCGGCAACTGTGGCGGCAAGTCTATGAACGCCTGCCCGATTTCCCCTTAGAAAATCAATACATCAGCGCTGAGACAGGAGAGGTGGACCCGGAAAACACCCTAGCGAGTCGGTTGATTTCCTATCACCTCTATGTGAAAAATCGTCTGCCGATGTTTCGTCTGGACTGGAAGCTGACCCTAGCGGACTATCTGGGCGTTCTGGAGGAACTAGACGAGAGTGCCTATCCCGGGAATGGGGTCTTGCAAGAGAATCCAATGGTAGGCGATCGCGAAATCCTCTCCCAACTCAACCGCCAACAACGAGAAGAGTTAATCGAGGTTCTCGTCACCCTATTTAATCCCAACTACCACAACATCCAAGGGCCAACCCGCCAGACAACTCCCCAGGCAACTCCCCCACCCCCCCGAACTCCGGTAGGACCTCCACCCTTGCCGCAATCCGGGGATGCGGATTTATTGAAATTGTAGAGGGGTCCGGGGTTGATGTCTCCTCAAACCGTTCCTAACGCAGAACGACGGATTAAAAGTGGTGCCGGGTGGCGCATCGGCTGGGACCCTCAAGGGGAACGCTATCAGGGTTTAGTGGGGGGAGATGACTGGGCGATCGAACTCACCGAGGGCGAGTTCCATGACTTTTGCCGATTATTGGCGCAATTGGCAACGACGATGACTCAAATGGCATCGGAGTTGATGGACTCAGAACGACTCGCCTGTGAAGCCGAAAGCGATATCTTATGGATGGAGGTGGAAGGCTATCCCCATGCCTATCTTCTTCATGTTATCCTCAGTACAGGACGGCGCTGCGAGTTCAGTTGGCCTGCATCCGCAGTCCCCGGACTGGTCGAGGCGGCAAGGGTGTTAAAAATTTTTTAATTTCCCTCTTGCGTCCCAAAAAAGTTCATGCTAAGATAGTAAAGCGTCGTCGGGGCGTAGCGCAGCTTGGTAGCGCACTACCTTGGGGTGGTAGGGGTCGTGGGTTCGAATCCCGCCGCTCCGACTTGAGACCGCTAAAACCGAGTTCCGGTTTTAGACAATCAACAGCATAAAAAAAAAGAACGTCGAGTCTTCTATCGCTTAGAGATTCGGCGTTCTTTAATTTTGCGGCAATAGTTGACCTAAAAAGAGCAAAGAGGAAAGAGAAAAACTGGGAATTGCCAAGATGAAAGCACACAAAATGAATTTGACTATTAATAGGATAGTCTCTTGTCCATTTTGAACCGCGTTTGGAATTCCCAGAAGTTTCTGGATGTTAGGTTATTCTCAGTTTATTCTGGGAAAATAATCTGGACTTCTATCTAAAGCAGGGAATTTTTATTAACTTTCCCGGTACGGATTAATACATTATTAGATGAACACCAGCTCAAAATAAACCCGATAATTCCGGCAGATTTTCGCCCCAATAATGGAAAATTTTACTTCTTTCCTCAGAGAGATTTTCCCGAAAAATAGAAATTATTTATTTAAAATAAAAATAGCGGTTCCTAGACACATGGGTCCAGGAACCGCTATTTTTACGGAGGGCTATTTTATCAATTAAAGGAATCAAAACCTAAAATTGGTTAAATAGTATGTATTAACGCCAAAATTATCGCCACCTCGGCCTAAAATTCGGCGTTTTGTTGGAGATGATTCCACAGCCGCTTGATTTCCTGAGAACTTTCAAATCTCGACAGTTCTCCTTTCATTTCTAATTCTCGTATAACTGAAACTTTTTGACCAAACTTTCGTAAATTCGATTGATCTACCATCAGTTGGGGAAGAAAGTTATCCTCACAAAGCGGATGGCTGGATTCAGCATAGTGTAATTTTTCTGGATGTTCCAAAGGGCTACTCATAAGGTCCTTAAAGGGTCAAAGGAGGCGGTGACCTGAGGGGGAAATTGACCAGGTTTTCAATCAATTCAGGGTTGGCATTTGAGGCGATCGCGCTGCTTGAGAAACGCAACAGTGTCTCGGCAAGCGTTGAGATTCCATCTTGGGTAATGAAATTGAGACGGGGGTATCTAAGGGGCTTAATTGTGGTGCGTAGGAATAATCAGAACGATTTTTCATGATAAATAAAGAGAAGAGATTGATAAAGAAAAAAGATTGTAGGGGCCAGATATAACCCGAAAATTTAAGTTTAAAAAAGCCAGAACTAGCCTTTCTTCCAGAAATTCAGAGGTCTGCTTTTAGTTTTTCATATTTGTACAGTATGCTATTTCAGGGTAATCTTCCTTCTACCAAAAGGATGGTCTTGAGTGTAACAAGGCATTGTAAGAACAACTACAGTAGTCCTGGATTGCTCACCGGGCAAGACTGGACTAAGTGAACCGCAGAGGATGCAATAAAATAGGGGGAAATGGAGCAAACCGTTACAGAACAAGCGGAAAATAGCGCTAGATTCTGAGATTCCCCTGATTCGGGGACCATCGGGGATGGAGAGAGCAAACCGAGGGAATACTAGGCCCTTTAAGATCCGGAAGCTTCTCAGCACAATAAAATAGGAAAGAGAAATACGACGGGAGGTTAGCGCGAAGATGGTCAGGGAAATTTGGCAAAGCCTGAGAGGGTTATTGGGAGAAGAACGCAGCAGTCCAGAACTCCAAGAACCCGAAGAATCGGCTTCGTCACTGCCGCCGCTGGAAGATGAGGATTATGAATTGCTCTTTACCCAGATTGTGGAAGGGTTGCGCCTGGGTTGGGACCGCGATCGCGTCCAAGAATTTTTAGGGGCACTCAGTTGGCGTGGGGATCTTCACTTGTGGGCGGATTGGTTGCGACGCTTTGGCGATCGCCTCCTCGCCCAGGAAAATCCGAACCCAGAATGGGGGGTGCGTTTAGTGCAGTTGGGACGCCTAGGTTGTGGAGAATTCAGCCAAGTAGCCCTGAACATTGGGACCGGGTTAATGCAGCGCCAAATGCCTGCGCCTACTGCCCCACCCCCGGCCCCAACTCCGCCCCAAGATGCCCAAGCTTGGTTTGCGGAAGGAAATGCCAAACTGAATGCGGGAGATTGGCCCGGGGCGATCGCTGCTTATCAAGAAGCTGTGAAACTCAAACCCGATTATTTGGAAGGCTGGAGTAATTTGGGGGCAGTTCTGTTCTATTCTCAACAGTATGCAGAAGCCTTGGAAGTGTTCGATCGCGCCTTGGCCCTGCAAAGTGAAAATGCTAGTTTATGGTTTAATCGCGGCTTTACTCTCTCCTTATTAAATCGTCCCTCGGAGGCGATTGATGCTTATGAAAAAGCCCTACAACTTCAGCCGGATTTAGTGGTAGCATGGCAAAATCGCGGAGTTGATTTGATGCATTTGGAACAGCATCAAGAAGCCGTTCGCTGTTTCGAGCAGGCGATTCAACTTAAGCCAGATTTTGGGGAAGCTTGGAATAGTCGCGGGAATGCGTTATTCAAATTAACCCGCTATGAAGATGCAGTGACCAGTTACGATCGCTCTATAGAATTGCAAAGCGATCGGGCTGAAGCCTGGTTTAATCGAGGATTAGCTTTGGCAGCAAATAGCCAACCGGAAGAGGCGATCGCCTCCTTTGATCGGGTCATTTCTCTGCAACCCAATAACTTTGAAGCCTGGGTGAATCGAGGTTTAACCTTGATGAGCAGCCAACGATTTTTAGAGGCGATCGGCTCCTTTGATCGGGCGATCGAAATCAATCCCAGCGACTCCCCGGCGATCGCCTATCGACAACAAGCCCAGGATCGACTCGAACAAACCGCTTCTTAACCGCAGGTTGAAGGAGGCGATCGGCCTATTTCCCCGCCTCCTGTGATGCCTCTTTCCCCAAAATCATCCGGCAACGACTCCGGGTCATAATTTTTCTCAATTCCTACAACTGTTTGGACCTTAATAATGGAAAGCATTGAGAAAACCTATTTTAGTTTCTTGCATTGTCAGTCCATTAGGCGGTAAGAATAAGAAATCACTCTTATCCCGAAAACAAAGGATTTTATCATGACTATTTGGGTAAACGAACAAATCGATCCCTCGGGACTGGTTTATGCTTGCATTGCCTGCTGCGATGAAACCCAAGCACAATCCTGTCACGACTCCTTTCTAAAAAACCTCTCTGACGAACAAAGAACCAGAGGTTGGACGGTCAAAATGCGAACGGTAGACTCCTGGGAGGAAGTCCCGGTTAGTGCGTTGAAATTGGCATGAGGGGGATGGGGAAGATAGGGAGGATAGGGGAGATAGGGGAAATGGGGGAGATAGGGGAGACTGATTGAAGTCGTTATCTGCCTTTCAAGCTCACGACTTGCTGTCGTTTACTCTCCCCATCTTCCTCATCCTCCCCATCCTCCCGATCCTCCCCATCCTCCCGATCCCTACTCCCAAATCGGCGGATGCTTACGAATACGAGGTGATTTCAACTTAAGGGGACTGAGGATTTGGTTGAGGAGGCGGAGTTGTTCCGTGGTTCCCATGCAGATCAGGGTATCTCCCACCATCAGAACGGTATCAGCGGTGGGACCCCCGATGAGATGTCCATCGGCGCGGCGAATGGCGAGAACCAGTGCACCGGAACGCGATCGCAGTTTGGCATCATGCAAACTGTCTCCGACTAAGGGACAAGTCTCGGAATCAATCAGAAATTCTTCTAAATAAAAGGTGCGATCGGCACCGGCAATAATCCCATCCACAAAATCCATCACCTGGGGTCGCAACGCGGCGGCTGCCATCCGCCGACCCCCAGTAATATAGGGAGAAACCACGGCATCGGCACCACTGCGTTGTAATTTTTGCACCGCTTCCTCGCTATTGGCGCGGGAAATTGCGCGAATTTTAGGGTTTAATGTCTTAGCAGAAATCAAGGTATAGAGATTTTCTGCATCCGATGGCATCGCCGTCACCAAACAGATTGCCCGTTCGATGCCCACCTCTAACAACGTTGCATCCACTGTCGCATCCCCTACAATGGCGATATAGCCCAGTTGTTGCGCCTGTTGAACGATATCGGCTGATGCGTCAATCACCAAGAAGGGAATGTTTTCGGCGTTGAACTCGTATGCAATCTGCCGACCCGTGCGACCAAATCCACAAATAATGTAATGTTCAGATAATGTTTCTATCAAGCGGCGCTGTCTTCTACTTTTGATTTCATCTTGGAAATATCCTTCAATGATAGCTTCTGTAAAGCGGTTGACGATATAGCCGATGCTGATCAACCCCATTGCAATTAAGGAAATGGTAAATAAGCGTCCGCGATCGCCCAACGGTTGAACTTCCATAAATCCCACCGTAGACAGGGTAATCGCCGTCATATAGACGCTATCTATCCACCGCCATCCCTCCACCAGTCGATACCAGAGGATCCCGATTAACAGGACAAGGACGAGGGCGACTGCACCCCCGATTAATTCTTGGCGAATGCGTCGATATTTTTGATTGATTTCGTTGCTGAAATTAATAAATTGCTTTGACTGCACAGAACTAACCGCATTTTTTATAACTAAACTCAGGGATGAAGTTCAAATCAAGGGTGAGCATTGACAACCGGGTTAAATCTCGCTCATGCTGAAGATGAATTCTATTCAAACGGGGGAGATAGACTGATGTACATTATTATCGGGGGCGCCGGGTTGCTCGGACTCAATTTAGCGGAAAGATTGATAGAACTCGGACATACTATCGCCCTGATCGATGTTGATCCAACTGCCTGTAATTATGCTCGTGAACAACTCGGGGTGATGGCTTTTGAAGGCAGTACGGTGAGTACGGAGTTGCTATTAGAAGCGGGGATTCGGAAAGCAGATGCGGTAGCGGCGATGTTGCGGAATGATGCCCTGAATTTAGCAACGGTTGCTTTGGCTAAATATTATGGGGTTCGGGAAATTCTTGTGCGAATGCGTCATCGGGATTTTCAAGAACCCTATCGGATTGCGGGGGCTACCCATATTGTCAGTACAGTGGAACTGGCGGTGACCACGATGGCGAATGCGATCGAGTATCCAGAAGTTGAATCGATGATGCATTTTGAACAAGGGCAAATTGAAGTGCTCAAACTTTCGATTCCGGATAATTCCCAGGCGATCGGGCGGAGTTTGGCGGAGATTGCCCGTGACCCCCGCTTTCCCCAAGGGTCTCTGATTATTGGCTATCAACCTTATCCCCATAGTGATTTAGTCATTCCCAACGGGAGTACCGTGATTGAACTGCACTCGACTATCCTCATTGTAACCAAACAAAATTGTCTCCACAAAATGATTGATTTCATGAAAGGGCCTGTTTAATCATCTTCTAATTTTAATAATTGTTTGTCCAAATCATTCACTTGATTCTGAACAATTTCTTCCGACAAAATTTGCTTGCGGAGGGCGTCATTTAAAGCGCTTTTCTCCGCCAGCAATACTTGCCGCAAAACTGCATCAAATCTTCCGCGATTTCCTCCATCTCCCTCCTCGGGCCGAATATTATAAATATCCCGCAATTGCTTCTCAGCCCCGGCAATTTTGACCTGATATGAAGCCCGCATTTCTTCATAAATTGACTTGGGCAAAACCCCCGCCTTCAGGAGATTATTCAATTCTTCTTGGGCCGCTTTAGCCGCCATTAGTTGCGCTTGTAATTCCTGTATTTTTTGTCGAAAAGCTGAAACTTCCTGAATATTCAACTGTTTGACCAACCAGGGTAAACTCAATCCCTGTCCCACCAAAGAGAGTAAAACTACCCCGAACAACAGGGCAATTAATTGGGACCTTCCCTCTAATGTCGCCGGTAACGTCAACGCCATCACCATTGATAAAGACCCTTTAATATTTCCTAGAAATAAAACGTGCTTCCACCGCCAAGGAATGGGGCGATCAAACCATTGAAGGATGGCTAATAAAGGATAAACAGATAGTAGCCGCCCCAGTTGGTAAGCGAAAATGGCTAACAGGACAGCAGGTAAAATATTCCAGAGGGTGAGGGGATTGATTTCTAAGCCAATCAGCAAAAAAATAAAGGTATTTACCCCAAATCCCGCATATTCCCAGAAACTATATAAAGCAATCCGATTGGAGGCTGAAGCGGTCTGTTTTATCCCAATATTGCCCACTATCAAACCGGCAACCACAACGGCAACTACCCCAGAGACTTCGAGTAAGTGTCCCAGTTGAAAGGTCCCCAAAGCCACAGCGACACTGAGTAAAATACTGGTCAAGCCATCATCATAACGGGTCAATAATCCACTACTTAAATAGCCCACTATTACCCCAATTAGGGTCCCACCCATGATGACAATAAAGAGTTGTTGAAGTCCATGAATGAAGGAAAAATTACCCATAATTTGAACATCCACCAACAGGGTGAATATCACCAAGGCTACCCCATCATTAAACAGACTCTCGCCATTGACGATGGTCGATAATCGACTGGGAACCGAAACTTCTTTAAATACAGCAATGACTGACACCGTATCGGTGACGGCTAAAATCACGCCTACTAATAAGGCCGGTATCCACTCTAATCCTAATCCCAATCTAACCACCAGTCCGGTAACGCAAAAAGAAACGATTAGTCCCGGACCAGCTAATACAGAAATGGGAACGATTGTGCTGCGTAAGCGCGTAATATCCGTATTAATAGATGCTTCAAAGACTAAAATAGGTAAGAATAGGTTTAAAACTAAAGAAGAATCTAAACCAATATTTCCCGGTAAAAATTCTGTAATTGCTAAACCGGCTAAGACCAAACCCGCTACATACGGAACTTTAAATCGCCGGGAAAAAATTGCCACAAAAGTGGCCACTAATAACAGAATAATCAGGATGATCGCTAATTCCTCTACTCGTCCGGATTGAACGGATGTCCCCGATTCTACTTGGGAAAGAAGCGTTGGAAAAAGGGGGCTGTTAATCATTAATCCCATCACGATTTGAATGAAACTCATGGACAATTGGGGGAAGCTGGCGATCGCTACTAAAACCCCGATGGAAACCTAGAGGGTAGGGTCTTGAATACTGTACCATACCCTTGAAAACTCCTCCGGTCGTGAGGAATCATCAGTGATGAGAGTCACTGGATCGATCGCCTCTCAACCCAAGGGACCAGCGAGGGGTCCATTATGATGTTCTAAACCGATCGCACTTCCCCTCTCTCCCACGAGGAGTCAGGGAATCCTGACATTTGGCTACCCTTCGGGATTTGCCCCACCCAAAGGGACCCCCCGTCATCTCACGGATTGCCCAGGCGATCGCTAAATTTTGGAAAAATATTACTGAATCAGAACCCTAGGGATACCGTTGATTCCTGATGACCGTTCCTGCCTTCCTCGTTCGATTCTCAGTGACTTTTCTTTCCCAATTTACCTATAATAGGGCGGCATATTTTCCCAAGATAAAATTAACAAGAATTCCTCCAAAAGTCAAGCCCATTTTGAGGAATCTTTGTAAAAGCCTCTTCACGAATTGAGTAGGGGAACCGGAGAAAAAACTTTAATCTTCTTAGCTGAAAAAGGATGAGGAGTTAGCTAGGATAAAATGTAATTCTAGGCGGGTCGCAGCCAACCCGCGTAAAAACTCAGGAATATAGGAGAAAGTAGTGAGTCCAGAAACCCTCATTTCCCAGCCCCCCCTCGAAACGAACCCGTCTGTTTTTGACCCTGCGGAGTTTGATGCAGCGGTGATGACCACCTACGGACGCTTTCCCCTGGCCCTAGAACGGGGTCAGGGATGCCGTGTTTGGGATACCGAAGGGCGATCCTACCTGGATTTTGTAGCTGGGATTGCCACTTGTACCCTCGGACACGCCCATCCGGCAATGGTCAAGGCAGTGACAGAACAGATCCAAAAACTGCATCATGTTTCTAACTTGTACTATATTCCCGAACAGGGGGCGTTAGCGCAGTGGTTAGTGGATCATTCCTGTGCCGATCGCGTGTTTTTCTGTAATTCCGGTGCAGAAGCGAATGAAGGTGCCATCAAACTCGCCCGCAAATATGCTCACACCGTATTACAGATCGATGATCCGGTAATTTTAACCGCCCATGCCAGTTTCCACGGACGCACCCTCGCCACAATTACCGCCACGGGTCAACCCAAATATCAGAAGAATTTCGACCCCTTAGTACCCGGGTTTGCTTATGTGCCGTTTAATGATATTGAGGCCATCAAAGCCGCGATCGCCGAATGGGATGGGGGCGAAAAGCGCCGAGTTGCCGCAATTCTCCTCGAACCGCTACAGGGAGAAGGCGGCGTCTGTCCTGGGGATGTGAGTTACTTCCAAGCCGTCCGGCAAATTTGCGATGACTTAGGCATTTTACTGATTTTAGACGAAGTACAGGTGGGAATGGGCCGGTCTGGGAAGCTGTGGGGATATGAAAACCTCGGCATTGAACCGGATATCTTTACCTCAGCCAAAGGATTAGGCGGTGGAATCCCGATTGGGGCAACATTATGTAAATCCAGTTGTAATGTCTTCCAACCGGGAGATCATGCCAGCACTTATGGCGGGAATCCCTTCGCCTGTGGGGTGGCCCTCACGGTCTGTCAAACCCTGGAACAAGAGAATTTGTTAGCCAATGTAGCACAACGGGGGGAACAATTACGCCAGGGATTACAGGCGATCGCCACAGAATATCCCAATCTCATTGCTGAGGTGCGGGGATGGGGACTGATTAATGGTCTGGAGTTGTCTGCCGAGACGGAAATGACTTCGATTGAGATTGTCAAAGCCGCAATGACAGCCGGATTATTACTGGTTCCGGCAGGACCGAAAGTGGTGCGGTTTGTTCCGCCTTTGATTGTTACTGAGTCAGAAATAGATGAAGCATTAGTAACAATTGGCAAGGCGATCGCGCAATTGAGTGCTTAATTTTATCCCCGGAGAAAATTGAGGGCGATCGCACACCCGGTTTCAGCCTGGAAACCGGGTTTTAAGCGTTGTTAGGGCAACAGATTGGGTTAAATGTCAAGGGTAAAACTGGGGATGTTCACCAATTAGGCAAAAGGGTTCCTGGGGCGTTCAGGCCAGCAGATTGCTTGTCACTGCGGAGTCAAAATCCTATACAATTAATCTATAAAGAGCGGTTTGCCTCTCAACCCTCAGCCTAAATCGGTGTTATTAAGTCATTATGGGTCACGAGTCTGTCCAAGACAGGGATAAAAAACCCGATCGCCAATTTGCTGCGCCTTCTGTTCCGGTCCCTGATGCCTCCTTGAAGACTCAAGCCAAGGCGGCGAGGACCCCATTAGAACGAGTTGGGTTCCTTCCTCCCTGGGTGACCTTTATCCTAGTTATGGCGGCGATCGCCATTGGGGGATATTCGATTTACACTTTATTACAGACCCGACCTGCGAGTACCGAAAGCGAAACTCCTACCCCGATTGAAACGCCTCCCTCGCTGCAATATGTGAGTGCCTTGGGACGATTAGAACCCGGTTCCCAAGTGATTCAAATCTCTGCACCCAACGCCATGCAGGGAGACCGAGTGGGACAATTATTAGTGGAGGAAGGCGATCGCGTGCGTGCAGGTCAAACGATCGCCATTTTAGACAGTCGCGATCGCCTTGCGGCACAATTGGAACAAGCCAAACAACAGGTAAAAATTGCCCAAGCTAAATTAGAACAAGTCAAAGCCGGGGCCAAAACGGGTGATATTGCCGCCCAAGAAGCAGCGATCGCCCGCTTACAGGCCCAGATTCCCCGGGACCTGGCGGTTCAGGATGCCACTATTGCTCGCCTGCGTGCGCAGGTAGAAGGGGATCTGGCAGCACAAGACGCAACCATTGACCGTTTTAGTGCGCAATTAGAGGGGAATGTCACCGCTAAGGAGGCCGGAATTTCTCGCCTACAGGCAGAACTCCAAGGTCAAATTCGGACTCAAGAGGCGGCGATCGCCCGGTTACAGGCGGAACTTACAGGTCAAAGATCAGCCCAACAAGCGACCCTTTCTCGCTTAGAAGCTCAAATTCAAGGCGATCGCAGGGCACAACAAGCCACAATTGCCCGCTTGCAAGCCGAACGCGACGAGAGAATCGCCGGACAACAAGCTCTCATTTCCCAATTGCAGGCGAAATTACAAAATGCCGGGGTAGAGTTTCAACGCTACGAGCAACTTTACCAAGAAGGCGGGATTAGTGCCTCGGTTTATGATACGAAACGCCTGGATGTGGAAGTTGCGCTGCAAGAAGTGAAAGCGGCGAAAGCGAGACTGGAAGAACTCGATCGCACCACGCGTCAGGAACAGTTAGAAGCCGTCGCCACCCTAGAAAAAATTAATGAAACCGGGGCGAAACTTCTGGAAGAAGCCCGGGCCACTCTCACTAAAATTGAGGGAACTGTAGGCAAGGAAATTGAGGAAGCCCAGACCAATTTGCAACGAGTCCAGGCCACTGCAGCGGAACAATTGCAGGAAGAACAAGCCGTGCTAACTCAACTGGATCGCACAGGGCAAGCGGAACTGAGTGAGGCACAAGTTAAGGAGCAACAACTCCAGCGCACAGGTCGGGAACAACTCAATGAAGCAGTTGTTACCCGCGATCGAATTCGGGCGACGGGGGAACAGCAAATCCAGGAAGCACAATCGATTTTAGAGAGTATTGCCGAAGTGCGAACCGTGGATGTACAACTGGCAGAAGCAGAGGTAGATAGTGCGATCGCCGCTGAAGCCGAAGCTCAGGCGCATCTGGATGAAGCCTACGTGCGCTCACCCATTGATGGTCAAGCGATCGCCATTCACACCCGACCCGGGGAAAGCATTGCTCAAGATCAAGGCATTGTTGAGATCGGTCAAACGGACCGAATGTTCGTCGTGGCTGAGGTTTATGAAACCGATATTCGCTATGTGCGCCTCGGTCAACGGGCGACAATTACGAGTAATGCGGTGGATGGAGAGTTGTTGGGGACTGTGGATCACATCGGGTTACAAATTGGCAAAAAAGATGTTTTAGATACAGACCCGACTGCTGCTACCGATGTGCGAGTGGTGGAGGTAAAAATTCGCCTCGACCCCCAGGACAGCCAACGGGTTTCAGGGTTAACAAATTTACAAGTGGAGGTGATCCTGGCCACAATGTTATCCCCAACAGTTCCCCCCAGCCCTTCTGGTCCTGTAGAGCCACCCGTCAGCACTCCTGAGTAAACTGAGACAATCATAATGTTCCGAAAAATACCTTTAGCTTGGTTACAATTGTCTCGGGAAAAAAGTCGCCTGTTGGTGGCGATCGCCGGGATTGCTTTTGCAGATATTTTGATGTTTATGCAGTTGGGATTTCGAGATGCACTGTTTGATAGTTCGACTCGGTTGCAGCAGAATTTGTCGTCCGATATCATATTAATCAGTCCGCAATCAAAAGCATTAATTTCCATGCAGTCTTTTTCTCGACGTCGCCTCTACCAAACTTTGGCAGTCCCCGAAGTGCAATCAGTCAGTCCTTTATATTTGTCGCTCGGAAATTGGAAAAATCCCCTGACTAAAAGCGATGACTCAATTTTAGTATTGGGGATTGACCCGACTAAATCAGCATTTAAAATGTCCGAGGTTAATGCGAATCTCGATGAAATTAAACGCTTAGATATTGGGCTATTTGACCGTGATTCTCGTCCTGAATTTGGGCCAATTCCCCAACTTTTGCAAGAAAGTGCGGGGGTGAAAACTGAAGTAGGCGGGCAGAGAATTGAAGTCCGGGGATTGTTTAGTTTAGGGGCTTCTTTTGCGGCGGATGGGACTTTGATTACCAGTGAATTAACGTTTTTAAGATTGTTTAAACAGCGGACCATCAGTGAGGTGGATGTGGGGTTAATTCATCTGAAACCCGGGGCCAATGTGGAAGAGGCGATCGCCCAAATTCAGTCTCGCTTACCCCCGGATGTGATCGTCCTGAGTCATGAAGGGTTTATTGAGCGGGAAAAGGACTATTGGAGGACTCGGACGCCGATTGGTTTCGTGTTTACCCTGGGGACGATTATGGGATTTATGGTAGGAATTGCGATCGTTTATCAGATTTTATATACCGATGTCGCCAGTCATTTGGCGGAATATGCTACCCTCAAGGCGATGGGATATGCCGATTTGTACTTTGTGGGACTCGTATTACAGGCAGCGGTGATTTTAGCTATTTTGGGGTATATTCCTGCCTTTGCGATCGCCAATTTTGTATTATATACTTTAACCCGCAATGCCACCAGTTTACCCCTTGTCATGACCCCCGAACGGGCAGTTCTGGTTCTAGTTCTTACATTAATCATGTGCGCCATCTCCGGGGCTGTCGCCTTGCGAAAACTGAACGAAGCAGACCCTGCGGATATTTTTTAATCATACTTCCCCCTGCATCTGGGGGAGAAACCGAGTTCCGGGTCCTGGGTTGGTCGTCCCTGAATTATCCCTAATTATAACATCTAAAAATTTAAGTGATTATGAATGCTCATCCCGCCTCCAGTCTCAACTCTCCAACAGTTTCTTCTCGGCCCTCTCCGGTGGTAGAAATTGAAAACGTTAATCATTATTTTGGGAAAGGCTCTCTGCGGAAACAGATTTTATTTGATATTAAATTAACGATTTATCCGGGAGAAATTGTGTTAATGACCGGACCCTCGGGTTCAGGGAAAACCACTTTATTAACCTTAATGGGAGGGTTGCGCTCAACCCAAGAAGGGAGTCTCAAAGTGTGCAATCAACAACTCTGTGGGGCGAGTCAGAAGAAATTGGTGCAAGTTCGCCGGAATATTGGGTATATTTTTCAAGCTCATAACTTGTTAAAATGTTTAACCGCCAAGCAAAATGTGCAAATGTCCCTAGATTTGCATTCTCAACCCGGGGAAGAGAGCAAAATGAAAGGGAAAGCGACGGCGATGTTAGAATCCGTGGGATTAAAGGAATGGGTGGATTATTATCCTGAAAACCTCTCCGGGGGGCAAAAACAACGGGTAGCGATCGCCCGGGCATTAGCGAGTCATCCTCAACTGGTTTTAGCTGATGAACCCACTGCTGCACTCGATAGTAAATCCGGTCGAGATGTGGTAGAACTGATGCAGCGTTTAGCCAAAGAACAAGGTTGTACTATCTTGTTAGTGACTCATGACCCCCGGATTTTAGACGTTGCCGATCGCCTCGTTCACATGGAAGATGGACGACTCAAGGAAGGCAAGGGATAGGCGGGTAACCCGCAGATGACGGCCCTCTCCTCACCCCCTAAACCGAGCGATCGCACCGAGGAATTTTGATCGCTACCATCACACACCCTGGAACTCATCCCCCGAACACAGTGTGGCACAACAGGATATACCTCATCCTTGCATCCCTCACCTTTAACGACGCGGTTTTTTGGCCCCATTTCCGGGAGTTTTCGTCTTGGTTCCGGTTTTCCCCCGGCGCGTGGTGGCGTCCGTAATCGAGGTTGCCCCTGTCATCGCGCCTGTATCTGATGTGTCTGAGCCCGAGACCCGGCGTGCAGTTGTCGTCCGGAACGTCACGTTCACCCCTTCATTTGATTGTTCCAGGACTAACAATGGAGTGGGTTTAGCTTTTTGATCCCAGTGGATGTAAGCTACCCTACCTTGAATCGTCGGTTGCCAGGTATCGTGATCATCCCTGGCACTGAGATAGGTTTCCAGACAGTCAATAATTTGGCTAATCGTTTTTGAAGTGGCCTGGGTGGGTAATTTGGTTAACTTGATTTGAATGCGAAACAAAACTCGTTTCTTCGATTTAGCCACATCACCCAGATGATATTCTACGTCAAATATTTCATCCACTTGTCGCCCGGAACCTCGGGTTTCTGCATTCGGACGTAGGGCAACGGATATTTTTTCTTTCACCTTGACTTTAATTTGATTCACAACGGCAAAGTGGAAGTTTTCTTCTTCCATCCTCATTCGCAGATAGTCTAAGTTAAACTCTCGCGAGTGAATCAAATCGGGATTTTTTTCCATCTTGGTGATGGTTTCGAGGGACAGTTTTAGCTTCTTCTGTAGCTCTTTATTTTTAAATTCATCAAATTTCACCTTTTTCTTGAGCTGCTCCAGTTGCACCTTTTGAAACACAAAAGATGCTATCAGTAACAGCAGAAGGCCACCGGATACTGACATCCACAGTTGATCCGAGGAAAGGGGAAATTTGGAGTCATTTGCTGCAGGCGCTTGAGCTAAGGTAGGCTGGACAAGGATAATAGGACTTGACATAGACTTTCCCTGGTACAACGGCACTTTTTGATAGAGTTCCCCCGACGGCATCTTTGATATTCATCCTGTACGTTTTTCACTCCCTCTCATAGATTCAGATGCCTCTGATGAGAGTTGTCAAGTCGGGTAGGATGTTGGGTCTGTCTCTTGAGAGTTCAAAGAGAAGGTAAGGTTAGGAGATGTTCGTCAGTTTTGCGGCAAACTGCTGGAGACTCAAAATCAAGCGAATCGATCGCAACACCCTTACCTTATCTTAACTATCCGCTTACAGGCTGGATCTAAGGCGGCAATTTTCCCCAAGCTGGGGACTCCTGAATCGGCCAAGAAAGCGACCCTGGCGTCACAACTGTCTACACCCCCGGAAGAGAACACACCCCAACTCCTAGACGATCCCGCGACTTCTGTATGATGCCCCAGACCGACGAAACCGGGCTATACCTGATTCTGATGGCGAACTCTACTGTAGTTTAGGGCAATTGCTCCGCGATGAAAAGCTGTGTCCAAAACCGGGGATTCTGTGCGATCGCCCCAAACTGTGGAGGTCCGGCAGTCGGTCCCTTTCAAGTGACGAATGCAACTGGGGGTTGTCAACCCCTGCCTTGTTCCCGGCAGCTTCGACCATTGAATTGAAGCGGTTAAAGTCATTTACAGGGAATGATTGCCCGGAATTAACAACAGTAACTTCTCAGGAATTCCCATTGGAATCAACCGAAATATCACAGTGATTTTCACCCCCTTTTCGGCTGGACTAACCGCTGCCAAAGAATTCATCCCCAAGGGTTGACTCCTTTTCTTTCCCTTGGTCTCATGTTAAAGGAAAACCCACAGTGATGGAATGGCACCCTCAGAAATTTATGAAATCTTTACCGTTATCTCAACTTCAGACCCATCATACCCTGCAACGGGTAGCTGTAGTGGCAACGGATCTGGATGGGACACTGACTCACCAGGGGAAATTTACCCCAGGTTTGTTACAAGCATTGGAGGCATTAGCGGCAGCATCTGTAGCGGTGGTGATCGTCACGGGACGATCCGCTGGATGGGTGAGTGGGTTAGTCAGTTATCTGCCCGTGGTGGGGGCGATCGCCGAAAATGGTGGGATTTTTTACCCCAGCAACGGGACTCCCGTCCTGTTAAGTGCGATCGCCGATTTAAAGACTCATCGGCAGCAACTGGCGGCAGGGTTTGCTCATCTGTTGGCTGAATTTCCCCAACTGCAAGAGACTTCAGATAATCCCTTTCGGGTGACAGATTGGACCTTTGAGGTAGCGGGACTCACCTCAGAGAATTTGCAGCGATTGAGGTTCCTCTGTACAGAAATGGGCTGGGGGTTTACCTTTAGTACAGTTCATTGTCATATTAAACCCCCGAATCAGGATAAAGCGGTGGCCCTAATGGAGGTTTTGCGCGATCGCTTTCCCGACTACAGCAGCGATCGCCTGGTGACGGTCGGGGATAGTCCCAATGATGAGACTTTATTCAACCCCACCCTGTTTCCCTTGTCCGTGGGAGTTGCCAATATTGCTGAATACTTTGATATCCTCACCCATCACCCCGCCTACCTCACGGATTTACCCGAATCTGAGGGGTTTTGCCAGTTAGTTCGCGCCATTCTTGCGGCCCAATTGCCTTAAAAAGAGCGATCGCCTCTGGGTGGAGTGGCGATCGCCCTTTTGCGGATCAAGGGCCGATTAGAATAAATTGCCCCGATACAAATTTCCATTGATTCTCTTCTTTCGCCAGCTTAATTTCCAAATCATAAATATTTTCTAGCTGGCCGTACACCACCGCTGCTGCCCGCTCATTTTTTCCTTGAAAAATCCATTTATTAAATTTAATATTATTTCGTTTCTCCAACACCAAATCTAGTACCGGATTTCCTTCTAACTTTTGCTGATACTCTTCTAAAGTCTCCTGTTCCCGAACTTGTCGCGAAGCATTTTCATAAGCCGCCTGATAATTGTTCTTCAGTTGTTTGCCTTTTTCTAAACGCATAAAATGGGCATGGGCCGCTTGATTCACAGACCGGATTTCAGGCAAATAAGTTTTTACAAAATAAAAGCCGCCCCCCAACCCCGCTAAACTCAATAGGAGCAACAGGATGCCGATGATTTTTTTAAAGCTAAAAATATATCGATCTTCCACAATGATGCCCGGAACCCCCGCATCCCGATTAATCACAAGGGTTCTGGCATAGCGATCGCCCAAAGTTTGGTTTTTGGGCGACATTAACAGGGGAGATAGGAGCAACAACATATCCAGCGGTTTGAAAAGAGTTCTAATCAGGGCTTGGACTAGAGTGGGTCGGCGTCCCCTAACCGTCACCACTTCTTGTTGAAAAATCAGCTTACCGAGGGTCCAACCGAACAGCGCTTCTAAGAGGGTAAAATATCCGAGAAAAGCTAAAAATACAATAAAAACTTTAGATAAATCTACGGCGACAAATGTAATACTGTTTTCACCGGGAATCGGCAAAAAATCAATTCCCAACCCTAGGCCAAACCAAACCAGGGCAATTAAAATAAAATCAATTACCGCTGCAATTATCCTTCGGAAAAAGCCAGGAAATAAACTTTGGGCTGGGTAACTTGCCATGATCATGATATCGAACAAAACTAGGGAACAGTTTACATAATGCCATAGATGGGGAACCCGGCCAGCGGAGAGTCTAGGGGAAAATACCCGGTGATTTAGGGAGTCCGAAGTCAAATGTTTAACGGCGACGAAACCCCAGGGTTTAGGGGTTCCAGAGGTTCGGCGATCGCCACTTAACCTGGGTCCCTTTCCCTTGGAGTCTATTAAAATCCTGAAACATTTCCCCAAAATTGGATAATGATGAGTTATCGTGGTGAGATAACTGGCGCTACGCTGGAAAGTTCTATGAAAAAACTTCTGCTCCTCTCCTTATTTATAGTGGGTTTGAGCTTTGCCCTGTTTAACTTCAAGGGTTTGGCCAATCAAGGCACTTTCGAGTCCATTGTCCTCGACTTTCGGGATGATCTTCCCTTAGTTCAGGTCAACCAACAAATCAAGGCGATCGCCTCGGAGTATGGGGTTTCCCCCCGTCTCAACTCCGAGTTTTCCGTGGATGATCACTTCTATATCGTCAACGGCGATCGCCAACTGCTCAAGACCCTCAAAAAATCTGAGGTTTCTCAATACACAGAATACATTGAGCCAGCTTACGAATATCACACCCTAGATATTCCTAACGACCCATTCTACGCCCAACAGTGGAATCTCCGTAGCATCAACGTAGAAAAAGCGTGGAGTGACACCAAAGGCAGTGGCATCACTGTAGCAGTGATTGATACCGGAGTCAGTCGCGTTCCCGACTTAAAAAATACCAAATTTGTCAAAGGATACGATTTCGTCAATAATCGCGAAATCGCCGATGATGATAACGGACATGGTACCCACGTTGCTGGAACCATCGCCCAAACCACCAATAATGGCTACGGCGTCGCTGGGGTCGCTTATGAAGCCAACATCATGCCCCTGAAAGTCTTAAGCGCCAGTGGCGGGGGCAACGTTGCCGATATCGCAGAAGCGATTAAATTTGCAGCCGATAACGGGGCCGATATCATTAACATGAGCTTGGGTGGGGCTGGTGAAAGTAGCGCCATGAAAGAGGCAGTCGCCTATGCCCATAGCAAAGGTGTGGTAATTATTGCGGCTGCTGGAAACGAACAACGCAACAGTGCCTCCTATCCTGCCCGCTATGCCCACGTCATCGGCGTGGCGGCGATTGATGCCAACGGACAAAAAGCCCCCTATTCTAACTTTGGGGCCGGTGTGGATATTTCCGCCCCCGGTGGCGATACCACCAACGGTGATGAAGGCGGTATCCTCCAAGAAACCCTCTCCTTTGACCCCGATACGAATCTCCCCGGTTTTGCCTTCCGCGCCTATCAAGGCACCAGTATGGCGGCCCCTCATGTTGCCGGTGTCGCTGCCTTGATTAAAGCCTCTGGCGTCACCGACCCCGAAAAAATTACCGCCATCCTCAAAGAATCAGCGCGGCAGGTGAAAGAAGACCCCCTCAACCACTTTGGGGCCGGTCATTTGGATGCTGCTAGTGCCGTAGCCCTAGCTAAAGCCGGTCAATTTGATTTTGGTCACTTTTTTAGTGACTTCTTCCGCTGGTTGCGCGATAACGGCTATCTCAACCCGCGTTTCTGGATTGATGGCGGCGTCTACGCCTTGTTACCCAAAGTCTTAATGGTTGTCGGGTCCTACCTGATTGCCTGGTTACTGAAGATGTATTTCCCCTTCAGTTGGACTTGGAGTCTGGCGAGTGGATTGGTTGCCGGAAGTTCTGGATTATTCGTCTTCCGTGGATTCTATATCTATGACTTACCGCAGTGGCCCTTCCGGATCCTGGGCAGTTCGATTCCGGAACTGGGAACTTCGATCTCTGGAAGTAGCGCCTTCAATCCCATTTTTGCCAGTGTGGCGATTCCTGCGGTCCTGGTTCTGTTGCTGTTGGGACATCCCCACTGGAAATGGTTTGCGATCGGTTCCACTATTGGGGTGGCAACCTGTCTAGGAATTAGTGCAGTCTTAGCACCGGCCCCCACCTTATTATGGATTGGCAGTGGCATCGGTGCGAGGGCCTTTTTACTGGTGAATGCCTTCTTGTGCTTGGCACTTGCCCGTCTAGCGATGAAGGATGAGGGACAAATTGCATGAGTATTAATGTAAAAGGGACAATCGAACGCAAAAATATCGGACCGGGTGCTTGGGCATTGGTTTCTGATAGCGGTGAAACCTACGAGATTTATCAAGGTGCACCGGCGGATTTGTTAAAAGCGGGTCAGAAGGTCAAAGTCAAAGGTCAGGTCCGCGATGATGTGATGACAATGGCAATGATTGGCCCGGTTTTAGAGGTGAAATCTTTTGAGGCGATCGCCTCCGATTAGATTAACTGGACAATTCATCTAAAAAAGGCGCACAATTAGATTGTGCGCCTTTTTCATCGATTTCAGGCAGAAGAAACCCGGTTTCTGACCCAGATTTACGATAATAACCAGAAATTTTGTAAAGAAACCCGGTTTCTAACGCCAGGGGTACACCGTCACCGGCGCAAGAAACCGGGTTTCTGACCCAGATTTACGATAATAACCAGAAATTTTGTAAAGAAACCCAGTTTCTAACACCTGGGTTACCCTCGGACTAGGGTGGGTCAAAAATTTTGAGAAAAAAAAACCGGCTCAAAAGAGCCGGGAAACGTCAATCAGGGTGCATCTACCTTTGCTTTCTTCTGGAAAGACTCCTGCAATCCGGAAAATTATTGCTAAACTAGAGACTAAGCAGGCACAAATCGAACCTGCGCCATCAGGCTGTCACTACATTTGCAAGGGAGAGGAAACGTCAATTAGGGTGCGTTCCTCTCCGGCCCATCGGGTTCTGTTATGTGTCTGTCCCGTCAATCAGGGGAAGGGATTCGGCTTTCAGGAGCGATTCAGCGGTGCATCTGAAGGATCCCCATCCGGGCGATCGCTCCTCCACAAACCATTAAAAAAATCCCTAGCTCCTAACAACTAGGGATCGACTTTTGAGTGCATCTATACTTGCTCTTTCTCCTATTTTTCAGCTTAACCGGATCAAGGGAAAGGATATCTGTAACCCGTTTAATATTGATTGGGGTTGAAGGCTTGAGGTAAACAGTCCGCAATTTGAGCGGGCTGATTCTCTCTTTGTTTTAAGCCGATCGCACCGGGGAATGTCTCAATAGTCAGCAACTTAATGGCCAAAAGCTTAAAAAATTCCCGGCGTTTTGGTGCCGGGATATATCCATCAGGGTGCATCTACCACTCTATTGTTCTCGATAGAGCTGATGCATTCCGGACAGTTGCCAGCATTTCCTCGGAAATTTTTTGCAGTGCTTGTTTAGGGGGTTAACAGCCAATTTTGATTGGAGAATGAAAAAGTTTCTTGCGTCGGGTAACTTTTCCAGAGCCGGTTCGTCTATCCGGAAAGACTCTATACTAACATTCCTCTAACTCGGGGAAAAAGTTGAGGGTTCATCTATAAAGTTACGATTTAAACAGGGGATAAACTGAGGGAAAGGAAACCGGGAAACTGAGCAAATATCTGGCGATTTCTTGTAAAATTTTCTAGCCAGTTATCCACTTTATCCCCTTAAAAGTAGAGTTAAAAATAAAGGGGGCCAGCCTCAACCTAACCGCAGGTCAGCCCCAAAGATTAAATATAAACAGTGAGCAGGAGTGCAGTGAAACTGTGAGCCAGAAATTTGAAGAATTACATATTTCTGTAACCCCAGTTGGGGACGATAAGTATCTGGTACGGACCGAACAAGCACCAAAAGGTGTGCTACCGGCTGAGGAACAAGTTGTCTGGCCGGTAGAGGGATGGTTGAGCCAAGCTACTAAGCTGATGGAAGATCCTTTATTGATGTTGATGCGCTTAAATGATCAACCCCATTCTTCCTCGGACTCCCCAAGGGGCAATTCAGAACGGATTACGTTAGGAAACTTAGTAGAACTGGGTCAGGAACTGTATCAGGCGTTGTTTCAAGGCAGCTTACTCGATCGCCTGACTTCGGCCCAAGCGATCGCCCATAACCAAGGGAATGTGCTGCGATTACGCCTGGGACTTAAAGGCCCTCACCTGCCTCGTTTACCTTGGGAGGTGATTCATGAAGATACCCGGGCGATCGCCACGGGGAAAGACCTGGTATTCTCCCGCTATCAACCCACCCTCGCCCCCGTCGCCCTCCCCGGAAATACGGGAGATCGGGTTAAAATTTTAATGGTTTTGGCTGCACCGACAGACCGAGAAAATCTCGCCCTGAAACGGGAAGCGGTTCACCTCCAGGAAGACCTCAAAGCGCGGTGGCGTAGTGGCACTCCCGTCACCGGCAAACCCCCACAAATCCAACTGGATATCCTGGAACAACCTAACCGAGAAGAACTCACCCGCGCCTTAGAACAAAATCATTACCAAGTCTTACATTACTCCGGCCATAGCGATGTGGGTGCCGGTGGCGGTGAACTGTATCTCGTCAACCGGAAAACCGGCTTAAGCGAAGTTCTCACGGGCAATGACCTCGCCGGATTGTTAGTCAATGCCGGAATTCGTATGGCCGTCTTTAACTCCTGTCGCGGGGCCTATACTGCCAGTTCTGACCCCACCGATGCCACCGGCAGACGGTCTCTAGCCGAGGTCCTGGTCAAGCGGGGTGTCCCTGGGGTTCTGGCAATGGCGGAACGGATTACCGATGATGTGGCCTTGACCCTGACCCGGTTATTTTATTACAACATCAAACAAGGTTATCCCGTAGACCTCAGCCTGAATCGCGCTAGACAGGGGTTGATGTCGGCTTATGGTTCTCACGAACTCTACTGGGCACTGCCGGTGCTGTATCTCCATCCGGAATTTGATGGATATCTCACATCAAACCCAGAAACCACCGGGAATCCGCGCACCACGGTGGGCGATCGCCCCCTTCCCCGTCAAACTTCCCCGATTCCCCAGGAAATCGCTGCTGCCAGTTCCCTAGCCGCCTTCTCCCCTCCGAGCAATTCTCACACCCGCGAGGCGATCGATTTCAGCACCATCCCCCCCTCCCGCACGGGAACAATAACGGTGCCCAACGCTTTTGCCGAGGATGAGGCCGAGTTGTTCGATGAGGGAGACCTGGAAGGGGTATATGAAGATATCATGTATGACGAACTCGATGAGGATGAGGCCGTCTCCGTGGTGTCGGAGTTGTTCCGAGAAATGGTAGGTGAGACGGACCCCGAAGCTGATGCGGTGCATCGTCAGAACAGCCAAGTCCAAAAGGCGTTTGATATCCTCGAAGAAACGCTCACGGAGGAGGAATTACCCCCAACCGCTAAGATTCCCCCTTACACCGCCGAAAATTGGCCGTTACCGGCAACGGATGCGCCTCTGAGTCAACCCCCACGGCATAAGACGTTAAGCGCCGTCAAATCTTTTGGGTATAAATGGCGTGTGGCGATCGGCGCAGCCGTGGCGATCGCCATTGCCGGGGCCGGATTCTGGACCGGGCAAACTCGCTTTTCCGCCACCACTCCAGGACCGGGGGCCGTATTTCCCCCCACGGCTTCGATCGCCGTGGAGTCTCCTTTATCTCCTGGCAATCAGGCCAATTTTAGTCAATTACAAACCCCAGAAGTGGGTAAATTAGCCTTTGCTTATTTTAACGAAGGGGATGCGATCGCCGGTCAAAAAGCGGTTGAAGAACTCCTCCAACCCCAACGCAGCGCCCTCAATTATGCCGAAGCGGTCCTCAGTGGCGTTCCCGAACCTCATAAATTTGACTCCAGCATCACCTTCTTATGGGGTCGCCTCGCGTGGCAAGCGGTGCTCTCGGGCAATCCTAAATATAGTTTGGATGATGTGCGCCGCTATTGGACTCGCGCTGTCCAACAAGAACCCAATAATCCCACCTACTACAATGCTCTAGGATTTGCCTACTACGCCGATGGCAACTTCAAAAAAGCCGAAGATGCTTGGATGGAATCGTTAAAAATACTCGAAAAAATGCCTGTAATGGGGGCAAAAAATTCCACCACTCCAGAAACTGCTCCCCTGGAAAGTTATGATGCACTCACAGCCTATGCGGGATTTTCCCTAGTTCTGAGTCGTTCTGCATCGGACTTACCCCCAGGCGATCGGGCTCAAGTCCTGAGTAAAGCGATTAAACTGCGCAAAATCGTCCTCAACGCCGATCCCTTGGGTTTCCAACCCGACGCCCTAGCAACCGACTGGATGTGGCCCGAATCCGCCCTAGAAGATTGGCGATCGCTCCTCATGACGCCAGAGCAATCCCCATAGTCCTAAAGTCTATAAAAACCCACACCCTCAAGGGTGGGACTACACCGACGAAGCCTGGGAAGGCAGGCTGAACAGGAGAGGAAAGGTAGTAACGGCTTCAGTGGTTCTTTTCATTTCTTAGTAACAACTGAAGTCGTTATCTTCACTTCGTAAAGACGCAAAATCTCGCGTCTCTACAAACATCTTCCCCCAGAACCGCATCCCCATTCCAAATCACTCGTTCTCCTGAACTTCTGGAACCTCTGTAAACCCAGGACTGACCAACACCTTCCAAGAACTCCAAGCCATCCCCATCAACAGCACCCAGGCCAAAAGTCCCAATACCCAGGGCTGCCTCTGTAGGAATCGCACCAGAGACTCAGAAGCCGATTGTTTCCTCACCGGGCGTACCTGGGGCAGATGACTCCCCGACCCCTGCCCCTGGGGCAACAGGGGGCCAGGGCCTTGTTCCCTCAACCGCCTCAAATAATCCAGATGAGCATCCTGAGTCCCGCTTAACTCTCGCAATCGGGCCAACTGACTCTCCCGGTTTGGCATAAAAGCGCGTAACCGATTAATCTGTCGCCGATCCGATACCGTAAACGGTTTAAATAGTCTCGAACTCATACAATGCTCCTCGAATCCCCAACCTGAGTGAGTTCTGGTTGCCGCCCATTCCCTTTAATCAAGCAACCTTATTCCTTACTTTTATCAGTATGCCGCTCTATGGCTAACTCAATCAAGCGGTCTACTAATTCCGTAAAAGAAACCCCGGTTTTGGCCCAGAGTTGCGGGTACATACTCAAGGCTGTAAAACCGGGTAAGGTATTAATTTCATTAATAAAAATCTCGCCGGTTGCTTCCACATAGAAAAAGTCTACCCGACTCAATCCAGCCCCATCAACGGCTTCAAAGGCTCGAATTGCCATTTCCTGTACTTGAGTGGCGACTGACTCGGGTAATTCAGCCGGAATGAACAAGGAGGCTTTGCCGTCGGTGTATTTGGTTTCATAGTCGTAAAAATCACTTTCATAAGTAATTTCTCCAACCACAGAAGCCTTGGCATTATCATTCCCTAAAACTGCACATTCCACTTCCCGCGCTACAACTCCCGCCTCTACAATCAGACGGCGATCGTAACTGGCGGCACTATCCAAAGCGGCCTCTAATTCACTGCGCGATCGCACCTTGGAAATGCCCACAGATGAGCCTAAATTAGCCGGTTTCACAAAGCAGGGATAACCCAAATTTTGCTCAATTTCATCACAGAGTTTCGGAAACACACAAGGGTTGGACCAAACCTGCGATCGCGTGACGGCCATATACTTCACCTGGGGCAAATCTGCCCGACTAAACGCCGTTTTCATCGCCAATTTGTCCATCCCCACGGCGGACCCCATCACCCCAGTCCCGACAAAGGGGACCTGCATTAATGTCAGCAAACCTTGAATTGTTCCATCTTCCCCATTCGGACCATGCAGAATCGGAAACCACACCTCGACAGTCCCCGCTTCTGCTGGAAATTGCCACAATTTGGCCCGATCGCCAGTCTCTCCCCCCTCATTCCGGGGAACTCCCGCATCTAGCACCTGTTGCGCCACTGCTGGGGAGTGCCATAACCCGTCCTTGTCGATATAAAAGGGCAGAGTTTCGTATTTCTGAGCATTCGATTCCCCTGCCAATGCCTTGGCGATCGCCCTTGCCGAAATGATGGAGACCTCATGTTCTCCGGAACGACCGCCAAATAATAATCCCACCCGCAACTTAGCCATTGTTGACCCCTTTTAACCTTGGTGATTTTAGCCGTTAGAGTGGCAATCCATGCCTGGATTCCCCATCCGGTAATCATCGGTTTTTACAAACCCGCACCCTGAAGGGTGGGGCTATACGGACGAAGCCTGCCTACGCAGGCTAAAAGAGAAAACCGAGTTTTGACAACCGGATTTGGGAGGATTCCCAACTCTTGCCTCTAAAATACGATGGACCGCATCCCTTGTCCGAGATACAGTAGCATAAGTTGGCGGATTTTTGCCTCTCCTGGGCCTAGTCCCATCAAAATTGGTTAGGGTTCTCTTCACTTGTAACCGCTACTGGCTGCGGTATCTAGCATCACCTGGGACCCATTCCTATCAGTCCGATACACCCAAGTTTCTTTGGCCTTGCTCACCGTGACTTCCCACCCAGACACGACGATTTGGGTGCAAAAACTCCCCGGTTCCGTCAGTCCTAAACAGCCATCGGGCCAACTGCGTCGCTGCGCTGCCACAATTTCAAATTGCGATCGCTCTTCCCCGCTTTGTTCGGCCACTGCATCTAAGACTTTCTCCCTAATTCCTTCCGGTAACTCAGCGATCGGCCCAGACTGGTTCTGAGTCCCCTCCATTTGCACAATCTCACTACCTTGTCCTGGAGTCACAGAGTTAGAATTTTCTGGGTTGCCGAGAACCACTGCAATTCCGATTACTGCAATCAGGGCTATTCCCAACAGGGCGATCGCTGGTTTATTCATAGTTTTATTTCCTTAATTACTATCACCCCAACCGGCGCGGCCAAAAAAAGTTCGCCCAGGGGGTTGTATTTCTTGACTTAATTCGATATTATATTCACAATGGGATAGTGACTTCAATAATATTTTTGCACAGATTCCCATTATAAAATGAATTTTAACAAAGTCAATCCCCCTTGTCTAGTCCAATCTGCCCTTTTTTAGCAAAATTCTGTAAATTTTTGTAAAAAAAGAAAAATCCAGCAATCCCTCAGTGAAAATCCGTGAAATCAGTGGTTAAAAATCCATGAAATCAGGGGTTACCCTTTGCCCAACCGCATATAAAATTAGTGGCGATCGCCCTCTTTCCCTTTGGCCGAGACTTGAGAAAAGTCTCGGGTGGAGTTGGTTAACTTTTTTTGCCATGTACAGCAATAGCTGATTCAGCTCATCGGGACATCCGATCGCTGGTTAGTCCAGATTCGTCCAGGTTCCATTGTAAGCAGCCGATTATTAGGGGTGAATAATTGCCAATAGAGGAACCCTCAATCAATATGACAAGATAGCATCATTTTGTGTCTAAGGTTTATCTTTGACCCCCATTCATTCTCTGACTTCCTAACTCAGCAGCTAACCATAAAGCTGATTTCATACTAGCAGAATCGGCGATGCCTTTTCCGGCGATATCGAAGGCGGTGCCGTGGTCGGGGGAGGTGCGGATAAAGGGTAAACCGATGGTGGTGTTGACGGCTTTATCGAAGGCCATTAATTTGACGGGAATTAAGCCTTGGTCATGGTAGAGGGCGAGATAGGCATCATGGGCGTTTGTAGCGGTTCCAAACCAGGCTTGGCCCGGGTTTACCCAGAGGGTATCTGGGGGGATTGGTCCATCGATTATGGCTTGAGGATGGATGTTTTGTTGTTGTTTAATCCAGGGAATTAACCAGTCTTTTTCTTCGGTTCCAAGTTGTCCATTTTCTCCGCTGTGGGGGTTGAGTCCGGAGATGGCAATGCGGGGGTTTTCTATGCCGAAGTCTTGGCGCAGGCATTCGATTAATAGGTCTAGTTTCCAGGTAAGAAGTTCCGGGGTGAGGGCGTCGGGGACTTGGCGCAGGGGAATGTGGGTGGTGGCGAGGAGGGTGCGCAGGGTCCAGCCGCTGTGGGGGGATTTGGCGACGAATAGCATTCCGAAGCGTTTGATTTGGGCGCTTTCGGCGAGGAGTTCGGTTTGTCCGGGATAGGGATGTCCGGCTGCTTTCCAGCAGGTTTTGGCGATGGGTCCGGTGACGATCGCCTGGTAGTCTCCGGCAAGGGTTCGGGCGATCGCCTCTTTCATATAAGCAAAACTCGCGCCACCAGATGCGGCATTGCCGGTCCCAACGGCGATCGCCTCTTCGTTTAGGTCAATATCTAGGATCGGAAATGCTTCAGGGTCGGCGATCGCAGTCTGGGGTTTGAGTTGTTGATAACACGCGTGCAGCAGTTTCCGACTGCCGACGAGGGTGATTTGACAATTTTGGGCGATTTCGGGGTCTGCAAGGGCTTTGAGGATGACTTCCGGACCGATTCCGGCAGGGTCTCCTAGGGTGACGGCGAGATGGGGACGGGTGGGGGTTGAGGGTTGGGTTTCCATGAGGATTTTAGGAGGCGATCGCAGATACAGACATATCGTCATTATTTCAGACGGGGGTGGGAATTAGGGTCAGAGGACCCCAAACCCGGTTTTTGGGCCTGATTGGGCGCTAATGGGGAGAGGGTTTTAAAAAATGTTTCTCAATTAGTTTGGTCAGTGGGTTGATTTCTTAAAACTTAACAATTTGAATGAAGTCGGATTGGATGATCATGATAATATATTAGAGGACAAGTGTTTGTTGCTATTTTAACGTTTTAGAGCGACGGCTCTTTATGATTATCGGTTAACAGCACGCAAACGATGCCTAATTAAAAGTTAACCCGGTTGTATCGCCATGAACCAGACAAAACCCAACGAGCATGAGTCAATTTATCAGTTAAAAGTCACCATCAAAGAAAGTGAACCTCCGATTTGGAGGGAAATTCAGGTTCGCAGTCACATTACCCTGTATAAACTCCAGCGGATTTTACAAGTGGTGATGGGATGGGGAAATACCCATTTGCATCAGTTCACCATTGATGGAACTTGTTACGGTCAATCTCACCCGGAATATGGTTTAGAAATGAAAACCGAGCGCAGGGCGAGATTAGATGAATTAGTGCCGGAAGAGAATGCCAGCTTTCTCTATGAATATAATTTAGATGATAGCTGGATGCATGAAATTACAGTCGAAAAAATTCTGGAACCGACTCCTGGGGTACATTATCCCCGGTGTGTGGCGGGCGATCGCGCTTGCCCTCCTGAAGAATGTGGCGGCATTCGCGGGTATGGGGAGGTGTTAGAAATCCTCAAAAATCCTGAAGATCCAGACTATGCAGAAACCCGCGAATGGGTGAAGGAAGATTTTGACCCGGAAGTATTTCAACTCGATGAAGTGAATCAACAGCTTAAATTGATTCGATAAATCCGGGGGAGTTTGTAGAAATAGACTCCACAATCCCACAGCCGCATTGTCAGGGTAAGTTTAAATTACCCTGACAATTGAGCTGTGGGAGAAGGGGTAAGATGATCTGGGAGTAAAGGCAAGGGAGAGACGGGTCCCGGATTGGGCAAAATAGAGGGCGATCGCCTACAATTAACAAATCAGATTGAGGACCCTTGACCTTTTTATCAATCAGGACTTAACATTATGGGGCTAACTATCAGTTATGATTTTAATTTAGGGATCAACTCCATTGAACTCGCCCGGGAAAAAATCCACGCCTTGCACCAAGCTGCTGTTAATTTACCCTTCGAGAAAGTAAGTGAAGTGGTAGAATTAGTAGGGGAGGAATGCCGATATCAGCGGAATAAACCCGAGGATATCCATCGGTTTTTAAAATTAGAGGCGGCACGGGGAATAGAATACGAAAACGCCTACTTTTTTGTAGATGCAGTGCAGTTGATTGCCTTTACGGTGTGGCCGGGACAGGGATGCGAATGTGCTAATTTTGGACTCGCCCTGTTTCCAGAAACGACGGAAGTGAAACTGAGAAAACCTGAACCCGGTGCAGGACGACAGGAGATAAAACCCTGGGGTTGGGAGGATTTTCAAAGAAGTATTGAAGAAAAAAGAACGGGAAAAATAGATGAGACGAAAGTAGAGATTCTTACTATACCCACGAATTTGCCCCCTTGGTCTTGGTCGAATTTTTGCAAAACTCAGTATGCCAGCAATCCGGAATATGGAGGAATGAAAAATTTTCTTAAATGTCACGGATTGGTCATTCAAATGTTAGATATAGCTCAGGAACTGGGAATTTTAGAATCGGTTCATGATGAGGGGGGATATTGGAACAGCCGCAACTCCCAGAATCTGAGCCAGTCTGTGGGGAATTATAATGCGTTAGTAGCCGGGGTTGTGGGGGGATTGAAAACCCTGTTTACCCAAGAGGGAATCGAGGCTCAAACCCAGGCCCCGATCACGGACTATCCGAATTATGAATACTTGGAGGCGGAAGGAGAACAGCAACTAAAGGGGGATAAAGCGAGGGAATAACTGGGGGATGAACTGAGGGTTACTGCTGCTGATAGGGGGGGTGAATGCGCCAGAGTTTAATAGTTTTATCATCGCCGCCGGTGGCTAGAGTCCGTCCATCGGGACTGAAGGCGATCGCAAAGACATAGCTAGAATGGTCTCGCAATGTGGCCAATTCTTCCCCGGTTTCTACTGACCAAATCTTAATGGTTTTATCGCTGCTGGCACTGGCTAAATAGCGACCATCGGGACTAAAAACCACGGAACGAATTCCATCGGTATGTCCCGTCAAGGTATGGATTAATTCCCCTGTTTGGGTATTCCAAACTTTCACTGTTGAATCGAGACTGCTGCTGGCTAACATTTCTCCATCGGGGCTGAATTTGACACATTCAATGGGATTAGAATGAGCCTGAATGGTGCGATAACTTTCCCCGATCGCCACGTTCCAGAGTTTAATCGTGCGGTCCCAACTGCCACTGACTAAAGCCCTGCCATCGGGACTAAATGCAACGGTAACTGTGGGTTTTTCATGACCCCTGAGCGTTTGCAAAGCCTGACCCGTGTTCGCATCCCAGAGTTTAATCGTGCGGTCCCAACTGCCACTGGCTAAGGTTTGACCATCGGGGGAAATGGCGACAGATTCGATAGGTTTGCGATGACCTTCTAGGATCCGGGTGACCTCCCCAGTGCGAAGCGACCAGATTCGCAGGGTTTGGTCCAGGGACCCACTGACGAGGACTTTGCCATCACTGCGGAAGGCGATCGCATTGACAAAATCCGTATGACCGATGAGGGTCTGACTTTCATCGCCGGTATGGGGATTCCACAGGACGATAGTAGTATCGAGAGAGGCACTGGCTAAGGTATGTCCATCGGGACTAAAAGCCAGGTCGAGGATGGCGGCAGAATGGGCGGTGAGGGTGTGGCTACAGGTCCAGGTGGGGGAGGGGTTGATCATGAACGTTGGCGATCGCGAAAATCTTAAATTTTTCAGAGTATCGAGTACGGGGGTGCAATCGTTGAATGCGAGAGCTGCTCCACCGATCGGTTCGATCTGGATCAAGAACCCCAATTGACTCATCCCGTATTCTACTATAGCGAGTTGACCCTGACATAGACTCTCCCCTTTTCACGATGACGAGACCCAGTAAACTGAATGAGAAGCGATTAATATGATAAAAACCATGAAGACTTCTGCGACTTTTGATTTCGAGGATGAAAAATTTAAGGCACCCCCATCTAAATTGTTGCCTTGGTGTCAGATGATTAACCCCAGCTTGCATCTGGATGGACTCAAACCCTACGGGTTAGGCATTAAGCTGGATCAAGCCAAGGCATCGGGGTTTACACCGGATGAAAATTGGCAGCCAGTGGAACATGAATTTAGTACGGGGGCGATCGAAACCCTGCTGATGACGACGACACCCAGAATGTTGATTGTTCGCAGGGGTCCGCTTTGTGTTAAAGACCGGATGAGTGGGGATATTTTAGGACGATTTTCAGATTTTTCTGAACAATTTAAAGCCGATCGCCCCAAATATAAAACCTTCACCCGGTATCTGATTTTCTTGGTGGGACAAGACCAAAAATTACTTCATCAAACGCCCTTACGCTTGACCTTAAGTGGTTCCGTTGGAGCCGGATTTGGGATTGCTTATCGGTCTTCAAAAATGGGACAACTTGCTGGATTTACTGCTGAATTGGAACAAGCCTACGCAGATTTTCGCAGACAAGCCTTTGCACCCAAAGGCCCGCTATTTCATGCTCATGGGATTTTCTGCCCAACCTTTGAGGCGGTGGAAAAAGGCGCGGGTAGCAATACTGCATGGGTGGCGGATACGGTTGATTATGAACATCCTACAGCCAGCAATTTAGCCGATTATATGATTCCCTCCAATTCAGAGGAGTCTAATTTGGTTTGTGAAACCTTTGAAGACTATAAAGATTTTGGTCAGGAAATTGTGAAAGTAGAAGGGCCAAAAGGGGGCTTATCAACCCCCACAAGTCCCGGAGAGAATCAAGCTTATGTGTATGAGGATGAGTTTGAGTATCCGGAACCGCCTTATTAAGCAGATTAAGAAGGGTTCGGTCCCGGAAAATGCCCGGGCACCCGTGAAAATTGCGCGTCTTTAGGGTCAAATTGGGGCGATCGCAGGGGGGATAAGTTTGAGAAGCGATCGCCCTATTTTGACTCTTCAATCGGGGGATTGGCTGTTTGCAGACCGATCGCATATTTGACCTTGGTCCCGGTTAAATATGCGCCCCATAACTTCGCCCCATCGAGGTGGGCAAAACTGAGGTCGGCTTCGGTTAGATCAGCCATTTTTAAATCGGCCCCTCGTAAGTCAGCGCGAGTAAAATTAGCCCCAAAAAGATTAGCACCATCCAGGAGGGCTTCTTTCAAATTCGCCCCTTCTAAATTCGCCCCATTGAGGGAAGCTTCCAACAAATGAGCGCCTTCTAAATTGGCCCAACTCAAATTCGCTTCAGCTAAAGATGTTTGCCGGAGATTTGCACCGCGCAGATCGCATCCACTTAAGTTGGCTCCATTCAAGTTGCACTGACTGAGGTCAACTTGTTGTAAGTCAGCTTTGCTGAGGTCGATTTCAGAAAAAGTTCGGTCTCCTGCGGCATAGCGATCGATGAGTTCTTTAACGTCCATGTTTTATCCCTGGGAAAGCCCTCTGAATTAACTCCCTAGTCTACAAGGAAGTGACACATTTTTAAGCTGTTTTAAATACATTTCAGGGCGATCGCCCATCAGAACCCGATGGATCGGTCGGTTTCCTTACTCCCTGGCGATCGCCCTCCCGTCCCATTCGGTTCACATCGAGTTTCCTTCGGTCCACTGAGAATAGGGATAAGTAGACAAATTCACATTAAAGTAGCGCGGATCATCCGAGACTTCTTGACCAATCCACTCGGGCAATTCAACAATTTGATTTTCCTCAGTGAGTTCAACTTCGGCAACAATTAATCCTTGATTCTCTCCAAAAAATTCATCGACTTCCCAGATTAACTCCCCCGCTTGAATTTTATAGCGCTGTTTTTCAATTAAGGGGGGATTGCAGAGATTATTTAACATAAATTGAGCATCTTCTAGGGGAATTGGATACTCAAACTCGAAACGAGAATTGCCCTGGGAGGGGCCTTTAATGGTGAGATAGCCTTGATTTCCCACCTGGCGCACCCGCACCGTGCGACCCTGACTGTTTGCAATATAACCTTGTCGATAGGGAGTCCCCACAGCCAGCGATCGCCATGCTTGATTTTTGACTAAAAATTTCCGTTCAATTTCTATAGACATTTTAAAAGAATACCCCCTGTAATTACCCGATTTTAAATTAGCCCGCATCGGCGGGCTTTGTACTGGGAGAAACAGTGTCGAGGCTGCCCACCTTAATTTAATGATTAGCCAGAAAAGCCGTTACTTCTGAGGGAAGAGGTTGAGCGGCGATCGCACCGGGTCGGGTCGTCGTCAAGGCTCCCACTGCCATTGCATATCGGACCACATCTTTGGCCTGGTCTGGGTCTTCTAAATATTTGACCCCATGAGTACAAACCTGATGAATAAACCCCGCTACAAAGGCATCTCCAGCCCCGGTTGTATCCACCACATCTACAGAAAAACTGGGGATTACCCCTTCATTTTCCCCCAGACAATAGGTACAATTTTTAGCTCCAGCCGTGACTAAAACCCCTTCTACACTGCCCAGACGGTACTTAATTGCACCGGCATCAATCGTATCAAATAACCATTCCGCTTCATCATCGGATATTTTTAAAAAATCAACCCGTTTAATTAAGGATTCAATTATCTCTTTTGATTCGCTAGGATCGGACCAAAACATATCGCGGCGATTGATATCAATGGCAATTTTAATATCATATTGTTCTGCCATATCTAAAGCGCGGAAAACGGCTTTTCTGGACTCAGGGAAGGCCAATTCTAAACTGCCTACGACTAGAAAATCTGCCTGAAAAAACAATTCATGGGGTAACTGATCGGCTTGGAGGCGAGTATCTGCAAATTCTGTGGTATTGATTTCCCCAAACCCGGCAAAGCTGCGATCGCCATCCTCAGAACGGACTACATACACCTTGCGGGTGGGGGCCGTATCATGACGCTGCACCCCGGTACAATCCACGCCAATATCCTTCAGCAGACTCACCAGTTCCTCCCCGGCGTCATCTTGTCCCACACAGCCAATAAATCCGGCTGGAGTCCCCAATTTCACCAAGCCAGAGGCCACATTTGCCGGTGCACCTCCGGGATAAGGAGTCCAAGACTCTACCTCCTGGTATGCTTGACCCGGGCGATCGGCCAAACAATCAAATAGAATTTCCCCTAAACACAAAACTTGCGGATAACTCATCACCTTACTCCTAGATGGCAACATACGCTTCAATTTACAGCCTACAAGAAATTGAGCATCTTTCTCAAGTCAGGGATTGATGACCGTAAAAGAAAATTAAAGTGATAGAATTGGGTAAAAAAGGAGTAGTTTGGGGTTTATTCTTGGTTTTTGGCCTCTTGAATTCCGGCAGCAATGCGTTCGCCAAATTCCGGGTCGATATTAGCCAGAGAGAGCATTTGTAAATACTCCTGTTTGGTCAATCCTGCTTGCTCGATCGCTGCGATTGATGCGCTTTCAATTTCCCCTTCGATGCGTTGCGACTCTAGGGATGTCGGTGCCGAGAGTAATTCTTGTTGTCGGCCCTCAATTTGACGCAAGACTTGTAAATAAGCCCCAACAAACTGAGACACCTTTGCCGAGGGAATCGTATTCGTATCAAGGGTTGGGCGATTGGGGGCCGCCTCTGTTGCAGGGGAAGCAACTGTTAAGGTATCCAGACCCTCGGAGGCGATCGCTCCTCCGATTCCCCACAACAATATCGCGATCACTATTCCTAAACTAGCTATCACTTGCCGCAATTTTCGGGACAGGAATTTATGGAATTGAGGCAAGATTAAATCTTTAATGTTTCGAGTCATGGCTCAGTTGATTTTAGGACAATTTTCCCGGTGATTCATAGGTGGATAATTCCCCGGTTTGAATAGCTTCCCATACTTTAGGGATGGGGGGATGGGGGGATAGGGGGGATAGGGGGGATGGGGGAGATAGGGGAGATAGGGGGGATGGGGGAGATAGGGGGGATGGGGGAGATACGGGAGATACGGGAGATAGGGTAGATACCGGAGATACGGGAGATGTTCAACATCCTCCCCATCCTCCCCATCCTCCCCATCCTCCCCATCCTCCCCATCCTCCCCATCCTCCCCATCCTCCCCATCC
>NZ_JAMXFA010000041.1 GCF_025370785.1 Laspinema olomoucense D3b
AGGACAAAGGACAAAGGACAAAGGACAAAGGACAAAGGACAAAGGACAAAGGACAAAGGACAAAGGACAAAGGACAAGTGACCAATTGACAATTACTCATTCGTTACCTTTTACTCGGTTTCCTGAAATTCTAAAAAATTCGGGGTCTGTGTGTCCCCACCCGTACCCGCTGCCTTAGGCTACCTCAGCCACCTGATATAATACAAATTAATAGCTATTACCCCGGATTTTCCCTTTCTCTTTATTAAAACTTTAAGCTTTATGCAGGAAACTCCTATCAATTTTGAAGAAGCATTCAAAATAGCCGATCGAGTAATTTTTGCCAAGACGGGAAAGCATATCACCGATATCGAAATGAGAATTTTTCGGGGTGCTTGGCAAGATAAAACTTACGAAGAAATTGCGGAAAATACCGAATATGCAGCAAATTATTTACATCGAATGGTGGGTAAAGATTTCTGGCAGCGCTTATCAGATTCATTAGGAGAGAAAGTCAGTAAGAAAAATTTTAAAACTGCGTTAGAACGACATTGGAAAGCCACCTTAAACAATTCCCAAACCGGAGTAGGATCTTTGCTGAAAACCGAGGGTTGGGTCACCCCAGAAACGCTAAAGGGGTCCATTTTAGACTGTTCAGAAGGTTCGGTTCCCTTGGACTCGCGGTTTTATGTTCACCGTCCACCGATAGAAGAGCGATGCCAAGTGGCGAGCGCCCAAGCAGGGGCATTAATTCGGATTAAAGCACCCCAACAAATGGGCAAAACCTCCCTACTTGATCGCATCCTAGAAGTGGCTAGAACTGCCAACTATCACACCGTTACCTTAAGTTTTGATTTGGCGGATAGTACCGTTTTTGCGGACCTGCGGACCTTCTTGCAGTGGTTTTGCGCCAGCGTGGGTCAGTTATCCGGATTACCCAATCAATTATCGAACTATTGGGACGATATTTTTGGGTGCAATAATAATTGCACGGTCTATTTTGAGGAGTATATTTTATCTCAATTGCCATCTCCTTTAGTGTTAGCTTTAGACAAAGTTGATGTCGTCTTTGAACATCCGGAAATTGCTAACGATTTTTGTCGATTATTGCGCGCTTGGTATGATATTGCCCGCCGCAGCGATCGCCGGGGGGATATCTGGAAACAATTGCGATTAATTGTGGTGCATTCTACGGAAGTTTATAGCGCCTTGGATATCAATCATTCTCCCCTTGCCAACGTGGGCGCTGTCTTTCCGTTACCGGAATTTACAGCCTTACAAGTGCAGGATTTAGCCCAAAGGTATGGCTTAAACTGGGACAGCGAGGGAGAAGTTCGCCAGTTGATGAGTGCGATCGGGGGACATCCCTATTTAATCCGAAAATCCCTGGATTTTTTATGCCGTCAACCCATGACGTTAGACCAATTTTCCCAGATTGCGCCAACAGAAGCAGGGCCATTTAGTGACCATCTCCGCCAACATTTATGGAATCTCCAACATCATCCCGAATTGGCAGCAGCCTTTCGCGATGTAGTAATGGCAAATAAACCTGTTAAAATTCCTTCTGAACGGGCTTTTAAGTTATATAGTATGGGATTAGTTCAGTTACATGATAATAATGTTACCCCTCGATTTGAGCTATATCGTCAGTATTTTTCGGTGCGTTTGGCGGCCAATTAATAATAGGTTGAATGAATGATTAAGGGTAAAGCTATCGGATCTATAAAATTGTGTTGTAATTTCTCCCTTTGGTAATCGGATGGAACCCCACCCTAACCCTCCCCAAGAATCAGGGGAGGGGACCGGAAGTAGTAAGGCAAATCATCTTAATCCCAATTCTAATTCCCCCCCTTACTAAGGGGGGGCTAGGGGGGGTCCTCCCCATTTAATCCCAATTCTAATTCCCCCCCTTAGCAACGCCATCGGGTTAGGGGGGTCTGCCCCATTTAATCTCTATCTAACCTAGTAAATCAATCATGACAGACTCCTATATTTTCTCTGGGACCTTACCTGAAAATGCGCCAACTTATGTGAAAAGAAAGGCAGATTTTGAGCTATATGAGGGGTTAAAATCTGGACAGTTTTGTTATGTGTTGAATTCTCGACAAACGGGAAAATCCAGCTTGCGGGTCCAGGTGATGCGGCAGTTAAAACAAGCGGGAGTTGCCTGTAGTGTGATTGATATTTCAATGGACAATATCCAGCAGGGGACCGCGAATCAATGGTATGCGAATATGCTTCGCAGTCTGACCCTGGATTTGCAGCTTGAGGTGAATCTGGGGTCTTGGTGGCGCGATCGCGAGTGGTTATCCCCCCTGGGTCGATTTCGGGAGTTTATCGAAACGGTGGTTTTGGTGCAAATTCCGGGGACGATTGTCATTTTTATCGATGAAATAGACAGTATTCTCAGTTTAAATTTCCCTACCGATGATTTTTTTGCCTTTATTCGCGCTTGTTACAATCAACGGGCGGATCATCCCCCTTACAATCGCCTGACTTTCTGTTTGTTAGGAGTGGCAACTCCCTCGGATTTAATCGCCGACAAACAGCGAACCCCGTTTAATATTGGACAAGCTATTGCCTTGCATGGGTTTACTTTAGCCGAAGCCAAACCGGCATTAATGCCTGGATTATCTCAGCAGTTTACTTATCCAGAAACCGTTTTATCTCAAGTCTTAGATTGGACGGGAGGGCAACCGTTTTTAACCCAAAAATTATGTAAACTTGTGGTGGATAAAGCCCATAATTCCCAACCAGATGTTAACGGTTTAGTTCAAGCTTACTTGGTGGACAATTGGGAGTCCCAGGATGAACCGGACCATTTAAAAACAATTCGCGATCGCCTCCTTTGTGACGAAAAGCGCACCCCGCGACGATTGGGATTATATCAAAAGATACTAAGCGCGTACCCAGAAGGTTACCCAGCGGATAATAGTCCCGAACAAACTCAACTGCGCCTCTCGGGGTTAGTCGTGAAAGAACAGGGGAATTTAACCGTATTTAACCGAATTTATCAACAGATTTTTAATGCGGACTGGATTGAGAACCAGTTGGCGAATTTGCGTCCCTATTCAGAAGCGATCGCCGCTTGGTGGGAGAGTGGCGGGGAAGATTCTTCGCGCTTATTGCGGGGACAAGCGTTACAGGATGCTTTAAACTGGGCCGCTGATAAAAGTTTAAGCGATCGCGACTACCAGTTTCTTTCCGCCAGTCAAAATAGCGAGAAAAAAGCCCTAGAATTAGCCAAAATCGAAACCGAAATCACCTTAGAAGCAGAACGAAAAGCCAAGCATATCTTAGATACCGCCTACAAAAAAGGCCAACGGGTGATTACCTTTGGATTAGTCGGACTCTGTGCCATTTCTCTCCTTTCCATCACGATTATTTCTTGGGCCAATTCTCAAAAAAGACAAGCGGAAATTGCTGAAATAAAAGCCTTGAATTCTGCCTCTCAAATTCGCAATTCTTCCAATGAAAAACTCGAAGCATTAGTGAATGCAATTCGGGCCGGTCGAAAATTACAATCCAACTGGGCAACCTCAGAATTAATGACCCCGGCAGTGGTTAATTTAGAAACCATTCTGGCCAATCTTCAAGAACAGAATAGTTTAAATCGGCATCGCGGATGGGTTTGGGATGTTGCTTGGTCTCCCGACGGAAAAACCATTGCCACCGCCAGCGCTGATGGTACCGTAATTTTGTGGACAGCGCAAGGGGAATTACTGCAAACCTTAGAACATGGCGATCGCGTTTATGGACTAGCATTTTCCCCAGATGGACAAACTCTTGCTACAGCAAACGCCAATCACCAGGTCAAATTGTGGGCAATCGATGGCACTTTAGTTCATACCCTCAGCGGACATCAAGGGAGTGTTTTTGCCGTGAGTTTCAGTCCGACAGGTCACTTACTTGTCACTGGCAGTACCGATAAAACTGCTAAAATTTGGCGCATCGAACCCAACTCCCAAACTTCTCCCACCCTTCTGCAAACTATCACCGCCCATACGAAAGAAATTTCTGATATTAGTTTCTCTCCCGATGGGGAAATTTTAGCTACGGCCAGTTATGATAATCAAGTAAAACTCTGGCAAATTACCCCCAAGGGAACAGCAGAATTATTAACAACTTTAACCGGCCATCAAAGCGGTGTTTCTACCGTGAATTTTGCTCCCGATGGGCAAACTTTAGCAACCGCGAGTGGCGATGGGAGGGTTAAACTCTGGACTCGCGAGGGACAATTAATCAACTCCTACAAAGCTCATGATAATGTGGTGACTCGGGTAATTTGGTCCCCCGATGGCAATTTGCTGGGAACCGCGAGTGAGGACCACCGGGTTAAACTCTGGAGTGTCTATGACAGGACCCTGCTGAAGACTTTGACGGCCCATAGTGCTGCCGTCTGGGACATTGCCTGGTCCCCCGATGGCAAAACTTTGGCCTCTGCGAGTGGGGATAATACGACAATGTTATGGAATCCTGAAATTCGGTTAATTGAGGTGTTTCAGGGACATCAGGATTTGGTGAATACGGTGAGTTTTTCTCCCGATGGGGAGATTTTGGCCTCGGGGAGTCGGGATAACACGGTGCAACTGTGGCAACGAGACGGGACTCTTTTGCAAACCCTGCGAGGACATCGGGATTGGGTCCAGGGGGTGGCATTTTCTCCCGATGGAGAGATTTTGGCCTCCGCAAGTCGGGATAAAACGGTCAAACTTTGGGACCGCCAGGGGAAGGTTTTGCAGACCCTGCGAGGACATTCGGATTTAGTGCATAGTGTGAATTTTTCTCCCGAGGGCGATCGCCTGGTTTCTGGCAGTTGGGATGGTAGCGTTAAAGTCTGGAATCAAAACGGCAGTCTTCTGGCAACTTTCACTGGCCATCAAGGACGAGTTTTTGAGGTGAAATTTAGTCCAAAAGGGACGTTAATTGCTTCTACCAGCGCAGATAAAACGGTGAAATTGTGGGATAGCGATACTTTTAATTTAGCTGCTACCTTAGAGGGACATTTGGATGAAGTGAATAGCGTGAGTTTTTCTCCCGATGAAGCAGCGATCGCCACCGCCAGCGATGACAATACGGTGAAAATTTGGAGTCGGACTGGAGAACTATTAAACACCCTAGAAGGACATCGGGATAAAGTTTTATGGGTGAGTTTTTCATCCGATGGCAAAATTTTAGCCTCCGCCAGCGACGATCGCACGGTTAAAATTTGGAGTCGCAACGGTCGCCTCTTAACCACCCTAGAGGGACATCAAAACCGGATTGCTGGGGGGAGTTTTAGTCCAGATAGTCAGATTTTAGCCTCTGCCAGTTGGGACCAAACCGTGAAACTATGGACGATCGCCGATATTTCGCGAGAGAGTTTAGACGGTGAGGGCGATCGGTCGAAGTTAGATAAACTCTTAACCCTGGCCTGCGATCGCTTGCATGATTATGTCACCTACACCCTAGAATCTTCCCTCTGTCAAGTAAAATAAATTTATCATTCCCTTCCTAAGTTCGTAGTGACCAATTGCTATCGTTACTACCCCCGGGGAGACTCAATTTGCTCAACGGATTCACTCTTTATAATAAGGAGATAGCAACACTTCCCAACTTTGAGACTTTTGAGCATACTCATACTCGCATCCCTCTGCTCGTTCGGCGGGTAAATCTTCATTTTCTACTAAGAATTGATATTTCTCCGGATTGCTTCCATAAACTAAACAGGCCATATTATAATACCGTTGAATATCGAGGGAATGTTCTCCCCAATAGGTCAACTCTTCTAACTCTGCTTCCTCTTCCGCATCGACTGCAAATTGCCAGACTCCTGAGAGCACTGCATTTTCCCCTTCTTCGCCAGCTTGTAATAAGATTATGGCCGCAAATTCATCCACCACATCTTCTTCTCTCCCGGTAATTGGTAATGCTAACTGGTCTACCAAAGCGTGTCCGAGTTCATGAAAAAAGGTGAAGAGTCCGGCATTAACCACTTCGGCAATATATTCTTCATCGGTTTCCACTTCTTCAGTGAAAATTTCTTTATACCGTTCGATTAATTCATAACACATCGTAATTTCAACTGTAGAGGGGTCATAATAGGCATTTTCCTCCCCACATTCCATGAAATAAGTGGGAATATCATTGGGTAAAATTAAGAGTTCATTAAGAGTTTGAGCGATTTCCTCAAAAATCTGACTATCTTGGATAATTTCGTGAACTTCTTGATAGGTTTCGTCTTTTACCGGATTATGAAATATTAAAATATCGCCGGTATCTTCGAGTTCATCGGTTTGAGCAGTTTGCTGGGTTGGGGTTCGTGAATTGATTGCCGCAGTTGTTACTTTGGCATTACCCGATCGCGCTTTTACAATGGGGGTTACTGTTGCCGAGATTCCCGAGTCGGTGGGACTGGATTTTATGTTTATTTCCGTACAACTGATTAAAACCGGAGTGAGTAGAACCCAACTCATCAAGGTGACATAAATTCTGGGGAGGCGATCGCACGAAATTTTCATAAAATAGCCGCTTAACTGGGGTGATGGATTTTAGACGAGATGCCCCTTAATGTTTGTTGCATTTAATTTGCATAAATTGGGGATTATCCTGGTGGAGGATAAAAGTTTTATCATTTAAGCCTAGCAATCTCTTTTTTGCTAAGATTGCCCGGGTTTATCTCTTGCAAATTAAACGCATAACGTTTTAATTTTGGAAATTCTCGTAATTATAATAGAAGTTGCCAAATTTGTCAACCCTCCGAGGATTGAAAAAGGATTCGAGAACACTTGGGGACCCTTTTGAAGGGTATGGATGCCCCAGGAAACCGAATCAAGGGAGAGTTGAGTGGTGCTTATGGCCTAAAAATCGCTACAATCCAAGTAGATAAACTGTTTTTTGTGTCAAATTTTCAGCGGCTTGAGCAATGACCTCATATACTACGACAAAAGCTGACATGATAGAACTCCGACGGCTCAAAGGCTTACTGCCGCCGGAATTGCAAAGCTGGGTCATGGTGGAAAAAGCGATTGAAGTGAATCCACCCTTGGTTCGCAGTGAAGAAATTGGCAGCGATCAGGTGGAAATCCAAATTGACCTAGTGAAGTGGGAACAACTCGCCCTGGATCAGCGCAACTTGCTGTTTTGGCATGAAGTAGCACGCATCCAAAACGACACCATTTCTAAAGAGGGATGGGAAATGGCGGCGCTGGCGATCGGGTTAGGTGGTGCAGTGGGAGAACTGTGGGTACAGGATGGATTGCTGCTGTTGTTGGCACTGTCCCTGTGCGGGGTGGCGGGATACCGACTTTATCAGAAAAACAATGGAGATCGCACCTTAAAAGAAGCAATTGAAGCGGATGAAAAAGCGATCGCCCTTGCGACTCGCTTTGGCTATTCTCTCCCCAACGCTTACAAAAGTCTCGGTAGCGCCCTCAAAACCCTCGTGGAACTCACCCCGAAAAAACGGCAGCGTAGCAAATACGAAGCCCGGTTGCAAGCGCTCAAACGCAGTGCTGCCAAAGCCAAAGCGAAGGTTAAGGCGGCGCGGGAAACCACAACAAATACGGAAAGCGTGTACTAACCCCCAGCTTACCCCACTACAACTGACCCAACATTTTATGGGTTTGTGGGACCACTCGCACGGGTTGGAGCCACCGTTTCATCATCCTTTGCCACGCCAGCACCTTTGTGGGTGCTGGTGATTTTATGGTGTGGGTGGGGCGATCGCCAAAGTTCGCCGTTTCTCCTGCATTCAGCGGCGTCACAGGTTGCAAAAACACCGTCACCTGGGGATTAACCCCCGCCACTAATTGCGCCGCCTGTTCCAACTCCGCCTCTAAGGTGTCATCGGAAATAATAATTTTTACAAACACCTCCACTCCGGCGGCACAACAGAGGCTCAAAAATTCCTGATGCGCTTGCCAATGGGTTTCCCCACTGACACTCGGCAATTTAATATCCATTCCCACCAGATCCAAATGAGGCAAAATCCTCTGCAACTGTTGGGGACGATGACCCCCGGTTTCCAAATACAGCGGTAATCCGGTTCGTTGTTTGAGTTGCGGCAGAAATTCCACCAAAAAGGGGGTATGGAGTAAGGGTTCACCGCCGGTTAAACTGATGCTGTCATGTAAACCCGGTTGATTTTGGCGATCGATCCAGTCGAGGAACAGCGGCAGGGGGACGGGGTTGGGGTGAATTTCAAAATCGCGATCGCCAGGAGTTTTTTCAATCCGGCAGGTATCTGGTGCCGTCCAAGTATGAGCGCTATCGCAATAATTACAGCGCAAATCACATCCGCCAAAGCGAATGAAAATTTGACGAGTCCCCACATTCAATCCTTCGCCTTGAATACCAGAAAATACTTCGATCGCTCTTGTAGTGGGAGGAGCGGCAATGGAATGAGTCATGATCAATCGATGGATTCTTTACGGGATTAACGTTCTGATTAGGGGTTGCGCTTCGGTGGAAGTTCGCCGAGTTTCTGCAACTGTTGTTGCACCTCTACTTCCACTATAGAAGGGATTCGAGCGATCGCCTGGACAATTTCCCTCTCCAGTTCCGCGATCGGTGTTTGTCCCGGTTTCCCCGCAGGCATTCCCTCCAAACACTGTTGTAGCGCCGTAATCACTTCCGCCAAACTTTCCACCTGTTCCAGTTCCGGGCGTGCTTGAAACTCACCCCGCAGGCGCTGTATCTGGGTTTTCAGCACCACGAGAGATTGCTCCAACTCAGTTGAGCGCGATCGCAGTTGTCGCACTGCTGCCACCACGGGTTCCATTTCCTGGGCGATCGTCGCTTTCATCGCTTCTGGGGCCATCTTCACTTCCTCCACCCCCACCCGAGACGGCACAATCTGTCGTCGCCGATTCACCAAATTCAAGCCCAAAGAAACCGTTACCGGCAATGCCGCATAAATTACCTGTCCAGAAATAGCCGCCACCACTGACCCCACCACTATACCAGCCAGAGAAACATATTCAGCAATATTCAGCCAGTCACGCCGATCCATCAAGTCACCCCAGGTACTGAACATCCCTCATTTTAAGCCTTAACCTGGAAACTCTACCGTTCCTAGAGGAGACTCTCGTTCCTAAACCCTTGAGTTTTCCGGCACCGCCTGATAACTTGAGAGTGCTACAAGACCTCTATTGATTGTAATTACAGTTCATAATGAAATTTACAAGCCAAAATGAATATTTCTTCATCTGTTACTTTATAAATTAACCGATTTTCCATATCAATGCGTCTGGACCAAAACCCACTTAAGTCATATTTTAGAGGTTCGGGTTTGCCCAATCCCTCATAGGGGGAACGTTCAATGTCTTTTAGCAGCTCCACTATTTTCTTATGGAGCTTTTTATCCAAACTTATCCACTCAATAAAATCTGCAAAAGCAGCATTTTCAAAGACAATTCTCTTCTTCATTTCTATAGAAAATTGTCTAAATTGACTTCAGTTAAGTTTTGACCCTTATTAATGTTTTCAATACCAGCCAGTAATTTTTCTTTGTTAGTTTTTGAACTCAATAAATATTCAGTTTCATCCAGTTCAGAAACAACTATTTCTATCTGCTTATCCGAAAACTTTGCTTTAATGTCATCTAAAAATTGAGCATCAATTTCATTAGCATTTAATCTATATATTGCTGTCATGATTGTTTCCGAGTTGAGAGACATATGTTATGGACAGGACAATCCTAACATAGCCACATCTCAACCTTCAACCCAGACCCACTTGTGAAAACCCAAACCAAAACTCTCCGCAGAGCCAGCTTCTCGCGGTAAAATCGAGTCGTTTAAATCAGCAGCATCCCCAACTGCTGGCCCTGCACTCCCATTTTAACTATGACTGATTCTCCCTCCGCAACAGTACAAAGCCCCGCAACCACTCTTGTAGACGCCAACTGGTCCGAGTTATTGCAACAATTGCTCGATCGCCAATCCCTGACGGTGGATCAAGCCAGTCAACTCATGTATGGATGGCTTCAGGAAGAAATTCCCCCAGTATTATCCGGGGCTATTTTAGCTGCCCTGCAAAGCAAAAGTGTCTCGGCAGAGGAACTGGCAGGGATGGCAAAAGTATTGCAGTCCCAGTCGGCTTATATGCAAACCGGCGCAAATGGAGAAACTCGCAAACAGGCGATCGATACCTGTGGCACCGGAGGCGATGGGGCTTCGACTTTTAATATTTCCACCTGTGTTGCCTTTGTTGCCGCAGCAGCCGGGGTTAAGGTTGCTAAACATGGGAATCGATCGGCATCGAGTAAGGTAGGTTCTGCCGATGTGTTAGAAGCCTTGGGTGTGAATTTGAATGCACCAGGTAGTCAGGCGATCGCCGCTTTAGATGAAGTGGGAATCACCTTTCTATTTGCACCGGGTTGGCATCCCGCCCTGAAAGCAGTGGCCCCCCTGCGCCGTACCTTAAAAATCCGCACCGTGTTTAATTTATTGGGACCTCTGGTCAATCCCGTGCGCCCCACCGGACAGGTGATCGGCGTCTGTGACCCCCACTTAGTCGTCCCGATCGCCCATGCTTTACGACAATTGGACACTGAATTAGCGATCGTGGTGCATGGACGGGAAAAACTTGATGAAGCCGGATTAGCAGAAGCCAGTGAGTTAGCTATCCTTGCCAATGGAGAAGTCCAACTCAGTACCATCACCCCCGCAGAACTCGGGCTGGAATCAGCACCCACCGGGGCATTGCGGGGCGGGGATGTCTCAGAAAATGCCCAGATTTTGCAGTCGGTCCTCCAAGGCGCAGGGACTCAAGCGCAACAGGATGTAGTCGCCTTAAATGCCGCCTTAGCCTTACAAGTCAGCGGCATTATCCCCAGTGGGGACCATCTCCAGGGCATCACCTTAGCCAAAGAAATTCTCGCCTCCGGTGCCGCTTGGACAAAAGTAGAGCAATTGGTGGAATTTTTGAAGCAGTAAGACAGCAGCGGGTTAGAAACCGGGTTTCTTCAGAAATTTTTGGCCATTCCCAGCCAAGGTGGGGGAGAAACCCGGTTTTGGGGCCGTGAAATCTCAAACTTGACCCGTATCCTAGCTGGGGTCAAGTTTCACTCCAGCCTCAATTTTCACTCCCAGCGGCCCGAGTTCGCAATTCAATGATATTTTCCTTGATGGTGATATCGTAACTGCCAAAAAAGTTCTGCCCTAAGAGACCCATGCCTTGGAGACCCCCTTCCACTTCTGGGGGAGCGATCGTCACAACGAGTTCTTCCAGGGTCGCATCCCCCACTTGGATTTTAGAAACTCGGCCCACATCCATTTCCACATCTGAGGCACTAGCGGTGGAGATGCGAGCTTTATCGAAGGGGACTACATTTAAACTGCTGGCCATAGATGGAGTGATTAAAGTCGCACTCGCCCCAGTATCAAAGAGCATCTCAAATTTCTCTGTACCATTGAAGATAACATCAACCACGGGAATGCCTCCCTGACGACGTTTAATGGGGATTTGGAAGACTCCGGACATGGCCCCTTCTGGGACGTCTGTGGTTTGATTGGGGCAGAGGTTTCCTAATTCAATGAGGTTGCCGTTGGAATCGATGGCAAAACAACCGGGATATTCCTGAGCGAGGGCCGAAGGCCCCATCAATCCTAGAGTGGTTACAGCAAATAGGGCAGAGAGAATTTTTTTCATGAAACTTTTTCCTCTTGGCAGTTAGATCAGGAATGGAAAGGGGGCAGAGGCTAAATCCGGGCCATCCCATCAGCGCAGAGTAGGGCAATGCTCACCCTCCGCTGTAGATGAGTCAATTTGAGTTATGTCTATTATGCCCGGTTGATTCCGGAAAGCAAAAGCTTTGCAGCCAGACATTCACAGACCCTGAAGCCGAGGGGGAAATTCACCGGGGAATCAAACTTAGGTGAGAAAATGTGCCTCACGGGGTCAAAAAGAGTGAGTTGCGATCGCTTCTTTACATTACGGCGAACCCATACGCGCCAAGAAAGCAACTCATGGAATAATAGGATCTTGCGGAAGTCAAACGGCTGGGTCCCCCATTCAGACTAAATGGACCCCTTACCCTTGACTGCCGAAACATGACCCCTGAAGCTAGTGAGGTTTCTATGTCTCTTTCTGCCGATCGCCCTGCCTTGCTCGTACTGGCAGACGGAACGTCCTATCGCGGTTGGTCCTTTGGAGCCACTGGCACGACCATTGGTGAAGTGGTCTTCAATACCGGCATGACAGGGTATCAAGAGGTATTGACAGATCCCAGCTACTGCGGCCAGATCGTGACGTTCACCTATCCTGAATTAGGCAATACCGGGGTGAATCCCGACGACGAAGAATCCCAACGTCCCCAAGTCCGAGGGGCGATCGCTCGGAATATCTGCAAACGCCCCAGCAACTGGCGCTCAACCCAGTCCCTTCCCGACTACCTGACCCAAAACAATATTCCTGGGATTTACGGCATCGATACCCGGGCACTGACCCGCAAAATTCGCATGGTTGGGGCCATGAATGGCGGAATTTCTACCGAAATCCTCGACCCCACCGAATTATTAGCCCAAGTGCAAGCGGCCCCCTCCATGAAGGGATTAAATCTCGTCCCCGAAGTCTCCACCTCAACGGTTTACGAATGGACCGAAACCACTGACCCCCATTGGGAATTCAGCCCCCAAGCTCAAGGCATGAACGGGGAAACATTCACCGTTGTTGCCCTAGATTTTGGGATTAAGCGTAATATTCTGCGCCGTCTCGCCAGTTATGGATGTCGCGTGATTGTCGTTCCCGCCACCACTTCCGCCGAGGAAATCCTCAAGCACAATCCCGATGGGATTTTTCTCTCCAATGGACCCGGAGACCCGGCGGCGGTGACTGAAGGGGTCGAAACCACCAAACAATTACTCAACACTGCAAAACCCATGTTTGGGATTTGTTTAGGACACCAGATTTTGGGACTCTCCCTCGGTTCGGATACCTTTAAGCTCAAATTTGGCCATCGGGGATTAAATCAACCCGCCGGGTTAACGGGTCAAGTCGAAATTACCAGCCAAAATCACAGCTTTGCCTTGAGTGACGATTCTTTAGGGAGCGAAATTGAAATTACCCATTTGAACCTGAACGATCGCACCATTGCTGGATTGCGTCACAAGTCTCTGCCGGTATTTTCTGTCCAGTACCACCCCGAAGCGAGTCCCGGTCCCCATGATGCGGACTATATCTTTAAACAGTTTGTCGAGTCCATGCGCGAAGCTCGCACTGCCGCGAAAACTGCCAGTTAGCAGGGGGCGGAACTTAAAACCGGGTAATTCGCAAAATTCCTTGTCAATCGGCCATCGGACCGATTACAATCTAAAAATCTCAAGGCGCTGCTCATTGACAAACGGCCAGAAAGCCTTTATAATGGATCGGCGATTTGAGGAGTAAGGATTTAATCCGAGATTTGCTGGGCATCTGCGGATAATCGGATATAATATCCGACAAGATCTGAACATGGAGCAGCCACTCGCGCCTTCCCTTAGACTTTTGCGCCCTACCTTTGAGACTTCCTTGCTTGGTTGCCGAGGTCAAGTGGATTCTTGAGTTTAAGAGGGGACGAGTCTAATAATCCGAATCGACCTTAAACCATCTTGCGCTTTTGGAATCTTTCTAAAAGCTTTGCGGGATACCGCCGCTGTCACCTTCAAGGGTGATAGTGCCATCGCTGCATTGTCCAGCAATAGCCGGACAAATGTCGCGTAAATGTATGAGTATGCAGCTAGGAGGGCGTTATTCCTGAGCCACTAACCCTGACCGTTAGCCTAAGAGGCACGCGCGAAGTCGGGAACGATTACCAACTCTTCCGTCTCACTGGCTTACTTGATGCCTTTTCGGAAGCGACCTTTCGGAAGGCGATCAGTCAGTGTATTGACGAGGGTCCCACGAACATTATTTTGGATTTATCCAAAATAGATTTTGTTGACAGTTCTGGTTTAGGTGCGCTGGTGCAACTGGTAAAAAAAGCTCAAACTGCTGAAGGTACCTTGCAAATTGTCAGCAATCCCCGGGTGACCCAAACGGTCAAACTGGTTCGATTAGAGCAGTTTCTCTCTTTGCAGCCATCGCTGGACGCTGCCCTAGAGAAAATCAAAGCGACTTGAGTGTTTAACGCTCTAAATGGCTATCCAGTTCAATTTTGATACTGGATAGCTCGTTTATTGGGGAAGTTGAGGGAGACCGCCATCAAGATGGTGGTCTCCCCGAACTGATGAGAACCCGATCGCTAAATGTTATAATGCCCATATCCCTCGGCATGATTCCCAGACCCACACCAGATCAAGTTCTAGGAATACCAGGTTAAAAGCGATCGCATTGGGTAATATAGGCCCTAGGGCAGAGGGAAACTTCAGGCGATCGGCTGAACCACCCCCCATACTTCGGGGACTAGAATGTGAGGCGAGGGAGTGACCCTATTAAAATTTTTGCACTCAAGAAATAACATAAAATGGTAACCCAGTTAATCCAGTTAGGGGAGTTTGGACGTGGGATCGGGAATCATTAACTCAAGTGGTTTGGTGTGGGCAGTATGACAACAACCCCAGAAGCAACAAGCCCAGAAGCTAATCTAGTCGCTAATGTCCCCCCCTGGGCTATGACCTTTGATCCCCAGGAGTGCTTGTCGCTGATGCTCCCGGTCAAAAAATTATCCGCCCCGGAAATTCAACAGCTATCACCCATCGCCCTAGCCTATCTGGGAGATGCAGTGTACGAACTGTTTATCCGCGCCTGGTATTTACGACCACCCAAACGCCAGAAGATATATCATAATTGTGTGGTGTCGCAAGTGCGAGCCGAGACCCAAGCACAGATGCTGCGATCGCTCGAACCCTTTCTAACCCCGACCGAACTTGAGATTCTCAAACGCGGGCGCAATGCTGCCACGGGAGGGCCGAAACGAGTCGATGCCGCGATTTATCAACAGGCAACGAGCTTGGAAAGCCTGATGGGATATTTATACCTCACCGATCCCAACCGCTTGATCTTCCTATTCACCCAATTAAATCTCCAACTCCTCGAAAGGGGTGGCTCTACTGAACTATAAAGTCAGTTCCACCCATTACTATCACGCCGATTCCCACCCTTGAGCTAACCCCGCCGGGAAAGAGACTCAACACCACATCGGGATGAAGCCATCTACCCCCCAATCATAATTGTCATGCCTGGTAAACCCGAAAAATTGAAGCCCTCAGTCCGATCCAAGCGCGAATCCTATCCGAAAAAAGACAGTGGACAGGGATCATCCTATCCGAAAAAAGACAGTGGGCAGGGATCATCCTATCCGAAAAAAGACAGTGGACAGGGATCATCCTATCCAAAAAAAGCCAGTGGGCAGGGATCGTCCTACGCGAAAAAAGACAGTGGGCAGGGATCGTCCTATCCGAAAAAGGACGGGAAAAGCTACAAATCCTTTCCCTCTGGTGCTGCCCAACCAGCCCAGGAGACCGATACAGACCTCAAAGATATGATCTACGGTCGCCATACGGTATTGAGTGCCTTAGAAGGAGAGCGCCAATTGCATCGGGTCTGGATTACGGCTCAATTGCGCTATGATCCCCGTTTTCATACGGCGATCGCCACGGCTAAATCCACGGGAACGGTCATTGATGAAGTGGATTACCGACGCCTGGATCTGCTCACTCACGGGGAAAATCACCAAGGGGTTGCCGCACAGGTTTCTCCCTATACCTATTGGGAACTGCCGGATTTAATTGCCAATGCCTTAAAGGTATCCGATCGCCCGGTTCTCCTCGTGGGCGATGGGATTAACGACCCTCACAATTTAGGCGCAATGATTCGCACGGCTGAGGCGATCGGCGCTCAAGGGATGGTGATCCCGCAAAGACGAGCGGTTGGGATCACATCAACGGTGATGAAAGTCGCTGCTGGTGCATTAGAATTTTTTCCCGTTGCCCGGGTGATCAATCTCAGTCGAGCCTTGGAAGAACTAAAGGAAGCGGGGTTTTGGATTTATGGCACTGCCGCCAACGCGCCTTCAGCAGTCAGCAGCATCGAATTTAGCCGACCCACGGTTTTGGTCGTGGGATCCGAAGGGGAAGGTTTGAATTTGTTGACACAACGGCACTGTGATGAATTAATTTCTATCCCCCTCCAAGGAAAGATCCCCAGTCTGAATGTCTCTGTGGCAACGGGAATGGCGCTTTACGAGATTTTTCGTCAGCGATGGACCCAGCGTCCCAACATGGGAAATCTGAAGAAAAATACAGTTGAAAAAATAAATCCTAGGGAGTATAAAGAAATGTAAATTAACCACTTAGCTCGAACCAACACTTAATACCACCTCGTCGTCATACAACGGTAAATAGGGGAATGATATGAAGGAATTGAAAGAAATCTTGATTAGCTTGCTAAACCTTTTAGGCTGGGCCTGGTGGGTAGAGATTGCCACAGACAATCCTCGGTGTACTTACTACTTTGGGCCATTCCTGAGTAAAAATGAAGCCGAAACTGCTAAAAACGGATATATAGAAGACCTTGAACAAGAAAGTGCTCAGGGCATCTCCTTTGCTATTAAACGCTGCAAACCGAGCGCTCTCACGGTTTACGAGGAGCCGGGGGAGATGGGTAGTCGGGGAAAATCCCCGGCATATAGCGGTTAGTTTGAACGAGGAGGCTGCCTGATTATTGGGAAGAAACCTCGGATGATGCAACGACTTGGGGATGGCGATCAATCCAGTGATCAATGTCCCCGAGGACTTGCGCCGGTATTTCCCAAGGGAACAGGTGAGCGGTATTGGGATAACAGATGAATTGAGAATTTTTGAGGTGATGAGCGGTTTCCCGGCTCGAATCTGCGGTAATGTGGCGGTCCGCTTCCCCCGCCATGACTAAGCTGGGACAAGTGATTTGTTCCAGGGAACTGAGTCGGTTGTAGCCCGCTGTGAGGGCAGCATTGAGCGCATTCCGGGCAGGACCGCTGGTTTGAAGATAGGCAGACATCCCGCTATCGGCTAGGTATTGATAAGCTAGGGGAGTATGTTGCTGAATCAGGTAACGAAAGAGCGATCGCCTGCCCAAAGTTTCGATATTCCATTGCCAACTCGGGACGACTCGATTAATAATCCCGGAAACCCCGGTAAATGCTAAATCTTGCCAACTAATCGGGGGATGGGAACCCCGGGGACGGGCAGCAGAAGCAACTAACATCAATCCCGTGACGCGATCGGGGTGTCGCAACGCCAGTTCCATTGCCAAAATCCCGCCCAGGGACCAACCTAGGAGTAAAAAGCGCTCCACTTCACAGCGATCGAGCAATGCTTCTATATCCTGAAGATGGTCCGTCATTTGAAAGTGCCCTCGGGTGCGAGTCTTCCCGTATCCTCGCAAATCCGGGGCAATGGTTTGGAATCGTTGGCTCAAATGGTCCGTAAACACAGACATGGAAGCCCCATGACCGGGATGTCCATGCAAACAGAGAATCGGAAAGCCTGATCCCCGGACAATCGCGTTTAAGTGATGAGGGGAATAAGTGAGGGTTGGAGTGGATACCATGTGGAATTGCTAAGGTCAGAGGTTTTCCTTTTCATACTATCGGGATCAACTCCCTAGCGGCTACTGATTAGGAATCTAGTCGGCAAACACCCACCCGCACCCTGAAGGGTCTGGCTCCACGGACGAAGCCTGCCTCCGCAGGCTAAAGAGAAAATCGACTTTTTACCACCGGATTGGGTATGATAGCCCCTGTGGGATTGATCGCTACAAGCCCTGGGCTTCACAGTTGACCACTGCGGAAGAGATATTCAGAAATTTCAGAAATAAACTGACGGATGGTCGGTTCGCTATAGGCACCATCGTCAATCACGGTAATAATGTAAGTCTCACCGAAGAGGTTCATGGCTAAGGTGGTGCCGAGGACGCGAGAGGTTTGCCCGGTTTTTTCTCCTAACCAGTGACCGAACCCGCCTTCTAACCCAGCGAACCCAAGTTCATGGTCATATTGCCGTTCCAGGGAACGAATCAGGATTTCATCGCCGAGATGTTCTCGGTTATAGATTTGAATCATCATCTGAGTCAGATCGTCGCTGGTGGTGGTGTTGCTGCCGATCGCCACATTTTGGGGATAGATGCGATCGCCCACAAATTTAGAATAAACCCGCGTCTGTTTGAAACCCCGTTCTTCTAACACTTGATTAATGTAATCCCACCCCAAATAATCGATAATTTGATTGGGGCCAATATTACTACTGTGACCGATCGTAGCATTTAAAATAGTTTCAAGGGGATATTTTTCCCCCACCCGAAGTTCTGAGGCATCCTCCGTATAGTTAGCGCGATCGACATGAATGGGGGTATCGAATCGGAGTTTTTCCGAGGTGATTTTGTTCATTAAAGCCACGGCGATCGGCACTTTCATTAAGCTGGCGGCATCTCGCGCCGGTTCATTTCCGCGCAACCGACGGCAGATATTAGTCGTGAGGTGACAGATGGTAATTTTGACTTGGGAAGAAAGGCCGCTGCGTTCGGCAATAGGAATTAAAAATTGGGATTGTGCCACTTCCAGACGGTAGGAAACGGCCTCTAAATTGGCTTGATATTCGGCAATTTTTGCCACGGTGCGATCGCCATAGTCGGAATCAGCCGGAATTTGATGCAGGTTATCCAGGGCTTTTTCCCAGAGGGATTTGAGCGTTTGTAAGGTTTCCACGGAGGAGTTCCCGGTTTTACCCAACTCTGATGCTTGAACGGCGTAGCTGAGTGCCTCTTCCCAGTAAGGTTTGCCATTGAGTTGTTTAGCGAGATTTTGTTCTACCGTTTCCATCCGCGCCAACAGGGTATCGTATCGTTGCAACAACGGCGCAAACTCGGAAGGGTATGACCATTGATCGGTAGAGACAGGCATGGAGTCAGCACAGTTCGGATCAGAACCCGAGGGATTGTCTTCGGGAGTTGGGCGATCGCCAGCGGTGTCAGTTCCCGAGTCCGTCTCCATTGCAGTGGGAGAACAAGTAAGCGGGGGGGCTTGCGCTTGGGGTTGCGGCATCCACCACATTCCCGCCGCTAGTAGACTCAGAGAACTTGTCAGTGCGATCGCAATCCGTTTTTTACCTCTGTGCATATTGCACACCCTACCTCACCGAATAAAAACCATTGACGTTCGTTATTTTACTGAATCCTGCACCAAAAAACCGAAAACAATTCATAGAGAAGAGTTTTACGGAATCTACTGGGCATCAGTTGTAGCCGAATAGATCCCCTCAGTTCTCGGTCAAGCCGCTCCAATCCAATAAATTACAGAAAATCTCCGAGAAATTCTCCACCCTTCATGCAACAGAATTCTCTTACTTATCACCAATTAAAAATACTAACCCTTGCGACCAGGCTACCTGAAACCTTCAAAGTTCAGGCAATTTTCAGGGATAAAGAAGGCGATCGCTACCGTATTTTCCTGGCAGATTCCCTCTGTAGAGAGAGGGCAGGGACCCCAGATTTAGATTAAAGTACCCCTTTAGGGTTAAAGGCGAGCTTTTTAAAAATGTTCTAACCCCCAGGAAGCCGGAAAAATCTACAGTGCCACCGGCTTTCCTGTTGATGTTAAATACAAAATTCAAATCATCATGAAATGGTTTAGCCTAATTTTCATTCTGCCCGTTGTGGCGGTGATTGGGTTTTTAGTTTCCGGGGTCGAGGTTGTCTTACCGGCCTCCCCACCCAGTGAATCGATGACCTACACCCCCATGACCCAACCTGCACCCCCAGGCATCGGTTCCTACGATGTCCTCGGACATCCTGTCAGCAAAGAAGAAGCCGATCGCCTCTTACAAACCGAAGCGGGACGAGACTATCTCTCCCCCGAAAATGGGGCGATCGAAATTACCGAAGAACTCATCGACTTAGGGCGTGATAATTTCTACACCGCAACCTTTGGTAACGAAGTCATCTTTACCGATGTCGTAGGAATTTTAGAGGGTCCCATTAACGTCGCCAGCATGACCAAAGCGATTTTGTCCCTCAAAGGACAACCCACCACCAACCTCCAGATTCCCCTCAAAGAGGATATCACCGTCGGAGGCAAAACCTTTAAAGCCGGGACAATGCTGAATACCGGACTGGACTTGCCAAAAGGGTCCGTTCTCCCCCTGGGACTGAGTAATCATCTGAGTGGGGGTAAAGTCCGCGTCGGAGTGACTTGCGCCTTATGCCATGCCACCATAGATGGAAAAACCGGGGCCATCTTGGAGGGGGCTACCAATAATGATCTTGATGCCGGTTTATTGCTGGCAATGGCGAGTAACACTGCGGCACTCTATCGGCAGACGGGGGTCAATCCCTTGGAACTGCCTAAAGGCAGTCATACCTACATCAATAGCCAAGGGGAACTCGCGAAATTGCCGGACTCTGAAAGCTTGGAAGAAGCCGTGGATCAGGTGTTTTTGAGTTGGGCACCAGGCAATTTTGACTCCAGTGGGGATCAGATTGACAATCCTTCCCAAATTCCCCCATCCTATACCCATGATGCTTGGCCCTACAGTTGGAGTGGGGGGTCCTCGATTGGCTGGTTCCACGGGTTGAGTTCCCTGAATAGTCGGGTCTTTGCCTTTAATGCTGACCCCACAACGACTGCCGAAAACAGCGAAAAACTCTACGGTATTGATAAAGAGACCTTTTTGGGAGCCATTTTTCAAAATTCATCCGCTTCTAAATTCCGGTTACCCGAGGGAGCAAAACCCTCGGAATTCTTCGCCAGTGTTGATCCCACCCCTGATTCTCCGGGGTTTGACCAGACGATTAAAATGCCGGAATATCCGAATGCGTCGCTATTTGCCGCAAATGGGCTGATGTTGGCGATACCGGGTTTACCTGTGGGTACAGCAGCTAATGCAATGTCGGCTTGGCAAAATACCTTGGCACCTCCACCGAATGAATCCTTAACCGATGCCGCAGCAGTGCAGCGGGGGTCAGCGATTTTTAATCAAGCCGGTTGCGTGGATTGTCATAGTGGTCGGTACTTTACGAATCATGAAGTGATTCCGCAACGGGTAGTGGGCACCCAACCCGAACGGGCCAAGGCATCCTTGGGACTGAAAAAACTGTTCCAAGACCCGACGACTTATCCCCCGAGCGTCCTGGTCCCCCTTCCGGAGAATCCCCCGGTGATTCCGGTGCCAACGGATATTACACCGCAACGCGCGATTGATGTAACGTTTGGGATTACCGAACCGAAGGGCGGATACAAAGTGCAGCACTTGATTGGGTTGTATCTGACGGCTCCTTATCTCCATGATGGCGGGGTGGCAGCAGCAGGGGATGCTTTAAGGCAAGATGCTGACGGCAAGTTCGCGATCGCCAATCCCGCTCGCATTGGCTTACCGGGAACCTTGTTACAAGGGATAAATCCAGATCCCGAAGCGAGTTTAAGAATGCTGGTTGATCGTCGCTTGCGCTCCGCCCTGATTGCCGCAAACCGGGCCAACCCCAGTCTGCAACGGGCTAATATTGACGGCAGGGGACATGATTACTGGGTTGATGAAGAGGCTGGATTTACACCAGGAGATCAGACTGATTTAATTCAGTTTCTCTTATCCATTGATGATGAACCGGAAGTCTTACCCGAGCCTAAATTAGCTCAGGGGTGGTAATGGATAATCCCTAGCGGTTTTAACTGGGGATGAGGGTAATTTCTTAATTACCCTCATCCGGTGAGAAGCGTCTTACGTTGAACTATAAAATTTCAGTTAAGTAATTTAGAGTGATTCAGGGAGGAGAGGTTGATGGAAGAATTTATACGAGGGTTATTGGGCGATCGCATCACCCTAAGTTGGCTGATTTTTATCATTGCGTTTTGTGGAATAACTTACAGCATTCTGTATCGCGATTCCAATGGGCGATCGCCTGATTAAAAACCCAGGAGGGGGAGCAACAGGCTCCTTACTCCTCATCCAGAAGCTTACTCGGTTTCCGGTAAGGGAGGGCGGATAGACAGATAAACCAAAGGACCCAGTAGGGGAACGATCGCCACTGCCCAGAAAATCCGAGAATCGTGCCAACCTCGACGGGCCATATCATCGCCCAGTAAAGTAGGAAAAACTAAATACATTAGGGCAAAATCTAAACTCATTAAATATAAAAATCGACTGGTTTGCCATTGTTTGATAAATTCGTCGAAATTGCCGCTATATAAAGCATAAATGATTAGTCCGATGGTGCTAATAAGTAGAGCAATTCCTGTTAAGCGACTATCGAGCAGTTTGATGAGCCAATCTTTTTTGCCCAAAAAGTAAGGGCGACTTTCCCGCAACAGGATATAGGGCATCATTCCAATCACGCCGGATCCATTGGAAGCCAAAAAAGAGGGCCAAGCGGGGATGGGTTGCATCCGTTCATCAATAAACATCAAACAGGCATAGATTAACGGCCAAACTCCCATGAAACTAAACAGGGTAAACGCATAAGCATTCACCTCATTGAGTTGCAGTTTGACCATTTTTTCAATGAGGGTTAAGGTCCCGGATTGCTCTAAGGGCTGAAGTTGTAAAATGTAGCCAACAAAGAATGCCCAAATTATTAACAGCACAATTTTTAAAGGAAGCATAAAAGAGAACCTTTGAGGGAATAGGTTTTGGATATTATAGGGGACAGTTTGCCCGAGTTCCTCTGTCTAAAGTGGAGGTTCCAGCCGGAAGGGAAACACAGGAACTGACCCGGGGATGGTGCGTTCCCGGGGGATTTTGGTGTTTAGCAGTGTTTTGGGTGGCTGGCCCTGATTAACTTGGAGCTCTGGGATCTGTCTCCTATCTCAGGGAAAACGGATATCTTCTTAAGAAGCTGAGGAGGATGTGTCTAGAGTCCGTAAATTTTGGTAAGTACATTTACTCACCATCCGCTGAATGGCTGATTTCTATTAAGTCATTTGGCTGATGTGAAAATCAAAGGACCGGGCGGACAATGAATGGTTAAGTGATTTCACTTAGTCGCGACTGAGGTTAGGAAAGTTCAGGGGCTGATCGGTTTGCTGAATCACCAAAGGGCTGGTGAAAAAAACGGAGAAAAAGAGGGTCAATATGGGAAGCATCTGCCAAACGATTCACTTATACCCAAGTGAATGGGGAAATAAAAACATCTATCCCTCGTTGGATATTAGAAACAAAAAAGCTCAAAATACAGAGCATGGCTGGTCCCGGTGGAGAGGGGATAAAATGGATGGGGTGATGGACACGAATGAGTCTCACCCAATCTATGTCAGCAATCAAGGACCAATTAAAACCCGAAAGATTTTGACAATGGAAGGCGGCTGGTATCGATTCCACGGTCGCTAATGGAAATTGATAAAAATTCTTAAGATAGATGCGTGATTCCCTATTTTATGGTAGGGGAAGAAAAATCGTTGGATTAGGTCCAAAAGTTCCTGATGAGGTACTTTGGGTACTCTAGTGAGCAGAAAATTTCCAGGTTTAACCCAAAGCAATCCTCCTCCCAAAACTGGAGGTTAATATCCAGGATTGCTCTTGCCCATGATGGGTGAAACCCCATATCTAAAAAGGACAAACTTGACCTATAGTTAGGAAAGTTAGCAAATTTTTATGAAAAGTTGGTACCTGGCGGTACTATAACAACTTAAAGGTTTTATTCCCGATTTCAGTGAGGTTGAAGCCCGGATATAAAGCAATTTTTTAAGGACGAAAATTGCCCCTGTTTTATAGAGTAATGCAATCAGAAGAGTTTCGGATCAGCTAATGCTAACAGTCAATTTTGCACATTTCCGATTTAATCTGGCCCCGTTTTTGCTGCCCATCCAGCTATATTTTGCGCCTGGACTCCCTGCGCCGGATATTCACGCCATGTCAGTCCCTGTGACCAGACCCTATCAGGAGCGTCCAACCACAGAGGCGAATTCCGACTGTAAGGAGAACGATCAGAAAGAATGCGATCATCATCGGGGGAGTCGGGAGGAGCGTTCGGAACGCTAGTTTTTCAAGTTGTACGGCTGACTCTGCTTTGAGGAACTGAAAGCGATCGCTTCATGAGGCAGCGGGTCACCAACTGTGGCCCGCCAGTCTACCTCAGACAAGTGAGATTCAACCCCGAACAATCTGCTCGATTTTCTGCGCTTGCACCGGCAAGGCAGCGGTAAAGACTTCCCGACCCTCTTGGGTGACCATAACATCATCCTCGATGCGGATGCCTCGGACATCGTGAAACTGGGCTAATTTATCCCAGTTGACGACGCCATCATATTGCTCACGCCGTTGGGGGTCGTTTAAAATAGCGGGGACTTGATAAAATCCTGGCTCAATGGTGACTAACATTCCCGGTTGCAGAGTCCGGTTTAGACGCAGGTAACATAAGCCAAAGCGATCGCTGCGATCGCGACCCTCCTGATAGCCTGCAATATCTCCCAAATCTTCCATATCATGAACGTCCAATCCCAGGAGATGTCCAACCCCATGCGGAAAAAATAAGGCATGGGCGTCCATTTCCACCAAATCCTCGGGATTGCCGCGCAAAATTCCTAAATTGACCAATCCTTCCGCGATCGCCACCGCTGCTACCCGATGAATATCCGCATATTCAACCCCAGGACCCACCTGTTCAATGCAGCAGTCATGGGCCGCTAAAACCACATCGTAGATATCCCGTTGGGTGGGGGAAAACTGCCCAGAAACGGGCCAAGTGCGGGTCACATCTGCCGCCCAACCTGTGGCAGTTTCTGCACCTACATCCACTAGCAGCAAATCCCCGGGCTGCAACAGGTGATGGTAATGCTGATTGTGCAAGACTTGGCCCTCAACGGTCACTATACTGTTATAAGCACAGGTAAAATTCTGGGCCATAATCGCCCCTTCCATTGCACCCCGGACCATTGCTTCGGTTTGAGCGCGGCGAGTGGACATCATTCCCACGAGATGCGCCTGAACTGTACAGGCAGCCGCTTGTAACAGTTCACGAATCGCCCATTCATCGTGGATCAGCCGTAATTGAGCGATCGCCAGGGCTAATTCCCGATCGCGAGCAACGGTGGGATTGCCTTGGTCCGGAAACAATCCCACCGGGCGATCGAGGATATCCACCTGTTCCATGCGCGTCTTCAAATCAGGTGCAGCAACAGTTGCAGCATTTTGGCTGCGAGATTTTAACTCGGAAAGGGGAAATGCCTCATCCGCCGCGATCGCCTCGGCAACCTGCGATCGCGTCGGCATTTCTCCATGCCAAAGGGTACTGCCTGGGTGGGGATCATCCATAAACAGTTCCAATCTGCCCCCATCCAGCCGAATTGCCGCGTTTTCTAGGGAAAGTCCAGCAAAATATAAGAAATGACTGCTGGGGCGAAAGGGATAAACATTCGCCGGAAAATTACGGGAAGAGGGACTTCCTGACCACAAAATCACGGGAGTTGCGATTTGATTTGCCAGCTTTTGCCTGCGTTGAAGGAGGGCCGTTGTCAGGGAAGTTGCCGGAGTGGATATTTGCATGAGGGATAGTTTTGCCTTGCGATCGAGTAGGGTTTGATCATCCATCATAGGGAGTAAAGAGAACTCAGACCCAAGTCCCCTTAAGGTCGTTTTGTTAAGTTCGTAGTAACGACTAACTGGAGTCGAACCGATCGCCGTTACCCTAGTTTAAGAGGAGTCTTAATCCCATTCAACCCATGAACGCATCTAAATCGCGGCAAGTGCGCCCCTTAAAACCGACTCACTGGCCGATCGCCCAATTACCTGGGGTCAGTTCCCACGACCAAAATCTACTGGAAACTTGTGGGATTACCACAACTGGGGAACTGCTGCGGCGAGGGAAAACACCGGAACAACGGCAGGCGATCGCCTCAGAGTTAGGCATCCATCTTCAATATGTGAATAAATGGGTGGCAATGGCAGAACTTGCTTCAATTCCGACGGTCGGCTATCAATATTGTGGGTTATTGCTGCACGCCGGAATTGCCTCGATCGCCCAACTGGCTGACTTACCCATCCACCGATTGCACCAACAACTTTTAAGGGTCCAAGTTGCCAATCTCCAACGCCGGGACCTTTGTCCCTCCGTGGATGAAGTGACGCGATGGATTCAACAGGCGCGGACCCTTATCAAGGGATGAATCCGGGAGAATTACTCGTTCTGGGGTGGCGCTAACACCCCATGTAGGAAAATATCTGCCAATCCTTCCGCCATTTCCTGCATCGCTTTGGGAGAGGAATCGTTTTCCAGGAGGGTTTGTTGACTAAATCCTGCCACAGCAAACATTCCTAGAAAAACATGAGCCACCAGGCGAGGATTCATGGGACGATAAATTCCCCGTTCCATTGCGGTTTCAAAGAATGCCTCAGCGACATCGGTCATTTTGGAAATTACCTCAGCTTGGATGCGATCGCGTAACTCCGGGTGAAACTGAGCCTCCAGGAAGCAAACCCGCATCAAATCCGCATTTTTGTGAATATTCAACATCCGCCGCCGCATCACTTGCGCCACTGCCTGATAACTGCCCATTTCGCTGAGTTCCGTGAGCAGATCCGTGAGGATTTCGATCCATCCCTCCGTTGCCAACTCTACCAAAATTGCTTTTTTATTGGCAAAATGACGGAATAGGGTTCCTTCAGCTACACTGGCAGCTTGAGCGAGGTCTCTTGTGGTGGTTCCGTTGTAACCCTTTTGGGCAAATAACCGCTGCGCCGCATTTAAAATCCGAGTGCGCGTATCGGTTTCAGCAGGTTGGGAGCGAGTAAATATATTCATCGTTAATAGAAAATAGTGCTGTGGGAAATCACATCAAGAGCGTTTTTTTCTAACCCCGGAGGACTCAACGAACCCGAATCAAACAGAGGAATAACCGCCCTTGCGTTACTTAAAATGGCTGACCCTCAATCGAGGAGTCACCTCCAGACTGATGAATCAAAATCACCGCTTTTTTTTTATTGGCTATGTCAATCTCTAGGTTTCGGATGGCGATCGCAAAATGGGGAAAACCCCGCTGGACTGGGAACTGGTCCCACTCCCGACCCTTCATGATCGCCCTTTTGGTCACCCTTGTGCTTTGGTCCGGGATTTCACTAAACCCGGCACTCGGTCGAGAGCAAGTTTCCCCGACTACTACAACTCAGTCAATTCAGCCTTACTTAGACCGGGTTGCGGAAAAAATTAGCGAGTTTACCCTCGATAATGGACTCAAGTTTATCGTTTTAGAACGACATACCGCGCCCGTTGTTTCATTTCTAACATACGCCGATGTCGGGGGAGCCAACGAACCGGAAGGCAAAACCGGCGTTGCCCACTTTTTAGAGCATTTAGCCTTTAAAGGGACTCAGCGCATAGGCACCCGAAACTATCGAGCCGAAAAAGAGCTGCTCGACCAACTCGATCGCCTTGACGCTCAAATTAGAACCGCCACAGCCGCTGGAAAAACTGCCGAAGCTCAACGGTTACAAGCCGAATTTGATAAAACCGAGGCGGCTGCCGCTGAGTTAGTAGTCCAGAACGAATTGGGTCAAATTGTCGAACAATCCGGAGGCGTTGGACTCAATGCTACCACGTCTGCCGATGCCACTCGCTATTTTTACAGCTTTCCTTCCAATAAGGTAGAACTCTGGATGTCCCTAGAGTCTGAGCGTTTCCTCGAACCCGTCTTTCGAGAATTCTATAAGGAAAAGCAGGTGATTCTCGAAGAGAGAAGAATGCGCACGGATAACTCCCCCATTGGCAAAATGATTGAGGAATTTTTGCAAACTGCCTTTGTGGCGCATCCCTATGGCAGACCTGTGATTGGCTATGCAGAGGATTTAGCCAATCTGCGGCGGGAGGATGTTCAGGAGTTTTTTGAGACTTATTACGTTCCCAACAATTTGACCATCGCTCTCGTGGGAGATGTGGACCCGGAGAATGTCCGGCAATTGGCACAGACTTATTTTGGTGGCTACAAAGCCGGACCCACGCCTCCCAAGGTGGACAAAATAGAGCCTCCTCAGACGGAACCTAGACAGGTGGTGGTCCGGTTTCCCTCGGAACCTTGGTATTTAGAAGGATATCACCGTCCAGCTATCAATCATCCTGATAATGTGGTCTATGAATTGATTGCTCAAATTCTCAGTTCCGGACGGACTGCTCGCCTCTACAAATCCCTCGTAGAAGAACAGCAGGTTGCCTTGAGTGCGCAGGGTTTGAATGGATTCCCCGGCGAAAAGTATGAGAATTTAATGCTATTTTATGGCCTGACTGCTCCAGGTCATACGGTGGAAGAAGTTGCGACTGGATTGCAAGAGCAAATCAATCGGCTGACGGTGGAGGAAGTTTCTAGGGAGGAGTTAGAACGGGTTAAAACCCAAGCCCGAGCGGGAGTGTTGCGATCGCTGGCTTCTAATCAAGGGATGGCGAGTTTGTTGGTGGAATATCAAATTAAAACCGGCGATTGGCGCAATTTATTTCAGGAATTAGAGCAAATTGCGGCGGTGACACCGAAAGACATTCTGCGCGTCTCTCGTCAAACATTCCGGCCCGAAAATCGCACCGTGGGACTGCTGCTGCCAGAGGAAAAATCGTAATGAGTCAGAGAATGGTTACATCTAAGAATAAGCCCCCAAAATATTGGATTGTACTGTTGGTTTTGCCTTTAATGTTGTTGCTGTTTAATGCGGGGATTGTCACCGCAGAATCAGCGAAACATTATACAAATTTGGAGTTTGCACCGCCTCCGGAAATTGTGTTACCGCCTTTTGAGCGCTTTGAGCTAGAGAATGGGATGGTGGTGTATTTGATGGAGGACCGGGAACTGCCTTTAGTTTCGGGAACTGCTTTAATTCGCACAGGCGATCGCTTGGAACCGGCTAATCAAACTGGACTCGGCCAAATTCTGGGGCAGGTATTGCGAACTGGGGGAACTACATTGCATTCCCCAGATGAATTAAATCAGTTGCTAGAACAACGGGCGGCTTCGGTAGAAACGACCATCGATACCACCTCAGCATCGGCGAGTTTTAATGCCTTAAGTCAGGATTTGGAAGAGGTGTTTGGACTGTTTGCGGAAGTGCTTAGAACTCCAGCATTTGCCCCAGAGCAAATTGAGTTAGCTCAACGCCAACAAGCGGGGGCGATCGCCCGTCGGAATGATTCCCCCAGTGCGATCGCCTCTCGGGAATTTCAAAAGCTGATTTATGGAGAGAATAGCCCCTATGCTCGGAGCATCGAATATGAAACTTTGAGCAATATTTCTCGGTCCGATGTGGTCCAATTTTACCAGCGCTATTTCCATCCCAATAACATGATTTTGGGCATTGTCGGCGATTTTGAAACCCCTCAAATGCGAGCGCTCATTCAGCAGAAATTTGGGGACTGGAAACCGGATAAAACCGTCAGTCCAAATATTGCCGCTTTATCTCCAACTGCTCAAGCGAAACAAGGGGGAGTCTTTTTGGTGGAACGCCCTCAATTAACCCAAAGTACGATTCAAATCGGGCATTTGGGTGGGGAGTTAAATAGTCCTGATTATCCGGCGTTGTCCGTCCTGAATGGGGTACTGAATGGATTTGGGGGACGGTTATTTAAGCAGGTGCGATCGCGAGAGGGATTAACCTATTCCGTCTATGGCGTCTGGAGTCCCCGCTATGATTATCCGGGGATGTTTATCGCTGGGGGTCAAACGCGATCGGAGGCAACAGTACCCTTTATTCAGTCCGTCTTTCGAGAAATCGAACGCATTCGCAGGGAACCGATTACTGCCGAAGAGTTACAGTATGCTAAAGATACCACCCTCAATTCCTTTATCTTCAATTTCGCCGACCCGAGTCAAACCCTCTCTCGGTTAATGCGATATGAATATTACGGATATCCCGAGGATTTTATCTTCCAATATCGGCGCGGGGTGGAAGCAACCACCATTGAAGATGTGCAGCGAGTAGCACAGAAATACTTGAACCCGGATCAGTTAGTCACCTTAGTGGTGGGGAATCCAATGGAGATTAACCCTCCATTAAGTAGTCTGACTCCCGATACCTCTGTTACTTCGATTGACATTACAATTCCTGAACCCTCCAGAAGTTAAGTCCGGGTTAGGAGTGGCGATCGCATAAGAGATTCTGCTGATTTCCTCTGAGGAAAAGACTAACGACTGAAGTTGCAACTACAAACAATCAGAAACAATTTTTTGATGTTCGTAGTAACGACTTCAGTCGTTTTTTATCCCGACTTGTGATGTTTAGATTTTTTGCGAGGAGGATTTTGAGTCGGGGAAAGGTTTGCCGCCAGTTTAGCCAATTCACCAGCAATAAAAGCATCTGGTGACTCGACTGCTTCTGATGCAATCCCCAGGCGGATGAAGTCTTGCCAGACGGGTTCTGAAAGTAAATTGAGGGCAATAGTGCCATCTTGATCGGCAATCACCCCCATAACCTGCCGCCATGCTTCGCACAAGCTATCCAGTTGAGGGGAATCCGGGGTGAGTTTAGATAGCTGGGAAAGCGCCTGATTCAAGCTAGGAGAATCCGGGGACATTTGCTGCGATCGCAAGCCCTGACAAGCGATTTTCAGCCAAATTGGGAGCAATTCCAGCCACTCCCGGTCCTGAATCTGCTGTAAGGCAGTTTCCGCCATCCCCAACGCACCCCAGATACTTAGAGAGGTGGTGGCAAGGGACTCATCCTGAGTGGTAATTGCCTGCTGCCAGAGGGATTCGGCGCGTTGTTGAAATTGGGTAGAGAGGGATTGATACGCTTCGCTGACGATTTCGGGAAGGGTGACTTGATAGAGACTTTCCCCCAGTGGTAGGCGATCGCCTCCATAAGTTAGCCAATTGTGAGCGCTACAGATATAAATTTGGCGATCAATCACCACCTCTTTGGCATGGGATTCTTCCAAGGCGACAATTTGTATAGCGGATAGTCCTTCTGCTGTTTTCACCGCTGCCAATTTTGTCAGCCATTCCTGAGAAATTGGCGTAATTTTTGATAATTTCCCCGGTATAGTTCCCTGTCCCACGAGAATCCAAACCCCTCGTTTGACAAGGGTTTCTAATCCTTGCAACAGGCGGTAATTTATCCCTTGTTCTGTGAATCGAGGGGAATAGATTAAAACCTGATGGGTAGCGGTTTGGAGGGTTTCTAAAAATTGGGTATGAATCTGACTCTCAGAAATTAAAATTGCTCTGCCGGTTGGGGTGGAATTTTCTTCAACGTTATCAGTTACAGGTTCGATTGCTGCTTGTCGGACTTGTTCCAGTCTAGCTTCAACTTCTGGATTCTCCTGTGGGAAACTTTCCTCGCCTCGGGTAGAACAGATTTCAAACAATTCGGTTAGGGAAATTTTCCCCTCGCTTTGGAGTGTTTCTAGCCAAAGGGTGGCGGATTCAAGTAACTGCTGTCCCCGTCGGAGTTGCAGAGTTAAGCGCTGATTTAGGGTATCAAAAATGGCAAACAGTGCCACAGATTGCCAGCGGGTTTCCGGCGGTTGGGCGATTTGGAATGCGGTGACTTCTTTGCCGGATTCGGGACGGTGGAATCCCAATCCTTGATGGATAAGGCATTGCTGCACTTCGGCGAGGGTTAAGGAATCTACCCGGGGGATGCGGCTATTAAGGGGAAGGAAATCGCCTAAATTTGGGAGGTTTAAGGCGGATTCGCGCAGAGGATTTAGTTCAAAGGCAGTCGCCTCTAATAAAGGGTCTGCGATCGCATAAATGGGGTGACTTTCTGGCGGTTGCGGGACGGACCCTTTTTCATAAAAAGTTCGACCTTCTGGGGTGAGTTGAAGGGACCCGTCCGGGAGAATTTTTAGGGTATTTAATGCCTGGAGGTTGGCGGTGGTACTTCTAACAAAGATGGGGTCCAAACCCAAGACTTGGGCGAGTTCCACTTCGGTGGGTTTTGGGGTAATTTCTAGGCTGGCCCGGAGGATAAATTCTTCTAAAACATTAAATTTTCTCGGGGCAGTTACCATCAATTCTATACCTGTTTCCACCAAGGGATAGCAGAATTGTCTAGCGGCAATCACTGATAATCCGGGACTGGTTTTTTCCAGTTTTTCTACGGAGGTTTGCAGGGAGGAGTCAATGGGTTTAGCGGAGGATTCGAGAAACATCAATTAAACCTCCTTGATGACGCACAACATTAGAAACTTCAGAATAAATTCGGCCTATTTCCCCATGATGATGGGCAAATAATTCATGACAGCCGACGATAACGAGCAATTCCCGGGCGCGAGAAAAAGCCACATTCACCCGTTCAGATTTTTTTGCAAATCCCACTTTCCCTTCAGCGTTATTGCGGACCATACTGACAATAATCACGGACCGTTCCATGCCTTGAAATTGGTCTACAGTTCCGGTACGAATTTGGAGAGAAGGAAAGCGGTTGCTTTCCAAAATTTTCTCTTCAATGCGGTTGAGTTGAGCGCGATAAAAGGTGATAATGCCAATTTCTTTGGGGGGATGACCCTGGGCAATTTTTTCGGACCAAGTGTTTTCCATATTTTGACATAACTGCTCGATCGCCTCTATTTCTTTGGGATTAATAAAAGATGTGCCTTCTTTGCGTTCGCCAAAGGTGGAGTCTTGGGGCATTTTCACCCAGATCAGGTGTTGATGTTCCTGGATGATGGTACTATTGAGGTGATGTTTGCGGGCTTGATCTGGGTCTAAAATGCCACATTGGAGGCGGCGATCGTAAAATTGATTAATCGCGCCCATGATGTTGGGATGCATCCGATATTGAATCGTCAGCATAGTTTTAATGGACTCAGGGGCGGCATCAAATTGCAGTTTAAAAAAGGAGTCTTCTAAAAATTGCAATGCCTCTTTACTGCTGCCCATTTCTATGGCAATATCTTCGATGGTATCGTCATTCAGCATGGGCGGTAACTGACAGCGATCGCCGACTAAAACTAACCGTTTAGCTTTGAGGGCGGGAATTAATAATTCCGGTGGGGTGCATTTGCTGACTTCATCGATAATCACTACATCAAATTTATTAAATTCTTCGGAAAAGTCTCGACGGGCGGCTTGAACACAGGTAATCCCAATCACATTGGCATTATCCAGATAAATTTGCCGCAATTCAGTGCGGTCCTGTTCCGAGGGATGGCGAAGTTTGTCAATCCAATCTTGGACTAAGTTTTGATAGCGATTGAGATATTGTTCTTCCTGGTTTCCTGCCTGTTCCCAGGTTTCAAACTGGGTTCTGACTTGGTGTAAAAAGGGTAAATCACAGCAGTGTTCCTCGGCGATTTGGGGCAGGCGATCGCGCAGGGTTTCCCAAGTTTTTTGCCACCATTGACGCTTTTGCAGTAAAAGTTCTGGCAGATTGGTGGTCAGTTGTTGCTTAATTTCATGTAGTTCTAATTCACACTGTTCTAGTTGCTGTTGCAGAGGTTGCAAGTTTTGCTGTTGCTGGGTGAGATAGGCTTCAATTAGGGTATGAATATGACCTAAAATTTCAAAGGGGGCTAAGGCAGCAATAGCAGTTTCTAAGTTAGTAATTCGATTCTCCCAGGATTGCACCATTGCGGCAAATTCTGAGGGTTTTTCCCAAATTAAGGCACGGTTGGCTTGATATCGCTGGACTGCGGTTAAAATGGCGGGGGGTAAGTGCGGTTGTTGGCTTAATTGTTGTAACTGTTCTACTGCTTGTTGTAAAGTCTTTTCCCCCGCTTGACGCAATAAATCTAAGGCAGCTTGCGATTGTTCGAGTTGCGGTTTTTGAGCGGCAATCCAGTGTTGAATTTGATGCCACTGCTGTCCAATATGGCTTAATCCCTGTTCTGTTTCAGTTTTCAGGGGGAGTAAACATTGACGCGCCTGGGTGACAATTTCATCGATGGTAGTTTGCGCAATTTCTTGCAGGGTCAATTCCACTGCCTGGACTTCCCAAATGGTGGCATACTGTTGTTGCTGCTGCTGTAAAACTTCCTGGGTTTTCACCACTAAATTCTGCCGTCCCGATGTCGTCAGGTTGGGATAATTGCTGTATCCTGCCGCCAGGTCCCGCCATAAGGTGCGATCGCTCGCTGAAAAGACAATCGGCGGCTGATTCAGACTGCGGTGCAAAAATTCATGAAAATAGGAATGATTGCCTTTGGAGTTGCGAAAATTGCCCTTGGTTTCATAAGCTAAGGCTTTGAGAAACTGTTCCCAATTCGGCAGATCACTCACGGGATGATCGCCATAATTCGGCATAATTACCACATTCAAGGTTTGGGCGATCCTGAGTAAACTATTCGGAACTTGAATCAAATTACTGTTAAAGGTTCGACCCGTTTGGAGGGATTGTTTTAACAGGGTATAAACTTGGGCTGGCGCTGTTTCTAACCAAACTCCCACCTCTTTAATTACGCGGTCAATTTCTAACTTGCGATTTTGTAAATTCTGGAAGCGTTGCTGGAGCGATTTTTGCTTATTTAAGGCTTGTTCATATTCCCCTTGCAGTTGATGCAATGGGGTGGAATCTGCGCGAAATTGTTGGACGGCAGTAGCAGCAGCGACGATCGCCTCGGCAGTGTGATTAGCTTCAGTGACAACTTCCCTCCATTTAGCCAACTCGGGCGCAACCGTTTCGCAACACCAAGCAGCTAACCCAAATGCCCCGCGATCGGGACGAATCCAGCCCAATTCTTGAGTTAAAGGTAACGCCACTCGCACTGCATCAATAAAGGTTTTAACCCTACTATCTTCCAAGGTATAAGGGCGAATTTGAGCCAATAAATTCACCACTTCTGGAGATTCCCACGGCACATTGGGCGCAGTTGCTAACAACGCTGCCAAATCCGAACTGACCCGTTTTACCTCGGGATTTTGGGCTTGTGCCGCTTGATATTGCTGTTCCCAAATTGCCCGATTTTCCAGTAAAATCTCCTGACGCTCTTTCCAAAACAGGCGATCGCTGGCAAGTGCTTCTTCCGCTGCCAAATATCGCGCAAATTCCGCCGCCAAGTCCCGCATTTTGTGATAAAATGCTAAATCATTGCGCCGTTTTTCTAAGTCTGTCTCACAGTGACTCGCGGTATTTTGCAGCCAAGTTCCGATCGCATTCTCTTCTAAATACGGTGCACCTTCTTCCTGCACCTTCTCCGCTTTTCCCTTTCGCAACGCCCGCACAACTGGACTATGCACCAATCGACTCAAGGCATTATCTACTGCTAAATTCGCTTGGGATGCGATTAAAGTCCGTCCCCCTCGTCGCGCCACCTGGTAGCAAATTTCCGCAATTACTGTGGTTTTTCCCGTCCCCGGAGGACCTTGAATTAAAACCAAATCTTTGGCAGATAACACCATTTCCACCGCTGCAATTTGGTCGGGATTAGCCGCAGGTAATAGTAACTCCGCCCTCTCCAGTTTAATTGTCTGTTTGGGAACCCTTGCCTGTCCTGCATCAAAGAAAAATTGACCTAAATAGGGATTTTGACTATGACCCTGTTCCAGCCTTTTTAAAGCTGTCATTTTATGATTAATTTGGCTGAGTTCCCCAAAGGCTTCAAACAATAAATATCCAGTTTCGGGTAACTGATAGTAACCCCCCTTCATCAACTCCAGCAAGTCTGCATCCGGCTTAATTCTAATCAACCGCCGTTCTGCATCTACCGAGTCAATTCTGCCTAAAATTCGTCCATCCCGGCCACTTTTTCCCAGGGGAGAACTTTCAAAGAGGCGAAGCTGTTCGCTACGGGCTTTATAGGTGCGATTCCAGAATTCTGCTGCTGCTAATCCGGTTTCGCTGCTGCCGTCAATGGTTGCCTCACGACTGTCCAATTCAAAGCTAATCCGGCGAGTATCTGCACCATAATTGTGCGCGATAAACGGTACGCAAAACTGTCGCGACTCGGCAATCCGTCGTTCAATTTCTACATAAACCCGCCATGCCTGAAGTTGTTCCTCGGTGGGGATTAAATCTCCCGAAACCGGCAGTTTTGCCATGCGTTTCAAGGCGGAACGGGGAACGCCTAAATCATACTGATGATCTGGCAACAACCGCAGACGACAGAGAACCGTAAACCCATCCCCCCGTCCCCGAGTTTGGGGAACAAAAATCACATCAATCAGGCGTAATCCACCTCGTCCATCGGGACTGACTACTGCTATTAAAGATAAGGTTTTGTAGCGCTTTTCCAGTAGGGAAATTCCCGGTTCTTCCCGATCGCAAGCGAGAGTGAGTTGCCAACGTTCCTCTCCCGCATCTTTCCCAGTCCCCAGACGGCGCAAGTAAAAGGAGTGCGATCGCTGTTCTAACAGTTGTGAGAATAACAGTTCCGCGCGATCGCGGCGACTGCGAAAGTCCTCATCGCGATCGCTGGGTTTCTCCCCTGCCAGTTCCCGAATCACATTAGCGATCGCGGTTTTGCCAACCAACCGATACCCCCACTTTGCCTCCTCCTGCTTGGCAGTGGCAGATTTCTCCGAGGGTACTACGGTTGTCACCCACTCCACCCGAGTGATAATCTCAGCGGTAACCTGAATCTCGCGCTTGTCCCCCTGGGAACATAAATATACCGACCCTGACAGGCGAGTTCCTGCGGGGATTCCTTGGGAATTCACCGCCATTTGCAGCCACTGCAACCCCGGAGACAAATACTGCGATCGCACTTGCAACCAATCCAAGTCCGACACCACCTGACAAGACTCACCCAATTGCAGTTCCCAAGCCTTTTCTACCTGGCGATTCGGTTCAATTTCCCCAAACTCCAATCGCGCCGGAATCTCCCAAATTGCGCCTTCCCATTGGACATTTTCCGCACTTCCTGTCAATCTCACCTGATGCAAAATCGGCGCGGTATTCGCCTCACCCCTCACCGCTACTGCACCCGTTTCACCCCCGACAGTTCGAGCGATCGCCAAATTCTCTAAGCGCACTCCGGCAACCGTTACCACCACCGCAGGCGCATCCACCGCAAACAGCACAGCATCACCGCCACTCCCGCGAATCGTTACTGCACGCGCGATCGTGAATGTCCCCTTGTAATCTCCCGGTTTTAGAGAGATTTCATATCCATCCCGGACAATTTCCAGTAATTCAGCAAAATTGGTGGGATCTGCTTCAATCGATGGCACAATCACTCCTGATTCATAACGAGGCATCTCGGCGATCGGGCGATCGCCTGGGCGTGAAACTGTTGTTTCATTTTACCTAAAATTGTCTCTCCCTACCACATCCCCTGTGCAGCAATCTTATCCCACTTTTGCCAGCATTAATTATCATAAATCCGGCCACTTGTCAAGCGGTATTTTCCCTTTCTAATCTTTCCTGCTCTTCCCCATTCTCATTGCTACTCTCATCCTCCGACTCTTTCAAGTTTTGAGCCAATATCTGCAAACGGCGTTGTTCTTTTTTCAGCTTTTCTTCTAACTCTTGAAGTTGATCGCGGCGGGCTTCTAATTCCAAAGCACGGCGCGACAGTTCCTGACTTTGTAAAGTCAAAGATTGTCGCCATTGTTCAATCTCTACCGCCTGTTCCTGTAAAAAATCCGGGGTCAACCCTTTGGTTAAATATTGTTTTAGCAGATTAATCGCCCATTCCGTCGCCTCATTTATGGTGCGAATTTGTCCCGCAGTGGTAATATCTGCTAAAACGAGAATTCCCTCGCCAAACGTATTGGATTCTGTGGTTACAATTGGCTCAGTTTCCGACACCAAAGCCCAGATATCTCCAGATTTTTGACAGGCTATTAATCGCAACCCGGTTTTGCCTAAGAATCCTTTTTTTTGCACCTGGGCTAAGTATATCATTGCAGTCTGCTTTAAAAGGTCAGGGGTTAAAATGGGGGAAAATAGTCGGTTTCCAGTCCCCTCCCCCATTGGGGGAAGGGATCGCAGGGATCTCTATTTCCAAAACTTAGGGTTATTTGGGATTATTCCCCTCTTAATTGACGCAGGCGATCGCGTAAAATTTCACCCTGTTTTTCCGCTTCCGCGAGGCTGTCTCGCGCCCCTTGGACCACTTCGGGCGGGGCTTTATCCACGAATTTAGCATTAGATAAGCGTCCAGAAATTGATTTGACTTCCCCCTCAATTTTACCCAAACTTTTCTCTAGTTTGGCACAGAGTTGTTCAATATCCACCACTCCTGCTAGAGGCACTAAAACTTGAACAGTTCCTACCACTCCGGCGATGGTTTGTTCCGGTTCTTCGGCTAAAGCTGGGGTGATTGTCAAGTCTTCAACTTTGGCTAAATTTTGAATATAAGATTCCCCTTTCTGGAGAATATTCCGTTCTTTGTCGCTGTCAGTTTGCAAAATTGCTTTAATTTTTGCCCCAGGTTTAATATCCACCTCAGCGCGTAAATTCCGAATGGTCCGAATTGCACCAATGATTAACTGAAAGTCCGACTCTAATTCGCCATTCATCAAATTAGCATCAGCTTCAGGATAGGATTGCACTGCTAAGGATGCCGTTGATTCTGCTTGCGCCAAGCTGTGCCAAATTTCCTCGGTGATATGAGGGATAAACGGATGAAGTAATTTTAGAATTCCCTCTAGGACGAAGGCAAGGGTTTGTTGCGCCACCCGTCGGGAAGCCGCATCTTCTCCTTGTAACCGCGACTTGACTAATTCAATATACCAATCGCAGAAATCCCCCCAAATAAACTCATACAAGGTTTTGGCAGCATCTCCTAATCCGTAGGTATCAACTGCTTCACAGGTTTGCTGCACCGTGTGATAATAGCGCGACAAAATCCAGCGATCGCACAGTTCCAAATTCGAGGCATTCTCTCCCGGATTCCCCAACTGTTGCGGCGTCTGTCCCTCCAAATTCATCATCACAAACCGCGCCGCATTCCACAATTTATTCGTGAAATTCCGCGAGGCTTCCACCGAGGCAGACTCATCCGTTGTCCGATTATATTCTAAGCGAATATCTTGACCCGCCCCGACAACTTCTCGAATTAAGGTATAACGGAGAGAATCGGTTCCGTATTTTTCAATCAGCAGCAAGGGGTCAATCCCATTCCCCGCAGACTTGGACATTTTTTTGTTATTTTCATCCCGGACTAATCCATGAATGTAAACATCTTTAAAAGGCATTTTACCCGTGAAATGTCCCGCCATCATCGTCATCCGCGCCACCCAGAAGAAGATGATATCAAAGCCAGTCACCAGAGTTGTCGTGGGATAATAGGTGTCCAAATCTTCAGTTTTATCCGGCCATCCCAAGGTAGAAAACGGCCATAATCCAGAAGAAAACCAAGTATCCAACACATCGGGGTCTTGTTGAATTTGGACAGTTTCTCCAAATTGAGCTTTTAGTTTAGCGGTTGCTTCTTCAGCCGATTTTGCCACAACAAACGGCGTATCATCGGCAATCATTCCCCCGGTTTCACTAATGGCATACCAAGCAGGAATTTGATGTCCCCACCAGAGTTGACGAGAAATACACCAATCTTTGAGTTTTTCCAACCAATCCCGATAGACTTTCGTCCAGCGATCGGGGACAAAGCGAGGCGAATTTTCCTCATCCAGGAACGTCAAGGCGCGACTGGAGAGAGAATCAATTTTGACAAACCACTGAGTTGAAATCAGGGGCTCTACCGGCACTTTACCGCGATCGCTATAAGGAACCGTATGCTTATACTCCTCCACCTTCACCAGCAGTCCATCTGCCTCCAACTGCTGCACCACCGCTTTCCTGGCATCCTGGCGATCGCGTCCGGCAAAAGGTCCAGCATTCTCATTCAATGACCCATCTTTATTCATAATGGTAATAAACGGCAAATTGTGCCGCATTCCCATTTCAAAATCATTCGGGTCATGGGCTGGAGTTACTTTAACACAACCCGTCCCGAAACTCGGGTCAACAAACTCATCTCCCACAATCGGAATTTCCCGATTCATAATCGGCAGAGTTAACATTTTCCCAATTAACCCTTTGTAGCGATCGTCATTAGGATTCACCGCAACAGCCGTATCTCCTAACATTGTTTCGGGTCGAGTCGTTGCCACCTCTACAAATCCAGATCCATCACTGAGGGGATAGCGAAAGTGCCATAAATGACCATTCACTTCCCGCTGTTCCACCTCCAAATCAGACACCGCCGACTGACTCGCGGGACACCAGTTCACCATATATTTCCCACGATAAATCAGTCCTTCCTCATGCAAAGCGATAAACGCTTCCAGAACCGCTTTCGAGAGTCCGGTATCCATCGTAAACCGTTCCCGGGTCCAATCCACGGAAACCCCCAACCGGCGCAACTGATTGGTAATCGTATTTCCTGACTCTTCTTTCCACTGCCAAGCGCGTTCCAGGAACTTCTCCCGTCCCACTTGATCCCGCGTTTTGCCGTCTTCGCGCAGTTGCCGTTCCAAAATCGTCTGAACCGCAATACTGGCATGATCCGTCCCCGGCAACCACAGGGTATTGCGCCCTTTCATGCGATGATAGCGCACCAGCACGTCAATCAGGGCGCTTTCAAAGGCGTGTCCCATGTGTAAGCTACCCGTAACATTCGGCGGGGGAATCATGATACAGTAAGGCTCGCCCGGGTGATTCGGGTCTGCTTTAAAAACCTGATTCTCTTCCCAAAACGCTTGCCACTTGGCTTCTGTCGTCTTGGGTTCATATTGACTCTGTAAGTTAGGAATGGTGGAAGTCATCGGGAATATAAGGTGAACGGGTTACAACTGATCTATCTTAAGATTTTGCCACAAGCCTTTGACAGAAATGAACGGAAAATAATCAGCACCCCTCCAGAATCGATGGCAATTGCGACAGTTCCACAGGGACCCTGACCCCGAAAGTTCCGGACCCAGGGCGCTAGGGGAGGAGTCTATTCCATTTTTGAGGGCCCTGGCGATCGGCAAAGGGGCCGGAAAATTGGCATCAAGCTGGTTCGGGGGGGTCAGGAGTTACGCATATTTTGATAAATTACCCGAAATGTAGAGGGGATTCGCGAATCGCCTCTACATTTTTCTACAAAACCCGACCCTAGCTGTCAGTCACGGGAGGAAAAGCCGCCATCAATTCTTCCAAAGAATTCACATCTATCAGCGTGTCCGCGACTGTTTGTAATTGCTCCCAGTTCAAGCGTTGCAAGTTAGCTTCAACCGCTTCCGATACTTCCCCAAACCGACGCTGGATCATGCGTTGGATGAGTTGTCGTGTTTCTTGGCGTCCTTCTTCCACTCCTTGGTTTAAAATTTCTTGACCCCAAGGGGATTCCAATAATGCCTGGGTTGCAAAATTCAAGATTTTCTCCACGATATTTTCTCCTAATACATAGCTAGAAAAAATTCCCAACAATCGTTGTAAATCTTCCGACCGTTCTTCCTGTTGTATTCGGACAGCGGCGCGACGTAAAGTCGTTTCGTTTGCACCCCCTTTCATCACCGTTGCTAAGGGCAGTAGGGCCTTGAGTTCCGGTTGAAAGGCGACCTCGGCATCGATTTCCCAGAGGTTGATCACCTCATAGTCTTGCCTTGCCTCTAGTCCCATAATACTCGATTCATAACGAGTGGGAATGGGGGTGTTCCCGGTTGGCGGAAAAATATTGACCACCACCGGATGCACGCGCAAATCATATTTTTCTTCTGCCAGTGCCGCATAAGCCCGAATCCGCACTGGCATCCGAATATCCGGGCGAAATTGGACTTCGGTTAGGCTAATAAATTCCCCTTCTTCCTCGCTATAGGCTTTAATGAGGATATCGCTATCTCGACTGAGCCATTGAAATTCTGAATCGAGGATGACTTGGGCGACTGTACCGGATGATCGAGTCACCCATTTGACCCATCCATCGGGATAGAGTCCGATTAATTTTTTACTGCTAATATCTGCTTTTCCCATTGTTGTGTGGCGGATATTTACAGCTATAATTATAATTTAATTTATAGGAAAAATAAGGAATTTACATTTAAATAGTGATTTTCATTCTAATTTTAAATAACAAATATTTATGTTTCCGTACAGAATTTTACAGCCCCCTCCGTTCCCGCTCACCCTATAATAATTTTTGATACAAATCTTGACGCCAATCAACTAGATAGGATCTATAATCATGAGTATTAAACCAGGAATCATTTATGGCCTTAATTGATCAGGTTAAACAAGTCTGCGATCGCCTCGCGAACCAGGGATGGCGAGAGTTACTGTTACAGCATGGGTTGGATATCACAGCGGCAAACCTAGCAACGGAATTGGGGAAAATTCTCCCAAATATCAACCGCACTATTCCAGGATTTACGGATTTTGCTGATGAAGGGAATCGGGCGATCGCACCGGGATCTCCCGCCCGCAGTTTACTCTATCATGCCTTAGCTTCGGCGACGGTGGTTAACGGGGCCCAGGGCAATGAATTAACCGCCTTTCCCACCCTGGCTGAGATTGAGGCAGTGGAAAACTACGTCTATGGCGTCAAACCCCCCTCCTTAATGGAATTACGGGTCAAGGCGAATTATGGACCCTTGGCGATCGCTGTCTTTGCTTCCGAATACCGTCCCGCCTCGGACACCCCCCACCAGAAACACGCGGATTTGTGCTTTTCCCGCACAGGGGTCGCCCGAGTGGGAACCGCTGAAGCCCTGTATGACGCCAAACATCGCGGGTTTTTACCCTTTGTAGCAGGCGACTCCCAAGGGATGCGAGTGATTCCAGCCCGGTATAGTGCCTATATTGCCGTCATCCGTCGAGGCGATCGCCCGGGATACAAACCGATGCGGGTTCGCGATGGCGACGATCGCCGGTTGTTCTGGTTTCCTTTACACAAACTCTTTAGCGGTGGTGAATGTCTCCGTAATTTTAACTTAACCCTGACCCTAGAAGCCAACCATATCAACGAAAAACTTCGTCGCATCCATCTCCAACTCCAAACCCAAGGATATGACACCGGCTGGAGTGAACCGGATATCAGCAATTCCCCCTTTATCTTTACCGAAGGTATCGCCGAATTCTCACAAAATCCCGATGATGGCATAGGAACCCTCACCCCCATTGTCCATCCCCGTCTCGTCGAAGCAGCGGAATATCAAGGTAAACCTCTCACTTATCAAGTTCCGGTTAACTATGGTTTAACCCTCTCTTCCAGCTTGCTGATTCCCTCCGACAACGAAGCGCGACGCGCCCCGGAATATGTCCACGCCCGTCACCAAGTGCTACCCAATGGCACAGTCACGGACCTGAATGAACGCCCGAATGTAGCCAGTATCGTCGCCGAAGGCGGATACAATGCCTTACATTACCTGGATTTTACTGCCGATGGCTGGATCGAAGCCTTCTGTCCTGAATTAGCGATTCAACTCCCCCGCCGGGTTCCCGCTTATTCACTTGTGAGTGCCCCGGATTACTTCCCTATCTGCGATCAACGGCATCTGATGGACTGGTGGGAACAATCGGTGCCAGAAGCGGTGAGAAACAGCATTTGGCGAATTCCTCCCGAAACCTTATCCGATGAGCGAATGCCGCCAAATTTGGCCTTAACTGAAGCCAATTTTCGCCCGGAAGATGTCACCGTTACGGCGATCGTCTCCTTACCGGGAGAACCTTTTGTCAAACAGCGGCCCCTAGACCGTTTCATCCTAAATCGTCAATCCTATCTCCCGGATGCGGCGGCGGGAATCTATGCGCCCGGATGGGATGTGAGCTTTGATCGCACTCCTGAAGGCTTAGATTTCCTAGCTGCTTATGGTCTCGGCAGTCCCTTCCCCGAAGATTCTAAACTTTGTGCCGCACTTAGTACCTTTTGGCCTGCGGTCTCTCCCGACTCCGCCCGCACCTTTGAACCGATGCGAAGTTGGCCCACGGTTAGCCCGCTTACCGATGCGGAAATCGGGCAAAGCGGGGAACTAGCTTGGGATGGGGTTCCAGGACCGCGCCTGGTGCAATTGCCCGATCGCCAGGTGGTGGAATATGAGGCGATCGATCATGTGGATTACGTCACCAATGCTTTACAGGGTAAATTCACTTTAGCCCTAACGGGACAGGTCGATGTGCGAGAATACGAGGCGAGAGTGCTGACAATGGCTTATGTATATAATGCTTTAGGGATTGAAGAGGAGAAATATTTTCCTCCCGGACAGTCCGAAGCGCAAGACGCTGAAGCATTTGGGCGAATTGTCAATGAAAAGTCTAAATGGGGTGTTCTCTCCTTCCGAGAAGTCACCTCAACGGAAACGGAACTACAAGAGGCAGAAACCCAAACGGGTCAACGCTTACGGGGGAAAATATATCGGTTTGAGATGTATCGACATGGCGATATCACCACCCCGGAAGACGTTCGGAAACGCTGGGTAGAAATTCGGGAATCGGTAACTCTGTTTGTGGATGGACTGCGGGTGTTGATGAAACGGGATTCTGGCGTCTGGGAATCGAAAAATGTGTGAGGTTGACGTCGCGATCGCCGGGAGTGGTCCAGGAGGCACTGCTGCCGCCATTGCGTTGGCACAGCAAGGGTTCCGAGTGGCGATCGCCGAAGCGGAACATTTCCCCCGCGATCGTCCGGGGGAAACCCTCCACCCCGGCATCGAACCCCTGTTACAGCAGTTAGGAGTCGGCAGTCACCTCTTAGCTGCGGGATTCCTGCGTCATCCCGGCAACTGGATACAATGGGAGGGCAGTCGCCGGTTTGAACCTTTCGGGTCCGATGAAACTGGTCCTTGGCAGGGATTTCAGGCATGGCGGGCGGATTTCGATACCCTCTTGCGCGATCGGGCGGTGGAATTAGGCGTCAAAGTCCACCAACCCTGTCGCGCCTTACATCCCCTTGTTACCCAAAACCGAGTTACAGGAATCGCCACCAACCAAGGTGAGATTAGGGCAAAATTTGCAGTCGATGCCACCGGCAGTAGACAGTGGTTAGCCAAACAATTAAAGTTAGCAATTCACCCGTTTTCTCCACCCTTAATCGCCCATTATGGCTATGTGGAAGGAGACTGTCCTATCCGAGATGATGCACCGGCGATCGTAGCAGGCGACGGGGGATGGATTTGGACTGCAAAAGTCCGCCCCAAACTGTACCAATGGACCCGCCTGGATTTCACCTATAAACCCTTAGAAAAAACCTGGCAACCCCCCGAATTCCAAACCCTAAAACCCTGGAGAAAATCCGCCGTTGCCGATGTCACCTGGAGACAAGTTTCGCCCCCCGCAGGACCCGGTTATTTTCTCGTGGGAGATGCCGCCACGGTTCTTGATCCAGCCTCCTCTCATGGAGTCCTAAAAGCAATCATGTCCGGCATGATGGCAGCCCATTTAATTACCCAACTCTTACAAGGGAAAGCCTTTGAGGGTAAAGTTATAGCAGGATATAGTCAGTGGATGGAGACTTGGTTTCACAAAGATATCGAAACGTTAAAAAAACTTTACGCCTTGCTGCCAAATGCCCCCGATTGGGTAAGATGAGAGGGAAAAATCCAGGCGTTATTTATTTTGACTAAATTGCTGAAAGGAGTGCAATCTTTAATGACTATCACGAACCATTTTATCGATATTGAAACCCAAGGGGGAATCAGCATTTATAACCTAAATTCTTACATCCAAGAATTACTCACCGCCAACCCGGTTAAAAATGGTTACGTTCTGGTATTTGCTCGCCATACCACAACCGCTTTATTTATTAACGAGTACGAAGAAAGATTGCTGGATGATATCAAAGTTTATCTGGAAAAATTAGCCCCTCCCGATGCCAAATATCTCCATAACGATTTGCATCTGCGCGTCGTCCCTCCCGATGAACCTATCAACGGACATTCCCATTTGATGGCAATCACCCTCAACAATAGCGAATACATTCCCATCGTTGAGGGCAATTTAGCCTTGGGAACTTGGCAATCGGTGATGTTAATTGATTTAGATGGCCCCCGAAAACGTAACTTGCTGATTCAAATTTTCGGGGAATGAGAGTGCCCCTAAAAGGCAGGCTTACTCCCAGTGATATAAACTGATGGAGACTCTATAAAAATCATCATAAAACCCGAGGTTTTCTATAGAATCCAGAAACCATTTCCGCCATTAATCCCGTCAGTCACAGTTCCTGAGAAGGGCATATAGACTAGGAAAACCCGCCGACCCTGACGGGGGTATTCATGGCACAGAACCCAGAGTAATATGCGGCCACCATTAGCAATGGTAAGTTTTTCATCTTTGACGAAAAACTTACCATCCTCCCGATCGCACCGACAATCATCGTGGGAATTACCCTCCCCAGTAGTGCTTTAACATCTGTAGTAAACTGGTGCTGTTTGGCTTGGAGTTGGGCTTGATTTATGGTCGGCTTTTTGGGCTTTCGTTTGGACTTTTTTTCTAGGACTTCTTTCTTTGGATTCGGTCTTAGATGCCATTTCGCGATGATGTCGCCGGATCGGTATGTAATCAACTCAAGCAGATATAATCAACTCAACCCTCCATGGAATGTTTTAATTTTCAAGTCTAGCCAGACCAAACTCTTCACAAATTTCTGGCGTTAACTTCCGACGAGTCAAAAAATTAAATTTCAAGTTGTTTTCATTTCTTGATTGATTTTCGTTGGTCCCAATGATGTAAACAGCACCCGGAAATGGAAGAGGCTTAATCGGGTGATTTCTTTGGGCCATTACATCCTTGACTTTTTGATGATCTATATAGAATTTATAGGATCCGTAGCCTCTGTTATATTCTGGATTTTCGGGAACATCCATAAGGTCATAACGAAGCAAATTACAACTTCCGGAAATTCGATGAAAATTCCAGGGCTTTAGATAAATAACAGAATCATTGTTTAAATACTTATATCCTTGATTGATATACCACCCATTAGCGGAAAAATTATTTTTGACAAATTGAGCCAGATTTTTGCTCACGCAGTCATCCGCATCAACACTCATGATATGGGATGGAGAAAATTCTTTGGCTGCAATCAATCCAGCCAAAATTTTTCGACCTTTATCCGTCCGGGCTTGTGCCAAATAGTTCGGTTGATTGCTGGGGTAAGGGAAATCTACTTCAAGGTACTTAATCTTAGGATGTGAAAAATTAATTGTGGGTCGTTGGTTACAAACAACAATTACTTGGAAATCAGAGCAAGTTTGATTACAAATCGAGCGAGCAGTTCTTTCAAATAGCAGACAAACTTTTTCCCAGGAAGCCGATTTTTCCTGGCTTTTAAGCGGAACTAAAAAAACAAGCATAATTGTTTACACTCCAAATTTTGGGTTATAATTATAGTAGCACCCCGGTCAGGGCTGCCCAACCTGAGCAGCCCTGTTATAGCGATTCGCAGACTCATGAGGTACGGACATTTACACGAGTCAGAAAAGCGATCGCAATAGCCTGTACGCGTTTCACGTCAGCCACTGTGGAACTCACTTACATTGAGCTTCCCTAGGACATAGGGAAGCTTGATGCTCTCACCGACACAATTGTACCCGAACAACTCGGCTAACGGCTATATTACCATAATTAGGGGAGATGAGGGAATTAAATAGATTTCTTGCAAAATTCTAAAAAGCCCACTTTCTTCAGGGGGGTTGGACTGTTGGGGTTTTCATCTGACAGGGTGCAACAGTTGAGGATAGGTGTGGAAACTCTCATCTACAAGTTGGTTTAGAGATTTTGGCGTGGGTTGGTTATATTGCGGTGACTCCCGAATTTGCGGTCAAAATTAACCCAAAAGTGGCGATCGCCATTTAAGTTGGGTATCATAAGCTAGAGTCTGCCAGAAAACCTATGCCTAGAATTAAACCGCCCTCCTCAATGCCGCCGAAAATTAGTCCCACTCATCGCCAAAACTGCGAGGCGGGGGAACAAGTTGAACTGTATAAAATGACGACAAAGCGACAGCGGATCCAGCATGAGCTTCAGATGATTAAACAGCGCATGGAGTTGTTGAATTCTCAGTTAAGTCTATTGGATAGTCAAATTGAGGCGAAGCAAAAGGCGATGCAGGACTTGCAGCCATCTTCTGGAAAGGGTGTAGGGGCTATTCCGGGGGAAATTAAGCCCATTCAGGACCATTCAATCCCGTCTCGAACTCCCCTTTCTGAACCGATTAATCGGGGGAATTCTAACCCGTTTAAAACATTTCATCTGGAATATTAAACTCGGGTTGAATTGGGGGTGGAATCTCCATCCCCCTTGTTTTATTTTTAACAGTCCTCCCGGGTTGGGATTAATCGAGGACGGTGATGGAGAATGAAGATAAACCATCCTCGCTGATAAACTCTTCGGGTTCCCTTTCTTCTGACTGTTCCGCTTCGATTTCTTCTTCCATTGCTTGAATTTTGAGCAACAGTTCCTCTTCCTGAATTTCAAAGTCTTCTTCGGAAATATCGCCCATATCGAAGGCGAGTTGTAAGGCTAATAACTGTTTTTGAACATTTTGAATATCATCGAGTTCGCTGGTTGCTCGTTCTAGGAGTTGTTCCCCTAACCAGACGATGCCGCCAAGGGGTCCGGAGATGGGAAAAGTTAACAGTTCAAATAGCATGAGATTATCCCTCTGATTCGAGTTGGGCAAAGGTATAAGGGGCGGTAAAGTTATTATACCGAATTCGCAGGCGATCGCCAAAGTTTTTATCGATCGCCTCTACTGCTTCACTAAACTCCAGTTCCCGGTCCCAAGGAATTAAATAGGCAGCATTATAAATCATTTCTTCGGTCATTGGGTCGCTTTCACTGATTTCTTCCGCTAAGGGATTTAATCCGGTTTGAAATGCAGCAATCACCGCTTGTTTTCTAAACTTTAAGCTATTTTCTATCATCTGACCAATATTAATGACTTCTTCCATGCTTAAAGCTTTTCCTAAGCTGGCATCCCGCAATTGTTTTAAACTGGGATTTTCCTCTAGTAAGGCTTCGATTTCGCTTTTACTCTCCCAAAATACTTTGATACTGACTTCCCGCCGTCCTTCCAATTTCTGAAATAGTGCTTCCAGTTTCCCTTGATAAGGCTCAATTAAGTCTCGGATGACCGTATCCCAAGTTTTAACGACTAATCCAAACCGCAGGGGAAGTAAGGTGCGAAATCCCGCGTTCATGGCTTCTTCTAATACTTTTTCATGGCCTAACAAATTGCGTCGGGAGGTTAGATATTTGGTTTGTTTTGCTTCAGAATAGAGGAAGTTAAAGCCCTCAATGATTTGGTTATGAACAGGTTCGCGATCCAGTCCGGCGATCGCCACGGTGTCTGGGAGGGGTTGGGGCAAAATTCCGTATAGATAAAACCCTAAACTCATGTTAATTTATGTTCTAATTTATTTAACAACAGTTACAGCGGTTGAGAGGTAAGCACTAACCGTAGTTTCGCCTGAATTAAATTCAGGTTGGCTACACCTAGATCCAGGTCCCCTTGGACGACAATTCCGACATTTAAGAGTCGGTCAAGTAATTCTAAAATGGAAGCTTCTTGACTCGGTTCACCTGGATAATAGCTGCCTGGTTTTGGTAACAGGGTACCCACTTCTCCGAGATCCAAGTTCAAATCATTGGGATCAATCTCGAAAATATCACACAAGCGCAGGATTTCTTCTTCTAGTTTTTGCAAACTCTCGGCAGCAGCATCTAACTCGGTTTCATTGAGCACTTGTTCGTCCATGCGGCGAATCACCTGCGCTTCCATCAATTGACGAATTAGTTCCACCAGGGTTAAGACGAGGGATGCTAACCCCGCTTTACTGTTAATGGCGCGACGAGTGGGGAGAATTTCGCGGATTGGGGACGGGTTGGACGGGGTTTCAGCTAATGCCATAAGGGTGCGGTTTTTTTAAGGGTTTGACCAGGTTTAAATCTCCCCAATGCTTCCTCTGGGTTCGGGGTTGGTGTCAGGAATGGGGGGACTGCTGGTGAGGGCTTTGAGCGATCGCATTTCCGCTTCTAAGACTTGCAGGCGATCGTGCAATTGGCGGTTTTCTTCGATTAAATCTTGGTTTTTACTGCTCAGATACGGGTCATTTTCCCACCAGTTGATTCCCATTTCCCGCGCTTTATCCACGGAGGCAATCAGTAAGCGAATTCGGATATGAAGTAGCTCCGTTGTGGCAACAGAAATAGAAATATCCCCGGCAATTACAATTCCTTTATCTAAGACTCGTTCGAGGATATCTGCTAAAGTAGAGCCTTGGGTCGAGGTGGCAATGGTGCGATTTGAGTTGGATTGAGCGCTTGAAGGCTGTATCGGGTTAGAAGACACGATGAATTTAACTCAGTAAAGGGATGTAATTAGAGTTGTGCCCGGTTGGCTAGAGTTGGCTACATTCAGCCATTCTTCTAATATTAGGTTCAATCCAAAGCAACTCCCGGGAAGGGATGGATTGCGATCGCCCTAGCCTCCCATCGATGAGAACCATCAGACCAAATGAATATCTTCTGTTATATTTCCCTGTTTAAACTGCGATCGCCCACCTAAACCTCAGTTTTTTTCAGTTTAAAGTGCCCCCACTTTATTTAGATATTCTAACACCCCCATTCCTTTGAAACGGCTGCATCCTTGCTCTGTTTTCTTAAATTTTGTCTCTATTTGACTGTTAATGGTCACAGGTCTAACTATTATAAATCAAAGTCGGTTACCCCGCTCATATATTTTCGTAAACAATCCTAAAGAAATATTGCAATTTTTTAAGTTTTTAGTCACAGCTTCAGCGGCTCCCACCATCTGTCCATAAGGAATTCAGTCATTTTTTCCATCATAACCTTATCCTTTTCCCCCTCTTGACAAAACTCCCTAAACATGGTTTAAGAGTAAACCCTAGGATAGAGAAAAAGACTTAGATAGAGTTCCCAGACCCTCCCAGACATCCAGACCCCTAAAAATCTCTCTTTAAAGTTTTGTTAAATTTGTAATTTCCTTGATAATTGAGGTTGCCGACTGAGGTACGATAACCACAAGTAGATTTCCTCAACAAATCCCCCATCGAATCGGGGTGTGGAACTCGCGGCAAACTGAGGAGAGGATTTTGCGATCGCCTCTAACCAGAGCCCTTGAAAAAACACTCCTCGGGGAAGGATGAAACTCAGAGAAACTCTGGACTAAATTAGCCTAAAAGCGGTGGGGGTAATGAGTTAGAAGGGGGTGGAGTTCAGCACAGCGGCAAAACACCGGAAAAATGGAGGGAGGGTTGTTTCAGTTCGACTTGTACAGATAAAAAATCAAGGCGAACGGACCCTGGTTTTCATCTAATTTTAGGGGTTAAACCGCCGTAAAAGGGGTCCCTTTAAAGGTTGCCTCTTGAATGGGGTAGCAAGAGGGGGGAGAGAACCATCCCTGACATAAAAAACCAGTATTTTTATGTTAAATGGACTCAATTCAGTCAGTATTCCACCTGAATCAAGGGGTGGGAAATTCCAAGTTTTTATTTACACTCTGGAGCAATCATCATGGCAGTTGAAAAAGTCAACTCATCTTCCAGTCTAGCCGAAGTTATCGATCGCATTTTAGATAAAGGAGTCGTGATCGATTTATGGGTACGGGTATCCCTCGTGGGAATCGAACTGCTGGCGATCGAAGCTAGAATTGTCATCGCCTCGGTAGAAACCTATTTGAAATATGCCGAAGCGGTAGGGCTGACTTCACAAGCTGCTGTACCTGCTGCTTAATCCCTTGTAGGGGCTCTAAAATAGCGAGCAACCGGACATTAAACCTGCTGGCTGCCTGAAAAGCAGCAGCAGGTATTTCCCATCCCTTCACAGGGGAAGGTATTCCCAGAAGCAAAAGTTAGACGAGGCCATCTCTTTAAAATTTTTGCAAGTATTTAGGTACTATTAATCCGGAGGAAAAGTCGTGTCTTTGCGAGAACAATGGAACGCTGCTAGGGTGCAACGTCAGCAGGAAATTATAGTTCGGCAACAACAGGTTTTAGAACAACGCTATGAGACCCAAGTCAAATTAGAAGAAATCGCCGCTAATCGAGTAGAAATGGCAGCGCAAGTGAGTAAGTCTTTGCAGGACTTTTATGCCAACTTAAAAGCCGAGGTTGCCACTTTTCGAGAAGAAACGCGATCGCAACAAGAACAAATCTGGAGTGCCGAAAAACAGCAACGGAGTGCTTATGTAACCAACCTGCAAGCGTATGTTTGGGGGACAGCGCCTACCCCACTTAAACCCCGTCCCAAACCCAGTGGAGTTTCCCTGAATTCCCCTAAGCGCTAACTCAACGGACGTGATGCAAAGAGGTTATTTGTGACCACAGTTTTACAAGCCACTTCCCAGAATTTTGTCGATACACCCGCCATTCATCGTCTGACCAAACGCGCCTTGCGCTATCTCCATGCGGGATTTTCAGTTCACCTGCGCGGTCCTGCAGGCACGGGCAAAACCACCTTAGCCATTCATTTGGCTAATCTGTTGGAACGTCCGATTGTTTTAATGTTTGGAGATGATGAATACAAATCATCAGACTTGATTGGCAACCAACGGGGATACAACCGCAAAAAAGTGGTAGATAACTTTATTCACAACGTGATTAAAGTCGAAGATGAATATCGTCAATCCTGGTCAGATGCCCGGTTAACCACCGCCTGCCGCGAGGGATTTACCCTCATTTATGACGAATTTAATCGATCGCGTCCCGAAGTGAATAATGTGCTGCTCTCAGTCTTAGAAGAAAAACTCTTAGTCCTGCCAACCAGCGCCCAACAACCAGAATATATTCGTGCTCATCCCCAGTTTCGCGTGATTTTTACCTCCAATCCCGAGGAATACTGCGGAGTCCATGAAACTCAGGATGCCTTAATGGATCGGTTGATTACCCTGGATATTCCCGAACCGGATGAACTGACTCAACAAGAAATTGTTGTCCAGAAATCGGGATTAACCCGAGGGGATGCCGCAATGATTGTGCATTTGATCAAGACCTTTCGAGAACGGAGTACGACCCACGAAAAATCCTCGGGTTTACGCGCTTGTTTAATTGTTGCCACAGTCTGTCACCAAAATAATATTCCCGTCTTGCCCAGCAGTGGCGATTTTCGAGAAGTTTGTGCAGATATTTTGCTCTCTCGCGCTAAAATCCCTCATGCTGAGGGCCTCACCATTCTCGGACAACTGTTTAAAGAAATCATGGCAGCAGACAAACGTTCCGCTCCGGCGGAGGTTTTAACGCATGGTAAATTAGGATAAACTCACCGGATTTTATCTTCACCAGGACCCGAGGGACAGAATGGGTTAGAAACCGGGTTTCTTGACAATATTTTTGCCTATTCCTAACAACTCTAGGCCCGAAACCCCCTTTCTTGTCCTTTGGACCTAAATCTAAAACTGTATCCATATCCCAGGGAACAATATCGTGAGGCGAGTTTAACCTGAATGCGATCGCTCAATTAGTAGCTACGAATCCCCCCAAATGATTTTCAATGACTCGGTTGCCGTTCCACCCACCGCTAAAGAAGTTGACCTCGGCTATTCTTATCCAGATATCCCCTTATTTAATGGGACTAGCGACTGGATTGAAATTCCCTATTTAGGCGATTTTAATCCCCAGCAGTTTACGGTAGAACTGTGGGTAGACTATCAAGGAGGAATTGGCTATCGAGCAATTTTAACCTCAGTTTGTAGTTCGGCTCAGGAGGGAAGACGGGGCTATCTTTTCTGTGTGAATCCCGCTGGAAATTGGCAATTTTGGGTGGGTAGTGGGCAACCGGATGCGCCTTGGGTGATGCTGACTGGACCTAGAGCTTCAAAAGGGGTCTGGACGCATTTAGCGGGAATTTATGATGAACAGTTGCAAACGGTTTTCTTCTACATTGATGGCAATTTGGTGGCGCAACGAACTGCCATTCCTTTTCATCCAAATGAGCGTAATTCCCTGCGCGTGGGGGCCGGGGCCACGGAACAAAGTGGGGCAAGTCCTTGTTTTTTTCAGGGACGAATTGCACAAATTAGAATATGGAATCGTCCGTTAGATTCAGTGAATATTGCCACCCTATCGAGTCAGGATTTAAGGGAAGAGGGTCAAATAACTCTCACTACCCCCATTGTTTCTTCTGCGGTGGAACCTTTCCCCACTCCCTTCCAAACTAACACAGAGGTGGATGTTTTATTAGAAGCAACTTCGCCTATAAGTCCGGAAGAAATCGGGGATGAAGAGGTGGAAAATGGCAGCATAAAGGGTGGGGATATACAGACGAAGCCTGCCTACACCTCATTGATAAACCCAATTTTGGACAGTGGGGATGACACCGAACCGGAGATTTTATTACAAGAAACTTTCTCAGTAATTCCAGAAAAAGAAATCGGGAATGAGGAGATAAATGAACCGGAACCGGATGTTTTAACCCAAGAAACTCCGGCAGAACCCAAACCGGATATTTTAGGGAAAAAAACTTCCTTAGTGAGTGGGGAAGAAGAGGTAAAAATCCCGCACGAAGTAGGGGAAATGTCTCCCACTGGGATAGAATGGGAACCGGAAGTTATCCCTGCTGCGAAATCCTTCCAGTCGGCTTTAATGTTTAATGGGATTAATAGCAGTGTAGAAGTTAAAACGCCCTTTAAAAATAACCGGACTTTTACGCTATCTTTGTGGGTTAAACCCGCATTTTTGGAGCAGGGTTGGTGTGGGTTGTTCAGCAATGATTCCGGAGAGCATTTACCTCCCTTGCAACTGGGAATTGCTCCGAAAGGGGGATTGTATTATGATTCCTTTGATGAGGCAGGAACTTGTCGATATCATGATACCCTTGACGGGTTCTTTGAAAGTGCCGATCGCTGGGTACAGATTGCCTGGGTGAAAACGGGAACAGAATATCGGTTTTATCGCAACGGCGAGTTATATGCCATCCAACCTGCACCGGATGCCTTTTATCTTTACCAATCTCAAGCGCTGATTGGGATGGGAGAGAATGGGTTTGCTGGGGCAATTCGCGATGTGAGAGTCTGGAAAGTCGCCCGAACTGCCGCAGAAATTCGCCATGATTTGCACCGTCCCTTAACCGGAGAGGAACCGGGATTGTGCCATTACTGGGGGTTCAATGACGGCAATGGCGCGATCGCCTCCGATGGGGTAAAATGTGCTAACTGGGGAAAAATCATCGGGGCCACCTGGGGACAAGGCAACCCCCCTGGAAAAGGTGATAGTTCCCCTGATGGACGATTTCGGTCCGTGTTATGCTTTGCCGGGGAAACGAACTATATCGAAGTCGAAGACCCTTTCGAGAATGATACAACCTTTACAATTTCCCTGTGGTTGCAACCGGCGATCGCAGGCGCAACCCCCTATGGCATCATGGGAAAACGCTGGCGGCCCTCCGCTTTTAAGCCGGAACTCTGGGGGGTTAAGTACCAACAAACCTTATACTATCATACCTCCGATTCATCTTCTCCAAACCGGCGTCATGCTGCACCCTTGTTGAACTTTTTTGCCGGTTCTGAAGAAGACTGGATACATTTAACCTGGGTGAAAGTAGGAACAGAGTATCGATTTTATCGCAATGGGAAATTATTTGCTACCCAAGCTGCACCGGAACGGTTCTATACCGATAGCACAAGCTATTGGTTTGGTAAGTTAGGAATCGGGAATTCCGTGGCGCACTTTCGCGGAAAAATGGCGGATATTCAAATTTGGAACGTCGCACTCAGCGAGGAACAAATTCAGGAGAATTTGCAGCGTGGTGTCACGGGAGATGAGCTTGGATTGCGGCATTATTGGCCGTTAAATGAAGGGGAAGGGATGCTGGTTCAGGATATGGCGAATCCACCCAATTCCGGCAGAATTCGGGGTGCGACATGGCAGATTGAGGAAGTGGCGATCGCCCTCCCGGATCCGGAATTTCCCCTTTCGCATTTTGTGTCATCGGTACTAACTTTTGATGGAGAGGATGATGCCGTCATCCTTCCCGAACTTGGGGAAATGGATCGCACGTTTACCTTGTCCCTGTGGGTCAAACCCGCCACCGTGGACGATGAACAGTGGCATGGGATTCTCAGTAAGGAGGCGAAAGATGGGGATCAACTGGGACTCTCATTGTGTCCTGGCGATCGCGCCTTGCAGTATCACTCCCAAGGATTAGGGGAGAAAACGCCTTATACCAATGTTTTGCTCAACTTCTTTGAAACCGGCGATCAGTGGGTTCATATCACTTGGGTGAAAGCGGGAGGAGTCTATCAGTTTTACCGCAACGGCGAATGCTTTGCCACCCAACCGGCCCCCGAACGATTACAGCAGACTCCGGGAGACTACTACTTAGGTAAATCCCAGGTTTTTCCAAACCGGGATAGCTTTTTTGCCGGTCAAATTGCCGAAGTGAGACTCTGGCGGGTGGCGCGAACCGAGGCAGAAATTCACAAAGATTTTACCCATCGCTTGCAAGGGGATGAACCGGGATTAATTGCCTATTATCCCTTGAATGAAGGGAGTGGAGACTGGGTAGGCGATCGCGGACGGATTCTGGGGGCCAAATGGGAACAGATGGAGATACCCCTTGTGTAAATTAAGCGATCGCTGAGGCCGGAAAAATGGGATAATCAGATGCAGATTCATAAACCGGAAGGGGAGAAATCTCTATGAATATAACCGATAAAAATTTTGCTGTGATTACCCAGTACAATTCCCTTCACCTGGCTCTATTTAGTGGTAAAGGCGGGGTGGGAAAAACTACCCTTGCTTGCGCCTTTGCCCGACATTGGGCTAAACTTTTTCCCCAAGACTCTATCTTATTAATCTCCACCGATCCTGCTCATTCTTTAGGGGATGTGTTGCAACTTCCCGTAACCACTGCCGCCACAGCGTTACCGGACTTGGCGAATTTAAGCGTGCGATCGCTCGATGCCAAAGAACTCTTGGGAGAATTTAAAGCAAAATACGGGAAATACTTAGAATTATTAGTAGAACGGGGCAGTTTTGTTGAGGGAGAAGACTTAACCCCGGTATGGGATTTAGACTGGCCCGGATTAGATGAAATCATGGGATTGCTAGAAATTCAACGATTACTCACCGAGAAAGTCGTAGATAGAATTGTGGTTGATATGGCTCCTTCTGGTCATACCTTAAATTTATTAGGCATCAAAGATTTCTTAGATGTAGTATTAAATTCCTTGGAACTATTCCAAGAAAAACATCGCGCCATGTCTAAAACCTTTAGAGGAACCTATAATCCCGATGAAGTCGATGAGTTTTTGGTAGACCTAAAAGCGGATTTAAACGAAGGAAGAGCATTGCTGCAAGATGATAGCTTTACCGCTTGCTTAGTCGTGGCGATCGCCGAACCGATGAGTTTATTGGAAACCGGTCGATTTATTACCAGCTTGGAAGAATTATTAATTCCTTGTAGTGGATTATTCATTAACCAAATTGTCCTGAATACCACGCCCGATTTAGACCGCTATAGTGAACAACAAAAATTACTCCAAAAATTCATCAATCTACCCGGTAATCACCCGGTTTTTATCCTCCCCCAACAACCTACCGAACCCCTGGGAGCAGAAGCCCTCGATGCCCTGATTCCCCAACTTCAAGCCCTAGAACAAGTGGACTTAGCTCCCGAGGCGATCGTGCAATGGCCAGAAAAAGTCCCCCCCAGCTTCCCCGATTTTATCGCGGAAGGTCGCCAATTAATTTTAATTGGGGGGAAAGGAGGAGTAGGAAAAACCACCGTTGCCGCTGCACTGGGATGGGGATTGGCCCATCGCTATCCGGATAAAAAAATTCGCGTCATTTCCATCGACCCAGCCCATTCTTTAGGCGATGCTTTTGGTCAAAATTTGGGACATGAACCGCTCCCAATCACGAATAATTTAAGTGGGCAGGAAATTGATGCCGAGGTCATTCTGGAACAATTTCGCGAGAACTATCTTTGGGAATTAGCGCAAATGATGAGTGGAGAAGGGCCGAACCCCGGAAGCATCAAAATAGCCTATACTCCCGAAGCATGGCGGATGCTCGTCGCCCAAGCTTTGCCGGGAATCGATGAGATGCTTTCCTTAATAGAGGTGTTTGATTTATTAAACAGAAAAGAACAAGATTTAATTATTTTAGATACCGCCCCAACGGGTCATTTATTGCGGTTTTTAGAAATGCCTGCGGCTTTATCGGATTGGTTGGCATGGATTTTTAAATTATGGATTCAGTACCAAAATGTGTTAGGGCGAGTAGAATTTATGGGACGATTGCGCACCTTGCGGCAACAAGTTGTTAAAGCCCAAAAGCAGTTAAAAGATGCCCAACATACAGAATTTATTGGGGTAGTACAAGCACAAGCGGCGATTCTGTCGGAACAGGTGCGATTAACGGAGTCCTTGCGAAAAATGGAAGTGCCTCAACGGTATGTGGTTCATAATCGGTATCGCCAGGGGGGGGAAATTGAGGGGGAATTATTTCCGGCACAAACGGTGATTAGATTGCCCGGTTTGCCGCGTTCCGTGTCTGCTTTAGAGCGGATTCAAGGGGCTGCTAATTTGTTGTTTTAATTCCGATGGAGATGGGATTTGTATAGGTGAGGGGTTAGCAGGCGGCAGAACCGCTGATTTCGCGTATCACGGCTTCAGGCATGATATAAAAGTGCTTATACAAAAGCTTTCATCCTCCTCTGTTTCAAAAAATGCTAAGATTTAATCTAAACGACTCTACACCTTGGGATATAGGGATCCAGGCCCTCTAAAATCAGCCTTTAGAGGAAGACTCTTTAAGGGATAAATCGTTAGATTTAGAGTAATCTCCCTTAAACAATTCCGGGGCTTTCTCCATATCTTAGGGTAGAGCCAAGTGCGGTGAATCACTGCATTTTTGACCCCAGTTAATCGGGTCGAGAACGGGACTGTTAATTATTAGGGAGAGCTATTGATGAACGAATTATTTAAAGGGTTTGAGCAGTTATTAGAACTCGCGAAAGCCTTGGAAGAGAAAATAGAAGCTGGAGAACTCAACGCCGATATGCAGTTCCGTACTCGTCCGATAAGTAACATACCCCGTACTGGCGCAATTCCCCGGACTGGGAATGTAGGAGTCTCGACGGGTGGGGTTTCTGTAGATGCCAGCCCTTTCCGCCAACCCTCTCCTCCTCGTTCCACGGGTCCTCGTTCCACGGGTGGTAGGTCAAATTTTACATCTCCGACTCCCGGGGTATCGAAGTCCCAAAAATCGGGTTCTTCGATGAAAGATATCGGCGGACTTCGCGAGGTTTTAGCCGAACTTAAAGAACTGATTGGGATGCCTTTAAAACGTCCTGATTTATTAGAAAAAATTGGATTAGAACCGACCCGAGGGGTGTTGTTAGTCGGACCTCCGGGGACGGGAAAGACCCTGACAGCTCGGGCTTTAGCTTCAGAATTAGGGGTTAACTATATTGATTTAGTTGGGCCAGAAGTTATTAGCAAATATTACGGGGAAGCAGAGCAGAAACTGCGGGCAATTTTTGACCAAGCGGTGAACAGTGCGCCTTGTATTATTTTTATTGATGAAATTGACAGTTTAGCTCCCGATCGCTCTCAGGTAGAAGGGGAAGTAGAAAAACGCCTGGTAGCTCAATTGTTGGGCTTAATGGATGGATTTGCTCAAACTCAAGGGGTGATTGTCCTGGCTGCCACAAATCGACCGGATGCCCTTGATCCAGCCTTACGTCGTCCGGGACGCTTCGATCGCGAAGTGCTCTTCCGAGTCCCCGACTGCGCCGGACGCTTGGAAATATTAGAAATTCTCACCGGCCCCATGCCCTTAGAGGAAACAGTGCAGTTAGGCCAAATTGCCGAATTAGCCACGGGATTTGTGGGGGCAGATTTGAAAGCGGTTTGTCAAAAAGCCGCCTATACTGCCCTGCGTCGTCAAGTGCCTTCCATTGAGGCGGAGATTCCCGAGACGATGACAGTTCAACAGGGGGATTTTTTAGCAGCCCTCAAAGCCGTGAAACCAGCAGTTTTGCGGTCCGTGGAAGTGCAATCTCCTCATGTTTCATGGGATGAAATTGGCGGATTGGAGAGCATTAAACAGACCCTGCAAGAAGCAGTAGAAGGGGCGCTGATTAATCGGGAATTATATTTACAAACCAAAGCGCGATCGCCCAAGGGAATTCTGCTCTGGGGTCCTCCAGGAACCGGCAAAACCCTATTAGCCAAAGCCGTCGCTTCCCAAGCAAAAGCCAATTTTATTTGTATCAATGGACCGGAATTACTCAGTAAGTGGGTAGGGGCCAGTGAACAAGCGGTTCGGGAATTGTTTATCAAAGCCCGCCAAGCCTCGCCCTGTGTGGTGTTTATTGATGAAATCGATACCTTAGCCCCTGCCAGAGGTCAACATACTGGGGATTCCGGCGTCAGCGATCGCGTGGTTGGACAATTACTCGTGGAACTAGATGGGTTAGCCACCGGGGCCAATATTCTGGTCATTGGGGCGACAAATCGGCCCGAGGCAATGGATTCGGCCCTCCTGCGGGCGGGACGCTTCGACTTGCAACTCAAGGTAGATTTACCTGATGTAGAGAGTCGCTTAGGAATTTTGCAAGTCCACAATCAGGAACGTCCCTTATCCGAGGTGGATTTGTCCCACTGGGCAACGGTTACCGAGGGTTGGAATGGAGCAGATTTGGCCTTACTAGGCGATCGCGCCGCAGTCGAAGCGATCCGCCGCTATCGGGGGCTTGGCATGAGCGATCCTACCCAAATCCAGATTACCACGGAAGATTTTGCCTACGCTTACGATGCCTTGAACCAACAGCGATCGGCTTAGTTGAGAGATAGGGAGGATAGGGGAGATAGGGGAGATAGGGGAGATGGGGGAGATAGGGGAGATGGGGGAGATAGGGGAGAGACGGGAGATAGGGGAGAGACGGGAGATAGGGGAGAGACGGGAGATAGGGGAGAGACGGGA
>NZ_JAMXFA010000042.1 GCF_025370785.1 Laspinema olomoucense D3b
CCTCCCCATCCTCCCCATCCTCCCCATCCTCCCCATCCTCCCCATCCTCCCCATCTCCCCCATCCTCCCCATCCTCCGACCCCCGAAGAGATTAAAATGAGGGAGAGAACGCGTTTTAAACAGTGCACAGCAACTTATGGCAGTTAAAAAAGGTAGTATGGTTCGCGCCGTTCGCGAAACGTTGGACAATAGTTTAGAAGCAAGCGCTAGTGATTCGCGCTTCCCCAGCTATATCTTTGAAACTAAAGGGGAAGTTGTAGACATGAATGGGGACTATGCCCTGATCAAGTTTGGTCAGATGCCTGCCCCGAATGTTTGGCTGCGAATCGACCAACTCGAAGAATTCCAGTAAACCCTAAACTGTTTAACGGTTGTATTAATCATGTCCTCCTCCCCCTTTTCTCCTCCTTCTTGTCATCAGGCTCGTGTTTCCATTATTGGTGCGGGCAAAGTTGGCAGCACCCTCGCCCAGCGAGTGGTCGAAAAAAATTTAGCCGATGTGGTGATGTTGGATGTCCTGGAAGGGATGCCCCAAGGGATTGCCCTGGACTTGATGGAAGCGCGGGGGGTGGAGTGTCATGACCGGCAAATTGTGGGGACAAATGATTATGATGATACGGCGAACTCCGATATTGTGGTGATCACTGCCGGTCGTCCTCGGAAGCCGGGGATGAATCGAGATGACTTGATAGAAATTAATGCGGCGATTGTTAAGACAGCGGCAAAGGAGGCGATCGCCCGATCTCCAGAAGCCATCTTAATTGTGGTGACGAATCCCCTAGATGTGATGACCTACGTTGCCTGGGAAGCGACTCAAATCCCCTGCCGTCGGGTGATTGGCATGGCGGGAGTGCTAGATGCGGCGCGGTTTAAAACCTTTATTTCGATGGAACTGGGAGTGTCTATCCAGGATATCAAGGCAATGGTCCTGGGAGATCACGGACAATTAATGGTCCCCCTGCCACGCTACACGACGGTGGAGGGGATTCCCCTAAAGGAACTGCTGGATACTCAAACCATTGAGCGAATTGTGGAACGCACCCGCAACGGGGGCACGGAAATCGTAGAATTAATGAAGACCGGGAGTGCTTATTTTGCTCCAGCCTCTTCGGTGAGTTTGATGATTGAAGCAATTTTGCTTGACCAGTCGCGAATCGTTCCGGCTGCGGCTTATCTGGAGGGTGAATATGGGTTACGCGATCTGTTCATTGGGGTTCCTTGCCAGTTAGGACGCCGAGGGATTACTCAGGTGTTAGAACTTGAACTGGACGAGGCAGAACGCGCGGCTTTCCAGGCTTCTGCTGAATCTGTTGCCCAGCATCTCAAGCAAGCTCACGAGATTTTGTCAGGCAGCACCTTGGGCTAACTGAAGTCGGTTGACAAATCGGAGGTTTCTACATAAACGGGCGATCGCCTTCGAGATCTAGGGAGTTGGTTCAGTAGCGATTAGAAACCGGGTTTCTATGCCAAATCTCTACTCATCAGTAACAAATCTGGACAAAAAACCGGCTTTCTTGTCCTTCCTCTGGATTTCATCCTGTACCGACGCCCGAGAAAGGGGTCTGAACTAGAGAACCGATGGGTATTGTGTCAGGTTAAAAGAGTTTCGCGGCACACTTTAAGTAAGAGCTGAAGCTGAATTCGGTTTGCTCCTTTATACGTCTTGCTATGGCTAGTTGTTCTATTTCTTCGATTAAAGACCTAAATGCGGCGATCGCCGCTCAGAACCCTTTCCCCTACCCTGCATCAGTCAGCGATCGCGAAATTTGGCGCGATGACCTTCCCAATCTCAACAGCTTGAACGATCGCATCCGTCAGGTGGTTTTTCAAGCCCTTGAGCGCTCTCGCCAAGGTCGTTCTGCCCTGAGTGCGATTGCGGTAACGGGTAATCCAGGCATGGGCAAAAGTCATCTGATCAGCACCCTGCGCCATCAAATTCAACAAGACGATAGTGCGCTGCTGGTTTATATCAATGCCGGTCAATTAACGGACTTAAACCTCCTGCGCTATCAATTTCATCAGCGCGTTGTGGAGAGTTTACGCTATGCCGGTCAAGGTGGCGTCATGCAGTGGCAATCTCTCGCGGCGGCGATCGCTAATCATGCTATTCAGGCGATCGACCCCAAGGCACGCAGCTTTTCTCCGCCGGAACTGATTGCCAAACTCAACCATCATACCCGGGCTAAAAATCAAACTTGGGTGACTCAACTCACGGAAGGATTCTGCAAACTTAAACCCGATATCGCCGATCCAGATATCGTTCGGGGGATTATCTGGACCCTATCTAGCACGGAAGCTCCCTACAGTATTAAATGGTTATCCGGAATGGCGATCGCCCCTTCTAAAGCCACAGAACTCGGTTTACCCAATCGGTCCCGCGACTCCCGCGATGCCGATGCCTGGGAAATCTTCATGCATACCTTAACCCTGATTAGTTCCTATTACCCCCTGATAATATGTTTTGACGAGTTGGAGGCAGCAGATAAAAGCGATACGGGCTTAAAACGAGAACGGGTCGTTGCCAGCATTATTAAACGAATCTGGGATACCTTGCCTCGCGCCTCCCTAGAACGGGGAATGGTCCTGTTCAGTGTCATGACGGAGGAAACCTGGCGCACCAAGGTTCAAGCGCTTCCCCCGGGAATTGCCAACTACCTGTGCAAACAAGGCGAACCGATGCAGTTATACCAAATCAGTCCCGATGGCATTGTGGAGTTGGTTCGCCTCTGGTTACAAGGGTTTTATGACCACTACCATTTAACCCCACCTAATCCCGTTTATCCCTTTGAAGCGGGTCAATTAAGGGCGTTAGCGCGGGAACAGTTGTCAGTGCGGGAGATTTTGGAATGGTGTGCGGAAAATTTTCATCCGGTGGAAGAAGACCCTTTTGAACAGGTGGAAGCGGCGTTTGAGGGGGAACAGATTTTTCCCCAGAATCTGGAGTCTCTACTCGATAATGGGACAGTGGCTCAGGCGATTTATTTTGGTCTCCAACGGGTTCTGGGACAGACGATCGCTGGGGTGGAAGTGGAGTCTGTGAGCGATGGCATTCAGCGCGATCGCCAAAATCGCGGTTATATTCAATTGACCTTGACCACTCGTGAGAATGGCCGTCTATCCACCCTAGGCGTGGCGATCCTGCAAGAGATGCAGAGCAAAAAAGTGGAAGCGGCTTTAAAACGGTTGGTTCAATATGAAACCTTTGATCTCACCTGTGCTTGTTTAGTTCGCGCTTATGAGCATGGGATTCCCTCTCATTGGCAAGCATCCCGTTATCTGCAACAGTTCATGGGAGAACGGGGGGGACAGTGGGTGGATTTGAAAGCCCAGGACATTCTGCCTCTGATTGCTTTATGGCGGGTATATCAGTGCCGCAGTGTGTATGGAATCGGGACCGAACAAATTTTTGAGTTTATCGCTTCCCGAAAACTCGCTACGGAAAATCCTCTGTTACAGGCGATCGCCCGCTGCACCCTTTCTCGGGAACGGGTCAAAGAAGCGACGCTTACCCCGGGGTCTGAATCCGTTAAAGGAATTAATTTAGCCACATCTGAGACTGTTTAGGGCGCTGATGAGTTGACCCCAACCCCTCACCGCACTGTCCCTGGGATGGGCACTTTTCATCGGATTTTATCCGGGGAGCTGAAGGGGAACCCATGATGGGGTTCCCTTGGTAAATAAGTATTATCACCGAGTTAATCCGGTTATTTTGCTGTGTAAACTAAAAGGAAAGAAACAGGATTGAGGGCGATCGCGTCTCTAGGGAAAATAAGCGCTTACAGCCACATCTCAAACTGGCCTAATCTTATCCATCATCGGCTCCAAAGAACTTAGGCTGTAGCTATCAGAAGCGATGGCTCAAGGCAGCCGCCCCTCGCGCTGAATTCAGAGAGAATCCACAAAATCTAGGTAATTCGGTGGCGGGGTTCTTCTCAGCTTTTAATTTTAACCCATTGTGGTTAATCAGCCCCTTATTTTAATAATTCTTAACTTATTTGTTGGACTTTTGTAACTTTTGCTTTATAATCTGTTACAGAAACGAATCGGAAAAACCAGCTGGGGATCGCCTTGCTGGGTAGGAGAACTAGACGAGGAAATGTTATGTCTGAAATATTCCCGGTTATCCTCTTTGCACTGGGCACCATAGCGATCGCTTACTTCCTGCAGCTATTTGCCGTCATCTTTGGGGATGTATGGTTAGCGCTTGCAGCCATTCCCAGTTGGTCCTGGACCGTTGTCTTATTAATGGCTGTGATTGCTACTTATAAAGCCTTACCCGAGTAAGTAATAATGCTTAATGTAGTTCGGGCAGTCCGGGTCCTCCCTTCAGAAATCCTAGGGAAAAATTCTGGACTTGATTTTAACAAACCCTAACAAAATCACTCCCTTCCCGGGAGTGTCTGCCCCATGCGCAAGCTGACCCAAATTAATCTGTGGGAATCTAGGACTTGTGGGGGTCAATACAAGGGCAACAACCGCCCCATGTTGCCCTTGGGAAATACCACTATTCAAATCAGGGCTATACAGTTGTCGCAGCAATGGCAGAATAGGTGATAAATAGGTCCGGGGAAGAGTTAATCACCACACAACTCTTTCAATCTGTGGACATGACGAGGGTCGGTTTTGGGCGGATGGGAACTCCGGGTCAGATAGACCAACTGTGGCAGCATTTTGAAGAAAATGGAGAGATGGAGGCGATCGCGCCGGAACAGGAACATGATAATCCCCCTTTAATTTCCCCGGCGGGTCGGGTTCCTGCCTCTGTGGAAAATTGGGGCTTAATCTAGGCAGCTTTTAAGGGGGGGGATTGTCCTTCTAGAACGACTGAAGTGGCGACCCCAAAATTTAGGGTTCTGGGTTTAATATGGCGATCGCCTCAGAGAATTGCGCCCAGCCCTGTAGGTCACTTCCCTTAGAACGGGGTATTATTAACCTACAGAAAATATAAAGACTTTTGAAAAGACTGGCAGGAAATCATTTTTTTAAAAATTTGTCAAGTCTCTCAAGAAATAAAGTGCGGAGGGTATAGCTTGTGGGATATCAAATCAGTCCGACTACTCCAGAGAGTAGCGGTTCCAAAAGCGGTTGAAACCTCCGAGTTGAGCGCAAAAATTTAGTGAGTGAGGTAGGCTCCAATGGTCACACGGTCCCAACTGGTCGCGCTGCAAAAAGAATATGCTGAACTCCAAAACAGGCTTCAGGAGAGTGAAACCCTGTTTCAGATTAGCTTTAGTCAAGCCCCGGTGGGAATGGTACAGTGTGGATTAGACGGTCAAATTTGGAAGGCGAATCAGAAGTTCTGCGAGATCGTGGGATACACCGGGGAGGAGTTGCGATCGCGAAGTTTTGAGGACCTGACCCACCCGGAAGACTTGAATGTAGAATTAGTCTGGGCCCGAAAATTAGTTAATGCTGAAATTGATACCTATTCCCTACAAAAACGATATTTGAGAAAGGACGGTGCGATCGCCCGAGTTTCCCTGCGGGTGGATTTGGTCCGGGATGGGAAGGGACTGGCGCATTCAGTCATGGGTTTTATCACAGAAATCACCCATGCTCAAGGTAGAATTGACCCGATCAAAGATGAGGTCAGACAGGAAAAAGCGGAACGGGAACGCGCTGAAGCTGCTTTGCATGAATATGAAGCCCGCTTTGAACGGTTAGCGAAAACTTTACCGGGAATGGTTTATCAATACCGTCAGTATCTGAACCCAACCTATGATATTTTTACTTATATTTCCCCTGCCTGTCGAGAGATTTATGAACTTGAACCTGAAGCGGTCCTCAACAATTGCCAGTTGATGTGGCAAACCATTCATCCGGAGGATAGTCCGGGATTTGCTCACTCATTCATCTGTGCAGCCCAAACGGGGAAAGAATGGCGTTATCAGTGGCGGATCATCACCGCTTCGGGACAACTGAAATGGCTGCAAGGGGCTGCTAAAATGTCCCCTCAACCCGATGGCGCGATGTTATGGGATGGGATGGTTTTGGATATTACCGATCGCAAGTTAGTTGATGATTCCATGCGTCAACAGATCGAGATGTTGGATCAAGCGAATGACTCGATTCTAATTCGCGACTTAAACGACTACATCCAATATTGGAATCAAGGTGCTGAACGATTATATGGATGGAGTCTAACCGAGGTCAAAGGACAATATATTCATGAGTTTTTGCAGACGAGCTTTCCTGAACCGTTGCCAAAAATTATGACAAGTTTTTTACGGGATGGACATTGGCGCGGAGAGTTGGTCCATACCAAGCGAGATGGCACTCAAGTTGTGGTCGATAGTCGGTGGAGTTTGCAACGGGATGAACAGAATCATCCTCGGGCTATTTTAGAAATCAATACGGATATCAGCGATCGCAAACAAGCAGAACTGGCTTTAAAAAACAGTGAAGCTCGCTTTCGGACGACCTTTGAGCAAGCGGCAGTGGGGGTGGCTCATGTGGATTTTCAGGGTCGATTTATTCGCATCAATCAACGCTTTTGTGACATTGTGGGGTATTCCAAAGCGGAAATGCTGACTCTGACTTTTCAGGAGATTACGCATTCGGAAGATTTAGATTTAGATTGGGAATTGGCGCAGCAGGTGAAGCGAGAGCAAATTACTCATTACTCGATTGAAAAGCGCTACATTCGCAAAGATAACACCTGGATTTGGGTGAATTTAACTGTGGCGATGGAGCAAGACGGGAGTTACTGGATCTCGGTGGTGGAAGATATCAGCGATCGCAAGAAAGCTGAAGCGGCAAGACTTCAAAGTGAGGCCCAACTGCGAGAAAAAGTGGAACGAGAGGAACTGCTTAATCGCCTGACTTCCCAAATCCGCAATTCCCTGGATCTGGACCGGATTCTGGAAACTGTGGTGAGTGAACTCCAGCGAGTTTTGAATCTGGATCGCTGTTATTTTTTGTGGCATCAAACAGAGCCTATTTCGGTTTGGTCTTGCATTCAAGAGGCTAAACGACCCACTTTAGACAGGTTTTTGGGGGAATACCCGATTCCAGAAAATAGCTTTTTGTATCGCAGACTGATCGAAGGGGAGATAGTGTGGTGCGATGATTTGGCCCAATCGCCGGATCTGGACTGGCATACTGTTTATTTAGAATATGGCTTCAGGGCGATTTTGTTAGTTCCCCTGCGAAAAAGTAATGGCAAGTTGGGGGTGATTTGTTGTGCTAATTCGGGGGAAACCCGTCCCTGGAAACTGTCGGAAATTCACTTGTTGGAGGCGGTCCGCGACTGCATGGAAATTGCCATTTTTCAGGCAGAATTGTATAAAGAAGCTACGGCGCGATCGCAAGAACTCGAACAAACCCTCAAAAAACTCCAAAAAACTCAAACTCAACTGATTCAAAGTGAGAAAATGGCGGGCCTGGGCCAACTGGTGGCGGGAATTGCTCACGAAATTAATAATCCAGTCAGCTTTATTTTTGGAAATATTATTCATGCTAGAGATTATCTGTCCGATTTGCTAGCAGTGGTGGAGCTCTATGACCAACACTATCCCAATCCAGGACCCGAGATTCTCGATAAAGCAAATGAGGTGGATTTAGAGTTTTTGAAGGAAGACTTTTCTAAACTTTTGGACTCGATGGAACAGGGGGCGATTCGCATCCGAGAAATTGTGACGTCTTTGCGGACTTTTTCGCGGTATGATGAAGCGGCGCTCAAAGATGTAGACATCCATTCTGGAATCGAGAGTAGCTTAATGATTCTGAAAAATCGGTTAGACTCTCAAGGGAATCGTCCGGAAATTGAACTGATTAGAAACTATGGAACCCTTCCGATGGTGGAGTGTTTTGCCAGCGAACTGAATCAGGTATTTATCAATATTCTGACTAATGCGATCGATGCTATTGATGAAGCGTATTCTCGCCAGAGCAATCGTCAGGAACCGGGTAAAATCTGGATTCAGACTCAGGTACTACCGGGCGATCGCATTGCTATCCAGATTAAAGATAATGGCTGTGGCATTTCCGAAGATTCCCTCGCGCGCCTCTTTGACCCCTTTTTTACTACAAAACCCATTGGGAAAGGGACGGGGTTAGGATTGGCTACGAGCTATCAAATTGCAGTGGATCGCCACAAAGGGGGACTCCAATGTACCTCGACTCCAGGGATAGGGAGTGAATTCATCATTGAACTGCCTATTCACCAGGACCAATTTCACAAAGATGAAAAAAGATAAAAAGGAGGGATAAATATTAGAGAGTTCCCCCATCTCGATGGCGGTCCACCCCATCTCCCCTATCCTCCTCCTCCCCATCTGTCCTCAAAAAAATTGCAATCCTCGTTAACTCGCAGAGCAAGCGCGGTACAATAGAATGAAAGTAGAACACTTAAAAAAAGTGCCTGGGACTGGAGAGACGATATAATGCACGCGATCGCTGACTATTTGATCACCGAAAAAATTCATGAAAGTGTTCACACCCTGGTGTACCGTGGATATCGGCCAGGGGATGACGCTTCTGTGATGATTAAAATTCCCAATGCTGAATATCCGACGGTGGCGGAACTGGTTCGGTTGCGGAATCAATATGCGATCGCCAAAAATCTCAATGTCCCGGGAATTGTCAAAGCCTTAAGCCTAGAACGCGATCGCAATGGGTTGGCTCTGATTCTGGAAGATTTTGGCGGCATATCTTTAAAAGATTATATCACCTCTCATCCGCTTTCTATTGCTGACTTTCTCTACATCGGCATCCAGATTGCAGATGCGTTAGAAGCCTTGTATCAAAATCGCATCATTCATAAAGATATCAAGCCGGATAATATTTTAATTCACCCCCTGACCAAGCAGGTTAAGGTGACGGATTTTAGTATTTCTTCTCGGTTGCCTAAAGAATCCCTGACTTTGGTGAATCCCAATGCCTTAGAGGGGACTTTGGCTTATATTTCTCCGGAACAAACCGGGCGCATGAACCGCTTTATTGATTATCGCACGGATTTTTATTCGTTGGGCGTAACGTTTTATGAACTGTTAACGGGAACTTTACCCTTTGTCTCGACGGATGCGATGGAATTAGTCCATTATCACATTGCCAAACAGCCGGTCCCACCGAACCGAGTGGTTTCGGATCTTCCCCAGGCGATCGCGGATATGGTGATGAAACTGATGGCGAAAAATGCCGAAGAAAGATATCAAACGGCGCGGGGGTTAAAAGCAGATTTAGAAACCTGTTTGATGCAGCTACAAACCACGGGGACTATTCAACCCTTTGCCATCGCCCAGAAAGATATTGCAGCGCGATTCCAGATTCCGGAAAAACTGTACGGACGAGAGGAGGAAATCCACCGCTTAATGGGGGCATTTGAGGCGGTTGCCGCAGGGGGTGCTCAACTGATGTTAGTGGCGGGATATTCAGGGATTGGTAAATCCGCTTTAGTTCAGGAAGTCCACAAACCGATTCTGGCAAAACGGGGTTATTTTATCTCAGGAAAATTTGACCAGTTTAAGCGAAATATCCCGTTTGCACCCCTGATTCAAGCGTTTCAAGATTTAATTCGCTACCACATCCTCACGGAAAGTCCCAAGGCGATCGCCACTTGGAAAAAACAACTCACTGCCGCCTTAGAAAAACAAGGGCAGGTTATCATTGATGTAATTCCTGAACTGGAATTACTGTTAGGAAAACAACCGGCCCTCCCGGAACTACCGGCGGCTGAATCCCAAAATCGATTTAATCGGATTTTTCCCAACTTTATTCGCGTATTTGCTGATGAACAGCATCCGTTGGTGTTGTTTTTAGATGATTTACAATGGGCGGACATCGCGTCCTTAAAGTTACTAGAGTTACTCTTAAGCGACGCAGATTTACACCATGTGCTGGTGATTGGGGCTTATCGGGATAACGAAGTGAGTCCGGTTCACCCCTTGATGTTGATGGTTAATCGCCTCCAACAAACTCAGGGGGTGGGGTTCAACCGGATTGAAGTTCCACCCCTGAAGCGCCAGGATTTGAATCACTTAGTTGCCGATGCCTTAACCTGTCCCGAAACGCGATCGCAACCCGTTTCCGAACTGGTGTTTCAAAAAACCGAAGGAAATCCCTTCTTTGTTACCCAGTTTTTAAAGTCCCTTTATGAGGATCATTTATTAGAGTACGATGGCGATCGCGGGTATTGGCAGTGTGATCTCACCCAAGTTAGATCCTTAGCGATTTCCGAGAACATTGTAGACTTTATGGCGACTCAGTTGCAACGGTTACCGGCCCCCACCCAAACCGTTTTAACCTTAGCCGCTTGTATCGGACATCAATTCGATCTCGCCACCTTAGGGTTAGTCTATCAGCATTCCCTCGGGGAAACCTCAGCCCAGTTATGGGAAGCTTTGCAATCCGGTGTGGTGATTCCGGTGAGCGAATTGTATAAATTCTTCCAAGGGGATTCGGGGTCTGAGGGAGAAGAGATTAACGCTGAAGTCCCTTCAGTGCAGTATAAATTTTTACACGATCGCGTCCAGCAAGCCGCTTATTCTCTCATTCCCGACCCGGAAAAACAAGCCACTCACCTCAAAATCGGACGGTTACTGTTACAAAATACCCCCGGAGAAGCTGTTGAAGAAAAAGTTTTTGATTTAGTCAATCAATTAAATATGGGGGCAGATTTAATCGAAAATTCAGGGGAGAAATATCAATTAGCGGCCTTGAATCTACAAGCCGGACATAAAGCCAAAGCTGCCACGGCTTACGAACCCGCCTTACGGTATTTGGATGCAGGTTTAGCCTTATTGAATCCCACCAGTTGGGGCGATCGCTATGATTTAACCCTCCAGCTTCATCTGGCAGCCGCCGAATCTGCCTATTTGAGTACCGCGTTTGAACGCATGGAGTGCCTCGCCCAACTTGTCCTGGAAAAAGCCGATACACTCCTGGACAAAATTCAAGTTTATGAGGTCAAAATCCAAGCCTACACCGCCCAAAATAAACAACTTGAGGCCCTGGCTACCGCCCGAGAAGCCCTCGCTTTATTGGGAATTAACTTACCGGAACAACCCACATTTGATCACATTCAGCACGGACTAGGAGAACTGTTTTCCCGCTTAAAGGAACACCGGGTCGAAGCCTTAAGCGAATTGCCCAAAATGAGCAATTCTAACATAAAAGCGGCGATGCGGATTCTGAATAGTGCCATTGCACCCGCTTATCAAGCTGCGCCTTTATTGTTACCTTTGCTGGTTTTTGAAGAAGTTAATCTGTCTTTGGAATATGGCAATACAGAGGAATCGACTTATGCCTACGGCTGTTATGGATTAATTTTATGTGGCCTTGTGGGAGATATCGACACCGGCCATCGATTTGGCCAATTAGCCTTAAAGGTTTTGGCCCAATTCGAGAATCAGAAACTCAAAGCCCGGACGGTTATGGTGGTGAATAATAATGTCCGGTTCTGGAAGGAACCCCTCCAGCGTACCATTGCACCTTTACTCCTCGCTTATGAGAGTGGATTGGAAACTGGAGACGTAGAATATGCCGGGTTATGTGCTTATAATTACTGTGGTAATTCCTATTTTGCCGGGAAGGAATTGGGTCAGTTGGAAGCGGAAATGTCTTCCTACAGCTTGCTGATGGAGAAACTCAAGCAGACGAATACCCTCAACTATCAAAAAATGTATTGGCAGGTGGTGTCCCACTTAATTCGAGGGGCAGATCATCCTGATTTTCTGGTGGGGGAACTCTATAATGAGTTCACAATGTTACCCCTGCATGAACAAACTAGCGATCGCTACGCCTTATGTTGTTTATACCTGCACAAACTCATTCTCAGCTATCTCTTCAGAGAAAACGAATCGGCCTTTGAAAATGCCGGGATAGGGGCGAATTATTTAGATGGTTTGACTGCGGTTTACCCCTTACCTTTGTTTTATTTTTATGACTCTCTGGCTGCATTAGGGGTTTATCCGAAGCGGTCTGAATCTGAACAAGAAGTGCTTTGGAATAAGGTCGAGGAAAATCAAGGGAAGATGAAAAAATGGGCAGAATTTGCCCCCGATAATTTTCTGCATAAATATGAACTGGTGGAAGCAGAAAAAGCCCGAGTTAGGGGGGACCTGGCTGAGGCGATCGCCGGTTATGACCGGGCCATTCTCCACGCCCGGGAAAGCCTATATATCCAAGAAGAAGCCCTGGCTAATGAACTCGCCGGTGAATTTCATCTCCAGCGGGGGAGTCAACAAATAGCCCAGTTTTATTTAACTGAAGCCTACTATGGATATGTGCGGTGGTCAGCGAGTGCTAAGGTAAAATTTTTAGAACAAAAATATCCCTTAGTGTTGGCCCGAGTCACCCAACGCTCAGTGATTCGGCCCTTCAGCATTCAGGAAACCATTTCCTCTTTTGCCACCACCAGTACCAGCATCACCCAAGGTTCTTCCGCCTTAGATATGACCACGGTGATGAAAGCTGCATTAGCGCTTTCTGAAGAACTGGTTTTGGATAAATTTCTCAATAAATTAATGCGAGTTATCCTGGAAAATGCCGGGGCACAGACTGGGTTTTTAATTTTAGAACAAGAGGGAAAACAAGTCATTCAAGCGGCTGGAAATATTGAGGATGAGACGGTGACGACTACCATACCGTCCATTGAAATTAGTTGTGCGGGAATTCCTCTGGAAGATTTCTCATGTTTGCCCTTGAGTATTATTAATTATGTGCATCGAACCGGGGAAGTTCTGGTTTTGAATAATGCGGCGGTAGAGTCGGTCTTTACCACGGACCCGTATATTACCGCGAAGAAACCGAAATCAATTCTGTGCTTCCCGATCGCCTACCAAGGGCAAACCGTAGCAATTTTATACTTAGAAAATAACTTGAGTACCGGCGTGTTTACCCGCGATCGCCTCGAAGTTTTAAAGTTACTTTCGTCTCAGGCTGCTATTTCTTTAGAAAATGCCCGACTATACCATAATTTAGAACAGTCGATTCAGGACTTAAAAGAAGCCCAATTGCAACTGGTTCAGACGGAAAAAATGTCTACTTTGGGACAGTTAGTCGCGGGAGTCGCCCACGAAATCAACAATCCCCTCAGCTTCGTTCACGGCAATCTGAATTTGGCCCTAGAATATGCAGAAGATTTGCTCACCCATTTGCAACTCTATCGGCAATCCTATCCCGAACCTGTTGCAGATATCCAAAATCATGCCATTGCGATCGATTTAGAATACTTGCAAGAAGATTTCCCGCAACTGCTGCGATCCATGAATCTCGGAACCGATCGCATCAAGGAAATTGTTAAATCCCTAAAGAATTTTTCCCGCAAAGATGCCGGGGTTTTTCAAAAAGCGGATATTCATGCGGGACTAGATAGCACGCTGCTGATTTTATCTAATCGCTTGAAAGCCACAGGTTCTAAATCAGCAGTTACGGTGATTAAAGAGTATGGAAAGCTCCCCTTAGTGCAATGTTATCCGGGCCAACTGAATCAGGTATTTATGAACTTGATTGCTAATGCGATCGATGCCTTAGAATCAGGAGTTTCGAGCCATTGGTCCGGCGTTACCAATGGTTCTTCTGAAGAGAATAATTCTGCACTTTTACCTAAAGAACCGGAATCTAAAACCCTTCGCATTCGGACAGAAGTGAAAGAAAATTGCGTCGCCATTCACATTGCTGACAATGGTGCGGGGATGAGCGAGGAGGTGCAAAAACAACTATTTCGTACTTTCTTTACCACGAAACCGGAAGGGAAAGGGACGGGACTGGGGTTATCGATTAGTCACCAAATTATTGTGGATCGTCATCAGGGACAACTCCTCTGTACCTCCCAACCTGGGGAAGGCACAGAGTTTACGATTGAAATTCCGATTCACCCTGAAAACCGTCCGGTTTAATCTGAATTAGAACCGAGGCGATCGCCCGACGGTTTCTAGGATTTTCAGAGGACCTGCTGATTGCAGAAGCTCCATTTCCTGAGCATTCCGGACAAAGAGGGAACCGGCAAAGGCGAGGGAATTAATCGAAATGGATTCAAAATTTTCCTGCGATCGCGGGACAATTAGCATCCAGTTTCTGGTCATCAAAAGATTGTAAGGACCGGCTTGTTTGGGACTCGTTTCCTCCGCTTTTAAACCTACGGTTGCTAACAGTTGGAAATAGGATTTGAGGGTGATTTGCGCCGCTTCCACTGGATGATTAAATAAGTCGGGGTCAAAAAAGCTGACGGCACAATCAAAGGGAAAGGCGGCGATCTTTCCGACCCCATCTATTACCGTTGCCGACATGATTGCCGCTTCCAAGGGAATCCTCGGTCCCTCGGCGGCGATCGGCAGGGGGACTAATTGCAAATGTTTGTGTCTCTGACTCGCCCCGGCTTCCTTTCCACCATTATAAAACCCTAACCCATCAAACTGCTGTAAACAGCCCCACATCGCCTCAAAATCGGCTAGAGTGAGTAACATTTCCTGGTCCTCCAACTCCCGGGTCACTAATAGCAAATGATAGTCTACGACATTAAATTTATTTAGCAAACAAACATGAGTGGGGGAAATATCAGTAACAAATAAATCGCGTTCGTAGGGTAAAAAAGGATTAAATTCTTGACCCGATTTTTGAGTTTTCTGGGCTTCCGATTGCTTGGCTTTCTGCTTACGAACGAGATTCGACAAAATCCGCACTAAAAAGCGCATTCCCTGGGTTTCTAAAAACTCTGAGTCAGTGGGAATCGATTGGAGTGCACCGGATTCTATTCCCTGTTTTGTACAGTGTTTCACCTTAAACCATAACGTATCCGGTTCTAGGGTAAGGCTGCTTTGCATCCTCGGTTTGTCCTCTATCATGATGGCAATGTGACGGATAGGATTACCGGATCTACTGTAGAACAGATTCTGACATTTGACTAGACTGTAGCGGATTGGGTTAATTCCTGGGGTGATGGCTCTCTCTATTTTAGCAGGGTTTAACTGAAAATTCCAGGATTTTAAGATAAAATAAAAAATATTTTTTAATCCCAAATTTGACAGATGAGTGCATCGAATCCTGCTCAAAGATCGGGACCGGGGGTTCCGACTCTACCGCCTAATTTGCATCTGCGATCGTATCAAAAACAGGCGATCGCCAGTTGGTTTGGCAATCAGGGACGAGGAACCCTGAAAATGGCAACGGGAAGCGGCAAAACCATCGCTGCTTTAGCGATCGCCACGGAACTGTATCACCGCATTGGATTACAAGTGTTGCTTATCCTCTGTCCCTACCGCCACCTCGTCAATCAGTGGGCGCGAGAATGTGAGACATTTGGATTGGCCCCGATTTTAGCCTTTGAAAATGTTTACACCTGGCACAGTCAGCTTTCCACCCAACTTTACAACGTCCGGGCTAACCTCCAGCCTTTTCTCACAATTATTACGACTAATGCCACCCTGATTAGTGAGGGATTACAGTCTCAATTGCGGTTTTTCCCCGAAAAAACCTTGATTATAGGGGATGAAGCCCATAACCTGGGTGCCCCGCGTCTTGAAGAAAGTTTACCCCGTCAAATTGGCTTACGATTAGCCCTTTCTGCTACCCCAGAACGCTATTTTGATGAGACTGGAACAGCGGGTTTACTAGAGTATTTCGGCCCGGTTATTCCCCCGGAGCTGACCCTTGCTGATGCAATTCGAGCAGGGGCATTAGTGCGGTATCTCTATTATCCGATTCTGGTGAATTTAACTGAATCTGAAGGCTATGCTTATATAAAATTAACAAAGCGCATTGGCTGGATATTAAGTCATCAAGAAAACCTGGATCTTGAGCATGATGATTTAAGAGGATTAGTGATGCAACGCGCCCGGTTAGTTGGATCAGCCAGTAATAAATTAAATGCTTTGCGAGAGTTAATGAAAACTCGCCTGCATACCAGTCATACGTTATTTTATTGTGGGGATGGGACCGTTGAACAGTCCGGTTCTCGGGGCAGCGATCGCCAACTGGAAGCGGTTTCCCACCTGCTGGGGTCTGAACTTGGCTATCGGGTGAATACCTACACCGCTGACACGGCGATCGAGGAACGAGAAGAATTGCGACGGCAATTTGAAAGCGGAGAATTACAAGGATTAGTCGCAATTCGCTGTTTAGATGAAGGGGTGGATATCCCTGCGATTAAAACCGCTGTGATTCTCGCCTCTAGTGGCAATCCCCGCCAGTTTATCCAACGTCGGGGCCGGATTTTGCGCCCCCATCCCAACAAGGATAGAGCCACTCTCTTTGATACCATTGTTATGCCTCCGAAACTCGACCGAGAAGCATTAGAAATCGAGCGAAATATCTTAAAAAAAGAATTGCGCCGCTTCATAGAATTTGCGGATTTAGCAGACAATGCAGGGGAAGCGCGAATGCAATTACTTCAACTTCAGAAATCTTACGGATTATTAAGTCTTTGACAGTTGGGGGAAACCCCGGTAAAATTAATGACAATTGGGTAACACTTCAATCGGGGAGGAAATCATCAAATGTACGCCAGTCACCCGCCAGAATCAGATACAACTTTGGGAGTCGCCTATCCTTCCGGGACAGTTCCGGTCAAAAAGCACCTTATTTTCGCAGAAAATCAGCCCGCCTATCACCCCAGCAACCGACCCCAAGAGGAACTGCGCGATATCGAAGAACCAATCCTCAGTGCCTCCCCAGAAGTCCGCGCCATTATTGAGCGGGTTTTGCAAGCGGAAAAAGATAAACTCTATATGAAAATGCCCCGGAATATTAACGATGATATCCTCAAAATTGTCAAGGAAGTAATTCAATGAAACTGATTTCTCTCACTCTTTGTAATTTTCGCCAATTTTATGGCAGAACCCCCGAAATTTTCTTATCCCGAGGGTCGCATAATACGACCATCATTCATGGCAATAACGGGTCCGGTAAAACTACCCTAATGAATGCCTTTACTTGGGTACTTTATGAACAATTTTCCGCTGCTTTTGCCGGACCCGATCGCCTGGTGAATAAACGCGCAATCACCGAAGCAAAACCCGGTGAACCCGTTGCCTGCTGGGTGCAATTAGTATTTGAACATGACAGCAAACGCTATCAAGCAAAACGCCTAATTCGTGCTTACAATACCCAGACGGGAATTACGCATGGTTCGAGTGAATTATTTATGACGATCGCCGGAGATGATGGCAGATGGTCACCGCCTCCACCGCAACAACATCCCGATGATATCATTGGCCGGATTTTACCCGAAAGTTTACATCAATATTTCTTTTTTGATGGAGAACGAATCGAGTATATCGTCCGGTCCGAGAAAAAAGCTGAAATTGCCGAAGCAACTAAAAAATTACTGGGATTAGAAGTCTTAAATCGGTCAATTCGGCATCTCGGGGAAACCCGCAAAAACTTAGAAACGGAATTAAAAGCGATTGGCGACCCGCAAACCAAACAATTATTAAAAGAAAAGGCAACCCGGGAAAAAGATGGCACTCGCCTCCAGAAACGACAAACTGAGATTACCAAAGAGTTAGAAGCACAAGCGCAACTGAAGAAAACCATTAGCGATCGCCTCCTGGAACTAGGTGGGGCCGAAGAATTGCAAAAGCGGCGCAAAAACCTAGAGGAACAAAACACCTCCATTCGCAACCAATTAAAACAAGCTAAAGAAGCGCTAAAACGGGCCATTTCTACTCAAGGTTATATCACTTTACTGGGAGAATTTACCAGCGAATTTAGAACTTTAGTTAATGATTTACGGAACCGAGGGGAATTACCAGCAGGGATTAAACAACCCTTTGTCCAACAATTGCTCGATCGCCAACGCTGTATCTGTGGATCCGAACTTAGCGAAGGCAATCCCGCCAGACAACTGGTGCGATCGTGGATGGACAAAGCAGGCATGGCAGACATTGAAGAAACCGCCATTCGTATGAGTACCCAAGTGGAAGCGATCGACAAACAAGTACCGGACTTTTGGCAAGAAATGGACCGCCAACAAAAGGCGATCGAAGGATTTAGAACCGAACTTTCTGCCATAGAAAATCAGCTTGATGAAATCAAAGATAAACTAAGAAGCTATCCCGATGAAAACATCCAAGAGTTGCAAAAGCGCCTAGACGAAATCGAACGCAAAATGAGCGAACTCGACCGAGAATCTGGTTCCAATCAAACCCAAATCGACAGCTTGCAAGGGGCGATAGAACGGTTAAACAAGCAACTGGAAAAGCAGAAAACCAACGAAGAGAAACAAGAGTTAGCCAAAAAAAGAGTTTTCGCCACCCAGGATGCGATCGACCGCTTAACCGAGGTGCGATCGCGCCTAGAAAACCAATTTAGAACCCAACTCGAACAACGAGTTCAGGAAATATTTAGTGAAATTTCCTTTACTCCATATCTCCCAAAACTCAGCGACAAATATGAACTCACCTTAATCGAAAATACCAGCGGATTTGAACTCCCCGTTGCTGCCTCCACTGGAGAGAATCAAATTCTTAGCTTATCCTTTATTGGGGGTATTATCGACGGCGTTCGCGAGTGGAGTAAAAAGAACACCTTAATGGGACCGGATAGCAGTACCTTCCCCATCGTCATGGACTCCCCCTTTGGCAGTTTAGACGAAATTTATCGCCGCCAAATTGCCAAAATTCTCCCCCAACTTGCTAATCAACTCGTTGTCTTAGTCACCAAAACCCAATGGCGAGGAGAAGTCGCCCAAGAAATGAGTCCTTATATCGGCAAAGAATATGTCCTTGTCTACAATTCTCCCAAACCCGATTGCGAAGAAGACTGGATAGAATTAAAAGGAATGCGCTACCCCTTAGTTAAGTTGAGTCCGAATGAATTTGAATATACCGAAGTTGTGGAGGTAGACGAAGCATTTTAATCCAAGGACCCAAAAACCGGGTTTCTCACCAAAATTGCTGCAATTTAGCATAAACTTGGTTAAGAAACCCAGTTTCTAACCTTAAACAAATGACCAATGACCAATGACTCGCTTTATTCATGACCAATTTGCCAAAGATTACTTAGAAGAATTGCTGTCCCCTTATGGCGAAGTCAAACCATCCCGGCGAGTTGCCGGAGAAGTCCGAGAAATCGATGTTTGGTTTGCACCTTCCCCCATCGCCGCTGCCAATCTTGCCGGATTAGGATTATTAGGACGATTCGCCAGGACCCCGGCAATCTTTGAACCCTTTCGCAACCCCGCCAACCCCGACGACATCTGTAATTGCCTTTTAAAATTACTAGAAGTCCGAGGAGATTACCAACGAGAAGCGAATCGGAATAATACCCTGATTCAAGAGTCAAACTTACCCAAATTATGGATACTCACCCCGACGGCATCGGCTAACCTTTTAAAGGGATTTAGAGCTATACTAGAACCAAATTGGTTGCCTGGGGTGTACTTGATGGGGGACTCTCTGAGAACGGCGATCGTGGTGATTCACCAACTACCCCAAACCTCAGAAACCCTCTGGTTGAGACTTCTGGGAAGGGGAAGCGTCCAAAAACGGGCGATCGATGAACTCGAAGCACTTCCACAGGATAACCCATTGCGGGCAGTTGCCTTAGAAATGCTTTACAACCTGCGACAAAACTTACAAGTTAATCAAAGTAACGATGCAGAAGAACGGGAGTTAATTATGCGATTAGCACCACTTTATCAACAAGACCGAGAACAGGCAATCCGTGAAGGAGAACAGCGAGGAATTCAGGAGGGACAGCGCCAATTGATAGACAATTTCTTGCGGGGACGCTTTGGGGAATTAGATGAGGAACTTTCTGCATTGATTGACCTCTTATTAGCATTACCTCCCAAAGAATTGAGCGCCCTCATGCTACAATTAGCTACTCTATCTCGCGAAGAATTATTAGGGAGATTTTCTGAAAGGGACTAAATCTTTGATTTTTTGAGCAAAAACTGTTTGACCAACCCCCGGACCAGGAACCGGGTTTCTCGTCAAAGTTGCTGCAATTTACCATAAACTTTGTTAAGAAACCCGGTTTCTAATCTTAAACAAATGACCCATGACTAATGACCCGTAACAAATAACTGCCGATCGCGCTAGAAGAGGAAACTGGCACAATCCTGCTGCAAACCGGCGCAATTTAGGCTACAAATCCCTCGTATGAAAGCGTAAAAATTGATAACTCAATGAAAGCATTGCAAGTCTTAGCAGGCGTTTTAGTCGTCTTCACCCTACCCAATAGCGCCGAATTGGTACCACCGGGGAGAGAAACCCCCCTCACCGAGTTGGGGGATACCTTCGAGGAAGTTGGGTGGAGTTATAACTTCAATAACCCTAAACTCCACAATCAATATCACAATCCCGGTTCGGGTTGGGTTGAAGTGATCCATGCGGGGAATGCTCCCACTGGTGTCTCTGCCAATGGCAGGTGGATGGAGGGACCGACTCGGGGACATCCGGATATTGTGGAACAAGTCACAACCCCACCGGGAGGCATACCTGGAAGTCAATATTCCTTGCGTCTAAGAACTACAAATTCTGGCACTCCTAATATTACTCAAGGGACGATTCAACAAGACGATTTACTGAATATTATTCCAGGAAAAATAAACGGGGATATTCCTCTGGGTTCAGGGTTAAGTGTGGTGACGCGAATTTATCTACCACCCTTAAACCAATGGCAAGATATGAGTGGATATCATATCGGGTTTCGCGTCGGTGCCACGGGACGAAAACCCGATGGTCAACTTGCAGATTATTGGCCGGGAATTTGGATGTGGATGGACAAAGAAAGTAGTGGTCGTCGCTCTTTTCGCTGGGTGGTTCGCGCCAATAACGAAGGGGTAGATGTCAATGCCAGCGAACAAAAATTCACGAATACAGGATGGTGGACTCTTGGCATGGCATTCAATTCAGATGGGTCTATTAGTTACTACGCCAGTCCGGGAGTTGATGATTTAACTCCGAGAGATTTACTCACCTTCCGCGCCGGTTCTCAGTCTGCTGCGGCGACTTATACCCCTTATGGATTTAAGTTTGATAATCTGGACTATTTGTTCTTTTCTACGGGGAATACAGATGGTCAAAATTCCACAGAATTTATCATTGATGATGTGGGGGTGTATCGAGTGGAACCCTAAAAAGGTGAGTCGCCGACTATGAAAAAACCTCCATCTATGCTAGATTAGCAGGATGGGGGCGTTGCTTCCGGAATCCTGTTCACTGTTCAACACAATACAGGGCGATCGCAATGGGTGCATATCGAATTAAGGTGGCCAAAGATAAAGCAGATTTAGTCACATCCTTAACTTCATCGGACAACAAAACCGGCGTATTTCGTCACTTTACCGATGTTCTCGTTTTTGCTGCTGCCTTGGGTGCCAAACGCAAAAAACGAGTTCCCCTCGGCGCAATTTCCAAAACCGAACCGGGTCCAATTGACATCGATACCTTTGTCACAAAAGGATATGACTTGGTGATTAAATTACTGGCGATCGCCGAAACCAAAGACTCCAAAATTATTGCACCCAACGACCCCGATTCCGAAGAAATCCGCGCTCATATCTTTGAAGAATATGCCAACGGCGGCCTAGAAATCCTCCGCGAAGAGTTACGAGGTGCGGTAGACTATACTGAAAGAATCCTCCTCATCCTCCTCTCTGAACGCTTCAAAAAAACCACCTCAGAACCCGATGATTTTGACCTCAGTCGATTTTTGTAATTGTTCGTAACAACACCCGGCGGGGGATTTATCCCCCGCCGGAGTTGAGGATAGTATTCTTCATGTTCAACGTCCCGACTTCAGTCGTTCCCCTCACAAAACCTCCGGCAAACCCACCTCCTTCGGTTTCACAAACTTCCCATCAAAACTAACTGCTTTCCCTTCAAAAGTACGCGCATCCGCTAACGCTTTGCGTAGATTTGCTCGCTCATAATCATCCTCAATTCCCCCTAAAATATAAACCAACAACTTCGCCGCCAAATCCCGACCCGAAACTAATACCCGCCGTTTACTCGGGTCATACAATACCCCATACCATAGGGACTGGGGATATTCCATCCCACTAAATCCCCCATCTACATCAAATTCCTGCAATTTCTCAATCAACTCTTTCAAGGAAAACCCTTTCTCAAACACTAAAATTCCCATTGCTTGCGCTAAGGCAATTTGTCCAATGGGACGAAACAGTAAATTGCCATCACCGCCGCCTTTTTCATGACTAAAACGGCGCATTTCTGGGGTTTCTGTTCCTGAGTCAAGTTGCTGATAGCTAACTAAGCTGGATAATCCATCAAATAATGCTTTAAATTCCTCTAACCCTTCCTCTAGTTCATCATCTTCCGGACGAATCGGAACTAACCCTTTGTTATTGGCCGATCGCCACTGGGGAAATTTCGGGCCTAAGTAGCGTTCCGACATATCTTTAAGCGCCTGAAGGGTGGTTAAAACCGTTGATTTTGCCGCAACCGTTGCACTATCCCAATTCACCCGAGGATTCCGTTTCTTTTTCTCTTTCAATAAGGGATGAGTAACCGCAACTTTCCGCGCGATAATCGAAAATCCATCATCTTCATTTAAAACAGCCAGTTGTCCTTTACTCAGGTTGACCGCCATCAGGTTAACATGAACAAAAATTGACCGGACCCTGCGCCTTGCTTCGTCTCGGGTTTCTCCTTCCAGGACTGCGGGAATAAATTCGATGCCGATTCGTTCCGAGGCTAAATTTTGCAAATGTGCCGATTCGACGTGATATTGCTGTTTTAAATCATCAACAGTAATCGCCGCACCCACGGCCTTTTTATTTTTATTAAATCGTTGGAGTCGTCCGGTTTTAATCAGTTCCATTAACCCCTGGACTCCCATCAGTCGATGTTGACCATCGAGAGCAAAAATTGCCACTTTTTCAGATACATCTAAAAGTCCGATAGTGTTGTCTTTGTCTAAGGCAACGAAATCACAGGTAGACTGACGCGATCGCCCATTTTCATCCCACTCGGACGCATCTGGATTATCCACCCACGGCGGACTTTGCACTACCAACAAAGCGGGAAATTTATGGTTTTTTCGGGCGACTAAATACAGGGTCAAAGCTGCTTGTCGGGACCAATCTAGGGGACGTTGTAGCAGTTCGTCAATGGTTTCCCGGTCCCGGACCACATTATCCGTTTGAGGGTCATATTTTTTCTGAAATAGTGGCAGTTGGGAGGCGAAACGAACCCGACTGCTTAACCATTCTAAGGTCACGGACCCGATAAATGCCTCAGTATTCCCCATCTGGGTTTTTTGGACCAGAAGGCGATCGCTGCGGGAGAGGTGGCGATCCAGCAATAGCGCCAATGCTTCGCGATCGCTATTTTCCTGTTCCAGGATTTTACTGGCAAGGTCTGTTGCTGGATTCCGGGGAGGGTTCATGGGGACTTTCATCTCGATAGGCACATCCTTAAACATAGCAGGAAAGTTCCCCGCCTGACTTATATCGGCTCAAACCCTCGTTCTACAAGGGTTTTGAACTTTTTTGCTAAAAAGCTAGTTTTTAAAAACTTTTTGTGCAATACTGAAACAAAGCCATTCAATCCAGGGTTGCTATATCATATTTATGCAAATTTGTCAAAGATTATTACAACAAAAAGGGGAGGCGGTGCGGTTGGATCCTGTCTACCGCACATACCGGGAGGGCGATCGTGCTAAATACGGCCTTTGAATATGTCTTACCTGTCATCCGGGGAATCCAGGCGGGACGGGAATACTATGTATCCATGTGTCCTCTGCGACTGCTGCCGAAACTGTTCCCTTTGGAACAGGGGGAAACGCCGCCAGAAAAGCGGGCACGGCGATCGCTGAATCGGACCCGAGTGCCACAAATTACCCAGTATATTTTGGATAATCCCCAGAGTTATACCCTCTCGGCGATTACGGCCTCTATTGATGCAGATATCACCTTTGAACCCCTGGGAACAGAGGCGGAAGGGCGAAAAATCGGACGCTTGCGAGTGCCAATGGATGCGCGATTTACCATCAATGACGGCCAACATCGGCGGGTGGCATTTGAGTCGGCATTGAAGGAGAATCCAGAGTTAGGATATGAAACCATTCCCCTAATCTTGTTTCTGGATGTGGGTTTGAAGCGATCGCAGCAAATTTTTAGTGACCTCAACCGCTACCCAGTGCGATCGGACCCTGCCTTAAATCTGCTGTATGACCATCGCGATCGCGCCGCCGCATTAGGGAGAGGTGTATATCAGCAAGTGGAGGTATTCCGCACCCTCACGGAAACCGAACGCAGTCATTTAAGCACCCGGTCTGGTAAACTCTTTATACTCCCCCATATTTGTCAGGCAACCGTGACATTATTGGCAGACCGGGAAGGGGAACCCCTAGAGGCACAAATCCAACAGGCAGTGGATTACTGGAATGCCGTCAGTCGGCAAATACCAGATTGGCAACTTGTATTAGACCGCAAAGTCAGCGCTTTTGAGATGCGGCGAGATTACCTGCATACCCAGGCGATCTTCTTAATCGGACTAGGCGCAGTGGGTGCAACGTTACTCCGGACCTATCCAGACACCTGGCGAGACCATTTGGACCCCTTGCGGCAAGTCGATTGGTCGCGATCGAATTTAGACTGGGAAGGGAGGGTGATTTTCAAGGGTCAACTGTCCCCAGGGTCAACCAGCGTGATCCGGATGACTGCTTATCTGAAACAGCGCTTAAATTTGCCACTAACGGAGGAAGAGAAGCGTTTGGAACATGAGTAGGAATTCAGGAGGGAGGAATTAGAGAGCAATTTAGGGCGATCGACTCCCTCCTCCTTGCTAAATGTCACAACTTACATCCATCCTAGATGGGTTTTGACCCGATTTACAGCAATTCTTATAGCATTAACTCCTGCTGTTATCTTGTAAGGTTTTGCTGGATTTTTAGGGTTAGGATCCAATAATACAACATTGTCTCTCCATAAATGCCCTTCTCTGGACCAATTGAGTTGAGCTAATGTAGAAATTTTATTAGGGTCAAACAAATGAACATTTTTGTCATAAATACAATAGAGCAAGTGGCCTAATATTTCCATGCCAACACTTCTACCCAGCAAGTTTTCATTTTTAAAATTCTCTATTTCATCAATGCTCAAATCATCAACATGGGTATTAACAATATGACGACTCTGACTGCATTCACTAAAAAATTGATTCAGGGCATGAATTAATGCGTCGGATGCTTTATCTACATCACGCTCTTTTAACTCGCTATTAGAGTCCCCAGAGAAAGCGGCCCCTACGAGCTTGGCGATATAATTTGTGGTATAAATTAATTTCTTTTTAGAAGGAGGAGAACTTTTGATTTTTTCAGTCTTCCCTCGAAACATGACAACTTCATCAAGAACTCGCTTAGTGATGCCGACCCGACCTTCAAATTCCCCAAACGACAACAGCAGTGATTTATCAAGTTGCTTGGTTTGTGCCATATCTCTAAAATCACTCTGGCACTGGTTAAAGTCAGGTTCTAACACAAGAGTAATGGGGAAATCATTATCGCCAATTACCTCGCCAAATTCACCGATAATCAAATCTTGGATTGCACTTTTGCGATGTTGTCCATCTGTAATATCTAACTTGACCCCCCGAGGAATGACGACTAAACAAATCCCTCTCCCCAATTCAATGAGCTCAATCTTGCTGGGATCGACATTTGCCGTTAGGGTTCCTAAAATCCAGGGTTTGCCTTTGGTGGCGCGTTTGAGAATATACTCTTTGATTTCCTCGGCATGACCCTTAACTTCTGGGCGATTTTTACCCGAATCGGGGTCGTTGTCACTAGAGGGTTTTGCTTGTAGAAGCGTCGGCAAATCATCGGCAGGGACATTGATTTGCACCATCTGGCGCTTCCCCTGGCGAAAAATTAACCCGGGATAACACTTTTCGCGATGATGCTTTGCGAAATAGGGTTCAAGCACCGGATCGAGGCGGGTAGGCGTTTCTGACTGGGGCAACAAGTCATCTGTCATATTAAGTCGTAATTGTAGTAAAAAGCTGTAAAATTATAACATAGCCATTGCCATTTAGAAAATATCAAGGAGTTTGGAGATTATGCCACAACAAGGCCAAATGTCGCTTTTTCCACCTCGGACTGTGGAAGAATTAGTAGAAGACATCGAAAAATTAACGAAAGAGATTCAAGCGCTCTACTGTTTAGATGAAATTCCCTGGATTTTGGGGTATTCAGGCGGTAAAGATAGCACAGCAACATTGCAGTTAGTCTGGAATGCGATCGCGCAACTTCCTCCCTCAAAACGAACCAAAACAATTTACGTTATTACAACAGATACCCTGGTAGAAAATCCAATTGTTGCGGGTTGGGTTCGCAAATCTATCGATAATATGAAAGTAGCAGCTATGGAACAAAAAATGCCTTTTGAACCGCATTTGCTGCAACCCGATATTAAGCATACATACTGGGTAGGTTTAATTGGAAAAGGATACCCAGCACCTAGAATTAAATTCCGATGGTGTACTGGGCGCTTAAAAATAGAACCATCTAACCGTTTCATTCGCAATGTAGTTAGAACCAATGGTGAAGCGATTCTTATCTTAGGAACTCGTAAAGCCGAAAGTTCTAAACGTGCTGCCACAATGAAAAAACTAGAAGAAAAACGAGTGCGTGATCGCCTAAGTCCTAATGCTCATTTACCCAATTCTCTTGTTTATAGTCCTATTGAAGACTGGCGCAATGATGAAGTCTGGATTTATTTGAATCAATGGTCTAATCCTTGGGGACAAAGTAACAAAGACCTTTTTGTCATGTATCGTGAATCTACCGCCGATAATGAATGTCCTCTAGTCGTTGACACCTCTACTCCTAGTTGTGGAAGTTCTCGTTTTGGATGCTGGGTTTGTACTCTAGTTGATAGTGACAAATCTCTGACTGCAATGATTCAAAATGATGAAGAAAAAGAGTGGTTGCAACCTCTAGTAGATATCCGTCTTGAATTGGATATTGAAAATGATCGCCAGCATAGAGACTTTCGCCGAATATGGGGAGATGTCCAATTATTTGAGCGAAATATTGAAGGACAAACCTCAGTGGAGCCAATCCCCGGACCTTATACTAAGGAATGGAGAGAATATTTACTGAAAAGAATTTTAGAAGCTCAAACTTTGGTCCGTAAGACTGCCCCGGCAAACATGGGAGATATTACCCTAATTAGTTTAGACGAACTCAGTGAAATTCGTAGAATTTGGCTGGAAGAGAAGCATGAATTTGATGATAGCTTGCCCAAGATTTATGAAGAAGCGACTGGGGAAGTATTTAAGGATCCTCGTCCTGGCGCTGGCAATCAGTTGTGGGGAAGTGATGAGTGGGAGGTTTTGCATGAAATCTGCGAACCGGATGCGATGCACTTGGAATTGATGTCTAAATTGATTGGAACGGAGTATCAGTATCATACGAAGTCTCGGCGGATTGGGGTGTATGATGCGTTAGAGAAATGCTTTGAGAGTAGTTCGCGATCGCAGGAAGAAGCAATTGAAAATGCTCATTACAAGCGGGACCTAAAAACTGCTGCTAAGGACGGGGATGTTTATGCGATTAAACAGCTCAAAAATCGCGAAATGAAACCGTCTGTGACTGATGGGGATGTTGCTGGGACTAAACAGTTAAGTTGGGGGATGATGAAATATCCAACTATCACTCCTGATGATGAGGATGGAGAGAATTAATCGAAGAACCCCCCCTAACCCGATGGCGTTGCTAAGGGGGGGAATTGAAATGTTGCCTACTGTTGACTTTATTACCTTGACTGTATCGTGATTTTTATTGAACTGGTTCTGCAAAATTTTGGTCCTTATATGGGACGACAGGTGATTGATTTACGTCCCCAAATTCAGGGGGAAACTCGTCCGATTATCCTGTTTGGGGGGATGAATGGTGGAGGGAAAACCACCCTGATGGATGCCATTCGGTTAGCGCTTTATGGTCCTCGTGCTCAATGTTCGACCCGAGGCAATTTGAATTATAGTGATTTCCTGACTCAATGTGTGACTCGGGATTCGGATCCGGTGGAAAAAACTCGGATTGAGTTGGTGTTTGAGCATTTTGAAAATGATGCGGCAGTGGAGTTGCGGATTGTGCGCTATTGGGAAGCAAATCCCAGGGATGGTAAGGATACGTTAGGGATTTTAGAAGGAGATTGGCCCCGAACAGATTTGACGAATATTTGGGATGAATATATCGAAAATTTGTTGCCCTTGGGAATTTCTAATCTGTTTCTATTTGATGGGGAACAGGTGAAGGAATTGGCGGAACAAGAAACGCCGCCTCCGGTGGTGGTAGATGCGATTCAATCGCTGTTGGGGTTGGAGTTGGCGGAACGGTTATCCATAGATTTGGATATTTTGGTCCGGCGGAAACAGAAGAAGTTGGCAAGTGCAAAGCAGTTGGCAAGTTTGGAAGAAATTGAACAAAAGTTGTCCAAATCTACGGGGGAACTAGAGGAGGCAAAGCAAGAGTTAGGCGGGTTACAAAATAATTTAGAAAAGGCCCATGAACGGCAGCGGGAAGCATGGGATAAGTTTATTTCAGAAGGGGGGAAAATTGCAGCACAACGGACTCAGTTAGAAAAGCAAAAGCGCAATTTAGAAGGAAATTTGGAACAGATGCGCGAGTCTTTGGGGGAATTAGCTGGGGGGAGTTTACCCTTAGCTTTGATTCAACCATTGCTGAATCAGGTGCAGGTTCAAGGGGAAACCGAGGCGAAGTCTCTTCAGGCAAAAATTGCGCGGGATGTGGTGAAGGAACGCAGTAGTCGTCTAGTAGAATATCTGGACAAATTGAAGCTGAAACCACAGCAATTAGATAAGATTAAGTTTTTTCTGGATCAGGAGGATGAGGCACTCGATCGCGAAATAGGTTCTGAGGAGGATTTGTGGTTGTCGGCGGATGAGGAAACCCTGTCTTTGTTAGCGAATGTTTTGCGTCATGAACTGCCGAGTCAGGTAAAATTAGCGGAGGAAAAGTTGCAATCTGTGGAAGCATTGGAGGTGGAAATTACTTTCAATGAACGACAACTGGCATCGGCCCCTTCTCCGGAGATTTATGAGCAATTGGATGCGGCATTGAAGGCGGCACAAGCGGCAGTGGTAAAAGCACAAGGGGACTATAATAATGGTCAGCAGCGATGCGATAAGTTAGGCAAAGATATTGAGGGGTTCAAGAAAGAACTGGCGGTGTACAGTGAAACGAGTATTGAACGCCAAAATGATGAGCATATTATTGAATCATCGAAGAAGGTTCAGGAAACTCTGAAATTGTTTAAGGAACGGTTAACCCTGCGGAAGTTAAATAAGTTAGAGGTGGAGGTAACGGACTGTTTCCGCTATCTGTTACATAAAGTGGATTTAGTCCATCGGATTGCCATTGATACTCAAAGTTTTGGATTGTCTCTGTACAACCCCGAGGGTCAACCTGTCCCCAAACATCGCCTCTCGGCGGGGGAAAAACAGTTGTTAGCGATCGCCTTTTTGTGGGGATTAGCGCGAGTCTCGGGACGGCATCTGCCGGTGGCGATCGATACGCCATTAGGACGCTTGGATTCGTCCCATCGGAATAATCTGATTGAACGCTATTTTCCCTCAGCATCCCATCAAGTGATTTTGTTATCTACGGATACAGAAATTAGCAAAAATGAGTATGAACATCTTTTAGAACAAGAGGCGATCGCCAACAGCTACCTCCTCAAATATCAACCAGAAACCCGAAAAACTGTTGTACAAAAAGGCTATTTCTGGTAAACTATTAAACCAACTTCTTAGCCCGCGCAGGCGGGCTTCGTCCCTATAGCCCCACCCTTTCCTTACGGAACGCTGCGCGAACAGGGTGCGGGACTCTCCCCCTTTATTTTACATCATCAATGGAACCACCCCTCGACCGAATTAAACTCTCTCAAACTGCTAAAGAACAACTCAGTAAACTCAAACGTTATACGAAAATTGACCAATGGAATATTTTATGCCGCTGGGCCTTTTGTAAATCCTTGTCAGAAACTTCTACCCCTTCTCCCGTTCCCATTCCCGCCGATAGTAACGTGGAAATGAGTTGGCGAGTCTTTGGCGGAGAAATGTCAGATATTTTAATTTTGGCATTGAAACAACGCTGTCACCAAGATGGATTGGGGACGGATAAAGAGACATTGGCGAATCAGTTTCGCTTGCATCTGCATCGCGGGATTGGGTATCTGGCAGGAGACCCGAATATTAAGAAAATTGAGCATTTAATCGAGGTGGCAGTGGCGAGTCAGACAGGGGAGAAAGAATCAAAAGGGAAACAGTGAACCAGTCGTCAAATTTGCCGCTAGAATGGAAAGAGTATTTTACATCAAACGGTGATTTATGTACAACTTATCTCCTGTCAAAGTTCTCACGCTATGTTTTTCGGTCACCTTGGCAATCTTGTGTTATTTTGGTGCAACTCCTGCGGCATTCGCTGCGGAGATTTCACCGAATGCGATGATCGCCAGTCTGTTCTCCTTTTCCGGGGAACGTCCTGATAATTTAGGCGTAAGTATGGGAAAATTAGCCCCTTGTCCGAATTCTCCCAATTGTGTCTCTTCTCAAGCAGAAGAAACGGATAAAAAGCATAAAATTGAACCGTTAAAATATGAGTCTTCGGCCAAAAGAGCATTTGCTCATCTCAAGGAGATTCTCGAAGAAATGGAAAATGCCAAGGTGATTAAATCCGACGCCCATTATTTGTATGCTGAATTTACCAGTTCTTTAATGGGATATGTGGATGATGTGGAATTTTTTCTCGATCGCAAGTCTAACGTGATTCAAGTGCGATCGGCATCGCGGTTAGGACAGTCGGATTTAGGGGTAAACCGCAAACGAATCGAAGACATTCGCAGTAAATTTAGCGTCTAGTCCTCCATCGGTTTCTGGGTTGACGGGGTAGCGGCAATAAATTTTTGGACTGGCGGCAGCCATTTTGTGGTATGAAAAAGGTGGGTCACGATCGCTGCTGTGTTACACCTCCAATCTTATGGACAAATCCAGTTTGCCGCTACCCCAAACCAAACTAAACCGTTTGGCATCGGTTCACCGCCATCTACCCCGTCCCCTGCGTCTCGCCGGAGAAGCGGGAATCCTGACTGCTGAAACCACTTTTTTGGACTATGGGGGAGATCCCAATCACAATCCGGCAGATGTTGTTTATCTTGCCGATATCCTCAATATAATTCAGTCCCCGGAAGAACGTCAGGAGGTCTTGCAGGATGCCTGGAAATTGACCCAAAACCTGTTAATTGTCGCTGCATCGGTCACTATTTCTGAGGTCAATCAGGGAAAAATCGCCTACGGGAAAGAAGGCGTTATTCCCATGAATTCCGTTCATTATTATTATGAACAAGTAGAACTAAAAACCGAACTAGAACGGATTTTATCCGTAGAGGCAACCCCGGCAGGATTGGGAGTTTATTTTATCTTTCGAGATGCGGCAGATGCTCAAATTTATCGCTTCAATTTAGGCCGATCGCGTTCCGTAGTTCCTCCCTTAAATCCCGATGATACAACGTTAATTTCCCAGGAAGAAATCCTCACCCCGTTGATGGAGTTTGTCGCGGATTGGGGACGGTTACCCCAAGTAAATGAGTTATCTACCGGCAAAAAAATTGTCACCGTATTTGGCAGTTTAGAACAGGCATTTAATCAAATTAAAGAAGCAACCCAGAGTGAAATTTGGGACCAAATCCAGGAACAATGCCGCCAAGATGCCTTAATTTATCTAGCAAGTCTAATTGGGGAAAACAAGCGCGTTCCCTCCTTATCCCAATTTTCCCCTAAAATTGCCTCTAATTTTCGCCCCTTATTTGGAAATTGGACGACAGCAAAACAATTATCCCAAAACTTGTTATCCCAATTAGAAAACCCGGAGGCAGTCGCCACCGCTTGCCAAAATAGTCCCCTGGGGAAAAAGCTACCTGGTGCATTGTATATTCATGTTTGGGCGATCGAATCCTTAGACCCCATTCTGCGTTTATATGAGGCCATTAACCGTCGTCATATAGGACGAGTCGATGGGGCAACTTTAATCAAATTTAACCTGGATAAACCGATTATTTCTTACCTATTTTACCCCGAATTTGATACAGACCCCCATCCGGCATTACAGGCCAGTCTACAGATTCATTTCCCCCAGGGTCGAATTCGCTATAGAGATTATCGCCCAGCAGATAATCCCCCCATTCTCCACCGCAAAGAAACCTTTGTCACCCCGGATTATCCGCTATATAAACTCTTTGAAAACCTCACCCGAGAAGAAGAAAAATTAGGACTTTTAAACAAGTCACGGGGGATTGGAACTCGCAATGGATGGTTAGAATGTTTGGCCGATGCTGGAGTTGAAATTCAGGGACATACTGTCATTGTCACCTCCGAACCCAAGACCACTTATAAACCCCTAAAAACCACCCCCAAAATCGAACGCCATCGCGCTGCAATTGTCCGTAATGCCATCTCCCGTCCGATGCGATTAGGATTAGAAGCGGGATTTTTTACCGAAGGAACGACCTTTTTTGATTATGGATGTGGTCATGGGGGTGATATTAAACGGATTGCGGAACAAGGATTTTCGAGTAGTGGTTGGGACCCGTATTATTCCCCAGATACTCCTTTAACTCCCGCCGATGTGGTGAATTTGGGTTATATAATTAATGTCATTGAAGATTTAGAAGAACGCCGACAAGCGCTAATTCAATCCTGGGAATTGACCCAAAAAGTGTTAATTGTTGCGTCTTTAGTCTTAGTGGATGACCGGAATTCGGGTCAAGTTGCCTATGGAGATGGGGTAATTACGCGCCGCAATACCTTTCAGAAATATTATGAACAAGAAGAACTAAAACAGTATATCGAAAGCGTTTTGCAAGTGGAAGCAGTTCCTGTGGCATTGGGGATTTATTTCGTCTTTCGGGACCAACAACTCGCACAATTGATTCAATCCTATCGGTTCCGCAGTCGGACCACCGTTCCTAAACTGCTGAAAAGTTTTGATGAATATCGGGAAATCCTGACGCCACTCATGGAATTTGCCAGCGATCGCGGCAGACTACCCGTTCCCGGCGAACTCCCCCAAGAACCCCAAATTATCGCCGAATTTGGCAATTTGCGCCGCGCCTTTAAAGTGATTATGGAGTTCACTCACCCCGAAGAATGGGAGGCAATCACCGAAAAACGACGCAAAGACCTCCTCACTTATATTGCTGTCACCAACTTGTTAAAACGAGTCCAACTATCTCATTTACCCTTAGAAATTCAAAATGATATTAAAGCACTATTTCCCTCCTATCGGACCGCCTGCATTATGGCCGAACAACTGGTTTACAGTTTAAATGATATTGAATTAGTGGCCCGAAGTTGTCAAAATAGTTCCGTGGGTTTGCTCAAATCCAACAGTTTTACAATTCACATTTCTGCCTTAGAAACCCTCGAACCCTTACTGAGAATTTATGAAGGGGTCGTTAGTCGAGCAATTGGCCGGATGGATGAGGCAACCTTAATTAAGTTTAGCCTGAAAAAGCCAAAAATATCTTATTTATTTTACCCCCATTTCGACCAAGAAACTCATCCCATATTACATACCCAGATGGATATTGACTTAATCGATTTACGGGTAATTTATCGAGATTATGATAACGACGATAATCCGCCCATTCTTCATCGTAAAGATGCCTGCGTGACTCCGGACTATCCCCAGTATGATAAACTGGTGAAACTAACCCATCAGGAAGAAAATCGGGGATTGCTAGACCGACCCTGGGAGATTAAAACCCTCAAAAATTGGCAAAAACGGTTAGAAGAAAACTGTGCGGAGATTCGGGGAAATATAGTATATTGGCGCAAAGATGCTGACCCCTATCGCCTGAAAATCCTCAAAGCGGCAATGCGATCGCGTCAGAAAAAGCCAGTGCAACCTGACCCAAATTTAAGCTAAACTAAAATAAAGCAACCGAGAGGTTCAATCATGAGTTTAACAATTACCGACTTGGAACAAGTCCAACGGGAACATCCCGAGTGGAACCTGGAATTAATTGACGGAGGGATTAAGGCAATGGGTCCATCTGACGACACCTCTAGCGAAATTGGTGCGCGGTTTTGCCGATTTTTAGGCAACTGGGTTGATCCCCGTCGATTAGGGCGAGTTTATGATTCTAGTGGGGGATTTATCCTCCCCAATACCGACTTGCGTGCACCGGATGTATCCTTTGTTCGGGCGGACCGAATTAAGCGCAGCAATCGGGATTTTGTGCGCCTAGTTCCCGATTTGATGGTAGAAATTAAATCAAAAAGCGATCGCATTAATCCCCTCGCCGATAAAATAAAACTTTTTTTAGCATTAGGAACTACCGTCGGGATATTAGTTGACCCGGATAAAGAAACCGTAACTGTCTATCGTCCCACCGGAGAAACTACCGTACTAAATACTGAAGATACTTTAACAATTCCTGAATTATTTCCCGGTTGGGAAATGCCAATTGCTGATTTATGGCCGCCGGTATTTGAGTAATAAAACTGTTGGGTTCCCTCATTAAATCAGTTTTAATATATTAGCCCGCGCAGGCGGGCTTTGTCCCTATAGCCCCACCCTTGAGGGTGTGGGTTTATTTAATTATTTAATACTTCTTGCCAACTCCACCCACTTCTCAATCCCTTTCTTAGTCGGCTGTCTTCCTTGAGTAAAAGTCCAAATATCCCGCTTGTGTTGGGGACCGTAACTAATATGAATGGGCCGATTTTCCCCATAAAAATAAAGCGAATCAAAGGGTAATGGACGCGCCAATATCCACTCGACTAAATCTGCACTGGATAAATCGAGAATCAGAAAATCACAGGAAGCCCCGAGGCGGTTACAATAATATTTCCCCCTTTGATTCACCTCATGGGCCAAATGTTGGTCAAGTTCCGGGGCTACTCGACCATTTTTTTGTCCCGTTACCGGGTCTTTTTTCTCCAGATATCGCTTTAAGTCTTTAGAACAAAATCCATAAGTCAAGCGGAACCGATCGCGTCCAAACTCGTCGATAACTGGATCAAGGATGGCCTCGATTAACGCCGAAATTGCCGGAATCGTTTCCTGGAGGTTTTCAGGAAAGGGATGAATCTGATCCTTATAGGTCCGATAAGTTTGCGTACAGGTACAAAATTCTTCTAGGGTGAGGTATTTGCCAATTTTTTCTCCATTCATCGTTGCGATCGCTCATTAATGGTAAAATAAGCCAGAATCAGGGCCACAACAGATTACTCTGTTCCCACCTCCTGCGTTCATTCCCTAAGTTATACTCCATTGATATCGTCAATCTCCGGTTTTAACAATAATTCACAGCATTCGTGAATGGCCAATTGCTAATTTTAGACCGGGTTGGACGCCGATCGCCGTGGGTCATTTCCCCGGTGAGTAAAACCGGGGGAGGTGAGCAAAATTCGTGCAAAATCGATATAATCTCCACCCACTATGATTAATTTTAGCGATAAATTGCAAAGTGCGATCGACCGCAATAACAGCCTTCTGTGTGTGGGACTCGACCCGGATCCAGAGGCGCTGCCCTCCCGGTTCGGAACCCCGGACAACCCGGACACTGCCATCGCGCAGTTGACGGATTGGCTGCATTTTATCATTGCCCAAACTGCTGAACTGGTTTGTGCCTACAAACCAACCCTCGGATTTTACACCGCATTGGGTGCGGATGGCCTAAATTTATTGCAGCAAATTTTACAAGCCATTCCCCCTTGCCTGCCGGTGATTTTAGATGTCAAACACTCGGATCTCAACAGTAGTACCGTATTTGCCCAGACGATTTTTGACCGTTGGCAGGTGGATGCGGTGACCCTGAGTCCGTATCCCGGCCAAGATTTGGCGGCCCCATTTTTACTGTATCCCGATAAAGCAGTCTTTGTCCTGTGTCACACCTCCAATCCGGCGGCGCAAGTCTTGCAGCATTATCCTAAAAATGATGCACCCCTGTACCTACAAATTGTTAAAGAGATCCGGACTTGGGGGACTCCGGAACAGGTAGCAGTCGAGGTGGGAACCAATACGCCGGAAGTCTTGGCGCGAGTCAGGTCCGTTGCCCCAGAACGGCTGATTCTCGCCCGCAGTATCTGGTCGGAAGGAACGGTTTTAGCTAACATCCTCAAGGCCGGTTTAAATAGTCAAGGGGATGGATTAATCCTCCCGGTTCCCCAAGATTATTTAAGTAGTGAAAATGCCGGTTCTCTAATTTTAGGATTGCGAGAAACGATTAATCAAGTCAGAGTTCGCATTCCATCAGAGGCACAAGCGTGCCCGGTGTGGTTTCCCGATATTCCCACCACCAATGCTCATCCGCATACGGATTTAATTTTGCAACTCTATGATTTGGGTTGCATCATGTTTGGAGAATATGTCCAAGCATCTGGAGAAACCTTTCCCTATTATGTGGATTTGCGAACAATTATCTCAAATCCGCAAATTTTTGATAAAATTATTGGTGCTTATGCGGAGGTTTTACAAACCCTAAAATTTGACCGTATTGCCGGAATTCCCTACGGGGCCTTACCCACGGCCACGGGTCTCTCTTTGCGTTTAAATTATCCGATGATTTTTCCACGGAAAGAAGTGAAAGCACATGGAACGCGGCGGTTAGTGGAAGGTCATTTTAATCCCGGGGAAACCGTTGTAGTCGTGGATGATATTCTGATTAGTGGAAAAAGTGCGATGGAAGGGGCGCAAAAGCTGCAATCCACCGGGTTGAAGGTGGAGGATATTGTGGTCTTTATTGACCATGAAAAAGGGGTGAAACAGCGATTAAAAGTCAATGGGTATCAAGCTCATTCTGTCTTGACCCTTTCGGAAATAGCCGAAACCCTTTATGATGCAGGTCGCATTAACGATCGCCAATTCCAGTTTTTTAAAGATACCCATTAATTCCCCTGGGGAAACCCGGATTTGGCTCGATGATGGCGCTTGATTCGGCCATTGTGTCTATGTATAGCCCCCAGGGGACAAGGATGATTTGAGATTGGGGGCAGTGCTCACAGGGGAAACTCACGGTCCCGGGGCTGCAAAAGGGCGATCGCTGCCGATCCGGTTGCCCTCTCTCACAAAGCGGAGATTTGGGCAGTAGTGGAGGGGCGATAGTTCTGGGCTTTTATGAACCCTGAACCCTCCTGACTTCCGAGGGTTTATTTCGCAATTGGGACTTAAAAAATCACCAAATTAAGAATTGTTAAGAAAAAAATTTTTTGGCTAAAAAGTAAAGTATGGGTCAACGGTTATGATAAAATTTTAAGAAAATATTAAGGAAAAGAACAGGCTAAAATACACCCTCCAATTCCATAACCCCAACGGTCAAATTTCCTCCCTCTCTAAACCCAGTTGTCCTCAAACCCGGTCCTTAATTCACCCAGACAGTCGGAGACTTCACATGATGCAGCCAGAAACACTAAGTTGGGCAAACTACGAACGAGAACCGATCCAAAGTCCCGGTTTAATCCAACCTCATGGGGTCCTGTTCGTCATGTCCCAGGAACTCAATATATTACAAGTTAGCAACAATACCGCTAAGTTTTTTGGACGCCCACCAGAAACTTTTCTGGACCAGCCCTTAGAGATGTTACTGGATGCCACTCAAATCAATGTTATCAAGGAATCTATCAATTATCATAACTTGGGAAGTGTGAATCCTATCAATATAACCATTCATACTGACTGGAAAACCCTCTATTTTGATGGCATCATTCATCACTCTCATCCCGATTGTCTTATTTTAGAGCTAGAACCCGCCCTTTCTCCAAAAACTGTGGGATTTTTAAGCTTTTATAAGTTGGTGGAAGCGGCTGCATCTACGATTCAAAATTCCAAAAATTTTCAAGAACTCTGCGAATTCGTAGTAAAAGAAGTTAGAAATATTACGGGATTTGATAGAGTAATGCTCTATCGATTTGATACCGCAGGGCATGGGACCGTTTTGGCCGAGGAAAAACTGGATTCTATGGACTCTTGGTTAAACTTAAATTATCCCGCCGAGGATATTCCCCCCCAGGCGAGACAACTTTATTCAATTAATTTTCTGCGATTAATTGCCGATGTCAACTACAAGCCTGTGGCGATTGTTCCAACACTTAATCCCCTAGACAAAAGGCCCCTTGACTTGAGCCATTCGGTTCTTCGCAGCGTGTCCCCATGTCATATCGAGTATCTTCAAAATATGAAGGTCAGTGCATCTATGTCGATCTCCATCGTCAAAGAGGGAAAACTCTGGGGACTGGTTGCCTGTCATCATAACTCTCCTAAATATGTGTCTTATGAAGTGAGAAAAGCCTGCGAATTCTTTGGAAAGGTGATGGCATTGGAACTCCGGTCTAAAGAAGATGATAGCTACTATGAATATCGCCTGCAATTGCAAGCGACTACCGCAAAATTAGTAGAATATATGTCCGGGGAGACTAATTTTATTGACGGATTAGTAAACTTTAAACCGAACTTACTAGAACTGGTCAGGGCTGATGGGGCGGTGATTTATTATAAAGGAACTTGTTGGTCCCTGGGCAATACTCCCAGCAGCGATCGCATTGAGCGTCTGATTCAGTGGTTGGAAAAACAAAACTTTCCCAGCATTTACCATACTGATACCCTTCCCAGTGTTTATCGCGAAGCCGAAACTTATAAAGATATCGCCAGCGGCTTGCTGGCAGTGGCGATTTCCAAAGAACCAAAGCATTATGTGTTATGGTTTAGATCCGAGATGATTCATCAGGTCACTTGGGCAGGAGACCCGAATACTCCCTTTGAACTGTTACCGGGAAGAAATCCGCGACTGCATCCTCGCAAATCCTTTGAAGTGTGGCAAGAAATTGTCAAATTAAAATCTTTACCTTGGAAACCCTGTGAAATTGATGCCGCATTAGACCTCAAAAATGCGATCGTGACCATCGTTCTGCGGCAGGCGGATGAACTGGCAAAATTAAATGCAGCCTTGCAGGAATCCGAAGCGAAAACCACAGAAAACGCCAATCAGCTTGCCCAAGCCCTGCAAGAACTCCAGCGGACCCAAACCCAGTTAATCGAACAAGGAAAGATGTCGGACCTGGGGGATTTGATTGCCAGTATAGCTGCTGAAATTACGAATCCGATTAACTTCATCACGGGAAATTTGTCTCATGCTCAGGAGTATGCGGAGGATTTATTAAATCTATTGTATCTTTATCAACAGCACTATCCTGAACCTGTCCCAGAGATTTTAGAAACGATAGAATCAATTGATCTAGAATTCACTTCCCAAGATTTTTCCAACCTGATCGAGTCGATGAAAGGAGGGGCGGAACGAATTCGAGATTTAGTTAATGCGTTGCGAAATTTCATGCGATTGAATGAATCTGAATTGAAGGCGGTAGACATTCATGAGGGAATTAATAGCACGTTATTGATTTTACAACATCGATTCAAAGGGAAAGGGGATTCCCGAGGAATTCAAATTGTCAAAGCTTATGGAAACCTGCCCGAGGTGGAGTGCTATCCTAGCCAACTGAATCAAGTGTTTATGAATCTGCTCTCTAATGCGATCGATGCGTTAGAGTCCCACCCCAATCACCCGGGACAAAAAACCATTCTGATTCGCACAGAAGCCCTGGGAGGCGATCGCGTCTTAATTAGTATTGCCGATAACGGGGTGGGGATTAACCCAACCTTTCAGGAGCAAATCTTTGAGCCCTTTTATACTACCAAATCGCCGAAAAAATCCCTCGGGGTTGGGTTAGCGATCGCCAAGGAAGTTGTGGTAGAGAAACATCAAGGTGAGATTCGCTGTATTTCCGAACTGTCCCAAGGGGCAGAATTCATCCTGGAAATTCCCACCAAGCAGCCGTATCCGACTCGTACGCCATCCCTTGAGGCAGCAGGAAAAACCCCCTAGCACAATGTTTCACCCCCATCCAGCATTGGTAGAGTCACGAGACGAAAAACCGGCTTGGGGGCAGAAAATTCCGAGCAATCCGCCGTAAATCAGGGCGGTGAAAGCCGGTTTCTTGTCCCGGGGTGAATCCCTCTACCAGCCCTGTAGAAGACCGTAAAATCAGGGATTCAATGCCCTGAGAGTTGCCATTCAAAGAAGCAACTCGGTATGCATTCGGCGCTAAATATCATTGAGAATATCGGTTTGTGCTTTACCGTGACAGGGTAGATAGACCTGGGGAACCCTACAACTGCGGCGATCGCATTCTAGTCCAAGGTAATGGGACGAGAGTTTCCTTTGAGGAAGATGGGGTGGAAGATATGATTTGTCCCCCGGGTAAATCCTAATCCATCGATTGACAGGGGTGCAATTCTACGTTAATATAACAAGTCTAACTCAGTTGCACTGGAGTTGGTTCGCGTAGCCTGTGCCTTTGCCCAAATATCTGGCTTGCTTTCTTGATGTTAGAATTATGTTAAAATAATTTAGGCTAACCTATAATTGGGGATGTTGCTATTTTTTCCCCGGCCATTTTGTCCCCATTTCCGTAAGAGCAGAAAAGACTAAATAGAGAATTAACGCCCCCATACAGCCGATAAAAACAAGCCAATCGTGACTCATCAAAAACTTCCATTTTTACAAACAAGCGGTAAGAAACTGGATTGATGACATTAATCCGAGATGTTCAGGATGACCCCTATCCCAAGTTAGGGGAAGTGATATACTGCCCGAACTTTCTACTTTGAGTCAACCCCTGGAGAAGTTTGGAGAAGTTGAGCGATCGCCTGAATGAACAGATCCGGCTCAATGGGTTTAGACAGATGTAACTGAAACCCCGCTAAAAGAGCTTGTTGACGATCCAGTTCACTGGCATAGGCAGTAAGAGCGATCGCCGGAATTTTGCCCCCCAGTTCGGGAGGAAAGGAGCGCACCTGACGGATAAACATATATCCATCAACATCGGGCATTCCGATATCACAAACCAGCAGATCATAGAGGTTTTGATGCAAGGCAATGAGTGCCTCAGCAGCAGTGGCGCAGGAAGTCACCTGTGCGTGAGCTTGCTCCAAGGTAAAAGCTCCCAACTCCCGCAGATCCGGTTCATCATCCACCAGCAGCACGCGCAGGCCCTGTAAATTCTCCATCCGACCCAGGGGAGGGCGATCGCCCGTATCCGGATTTGCCTCCACAGACATCAGGGGTAAATGGACCGTAAAGCTTGAGCCTAAGCCCTCCCCGGGACTTTCTGCCATCACCGAACCCCCATGCTGTTCCACAATATAGCGGACGATCGCCAATCCCAATCCCAGACCCCCAAAAGAGCGAGTCGTCCCGCCATCTTCCTGGCGAAAATATTCAAACACATAAGGCAGAAACTGGGGAGCAATACCTTTTCCCGTATCCTTCACCTGAATCTGAGCCATTGAATCCACCTGACCTAAAATCACCTCAATTTTCCCATTAGCCGGGGTAAACTTCACCGCATTAGAGAGCAGATTCCAGAACACTTGTTGAAGGCGAATCACATCACCTGCCACTGGACTAGCGACCTTATCAAATCGAGTTTCGAGGTGAATAGATTTCGCCTCCGCTGCCAAGCTAACGGTTTCTAAGGCTCCGGTGATGGCCGAGATTAAATTAACAGGTTGGACATTCAGGGTTAATTTGCCGCGCAGAATCCGAGAAACATCAAGTAAATCCTCAATTAATTGAGTTTGTAACAGGGCATTGCGCTCGATAGTTTCTAAAGCTTTATCAATGGTTTTTTGGTCAAAGGTCCGGGAACGGAGCAACTTAGCCCAGCCTAAAATCGGATTGAGGGGCGATCGCAATTCATGAGAGAGCACCGCCAAAAATTCATCCTTAATCCGGTTAGCCGATTCCGCATCTTCTCGGGCCGCACGTTCTCGCTTAAGGAGTTGTTCGCGCTCCCGTTCCATTTGTTTGCGCTCGGTCAAATCCAGGACAAAAGCGATCGCCTTATCCGCCGTTTCTTCTAACCGGGCAGCCCCAAGTAACACCGGGACCCGACCCCCATCGGCGCGGATACATTCCATTTCAAAAGGAGTGAACGCCCCAGTTTCTTGCAATTCCTGAGTGAGGCGGCGATCGCCCTCAAAAGATTCGGGAGGGGCAATTTCCAGCCAATGAATTTTACCCGAGGCTAAATCAGCGCGAGTATAGCCCATCATCTGAAGAAATTCATCATTAGCTTCGAGTACCGGGCCTTCAATTTCCACCACGATCGCCCCAATAATATTCGATTCCACCAAGCGGCGAAATTTCGCCTCACTTTGTCGTAACTCCGCCTCAGCGCGATCGCGTTCTTGGGTGCGTCGAACCAGGCGATCGCGCATAGTTCCAAACACCAAAGATAAATTCGCCAGTTCCGTAATATTGCTACGCGGTAGAGGCGCTTGGGAATTGCCCTGTCCTAACTCTTGTGCGGCAAATGCCAGGGTTCTCAGGGGATGGGTCAAGCGGTGAGAGAGAAACCCCCCGATCGCCAGGGAAGCCGTTGCCACCGCCAACAGCACCACAAAATCCCGCTCCCGTCTAACATTCAAAGTTCCTAACACTTCCTCTGCCGGACGTTCCACGATCGCACCCCAGCCAAAAGCCGGGACTCGGGCATACCCCACCAATTCTCGGACAGATCCATTCCAGTAGCTGAGTTTTCCCAAGGAAATGGGACTGTTTAAAAGGGCAGCCACCGGAGGCACGTGGGCGAAGTCCGCAAAAGAATTGACCAACTCCATATTGGGATGAGCAATCACCCGACCTTTCTTATCAACCAGATAAGCTTTTAGATTCGTATCCGACGCCATCCGACCCAGTTGCGCCATAATCCGTGACGAGGCGATCGAACCCGCGATAACCCCGGCAAATTCACCCTGAGAATTTTTGAGCGGCACCAGAAACAACGCCACCGGCAGATTCATTGTTCTATTCATCTGAAAATTTAGAAGAGGTTCATCCATCAGGCGGACCTCTTGAAAAGGGGCCGTATCCCCAATCGGGGCACCCAGGGGTTGGTTATCGCTGCGGGCAATCTCCTGACCCTTAGCATTGAAGGTACTTAAGAGCATAATATCGGGATAAGCCCCATGAAAAACCTTGAGGAGAGACTCCTGTTTTTCCGGCTCCATTTCCACCAATCCGGGGTGATTCGCCAGAGCAATCAGGGCAGAACGGTGAAGATTGATATAGGTAGCCATATCCTGAGAGAGGGCAACCGCCAGGGACTGCTGGACCGCCAGAGAGCGCTCGATCGTGGCTTGTTCTTGGGGGAGGGACACCAGGGTAGTTAAAGAGAGTAGGGGTAAAGTCACGATGCCAATCGAGGCGACGGCAACTCGGGTTTGTAACGAATGAGGATCCAGACGGTTCAGGCGCTTGCCAATCCAAGGGAGGAATGCCAAAGCCGTTCCCAACCCTCCGTAGGAGAGTACCCCATTCCACAGAGAAAACCCCCTCCCTAGAATCCAGGTCCAAAGGAAGACCCCCGCGAAGAAATGCACCAATTGAAACAGCCAGCGAGGGACTTTAGGGTAAAACTGAACCCCGACAACACTCACGCCAATCCCGAGATAGAGGAGGGTGTAGGGTATCCGGTAGGCAGGCACCACCGAGGACCAGGATTCCTGTAATTTTGGATTCAAGAGGATGAGGAACAGCAGTCCTTCTATCACCATTCTCAATCCCATTGCCACTGCAAACAGGTCGATCGCCCCTGTCTTCCCCTCCTTCTGGCGATATCTACCCTCATCCTCAGAAGATAGAAACGGGGCGATCGCCAGAGCCAATCCCAATATCATCGCCCCCACCACCCCCATCAACTTGCCCTCGGAGGCATATCCGATTCCAATCTGGAACAACACCACCCCCGCCAAGAAATGAGCAGTGAGGATACTCCACCGCAGGGGTAACAGGGTCGCCACCCCAATCAACGCAGCACCCACCATCACTTGCAACGCGCCCAACCCCGTCACATAAGGTTGAAACGGGGCAAAAATATCGGTGGCGACCTTATGTGGCAACATCAGCATCAATGTTCCCCGGATGGCAAGATAAATGCCAATAAACCATTGAAGCGTATCAATCCGGATAGGGCGTTTCATCAAGTTTTCTCGTCAATGGTGAATGATGGAAACCAGGGCATCAGGGGAATCGCCAGTTTGGGAGCAGGTCAATCGAATACGGCCAAATTTTTCTGGGGTGTGGACTTATGATTTTAGCATGGACAGCAGAGGCTAGACTTGGCACTCGACCCTCCTAGGACCCCGTTAGGGATTTAGATCCCAAGGGGAAGAAAGCGGGTTTCTGACCCGAGAAAAACTTACTCATGAGCATAAATTTTGTCAATAACCCCGGTTTCCAATTCAGTCTAAACGGACTCGACTCATGAGGTACTCATCGAGATCAAGACAGGAGTGATCGTGCAAACTTATTTAATTTACCCTCAACTATTTCTATTTGCTTATGACCGACAGGTTCCCGGTTCTGAAGGGGGAAATGGAAAGGACTGGGATGCTTTGCGCGATCGCCTGCAAATTCATCCCGAGGCCAATCAACCCGGCGATCGCGATTATCTGTTTCGCAACCCGGACGGACAAGGGTTTTACCTGCGCTATGGCGTGGGTGATACCCAGAGTCTGATGGTTGCATTGATGCCTCATTCTGACGAAACCTGCGATATCACCCTCTTATCTGGCTTTCGTCATACCCTGGATGTTTCTGCCAATTTGGGCAAAACTTGGCTAATTTTAGGCTATGTCAACAGTCGCTCCGATGCCGTTCATTTTCAAGCTGCTCACGCCGCCTATCAAGGGTTTTATCCATCAAAATCCGTTCCCGCTTTTCATCCCAGTAAATTACTGAATTGTTCCTTGTTTGAGGTCCGGGAATCTCCTCAAGATTGGCAGAATTCTGACCAAGAACTAGAAGTGATCATCATTTGTATTTGTCCCTCGAAATCCGCTTTAAAACGAGTGGCCGACTTATATTTTGAGTGGCTGTGGTTATTTCTGGATCGCCATCAAATTTGGTCAGCTTATCGCACCAGCCAACTCATCCAAAAGGCGTTAGAAGAACAAGGAATTTTCAGAAGTTGCTCAATTTTACCGGAACTCCCCGAACTGATGCGATCGTCTCCGGCGATTTCCCTTCAAAATTTATCCAATCTCCAATCCCAATTGGCTCAAAATCTGGGAACTTTAGCGCAACATCGCGCAGGATTGGAAGCCTTAGAAACCCAACGCCATACTTTAAGTAGCCATTTAAGAGATTATGAGAAACGATTGCAGCGGATTCAAGAGCAACTCCAGGAAGAAATGGCCACCAGTGACTTAAAAGTTTGGGTTGAATTTAGAGATTATATCGCCCCTCAATATCAAGGGGAACTCGAACAACAATGGCGGGGATTTAAGATGGGATTGCTCAGGCGAGAACAATCCTTACAAGAAATAGCAGCAGTGCTAAAGCGCGCTGAAATCAAAGAACGCGATCGCCGTTTGGAAAATGCGATCGCCGCTGCTGCAATGGGAGTCGGGACAACCACTGCATCGGCCATTTCTCTGACTCAGGCGCTCTCCAAACTATCGCCACCGGCATCCCGAGATGAATTCACCCCAACTCAGCTTGGATTAAATTATGGGTTAGTATTGTTGGTGAGTATTTTCCTGGGAATTCTGTGCGCCGGAGTGAGTTGGAGGGGATTAAATCGCTGGCGATCGCCCCAGTGAAATTCCCCCCACTGCACTTATCATCCCCAAGATTCAAGCTAAATCTATCTCCAGGAGGATGTCAACGGTCCCCCTTACCCAATTAGCCCAAACTGACTTGAAAGCTGAGGCGATCGCGGCAATCCTAGCACCTGAATTCTGGGGGGGATTCCTCAAACAAAACCGGGTGACTCTTCTGATTCCTCCACCCCCGAGTCTCCCCTGGAGCAAACTATGCCTACAGAGGATTGGCAACCCCTCATTTCATCTCTTACTCTAAAACAAGACAAACCCAGTTTTCATCCCTTAGATTCCCGAGTCTCTAACTTTTGTTTTCAGTGGTGCATCCCCCTGAATGAGAACGGGTTCTCAGTCCAATTAACAAGCAACCCTAAGTTATCAGTCAATCTCAACAAAACATAATCATGCAACCTGTTAATCTCTCTAAAATAGTTTTGGCAAGTGCCTGTACCTTAAGTGTACTCACTGTGCCTTTATTCAATCTCCCCGGTTTTGCTCAAACCTCACCCGATGGCATGGGGACAACTTCCCCCACTGCACCGGCTGGGACTGATGATCCCGAGGGAACCACCGATTTGGAGAACACCGACCCTTCTTATACCGACCCTAGTTATACCACGGACCCGGAAGGAATCACCCCCCCCGGAACCACGGACCCAGAAGGAGCAACGGATTTTGATACGAACTCCCCAGATTCCACCACCCCAGATTCCACCGCCCCTTATACCACGGACCCGAATCTGACCGCCCCGGCTCCCACCACCCCGGATGCGACTGCCCCTGATGCCACAGACCCTTATACTAGCGAACCGGAGAGCACGCCAACTCCCGGAACTTTCGACTCGGCTCCGATTCAACCCGATAGCACTCTAACCCCAGGTACAACTCCTGAGACAACAACTCCGGGTACGACTCCGGGTATGTCTCCGAGTATGACAACCCCGGGTACGACTCCAGGTACAACAACTCCGGGTACTACCAGTCCAGGGATGATGTCTCCGGGTACAACTCCGGATACTACCAGTCCCAGCACCACTCCAGGTACTACCACCAGTCCAAATATGACCGCTCCGAGTACAACAACTCCTGGCACAACTCCCGGAGGTACGATGGTTGTACCGAATACAACGACGACACCACGTACTACCACCCCGAATACAACGACGACACCCGGTAGTACCACCATTATCGAGCGTACCGATACAGAAACAACGACGACTCCAGCGACAACTCGTTCGGCGACTCAAACGGTCGAAACCCGCGAGCGCGATACGAATTGGGGACTTTTCGGGTTACCTGGACTCATCGGTTTAGCGGGTCTAGCAAATGCGTGGCGTCGTAATCGCCGACCCGCTGTTCACACTCGTTAAACTGCACTGCCAATTCGGTATAAGCAACACCCGGGGGGATCAATCCCCCGCCCGGTGTTGCCACAGGTGCAAGAGTTTCGATTAACTGAACTTGATATAACCGCTTTATCCTGGGAAGAGAACAGACAACTGAAGTCGTCACTCCGAACATCGGGAAACGACTTCAGTCGTTAATTCAAATTCAAGGGATCCACATCGATCGCCAAACTAATGTCTCGGGGACAGCGCGATCGCAACTCCTCCAACATCGGCAACTCCACCCGTATATTAGGCAGAAATTTAAGTAAAATTTGCCAACGATAGCGATCGGCAACCCGTAAAATCGGTGCCGGTGCCGGTCCTAACAACTCATATCCTCGGGTAAGATAGGCATCCGGTCCTCCCAGTACCTGCCCTAACTCCACTGCCGTATCCTCCACCGTCCAATCATCCCTCCCGGAAATTCTTAACAAAATCAACCGTCCATAAGGGGGATAACTCAACGCCTCTCGGTGTTCCAACTCTTGTTGGATAAAACTGTTATATTCCTGATTCCGCACCGCCTGTATCACCGGATGTTCTGGGGAATAGGTTTGTAAAATTGCCCGTCCCGGTTCATCCCCTCGACCCGCCCGACCCGCCACTTGGGTTAACATTTGAAATGCGCGTTCCGATGCTCTAAAATCCGCTAAATTTAATAACCCATCCGCTGCCACCACCCCGACTAAAGTCACTTGCGGTAAATCCAACCCTTTCGTCAGCATTTGAGTTCCCAGCAAAATATCTGCTTCCCCCGAGGCAAACTGCGACAATAATATCCGATGTGCGTCTTTCGTGCGAGTCGTATCACTATCAAAGCGAATCACACGCAACTGAGGAAACTCCCTCGCCAATTCCTGCATCACCCGCTGAGTGCCACTGCCGAAGCGCCGAAAATAGGGAGAATCACAGTCAGGACAGCGTTCCGGGGGACGACTGGTATAACTGCAATAATGACAGCGCAGAAATTCGGTCCCGCCTTCTTGAAATTGATGATAAGACAAAGAAACATCGCAATGGGGACATTCCATCACATACCCGCAACTGCGACAAGAAACAAAGGTACTATGTCCCCGGCGATGGATGAATAATATCCCTTGTCGTCCGGTTTCTCGGAGGGTACTTAACTCTTGTTGCAGGGATTCGCTAAACAGGGAACGGTTTCCTTTGCGTAATTCCTGGCGCATATCCACCACTTCCACCGGCGGCATGGGTCGAGATTCGATGCGTTCGGGTAAGCGTAGATAATGGGTGCGATCGCCCTCGGTGGGATTAAGCGCAATCTCTACCCAAGTTTCCAAAGAAGGGGTGGCAGAACCGAGAATTAGGGGACAATTGGATAATTCCGCCCGCCATTGGGCGACAGTCCGGGCGTGATAGGTGGGTGCAGGTTGGTCTTGTTTGTAACTGTCGTCGTATTCTTCATCGAGGATAATGAGGCCGAGATTGGGTAACGGGGCGAAAATGGCCGATCGCGTTCCGATCGCAATTTGCGGGGTGTCTGTGAGCATTTGTCGCCAAGTGTCGTACCGTTCACCCTGGGATAGCGCACTGTGATAAACCACCACTTTATCCCCAAATCTTGCTTGGAAGCGATCGCACAGTTGCGGCGTCAGTCCAATTTCCGGGACCAGCACAATCGCCGATTTCCCTTGTGCTAATATCGGGGCGATCGCCTGTAAATAAACCTCAGTTTTTCCCGAACCTGTCACCCCATGCAGCAACACTCGGGCATATCCGTCGATCTGATTAATCGCATCTAATGCCTGTTGCTGATACGAATTCAAAACTTTAGGTGAGTCAGGAGTTTGGGTAGGTTGCCCTGGCGATCGCAATGCTTCGCGATCGTAGATTTCCACGCACCCTTTTTCCGCCAACTTTTTCACCACTCCCGAACTCGTCTGACAGATTTTCAGCAACTCCGCCATCCACAGTTCCCCACCCCGTCGCCTTAGCACTTGTAGCACTTCTCGCTGACGCTTACTCAAATCTGGGGGAAAAGAACTGGTAATCAGAGTAACCGCCTGTTGCAGTTTCGGCGCAGGGCGACTGCCTGCCTCATAGTAACTTTCCACCCACCCCCGTTTTTTTAACTCCCTTAATCCCGAATTTGCTCCCGGTTTAACTTTACTGCGAATATATTGCAAAGTATAATCTCCAGTTCCCGAAGATTGCAACAGTTCCAGGATTTTTTGGGCAGAAATGGTTTTTAGAAACTCTTTTCCCCCTGCTGGAACTTGCTCACTCAGGCGGATTCGGTGTTGCGATCGCGCAAATAATCCCGGAGGCATTGCGGCCCGAATTACTCGCACTAAGGGAGTATAATAGTAATCTGCCACCCGTTCCAGCAGTTGCCAATAGTTGCGGGCAAAAAACCCAGAAACCACCACATCTTCAATATCTTTAATCTGATCCAGGGATAAATGTGCTGCTAATTGATCCGTAAACCGGATGGCGATCGCCCCTAACTGTTGCGATCCAAAGGGCACACTGAGAATATCCCCCGGTTGTACCGTTAACTCCGGAGGGACTCGATAAGTAAATAATTTCAGGGGTTCTTCATCCAGAGGCGTCTCTGAAGCGGGAGAGTCTACCAACACCTCGATCCAAGGCCCTTGCAGTTCCGGGTTTGTCCCTGGTGTCTCCCCGATCGCATCATAACCGCCCCCGGGTTCGGCAACCAGGCGGGCGATCGGCGATAAATCTTCCCAGGGGATATCGTATTGCATCATTGACTCACACCAGTTAGGCTACCCAATTGTAGCGGGTCTTGATCCAGAAACCCAGCCGTTTCGTTTCATTGTAGGATAATAAACACCCCGAGGTTTATTGCCAAATCCCATTCCTTCCCCCGCTGAACTGTGCTTTGTTGTATTTTAAATCATGAATGAACCCATCCTTGTAACCTGCGATCGCCTGATGCTTTGGTATCAGTTTCATCTCCCGGTTGCCGAATAACAATGCCAGATTCTCTGATTATTGGGACTGTCAATTATACGCAACTGCGGGAATTTTTAAACGCGGGGGAATGGCAACGTGGCGATCGCGAAACCGGACGCATTCTGTTAGAAATTGCCCAAACCTCCCGAGTTGTAGCGGGACTCTCCAAAGCAGATACTCAATGGCTAACCCGTTTGGATTATCTCACAGAAGACGATAGTTTGAGCATTCCCTGTGCCGACCTTTGCCTAATCGATCGCCTCTGGATGGACTCTAGCGAGGGTCACTTTGGATTCACCATTCAGTCCCAGATTTGGCAGCAACAGCAGGATTATGCGCACTTTGCCCAAACTGTGGGATGGGCAGTCTCAGGGGGGATAGAATGGCGCAGTTATGGTGAACTCATCTTTGATTTAAGCGCACCTACGGGACATTTACCAGCCAAACCATTTTACACCGGGGAGGGCTTAGGAGTGGGATGGGCGGCAAATTTGGCATCTCGCTTGGATGACTGTCAAGGGTTGGATTTTTGAGTCCGTTTCCCTGGGGGATATAATAATCCCACAATACTCTCCCGGGATTATGTCCGAAAACTGTTCTGAAATCCGAATTCGTTCTGCCACTGTGGATGATGTGGCGGTACTCTTTGAGTTAATTTGCGCCCTCGCTGCTTATGAGAAGCTATCCGATGCCGTCACCGGCAGTCCCCAAGCACTTCAGGACCATTTATTTGGCGATCGCCCCTACGCTGAAGCATTGATTGCAGAATATTCTGGGACAGTTGTTGGATTTGCCCTCTTTTTCTATAATTATTCTACATTTCTAACCAAGCCCGGGCTATATTTAGAAGATCTGTTTGTATTACCCGACTATCGCGGCAGAGGGATTGGCAAATCCCTAATTGAGGAACTAGCAAAATTTGCCGTTGATCGGGGTTGTGGACGGATGGAATGGTCAGTATTGGATTGGAATGAACCAGCGATCGCCTTCTATCGTCGCCTAGGGGCCGAAATTCTCCCCGACTGGCGCATCTGTCGTCTGAGTGGAGAGGCCCTGGTCAACAGAGGGTGAGGCCCCTGATAGGTTCCACCCCCTAGGGGGGAATACTCCCTATAATGGAAAATCAATTAAGGGGAGGGTTGGGATGGATGAAATTATTGCAATTTTAGAAGATGACCCCGGGCGCATTCAGGCAATGGAAAAGCGTCTAAAAGAGTCATTTCCTAACTATTCGGCCATTTTTTTTAATAATGCCCCGGATATTATTGCCTGGTTAAAAAAACACCTGCATGAGTGCCTTTTGCTGAGTCTGGACCATGATTTGGGTCCGAGTTGGGAACGCAATGGCCAACTATTTGATCCAGGAATTGGTCGCGATGTAGTGGATTACCTCATCACCCAATTGCCCCAATTTCCAGTGATTCTCCATACCTCGAATAGTGATGCTGAAATTGGCATGGAAATGGCGTTGAAGGGTGCAAATTGGCACTGTGAAAGGGTCATCCCTTATCACTCCCTAGATGCAGTTGATTCTTGGGACTGGATTGATTCAGGTTGGGCCGATACGCTGAAACGGTTAATCCAATACAGGGCTAAAAATAGCTCCAATTGTAGTGAAGACCGCCTCAAAGAGAAGCCTCAGCAACGCGACCCGCAAACCGTTCCTTCATCGCGGATGATTATTGTCTTAGATGATACTCCAGAAGCCCAAACTTTAATCAGCGATCGCCTCGGTGAAGTCTTTCCGGGTTGGTCCTGCGGGTTTTTCAAAAACTCTTTAGAATTAATGGCCTGGGTGTCGCGCAATACCCACCAATTTAACCGCCTGAGTCGAGCAAAAAGTATTGTGATATTAGATAATAATAAAAAGCGCATTGACCTAATGCGCCATCACCTGGAACAGATGTTTCCCGATGAATATGTGTTATTTTTTGATAATGCTCCTGAGCTTCTATCTTGGCTAAAAGTTCATTTACATAAATGCTTATTAATCAGCTTAGACTATAATTTAGGTCCGGCCTGGACCCGGCAAGAAGCCACTTTTGAACCCGGAAATGGGCGAGAAGTAGTTGATTATTTGGCCACACAACCGCCCTTATGTCCGTTGATTTTTCATACCTCGAATAAAGAAGCAGAAATAGGGATGGAAATGGAATTAATAGACACCCATTGGATTTTTGAACGGGTCACAGCTTCCCCGGATTTAAAATGGATTGAAAAAGCATGGTTGCCCCTGGTTAGGTTACTGTTAAAACCGCTGGACCATACCCAAATCAGTGCATCGGATATTCCCTCCACCCATGCCCGGTGGGAATTATTTAATCATTTTGCTTTAACCTTCAATGGATATCAATCCTGGGAGTCCGTGGAAAAATGTGTGGAAATAGGGCAGCGCTGTGCAAAAGATTACCAAAGAAAGCAAATTCTGCCGGAATCATTCCAGGAACTTCGCACCGCCTTATTGATAGCTAGAAATCGCTGGCGGCGGTGTAATATGGAACCCGATGAGGAAGGGATGAGTTACATTCAGGCGATCGCCCAACGCCTCCGTGACAAAGTGCGCGCCCAGCATCAAGAGTGAGGGGGAAGCAAACCGGAAAATTTAGCCCCGATTGGGGAATCAACTCCGCAGACTTGCTACCCCATGTGAACCTGGAATTCCCCAGTTTTGTTATCCCCAGCAGGACTTACACAGCTTTTAAGAAGCTCACCCTAAACCCAAAAGCGATTCGCTTTTGATGCTTCTAAATTTAGGGTTCGACGGTAGAGATTCCCTAAGTTCTGGCCCTCTCAAAAGTCCCTAGAGGAATCGCTCCTTAATTTCATAAAATTTCTTAAACTGGGGATAGGCGGAAGGCTGCCAATCTTAAGATTTGATTAAAAAAGCAGCCTTGAAGAGGATCTAGCTCCACAATAGAAGGTTATAGGGAATTATGGCGTCCCCATCTAAAGTAAAAGCATATCTGGCTCATTGGCTGCAATTAGGCAAAACTGTCTTGATGAGAAACGGAGGGCTAGACCGCAAGCCGAAACAAACCATTGCAGGCGAGTCCTACAGTCCGGAGTTTGAACAATTATGGTTCGAGGTGCAAGCGCCAGAGTCCGGGCATTGTTATCTAGCCGGAACTGAGGAAACCGTCGCCGAGCTCATGAGTTCCGAATGGGAAATTGTGGATTGCCCTCGATGTTCCATGCCCCACCCCCTAAGAACGAGAGGAATGCCCCCCATGTCCTGTCCTTGTAACGACCTGCCGAACTGGCCGAATCAGGACATTCCCGCACCGCGATCGCCCGTGAGCAATCGGAACGAACTCCAAACCATTCGCGATCGCCTTGAGCACATGGCACTCAGAGCAGATTTGTATGCCTCCACTATTGGCACCCAACCAGCGGATTACCCCCCCCCGGATCAAGCCCTAGCCTGGTTGCGCCATCAGAACGAATTAATCTTAAACTCTGCCGGAGAAGGAATTTGTGGATTAGATGAGCAGATGAAGCTCACCTTCTTAAATCCCGCTGCCGAGAGAATGTTGGGTTATGGACCCGCAGAGGCGATCGGTAATTCGGTCCAAATCCTGCTCAGAATGACCCATACTCCTAACCCCTCCAATCTCGAAGGGGAATTTCCCATTGATGAGACCCTCAAACAAGGTAGCGTCAAATTTATTACTGATGGTGTCTTTTGGCGGAAAGACGGCACCTGTTTTCCCGTAGAATATATCAGCGCCCCCCTGCGGCAAAAAGGGGAAATTGTCGGGGTTGTCTTAACCTTCAAAGACATCACCGAGCGGATTGAAATCGAACGGATGAAAGATGAATTTATCTCCATCGTCAGCCATGAACTTCGCACCCCACTCACCTCAATTCGGGGTTCCCTGGGACTTTTAGCCAGTGGAGTTCTGGTGAATCAACCCGAAAAATCCCAACGAATGCTCACCATTGCCTTAGAGAACTCCGATCGCCTCTTGCGTCTGCTTAACGACATTCTGGATATGGAACGCATGGCTTCGGGAAAAGTAGCGATCGTCAAACAGCCTTGTCATGCCGGAGAGCTCATGCAACGCGGGACAGATTCCATACAGGCCCTAGCTGAAGAGGCATCGGTTTCCATTGTAGTTGAGCCAGCAGAGGTCATTTTATGGGCCGATGCCGATCGCCTAATCCAGGTATTTACCAATCTCCTGAGCAATGCCATCAAATTTTCCACTCCAGGGTCCCGCGTCTGGGTGACGGCATCCAGGCAATCCACCCATATCCTCTTCCAAGTCAAAGATTGTGGACGCGGCATTCCCCCGGAACGGTTAGAAAAGATTTTCGAGCGCTTTCAACAAGTTGATAGTTCCGACTCCCGCGCTCATGGAGGGACCGGCTTAGGTCTAGCCATTTGTGAAAAAATTGTTCAACAGCATGGCGGGCGGATTTGGGCCGAAAGTACCCTGGGTCAAGGGAGTACATTTTCATTTACCATCCAGCTACCCGAGCCTACCCCTCAGACGGATGACTAAGGCGATCGCCCCAAGAAAAAAGCCCCCAAACCTTAGCTCAGTGGCCTGGGTTCAGGTGCTTTTAGATTAGTTTTGTGTTTGCGTTTGCGTGATTGGCAGTCCAAGCTGCTGGGTCGAAATGACCCCTGAACCCCTCTTCAAGTTCCAGAAGGACTCCTGCAAGCTCAAGCGAAAAAACGACTCCGCAAGAGGGAAGAATCCACCGCTGGTCCCCAGGTGCAACGGATTAGGCTTGTTTGTTCAAAAAGTTTTGGATCTGGGCGATCGCCACTTTAGCAACATTGAACAGCGCCCAACTTCCAGCAGCAATGATTGGGAACAGAACAACAAGTATGCGCCAGTCAAAATCCATAGTGAATTCCCCTTTTCTTTAAATTCTTAACTTATTTTCCGAGTTCTACTGATATTTTGCAATCAATTGGCTCACTTGAACAGCCCTTTTCCCCGATTCTGCTCAAATTAGCCCAGGAAACCCTCAGACCCCTTAAAACTCCGGGATGGGCTCGGGTCCATAGAGGTTAGAAACCCGCTTTCTTTACCACAATGCTGATAAATAGCCACCCATTCCGTCAGAAACCCGGTTTCGGGTCCTCTGGGGACAGCAGAGGTTAGAAACCGGGTTTCTTTCCCAAAATGCTGATAAATAGCCACCCATTCCGTCAGAAACCCGGTTTCTGGTCCTTAACTGTACCAGCCTCCTAGCTAAAGCCTAGGTCCGTCCCCTTACCCCCATGAACCAGCGCCAACTTCTCATAGCGCCTTGCGTGTTCAATCAATTCAGCCGCTTCCGCTTCCGAAACCGTACGCAAGGGTTTAGCCGGAATGCCCACCACCAGGGTATAAGGCGGAACATCCTTCGTCACGACTGCCCCAGCCCCGATTGTACTCCCGGTTCCCACTCGCACCCCATCCATCACCACCGCACCAATCCCGACCAAACAGCCGCGTTCAATATAGGCCCCATGTACTACCGCTCGATGGCCCACCGTCACAAACTCTTCTAAAACCGTCAGCTTTCCGGGGTCGCCATGTAAAACCGCCCCATCTTGAATATTGCTACTCGCACCTATGATAATTTTTTCCACATCAGCGCGCACCACCGCCCCATACCAGATACTCGCCCCGGGACCCACCTCCACCCAGCCCATCACCGTCGCATTCGGAGCAACAAAAGCCGCAGCAGACAGATCCGGCACCGGCCAATAATTCGAGGAAACCCCGAGAGGTTGATTGAAATTTGTCACAATTGAGCTTGCCTTATTTAAGGAATCGCCATAAATTGTAAGCAATACCCAGGTCTCCCTCGCTATAATAAAGCCAAAATCCCTGGCGCACCTATCCCAAGCAAGTTGGCCCCCAATAGCATGATCAATTTAGCTTCGCAGTATCCTATCTTCGGCCCAGAGATTCAGTGTCCCCACTGTCGTCAGACAATTCCCGCACTGACTCTGACGGATACTTATTTGTGTCAGCGTCATGGTGCATTTGAGGCCAACCCCACTACCGGAGAACTGATTCACCTCCAGTCTGGACGGCATTGGCGTCAGTGGAATAAGGAGTGGTATCGGCAACATACCCATCCCGATGGGATTCGCTTTGAAATCCATGAAGCCCTCGATCGCCTCTATACCCAAGGTTATCGGGCAACGCAAGTGATTATTGCCCAACGCTATCAGAACCTAATCGGTTCCTACCTCGAACGCAGTTCTCCTTGGCGGGGTCAGCCGGATTCAGCCAAACTGCGACTCTATGGGTTACCTGTGGAATTCAGTCCCGAGGCGGCGGTGGAACCCTGTTGGGAAGTGATTAATTTTGAGCTGGAAAAAGAACCCGGGGTTCCCATCCGCTATCCTTATTTCCGATTGTTTGAGTAACTCCATCTAAGGCAGGGAAGATGCATCACGTTTCGATCCGGACTGCTAATATTCATCGGGCGATCGCCTTTTATTCCCTCCTCGGATTTACAGTTTGCGAACGATTTACGGCAGGCATTACCCTCGCCTGTTGGATGGAAGGTTTAAATGGACGCATTGAACTGATTCAAATTCCCGAACCCCGTCCCGCTGCCGATGCCTTTGGAGATGAGCATTACACTGGCTATTATCATCTATCCTTTGACCTGACCAACTCCACCCCAGATCTACCCAGTTGGTTAGAACAGTTGCAACAGCAGGTTTTGGAAGCAACGGAAACCAATCCCGAGTTATCCCCCTTGAAAGTTTTGCTGGAACCGACTCAACAACAAATCGGCGATCGCCTCTACGAAGTCGCCTTCATTGCCGATACGGATGGACTCCCGTTGGAATTTATCCGCGTTTTAAAATCCTAACAGCGGGAGATTGGGGGGATAGGGGAGATAGGGGAGATAGGGGAGATTGGGGAGATTGGGGAGATTGGGGAGATTGGGGAGATTGGGGAGATTGGGGAGATAGGGGAGATAGGGGAGATTGGGGAGATTGGGGAGATTGGGGAGATCGGGGAGATCG
>NZ_JAMXFA010000043.1 GCF_025370785.1 Laspinema olomoucense D3b
CTTGCTTCGCGCTCTTCCCTCCTTCGGCTGATGGACATTTCTTATTTTCCTCTGCCTAGAGTGACAAAAGAGGGATAGGCGGCGTCCTAGAGTTGGAAAAGACTGCTAGAACCAGAGTAGAATTTAATCGCAGATTCGTTGAACATTTCTGGGTAATACGGTAAAATAAAGCGACTAGAGTCGGATGCAGTAATCATCCATTCCAGTTTGGAGCCTTTCTGCTTGCCTTTGAGACTTCCTTTCTTGGTTGCCGAGGTCGGCAAAAAATGAGGCTTTAAAGCTCCAGGTGAAGCATCCAATACAACTCTGTTCGTGTGCTTAGAGAAACTCTAAGCACTTTGCGGGATACCGCCTCTGTTACCTTAACGGGTAATAGTGCTGTCGTAGCATTGTCCGGGAAAACCCGGGAAAATGTCGCGTAAATGTATCAGGCAGGTCAAACCATAGCATGACCTGCCTTCTGTTTTTCTAGCCGCTATCGTTAGAAAAGACCTTATTATTGCTATCGGATCCAAATCACAGGCTATGGCAAGACCCCTCGAACTCATTGACCAGGACATTGCAGAGCTAGAACAGGCAGCGCAAGACCTAGCGGGACAATTTCAGAAGACCTACAGGCATTATTTAACGACCTTGGGACAAGCAGTGCGACAGCAACTGGTCTTAGCGGGCTATCATATTTGCACCCAAGGATATCCCGAGCATTTTCTGGACTTATCCTTATCCCAGAAGCAACAACTGCAATCCCAACTGAGGTTGATCGTCAAGAAAGCAGAAGCTGAGGCGATCGCCCTCGTTGAAGACCCCAACCCCGAAGATAGCCCAGTTGTCCTGATCGTCGAAGGTCTTTCCGAACAGGGAACCCCTCCCGAGGACATTACCCTCGTTGAAGAGGAACAGGAACTCACTCCCCTGGAAGAAATTGCCGACCCCGAAAATTTATCCAATTGGCAAGATCGGATAGAATCGGGAATTGTCCAACTGTTGCAACAAGTCTCCCATGAAACCAACCAGGTCCTGCGCGCTGCTGGAATTGGGTCCAAAAACGTTCCTGCCATGTTGCTAGAAGCCGCCGAAAAACTGCCCAATAGTGAGGCGATCGGAGGGCCACCGAATCTAGTCACCCTGACCCTAGAAGCGCAAGGGACCGACGAGTTACCCCAAATGCCCGGTTTAGCCTCCCTACTCAAAGGGCCGGTTCATATCATGGCCGTTCATTTAAGATTAACCGATCTAGAATTTGCCGACTCCCGGCTGAGTGCATCCCGAGGACAAATTCGCAGCCTCTCGGGACGGCTAAATTCACTCAAACGAGACTATCATCAAAAACAACGAGAACGAGCGATCGCCCAAGCAGAAGCTGCATGGCGTTCAAGCTGGTTTGAAGACTAATCAGGTAGGGGGGAAACCGTGAACGCAGAATCACTAGATTGGGGTCGATTGCAAAAAGCCTTGTCTGTCGAAGCACAACGCGGATTTACTGATGTTGTCGGCAGTCAATATCGCTTTAGCGAATTTCTTCAAATTAGTTTAAAAGACTCCCCTGCCAATCTCGTCTCGGCAGATCTTCGCCGCTGGCAAAGCATAGCCGCAGAATTTGGTCGATATCCAGAACTGAACCTCGAAAAGCGACAAGCCTTAGTGTCAGATACCCGCAGGTTTCTTCTGGATATGGAACGAATTTGTAGCAAAACTCCACTTCCCCAGAATGGCACTGCCCAACAAAACCGACTTGTAGAACAACCTCCCACCTCACCGCTGCGATCGCGCAGCCTCTCCCCCGCAGAAACCCTCTCAACCACCCCCTATAATACCACCCGTTCCACTTCCCCAGTCTCCCTCAACCAAGCCTTAAGTCAAGTTAGCGGCATTGGAACACGCAACGCCGACAAGTTAGCCAAATTAGGGCTTTATACTATCTACGATCTCCTATACAACTTCCCTCGGGACCATATTGATTATGCCCGCCAGGTGAATATCAAAGAACTGGAAGCTGGAGAAACAGTCACTATTATTGGGACAGTCAAACGATGTGATTGCTTTAGCAGTCCGCGCAATCCGAAATTAACTATTTTAAATCTGGTTATTAAAGATAGTACCGGGCAAATTAAACTCAGTCGCTTTTTTGCCGGAAGGCAAAGCAATCGCGGGTGGCAAGAAATTCAAAAGCGAACGTATCCGACAGGTGCAGTGGTTGCCGCATCGGGGTTAGTCAAAAGCAGTAAATATGGCGTCTCCCTGGATAATCCCCAAATTGAAGTGCTGGATGAAAGCGGCACTATTGAATCCCTTAACGTTGGACGAGTTGTCCCCGTTTATGCATTAACCGAAGGGATTACCGCCGATGTTGTGAGAAAAGGGGTACAGAGTGTGATATCCCATGTGGGTTTACTGGGTGACCCTCTGCCGGATAGCCTGCGATCGCGCTATCAACTCATGGGATTGCAGGATGCTGTTTCTCAAATCCACTTTCCGCGCGATCGGGACATCCTCGAAGAAGCGCGTCGCCGCCTCGTCTTCGATGAATTCTTCTACCTGCAACTCGGACTCCTCCATCGTCGCCAAGGGCTTCGAGACACCCAAACCGGCGCAATCTTATCCGGGAAAGGCAAATTAATCAATAAATTTTATAAACTCCTCCCCTTTAAACTCACCCATGCTCAACAGCGAGTCATTGCCGAAATTCTCGAAGACTTGCAAAAACCCAAACCCATGAACCGCCTCGTCCAAGGGGATGTCGGTGCCGGTAAAACCGTCGTTGCCGTCGTTGCCATCTTAGCCGCCATTCAAGCCGGATATCAAGCCGCATTCATGGCACCCACGGAAGTATTAGCCGAACAACATTATAAAAAATTAGTCAGTTGGTTTAACCTCCTGCATCTCCCCGTCGAACTCCTCACCGGGTCCACAAAAACGGCCAAACGCAAACAAATTCTCCCCCAATTAGAAACCGGAGAATTACCCGTTTTAGTCGGGACCCATGCCTTAATTCAAGACCCGGTAAACTTCCACAAACTGGGACTAATCGTCATCGATGAACAGCATCGATTTGGAGTAGGACAACGGGCGAAACTGCAACAAAAAGGGGAAGATCCTCATGTTTTAACCATGACCGCCACTCCCATTCCCCGAACCCTGGCACTTACCTTACATGGGGATTTAGATGTCAGTCAAATCGATGAATTGCCACCGGGAAGACAAGCGATTCAAACCACGATTTTCTCGGGGAAAGAACGCACCCATGCTTATGATTTAATCAAGCGGGAAGTGGTGCAAGGACGGCAAGTTTATGTGGTGTTGCCATTAGTGGAAGAATCGGAGAAATTAGATTTAAAATCGGCAATAGAAGAATATCAAAGACTGCAAGAGGTGATTTTCCCAGAATTTAAAGTGGGATTGCTGCATGGCAGGATGAGTTCAGCAGAAAAAGAAGAGGCGATCGGACTATTTCGCGATGGATATACCCAAATCTTAGTCTCTACCACCGTAGTTGAGGTGGGGGTAGACGTTCCTAATGCCACCGTCATGCTCATCGAAAATGCCGAACGATTTGGATTATCACAATTGCACCAATTGCGAGGAAGAGTTGGACGGGGTGCAGAGAAATCCTATTGTATCTTAATGACCCATCCCAAAGCCACTACCGATGCGCGCGATCGCCTCAACGTCATGGAACAATCACAAGATGGGTTTTTCATCGCTGAAATGGATATGAGATTGCGCGGACCCGGAGAAGTCATGGGAACGAAACAATCGGGACTCCCTGATTTTGTCTTAGCGAGTTTAGTTGAGGATAAAGAAATATTAATTTTAGCGAGGGATGCAGCAGAAAAAGTTATTAAGAAAGACCCAATCTTGGAAAGATGGCCGGTGTTAAAAAGTGAGTTAGATAAGCGGTATGAGAAGTTGTTAGGCGGGGCGATTTTGACGTAGGAGAAAACAAAGGGGTGAGGAGGGCGATTAAGCCCTCTTCCCCTCATCCCAGATTACGGATTTTCCGGCCAACAGCGATCCAGTAACTCCTGAATTTGCAATTTGCGTCCTTTACTGTCTTGTGGCGGCGTTTCAAATACGGCTAATCCGTGAAAAATAGGGAGATGACCCAAGGGCGGATTCTCAAAATTGGGTCTAGCATAACCCAGATAGAACCAGCGATTTGTTGTATCATTAAATCGTTCTTCAACTAACCATTTAGAATTTAACTGTTTCCATCCGACGCGATCATACATGGTTTCCCAATTTTTTCCGGTTTCTTGATAAATTTTGTTCTGAACACTCACTCCCAAGGTCCCCCCACTCGCAGCAACCCACAAATCATCAATGAGTGTTAATTCTTGACAAGAGAACTGTTTATACTCATCAGGATTGAAATATCCTTGCTTTTCAGATTCGGGACCTGCTATCGAAAGGAGTAATTCATAAGTCTCCTTATCCGCTTTTTCCCATTCCCTGTTTGCTAAATGTTCCTGGAGAATACTATAGTCAAAGGGGGTTTGGGAGTCTGCAATTAAAGTAGACAAGACTCGACGGACGCTTACCGGATCGCGATTCCGAGCAAAAGTGATAACTGTTCTTTTTTCAGCTTCTAATTTAATGGTCAACTCTTCTAAGCGTTGTGCATTTTCTACCGCTTGATTTTTTTGAGCTTCGAGTTGTTGATTAACTTGTTCTCTCTCATCCTGTTGGGTTTTTAAATCCGCAGCTAATTGACGAGATTGAACGGCTAAAACCACTGCACCACCAGCTAAAATAGCTAAACCGATGCCAGCGGCAAAGGTGGCTTTAAGCTGCCGTTTTAATACTAAATTTAACTGGCGATCGCTTTGTTCCTTTTCAGCTTGAGCCTTTTTCAAATCCTCCTTAAGTTTAGCGATGTTTTCCTCATTTTTCGCACGCACAAAAGACACCAAATAGTCATGAACTAATTGATATCGATTCGCCGGAGATTCAGGTAACATAAATACCAGACCTGACTTAACAAATACATAAAGTATTAAATTCAACCGCTCAGGTTCATCCAGCAAATTAGTCGTTAATCCTTTCAAGTCCGTTTCCAAGTCGGCCCGAGTTTTGAGAGGACGAGTATAATTTTCATCGGTGAGCAAATATAAAATCAGTTCAGCAAACTCTTTATTTTCCTTGCCACAATCTCGGACCACTTCTTCTAAATATCGGTGGACCAGTTGTTCTTTCGGGTTAGGTGCAAGTTGCCGATATTCTGCCAAGGTTGTCATATTATCGCTTTGTAGTTGTGCACCGACAATCTGCAACTCAATGGGACGGACTGCTTTTAACTTATTAGCTAAATCTGTGACAACTGCCTCGATTAATCGGCCTTCTAAAGGGAAATGCGCCCGATCGCTCAAACTGCGAATAATGTCCACCGCATCTGCCGGTAAAAAATTTCCGACGGCATATAGCGTATTCTTACTCAGGATATCCGAGTTGATTGCCTCAAATCCAGGTTGGGAATTATAGTGCAACAAATAATGAATATAATCCTCTCGGAGAGAGAGTACCACCTTAACAAAAGGAATCTGAAAACAACTCGCCAAAAACTCAAAGAATTTCTGGCGCTTTTCGGATTCCTTACAAACAAAGAAAAACTCTTCAAATTGATCGAAAATCAGTACGGTTAGCAGGTGATTCGATTCATTTTGACGCAACTGTTCCAGGACCCTATCCACCGTATCAGGAATGGCGTCAATCTGCATCCCTCGTTGTGCCAGGGCCTCACGCAGTAATTGACCCAAGGTTTTCACCCAATCCGTGTATAGGCGTTGGGAAACGGGTAATATATCCCGATCGCCAATCCCAGTTTGTTTCAATGCTGGCAGCAATCCCGCTTGCACCAGAGAACTTTTCCCCACCCCCGAAGGACCGTGAATCACCGTTAATTTGTATTGGGTACTGCCGATCCGTTGGATTAACCGTTCTAGATCCTTTTGTCGTCCCGAGGCGAGAATTTCTCGGGCTACACTTCCGGGAGACTCCATTGGCATCGGTTGCGATCGCGCTTGTCGTTGCGGTTCCAACCGTCCTGCACCAATGAACGCCCGCAACCCAAATTGCTGCTCAATTGAGAGTCGTTCTTGCTTGCGATCAAATGCGGACACATACTGCGATTGCTTGTAATATAGCGATCGTAACTCCTCCAAAATTTCAATATATAAATGTGGATTATCCGCCGGGTCACCCTTTACCGCCTCTTCCAAACGATCGTGGGCCTCCTCTTCTTCCCCTAACTGCCGCAAACTTCGCGCCAACAGCAGCAAATATAATCCCTGGTGCTGTTGTCCTTGTTGGGTGTTGGTGACTAAAATTTCTAGGGCCTTTTCGGCGAGTTCTTTCGCATGGTCCCAGTTCTGCTGATGTAGGGCAACTTGTGCTAAAAATCCATAATCTCGCGCCAACTGCACGGTATTCCCTGATGTTTGGTGTAATTTTATCGCACTTTGCGCCAGTTTTTGCAAACTGGCATAATCATTCAACTGCCGGAAGGTTTCCCCAAGCTGACCGATAAATTGGGCTACTAAGTCCGGTCTTCCTGCTGCATCGAAGGAATCTAGGCACTGTTGAAACACCGACTGTGCTTGCTTCCAGCAGAGCTCACTATTGCCTCGATCCAGTTCTGCCGTGCGAGCGTAACACAATCCGATATGATAAAGAACTGCTGCGGCCCGTTCCTGAGCCCCTTTGGCATCTTGTTGTTGCCACAATTGCAAACTGTGCTGATAGTAATTTAACGCCTCATCTATGCGATCGCACGTATAAGCCTCGCGCCCCCAGACGAACGGCAAAGTCGCGGCTAAGGTAGGATTCAAGGGCTGACGAGCTTTTTCCAAATCCTGCAAAGCTAAGGTCATCTCAAACGGATAGCGCTTGCGAAAAATCTCCTTATTGGCCACAAAACGTTGATTGCCCGCAGCAAATACCTCCACAAACAGGCGATCGGTCTCTTCTGTCAGCGCGGCTAACAAATCCTCTGGTGCGATCGCAAATTCACTCAAACTCGCCCAACTTTCAAAATCCGGGGCTAACCGCGTCAACTGAACTGATACCTCATCATTGATCCAAAAAATGACGGGAAAGGGGCAGTTTTTTCTAAATTCCTCTCTCACCTGGTTGAGAGAAGTCAGCACCACATCTAAGGCAGCCGCTGATTCCAAACCAAAAATCATCACAGCATCCGGAATTTCATCACCGAGGCGCTCTCTCAAACTGGAATATACTTGTTTTACCGTCGGTTCTAGGACAATCTCCCGGATATTTAAGGTACATTGTTCTCGCAGTTGTTGCACCAGGACATCACGCAACGTCCCATAATTACACCGGACCAACATCAGCTTAAATTGCCCTCGGGACATTTCCACCGCCCAGATCAGTTCGGCCAACGCCTGCTGATTTTGATTGATGGCATCCCCCTCAACGATGATAGTTTCACTCATGAAAGCAACTCCTTCGCTTCTGCCAACAGGGGATTAACATCAAACCAAGACTCGGACGCATCTCGATACTCGTAAACGAACATACTGCGAATTAAGGTCTGATATCCATCATCACCGGCCACCTTTTTCTCCTCTCTCACCCGCCGCAATAATTTCCACTCCGCATCGGTTACCGCTAAAATCCGGGCATTGCGATAGAGGGAAATTACATCCTCTAGGGTTTTGCCAGTCAGGGGCAATTGCCGTTGTTTTTTAATCCCATCGTTGAGCATTCGCAGCACATTCCGTACATGACCCCCACTGACTCGGCATAAACGATCAAGGGTCTGGTGGTTCTCAAAAATGACGGTCATTTTTTCCAGGCGCTGTTCGGGGGTGAGATCCGGAAAAGCTCGGGCGAGGAGCATTTGGCGCAGGAGGTTCATGCCTTCCGTATGTTCACTGCCATCTCGGGATTGGACTGGCACCATCGGCAGAACATGGGGTTCAACGATAAAGCGCTCAATCAGGGTCCCGAAGTCATTGGAGAATCGTAAGGCGAGGGGAATCGTATAAACCAGGTGGCAGTGGAGCGCTCGCAACTGTTCACCGCGATCGACAAATAGGTATTCTTGTTGGGGGCGTCCCCAAGGTTTGGGGGAACTATCCACCTTGTCCAGATTATCGACGATCGCCACCAGTCCTTTTTTGCCCTGCTGCTTCAGCTTGGCGATCGCCGGTTCGAGCAATTCTTTATTAATCGCCTCAATAATCCCATTGGTTTGGGGTTCCAGATATCCTCTTAATTTACTGCGCAGATCGGGACTGGCTTTCACCTTAGCAGTAATTTTGGCAATCCCCATTGCGACAACCGTCACCCCTTCCTGATTGGCGGTGATTTGAGCTGGACCTATCGTGCCGCCTACTTCATCTAATTTAATTTCTGTTTGTAACAGTTTCGCCGCCCCTTGGAGGATGCTTTTCAGGCGTTTGGGTTCTTCTAGGGTGAGGCGATCGAGACTTTCACTGACTCGTTTGGCGATCGCCAACAAAATATCCCCCACATCCACGTCGCCCATTTCCAAGTCTTTAGACGACTCGAAATAGACCACGTGAAAGCCCTCCCGTTCTAACTCCGCCTTGAGACGCAATAACTCCGTGGACTTCCCGCAGCCGATATGTCCTGTGAACAATTGGCAGGTGGGTTCTTCTGGGGACCAGAGGGTAATATTATCCCTTAAATCCTCAATAATTTGGCCCCCGCGCACGGAGGAAAAATCAATATAATATTGCTGATCCAGTTCCGAATCTTCGACAAACAGAGTCTTACTCGGATTTGTAGCATCAAAGAATTGCTTTAAATCAACCATCATAATGCTGGCCCTGTTAATGAGGGATAAAACCCGCCTGATGGGGGTTAGGGGCTAGATGCCGACCTGATGGTTATTTTCAGCTTGAGATCTGAGTCTTCGGGACAGTTTAAATAAGATTAATGCAAACTGTTTTATGCTTCTGTCTTACTCTCTTCAAACTGCAATTGTCAAGAGATAAATTAATAAGTTTTAATAAAAATAAGCGGAGTGAATACACTTATAAAAAGTAGTGTTTAAATGAGATATTGTAGAAAATCGAGACAGGGTAAAGACTTTACAAACCAGTAACCCAAACAACTGCCTCAAGTGAAATGTGAAGAAAGGATAAAGCCCTGAAACGGGTCTCCTCAGCCCTAAAACAGTTAGGGGCCAAAGACTAAGAACTATGGGTTCGCATCAATAGGGCTTACCACAACTTCCCAGACTCTAGCCCCTAACTTCAGGGTTGAGGCAACTACATTGCTAAAGAGAGCAAAATGTAATTACTTCTTACGGGGAACCAACGCTTCGTAATTCATATTGAACGTAGAAACGCGGGTCGGGGGGTTACCTTTCCCGTTGTTCAGGTTACGAGCCATATCCATATAGAGGGACGGATCCCCTGCGCGAGCCACCTTGTCTTGGGGAACGTAGCGACGCACTTGGCTTTGCCAGATGATTTGTGGGAAGCCCAACTGAGCGCGATGGTATTCGCCATAACGGGGGGTCTTCAGGTTAAAGGGAGTTTCACCTTTAGCCTGTTGGGGTAGAATCCGGCGACGCTGATAAGGAACCGTGTTGTAACCAAAGCTGTTCAGGTATTCTTCGCTATCGAGTACGGCATCGATAAAGCCTTGGACACCCTTAGTCGCGATCACGATAGACCATGCAATTTTTTCGCGTTCGTTGTAAACGTCGCGTCCTAAAATGCGTTGGACGCAAATTTCGGCGAAACGGTAGTTGCTGTTGGTCTCGTAGTTGAGCCGAATGAAGGCATCCGAGGTAGCCAAAGCGCGAATGAAATCACGAACTGTGATTTGACCATATCTCAGTTGAGATTCCGCGAAGGTTTGGCGGTTGCTCTTGAGGATTTGGTGTTCGCTGAACACTTGGCGGTAGCTGGCCCAAATTACCTCATCCATCTCGGTAGGAGAGGGGAGGTTTTCGGTGGTATAGATTTTGGGTTGCTCATCGCTTCCCACTTCATATCCAGCAACCCGCTGGTTTTGGCTCTTAGGAGCGTACTGTAACAAAGGTAATGCCACGTCAGAATCTCCGTAAGTTCAAATTTTAACTTCTGCTTTCAGTGGCAGATGCAGCGAATTGGCCCTTAAGGTATGGGAACCCCCTAGAAAAACCGATATGGTCTGTTCTAGAGATGGCTTGAACCCGTAGCGCTCAACGGTCACTGCTACCGACTGACTGCCGATTTCAATAAATAGACATCCTTCAGATTACGGGATGACGGTCAGATCAGTTTCATTTTTCTCACCGAACGCAACAATCTGTAATATTTCGCCACAAAAAGTATTATCCGTTACCTCGCCAAAAGGCTAGGGGTTCAGCGGTAGCGTTACAGTGTGGCCAATTTCTTAACATCTGATCCATTGCCCTCTCATCCATTCCCGTAGCATTGGGGGGTTCGAGTCCCAGTCCCAAACACAGATGGGTTAGGACCTCCAGGAGTCGGGCGTCATGTCCAGGGCAGCTCAAATAGGCATGAGCATATTCATGGACGACAATGCTTAACCAGTCTTGGGGTGCAGTCCGACCCACATCAATGACGATCGCCACCGGATCCACCAGGATATTGCAGAGGGCATCTATCCCGTATTCCGGGGCGATCGGCGCGGCAAAAATGACTATCTTTCGCCGTTCAGAAGCGGGAAAACACTGATGGCAGGCTTCCAAATACTCCCCCAGTTGTTGGTTAATCGTTTCGATATGCTCTCCAATCCAGCTACAAACTTGGATCCGCTGGATAATATCCTCACCGGACCAAATGGTACTCGGGTCGATCGCAATCTGACGCACCGCATTGAGATAATCAGACCCCCGGACTAGGGGGTCGGACATGATGGGGGGGATGGGGGAGGTGGGGGGGATAGGGGGGATAGGGGGGATGGGGGAGCCTTCAAGACTCCCTGGGTCTTCCTTTTGATTACCAGCCGAAGGCGGATTGGAATTGGGGGGTGGTTCGGGCATTCTTGTCAGAGTCAGAGGGGGAATCACTGGTACCTGAGTTGGATTCGACCTGGATCCGGCTTTCGCTACAGAATGAAGCCGTACTGAACCCCCCAAACCGGGTGACGGTACTCGTCCGCAGTCGCAGGTCCGGGCTGGCAAACCAGAACCGTTCGACAACACTCATGGTTTCATATTCCGTCACTAGAATCAGACCTTCTTCGTCATCCATTTCATATAGACCCGCTACGGGTACTATCTCGGCATAACCCCGCTCTCTGAGGAGTTTTCCAGCTTTGGGGTTATCCTCTTCCGGGACCAAGGCAAAGACGGTGGAACCCGAGTGATTTTCATCATTCTGGTCCCATTCCATTGAACCCGCCCAGGTGACAAAGGCTCCACCGACTGCACGTTGCGGATCGATTTGATGTAACTCGCAGATTTCTACAACTTGGGGATGATCTTTATCTAAGGTTTCCACCCGGATTTCTGAATCTCCTAGTTCGGCTCGTCGAAAAGCAAGGTGATGGGTCGTGCGCTGCGATCGCCACTTCCCTGCACTCCGGCGAAAAAACTCCATTGCGTCCATTAGGCTTATCTCCGTTGGCTGATGTTTCGGCGCTTTTTCCCTTCTATAATAAGGCTTACAGGGCTTTGATAAACTTTTGTAGCAGAAATTAATCTCAAAATGTACGTTTTGGACATTTTGTCAAGCAAACTTAATGATACTTTACAATTAGCGGGACCAAACCAAACGGATCACCCGTCTATTCCGGTAGTAAATAAAAATAACCAACGAAACCACCAGGAGCAAACCAATGGATATGCCAACAAATTTGAGCTTGGAACAAGAATTTAAACTCCAACTCTTGAAAGAACAAGTCCGGGGCCTAACTCAAGAGCAAGCCCAGGAATATTTACTCGAAGTCCTGCGGCAAAATATGGTCAAGGACAATATGTTCAAATACCTGCTCAAAAAGTCAGCGTAGTGCAGAGCATCAGCGGGGAAAGTCCCCTTTTTACCAAGGTTCTGACTCTTTCAGGGCCTAATTCACCTGTCATTTTACCGGCAACACCCGGGTGATCGCCAAATTCAACAGAATATCTTCCAGTTAATTATTAAACCTTGAGAGTTTCCCTAGGGAGGTGAGGTTGCACTTCATTATTTTTTCTTCCACACCGCTTGTCCCCTGGCCGTAATTTACCTTAATTTGTCAGAGGTTATGGTGACCACCCTAATCATTAATTGGTCACGCCTAAAAATAGTGCCTTAACCCATAATTGCCAAAATCCACTCGAAAACGGTAAAGCCCCGATGGTAAAATGCCAGAACTTCAGGAACTGTCATAGAAGGGCTGAAAGTGGTTCAAGCACCCGTATCCAAAATTTCCCATCCATCCGCAGCAGTGGCCGAGAATGACGCCGCCAGAGGGACAACCGAAACCCTGGGCGAGTCGCTCAAGCAATTGGCCGATCGCATTATTGCTGGGCATCGCCTCACCCGAGAAGAAGCGATCGCCCTGACTCAAATTGAAGGTCAAGACTCCATCCTGCTGCTGTGCGAAGCCGCAGATGCCGTCCGTCAAGCCTGCTGCGGTAATACCGTTGATTTATGTAGCATTATTAACGTCAAATCCGGCAATTGCTCGGAGAACTGTGGCTTTTGCTCCCAATCCGTGCATCATCCCGGCACCGATTCGCCTGTTTATGGACTCAAACCCCGGGACGAAATTCTCGCCCAAGCCAAAGCCGCAGAATCCGCTGGCGCCAGCCGGTTTTGCCTCGTGTCCCAAGGCAGAGGACCCAAATACAGCAGTCCCAAATCAAAAGAATTTGAAGAGATCCTGGCAACGGTCCGCCAGATTATTGAGGAGACCAACGTCAAACCCTGCTGTGCCTTGGGTGAAGTGACGCCAGAACAAGCTAAAGCCTTAGCCGAAGCTGGGGTGACGCGCTATAACCATAACTTAGAATCCTCGGAAAACTTTTACCCAGAAATTGTCACAACCCATACTTGGGGCGATCGCGTCGCCACTATCAAAAATCTCAAAGCCGCAGGCATCCAAGCCTGTAGTGGAGGGATTATTGGCATGGGAGAAAGCTGGGAAGACCGGATTGATTTAGCCTTAGCGGCGCGGGAATTGGAAGTGGAATCTGTCCCCCTCAACTTGCTCAATCCCCGGTCCGATACGCCTTTAGGCAATCTACCCAAACTTGATCCCTACGAAGCCTTAAAAGCGATCGCCATCTTCCGCCTCATCCTCCCCGAGCAAATTATTCGTTATGCTGGAGGACGAGAATCGGTCATGGGCGAACTCCAACATTTAGGACTCAAAGCAGGCATCAACGCCATGTTAATCGGTCACTACCTGACCACCCTGGGCCAACCCCCCGACCAAGACCGTGCCATGCTCGAAGAATTGGGACTACAAGGCAATGAAGCCCCAGTCCCCAAGGGAAAGACTGACGATTAGGGAGGATGGGGAGGATGGGGAGGATGGGGAGGATGGGGAGGATGGGGAAGATGGGGAGGATGGGGAGGATGGGGAGGATGGGGAGGATACGCAATTTTGTAGTCATGACTTCAGTCGTTTCCTCCCCCACCTCCCCTATCTCCCCCACCTCCCCCATCTCCCCCATCTCGATGGCGGTCTCCCCCATCTCCCCCATCCAACGACCAATGACCAATGACCAATGACCAATGACCACCGTGTCTGCTCCACTTGAACTGATATGGGCTTTGATTGGCCTATTGCTTACCATTGGTGGCACTTTTTTAGAAGCCTCAATTGCTAGTCCTTCCTGGAATGGAATCCAGGCGGGTATCCCGATCCATTCCCTGGGAGTCACCTATCAAATCGGAGCTGTTCTCCTGGTGGGATGTCTGGGGGGGAAAAATGCCGGTGCCTTGTCTCAAATTGCATATCTGGCTCTGGGATTGATGTGGCTGCCGGTGTTTACCGAAGGCGGTGGACTGGACTACATCAAACAGCCGACTTTTGGCTATTTACTGGGGTTCATTCCTGGGGCCTGGGTTTGTGGTTGGCTGGCCTTTAAAATGGCCCTACGGCTAGAAAGTTTAGCCTTTAGCTGTGTTTGTGGTTTACTCAGCGTTCATGCGATCGGCCTGATTTACCTGGCGATTAACTTACTCTCGGATGCTCAAACCCTAATCGATGGAGTGTTCAAATATTCCGTTTATCCCTTACCCGGACAATTAGCGGTGGTTTGTGCCGTCACTGTCTTGGCGTTCATCCTGCGAAGACTCATGTTTTATTGAACGGTCAGTTGTTAGCTGTCCCTGACTTTTAGCAGAAAGCACAGAAGATCGGTAACGCTTGTCCTATTGACTCTCCACTGTTGGTAATGAAATTCAAAAACAACTCGCTATTCTGGATTGCTGGTGCTATTAGTGTAATTTTCGACCAACTGACTAAATATTGGGTCGTACAAAATTTTGAGTTCCGAGAATCTTGGCCCCTATGGGAAGGGGTCTTTCATTTTACTTATGTGACCAATACGGGAGCAGCCTTTAGTTTGTTTAGCAATAATGGAGCCTGGTTGCGCTGGCTTTCCTTGGCCGTCAGTCTGGGTTTAATGGCATTAGCCTGGTTTGGTCCGAGGATGAACCGATGGGAAGAGGTGGGATTTGGCTTGATTTTAGGCGGTGCCGTCGGGAATGGGATTGACCGATTTATGTTAGGTGAAGTGACTGATTTTTTGGATTTTCGCTTAATTAATTTTCCGGTTTTTAATGTAGCGGATGTCTCAATTAATATTGGGATTATTTGCCTGTTGATTGTGATGTTCCGACCCTCTCCACCTCGGAATGAGGGGCCTAAAAACCCTTGAGTGAGGGATTAAGGGGAAGGGAAGGGTGATGGACCTCCGATCCGGCACAGAAAACCTAAAATAGAAAAAAGATGATTTGTCCCAAACAGGGGTCTAACTGGGAACTCGCACCCTTGGGGCCGATCGCCCCCAAGGTTCGGGAAAAGCCCGTGCCTGAGTTGTTGTTGCCTTCACCTTCTCTAAGCCGTAGGTACAGTAACGGTCAGACAACCGGGCTTTCTTTACACAATCTATGTTTGCTTGGCAACAAATTAACTAGAGAAACCCGGTAACAGTTCTATGTTTGATTCAATATTGTCCTTGGTTATCGATTAAGCGCGCAACTATAGCATAATGAGTCCACCGCAGCCCCCCCAACAGCCCAAAACTCTCTTAGGTACGATTACCCAAGTGACCCAGACGGTTTTGGCAAAGGTTCATTTTTCCCGAGTGGCCCTCAAACCGAATGCCAGAGTGCCAGAACTTTGGGTTCAAGATGCGGGTATCCCAAAACCCGAGGTTTATCCCCTGTTGGGCGATCGCTATATCATTGGGCGATCGTCCAAAACTAGCGATATTGTGGTCCGCAATCCCGTGGTGAGTCAAATTCATGCCTCCCTCTCCCGGGATACCAATCGTCGCAATACTCCCTTCTATCTCAAAGACGAAAACTCCACCAACGGCATCTATCGCGGTAAGCGTCGCATTACCGCCACCCCCATCCGTCACGGTCAAACCTTTACCCTCGGCCCCCCGGAACTCGCCGATTGCGTTCAGGTCCAGTACATTGACCCGCCCCCCTGGTATGTCCGCGCTGCACGATGGAGCTTTTATACCAGTAGTGGAGTGGCGGGGTTAGTTGCAGTATTTCTCGGGGTGGAATGGCAAAAATTTCAGGTGCGCCCTTTCCCCATTTCTATGCAGGGTCCCGTGGTTGTCTATGCCCGGGACGGATCCACTCCCCTACGTCCGCCCTTTAATAACGCTCACCGGGAACTGAAGCAGTTATCCGAATTTTCTCCCTACCTATCTAATGCCCTCGTTGCTTCAGAAGATAGTCGTTATTATTGGCATTTTGGGGTTGATCCAATTGGGACCCTGCGGGCTTTGAGTGTGAATTTACGCGGAGGCAGTCTCCAAGGGGGCAGCACCCTCACCCAACAACTCGCCCGCAGTTTGTTTCGGGATTATGTGGGAACGGAAGACTCGGCGGGTCGCAAGATTCGCGAGGCGATCGTCTCTTTAAAATTAGAAACCTTTTATAACAAAAATGAGCTGCTGTTAACTTACTTAAACCGCGTTTATTTAGGCATTGACCTCTATGGGTTTGAAGATGCCGCCCGGTTTTATTTTGCTAAGTCTGCTGCGGATTTGACGTTATCGGAAGCGGCAACTTTGGTGGGGATTTTGCCTGCACCGAATGCCTTTAATCCGGTGCAAAATTATCAACTCGCGGTGAAATACCGCGATGGGGTAATTTATCGGATGCGGCGGTTAGGGATGGTGACTCAGGAAGAGGCCGATCGCGCAAGGCGATCGCGCATTGAAATTAACCCCCGCGCCGTGGAAATTCTCGGCAGTACGATCGCCCCCTATTTCTACAGTCATGTTTTTGCCGAACTCGAAGAATTATTAGGGGAACAACTGGCGCGAGAAGGGAATTTTATTGTGGAAACTTCCCTAGACCCAGCGATTCAAACCGAGTCAGAAAAGGCGTTACAAAATACGGTGCAGACGAACGGTGCGCAATTTGGCTTCTCCCAAGGCGCAGTCGTCACCCTGGATTCCAGCAGTGGGGAAATTTTAGCCCTGACTGGGGGGGTCGATTATCGCGAAAGTCAGTTTAATCGCGCTACTCAAGCGTTACGTCAACCGGGTTCGACCTTTAAGGTGTTTGCTTATGGTGCGGCCCTCGATCGCGGAATCTCCCCAGGTCAGACTTTTTCCTGTGAACCTTTCAGTTGGTCGGGGCAAACTTATAGTGGGTGCGAACGCAGTAGCGGTTCCATTGATATGTATCAAGGCATGGCGCAATCGGAAAATTCCGTTGCTTTGCGAATTGCCCGAGATGCGGGGTTAGAGCAGGTGGTACAAATGGCCCGTCGTCTGGGGATTCAGTCGGAACTTAAGGCGGTTCCGGGGTTGGTACTCGGTCAAAGTGAGGTGACGGTCCTGGAGTTGACCGGCGCTTTTGGGGCGATCGCTAATCGGGGAGTTCGCAACCGTCCTCATGCGATTCAGCGGATTTTTGATACCAGTGATTGCAGCGATCGCGATGACTTGAGTACCTGCCGGGTGATTTACGATTATCAAAGCGATCGCACTGCTAATCAAGATGTTCTCTCTGGAGAAGTCTCGGATACTCTCACTGTTTTATTACAAGGGGTGATTCGCGGCGGGACCGGCAGCAATGCTTCCCTCGGGTTGGATGAAGCTGGGAAAACAGGGACGACTAACGATAATGTAGACCTGTGGTTTGTGGGTTATGTCCCCTCGTCCGAATTAGTGACTGGAGTTTGGTTGGGAAATGATGATAATACTCCCACTTCCGGAAGTAGCGCTCAAGCGGCCCAGCTATGGCGGGATTATATGCGTCAAATCGTTCCTTAATCTGTCAAAGTTTTGGGGAGTTTAGGTTGACCTGAGATTGAACAATGAGGCCGCCTAAATATTTTTCTCTGTTAAGGAAAATATTTATTTTTGTGTTATTATAGACTATAATGGGAATAGTGACTAAAATTTTAAAATCGCCAATATTCCCATTATAATAGAATTTTAACAAAAGTCAAGAAAAAGCGCAAGACATTTGAAAAAAAAGTCGCCAAAATTTCAAATGGCAACTTTAAAATTTTTGTTTTAAATTAGGAGAAGGAGTTTACCGAATGGAAGCCCCCTCAAGATAATAGAGGATCAAGGATTCGTTAAAAACCGACTGGCTAATTGAATAGCATCACCGATATTCACATCCCCATCATTATTGGCATCTAAAAATTGATTGAGAACAGGATTAGAACCCGTTTGAGGATTTTCAGAACTGGCCCCGGTTTGTAGCAATTGGAGAACAACCGGGATTAACAGAGGGAGCATGGATTGGATTTGTTGGGGATCTAAGCCCGTGCGGGAGGCGATCGCAGAAATCATGGCATTGAGTTGAGGGATTGAAAACAAGGCAGCGATCGCAGCCGAATTAGCACTCGTTCCACTAAACTGATTAACCAAAGCCTGGACCGAATTATCCCCGCCAGTTGCCCGTTTTTCCTGTAAAGAAGACCGGACAAAATGGCTGACAATTGATAGCATAGATTGAGTCGTTCCGGGGTCGGTATGGTAAGTCTGACTCAGTTGTTGGACTGCATTGATCACACCGCCAAGTTGATTGGTACTGGCTTCTTGGTTAGGATTACTGATCGCACTCACGATTTGGTTAAATAGTTCCATGAATTGTGACTCCAAAAGAGTTGAACAAAAAATCGAGAAACCAATGGCAGCAAGCCGCCAGGTAGGTCACTCTACTATTACGATAGTCGAAATCAGGCAGATTGGCTGGCCGAGGAAAAAGGGCCGTTGAAAACCTTGGGGTGTCCCGAATAAAGGAAGGTAGACCACACTAGGGTGCTCAGTCAAAGGCGCGATCGCCACCCAGGGGAAAAGAGCGCAGGGAATTCCCCAGCTCCCATTCCCAGTGTTACATTGTAGGCAATCACTATGCGGAAGAACTATGAATTATCTCTCAAAGCAAGTAAATCCTAAAGAAGTTGCGGATATTTGGATGAGTAAATTTTGGCTAAATAGGCGAAATGGATTGAGAATTTTGGTTGCGATCGCCTTTGGAAGTTTTTTCTATCCTCTTAGCAGTCCAGCCCAGGCACAAATCTTTCCTGATGGAACACTTCCCAGTCCAAGCGTGGTAACAAATGAAGGGACAATTCAGAGGATTACGGGAGGGACAGAAATGGGAGAAAGCCTCTTCCATAGCTTCCAGGAATTTTCTTTGATGACCGGCAATACCGCCTTGTTTGAAAATTCATTAACCGTAGAAAATATCCTAACTCGAATTACAGGAGTAAACAGTTCCCTCATTGATGGAATCATCCGCGCCAATGGCAGTGCAAATCTGTATTTAATCAATCCCAACGGCATTGTTTTCGGTCCGAATGCTCAACTCAACATCGGAGGTTCATTTTTTGCCAGTACCGCCGAGAGTATAGTCCTAGGAGATGGAACTTTATTTAGTGCGATCGCCCCAGAAGCACCCCCATTGCTGACCCTCAACGTGCCGGTGGGGTTACAATTTGGGGCCAATCCGGGGAACATTGGGGTTCAGTCGCAAGGGGTAAACAGTAGCGGAGAACCCGTGGGATTGCAAGTGTTGCCGGGACAAACTCTGGGACTATTTGGGGGGAACGTGCTCCTAGATGGGGGACAAGTGCGATCGCCCGGAGGACGGATAGAAGTGGGTAGCGTAGGCGGCAATAGCCGGATTAGTCTAACACCGACGGACCGGGGGATGAAGGCGGGATATGAAGGGGTCGAAAGCTTCCAGGATATTCAACTGACGCAACAGAGTGGGATCAACACCAGTGGGGATGGGGGAGGAACCATTCACCTGCAAGGACGGCGAATCGCCGTAGGGGAAGGGTCTCAGGTCCTGGCAGTCAATGTCGGGTCACTTCCGGGGGGATCTCTCAATATCAAAGCCTCTGAAGCCGTCGCCATTACCGGCGCTGACCCGGAGAATTTTACCGCAGTTTTCAGCGATACTCGGGGAGTGGGGACCGGGGGAGACTTGAATATTGAAACGGGACAATTTTTAGTCCAGGGGACCGGATTGGTCTCTGCCAGCACCTTTGGACAAGGGGCCGGGGGAAATCTTATCATAAAAGCCGCCGATTCGATTACCGTGATTGGGGCTGGATTGGAGCCATTACAATTATTGATTGGGGGAGCATTAAGCGGACAACTGCAACCGGAAGATCGCATCGGGGGTTTGGTAATGGGAACCGTGGGAGAAGCACCCACGGGGAATATGACCTTAGAAGCGGGGAATGCGATTGGGTTGTATAATGGCGCATTAATTTATAGACCGACCTTTGGGGATGCGGCAGGGGGTAACCTGCTGATGAGGGCGGGAAATAAGATAGAAGCGATCGCCGCTGGGGTGTTATCCAATACTGCCTTTGGGAGTGGCGGTTCTGCCGGGGATGTTACCATTGAAACTCGCAACCTGATTATCACCGATGGCACTGTGATTTCCAACGGCACCCTGGGGAATGGTCCCGGGGGGAATATTACCGTCAATGCCTCAGAGATGGTGGAAATTAGCGGAACCGTACCAGGAAATATCCTACCGACGGGAATTTTAAATAACACCTTATTTGGGACTGGGACTGGGGGTGACGTGACGATTAAAACTGCCCGGTTAATTAATCGCGGGGGTGGATTGATTACGACCAATAGTGGTGGGGGAAATATTAGCATTGGAGTGGTGCCATTTGGGGGAGTGGGAGGGAATATTACCATTGAAGCGAGTGAGTCAGTGGAGATTTCCGGCGTGTCCCCGGATGGGAAAGTCACCAGTGGTCCGGGGACAACGACATTTAGTGAGAATCCGGCGGGAAATTTAACGATTTCCACTGGGAAGTTAACTATTAGTGAGGGGGCGATCGTGTCCTCAGCGACGTTTAATAGTGGGGATGGGGGAACCCTGACGGTGAATGCTTCAGAAGGGATTGATATTTCCGGACAGTCGCCGATTACCGGATTACCGAGTACCTTAGTTTCCTCTTCCGGACGGGCAGATATTCCGGATTTGGAAGTCACCGGATCTGGGGGAAACTTGCGCGTGAGCACCGGAGAATTAGTGGTTCGGGATGGAGCAACTTTAGATGTGAGGAGTTTTGGGGCAGGGAATGCCGGGACTTTAGAAATTGTCGCCGACGCCGTGCGGGTAGATACTGGGGGGAGTTTGAATGCGGCAACAGTTTCCGGTGCCGGGGGTAACATTCAACTGCGATCGCCCACCCTGCTGTTACAGCGCGGGGGCAATATCACTACTAATGCCGGGAATACCGATGGAGGGAACATTGCGATCGATACCCAAATTTTAACCGCTTTTGATAATAGTGATATTACAGCCAATGCCTTAGCAGGACGAGGGGGACGAGTCAGCATCAGTGCCGAGGGTATCTTTGGTACCGAATTTCGCGAAGCAGACACCCCGCGCAGTGATATTACCGCCACCTCGGACCTGGGACCAGAGTTTAGCGGTACTGTGGAACTGAACACCCCCGATGCAGATTCCAGCTTGGGAGTTGTGCAGCTACAAGATAATTTTGTAAATGCAGATCAACTGATTGCTCAGAACTTCTGTGCCACAGGAGAAGTGAGTAGCTTTACGGTGACGGGACGAGGAGGACTGCCCGACTCTCCCACGGAACTGCTGAATTCTACGGTGATTTTAGATGATTTGCGCCTGGTGCAGAGTGAGGGAACAGCAGTCCAGGGTCAATCCAATCCAGGTGGGGAGATCACGGGAGAGAAAATGGCTCAACCGACTCCCCTGGTAGAAGCGCAAGGCTGGAGTGTTAGCCCAGAGGGGACCGTGGTTTTAGTGGCCCAAGCCCCCCAGGTTACCCCGCTCAGTTCTTGGCTTAAGCAACAGAATTGTGGAGATTAAAAGGGAAATCAATTGGTAGGGGGGTCAGGGGAGAGGTTGGAAATAGTTGGGGCGATCGCTCATTTTGTGCTACAACCCTGGTGGGGTTCGCGAAGAAACCATTAGAGGAAAAATCGCCCACTCTTTTCCTTTTAAACAGGTTAAAATGAATGCTTCATTTCAGCCGAGTCCATTCTCACGAATTTATCCGATTATTTTCTAAGTCATTCGGTCTAAAGCCCCGCCATGTCATCACGCTTTCAGGAGTGTTAATCCTGTGGAGTGGATCATTGAGATGCGCTGGCAAAGCCGAGGCGCAAATCATGCCCGATGCCAGCCTGAATCAACCCAGCCTTGTTACCCCCGATGGCACGATTTATCGAATTACCGGAGGCACAGAAATTGACGGAAATTTATTCCATAGCTTTCAGGAATTTTCTCTGAGAATGGGTAATACGGCCTGGTTTGAAAATTCAGGGAGGGTAGAAAATATCCTGACCCGAATTACAGGGGAAAATCTTTCCACCATTGATGGCATTATCCGCGCCAATGGCAGTGCAAATCTCTATTTAATCAATCCTAACGGGATTGTTTTTGGTCCCAATGCTGAGTTAAAGATTGGTGGTTCATTTTGGGCGAGTACCGCCGAGAGTATAGTTTTAGGAGATGGGACTCTATTTAGTGTGATCGACCAAGAATCATCCCCATTGCTGAGGGTAAACGTGCCAGTCGGGTTACAATTTGGACCCAACCCAGGGACTATTGTGGTGCAATCTCAAGGGATAGATAGAGAAACCGGAGGATTGCAAGGGTCACCGGGGCAAACCTTGGGATTATTTGGGGGAAATGTGTTGCTGGAGGGGGGACAAGTGCGATCGCCTGGAGGACGGATTGAGATAGGTAGCGTGGGAGGCAATAGCCGGATCAGTCTAAGCCCCACGGAACGGGGAATTCAAGGGGGATATGATACTGTAGAGGGTTTTCAAGACATTCAACTCACCCAACAGAGTCGGATCAATACCAGTGGAGAGGGGGGAGGAACAATTCACCTGCAAGGGCGGCAAATCGCGATTTCAGAAGGCTCTCAGATATTGGCTCTGAATATGGGTTCCCAACCTGGGGGACCTGTGAATATAAAAGCTACGGAGTTAGTCGCACTCACTGGCGCGGATCCCGAGAATTTTAGTGCAATTGTGAGTGACAGTCAGGGAGTAGGGACCGGGGGAGACTTGACGATCGCAACGGGACAATTTTTACTCCAAGGCACAGCCTTTTTATCCGCCAGTAGCTTTGGATCCGGTGCTGGGGGAAATCTCAACATCAATGCCGCCGATTCCATCACCCTGATGGGGGTAGGATTTGGACCCTTAGAACTGGTGCTGGGAGCTGCATTAACGGGACAACTGCAACCGGGCGATCGCATTGGCGGATTGTTTGCCGGAACCGTCGGCGTGGCCCCAGCGGGGAATATCACCTTAGAGGCAGGGAATGGGATTGGATTGTATAATGGGGCGATCGTCTTTAGTCCCACCTTTGGTACAGAATCCAGCGGGGAAATTCAGATGCGGGCAAACCATCGCATCGAGGCGATCGCCAGTGGAATTTTTTCCAATACTGCCCTCGGCAGTGCCGGATCAGCGGGAAATATTGAGATTGAAACACCTCATTTGAGGATTCAAGACGGGAGCATCATTTCTAGTTCCACCTTGGGAACTGGACCGGGTGGAGATATTACCATTAATGCCTCCCAGAGGGTGGAAATCTCCCGTACCATACCCGAGAACCTCCTGCCCACAGGCATTCTAAATAACACCGTGTTTGGGTCGGGGACCGGGGGAGATATTAAAATTACCACGGGACAGTTGAGCATTCGTGAGGGAGCATTAATTGTCACCAGTACCGGAACAGGTCCCAACGTCGGTTCCCTAGCTGCCGGGGGACCCGGGGGCAATATTCAAATAGAGGCGAGGGAGTCGATAGAAATTGTGGGAGTCTCTTCCGATGGAGCAGTAACCAGTAGTATTGCTACCAGTACCTTTGGGAATCCCCCATCTGGTAATCTCACTATATCTACGGGGCAGTTAACCCTAACGGAGGGGGGAATCGTTTCCACCGGGACCTTTGGTTCCGGGAGTGGTGGAACCCTGACGGTGAATGCTACGCAAGGGATGCACCTTTCTGGGAAATCGCCGATTACGGGACTGCCGACGGGTTTAGATTCCTCGTCAGGACGTGCGGATTTCGAGAATCAGGAGATTAGCGGATCTGCCGGGGACCTGCGCATTAACACCGGACAGTTGCGGGTTCGGGATGGGGCAAATATTGATGTGAGGAGCTTGGGATCGGGTAATGCGGGTACTCTAGAAATTATGGCGGAGTCGGTCCAGTTGGATACGGGAGGGAGTCTCAATGCCACCACCGTTTCTGGTGCAGGGGGTAATATTGAACTGCGATCGCCGGATATATTACTCTTTAATGGCAGTAATATCACCACCAACGCCGGGAATACCAACGGCGGAAATATTACCCTCCAGACCCGAGTTTTGAGCGCCTTGGGAAATAGTGACATTACTGCTAATGCCCTAGCGGGACGGGGTGGACGAGTTAGTATTAATGCCGAAGGCATCTTCGGGACCGACTTTCGACAGACCCCCACTACCAGTAGTGACATTACCGCCACCTCTGAACTGGGACCGGAGTTTAGCGGTTCCGTCGAACTGAATACCCCAGATACGGATTCGAGTTTAGGAATTGTGTCATTGCAAGAAAATTTTGTAGATGCTGCTCAACTGATTGCCCAAAACTTCTGTGCCAAGGGTCAAGGGAGCCGCTTTACCATTACGGGACGAGGGGGTTTACCCGCCTCTCCCACGGAAACCCTCAATCCGTCAGTCATTTTAAATGATTTGCGCCTCGTTCCTACGGCAGGAACGCGGGTTCAGGGTCAAGCGGGGTCAGAAGAGGTCCTCCCTGGGAGCAAAGAACCCCAGAACCCGTCCCTGGTGGAAGCCCAAGGCTGGCGGGTCAATCCAGGGGGGACGGTGGTTCTGGTCACTGAAACCCCCCGAGTCAGCCCTCACAGTTCCTGGTTGAGGGCTGGGGTGGATTGTCGGCAATGAGGAAAGGTGAGGAAAGGTAAGGATATTTATTCTTAATTCTCCCTCATTCGCCCTCTTTTCAGAGGAGAGGGAGAATGAGTGGAGTGTAGGGAAGGAGGGGATTAAATCGCTTAGGGAAGTCTATTTTTAGGGTGCAATAGCTCTTGTCTGTGTCTGGGGGAGGGGAGAGCTAACCCCCCAACCCCTTTCCCTCCCTCTCCTTTTAGAATTTGTCACAAACCTGAACTTGTAAGGAGGTTAGGGGGTATCTTGAGGAATTATACAGAGGATTTATTTTATTGTCAGAGGTTCAAGAAATAATCACGATTCATTCCCAAAGGACATCCAAAAATGCAGAAATTTAGATTTATTATTGTTGCCTTGTTGGGTTTTAGTTTAAGCCTGAGTGTTCGGGTAGCTTGGGGGTTGAGTCCTGATGGATCATCCTCCTTAAGTTTGAATGCCCAAGCGGTTACGGAATTATTAACTCAAGGAAAAAGTCGCTATGAAGCGGGACAGTTTTCTGAGGCAGTGCAGTTTTGGGAACAGGCGGCGATCGCCTTTTCAGAAGAAGGGAATTTATTGGGTCAAGCCCAGGCATTGAGCTTTTTGTCGTTAGGGTATCAGAGTTTAGGAGAGTATCCCAAAGCCAGCGAGGCGATCGCCTCCGCACAAGAGGCTATTGCCCAAGTTTCTAAAGGCGATCAAGGCGATCGCGAAACCGTCCGCGCCCAAATTCTCAATGCAGAAGGTCGTTTACAATTCTTCCGGGGAAATGCAGAAGCAGCCTTAACTACCTGGCAAGAAGCCACCGATGCTTATCGCCAAGCGCAAGACCCGACGGGGGAAATTCTCAGCCAAATTAATCAAGCCCGGGCGATGCAAGGACTAGGACTCTATCGCCGTGCTACCACCCTATTAGAACAGGTGGAAGAACGATTACAAAACCAGTCCGATCGCTCGATTCAAGCGGTAGGATTATTAAACCTGGGAGAGGTCCGGCGAGCAAGTGGAGCATTTGAGGAGTCGGAACGACTGTTGCGCCAAGCCTTAACTTTACAAAACAACCGGGCCTCTACGGAACAAAGCGGGGCAATTTTATTAAGTTTGGGCAATACCTTACGGGCCTTAAATAATTCAGAGGAAGCGATTCGCCTCTATCAAACTGCGGCGGAAACGGCGAGTCAATTTCCTCAAATCAAACTGCAAGCGCAATTAAATCAACTCAGTTTATTAATTGAAACCGAAAATTGGGAAAAAGCCCGCCCACTGAGTGGGGAAATTTCTGAACCCCTTTCCCTGTTATCGGCCTCTCGACCGGGAATTTATGCGCAAGTGAATTTTGCCACAAATCTGATTTGCCTAGAACAGCAAAAAGCGAACTGCCTCGGACAGGAAGAAGAAAATCCCATTCCGGGAAAATTTCAGTTTGGGGGAACGATTCTTTTATTAGAAAAGGCAGTCATCGCCGCGCGGGAGATTACGGATCAACGGGCTGAGTCTTATGGTTTGGGAAATTTAGGGAGAATTTATGAAGAAATGGGCGAGGTGAAGAGAGCCCGAGAGTATAGTGAAACTGCCTTAAATATTGCTCAAACCATTCAAGCCTCGGATATAGCCTATCAGTGGCAATGGCAATTAGGAAGACTGCGGATTCAGAGTGGAGATAAACCCGGGGCGATCGCGGCTTATAGTGAAGCGGTAAATAGCTTGCAATCTCTCCGCAGTGATTTGGTGGCGATTGATCGTCAGGTGCAGTTTTCTTTCCGCGATCGCGTCGAACCTCTCTATCGACAACTGGTGAGTTTATTGCTCGATCGCGCCAAAGAAGTCGAACCTCAACCCGCCCAAGACTATCTCAAACAAGCTCGGGCCACCATTGAATCCCTGCAACTGGCAGAACTGGATAACTATTTTAAAGATGCCTGTTTGGATGTGCAACCGGAGCAAATTGATGAAGTAGACCCAACAGCGGCTACACTTTATCCCATGATTTTGCCCGATCGCTTGGCGATGATTGTCTCCATTTCTGGACAACCCCTCCTCCAGTATGAAACCCTCCAACCTGCTGCCGAAATTGAGAACACCCTAGAGCAATTCCAGCAATTTCTTAACCCGGCTTTTTCTAACCGGCAGCGGTTACAATTGTCCCAAACACTCTATGATTGGTTAATTAGACCGGCGGAAGCCTCATTAGCTGAAAATGGCGTAGAAACCTTAGTTTTTGTCCTGGATGGGTTCTTGAGAAATCTACCCATGTCAGCCCTCCATGATGGCGATCGCTATGTCATTGAGCGCTATAATATTGCTCTAACTCCGGGCTTACAACTCCTCGCCCCGCGACCCTTAACGGGGGAAACAATTCAAGTCCTCAGTGCGGGAATTACCGATGCAAGGCAGGGTTTCAGTGCATTACCGGGGGTGCAAATTGAATTAGAGCAGATTGGAGATTCGGTCCCGAATGCCAAAATTTTGCTCGATCGCGAATTTACCGAATTAAACCTGGCGACTGCGATCGCTGCGGTGGATTTCCCCGTGATTCATTTAGCTACTCACGGTCAATTTAGCTCCGATTCTGAGCAAACCTTTATTCTGACTTGGGATGATAAAATTCGCGTTACTGAGTTTGAAGAACTGCTACAGACTCGGGAATCGGGGTTAGCAAATCCCATTGAATTACTGGTGCTGAGTGCCTGTCAAACCGCTGCCGGAGATAAACAGGCTGGTTTAGGCTTGGCGGGGGTCGCGGTGCGCTCTGGTGCAAGGTCTACCTTAGCCACCCTGTGGGCGGTGAATGACCAATCTACCGCCCTGTTAGTCACGGAATTTTACCGCAATTTGGTGGGCGTGGCAACGACCGACGGAATCCCCCAATCTGGACAATTGCCCATGAGTAAAGCTCAAGCCCTGCGTCAGAGTCAGTTAACCTTATTACAAGACCCGAAATATGAGCATCCCTTTTATTGGGCACCCTTTGTACTGGTTGGAAATTGGCTCTAAAGGGTGACAATCCGGTGACGTTTGTCATCACACAGAAGGGGAGGAGAACAAGAGGGTAAATAATTGAAATTAAGGGAAAAATGGGCCTGCTGACTGGGGGAAATGATCACGGGTGAGCAATATCATACACCCCGGATCAAGGGGATTGATTGAAGTCTGAACTGGCACAGCACTGGGATCTATTGCGAGTCTTGTAGGAATTCGATAGCAAAGGGGTGGGAGTAGCTTGGTGCTTACTGTAGCAAGGGAGCAAGAGGCTCCCACTCCTGAATTTTAGGGTCAGACTGTTGCAAGACTCGCTACAGAATGGAGTTAAAGCAATTCCTAAATTGCGCTGATCTGGATGGTGAAATCAGAAAATTTGCTTAAGTTTTGTAATTCTCTGGCCGAGAGAATTTACTCCCTGGGATTGTAAAATTTTGATGAACTAGAAACCGGAATTAAGGAAGGGGGCGCACTGAGCCATAAAAGGCCTCTTTTCCGTGTCCGATCTTGCCTTCAAGCTGTGGAGTCGGATTGTCCCGGACCTCTGTAGTACCGTTTTGACGCCGAGTTTAATCAAAAATTTTGCAAAGGGGGCGATCGCCTATAGACAGAGGTAATTTAGCTTGTTATAGTAAACGTATAAAAGCCTATCGGGTGCTAAATTTGGGAGCCGAATCCGTCGGGATTCATTCAGCCACTTCATGGTGGTAATTTGTAGATAACTAGACAGGGCAAGCCAATCGAGTCAATCAGCAGAATTTCTCACTCCCTGAGAACATCCAGTGCAGATTAAGCCAAATTATTTTAGAGAGCGGTTCGTTCCTAATGGGCAACCTTGATCCCTAAAATTAGAAATCTTAGAGAGGCGCTGACCCTGAGTCCCCCCATCGAATCATTAAAAGGTAGCAAAATCATGGCCCGTAAAAATTACCAGGGTTCCTGGGCACTCTGTTCTATCGCCCTATCTCTCAACTTAGCTTTTCTGGCCGCTTTACCGAGTCGAGCGCAAGTCTCGTCCCCCTTGTCCGGTCCTCAAATCCTAGCCAGAGTGACCTTTGAACCCCCTACCCGGGAACGTCTGAACGATTCCGCCGGAGGAGCCTCTCGTCAAGGAGGATTCTGCCCCCAGGATGGGATGGTGGAAGGTCCTTCGTTGATGCCCATTCTGCCCGATAGTAAGGAAGGGTTAACGGTATCAGAGCGCCCCACGTTGTTTGTCTATGTTCCCGAAACCAAGGCAGAGAATGGCTATTTTATCCTAAAAGACCAAACTGAGGAGTATTATTACCAAACCCAGGTCAGCATTCCCCAGGAAGGAGGTATCGTCCGCCTCACCCTTCCGGAAAATGCTCCGGCCCTAGAAATTGGGACAACCTATCAGTGGTCCTTTGTAGTCGCCTGCGAACCTCCGGTGCGAGCAGATAGTCCCCGGGTTGAGGGTTGGTTACAGCGAGTGGAACCTACGGCAAAGCTGAATAGTTATGAAGGCGTGGACTCGATTGAAGCGGCCACTTCCTACGGAGCCGAGGGGATTTGGTATGATGCGGTGAGTACCTTAGCGGATCTACGGCGATCGCAGCCCCAAACCTACAATCAAGAGTGGGTAGACTTTTTAAGCTCCGTAGGACTGGAAAACGTTGCTAACGAGCCGATTTTGGAACCTTAACACTCCGAAGGGAGCCCCAAAATCCCACAACACTCTTACTGTAATAATGAGTTCCATAGAAACCCGGTTTTGTAAAAAACCGGGTTTTTCCATCCCTTCAGAAAGTTCAGATAGCACCCGAGAATTTCACCTACTGGGGATTTATGTGTTCCTAAACCGACTTGAGTGCCTGGAATACCACAATTTGGGGAACCAGGAAAGATATCGAGAAGATAGAGATAGATGAGGACAGGGAAAACCTTGGGTTATCCTTAGAATGTAAAGTGGGGGAGGAACTAGGGCATGATACCTAGAGATGAGGACCTCTTTTCTGTTGGCGATCGAAATCAATTCTGGGTTCAGCGAAATCTATGTGCCACAAGCTCAGAGTGAGCTTAAAACGAAAAGTATGGCAATGGCGTGCTCCATTGATTACTGCACCTGTGGTAGCCGGGATCGCGATCGCTATCAACTCCCTCGGATGGCTTGAGACTCAGGAGTTGGGAATGCTCGATCGCTTTTTTCGGTGGCGTCCGAAAGAAGCACCCGAGGAACGCATTGTCATCGTCACCATTGATGAGTCGGACATCCGCCATGTGGGACAATGGCCCATGCCCGATCGCGACTTAGCCCACTTAATTCAAACCATCAAAGCCCAAGAACCTGCTGCTATTGGGTTGGATCTGTATCGAGATCTTCCCGTGGAACCGGGACATCACGAACTGGTACAGGTGATAGAGTCCACCGATAACCTAATCGGAGTGGAGAAAGTGATTGGTGCTAGTGTCGCAGCGCAACCTACCTTAAAAAAGTTAGAGCAAGTGGGGATTGCGGATGTGGTCTTAGATGAGGATGGCAAAATCCGCCGAACTTTATTGTCTCACAAAAATAAATCCGACGAAACCCAGCTGAGTTTTCCCGCAATCCTGAGCTTGCTTTATTTGGAAAAACAAGATATCCACTTAGAAATGCTCAATCCTGAGCGAATGCATTTAGGATTGGGAAAAGCCGTATTTGTCCCTTTTAGTCGCAATGATGGGGGATATGTTCGCGCCAATGCCGGAGGGTATCAGATGTTGCTCAACTACCGAGGGCCCCTGGAACAGTTCGGACAGATTTCCATGACGGATGTTTTAGAAAACCGGATTCCACCGGATCTGATGCGCGATCGAATTGTGCTGATTGGGGCCACAGCACCCAGTCTGAATGATTTTTTCTTTACCCCTTATATCAGCGGGTTTCATCGGAACCGCAATCTGTTAATCAACTCCGAACGGACCCCGGGAATTGTGATCCATGCGAATACAATCTCTCAAATGCTCAGTGGAGCCTTAGAAGGACGACCTTTTTTACAGGTTTGGTCAAATCGGGTTGAGGTTTTATGGGTTATGGTGTGGTCCAGCGTCGGTGCGGCGATCGCATGGCGGTGGCGTGGGAGTAGTGCGGCTGAACAAAAGAGAATTTGGTCCCCGCTGCTGATCGTTAATGTTTTGTTCGGGGGATTCAGTACAGTCGCTTTTGGATTCGTGGCTTTTTTGTACAGTTGGTGGATTCCGGTTGTGACTCCCCTGGTCGCCTTAGTTGGGTCCGCCATTGTGGTAACAGAGTATCACAGTCGAAAATTGCTTCGCGATCGCGATCGGAAACTCACTGAATTTTTAGAAGCAGTGCCAGTGGGTATTTCCATCGTTGATGCCCGAGGCCAAACCTATTTTATCAATAAAAAAGCTACAGAAATCCTAGGCCCAGGGGTGATTGCAGCGGAACAAAATAATGGCAAAAAACCCCTTGAGTACAACTATGAAGCCGGGACAGATAACCTCTATCCCTTAGCGAATTTACCCGTGAATCGCGCCTTAAAAGGGGAATATACCACGGCGAATGATATTGAAATCCATCAAGGGGATAAAATCATTCCCATTGAAGCTTGGGGAACCCCAATTTATGACGAAGAAGGCAATGTAGCGTTTGCCATTGTGGCTTTTCAAAATATTAGCGATCGCAAACAAGCCGAATCCGAACGGCAAGCCTTCGTTCAAAAACTCTGTGAACTCAATGAAGATTTAGAACGCTCCCTAGATGCAGAAGAACGCTTAACCGAAGTTGCCGAACGCTTTGTCCCCAATCAATTCCTCTCCTTCTTAGGCTATGAAAGCCTTGTGGAAGTCAAAGTGGGTGATGCCGTAGAACAAGAAATGTCCGTCTTATTTTCCGATATTCGCAACTTTACCACCCTCTCCGAGAGCATGACCCCGGAGGAAAACTTTAAATTTATCAATGGAGTCCTGTCCCGCCTGGAACCCTCCATTATTGAAAATAATGGGTTTATTGATAAATATATTGGCGATGCAATTATGGCCTTATTTGGGGGAGAACCTGATAATGCCGTCAAAGCCGGGATATCCATGTTAGAAAAATTAACCGAATATAACAGCACCCGAGGTAGACCGGGACGCCCTACCATTAAAATAGGGATTGGCATCAATACCGGCTCTTTAATGTTAGGAACCGTAGGCGGACAAAACCGAATTGATGGGACGGTGATTGGGGATGCGGTAAATTTAGCCTCCCGCATTGAAACCCTCACGAAAGCTTATGGAGTTTCGTTATTAATCACCCAAGAAACCTTTTTGGGCTTAGAAAATCCCAATGATTATCACATTCGCTTGATTGATCGGGTCACCGTTAAAGGTAAATCCCAAGAAGTTACTGTCTATGAAGTCTTTGATGCCGACTTGCCAGAAAGTCGCGAAGGAAAGTTGAAAACAAGACCGGATTTTGAACAAGGGATTTTATGCTTTTATTTGAATCATTTTCGGGAAGCACAAGTTCTGTTTGAACGCTGTCTGAGTATCCACCCCGGAGATACTGTCGCCCAAATTTACCTCGATCGCTGTCACCAAAAAGAGGCCGAAAGTCTCCTGGATAACCCCGAACACTCCGAGAATCACTCCTAATCCTGCCCTCAAGACCCCAGGGTCGATCGCCCCACTGGATCTCCCCGAAGCCGCCACATCCACCAAGCCACGCATTAAGATCGAAGCAGACTCCATCCCATCACAAACTCTCATGCGTTTAACCCGTCTGTTAACCCTATTCGCCGGAATCATCCTCATCTTGGGGATGGTCCTATGGCTGGTGAGTTCCATTTACCAGCTTTATGTGCAGATTAGCTTTACAGCCCCTCTGCTGGCTACCTTGCTGCTGTTGCTGGTGATCGCCCTCCTGATCGTCCTGATTGGGGCGTTTATTTACTATCTGCAACTGTTTGCCGGGGGTTCTTCGTCCCGTCGGGGTCGGGGGAAACGTCGGGTCAAAATCCCAGAACGAAAGTCAGATGCGGCAGGACAAACCCTACAGGTAGTCCGGCAACAGGTCGATCGCATCCAGGATGAAGTTACCAAAAAAGCCTTATTGCAGCGATCGCGTGAGTTGGAACAAAATCTCTCCCGAGGGAACATTCAGGTGGTGATTTTTGGCACCGGATCCTCGGGGAAAACTTCTCTGATTAATGCCTTGTTAGGGCGGATGGTGGGACGAGTGGATGCACCAATGGGGACAACGGAGGTGGGAGAAACCTATCGGTTGCAACTGCAAGGACTGGAACGGGAAATTGTGATTACGGATACTCCCGGAATTTTAGAGGCAGGAGTTGCCGGAACTGAACGGGAAAAATTGGCGCGATCGCTGGCAACGGAAGCGGATTTATTATTATTCGTGGTTGATAATGATTTAACGCGATCGGAACATCAACCCTTGGAAGTTTTAGCCCAAATTGGCAAACGGTCCATTGTGGTTTTAAATAAAATAGACCTCTATCCCGACGAAGAACGAGAATATATTTTAGCTAAACTTCGGGAACGAGTGACGGGATTTATCTCAGCAATGGATGTGGTGGCGATCGCCGCTAATCCCAAAGCTGTTCCCTTAGACAATGGTGGCGTTTTCCAAGCAGACCCGGATATCATGCCCTTAATTCGTCGGATGGCGGCAATTTTGCGGGCAGAAGGGGAGGATTTAGTAGCGGATAATATTTTATTACAATCTCAACGCCTTGGGGAAGAAGCGCGACGGTTAATTGATTCTCAGCGTCGCCGCCAAGCCGAAAAAGTGGTCGATCGCTTTCAATGGATTGGCGCTGGGGTGATTGCTTGTACTCCTGTTCCGGTGATTGATGTGCTGGCAACTGCCGCTGTCAATGCCCAAATGGTGGTAGAAATTGGCAAAATATACGGCTGTGAAATTAATCTGGATCGGGGACGGGAATTAGCCTTATCTTTGGGCAAAACTCTGGCGAGTTTAGGGATTGTGGAAGGGGCGATTAAGTTAGTAACGGCAGCCTTACAGTTAAATTTAGGGACATTTGTGGTGGGGAAAGCTATTCAAGGGGTAACGGCGGCTTATTTAACCCGAATTGCCGGAAAAAGTTTTATTGAATATTTCCGTCAGGATCAAGATTGGGGGGATGGCGGAATCACGGAAGTGGTGCAGCGACAATTTCAATTGACGAAAAAGGAGGAGTTTGTCAAGGTTTTTGTCAAAGATGCGATCGCGAGGGTGGTTGACCCCTTAAAAGAGGCATTTGAGTCCGAGGATGATGACCATTATGAGGATGATCCAGAAGGGTATGAACCGGATTATGGCCGAAATGATGACCGGGATTATGATAAAATTCCCGTAACTCGCGATCGGCAAGACTCTCCAGAACGAGCACCGTTGGTTCGTTATTTAGGAGAGGAACTGGAGGACGATTGGCAAGTCGATCGCCGCAGACGGGATGATTGGTAAATACGAGGGTAAATGCGAGTTTGGCGATGAGAGGAATTAGCCCAACTTACCGCAGGCGATCGCTTTTATTCGAGAGGCGTTTGGGACAAAACCAAGTGATGCAAACCGATGCCAGGAGACATCCCAGTAATCCGGCGATCGCACTCAAGGACAAAGCGAGGCTAAAATTGGTCCAGGGTTCCGGAACTTGTAAGTGATCCACCGTCGCAGCGATCAGGGCCGACTGTTTGAGGGGAATCACCCAAGAGGGGGAGGAGGAAGCAACCACGCCCGCCGTCCCAATTCCCGTCCCCACCAGACAAGCAAAAGTTTGGAAATCGCGATCGCTTTGCGCTTGGGAAATCTCCACAATGGAGGCGATCGTCCCACGCAGATGTTCTAGGATATTCAAATAGGGGCGCAAACTGGCATAATCTTGTTCAAGTTGCTTTTGATATTTAGCCTTGACAATGGCACTAAACTCTTGTAAAAACTTGAAATCGTTACTTACCTGAAAAACGTTTCCTGCTTTTTTAGCAATGGATTGAACGGATTTTTCATATTGATGTAAGTTTAGGTCAATTTCATGCTGTCTGACTTCAATACTATTAATATTGTTAACAAAGTTTGATAAGGCTAAGGAATTATTTTGCAAAGCTAACTTTAGTTCACAGAGGTCTAAATTATATAATCCTTTAATGGACGCAGACATCTCATTAAATTCCTCGACCATTTGTTCCTTCAATTCCCGGCTTTGACCGTAAGCCCAAAGGATTTTATTCCGGTAGCAAAATAAGCCTTTCCAATCCTGATGAAAGTCCGCCCCAGTTTCCATTGCTTTTTGATTGGGATATAGAATCAGGATCAGATGACTCGCGGCTTCCATTTTTTCCCAACGTTGCGGGGAAGAACGCCAAAATTCAAAGACTGTCCCCCCTAAAAATTGACCTTTTTCTTGATATTGCCATCCTTCCTCTATTAAGGTTTGGTAAACATCATTGGCTAAAATCTCGCGATCGTCCTTCTCTGGATTTTCCACCCAACCAGATACCATCCAAGTTTGACCTAATTTACCCGGTAGGTGACCCTGTTCTGGAATCAGGGTCAACATCACCTCCAGGCATTGGACTACTTCCTGACCATTAAACTTGCCATCAACGGATATATTTAAAGCTAATCCGTAATTTTCATCCAGGGCAAATCGACCAACGGAACCCTTGATCCGGTTGTCGGTTTTTAACTGCCCCTCAAATTCAACAGCAGATTTATCGAAATGGGTAACTTCTAAAAATTTAATAGCTTTGGGGTCAGTTCCACTACCTTGTTCTACAATATTTGCCCTAAAGTCTTGGGGGTAAGTTGCAGCCCCAACCCCTCCTTCCTGGAGATGATAAATAAATAGATCAAGTGTAGGACAAACTAAATTAATCATAACAATTAAAGGCGTCAATAGGGGAAAATTAAATCCGGAAGGAGTCGGACAGGATGACCTGTAGATGCTTGCCCTGAATGAGAGGGAAGGAAGCGACGAAGGGAGTTAAATGATGTTACCCTCGTCATGAGAGTGGAACCGGATCATCTTCAAATTGTGGGGTAACCCCAGGCTTTACCGGGAAATGACTCTCGTCACTCTGTGGATCTTACCCTGTAGAAATAAGCGGGAGAGGGAATCACTGAAGTGGTAGAGTTGTCATTAATACCGCCCCCTGATTATCCCTCTCAACCGGAGAACCGGGTAAGGGTGTAAACCCCCCAGATTTTATTTTCCGAAAAAGGGGGCTAACAGTTTTTCTCCTTTTTCCCAGATTGGAGAGAGAAAGCCTTGAACCGGACCCCATAAATCAGTCATGCCGATGCCAAAAATGACCTGCAATCCTAACACTAACAGGGCCATTAAAATAGCAGTTTTGACCGTGGCTTTGAGGACAGTGACCAGCCAAGTAAAAATTAGCCAGGAAACAACGACTGCCGCAATAAGAATCAGTAAATCAGTTGACATTAACTGAAAATTGTGAGAGGTTAATTACCTTGTTGAATTTGACGGGCAATGGCTTCTGAACGCTGGGCTAAAGCCATGTTACCTTGAGAGCGAAACAGTTCAGCGGCTTGTTGAAAATCCGCGATCGCCTCTTGGTTGTTTTGCTGCAATAACTGAACTCCCCCGCGATTATAATAAGCAGCGGCTTCAGCGGGATTCAGCCGCAAGGCTTGATTAAAATCATCCATCGCTTTTTTATACTCTTCCCGGAAGGCATACACCCCACCGCGACCAATATAAGCCTCACCATAATTGGGATTTAACCCCAAGGCCGCATTATAATCCTCCAGGGCTGCATCATAATTTTGCATCATGGAATGGGCACTGGCACGTCCAATATAGGCATCAATGTTATTGCCATTTAACCGTAACACTTGGGTATAATCTGCGATCGCCCCGGCTTGATCTCCTGTGCGCGACAGCAAATTCCCCCGCCTAATATAGGCTTCTGGACTATTGGGATTCAGGGCGATCGCCTGAGCATAATCCTGAAGCGCCCCCTGGAAATCCCCCTGACTGGCTTTTTGCTGCGCGGAACTCAGCCAATTCTGAGCATTATTTTGGGCGATTATTCCTTGGGGTAAGGTTGTCCCCAAAACCGGAGAAATTCCCCCTAAAACCGCGAGGAGTCCTAACAGAGTAATGTTCGGATAAAGGTTCTTCATGGTTTACTTGGATTCCAGAAAAAAATGGCTACGCATAAGTTATGAGTTTACTCGCTCTTTTATCCTTTACCGGATTGAAAATCCAGCCCTCACCCGGACCGGGTGGGGCTTTTTCCGGTGGAGACGGGACTATCCAGCGGTTGCCGGAGTTGCACTCCCCAAGGGCTTAATCCCTGGGGTAAAGGATTTAGCCTCACCTTTCAGGGTAGCACTTGCCTCTAAAACCGCTTGTCTAGCCCAGCGATCGGCAGCGAGAATCTCTTCTAAACCGGGTTGGGCACAGTTATCCGCCTGATGGCGATCGCAGACCCGTTCAATCACCCGGGGAATATCCAAAAACTCAATTTTTTCCTCTAAAAATAACTCCACTGCCTGCTCATTGGCTGCATTTAAAACCGCAGGCATAGAACCCCCAGAACGACCGGCAGCATAAGCTAATTGCATACAGGGATACTTGTCATGATCGGGTGATCGGAAGGTCAAATCTCCGGCTTTCACTAAATCTAACCGTTCCCACTCCGTATAAATTCGCTCCGGCCAAGACAAGGCATAAAGCAATGGCAGACGCATATCGGGCCACCCCAATTGCGCTAAAACCGAAGTATCCTGTAACTCAATTAAAGAGTGAATAATACTCTGAGGATGAATCACAATATCAATATCATCATAATCCATTCCAAATAAGTAGTGCGCCTCAATGACTTCTAATCCTTTGTTCATTAAGGTAGCTGAATCAACGGTAATTTTGCGACCCATTGACCAGTTGGGATGCTTCAGCGCATCCGCCACTTTCACCGTGGCTAATTTCTCCACCGGCCAATCCCGGAAGGCCCCTCCGGAAGCCGTTAAAATAATCCGACGTAACCCCCCAGGCGGGACCCCTTGCAAACATTGAAAAATTGCCGAATGTTCCGAGTCTGCCGGGAGTAACTTCACCCCATGCTTTTCAATCAGGGGATTGACCACAGGTCCCCCAGCAATCAAGGTTTCCTTGTTCGCCAAGGCGATATCTTTACCCGCTTCGATCGCGGCGATCGTCGGCAGTAACCCCGCACAGCCGACAATTCCTGTAACAACTGCTTCCGCATCCCCGTAACGCGCCACTTCCACCACACCCTGTTCTCCTGCCAGGATCATCGGCTTCGGGTCCAAGTCGGCGATCGCCGCGAGTAGTTCCGGCAGCTTGTCTTCCTGACAGATGGCGACGATTTCCGGGCGAAACTGGCGAATTTGCTGCGCCAACAGTTCCACATTCCCCCTAGCTGCTAACCCGACAATCCGAAACCGATCGGGGTGGTGTTCCACGATATCTAATGTCTGAGTCCCGATTGAACCAGTGGATCCGAGGAGAGTAATCGCTTTCACAATCTTAATTTTTATGATTTTCTGCCCCTCCACTATAAATTCTTTGGTCTCCCTCTTAACAGGGTTGATCCCGGTTTTCCTACTCATCCCTGGTGGGTCCTGGGAGTCTATCAGCAGTTGTGCTCAGGATGAGTCAGAATCCGGGGAGGGTTTCAAAAAATTTGGTATTTTATCACAGCCAATATTTAAGTTATGTTAAATTCTCTCGAAAATCTTTAATTTTTGTCAAGGAATCATGAATTTTTAGTTTAAATCGTCTATGCTGTCACTACATCAGTCGTTCAGCCGACATCTAAAGTCAGGAGGGTAAACATACCTATCTGAATGTATAGGTCTTTTCTACCCTCTTTTACCCACCCTGATTTCAGGGAATAGATGCTTTCCCGGGCGACAACCTTTTAAGAATTGATTTACCAGGAGTTTAGATTTATGACACAGAAAAACGCAGCAGCCCTTTTCAAAGCAGTTAAAGAAGATTTAGCACTTCAACAACAAATGCAAGCGGCTAAAAATCCAGAAGCTATCAGAAAATTGGCTCAAGAACGAGGCTATAGCTTCACCGATGAAGAATTGAACCATGAAATCAGCCAATTATCAAAAGAAGAGTTATCCTGTATGATCAATCCGGGCATTGCCCCTCGGGAACATCTGATTCGCCGGTAATTTTTCACTGTAAAAATCCACACCCTCAAGGGTGGGTCTATACGGACAAAGCCTGCCGTCCCAGGCTGCAACAGAAGATTGACTTTTGGCGACCAAATTTGGTATAATTAGGTCTGCAAAAACCCGACACTCGATGCAGAGTGTCGGGTTTTTACTCAACCGGCAATGGTTTGTTCTAAAGCCGATCGCAAATCTTGGGTTAAGTCCGCGATCGCCGATCGCCGACTGGTTTTGTAGGCATCCCAGCGATCGCTCACCCAAATCGGTTCACCGATTGTTAGCTGGACCGACTGTTTGCCTAATTCCGGACGAGAAGAGGGACGTTCTCCTTTAATCCGCGCAATGGTATCCCACACCAAGAGGGTCGTTTCTGCAAACCGCTCAAAGGTGGGTTTTTCTCGCACATACTGTCCCGTGACTGCCACGAAACATTCCACCAATCTCATGTGCCACATTCGCAAATTGGCTTCTTCCGCCACGCGATCGGCGAGTCCGCGTTCCAAAGGAGACAACGCCTCAATATTCTCTATATCTTCTCGATAAATCCGATCCCATCCCGCTTGTTCTAACCGTCTACAGCGGTCAATGACCGTTCCCTTAGACGGCAGTTTAAAATACTCCTCAGCTACCTGTAATGCCATATCCAGCAAGGCAGGAAGGCGAGTGGTTAAATCCTGGGGATCTCCTGCGGTATCGGGTAAGGTGCGATGGTAAAAGCGGCGATAAAAATCTTCCATTAACGATAATAAATGTTGTCCCAATCGAATTAAACGCGGGTAAAGTGAGGAGAGAGAGGGGGGAGAAATATTACCCGCAGGTTCTCCAGGAATGGGGAGGGAAGATAAGCCACAATCTAACTCCATTTGAGTCAGTAAGGCTGCCACTGCATCCCATTCTTCTTTTTCATATTTGTAGCGAATCCCAATCGGTAAAATTGCCACGCGATCGCCTCGATTTTCTTTTTGTACATCCTCCATACACCAGAATGCTAACTGAGCAATCCCCGGTTCCAACGGACTAATAATTTCATTATGTCCGTTCGTCCCCCCTTCCGGAGAAGCAGCCAGAGGAAATTGCCCTTTAGCAAATAGTTCCCGCGCCGATCGCAACCCCTGGCGGTCTATTTTTCCTCGGACAATGGGAGTGCCTCCTAGTTTGGGTAAGAGATATTCTAACCATTTTCCCGCCCATAATGGAATGCCGCGATCGTACATAAAATGAAAATGCATCGGAGAAGCGAGGGCAATATTTTTGGACCGCGCCACTTGCGGAACTTCCTGCCAAATTAAGTGAGCAATGGGAAATGGGTCGTATGTACTCGGATGGCGAAAAGCCATCATAAAGCGGACTTTTTCCCCTTGGAACTGCTGATACAGTTCCAGCAACTGCTCGACATTTTCCGTTTGAATCTGCGTAATCGGAGTCCGAAATTTTCTCCATAAAGGCATTACGAATTTCGCCACCTGCAACATCACCGGATTAAAATTGGGGGGAATAAATTCTAAAGGCGGGTGAGCGCCATCAATGGATTTAATCATGAGGTTAGCAACAATCAACAATCATTAAAATCGGGAGATCAATCAGGGCTGAAAATGAGTCGGTATTAGCCCGCACAGGCGGGCTTTGTCCGTATAGACCCACCCTTGAGGGTGCGGGTTTAGCGAAGAACACCGGATTGGGTATTAATCCCAAGACTCTAACTCTACCCGCCAATTTTGGAGGAGGGTAACCAGTTGTTCTCGACGAGTTTCCACCGTTGCGGCAATCCAAATACAACCAATTCCCACGAATAATCCAATTACCCAGCGCAAAAATGGATAGAGGGCGTTGAGAATGATTAGCTGATAGGTGGCATTGAGTAACAAGGTGACAGTTCCCACATAAAGAAAAGCACGGATTCTCAAGCTTAACCCAGCCACAGCAATCAAGAAATTGATGATGCCTGAAATGAGCCAGTGATTGGTCATTAAGGAGATCAAGCTAATACTGGCGATCGCCAATACCCTGATCCCGTGACGGATTCCTTTGCGATCGCGGGGTTGGAGGCTGGGTTCAACCTGGGCAAAGTATAAGATAGCGGCAGCCATAGGAATAATATAAGCGATCGGCTCAGTGACCATTGCATCCAAAAGGCCCCGCAGAATCACCCAATTGAGTAGGATAGCACTCCAATAAGTCAACCGAATTTGATTATGGAAATAGCTCAGGAATACATAAAAAGCAGCAACGATGAGTGCAGAAACAGACCATTCTTGAGTGCTGTCCCCCAAAAACCTCATTCCCGTGGTGATAATCGCGAATCCGGGGAGGAGTCTCGCCATCAACCGCCAGGGTCTCAGGGGCCATCCCCAACGGTCCCAGGGGAAAACATCTAAGAAGTAAGCCGCAACACAGGCGATCGCACCTCCCCAGATAATGAACATTCCCTGTAAATTGCTGGGAAGATATCCAAACACATAAAAGCCCACTGCTGCGGATTCAGCCATACTGATATACACCCAAGTTTCAGCGGTTTGAAGCGCTTCGGGGCGATCGCGAGGATCGGGTTCACCCTCCTTGAATTCTGGAAACCGGCCCTGAAGCAGGGCATAATTGGTTAAAAACACCCCCGTTCCCACGCAAATCAGGTCGATTGACCCCAGGGAACTGGCAGCCGTCGCACTTTGGGAGAACACCACCACGGCACTCAACCAGATAAAACTACTCAAACCCCAATGAGTGTGGGCAAAAAATTCGACTTCCTGTTTGGTCAAATTCAGGTAATCCGTTAACCAAGGTTCCAGCCATCGATAGTTATAAACAATCGCCGCACCCAAAGTAGCAATGGCAATGAATTTAGCAGGATCGGGTAACCCAGAAATTTGATAATAGAGAAACTCATAAGCGGAAACAGAAATGCCAATTAAGGCTAAATAAACCAGGGGTTTCGCTTCCCGGCTGCGCCGTCCAATGGTCAAGGCAATTACTACTAATGCCAAGGTGGTAAATCCACTCCAACTGGTCAAAGTTCCCCAGCGTAATGCCTGTCCCAATACCCCATAAATTAACGGAATCACTTTCCAACTGGTGCGAAGGGGTCTGCCAGTGCGACGAATCCACCACTCACCGGCTAAGGCAGCAACCAGTCCGAGGATGAGGTTGGCGATCGCCAAACTGATCAGCGATCGCCCGAAAAATATCAACGTTTCAGCGGCGATTAATTCAACACTCCAACCCAAGGCATAAAATGTCCAAGCCGCCGGAGATAACCACATCCGATAAGTGAGGGTTCCAGCTATCAAAATGGTCGCGATTAAAATCGGCACTGAGGATTCCATAAATGCCCCGAAATACAGATTAGAGGCATGAGTAGAAATCACCGCTAATGTGAGACCCCCCAGACCAATCCCCCATCCTTGATAGGCTTTCGTATAAATTTGAGCCAGGGAACTGGACCGTTGTCTCGTCACGGCATAACTGATGCACAAGGTGACGACAGCGATCGCACTCACAACAAACCACCCCTCTGGGGAAATGGGCAGTAATCCAAATACCCCCATGTTTAATAAGTGAACCACAAAAGATAATGCAAACCCAATGGCGATCGCCGCCACAGCGGTATATCTCAATAGCCTGGTATTCACCACCATCAACAAGGTGCCGATTCCCAATCCCAATAACAACGTTGCTGGGGTCAACAACACTAATACCTGAGCCAAAATTAACGTAGTGATACTCAATCCCGTTGCAACCCTGCGGCGATCGGGGGAAAAATGGGCGATCGCTGTCAATGCCAAGGGAGTCGCAAACCAGAGAATTCCCCAGTGTGCGGCATCAATGGTGGATAACCCATCATAATTTCCCACCCAGAATACATAACTTAAACTAGCCAGTCCTAACCCAACGGGCCAACAACTTTCAAGCCAAGCCGAAATCCGCAGATTCAAAGCCAAATCCGGCCTTAATTCTAAGGTGAGAGAAACTGCCCATTCTGCCAGGGCGAGGGCTAATAAAAGGAACCCCCAAACGAAGATAGGTAAACGGGGAAATCCCCAATGGACACAGGAAAAGAGTGCCAGCAATCCACTCACATGACTTAAATAAACTAAAAAATCAAACGGCCCAAACTCTCCCGGACGGATGGCGCGAGACGAAGTTGGGCCATGAGTTCGCCAGTTTAAACGGCGATCGGTTACCACGGCCAGAGTGAGGGTAGAAGCTAATAAATTCAGCGATCGCATGGAAGAGGCAGGCACACTCAACAGCGTGAGAAGTACCCCAAATCCCAATGCCCAAATATCCCCGGCTTGGGCTGAAACTTTGGCTCCTTGCTCTAATTGAGCCGGTGTGCGACGATACAACCAGTCGGTTAGCCAGACAACAAAGAGTAGATAGGGAAAGAAGGTTAAGCCCAGCAATGCCCAGGGACTCTGTTGTGCCTGAGCTAGTTGAGTCCCCGTGGCGATCGCGCTGGTGCGAACTGCCGGGGGAATAATATCGCGAATTAACCAATAGCCTTGTAAGGTGATTGTAAAAATAGCAATCGTATCAAACAAGTGGAAAAATCGGGGGAGACGACGACCCAGCCACCATAAGGCTAGACCACTAATGGCGATCGCCTGCCAGGGTTGCTGTCCCACAGACACCAACCAACCGGCAAACATCAACCATCCCCCCAGATAACCGAAGAGTTGAGGGGGATTCGCACTTACTGGAGTGGGGAGAATTACCACTCCGGGTTGAGGGGATACCGGGGATAGAGGTTCTCTAACGGGGGTAGAGTCTTTTGTGAGATCGGATTCCAAGATGATCCAACCCCCAATGGCGATCGCCAATCCTAACTGAGCGATCGGCACCCCGACTCCAAAAATTGCCCGTCCAAAGAGAATGGCTAAGGCATAAGAAAACAGGAGAATTTTAAAAGAATTAAAAGGCTGAAGAGTAGAGGGTGAGGGGGATTCGGAGTTAACCCCTGATTTTTTCGTCCCGGGATACACGGTTGCTAAAGCGGTGGCGATGGTTCCTAGATAAACGGCGATCGTCGGCAATCCCGGGAATGACCATCCCCAATGGAGATAACAGAGGACGGGGTAAACTGCCAGGTGAAACAGAGTCCGTCGCGATGGGCGCGCAGTGCCCAATACCCGGGGAAGCACCTGCCAAGCGATGAAACTGAGGACGGGTGTAGCAACGGCGATCGTCACCCATCCCAAGGGCGACTCCCACAAACCAAACCCATCCATCGTCCAGAAATTCACCGGCAGCAGCAACAGACTCACCCATTGCAAGGTTTGAGCCGTCAGCCGTAATTGAGACTGCCGTTGCGCCCAAACACTCACCCCCCAAAAAATCATCGTATAGGCAAATAAGACCAAATACTGACCGGCGGGGGGAAATCGCTCCCATTGGGTTGCTGCCAGGACCCCAGAGGAGAGCACCACCATAAATACTCCAAGGAACAGTAACCAGCGGACACTCAGTTCCGCCATCAGAGACTGAATCCATTGAGGTTGACGCGGAGTTGGGGTTTTCGTCGCGGCAACAGGAGATAATACCGGAGGCAATTGAGCCGGAGTCGTGGCGTTAGTCGGGGATACAGGAGATAATACTGGAGGGAGTAGAGGCTTAGGCTCCCGCTCATCCTCCTCCACCTTCTGAGCGATCGGTGATGCAATCACCTGGGGTTCCGGTAACGGTTCGCTCAGATAGGTTCGGCACAAAACTTTTACCTGTGCATCAGAGACCAAACCCAAACTCACTAAAGCATCGAGCTTTGCCAAGAGACCGGGTTCACGGAGTCGGAGTTTTACTTCAAGTTCGATCGGTAGCTCAAAGTCAGCAGACATGGGTAGGCCCTCATAGCGCTTATCAAGATTATGCGCCATCTTTTCTCAATTAGGCGATCGCCTAGAGCCAAATTCATAAACTGTCACAACCCCCACTATCAGGACCAGAAAACTTTTAGCCAGAGTGCCAATCTGGTTGACCAAACTTTCTGCAACACCAAGGGTTCTCCAGATCTAGACCTCTCGGCTTTTCCAGACTTGACTTTTGTCCCATCTTCTTAAGTGGTTACCCATCACCTGTGCCTTGTCATCAGTAATTGTTATATAGCGGTTCTTGCAGGAATGTGACCCTCACCCCCTTCCCCTCTCCCGTTGGCAGGCCAAAGGGAGAGGGGTGAGGGTCCAGTGTCAAACGGCACGTAAGACTGGCTATAATTATTTCATCATTCTGCTGAACCCAACCCATGATCAACCCCCGCTCAGAAGGGAATAATACCAGTCCCAATCGGCTATTGCGCAAACATCCTCTCAACATAGACGACCAATCTAAACTTGCAGAATCGAGGGCCAAATTTGAGGCCAAATGCCAAGCCATCTTTGAAAAATTGAAACCCGTTTTGAGTGAGGATTATTACAATTGGTTTATGGTCATTGAGCCAGAAAGTGAGGACTATTTCATTGATGCTGATGAGATAGAGGCAGAGAGAAAAGCTCGGGAAAAACATCCCGAGGCAGACTGCCTGATTCTCTGCATTAATGAGACCGGAGCTTGTGGACGAGCATGATTGATGGGAGATTCAACCGCAAGGGGGAGTTGATTTTTGAAATTGGATTAATTACGGCAGATGAAGCGTTAATCTCCGTGCCAGCACTGTTAGATACAGGATTCACCGATTGGTTATTACTCAATAATGAAATGGCTCTGGATTTGGGTTGGGTGCAAACCCGGAGTCAAAAGCGAATGCAAACGGCAGGAGGAATTATAACTTTTAGAATTTATCAAGGTATCATTCTTTTTGATAGAGAGGAATTAATAATTAGAGCGTTGGGGGGAGATGAAATTCCAGACATTCTGTTAGGGGTGAAATGGCTCCAGATTAAACGGCTAGTCGCAGATTATTCTCAAAATATTTTAAGGTTAGAATAATTAAAATTCCCATTATTCATAGCATAGTTGAAGCCATGTCATGAATAATGGCACGGGAGGCTGGATGATTTTGGATATGAGTTTTGCTACAATCCAGCCATGACTGAATCGGCAGACTCAGATTTTCATTGGGGTGCTGGATATAAGGACATTGGCATTATAAACTGCCGTAAAACTTGACACTCCAAGAATTTGAGGCCATTTACTCATAGCCAATATTTAACGCTTACTCATCCAAAGTTTGCCGCCGTTTCTCATCAATCTTGCTTTTGTAGTGCAACACATCTTCGTAACGCACCTGTTGCTTTGTTTCCACTATTTGGGAGGGTATTTCTCCCGATTCGAGTAATTCCACCAAATAAGGATGGGACACCTCTAAAATATTGGCAGCTTCTTGAGTCGTGAGTTCTGCGGGTAAGGAAACTAGGCTAACGGCTTTCCCCTGAGCCATCTGTTCTAAAATTTCAACTAACATCAGAAAAGCAGACTTAGGAATTGCGATCGCCTGACTATTCATTTCATCAGTCTGAATGATAATTTGCGGTTTCTCTGCATCGGTGTAACCTGCCAAAAGTCGGCTACTTTCCTGCGCTAATTTAACTTCCTCCTTTGTCGGAGGCAACGGATAGGCGGATTGAAAATTAGAAGGGTTCATCCTCACCTCATTTAACTCTAGTATTGCTTAAATCATCAGTTAACAATCAGCAACAATCACCTAAAACACCCTGAACCCATTGGATATGGATTCAGAGAGAAAGTTGTTACAATTGCGCCGTTTGATAGACCATCTCTTGGAAATGGATCTGATCCTCACGGGGGTCTGCATAAGCAACTTGCAGATCCAGCCGATCGCCCAGGGAAACCGCCCGAGGGAAACGCCATGCCAACTCGATGCCAATATCTTCCAACAGAATCAACCCGAGATTTTCATCCTCACGCAACCAGCGCAACACCACCGCCTGCCAAACTTCTCCGGAGTGACGACGCAGATATTCCAAAATCCAATAACGATTGGTTTGGCGTTCTACCAACGATGCCTCGCGCACTGCCATCCCGATACTCTGGACAATTTCCTGCACCTCTAACACCGCCAAAGGCAGCGGGTCCCCCCGCAGGTGCGCTTTAATCTGGAAATGGGCCAATAAATCGCTATAGCGACGAATTGGAGAGGTGACTTGGATATAAGCATCCAACCCTAAACTGGCATGACGGGAGGGAGTCGTTGCCATCTCGCTTTTTGGCATACAACGCCGAATCGCACTCGATCGCACCGGACCCGGAGGTAAACTCAGCAATTCCTCTTCTGGAGGCAATTCCGGCTGAGGTTGACCGCGAAATGGGACCGGAATATTGTGGGTTTGGGCGTAGCGTGCACCCAATTCCCCGGCCAAAATCATCATTTCCGCCACCAATTGCCGAGACGGACAATCTTCCAGGAGTTGAACGGTGATTTCCTCATTTTCATCTACCTTGATGGAGGAATCCGGCATGGAAATAGTAATGGCCCCTTGGGAGACCCGCCAAGCATGGCGACGTTTGGACCAAGCGGCGATCGCGCTAATTTCCGGTTCCGCTTGCAACCCCAATTGCAACATCTCATCCACATCATCGTAAGTCAACCGATAAGTCGGCTTAATCGTCGAGACATGGATGCTATATTCCGCTACCGCGCCACTCTCCTCTAAAATCACCGCAAAACTCAGGGCCGCGCAGAGTTGCGACTGCACCAAACTCATGGGACCCGTTGCCAGTTCATGAGGAAACATGGGCACCATCCCCGTCGGCAGATAAACCGTAGTGCTGCGCCGACGGGCCTCTAAATCCAATTCATCTCCCGGAGACAGCAAGCGTGTCGGGTCCGCAATATGAATCCATAGCCGTTGACGGCCATCTTCCAGGTATTCCAAACTCACCCCGTCATCGATTTCTAGGGTGCTTTCATCATCGATGGTATAGACCTTGAGATGGGTCAAATCTAGGCGGTTGTTCGCATCCAGATCAGGAGGCGGAAAATTCAAACACCGTTGGGCCACTTCCAGTACCTTGGTAGAAAAATGAGTTGGGATCTGAGTTCGCCGTAAAAACAGATTTTCGTGTTCAGACCATACCTTTAACTCTACCAAAAGCTTAAAGGCAGCTTGGGGCGTGTCGGTCCGGCCTAGAGATGAGAGAGTTTCCTTGGCTTGATTGCGTTCTCGCGCTTCTTCTGCCAAGGCTGCATATTTTTCTAGGGCTTCGATGCGGATGCGATCGCTATTCTCCCACTCCACCAGATTCCCGGCGAGTCGTTGCTGCACCCGTGCTACAAAATTGCCCCACTCTTGCTGTCGTTGGGTTTCTACTTCCTGTTGGTGTTTGAGTTCCGCAACCTGCGTGGCCGATCGCGGCTCATAACGGTCCCCTTTTTGCTTGAAATAGAGTTTATCCTCAGACAGCAATAAGTAAGAGGCATAGCGATTAGGCGGCTCATTTTCTGAAAAGAGCAACATCGCCATTTCCCCGGGGTCAACCCCCCGGTTTTCCTCAACCAGGATTTCCCACGCCACCTCTAAACTATCCGGGTCGAGATATTTCTCTACTTCCTTGCGGAAGTTCGGGATATCGGAGGGTTTATAGGAACCTCCACCGATTTCGTAGGCGATTTGTCTGGGTGGAATGCTATTGGCTTGACCATGTTCATCCACCACAACCCAGTTCTTTTTGCCATCCGGACGGTCGGCTACGGCTAGACGTCGGTCCCCGTTCAGCCGATATTCGAGCAGCGTTCCCTTTTCCACGATCGATACCCCAGCGTTTAGGTTTTAGACTTTAGATATCAGATCGCACCTAAAATCTAAAAGCCTTCAGTGCCACTATTTTTATCCTTCTTGGTTCACAAATGGCAACAAGGCGACAATTCTGGCGCGCTTAATTGCTTGAGTGAGTTCCCGCTGCTGCTTGGCGGTTAAGCCTGTAATCCGCCGAGGCAGAATCTTTCCGCGCTCGGTGATGAATTTTTGCAGCAGTTCTACATTTTTGTAGTCGATGGGTTCATCCGGTTTAATTGGCGAAACACGCCGACGGTAGTATGCCATAGCAGTTCAATCTCTGTACAGTTTTTTGAATGGACAAGTCAGGGACTCTTAACAAATTTTGAGACGCCACCTCAAAGCCCCAGTTGTTGCCTTGAGGATCAACGCCTCATCTATTTGATTTCTTTATGGACCGTCGGTTTGTTACAGTACCGGCAGAATTTTTTAAGTTCTAAGCGTGCGGTAGTATTTCGACGGTTTTTCTGAGTGGTGTACCGAGACACTCCAGCAGAGCGCTTGTCCGGATTAGTCCGGCACTCGGTACATTCCAAGGTAATAATGATTCGGACACCTTTAGCCATTAGGTCTCCCCGCTCCCAATAAGGACAGATTTAGACACGATTTATGATTATCTCATAGAATTGTCTATTTCGGCGATTTTCCCTAAATTAAGTTTTCTTATCAATCCCAATCCCGGTTAACAATCGTTAACCCACGGGGATTTGCTCTCCCCAGTCCGGCTAAATCTAATCCTGAAAGTCATCAAAGTTATCGCGATCGCCTCGATATGGGCGAGTGTCTTGAACTTCATCGCGATCGCCTCGATATTGGCGAGTGTCCTCAAACGAGCGACTGCTGCGATTTTGCTTAAATTCTTGGTAGGCTCGTCGGAGTTTGCGATAGGCCCGTTTTAATTTGATATCGAGGGAAAATCCCCGCAGGGTCCCGATAATCATCGTATTGGCAATGCGATCGTGAAACGCTTGGCGGCGAAAGGGGTCCGAGGAAACCGCGCTACAGTCGATCGCCAAGGGAACGAGTAAGAGCATCCCCATACCATGCCCGGGGTTCAGGTGACTCAACCCGATCGCCACTAACACGGCACCGACACCGGCGACTGCCTCCCGCTTAAATAAATCCAGCAATAACGGGGTGCGCCCAAATCGCAACCCAACCAGGGTAATATCGAGCGCCCAGCGTCCCACACTTTGGCCGTGATTGCGCCCGGGAAGGAACACCCGCAGGAGCACCCACAGGAGGAGGAACCAGAAAGATTGACCCCATGACATCCCCTCCACCGTGCGATCGGCCCCCAGGGAACTCAACAACCACACAATCCAATAATCAATCACAAAAGCAGCCCCCCGTCGAGGGATCTCAACTTTAGGAAAGCGCGTATAAAGAGGATCCGTATCCATGATCCTGGAATAATCCTGAATGCTTACCCCTCTATAGTGACACGCTCCTCACTCCACTGTGGAGCAACCTCACCGCATCGAGTCAGGGTTTTCTGAAGCTATCCACCCGATCGCCACACCCGAAACCCTCTCCCCGAGGAAATCTCAGCCTTTATTAAAAAAATATGTTGCAATCTGAGAAAGTCATGCTATATTGGATCATGTAGCTAACGCTGCCAACTGCGGGCATAGTTTAGTGGTAAAACCATAGCCTTCCAAGCTATTGATGCGAGTTCGATTCTCGCTGCCCGCTTTTTTTCGGTTGATTGAATAGATAATGGGTTGTTCCAGACATTCTCTGTGTCTGATGTTCCCAATATTATTGCCAAGCATCAACTAAACGACACTCACAAAAATTTCCTACTCAGAATTTTCAATAGGCTCCCTAAACTTCTGGCTCAAGGGATGATCCTAATTGATAAACCAGAGGAATAGATGAGTGTCTAGCAGTAATTTCATTGGGGATAAAATAAATCAATAACTTCATCGGGTAAAGGCTTATTAAAATCATCAGGCACAATAAATTCCCTGGCACATAGCCCACAGGGGCGCAACTTACCTTGCTGACGATATTGTTGCATCACCGCCTCGATTGTGGCATTTTCATCCAAACTACCCTCTGACTCATCGACAACAATAATTACCTGGAGTTTTTGTCTAGCTGAAAAGGGCAAATCAGACAAAATTACCTGTCTTGATTCATCAATCGTAATCGACTTTTTATAAAAAGTCATCTTCCTTGAACTCCATTAACATTAAAATATTCTGACATTATCTCCCTTCCCATTCAATCTATATCTGAGCGACGTTCCCAGGATTGTCGCAGAGGGTTGGGTGAAAACAGATTCCCCTCCTGCACTATCTCATACCAAATCCGGTTGGTAAAAATCGGTTTTCTCTTGAGCCCGCGTGCCCGGGCTTTGTCCGTGTAGCCCCAGGGTTCAGCTTGCGGGAGTCTATCACAACCGGATTCCGTATCAAGCGCCCGATCGCCGTTTGCTGGTTTGAGGCTGGTTTCAAATTGAGAAAGGTTCTGGCACTCCCACTCTGAACAAATCATTCACCTCAGTCGTATTGTAAGCGATTGAGCGTCCTTGGCTTCCAGCAGGGCGTAAACTTGAGATCCGGTGCAAGTGGTTTTCCCGTTTCCCATTGCAATCAATAACTGACCGAACGGAAAAGGCGATCGCATCTTCCTGAGAGGGACCCCACGGATGAGTATTTTCTGCGTTAGCAGGGAATCTCAAAGCGATCTGCTGCCAGTGGAAATCATTTCTAACGAAAGCCGAGGGTCCATTAAATTAGGGAGTAGGGTCCCAGTATCCAAATGCCTACGCTATATCTAGTGTTTATCCCCTCAAACTTGAGCGCATCTAGTGTTATTCACCTCTAATGTTAAATTCTGTTAAAATAGAGCCGCTAGAAGACTTGTTTTGGTGTAAGCTAGGGACATTGTTTCCCAATTTGTATTCTTTTTAAAAATTAAAAAACTTTATACCTTTCTATGAATATACCAGAATCACCTAGAGTCATTTATCAATTGAATCCTCTGGCAGAAGTGAGCTGCCAATTAAGTTTTCCCACTATCTTAAAAATAGGTACTCAAGAGCCTGCTGAATTTCAAGACAGGATTCGCTCCCAATATCCAATTTATGAAATTGTTCAAAATCTTGATTTATCTCCGGAACTTCAAAACTTGTTAATAAGGTTTAGTAATCCGCTTACGAGTGACTTGATTTATCAATTCACATCTGAAGACTTAACTTGGAGAGTTTTTTTACATAAAGATTTTATAGGGTTAGCTACTAGAAAATACAGCAGATATGAAAATTTCAAAAATAGGTTGAAAAATTTGATAGGTATATTTGAGGAAATTTATAGCCCAAATTTTTATTCTCAAGCCAGATTAAAATATGTAGATTTAATTATTCAGTCTGAATTAAATATTAACGAAGAATGGACGGAATTAATCCAACCCCACCTGGCTAATGAATTACAAATTCAAGAATTTAAGGGATCAATTATTGACTTCATAAATATTATAAAATTACGAATGCAAGACCAAGGAGAAATTGTATTAAAGCATGGCTTAGTCCACCTGGAGAATGAAGAAAAAAATATTGAAGAGGAAGGCTACTTAATAGAAACGGAATTCTTTACTCTACCGAATAATATACAGAAGGGAAATGATGTCTGGAAACGTCTCGACCAATACAATGCACTATCAGGAAGAATATTCCGTTGGAGTATCACGAAAAAACTTCATGACGCAATGGCTCCCCAACCGATTGACCACAACGCTTCCTGACTATGGACGAGTTCCAACCCGTCTGGCGGTTAAACGGCATTTTGAGGTAGAAAATAGACCACAAAAAGAGCAATATTATACCTCAATGACTATCAATTTTAAAACCGAGGAGGTGTACCAAAAAAACTTAGTTTTTTTAAATTTGTTCTTTTTGCTAAATACTTTACCTCCTGAAGTGCTGGAGATGGCAATATCCCAATTAAGTCAACTGGTACAAGATTATGTTGGTGGCCCAGTAACTCCGCCAAGTTTAACTCAAGTCACTCAAAAATCATCTACATCTTGGCCAGTGGTGACCGTATCGACTGGTTTTAAGGTTAAGCAACCGGCTCAAGTTTCTGATCGAGAAACATTTGAAAGGCTGAAATTAGAGTGGAAAGAAGCCACAGAAATGCTCTCTTCAATTACCAAAAAAATCAAACATCCTGCTTATCAAGAGATCATCGGGATGGGAGACAAAGTGTTGCCCTGGATCCTTGAAGAACTCCAGAAAGAACCCAGCCACTGGTTCTCTGCTCTGAGCGCGATCACCAAAGTCGATCCAGTGACTGCAGATGATAATTTTGAGCAAGCGGTTGAGGCTTGGTTGAATTGGGGTAGAAGTCAAGGATATATTCAATAACGTCTCGATGAGTTCTATCAAGCTCGAATTGACCTGGCCTAATCTGAGAAAAACCGGATATGAAATCACGAGCCAGCCTACTCCAGCATACAACTGCATTGCTTGGGCTGCAGGGGTTACAGATCGTCCTTGGTGGCCGATAGATCAAAAGCCATATTATTGGCCTTTAGAACCCCGAATTAAATCTTTACAATCTTTTATTAAGGCGTTTGAGCAATTAGGATACGAAATTTGCTCCAACAGCGATTTAGAACCCAATCTTGAAAAGGTCGCAATCTATGTTGATGAAGACGGGGAGCCAACTCACATGGCTCGTCAATTAACAACAGGCCAGTGGACCAGTAAGTGTGGTGATTGGGAAGATATTAGTCATACTTTAGAAGGTTTAGCAGGTGAATTCTATGGAGAAGTCTCTATTTTTATGAAAAGACCCTTGGCGAACCAACTAGAGAGCTAAGAAAACTATTATAGCGGTTCCCGGACTCATGAGGTACAGTAGCAACAATGAGCAAACCAATTGCGAATATCTTGTTGAGTGACTT
>NZ_JAMXFA010000044.1 GCF_025370785.1 Laspinema olomoucense D3b
TTGAGGTTAATTATCCCGCTAACCAATACAGGCATTAGGTTTACGAGATTGTTAAGAAATATGTGAGTAACGCATAGTCCTTCCAGGGAGAGGGTCTTTAAATCCGGTGTCCCTTCTCCCCTTTTTGGGAGAAGGGCGGGGGGATGAGAGCAAACTGTCTAAAGGGAGATGCTCCCCCTAGAAAAAACCCCTGGAAACCTCTGAATTGGGTGCAAGGAGGTTTTAATTTATAACCCTTAATTTGAGTCCTAAAATGGATAGTGAAACAGTTATTTCAATTCAATATTTAGAAATTAAAGCCGCCTCTTTATTGCTGTATCAAGGGGTTTTTAGGAGTGAACTGGGGAAATCTTTTCTCAAATTGATCCAGTTGATCTATGAAAGTTCGGGGGGCGGCGCTGGAGGCCGGATGGGATTAAATTGCCTACAGGCTTATGGCTGTTGGTTTAAACGCTTGGCAGAAGAAGAAATGAGCTGGCAAGACTATCTGCTCGATCGCATCCTGAAGGATGAAAATCCATTTACCTACCAGGTGCAACGCAAGCCGTTTGAAGAAATTCCTCCGCCATTAATTGCAGCGGTTAAACATGATTTAGAGGGATTGCAATGTTTCTATGACTGTTCGGGCGATCGCCTCCGTCAGTGGGTGGAATCTGCCAGTGGTATCCCCATTCCCCCCTTACTTTGGAACTCCTCGTCTACGGAACCCGAGGCGATAGATCAATTGCCTCTGGGCTCCCGAAAACGGGCGATCGCCGCCCTCAAATCCCCAAAAAAATGGCCTGATACTCTCCAGGAGTTAGTTGCCTATTACCAAACACAGGGTACCGGGCAATTTACAGAGTATCAAGCCTTTACTTGGCAGTCAGGGAAACTAAAAACCATCCCACACCCTGACCCGGTGCGGTTGACGCAATTAGTGGGTTATGAGTTCCAGCGCGAAACTTTAAAAAAGAATACGGAATTTTTATTAGCCGGTAAACCCGCCTTAAATGTTTTACTCTATGGCAGTCGGGGAACGGGTAAATCTTCCTTAGTTAAGGGATTATTAAATGAGTATAGTGAGCAAGGCTTACGATTAATTGAAATTCCCAAATCTCAACTTGAACATTTACCGGAAATTGTCGATGAACTTCGCCCTGCTCTTCAGAAATTTATTATTTTTGTGGATGATTTATCCTTTGAAGAGGATGACGATTCGTTTAAGGCATTAAAAGTGATTTTAGAAGGCACACTCACTGCCCGTCCTCGGAATGTGGTGGTGTATGCTACCTCTAACCGTCGTCATTTAGTCCGGGAGTTTTTTGATGAGAGACCCCGCCCGTCTCAGGCGGATGAAGTTCATGCTTGGGATACCCTTCAGGAAAAACTTTCCTTTAGCGATCGCTTTGGATTAACCTTAACGTTTGAACCTGCCAATCAAGAGAAATATCTGGCGATCGTCCATCATTTAGCCGCAGAAGCTGGATTAAATTTATCCCCCACAGACTTAGAGTTTCAAGCCTTACAATGGGCCACTCGCCATAATGGTCGTTCGGGAAGGACTGCCCGTCAATTTGTGGATTTTATCCAATCAGAACAAGGGATGGGATAAGAATCATAGAAATTCCAATTGCTCCCCCTAACCCCCCGGGGAATCAATGTTTTATTCCTGGGGGGCTTTTTAAAATTTGAGAATTTGGCAAGAATTCTAATAATTACATCTCCTCATTAAACACCGGATGGAGCTTTTGAATTAAGGATTGCTCCCACATCTGCAAGGTTTCAGCCGTGACCATTCCAGGCAGGAGGGTAAAAGTTCTAATCAAAATTTCAATGCCCAATTTGTGCATTTTTCCAAACATCGGCACTTGATGATTGGACTTCCATCGCTGACTGATACTGGTTGTGGCAATGCCAATATAAACTAAATTTTCGGTCCATTTACCCTTGGCATCATAAATTATAAAATAGACAAAATATAAGCCGGGAAAATCAGGAAGTTGATGGAGTCCTTCCTCATTGACCACATCTTTAAAATCCACATATTGCAAATGATATCCGGCCCACTCGGAAATCTGTTCCGCAGTCAGGGAATCAAAGGGATTTAGGGTATTCAAGGGAACGAGAGAACTTTCAGTAGTCATGCTTCGGGACATATCTTTTAAAGCGATCGCATCAGTCATGATGATTTGCTGATATTTCACCCCGGAATCCAGCACTCAAGGGGATTAAGGATTTTTCCGCCTTGGCGCAAACTAGGGGATATTTAGCTTATTGTACTGGAATAATGGCTGCAAATCCCTTTCCAAACTGAGCCAAGGGATTGAGGATTAGGTTACCCTATATCCTTGACGGAATGATTTATCGTAAGTTTATCTGGGTCAGGACTCCAGGGTTCTCCGGTTGAGGGCGATTACCTCAGGGATACTCTAAGCTTAAGGCCCCGATGAACAAACCGATTGTATCTTAACACCCCAGGAATGCCATGATTTCAACCGAGTCAACTTTATATTTTATTGCTCTTTTGCCCCCGGAGGCAATTCAGGAGGAAGTCACCGGATACAAACAGCACTTTGCTGAGAACTACCAAACTCGTCAGGCACTCAAGTCTCCCCCCCATGTTACCCTGCAACCCCCTTTTGAATGGGAGGCGCAAAAACAGGGACTACTGGAAGAGTTTCTCAGAGGGTTTGCCGAGGTCCGCGCACCTGTGCCAATGGTCCTGTCGGGGTTTGGTTCGTTTCCTCCGCGAGTGGTTTATATTAATGTTAAGAAAACTCCAGAATTGTTGTTGTTTCAGTCGGAGTTAGCAGGGGAACTCAACTCGTCTCTGGGAATTTATGACGCGAAATCTAAGGGGCGATCGTTTTCACCGCACATGACGATCGCCTTTAAAGATCTCAGAAGGCATCATTTTAATATGGGATGGGCCGAATTTAAAGACCGTGAGTTGTATTATGAATGTTCGGCTAGTCATTTAACTTTACTGGTGTTTCAGGACAGGCAGTGGCGTATTTGTGGGGAATTTCCCTTAAAAGTTCAGGTTGCTGAACCTTTAGGTGAACCGAATTAAAGGCAAGCCCAACCTGTCGAGATTCTACTGCTTTTATTCCCGCTTAGGCGGGAATTGCAACCTAATCCGGTTTGTTAAAATCCATTTTCTCTATAGCCGAATCCGCTAGAATGTAGTTTTATTCCTCAACGGGATCAAAATGAATTGATCACCGGGCGATCGCTGAGGAATCTATCCCTACCGAGTGAGCATTGCTTCACCCTTTTGACAGAGTGGAGAGGAGTGCCCCCGGATTAAAATGGTCAGCAGACTTATTTGTTATTCGTGGGTCGCCCGTTCTGCGGACCACTCCGATTGATTTGAGGAAAAATTTATGTCACCCACATCCGACTCGGTTCCCAATTCTCAACCGCGATCGCCTGAAAATAGCACCATGAGCGATACTGAACGTTGGGGGTCGTTGATTGGCGGCGGTGCAATGGTTTTAATGGGATTGCAACAAGCTTCTTTACGCGGTGTTTTACTCGCGATCGCGGGCGGTGGTTTAGCCTATCGTGCCGCCACCACTGAAAGCAGTTTGAAATCTGCCGTCGAATCGGTGATTCAAGGCAGTGATACAATTTCCGTTGAACAAACCGTCACGATCGCCAATCGTACCCCAGATGAACTCTACCACATCTGGCGCAATTTTGAAAATCTGCCCTTGTTTATGAAGCATATCCAGTCCGTCAAAGTTCTGGATGAAACGCGATCGCATTGGGTCGCCCAAGCTCCTTTAAATATGACCTTAGAATGGGATGCGGAAATTATCACGGACCGGAAAAATCAACTGATTTCCTGGACTTCCGTTGAAAATTCTGATATTGAAAACTCCGGATTTGTCCGCTTCAAAGCTGCCCCCGGAAACCGAGGCACTGAAGTAAAAGTAGTCTTGGAATACAAACCCCCCGGAGGCAAACTCACCGATGCCTTTGCTCACTTGGTGGGACAATCTGCTGAACAGCAAATTCGTGATGATATTCGTCATTTTAAAATGCTGGCCGAAGCCGGAGAAATTGCTACCATAGAAGGTCAGCCCCAGGGGGGTTCTTAAATTAAATCCCAAATTGGAATGATAATTTATTCCTAAAGAAGGATACAAAACTCCCTAATCATTGTTCCAATGAAAATAAGTTTTTAACCAAAAACTTGAAAACCATTAAAACCAAATTGAGCTTATGAATTTAAACAGAACTTGGCTAAAAAATATTCGCCTCAATCGCACGATTGGCTGGTGTCTGGCCACCCTCACTTTGCTGCTTGGATTTACCTTCGGAAGCATCACCGATAATAGCGCCCACGCCGCTAAATTAGTGACTTCTGACTACAATCCAGAGCAGGTAGACAAAGCCACGGTTAAGAAAATTAAAAACAGTGCGGAAGATTTCCCCAGTGAAGAAATTGGGGATACAGGTCTAAAAAATATTCGCAACTTGGGGAAAAATATTCCCAAAGTGATTGAGCAGAATATTGAGGAGACCCGGAATCCGGATAACCCCGATGCTCCCGGAACTCGGTCCTCCACTCGTTCTGATCGCCGGTAATTGAGACCCAGGTGTCTACTCTCCACCGCTCCAAAGCTCTCCCTTTGGTCCGGGGAGTGGACGGGATAAAGTAGGGAAGAACCCCACCCTCACCCTCCCCAACCCACAGGGGAGGGAACCGGATTAAGTAGGGATAATTTTTTCTTTGAAAGTAGGGGAGAACCCCACCCTCACCCTCCCCTGTGCGTTGGTCCCGGGACTGGACTGATTGAGTTAAGGCTGTAGAGCATTTTGCTCCTTAGAGACACAAGATATCTGGACCCGCAGTCCGGAAAGTGTTACATAAATAAATCGCCATTAATTAAAGTTTAGGAGAACTCAAAAAATGAAAGCAGTATGCTGGCATGGGAAGAACGATGTGCGGGTGGATACCGTTCCGGATCCCAGTATTTTAAATCCTAGAGATGCCATTTTAAAAATTACTTCTACAGCCATTTGTGGGTCGGACTTACATCTTTATGATGGGTATATTCCGACGATGCAAAAGGGAGATATTCTCGGCCATGAGTTTATGGGTGAAGTGGTGGATAAAGGTTCAGAAGTAAAGAACCTGAATAAAGGCGATCGCGTGGTGATTCCGTTTACAATTGCTTGCGGTCACTGCTTCTTTTGTAATCGAGATCTGTGGTCTTTGTGCGATAACTCCATCCCTGATGGTAAAATTGTGGAAAAGGCTTATGGTCACACACCTTCGGCCTTATTTGGCTACTCCCATATGTTGGGCGGATATGCCGGAGGACAAGCGCAATATGTGCGAGTTCCCTTTGCAGATACGGCAGCTTTAAAAATACCCGAAGGATTGACCGATAAACAGGTGCTATTTCTCACGGATATCTTTCCCACGGGCTATCAAGCGGCGGAATATTGTAACATTCAACCGGGCGATACGGTGGCGATTTGGGGTTGTGGTCCCGTGGGACAATTTGCTATCCGCAGTGCCTATATGTTAGGTGCACAGCGGGTGATTGCCATTGATCGGGTTCCGGAACGGTTGGCGATGGCGCGAGAAGGGAAAGCGGAAACGATTAATTATGAAGAAATCGATGCTGGGGAAGCGCTTAAAGAAATGACGGGCGGTATTGGACCCGATTCTTGCATTGATGCGGTAGGATTAGAAGCTCACGGGACGGGATTGGATGCTTTTTATGATAAGGCAAAACAAAGTTTACGCTTGGAAACCGATCGCCCAACGGCATTAAGACAGGCGATCGTCGCTTGTCGCAAAGGCGGTACCCTATCAATTCCGGGGGTGTATGGCGGATTTGTAGATAAGTTTCCGTTGGGGGCGTTATTTTCTAAAGGGTTAACGGTGAAAACGGGACAAACTCATGTCCATAAATACCTCAAACCGTTACTTGAGCGCATTCAGAAGGGGGATATTGACCCAACCTTTGTGATTACCCATGAGATGAGTTTGGAGGAAGCACCTCAAGGGTATGAAATATTTAAGCATAAGCGTGACAATTGCATTAAAATTGTCTTAAATCCTTAACCCTCAGATTAGGGCGATCGCATTGAGTGAACAGTGCAGTTTTCGCCCTTTATTCTGGACGCGCGGAACTTAAAAGCGGGCGATTGTCATGATGGCGATCGCCCGCTATCGCCGCAGGGATTCTCTATCCTTCCGTATTTTTGTCCTGATAACCATGAAACAAAAGCCCTCAACTCCGAAAACGCGCCCTTCCGATGAGTGGATCGAAATTGGTAAAATCATTGGCGTGCAAGGTCTCAACGGTGAAGTTCGAGTATATCCCTCCACGGACTTCCCAGAACGGTTTGAGGAACCGGGACAGCGATGGTTGAAGTATCCCAATCAATCCACCCCTCAACCTGTGGAGTTAGTGCAAGGTCGATTGATTGAAAATAAGGGAATTTTTATCGTACAACTGGCCGAGGTAACCGATCGCAATCAGGCGGAAGCGTTGCGGGGTTGTGTGATGTTAGTTCCCGAAGGCGATCGCCCTCATTTAGAGGAAGATGAGTATTACATCCAGGATTTAATTGGATTAGTGGCGATCGACCAACGCACGGGGGAGGAAATCGGGACAGTGGTCGAAATCCTCACCGCCGGTCATGATATCTTGGCAATTAAACCTCCAGTTCCAGCGGTTGAAACTCCTGATATTTCTGAGATTTCCGAAACTCTGGAAACTCCCTCAAAACGCAAATCAAAGCCAAACATTTTAATTCCATTTGTGAAAGAAATTGTCCCCATTGTGGATATGGCAGCCGGTCGCGTCGAAATCAATCCGCCCCCGGGTTTACTAGAAGTAAATAATTAGATTTATTGCCCAATTTTCAAAAGCTCCCCTCATTTGTGAAGGGGGGCTTTGGATAATTCAGCAAGTAGTCTATTCTGTCTAAACTCCTGGAGGGTTAAGTATTATTACTAAAAATTAAAGCCCACAGGACCGACGTCAGGGATGAGGAGAGTGCTGGTTCCGAGTTAGATTAATTTTTATTAAAGTTGAAATCTTTATGACAGGGCTGTGACATTCTAGAGGAAAGTAAAACCTGACTAAACTTAACGGGAGTCTCAGCATTTAAGGGATGTAGAGCCTGGGGTTTGAGATGACAGGTTTTGAAGTCGCTGATGGAATAGACCCCTTGCAAACATCTCTCAAGCGCCCCTTAATTAGGGAGGGAAAGGGGGAGCAATCCTTTTTTTTGCCAGAAGTCTAATGGCACAGGAGGACTGCGGATCAAAGGCGATCGCCAGGGGGAAGCGCTCAACCTCCAACTCACAATCAAACCCTCATCCTCAATTTCAGACCTGGGAGAATCAGAATGACTGTTAACTTGAATAACTATCAATTCCTGGAAACCCTGCACTCAGGAGGCAGAACAGTTATTTATCGCGCTCAAAACCAGGTCGATGGGTCCAAGGCGATCGTCAAAACCCTTAAGTCTGAATACCCCAGTCTAGCTGACATTACCCGCCTGCGCCACGAATATCAAATTTTAGAAAACCTCCAGATCAACACCATTATCCAACCCCTCGGTTTAGAAACCTATAAAAACGGGTGGGCGCTTTTCCTAGAAGATACCGGGTCAATATCTTTAAGTGATTGGATAGTTTCTCACTCTCTTTCTCTGGTTAAATTTCTGGAAATCGCCATTCCCCTCGTGGATGCTGTGAGCGAACTCCACAATTATCACATTATTCATAAAGATATCAAACCTCAAAATATTATTATCAATCCCCTCACAGAAGCTGTTCAACTGATTGATTTTAGCATCGCCTCACGACTCGAACGAGAAAATCCCACCCTCAGTCATCCCGACTTATTGGAAGGGACTTTGGCCTATATGTCCCCGGAACAAACCGGCAGAATGAACCGCACTTTAGACTACCGGAGTGATTTTTACTCCCTGGGAGTCACCTTCTATGAACTGTTAACGGGAAGCTTACCCTTTACCAGTAACGACCCCTTAGAACTGGTCCATAGTCATATTGCCAAAACTCCGATTTCCCCCCATCAAATCAAGGCAGAAATTCCTGAAGCAATTTCTGCCTTGATTATGAAATTGCTCGCCAAAACCGCAGAAGAGCGCTACCAAAGTGCAGCAGGATTAAAATTTGACCTCGAAACCTGCTTAATCCAGTTACAAACCACCGGAGAAATTACCCAGTTTATTCCTGGTTTGGCGGACAAAGCGGGACAAATGACTATTCCTCAAAAACTTTATGGACGGGATGCAGAAATTGCCACCCTATTAAACACCTTTGAACGGGTGGCTAATGGCCAGACTGAACTAATGCTCGTTTCCGGGTATTCCGGGATTGGGAAAACGGTTTTAGTCGCCGAAGTCCACAAACCCATTGTGCGACAACGGGGCTATTTTATCGCCGGTAAATTTGACCAATTTAAGCGCAATGTTCCCTTTGCCTCTCTGATTCAAGCCTTCCAGTCCTTAATTCTGCAACTGCTGACTGAACGAGACGCCCAAATCCAAATGTGGAAAGAGCGACTCTTATCTGCCTTGGAAAATAATGGACAAGTCATTATCGATGTGATTCCCGAAGTGGAATTAATTATCGGGAAACAGCCTACGGTTCCTGAACTGGGAAGCACCGAATCTCAAAATAGATTTAGCCGAGTTTTTAAACAATTTATTGGGGTATTTACGACCAAAGAACATCCCCTAGTCGTATTTTTAGATGACTTACAATGGGCTGATTTAGCTTCGTTGAAATTGATTGAATTACTGATGACCGATACGGAAAGTCAGTATTTGTTACTCATTGGTGCTTATCGGGATAATGAAGTCTCTGCGGTTCATCCCACCATCCAGACCATTGAACGAATCCAAGAAGCGGGGACAACGGTGGATAATCTGGTGTTGTCTCCCTTACAGTTGTCCCATGTCCAAGCCTTAATCACCGATACCTTACCTGAAGCTGTTGAGTCTCAACCCTTAGCAAATTTGCTGTTTAATAAAACCGGAGGAAATCCGTTTTTCCTAACTCAATTGCTGAAAACGCTCTATCAAGAAGATTTGTTGCAATATGACTTGCACTTAGGCAGGTGGCAATGGGATATTGCTCAAATTCAGGCCATTGGAATTACCGATTATAATGTGGTGGAACTGATGGCTAGAAATATTCGGAAACTGTCGGAAGAGACCCAAAAAGTTTTAACCTTGGCTGCTTGTATTGGGAATACCTTTAACCTAGAGGTCCTCGGCATTGTCAATGAGCAATCTAACTCCCTAACCGCTGCACAGTTATGGTCCGCACTACAAGCGGGTTTGATTTTACCTTTAAGTAATGAATATAAAATTCCCCTGGCTTTTACCCCGGAGGAATCCCAAGAGATTGGTTTAAAGGATGTTAAGGTTGATTATAGGTTTTTACATGACCGGGTGCAGCAAGCTGCCTATTCGCTAATTCCCGAGGATAAGAAGAAAGAAACTCACCTCAAAATTGGGCAACTGCTCTTAAAAAATACCACTCCAGAGGAACGGAGAGAAAATATTTTTAGTCTGGTTAATCAGCTTAATTATGGGCTGGAATTACTCACCCGGGATGAGGAGAAATATGAACTAGCAGGGCTGAATTTAATCGCCGGACAGAAAGCGAAAGCAGCGACGGCTTATGAGTCGGCAGCAAAATACTTAAATGTCGCTTTATTACAGCTTAAAGAGGAGAGTTGGGAAAGCCAGTATGAGCTGACGTTTCGGTTATATTTAGAAGCGGCGGAGGTGGAATTTACGAGGACCAATTTTGAGCGATCGCAGCAACTTTCAGACCTCACCCTCACCCGCGCCAAAACCCTACTCGACAAAGTAAAAGTCTATGAAATGAAAATTCAGGTAGAGTTTTCACAAAATCAGATGGAATCGGCGATCGACACCGGGATGGAAGTTTTACAAATGTTAGAAATTCCCCTCAAGGAAGCACCGCCTCCCGATTTACAGGTGGAGGCACTTGCCGAACTTCCGGCGATGACGGACCGTGATAAACAAGCAGCGATGCGGATTTTAATCAGTATCATTCCAGCGGCTTATATTGTCAAAGGTGCAATGCTTCCTCCGATTTTGTTTACCATGATTGCTCTGTCCCAGCAATATGGAAACTCTCCGGAATCCGCTTATGCCTATGTGTTTTATGCAGCGCTTTTATGTGGCGCAATGGGAGAAATTGAAACCGGCTATCAATTTGGTCAGTTGGCTGTGCGCTCAATTGAAAAATTTGAAGCAAAACCTCTGCAACTAAAAGTTATTTTCTTAAATCATATTTTGAGCCAACATTGGAAAAATCCCATTCAAAAAAATTTAGCTCCCTTAAAGGCAGGAATTCATAAGTTTTTGGAAGTTGGGGATTTAGAGTTTGCTTGTCATAATTCTCATAATTACAGTTATTTCTTGTTTCTCAGTGGCCAAGATTTAAGCTATGTGGAACGAGAGCAAAAGAATTATCTGGATTTAACCATTAAGCTCAAGCATCAGCATGATGCCGATAGCATCCGAATTTATCGGCAATTGGTTCAAAACCTCTTGGGAAAAGCCTCGAACAAATATGAACTCATCGGAGAAAGTTTTGATGAATCAACCCAGCTAGAGGAGATTCAATCCGCTAACAATGGAAACTTGCTGTTTTTCTATCATATTGCCAAAGGATTTTTGTTTTATCTGTTTCAGCAATATGACTCGGGTTTATTTCACCTAAATTTTGTCTCGAATTATGCCCAGTTTGGGGTAGGATTAAGCATCAATGTGATGCATAAATTTTACCAAACTTTGGCACTGTTTGCCTTAGCTTTAGACAGTGCCGATGAGGAATCCAAAACAGCCTATATGACCGAGGCTTTGACCGGGTTGGAAGTTTTGAAAAACTGGGCTGTTCACGGTCCGGCCAATTGTCAACATAAATATGAATTGTTAGAAGCTGAAAAAGCCCGCTGTTTGGGACAGACGCAACAGGCAATGGACTGGTACGATCGCGCTATTGAAGGAGCCAGAGCGCATCAATATAATCAGGAAGAAGCTTTAGCCAATGAAAGAGCCGCTGCCTTTTATACCTCCATTGGTCGAGGCAAAATTGCCAACTCTTATCTCACCGATGCCTATTATGCTTATATGCGCTGGGGAGCTAAAGCTAAAGTCAAAGACTTGGAAGAACAATATCCCCAATTACTAGCAGCAGTGGTGAATGCAACCCTGGATCTGGCTCCCCCTGAAACCAGTCTTAAACGGGGGACAGACACGCGACAAAGTACGAGCCTGATGGACCCCAGTCTTCTGGATATGGCTTCGGTAATTAAGGCAACTCAAGCAATTTCTGGGGAAATTTTGCTCCCTAACTTGCTGGAAAAGTTGATGAAGATTTTAATCGAAAATGCTGGGGCCGAAAAAGGTGCATTGCTCCTCTGCTCAGAGGGGGAATGGGTGATTGAAGCCCAGGGAAATCAAGAAAGAGTGGAGGTGATGCAATCTGCTCCGATTCATCAGAGTTGCGAGGTGGCGATCGCCGCTGTGGAATATGTCACGCGCACCCAAAAAGATGTCATTCTCACCGATGCCAGTGCAGAGGCAATGTTTAGTGGCGATGCTTATATCCGCGAACACCAACCCAAGTCTTTGCTGTGTTTACCCATCCTCTACCAAGGAAAACTCAGCGCCATTCTCTATTTAGAAAACAATCTGATTGCTGGAGCTTTTACCCCGAGGCGAGTAGAGGTGCTTAAGATGTTATCGAGCCAAGCAGCGATCGCCCTTGAAAATGCCACCCTTTACCATACCCTAGAACTCAAAGTCGAAGCGCGGACCCAGGAATTACAAACTAAAAATGACCGCTTAGAAATCGAAATTCAAGAACGACAACGCGCTGAAAAATCCGCTGAAGCTGCAAATCGGGCCAAGAGTCAATTCCTCGCCAGCATGAGTCATGAACTGCGAACCCCCCTCAACGGAATTTTAGGCTATGCACAAATTCTCAACCGAGACAAAACCCTCAGTCAAGCTCAAAAAAGCGGGGTGAAAATTATTCACAAGTGCGGCGAACACTTGCTGACTCTCATTAACGATATCTTAGATTTGTCGAAAATAGAAGCCGGAAAAATGGAATTGCACCCTAACAAGTTCCATCTGCCGGAGTTTTTACAAAGTATTGCCGACATCTGTCGGGTTCGCGCCGAAAGTAAAGGGATTTCCCTAGTTTATGAACCCTCTTCTCACCTGCCTCTGGGGGTTTATGCCGATGAAAAACGCTTGCGCCAAGTGTTAATTAACTTGCTGGGGAATGCGGTCAAATTTACCGAAAGCGGTGGAGTCACCTTTAAAGTGGAATCTTTCCCCTCGCCGACCCTCGACCCCGAGCAGCCTCTAATTACCCTGCGATTTCTAGTCGAGGATACGGGAATTGGGATTGAACCGGAGCAGATCCCCACCATCTTTTTACCCTTTGAGCAGGTGAATGGGACCGTTCGTCAAACCGAGGGGACGGGATTGGGACTTGCGATTAGTTCCCAATTAGTCGAAATGATGGGGAGTTCGATTCATGTGGAAAGTGAGGTGGGAAAGGGTAGCCAGTTTTGGTTGGAAGTCGAAGTACCTAGGGTAGAAAATTGCGCCGAAGAACTCAAAGAATCGCCAAAAATTATTCGCGGATTTGTGGGCGCACCTCGAAAAATTCTGGTGGTGGATGATCGATGGGAAAATCGCTCGGTCTTAGTGAATTTACTCACTCCCTTGGGATTTGAAGTCCAAGAAGCAATTGACGGGCAAGATTGCCTAAGTCAAATGTCTTCTTTCCAACCGGATTGCATCATCATTGATCTAGTGATGCCCGTGATGGATGGGTTTGAAGCGATGCGTCGGATTAGAAAAATGCCCGAGGCACAAAATGTGGTCGCAATCGGGACCTCAGCGAGTATTCTTTCGTCCCAGGAACAATCTTGTTTGAAGATTGGTTGTAATGATTTTCTCCTCAAACCGATTCGAGATGAGCAACTTTTAAGTTGCTTAGGAAACCATTTAGATTTAGAATGGATATATGAGGAGCAAGCAGTTGGGAGTGCTGAATCCAGTCTGAGACCTGCTTCTATCCCTCCTCACTGGCGTGAAGCGATCGCCCCTAAAGCAGAGGAATTAGCTATCTTATTCGATTTGGCCATGAAGGGCGAATTGGTCACGATTCAAGAACGAGTGCAACGCTTGGTAGATGGCGATGAGCGTTATGCACCATTTGCAACTCAGGTGATTCACTTGGCTACCACCTTTGCCGAAGAGGAATTACTAGCTTTTGTTCAAGGGTATATGGAGGCTGGACAATGAGTGATCGTAGTTTGGAGTTAGGGACGATTTTAATCGTCGATGATATGCCCACCAATTTAGGGTCGGTGGTCGAGTTCTTGAGCGAATCGGGGTTTAAAATCTGGGTAGCTCGCAGCGGAAAAAGTGCTTTAAAAAAAGTCGAGTATTCTCAACCGGACTTAATCCTGTTAGATGTACTCATGCCCGAAATGGACGGCTTTGAAACCTGCGCACAGTTGAAACAAAATCCGGTTACCCGAGATATTCCCGTCATTTTTATGACGGCCCTAGACGATACGGAAAATAAAGTCAAAGGGTTTAATGCCGGTGCCGTAGACTATATTACGAAGCCGATTCAGCATGAAGAAGTCTTAGCGCGGGTCAAGACTCATTTGAGTATCCGCCATCTCACGCAAAAGCTGGAAGCGGAAATTGTGGAACGCGATCGCGCCAGGGCTGAACTGGAATGCCTTGCCCAAGAGTTGGAACACCGGGTCGAACAGCGGACCCAAGCCTTGCTGGAAACCAACAATCGCCTCAGCCAGGAAATTAATGAACGGAAACAAGCCCAGATCGCCTTACAAGAGTCCGAAAACCGAGAGCGACAGAAAGCCCTACAACTCGAACGCTCCCTCTTGCAACTCCAGCAAATGCAAAGCCAACTGATTCAAATTGAAAAAATGTCGGCTTTAGGACAATTGGTAGCCGGGGTCGCTCATGAAATCAACAATCCCGTTAATTTCATTTACGGTAATCTCACCTACGCTCATAACTATAGTCAAGACCTGATCGAAATTATCGAGCTGTATCAACAATATTACCCCACGCCGGTTCCTGAGATAGAGGAAGCGATAGAATCTACTGAATTATCGTTTCTCAAAGAAGATTTACCAAAAATTTTAGACTCCATGCAAGTGGGGGCTGAGCGGATTCGAGAAATTGTTTTATCCTTACGGCATTTTTCCCGTCATGAGGGATTTCAGATGAAGCCGGTTAACCTGCATCAAGGACTTGACAGTACCCTGATGATTTTAAATAATCGCTTGAAAGCCAAACCGGAGCACCCAGAGATTCAAGTAATCCGGGAGTATGATTCTCATTTACCGGCAGTGGAATGCTATGGCGGCGAACTCAATCAAGTGTTTATGAATATTCTCGCAAATGCGATCGATGCCCTCGATGAGTGGAACGATCGCCGAAGCCTCCCTGAAATGAAAGCGCATCCCACGCAAATTGTGATTCGCACTGAAGTCACGAGCAAAAATCAGGTCACTATCCGCATTTCCGACAATGGACCCGGAATGTCTGAAGCGGTCCGAGGCTGTATATTCAATCCCTTTTTCACAACTAAACCCCCCGGGAAAGGAACCGGAATCGGACTCTCGATTACATGGCAAATTGTAGTAGAAAAACATAAAGGAAATCTCCGCTGTATCTCCTCGCCAAATCAAGGCACTATCTTTGAGGTGGAAATTCCTATTTCCCATCAAGTTGGGCTGTTATCCCTGTCTGCTTAGAGGGACAATGCGAACCGACGTCAAGACTCGGTAGGCTAATCTGAAAGACCTCATTACAAATCCCGCTGTCACGGAGAAAACAGGTCGTTGACAGCGGAATTTGCGCTGCCTCAAAATTGGGCTTTGATTTTTCTGAGGCGATCGCGCAGTGCATTCATGAGGCTTTTTTTGGCCGGTTTCTGGTAGGGGCGATCGGGTTTGGGCTCATTCAGATAGCGGTAATGTTCCCAAATATCCCAATAGGGACATCCCGGTTCAATCCTAAATCCGGCCCAGTGCAAATATTGTAGGGGTTGGTTGTTATCCGGGTCAAATAGTTTGGGTCCATCAATGGGCTGAAATTTTTTGCTTCCTGCCCAGTTGCCGGGGGCTTTCCCCGGGCGGCGCACGATGTTAAACCGGCGCTGAATTTTCTTCAAGATCATGTAATTGATAATCGGCTGATCTGAGGTTTTTTTAGAAAAGTCGAAATACTCCGGATGGGCGGCACATTCGGCAAAGGTGTCATATAAATCTTGTTCGGTGATTAACCCCTTCTTTGACCCCCAGAATCCGCCATTAAAAATATCCTGAAGCTGTTCTGAGGTGAAGACTCCGGATTCTAGGATTTGAGGAGTAAAAACATTAGTGATTCCTCCGGAATGTTGATAATCGCAACAAATAAAATCGGAGTCGTTTAGATAGTTGAAATTGTCGCTAATTCTTTCAAAAACAACGATATCGGTATCGATATACACAAATTCATCGAAGGGTCCAAACCAACAGGCTTGTTTTCTAAATTGATTGGGACGCGCAAAAAATTTTTCGCCAAAAATTTCCTGAAGTTTTTTAGCTAACCGTTTAATAAAGTCTAAATCTTCATAAACTTTTACCCCAAATTTTTCCTGGAGGGTGTGAGCCACTTCTTGATAAGTCTCGTCATAGGGAATCATCACAACCGGCACATCTGGATCATAGAAGCGAATGCTATTCAGCAGGGCGATCGCCTGCTCCTTAACCCGGTCATTAGCAATAATATAAATTCCGCGACTCATACTTCTTTTCCTCAACGGGTTAATCCTAATTTTCTCATCACACGGTTGAGTAGACTTCTGATCAAACTCCCCCTCTTGCTGAGGCGATCGCCACCCTAGATGCACCCTTAAATATCGAGACCTACTCTACCATGAATTGACCGAAATTTCAATGCCCCCTGCTTCGGCGGGTAGACAGCGGTGGCTGAGTTTTTTGGGGACCTACCACCGCCCTCTGAGCCTGATGCTGACTTATTTCTTCACATAATAATCCCTTGTTCCTTTGGCGCTGAGGGCTTCTCCCAGGCGGTTTAACCCATGCACATAGGCAGCAGTTCGCATGGAAATGGAGAATTCATCAGCAATCTGCCAAATTTTTTCCGTTTCTTTTCGCATTCTCTTCTGCAAGCGTTCCTCAACTTCCTCCAATTCCCAATATAAACCACTGCGATTTTGGAGCCATTCAAAATAACTGACCGTCACCCCTCCAGCATTGACTAAAATATCGGGAACGACATAAATTCCTCGGTCTTCTAGGAGGCGATCGGCCCCGGAACTAATCGGTCCATTGGCCACTTCAAAAATATATTTCGCCTTGATATCTTGCACGTTGGCTTCAGTAATTTGATTTTCTAACGCAGCGGGAATCAGGATATCCACCTCTAAGGCCAACAGTTGCTCATTGGTGATAATTTCATGTTCCACAATATTGCAAACCGAATCTTGACAATAGACGGCTTGAATCCCGGGGTGGGATTTTTTGTAGTGGAGGATGCTGGGAATATCTAGCCCTTTTTTGGCATAAATTCCCCCTTGAGAGTCGCTGACGGCGACCACTTTGTATCCTGCTTTGGCGAGGAGTTCAGCCACCACGGAACCGGCATTACCAAATCCCTGAACCGCGACGGTAGTTTGATGGGGGAGACGGTCAAATTTCCCCATAATGGCTTCAATGACATAATAGGCCCCGCTTCCGGTGGCGGTATCCCGACCTAAACTGCCGCCTAGGGTGACAGGTTTGCCGGTAACAACACCGGGGTTGAGAGAACGACGGATAATATTATATTGATCCATCATCCAGCCCATGATGGTGGGGTTAGTATAAACGTCTGGGGCGGGAATATCGATGTTTGGTCCAATAAAGTCGGCGATCGCATCAATATAACCCCGAGTTAATCGTTCTAATTCCAGTTTAGAAAGTTCTTTGGGATTGACGGTGACGCCTCCTTTTGCACCGCCAAAAGGTAAGTCAAGAACCGCACATTTGAAGGTCATCCAAAAGGCGAGAGATTTGACTTCATCCATAGAAACATTGGGATGATAACGGACGCCTCCTTTTCCCGGACCTCTGGTATCGTCGTAGCGGACCCGATAGCCTTGGAAAATGCGTAAGGAACCGTTATCCATGCGCACGGGAATGGAGACGTTTAAACTAGCTTTGGGATATTTGAGATATTCTAGGGCATCTTCTGAAATCGAGACGTATTTCATGGCCCGTTCTAAGCGTTTGCTGGCATCGGCAAAGAGTGAATCTGACATTTTAGTGTTCTCCATATTGGCGATCGCGCTGGTAGTGCAAACCCTGCATTACCCTGGGTTTCTAATTGGGGAGGGAATTTCAAGTTGGGTGAATCTGAATAATGAGCTTCTTCCATGAGTCCACAGAGACCCCTTGGAGGCGTTTTCAGGTATTTATAAGTCTACAATATTGAATTATCCAAAAAAATATTTTAGGCTTATACTGTGAAAAGACAGGGCAGTTCGGTTTGTAAGCAAGGCACTACTGTAGTTTATTATACAGTTTTTCAGCCAGTTTTAATATAATTGAAAGCAGCGACTATAGCTTATTTAAGCGATAATTCCTTGAGACCCATATCGAACTCCTTGATCCCCGATGGAATTTAAACTAGAACGGCAAGGAATTGGTCAGGGGAAGAAGGAACCCTGGCGGGGGTAGGCGGGAGGTAATCATGCAGGGGTAAAGAAAACCCGAACCGAACTCCGTCCCGTTGCAGGCAGATAACCGCCTAAGCATTTAAACTATGAACAAGGGAGACAGCAAAACCCGAAATGAGACGGGGTGCGATCGCCACCCACATCAAGATGTTGCGGCCAAAACCTATCTGCGATCGCCGAAAAGCTTAAACTCCGATAGCTGGACTGGGTGAGCGGAAACCATAAGATTCCAAGAGACTAAATTGCCAATATGATGATTCCACTCCTAGCGGCGCTATCGGCCTCAGCAGCAGGGGGTCTGCGGATTGCCCTACCCCTTCTGTTAATCGGCTTGTTAAATGCCGATGAATTATGGTCGCACGTCCCTGTGTTGTCACGAATTTCCCCCCAGGTGGCGATCGGGGTGTTGGTGAGTTGGTCCTTATTTGAACTATTTGCCTCCAAACAACCCTGGGGACAGCGCCTCCTCCAAAACGTGCAACTGCTGTGTAGTCCGTTTGTCGGCTCAATTATGGGGATGGCGATCGCCGCTGCCAGTTTTCGGGACGACAGTGACGCCCCCACCTTTATCGTTGCTCTAATTGGCATCGTCGGCGGATTATTGGCCCTGGTGCTACAACTGGTGCAAGTCGGGTGGTTTTATCGCCTCGGGAAATTACCCCTGTGGGCGATTCTCGCTCAAGATGCCTTATGTGTTTGCCTGGTTCTCTTCGCCTTCGACGCACCGACCGAGGGCGGCATTATTGCCTTACTCCTGTTATGGTTAGCGATTCGTTCCTCCCAGGAGTGGTATCGCTGGTATATCCAGCAAGGTGCGCGGAAAAATCCGCGTCAGCATAAAACCGAACCGGATTAAATTAGTCCCAAAATCCGGGACTCTTCCGGTTCTCTATCCCTGTGAGGCGCTGCCGGTTACTGAGAAATTCCTCAGTCTCCGGCAGTAATTACAGCAATCCGATAAAATGTAACGGTCCATGACCGCTGATTAATTCAATCAACAGTCCCATAAACCCCAGCATCGCCAGTCGTCCGTTCCAGACTTCCGCTGCGGTGGTCATCCCCCATTCCCAGCGTTCTTGAGGATACATTTTGAAGTTTTTCTGGGGACGCATGACTTGATCCAGGGTCAGGGGTGGCGCATCGATCGCCTCTACCACTAAATTAGCTAAATCCTCAATGAACACCGGATGAGTATTCAACGCCGGGACGCGATGGAAATGTTCAATTCCTGCCTCTTCTGCCACTTCTCGATATTCCATATCGATTTCTTGAAGGGTTTCGATATGTTCCGAGACAAAGCTGATCGGGACTACGAGTAAATCGTTAATGCCTTCTGCCGCTAACTCGGCGATCGCATCTTCTGTATAGGGTTTGAGCCATTCCACCGGACCCACTCGACTTTGATAGGCCAGGGTATGACGATTGGGACGATTCAGGGTTTGCACAATCAGTCGGGTGCATTCCTCAATCTCCTGCTGATACGGGTCGCCTGCTTCTTCCACATAGCTAACCGGGACCCCATGAGCGCTAAAGAAAATATGCACTTGGTCTGGATTTTCAAACCCATCCAGTTCTCGGGCGATCAGTTGCGCCATTGCTTGCAGATAACCGGGACGCTGATACCAGGAGGGGATAACCGTGTGTTCTTGAGGGGCGAGAGAGGGGTTGTCTGTCCAAATTTTTTCCAATAATCGGAAACTGGACCCGCTGGTGCTAATGGAAAATTGGGGATACAGAGGGAGGATGACTAATTGTTCGACGCCATCGCGCTTGATGCGGGCGATCGCCTCTTCCGTAAACGGATGCCAGTAGCGCATTCCGATGTAAACTTGAACATCCTGTCCCTTGTCCTGTAAACTTTGTTGCAAGGCGATCGCTTGCTCCTCGGTAATCCCACGCAAAGGCGAACCCCCACCAATTTCCATATAATTGGCTTGGGATTTTTTACTCCGCAGGCTCGAAATTAGCCATGCCAGGGGTTTTTGCATCCACGGAAAAGGCAACCGAATGATTTCCGGGTCAGAAAACAGGTTGTACAAAAAGGGTCGGACATCCTCAATTTGCTCCGGCCCACCTAAATTTAGTAACAGTACCCCTACACGGCCCATAGCAGTCACAGTTTCCTTAGTGTTTTCATTATTGTTTACTTATTTTAACAATAATACCGTTTATTAAGTCACAGTTTGAGTTAAATCTGCATTTTTATTCAAGGGGGTATCCGTGGCAACAATTCTTAGAGACTGGAGTTATCGCTATCAGTGGCTTTACGATGGCATCTCCCGCATTGCGGCCCTCAGCGTCGGAGGGGAATCTCGCTTTCGTCAGTTAGCCCTCCAAGGACTCACCCTCCATCCCGATAGCAAAATTCTAGATTTGTGCTGTGGGAGTGGTCAAGCCACTGCCTACCTCGTCCAATCTTCCCACAACGTCACCGGCTTGGATGCCTCTCCCCTCTCCCTGAATCGGGCGCGAAACAATGTCCCCCAAGCTTCCTACATTGAAGCCTTCGCCGAAAATATTCCCTTGGGCGACAATGAATTGGACCTCGTGCATACCAGCGCCGCCCTGCATGAAATGGATCCAGAACAATTGCGGCAAATTCTCCAGGAAGTCTATCGCGTCCTGAAGCCGGGAGGAATGTTTGCCCTGGTTGATTTTCATCCGCCCACCAATCCCCTATTCTGGCCCGGATTGACCCTATTTTTCTGGCTCTTTGAAACCGAAACCGCTTGGCAATTACTTCAAACTAATTTACCCGAACTGCTGCAAGAAATTGGCTTTAAAGTTGATTCTCCTCGCCTTTATGCCGGGGGGAGTTTACAAGTGATTCAAGCTAAAAAATCATCAAAATAGGCGTTAGCCCTCTCTACGGGACCAGAAACCGGGTTTCTGCGTTAATTTTTGGCTCCTCCCCCAAATTTAGGAAAGAAACCCGGTTTCTAACCTACTGCAAAGGACTCAGAAACCGGGTTTCTGCGTTAATTTTTGCTTTGAGAGTAAATTTAGGAAAAAACCCGGTTTCTTTAGCTCATCAAAACAATCAAAATCTTCGCCTGCTTTTGCTTCATCGGGATTGGCTACCAGGGTGGACAAAAGCCCACCCCATTAACTTTACTGCAACCCGTCCTGTAACTCGGATTTAGCGGTTTCTAACGCTTGTTTTAACTGGTCCGGGTCGCGTCCCCCAGCTTGCGCCAGGTTTGGACGTCCGCCGCCACCGCCACCGCAAATTTTGGCGATCGCGCCAATAAATTTACCCGCTTGCAATCCTTTGGCATTCACTTCTTTGCTAAAGGCAGCCACTAAACTGACTTTATCAGAACTAGGAACGGAACCTAAAACTACTGCACCATTTCCAAGTTTTTGCAGTAAGCGTTCTGCGGCAGTTTTCAACGATTCCGCATCCACTTCGCCGAGATTAGCTACAATCAATTTAAACTCGCCAATGGATTCAGCATCCGCGAGTAATTGCTCCGATTTAACAATAGCTAATTCGGATTTTATGGCCTCTAATTGCTTTTGGGTGGACTTCAATTCTCCTTGAATACTATCAATGCGATCGCAGATTTCCTCGGGTTTGACTTTAAACCGATCGCTCAACTCCCGAACCACGCGATCGCGCACTTCCAAATAGTCCAAAATCGCCGGTCCCGCCACTGCTTCAATCCGCCGGACCCCGGAAGCAACCCCCGATTCAGAAACAATCTTAAATGCGCCTATTTCAGCGGTATTACTCACATGAGTTCCCCCGCACAATTCCATTGAAACGCCGGGAAAATCAATCACGCGTACTTCATCGGCATATTTCTCTCCAAACATGGCGACTGCACCTTTTGCCTTCGCCTCCGTCAGTCCCATCGTCTCAATTTGGGCTTGATGTGCTTCCGCAATCCAGGTATTTACCCGGTCCTCCACTTGTTTCAACTCATCAGGAGTCAGAGCACGAGGACAGTTGAAATCAAAGCGCAAACGGTCAAAATCAACCAAGGAACCCGCCTGAGAAATTCCCTCATCCACCAACAGTTTTAAGGCGGCTTGGAGCAAGTGAGTTGCGGTATGATTGGCTTGAGCGCGACGACGACAAGCGCGGTCAATTTGGGCAGTAATGCGATCGCCGACAGCGATGCTTCCCCGTTCAATCCGTCCGAAATGCACAAAGAAATCGGATTCTTTTTTGACCTCTTCAATCCGGACTAAGCTATCTTGACCCGAGAGAAATCCGCGATCGCCAATTTGTCCCCCGGATTCGGCATAGAATGGCGTTTTGTCTAAGACAATTTGAACGCGATCGCCAGAGGTTGCTGACTCAACAGAGTTCCCCCCCATCAAAATCACCGTCACTTCTGAGGTAGTCACGGGTTCAAAATAGCCTAAAAATTCAGTACCGCGAATATGTTCAGCGAGTTTATCTAAACTGCCTTGAACCGTGAGGTCAATGGTTTCATGGGCCGCTTGCGATCGCACCCGTTGTTCTTCCATTGCTGCCTCAAACCCAGGCAATTCCACCGTGATTCCCCGTTCTTCCACAATCTCTTGAGTCAGTTCTAAGGGGAAACCATAAGTATCATAAAGGATAAACGCATCCCGTCCCGGAATTTCTTGGGGGTTTTTCTCCATCAGTTCTGCTAACAGTTTCTCACCCCGTTCCAGGGTTTCTAAAAACCTTGTTTCCTCCCGTTGCAGTTCTGCTTTCAGACTTGCCTCGCGATCACGCAGATTGGGATAGACCCCTTCTCCCAAGGCGATCGCCGCTTCTGCTACCTCGGGAGTAAACACCCCTTGAATCCCAATTAACCGTCCATGACGCACCACCCGACGAATTAACCGGCGCAGAATATACCCTCTGCCGATATTAGAGGCGGTAATCCCATCAGCAATCATCTGTACCACCGCGCGAGAATGGTCCCCAATCACTTTGAGAGAGACTTTGGTTTTTTCGTCTGCCGTGGCGTAATCAATTCCGGCAATATCTGCCGCTTTTTTGACAATCGGAAAAATTAGGTCCGTTTCATAATTGTTGGGAACTTTTTGGAGGATTTGCGCCATCCGTTCCAACCCCAATCCCGTGTCAATATTCTTTTTCGCCAAAGGGGTGAGATTGCCTTCAGCATCCCGGTTGTACTGCATGAACACCAGGTTATAGAATTCGATGAAGCGGGTATCGTCCTCTAAATCAAGGTTGTCATCCCCTAGCTCGGGATGGAAATCATAGTACAATTCTGAACAAGGACCACAGGGACCCGTGGGACCGGAGGCCCAGAAATTATCCGCTTCATCCATGCGCTTAATGCGATGGGGGGGAATGCCGATTTTGTCGCGCCAGATATTGAACGCTTCGTCATCTTCGCGGAAGACACTAACGACAATGCGATCGCTGGGGAGTCCATAGACTTGGGTGGAGAGTTCCCAGGCATAAGCGATCGCCTGTTCTTTGAAGTAATCCCCAAAGCTAAAATTGCCCAACATCTCAAAAAAGGTATGATGGCGGGCGGTGCGTCCCACATTTTCGATATCATTGGTGCGGATGCACTTTTGAGAGGTAGTAGCGCGAGGAAATTCCGGAGTGCGCTGTCCGAGAAAGATGGGTTTAAACGGCAGCATCCCGGCAATGGTGAGTAAAACCGTAGGGTCTTCTGGGACTAGAGAGGCACTGGGTAGGATTTGATGACCCCTAGCGGCATAGAAATTCAGAAACTTTTCGCGGATTTGGTTACCGGAGAGGGATTCAGGAACAGCAGGCATGAGTTAGTTAACGACTTTCATTGAGTGAACAGGTATTCTATTGTTGCATTCGTTGAGAGGCGATCGCTACCTCCGTCCCTGGAACAGAGATCAGCGAGGGTTAGGGTCCCTGAATCTCTGGGACTGGGGAATCCATCAGAGGCGATCGGACAGCATCACCTCCCCCTGTCCTTTCTCAGGGGTTATAACATCACTCCCAAACAATTCCCCACCCTGAAAAAACCCAGTAGGTGATCTACTGGGTTTAACCATTCCACTCAAATTGGTATTCATTAACTGGCAACAGAGTCTTGTCTCATCTCCTGGGAACGGGGTTGTGTAAATGCTTGAGTAGAACACTCATCTCTTCTCCCGCTACCCCGAGGAATCGTACATTTTTTCTCATCCGGATTTTGTTGCGTGACTGAATCAATACTCGGAGTATGATTTGAACTGATAAATTCCGTGGTCTTACTGAGATTGTCTTTAAGTTGAGGCACCCCAATTACCGTACCAATAACTAAACCTAAAAAAACGATGGAAGTTACTTGTTTAAACATGAAAATGGTAGAGGTAAATTGGTCACTTCCTCCTACAACTACCCCTAAAAATTTCAGGATTGTTTAATAAAATTATCTAAAATAGACCCTTGATAATCAGTTCAAGCTTAATAAAAACAAAACCCATACACAAAATCCGGTTACTTTTAAAAACTGTTTCCAACCCATCAAAAATCCCCAACAACTCTCTACCCACCTCCCTAGCTGACAAAGGCTGAAAACCTTCTGGAATAAAGATTTGGCGAGATAAACATAGCCCTTTTGCCTAGTTTACAAAGGGATGAGACTCTTGATATACTGAGTCAGGACAACGGACAGACTGTAGCGATCGTCTCGTTTTTCCACCCAGCCACGTCGCGATCAAGAGTGCAGCCCATTCAGCAGATCCGTAGGGTCTATGGTATTAGTTTGTATTAATTTTGTCCAAGTAACCGGCCTTCCCACCTTCACCAACTGGAACATCACTGTTTGTTCCAGTTCAGACAACGAAGCTTCTGGACCGCTTGACTGTATAGAAAAAATGGCTTTGTTCAGTCATTTCTACAATATCTTAAGTTAGGAAATTACAAGATAGCTGGAGAGTTTCCTCAAACCTAAGACATTTTTTTGAGGGCGATCGCCCCCGATTTTCTAAGTACAGCTTCACCCTAACTGCTAAAGACTTTGCCAAAATAGGTGGAACAGCATTGCCAATCTGTTTACACTGACTTTCTTCGCTGCCATAAAATTCAAACCAATCGGGGAAACTTTGCAGGCGTGCGCCTTCGCGAACAGTTAACCGCCGTCTCCGTCCTTCCGGTAAGCGAATTCTTAACATATCTCCAGTGGGTGCGCTGAGATTGCGACAGGTGATAGTTCGGGAGGGTCGATCTAAATGTAAATCTCTGGGGTTGACACATTTAGAGGCTTTTTCATATTTTCTAATATATTCATCCATGCTAGGAGTGAGAAATTTGGAGTTAGGAGGTGCCATAAATGCCAGTTCTCCGAGGGCTTCTCCAGCGGTGTAGGGATGAGAGTGATGAGTCTTTTTTGGCCATTCCCACCCGCCTTTATGGGCGATACAAAATAATCTCTGTCGGCGTTGAGGTACACCATAATCACTTGCCGTAAGGATTTCCCATTCGACGATGTAATCTAAGGCTTTTAAGCTGCTGATAATTTGTTCAAAATAGGCTTTGTTGCGAAATCGCATTCCGGGCACGTTTTCAAAGATTGCGATCGCCGGTTGATGGCGTTCTACCGCCTTGATAAAAATTGGAAATCCATCTCGACTGTCTTTGACTCCCTGCTGATTTCCTCCGACACTAAAAGGTTGACAAGGAGGACCTCCAATAATTACCGATGCACCTTCCACAAATTCACTCTCAGGGGTTAACAGAACCCTGTAGCAAAGAGAATTGAGATTTTTCCGATAAGTCATACAGGCATCGGGGTCCATTTCATATCCAATGGTTTTAAATCCCACGGCTTCAAATCCTAGTGCAAATCCTCCACAACCGGAAAACAGGTCAATCACCAACGGTTGAACACCGGGATAGGGAATGGGTTTAAGTTCAGTATTCAGAAACTCAAGATAAAGGATTTTTTTGTGGGTGGGTTGAGGAGTCATTTTCAATCATTAGGTTAACATTTTTTCACTTTCGGGTAGCTACTAGAGCGGGAAAAGAGGCAGGATGAAAATGGTTAGCATTTACGGTTCGTGAGGCTTAATCACCAGAGGTTCGAGTTGTACGAGAAGTTTAGGTATTTCGCGATGGATTACGTCCCAAACAATATCGAGGTCAACTTGATCGTATTCATGAACAATCACATCACGCATCCCGGCTAAGTTTCGCCAAGGGATTTCTGGGTGATGTTGACGAAATTCCATTGAAAGGCGCTTTGTGGCTTCTCCAATGATTGTAATCTGATAGAGAATCGCCGAAACCTTTTCATCATTAGTGATCAGTTCAGGTGGCTCAATACCACTGGCATAGCGGAGGATGCGCTTGGCGGCATTTTCAATATCAATTAGGGATTCTAGATCTTGTGGCATAGATAACTTTGGCTGATTCCAGTATCTGTTGACGGCGTAGCCAGTTTTCGCTTTTGACGATCGCCGGTTTGATAATAAAGTCAACTTCCCGACCAAAAAGGGTTTCTAACTCCTGACGCATTTGGATTGTTTCGGCTAAACCCCGCCGAAATTCAGGGTCAAACGTGACGAGCACATCAATGTCACTATCGGGGCGAAAATCATCGCGCAAGACCGAGCCAAATAGGGCAAATTCTGTGATGTGCCAGCGTTGGCAAAACTCTTGAATTTGGGTGAAGGGCAGTTCGAGATTATGGTTAATTGCGTTCATAGTTAACAGCGGAATCATTGACCCCTTGCCGGAATTGGCGATCGCATCACGATTCCTCTGGCAAACTAGCAGGAGATCGCCTTGTTCTATTGTACTAGAAGCAAGGGTTAATTTGACTAGAATGTATGGTGAGGTTCATGACCCAATAACCTGTCACTAACTCCACTGCTGAATTTTCTCATCTTTTGAAACCGCTGAAATTTCGATTCTGTCTGCTCTGTTAATGATTTCCCTAACGCGGGGGCCAGTTTTGGAGATTCATTGACCCACCAGATCCAAGGGTGGGTATCGAGAATAATCATTGATCTGCTTCCCAAGGCTCATCAATTGGAGAAATCAGGTCATCTTCAAACAGAACACTTCCTTTGAGGGGGTTCGGTTCAAGTGATAGGGAAGTGCTTTCCATGTCTTCTAAAACAATGACGCGGATGATTTTACATTCCCACTGGTGGGAGTATTCCGAGGGAAGGCTAATCATTCCGTTTTGGAGAATGGTTTTAAATGCGATCGCTTGCAGGGGTGAATGGGAGTAAGGGGGTCTTTGTATTATAACCAACCGGGTATATTTCCTTCAAACTTTTCAATATCAATCAGGGAGTCTAAAGCTTGTGGCATAGATAACTTTGGCTGATTCCAGTATCTGTTGACGGCGTAGCCAGTTTTCGCTTTTGACGATCGCCGGTTTGATAATAAAGTCAACTTCCCGACCAAAAAGGGTTTCTAACTCCTGACGCATTTGGATTGTTTCGGCTAAACCCCGCCGAAATTCAGGGTCAAACGTGACGAGCATATCAAGGTCACTATCGGGGCGAAAATCATCGCGCAAGACCGAGCCAAATAGGGCAAATTCTGTGATGTGCCAGCGTTAGCAAAACTCTTGAATTTGGGTGAAGGGCAGTTCGAGATTATGGTTAATTGCGTTCATAGTTAACAGCGGAATCATTGACCCCTTGCCGGAATTGGCGATCGCATCACCATTCCCCAGGCAACTTAGCGCGCGATCGCCGCCACCATCCTCTAGTCGAGGCAGGGTTTCATGAGCTGGTTTAAATACTAAATGCTTTGGAGGCACCAGATTGAGCGCAAATTGTCCAGGGCGATCGCCTTGTAAAGGATGGGGAAGACCTTCCTGAATCTCTGTCACATTAATGGCTTCTATTAAATCAGCCAAACGCGCGTACGGAAAAGGCTCTGTAGAACTCGCCGCTGACCCCTCACCTCCACAAAGGCTATGGCTGAAAATATGATAAAATACAATCAATTCATCTCAGATGAGGTATGAAAATATAGATTAACCACGATGGGGAGATTACGAGACAGACTGAAATTCGGCTCATTCTTGGCTAAATATTGAAGTAACTATAGCGGTTTTCCCAGCTCATAAACTCCGAAAAATCCCCCTAAATCCCCCTTGATAAGGGGGATTTTGACCCTTATAGCGTCCCTCCATAGCTTGAAAAACGCTATAACGTCATTCTTATCAAACGTTCAGGCCGTTATATATCCGGGTTAGAGAGCAAAATAAATTTACATTTAGAGAAAGATTAATGCCTACGGCGGCCCACTTAAAAAGTTTATATCGTATCAGCTACTGGCTGACTTATGTTATGGTTCAGCCGATTCACTTGGTTTGCATTGATGAGCGTACAAGCAACCTGTATGTTTTGGCGGGGAATACGGACAACCTTGAATTCCAGATTACTCCACAAGGGCAGGTATTTTAATGAATCCAGTTAACTATGGGGCGATGTCTGATGGAGAATTAAAACAATATTTTCTCAGGCATCGGGAGGACAAGTTGGCGCTGAGAGCGTATTTGGATAGGCTCGCTGATCGCCCCCGTCATGTAATCACAACTGTGGATGATCCAGATTTTGAGCGGAAACTTCAAGCATCAGTTATGCAGCAAATCCAAGCCACTGAAGGGAACGCTGAAGGGGATTAGATTGCTCAAAACAAGAAACCGGGTTTCTGTCCAAAATGTGAGAACTTGCCCCAGTTTTAGTGAATAAGCCCGGTTTCTAATCGATGAAATGACAGCCTAAAATACCTGTTTCACTTATTGCTAATTATCCTGAAAATTAACCATCAGTTTATCTCGCTCTCCCCCAAGGAATGGTCGGGTCTGCTGCAAGTTCTACGGCGACGGAAAAGGCTCCGTAGCGGTTGAGATGACTGGGGTCGGCAAAGTAATTATCCTGGGTGGGCCAGAGTTGTCCGAGGTCGCGGAAGATAAAGCCTCGTTGAGTGGCCATGCGTTGCATTTGAGTCCGGAATTGTTGTTCGGAAGAACTTCTCACTGGGTCGAGATAATCGCTGTTTAAGGGGAGATTAACGATAACTAGGGGGATTTGTTGGCTGTTGGTGAATTGCGCGATCGCCTCTAATGCTCTCGTCTGTGGTCCCTGCAAGCTAAATGCTGCATAATCTCCATCATATTGTCCCGGTACTCGCGGATGTTTCTGATAGTAAGTCTCGGGATTATAGCGATCGCTCACGGGCACGAACCCCCTGGATTGCATTTGGTTGGGGGTCTGCTGGGCGATCAGGGCTTCGATTCTCGGGAGTGGGGGTCTCCCAGTTCCCGGGGTGGGTGCAGTGGGTCTTTGGTTATTGCGACTATCTGCCGGGTCCCTTCGTCGCATCCACATTGCCTGTTGCGCCTCGTCGTTGTAGGTGGCGGCAATTTCTTCTCGGACCTGACTAAACCAGACATTCATGGCTTGATAGGTGGTGGCAAGCGCTTCTCGGGGGTCATCATTGGTGGTGAGTGGGGGCAAGGGGTCGGTGTTAGGAGAATCTGCTGGGACCACACTTTGCCGACGTCTCGCCGGTCCGGTTCTGGTGGGGGTGGATGAACCAGGGGTTTGCAGGGGACGCACGCCACTGGAGAGGAGGCGATATCCTTCGGATTCAACTATCGCTTGATAGGTGCGATCGGGACGACCATTATTAAAAGCTCTCACGCCATCTGCCCAAATAATCAGTTTGGGAAGTTGAGCTGGGGTCAAGATTCTCCGTAATAAGAGGTCAATGACTTGGGCGGTGGCCCCATTGATGCTAAAGTTATAAATTCTCAGTCCCGGATGTCCGTAATGGGCTAAGGCGAGTTCTAAGGCGAGGGGGTCTACCCCTTGTAATGCTCTGGAACTGCCGACGATTAAGATATCGGGAGGTCCGGATTGGTTCAACTGCTGCTGATAGCGGATCAGTTGTTCGTCGAGTCGCTGACTATTAAAGGAGGGGAAGGGCTGGGACTGGGAGCTTCGGGCGTTGACGACCCCCTGAGCGATCGCCGGATGAATCCACAGGGTTTGAGTTACTGCTGGGAGTGCGATCGCCAGGGATAACAGTCTCAAAGTCACAAACGCGCGTTTTTTCATATAGCTAATTTGTTATGGGGGCGAGTCATTACGGGGAACAAGGCAATCCTTTTCAACAGTTTAGCCAGTTGGTGATCCCTCTTTACTTCTCTGCCTCGGACGGTTCTTTGAGCGGTTGAGGTTTCCGGGTCCCTTGAGCGATCGCCCTTCTCCGGCTGCTGCTGCGATCCGGGAAATCATTTTAGCTCACATCACGCATCGCTGCTGTTACAATTCATGCAGGCTCCCAGCCCCGGAACCCCGATGACCCAGGAGAGTGACTGGGTTGGGATGTAGCCCCGAAAAAGGGGACCCCACAATCCCCGTAAAAAACTTTGGAAAATTTTGCAAATCTTCACAAGATTTTCACAGCTCTCGATTATCTTGATAATCAGCTAAGGTTCTAAACCTGTTCGTAACTTCTTTCAAAGCCCTTTTAAAACCCGCTGGCTGCATTGATGCCTTTTACAATCGTTTCTTGTATAAGGACTCAGCCAGTTTATAAAAATATCAAATAACCAGGCCCATGAGGGCCTGGTTATATTTTTTGAGCTAATTTTAGCCCGTGGATACTCCATGAGGCGGAAATGAGAGGCCCTCCTCATGGGGACTCATACCCCTCAAAAAATTTTTAGAAAATTCCTCCACTCTTCATAAGATATTCACATTTCTTAAATATAGTAAGAATTAATAAAGGTTTTAACTTTTTTTTTACTCATTTCAAAGCTCTTTTAAACACCACTGGCTGACATTTTGTCTTGCCCCCTCCTGGTTGTATTGAATAACCGTCAGCCGGTCTATAACATTCTCCCAGCTCCCCCCGGAGCTGGGTGTATTATTTTGGAGGGGCATCCCGGTATAGGGACCTTTAATTCGATTTTTTTTGGGATGGAACCCTTTATTTTAAGGGGATTGCCCCCAGAGGTGGGGACTGAGGTTTGGAGGCCCGAACCCCCCAAAAAATTTTTTTCCAAGTTAGGAAAATCTTCATCAGATATTCACATTGGTTGCTTATCTTGTAAACCAGCAACGGTTATAAACTTTTTTTGACGGCTTTTAATAGAGTTTTAAAAACCGCTAACTGGCTCTCGATGCCCCAAGCCCTCGATTGTTTTTAATAACCGCCAGTTAGCTGATAAAAGAAGCCCAGATGCTTAAGCGTCTGGGCTTCTGATTTGGGGGATAAGTTAATGCAATAGGGTGGCGATCGCCCGGTTTGCTTGGGACCCATACCCGCCGCCAAATAAATTAAAATGATTCAGGATGTGATACAGGTTATAAAGGGTTTTGCGCTGTTCATATCCCCCAGGCAAGGGCCAAACTTCGTTGTATCCTTGATAGAAAGCCGAGGAAAATCCTCCAAATAATTCGGTCATGGCAATATCAACTTCCCGATCGCCATAATAGGTGGCGGGGTCATAAATAGTGGGTTCCCCCGCTTGGGTCACTCCGGCATTGCCTCCCCATAAATCTCCGTGGACGAGGGAGGGTTGGGGGGTATGATTTGCTAATAATTGAGGAATCGCATCCAGGAGGCGATCGCCTTCGGGAAACTGCCCCCCTTTTCGCCGCGCCAGTTGCAGTTGAAACCTGATGCGATGTTCCACCCAAAACTCAGTCCAATCAGTGGTCCAAGTATTGATTTGTGGGGTGGAACCAATGGTATTATTTCGACCCCAGCCAAATTTGCGTGAACCGGAATGTTGATGCAAAGCAGCCAGTTTGCGCCCCATTTCTCGGGAGACTTGGGCATCCGCGCGAGAAGCCAACTCCAGCCACTCTAAAACAATATAGGCCGAATCATCGGCAATGCCGGTACAGATGGGTTTGGGGACCCGAATGGTGTGGGTGTCCCACATTTCCTGTAATCCCAATGCCTCCGCCTCAAACATCGGCAGATCCACAGCGCGATTCAGCTTGACAAAGTAGGTGCGACTGCCCCCAGTGAGGCGATACCCTTGATTGATGCAACCCCCGCCCACAGAACGGCGATCGCCCAGGGCAAATTTCTCGTTGGTTACCTCAGTAATCTGTTTAGCAATGTGCTCCCACATGATTCATTCCTTCAGCATCCCTGATTGTTCTTAAATTTGGTTTTTAAAGACCTATTCTAAATTAGCCCACTCACCGAAGGACCCCACCCAACCCTCCCCAAGACACAGGGAAGGGCTAGATTAACTTAAACCCATAAATCATCAGGTTTACAGGGGGTTGTGGGGGGTTTATCCCGCTAATGCTTGAAGTAAAGCATCACCCATTTGGCGACATCCCACCAGTTTCATGCCTTCGGACATGATATCTCCCGTGCGATATCCGGCATCAAGGACTTGGAGAACGGCTTGTTCAATTTTGATTGCTGCTTCCGGTTGATCTAACCCATAGCGCAACATCATGGCTGCACTTAAGACTTGGGCGATCGGATTGGCTTTATCCTGTCCGGCAATATCTGGGGCCGAACCGTGGACGGGTTCAAATAAACCAGGACCCGACGAACCTAAACTGGCAGAAGGCAGCATTCCAATACTGCCCGTTAGCATGGCAGCAGCATCGGAGAGAATATCTCCAAACAGGTTGCCCGTGACAATGGTATCGAATTGTTTGGGCCAGCGGACTAATTGCATGGCAGCGTTATCCACATACAGGTGAGAGAGTTCTATATCGCTGTATTCTGCGGCGAGTTGAGTGATGCGATCGCGCCAGAGTTGGGAGACATCCAGGACGTTTGCCTTATCCACGGAACATAATTTACCCTGGCGTTTACGGGCAGTCTCGAAGGCAACGCGCCCAATTCGGTCGATTTCTGATTCCGTATAGGCCATTGTATTGACGCCGCGTTTTTCTCCGGTTTCTGTCTCGAAAATGCCTTTCGGTTGACCGAAGTAAATGCCGCCGGTGAGTTCTCGGACCACCATGATATCAACGCCTTCGACCACTTCCCGCTTGAGACTAGAGGCATCCACCAGTTGCGGTAAAATGGTCGCGGGTCGTAAGTTGGCAAAGAGATTTAAACCGGCACGCAGTCCCAGTAAGCCGGTTTCTGGTCGTTGGTGGCGGGGGAGGTTGTCCCATTTGTAGCCGCCGATCGCCGCGAGGAGGACGGCATCGCTATCTTGGCATTGTTTGAGGGTTTCCGAAGGCAGGGGTTCTCCGGTGGCATCAATGGCAGATCCGCCGATCGCCGCTTCGGTGAAGGTAAAACTCAAGTCGAGTTGCTGTCCGACGAGGTTTAAGACATCTACCGCGATCGCCATAATTTCAGGGCCGATGCCGTCGCCGGGAAGAAGAGTTATGCGGTAGTTTTGGGTCATAGTTATGTTTTCAACCAGTGCTTGCAAATGATTAATCATATCCAAAAACTGCACCATTTGAGACCGGATGGAAAACATCTCCATAGGGGGCGATCGCAGCTTATTCACCAGTCTAATTTCTACCGGAGTCTTTTCCTCCTAAACTCAAGGGAGCATCTCAGGTTTTGTTTAGGTTAATTATTTGGATTTAAGATGACGATTTTCAGGTTTCGCCAAAAAGCAGCGCAATTAGTTCAGTTTGGAAAGAAGCAATTTAATTTTCAATCCTTTTTTTCCCTTCTCTCCCCTGGACTGGTTCAGCAAATTTTACTATTTTTGCTGTCAATGGGAGCATTTGGGTATATTACCAATGGGGTGCTAAACCTAGAGACTAGGGATTTGGATTTAAACATCATGCTCGCCATTCAAAAAACTCATACTCCCCTTCTCGACATACCGATGAGAATCTTTTCTCATCTAGGCGGACCTATTGTTTTAATTGGGATTTCTGTGGGATTAGCGGTAAAGTTTTGGCTGCGCCGACAACGGATTGAATTGTTTGGATTGTTGGTAGCAGCCGGAGGCGGAAGTCTGGTCAATCTGTTGATTAAAGCCGGTTTCAATCGGGTTCGACCCCTGCTGTGGGTGCCGCTGCTGCATGATCACCTGAATACCTCCAGCTATCCGAGTGGTCATGTGACCAATGCGTTAGTGATTTATGGGTTTTGTGGCTATTTGTTAGGCCGATATTTTCCCCGATGGCGGTGGTTAATTTATCTGGGAACCCTGCTGCTCGTATTGGCGATCGGTTGGAGTCGAATGTATGCCGGTTTGCATTGGCCCACGGATGTTTTAGCCGGATATGCCACGGGTTTTGCTTGGCTGAATGTCTCAATTCTCAGCTTTCAAATTTGCAAACGTCGAGAGAAAATGCGGCGCGAACAGGTTTAAATTTTTGGGTTTTTCTGAAGAAAATGGCTTTTAAGTTTTTTCTTTAGTGCCAGATAAAACGCTGAAAAATAGTTAAGTAAGGAACAAAAAATGACGACTTTACACACTTATGCTCCCCCGGTTAGCCAACTTTTGACTTATGGGGAGGTTTTAAAGTATGACTTCAAAAACAGTACACTTTATCTCGAAAAATTTGGATTTACAGCAGAACACATTCCCGAATTAATTCGGATGGTAAGTGATGAGGAATTAAACAAGGCAGATTCTGAAAGTCTGGAAGTTTGGGGACCGATTCATGCTTGGCGATCGCTGGGAGAACTCCGGAATGAAGCGGCGATTCATCCCTTGCTCTCCTTGGTTACCCTATTAGATGAAGACGATTGGTTTATAGACGAATTCCCTCACGTTTTGGCCCAAATTGGCCCAGTCGCAATTCCAGCTTTGAGAGATTATTTAGCCAATCCTGATTATAATGCCTCCGCCCGATCCTCTGCCGCCAATTCTCTGGAAGCGATAGCGACTCAGCATCCAGAAGTCCGGGACGAATGTGTAAGAATTTTAACCGAAAGATTGGCCTATTCGGATCCCGAGTCTCAAATTTTAAACGGTTTTATTGTTTTCAGTTTAGTTGGATTAAAAGCAGTGGAAGCAGCTTCGGAAATTGAGGCAGCATTTGCAGGCGATCGCATTAATAAAGATTGGTGCGACAATTGGGAACTCGTCCAGGTGGCGTTGGGGTTAAAAGAACCCAAGAAGAAACTGAAAAACCCCGATGGGATTTTAGCCTTGCTTGAAGAACATCACAAAAAACGTTCTAAACCCCAAGTCGCCTCTGGGTTTGGGTCCGCTGAAACTCAGAAGAAATCTGGAAATAAAAAGAATAAAAAGCGCAAATAAACCACAACAATCTCATATTTTATTGCAGTCTGAAGGCTAAAATAAAGGGCAGACGGTAGTTATTGTTTACAGGATTTACCTTCACAATCTCACCGGAGTAGGCAAAAGACTGAGGCAAAGGTTAGGATAGACAGAATAGAGGTAGATAACTTAGGGGCGGTAATCCATCCCTGAGTTTTCTGCCTACCTGTTACTTTTCCCAATTTTGTCCTCCAAATAATTTTATGAAACCCCTAGAACGAATTTCTGATTATCTCTGGGAAATTCCCACCTCCTACAAACCCGGAATGCGCGTTCCCGCCCGAATTTATGCCACGGAACAGTTAATCCACGATATGGATGAAGCGGTGGCGGACCAAATCAGCAATGTGGCAACGCTGCCAGGAATTACCCAAAGTGCTTTATGTATGCCCGATGGTCACTTTGGCTATGGATTTCCTATTGGCGGTGTTGCCGCAATGGATATTGCTGAAGGAGGGGTAATTTCTCCCGGAGGCATTGGCTTTGATATTAACTGTGGAATGCGCTTACTCGTGACCAATCTCACGGAAAAAGAGGTCAAGCCTAAGATTAAAAAATTAATTGATAAGCTGTATGAACGAGTTCCCGCAGGAGTAGGAAGTAAAGGCTTTGTGAAAGTCTCTCGGAATGAATTTCGCCAAGTGGTTCAAGAGGGGGCCAAGTGGTGTATTAACCAGGGTTACGGATGGGACGAGGATTTAGAACTCACGGAAGAAAATGGCTGTATTGCCGGGGCTTATGCTTCTAAAATTAGCGACAAAGCCATCGATCGCGGTTGCAATCAAATCGGAACTTTGGGGTCCGGTAACCACTATTTAGAAATTCAAGTCGCCCGTCCTGAAAATATTGTTGACCCCGAATTAGCCGAAGCCTTTGGGATTACCATTCCTAATCAAGTGGTGGTAATGTTCCACTGTGGCAGTCGCGGATTTGGGCATCAGGTGGCGACGGACTATCTGCAAGTCTTTCTCAAAGTTATGGAATCCAAATATGGGATTAATATCTTAGACCGAGAACTAGCTTGTGCGCCGTTTAATTCTCCGGAAGGGCAGGATTATTTTGCGGCCATGAAATGTGGATTAAATATGTCTTTTGCTAACCGCCAGGTGATTTTACACCGGATTCGCGAAGTCTTTTCTGATGTTTTTGGAAAGTCGGCTGAAGCATTAGGAATGCATCAAGTTTACGATGTGTCCCACAATACGGCCAAATTAGAAGATCATATTGTGGATGGCAAAATGCGATCGCTACTGGTCCATCGCAAAGGTTCCACTCGCGCCTTTGGTCCAGGAATGGAAGGCATTCCCGACCGCTATAAACCTTATGGTCAGCCGGTGATTTTAGGCGGCAGTATGGAAACCGGATCCTATCTTTTAGCAGGGGTATCCACAGGTGCTCAAAGTTTCTTTAGTACCGCCCACGGTAGCGGACGAACCATGAGTCGAACCAAGGCGCGAAAACAGTGGAATGGGGAACAATTACAAAAAGATATGCAGAAGCAAGGGATTTACATTAGAACCACCTCCTGGCGGGGTTTAGCTGAGGAAGCTGGAGGTGCTTATAAAGACGTGGATGCTGTGGTCAAAGCCACGGAATTAGCAGGATTAAGTAAGCGGGTAGTTCGCCTAGTTCCGATTGGAAATGTCAAGGGATAATCACCATGAAAACACGCACTCCGATTACGGTGATTACGGGACCATTAGGCAGTGGAAAAACCACTTTATTGCGCTATATTTTGGAGACAGTTCCCCGCAAAATTGCTATTTTAATGAATGAATTTGGCGAAATAGCTATTGATAGCAAAGTCATTGAGGGGAAAAATATTCAGATTGCTGAATTAGGCGGGGGTTGCGTTTGCTGTTCCCTGGCGGGGGAATTTGAGGCAGCAGTTGAGGAAATTCTCGAAACGATTCACCCCGAAGTAATTGTGGTAGAAACTACTGGGGTTGCTGAACCCGATGCTTTGGTGTTTGACATTCAAGAAACTTTAACTCAAGTGATTTTGGATGGCGTGATTACCACCATTGATGCCGATGGTTTAGTTAAATATCCCACGATTGGTCATACCAGCCGCCTGCAAATTGAAGGGGCGGATTTTATCCTCTTAAATAAGGTGGATTTGGTCGATGAGGAACAATTAAGGGAAATTGAGAGGAAGCTAACGGAGATTAATAGTATCGCCCCGATTGTTAAAACCGAACGCTGTCAAGTAGATCCTGATTTGCTGTTTGGATTAAATCGCGATCGCATTCAAAAACCACCCCATCACGTTCATCAGCCGGAATTTGATTCCTTTAGCTATACCTCGCACCAACTCTTCCATCGTTCCCGGTTTGAATCCTTCGCTGATAGCCTAGAATCCGAGGTTTATCGCGCCAAAGGATTCATCCGGTTTGCTGAGGGGAATTATCTGTTTAATTTCGTCGCTGGACGCTGGGAATTGGAACCCTTTCAATGGGAAAGAACCGAGTTAGTGTTTATTGGTAAACAAATGCCGATTCGCCAATCTGACATCATCCAGCGATTGCAATCCTGTGAGGAATAGCCGATGCCTTATGAATTTTTAGAAGAAGTAGCCACAGCGGATATCGCCTTTGTGGCCCAAGGGAAAGAGTTAGAAGAATTATTTCTTGCCGCTGGAAATGCCACGGTTAATGCAATGATTTTTGAGTTAGAAACTATTGCCCTAACTGAACAGCGTCACTTCACTTTAGAAAACGATGAATTGGATATGTTGCTGTTTAATTATTTACAGGAATTCCTGTATTATAAAGATAGTGAACAGTTGTTATTACTCGGACAACAGGTGACGATCGCCCAGAAGAATGGAGTCTATCATTTAGAGGCGATCGCCAAAGGAGAAACCCTGGACCCAGATCGCCATGAACAGCGGGTTGATGTCAAAGCAGTCACCTTACATCAATTTAAACTTGAATCCACCCCAGAGGGATGGATAGCAATGGTTATCTTGGATATTTAACAAAGAGTTTGAGGGACTAAAGTTCTGCACTGCATTTAATTTCAGCCCGATAAAATTATCAGGTGTCCCTGGATAGCGAGTAAAAATTCCTGATTTTCCTGTCCTCTTCTCGTAAGAACAGAAAGTCAACAAAACAGACTCACCTAGACTATAACCAGGGATAATGATGCCTCAAAATCAATCGAACCAAACCTCGATAGAACAACTCTTTTCTATGGGTTGGATATCTCATTCTGACAAGGATGAAACCTTTGATGCCACAGCATCAGTTACTCGGTCAGAACTAGCACAAGTTCTGGGAAAAGCCTTTAAGTTACACCAACGCACTACAGCGGAAAATCCAGCGATTTTTATTCAAGATATGACCAGCGATCGACCGGATTATGCCGCCATTCAAATTGCCTTAAAAACTGGCACAATGACCGTGGATAATCAAGGCCGATTCTTCCCCGATCGCCCCGTAACTCGCGCTGAAGGATTGGCAATTTTTGCCCAAGCTTATGGGGTATTTCAACTATCTGAAAATGCCGTTACCGACTTGTTAAATCAGCATCCCGATGCCCTAAATATCCCGGATTGGGCCAAGCAAGCAATAGCAACCGCCTTACAAGAAGGGTTTGTCAATACCGATCGCAATCAAGCCATTCGTCCCTTAGAACCCATGACGCGAAACGACTTAGCTTATGCCTTAATTCAATATCTTGAAAAACAACAAAATCCAGCCTTTGTCTCAGAGTATCTCTAAACAATTCAAAAGCCCCCCTTTTTAAGGGGGGTTGGGGGGATCTCTCCGCTATTTTGCAAGAGGTCTATAATTTATCACGCTTCATCAATCCCAAGGGGTGTAGTAAAAACTGCACCCCTTTCCCATTGGGGCGATTGTTATGATAATATCTCGCCTTTTTCAAAAACCATAATAGTCTTGGATCCCCCCAACCCCCCTTGACAAGGGGGGCTAAAGCCTTCCATCTTGATCGCGGTTAATGATATAATATCCCCGTCCTTTTAACTGTTTCCGTGGGTCATCCCTGTATAGGGATAACCAGACAAACGAGAAAAGTGGAACCGTGATGCATATTGAGGCGACTGCAACCAATCAACAAGCTGAACGCTATTATCAGGATGGTAAGTGGACCGAGGCAGTGACCCTCTGCCATCAACTCATTCAAATTCAGCCAAATTTTGCTCCAATTTATAAAACTTTGGGCAATAGTTTACAAGCTCAAGGTAAACTAGATGCAGCAATGCGGGCGTACCATCGCGCATTAGTTCTTAATCCAGAATTTGCCGAAGTTCATGCCAATCAGGGGACAATTTTTTATCAAATCGGTGAGTTAGACTCAGCGGTTCTCTGCTATCAAAAAGCTTTGACCCTTCAGCCAAATTGGGCCGGGGTTTATTGGAATTTAGGAAAAGTTTTTAAGGAACAAGGACGAGTCGATGAGGGGACTGAGTATCAGAAAATAGCTTTAAACCTCAATCCGAGTCAGTTTCCCCCGGATCTGCACAATCAAGTGGGATTAGAGTTAAGTAAACGGGCAACTTTGAAAGAAATCACAGCATTTTATCAGCGGTTTACCGAGACTTACCCAGACTGGGGTCCCGCTTACTTGAATTTAGGGATATTTTGGGAATTACAGAGTAAAATAGAAGAGGCGATCGCCTGTTTTCAGAAAGCAATCACTCTACAACCCAATCTCGCCGCTGCTCACTTTAAATTGGGCTATTTACTGCAACAAAAAAATGAACTTCAATCTGCAACTTCTTGTTTTAAAGCAACGATAGAACTGCAACCGGATTGGATTGAAGCCTACAATAATCTAGGGTTAATTTTAAGAAAAATTAATCAGGAAGAAGAAGCAATTTTCTGGTTTAAAAAAGGCATTGAAATTAACCCAAATTTTGCAGAAGCTTACCGTAACTTAGGAACCACCTTTCAAGTACAAGGCAAGCTAGAAGCGGCGGAGGCTTGTTTGCGAGACTGTATTAAAATTGAGCCTAATTTTGCCCTCGCCCATGGCAATTTAGGCTATGTTCTGGAACAACAAGGCAGACTGGATGAAGCCAAAGCCTCTTTGCATCATGCGATCGCCCTAGAACCTGATTTAGCAATGGCCTATGGCAATCTAGGGAATATTTTACACCGAGAAGGGGAACTGGAAGAGTCCATTTCCTGTTTCCAAAACGCGATAAAATATGATGCCGATTTCATGATGCTTTACTTCCGAGGTCAACCCCATTTAGAAGCCATACCTCGGGAATCGTTGGTGGAACTTCCTGTGAGTTCACCTAAAAAAGTCTGTCGATTCACTCAAAATTTAGCTACCCAATTTAACTTAAATTATCCCGGATCAGATATCACTTATTTGGAAATGAGTCCGCGTATCCCGGTTCATTTAGCAGCAGGGAAAACCCTTGCACTCAACGATGAGGCAGTTCCGATTTATTTCCCCGAAACCCACGGATATTCGCCGGAAACCTATCTGGCGATTGTCCCCAATGGACGCGCTTGGGGTGATTTATATACCAGTGTGATTTGGTCTGAAGACAATACTCTTTTAGCGGATCTCTCTACAGGAAATGTCCCTTTTTTATTCGCATTAGATAAATTGCCTCCCGTTCATAAAATTGAAGGAACTGTGGCCTTTATTTCAACCCTCGGAGGAGATACTTATTATCATTGGTGGGTAGATATTATTCCGCGACTAGAACTCTTACGCCGCAGTGGAATCGATTGGGATAAAATTGATAAATTTGTAATCAATAATGTTCGTCATTCTTTCCAAAAAGATTTAATTCATACCTTAAATATCCCACCCGAAAAACTGATAACCAGTCTGGACTATCCCCACCTACAAGCCACTCAGTTATTGGTTCCTTCCGTTACCAGTAGTACGGAAAAATGGTTTGGTCCTTTTATTGAAGGTCCGCCAAAATGGGTCTGCGACTTTCTCCGAAAAAGATTTACCTCTCTGGCTGATTTCCCGAGTTCTGAAACCCCAGAAAAAATTTATATTAGCCGTCGCAAAGCCAAGGTACGTCGCTTTATTAATGAAGATGAAATTAGCGTTTTTTTAGAATCCTTGGGGTTTCAAACGGTCATGTTAGAAGCGCTTTCTGTCCGGGAGCAAATTGCTTTAATGACCGGGGCTAAAACGATTATAGCTCCACATGGGGCCGGATTAACGAATACTCTATTCTGTCAACCAGGTACTCAACTCCTGGAGATTTTTTCTCCCCGATATGTTCCCGATTGTTATTGGATTATTAGTAATCAAGTGGGGTTAGACTATTATTATCTGATTGGGGACAATGGGAAAAATTATTATGAAAAATATCCCCATTTGCGCCCCAATTCGTTGAATCGTCCCCCTCGGGCTGAAGATATTTATGTTAAAATAGAATCTTTATTTCAACTGATGAAATGGGCGGGGTTTGTTTAGGGGTAGAAATTAGCGTTAACTTGCAGTTCTTAACAAGAATTTCCAAAATTAAGCAAAAAAAATGGATAAGTTAGTTGAACCATTAATTCAGGAAGCAGAGGTATATTACCGACTGGGACAATTAGATTCGGCCCGGAGTGTTTGCTGTCAAGTGATTCAGCTCCAGCCTAATTTTGCGCCTAGTTACAAACTCCTAGGAAATATATTGCAATTATCAGGAAAACTGGAGGCGGCAATCCGCGCTTACCAATCGGGAATAGATTTATTTGAAAAAACCCCTAATGGCTCTATCCAGTTAGCCGAATGTTATGCATATTTAGGAGATAGTTTAATCCAAATTGGGGCGATAGAAAAAGCGATCGCCTGTTTAGAGAAACAAATTATTCTACAACCCGACTCAGCCGAGGCTTATTGCACGTTGGGAATTTTATTACATGAGGTGGAAGACCGAAAACGGGCATTTGATTGTTTTACCACAGCAATTCAGATTAAACCCAATTTAGCTGAGGCTTATGGAAATTTAGCTAACCTCTTGGCCGAACTCAATCAATTCAGTGAGGCGGTTAACTGTTTAAAAAAAGCAATTACTTTAAAGCCTGATTTAGCAGAACTGTATGGTAATTTAGGAGCTTTATTATTTGAGCAAGGTAAATTTACGGAATCGATTTGTTATTTAAAAAAGGCTATTGAAATTAAACCGGATTATGCGAATGCTTACCATAAGCTAGGACAGGTTTTTCAACAAAGCAATCAACTGGAAGAAGCCGTCGCTTGTTTGCAAAAAGCAAGTGAACTTCAACCCGATTTTGCTGCTGCCTACGGAAACTTAGGGATGTCCCTGCAACTCCAGGGAAAATTATGTGAGGCGATCGCAGCTTTTCACAAAGCCTTTCAACTCCAACCGGACTTATCTTTGCTATTTTTTAAAGGACAAAATCATTTAGAAGCGACTCTTAATCAGTTAGTAGCGGTTCCCACTTATCCTACTAAAACCGTCTGCTTATCACTAGCAAATATTGCTGTTGATTTTGATACAAATAAACCCAATTTAACCTATATTAAAATTAACTCCGGTCAATCCGTGTATCTCCGATCTCCCAAAAATTATTCAGGTAACTTCCCTCAAGTCCCTCCTAATCTCCAAGAAAGGTGGGGAGAGTTTCCAGAAAGGTATCTGGCAATTCTCCCCAATGGGCGGGCTTGGGGAGATTTAATTACCACCGCTATTTTGACCGAACAAAATCAACTCCTGGCCGAACTCTCTACCGGAAATGTTGCTCATTTTACGCAAGTCAATAAGCTCCCTAGAATTAAAAAAATTGATGGAACTATAGCATTTTTATCGGCCATAGGCGGTGATACTTATTACCATTGGATGATGGACATTTTACCCCGATTCAAGTTACTTCAATATCAGGGTATTGACTGGAATAATATTGATAAATTTGTCATTAATAATTACAAACACGCTTTTCAAAGAGAAACTTTGAATTTTTTGGGGATACCAGAAGAAAAAATCATCACCAGTGTAGAATATCCCCATATTCAAGCTTCTCAATTAATCGTCCCCTCGGTTCCTAGCAGCATACCGAAATGGTTTGGCAATTATATTCAGGGAGTACCTCCCTGGGTGTGTAAATTTCTGCGTCAAGAATTGATGCCTCTAGCGGCACCCAACCCATTGAAGGGATATGAACGGATCTATATTAGCCGTCAGCGCTCACAGTTTCGGCGATTTGTAAATGAAGAGGAAATATTAGACTGTTTGGGGAAATTTGGATTTAAAATGGTTATATTAGAATCTTTTTCTGTATCTGAGCAGATTGCAATTATGGCATCGGCAAAAGCGATAGTTGCCCCTCATGGTGCCGGACTCAGTAATGCCGTATTTTGTCAACCCGGGACGAAACTGATTGAAATCTTTGCCCCCCGCTATGTCGAAAACTGTTATTGGATTTTAAGCAATCATATCAATTTAAACTATTATTATTTAATTGGAGAAAGTCTGGAAAATTACTACGCTACCAGACCCCAGATTCGTCCCCTTAAGCGAATTTATAAGGAGGCAAGAACTGACGATATTTATGTCAATATTGAATCTCTCGTAAAATTAATAGATTTGGCGAAGTTGGCTCATTAAATCACCTATTTTTATAATATTAATTAATTATGAATCAGCCCAACCTCATCCAAAAAGAGGATAAGCCCGTTGAACCATTAATTGAGCAAGCGGAGGCATATTACCGTCAGGGAGAATTAGAGTCAGCCCTGACGGTTTGCCATCAATTGATTCAGATGCAGCCCGATTTTGCTCCTAGTTACAAACTCTTGGGAAATGTCTTGCAATCAACGGGGAAACGTGAGGGGGCGATTCGGGCTTACCAAATGGCGATCGCCCTCTGTCCTGAGTTTGCAGAAGCCCACGGAAACCTCGGGACCCTTTACTATCAGCAAGGAGATTTTACACAGGCGATCGCAGCCTATCAAACCGCCCTAGAGTTTAACCCCAATTTAGCGGGACTCTACTGGAACTTAGGGAAAGTCTTCAAAGAAACCGGAGAGCTCAATCAAGGGATATTTTATCAAAAAGAAGCCCTTAATATGAATCCCAAATTAGTCGGCGCTTCCGGTTATTTTACCTTGGGTACAGACTTGCTGAATCAAGGCGAGTTAGAAGAAGCGCGCTCCCTGTTTCAAACAACTTTAGAACTTGAACCTACCTCAGCGGAAGCTCATGTTCATTTAGGCATCATTTACCGGCAACAAGGGTGGATGGAAGAAGCCATCAATAGCTATAAAACAGCGATATCGCTTCAACCGGATTTAGTAGAAGCGCATTGGAATTTATATGAATTATTCAGCAGTTCTAACAATTTTGCCGCTGCGCGTAAATCTGCTGATTGCTATATAGAACACTGTCAAGGGGAAGGGCAATCGATGGCAGCGATCGCCTGGATTAGTGCCTATCTCAAAGCAGGCAGCGCTCAAAATGCCTACCAGCATTTTTTAACTTTAGAGTCGCAAGTCCTGAAAAATTTAGACAACCTTTGCGATCGGGATATCCAACGCCTCTATTACAACAGCTTTTATATCCTCACCAATATCCGCGATAATCTGCGCCAAAATTCTCACTTTTATCGCCAAATTTCTCAACGCTTTCTTCCCACCATACCTCGCTTCCAGACTCCCCCTCCATCCCGTAATCTCTCCCCTCGCCTTGCCTCAACCCCGTTAAAAATTGGCATCATTTCTCCCCATTACAGGCGACATTCCGTGGGTTGGTGCAGTGCAGATATCCTTCGCGAGTTATCTCTACTCACGCCGGATTTGTATCTGTATGTCACAGGTCCTCTCCAACCGGACGATCGCACGACTATTTTTGAAAACTTAGCCGCTAAATTCTATCATCCCTCTGAAGGAGTCAGTCGTCAAACTATTTTTGAAGAAATCCAGAATGATAACTTAGATATTTTAATTGATTTAGACTCGCTAACTATTGATACGAATATTGAAATTATAGCCTCTCATCCCGCCCCTATTTGTATTTCTTGGTTGGGCTTTGAGGCCCCGTTTATTTCCTCAAAAAACTACTTTCTTGGGGATTGGCAGACTCACCCCCAGGGAAGCGAATCCTACTATCAAGAACAATTAATCCGAATGCCGGATTCCTTTGTGGCGAGTTCGGGATTTGAGCGAATGAAAGCTGACAGCGATACTTTGAGACATTCTTTGGGAATTAATTCAAACCAGGTGGTTTATCTCTGTGTCGCCCCAGGACGTAAATTCAATGGGGATTTAGTCCGCGCTCAAGTTGCCATTCTCAAGCAAGTTCCTGATAGTGTTTTACTGTACAAAGGAAAAGGTGATCGCGCTGTCATTTCTGCCACTTATCAACAAGAATGCCAGCTACAAAATGTCAGTTTTTCTCGCCTTCATTTTTTACCCCGAACTCGCACTGAAGAAGAACATCGAACCCTCTATTTATTAGCCGATGTTTTACTCGATTCCTATCCCTATAATGGCGGAACCCATACCTTAGAAGCGTTATGGTTTAACCTCCCCCTGGTGACCCGCAGTGGAGAACAATTTCTCTCTCGAATGGGCTATTCTTTCTTACAAGCTTTGGGAATTCAAGCGGGAGTGGCATGGAGTTGGGAGGAGTATGTGGAGTGGGGGGTCCGCTTCGGATGCGATAAACGCTTCCATCAGCAAATTAAACAGCAGTTAATCCAATCCAAAACAGCGGAAACTCTCGCCCCCTTGTGGAATCCTAAAAAGTTTGCTCAGGATATGTATCGTCTCTTTGAAAAGTTGCGTCAGTTGGAGGATGAAAAATTAGGTTTTTATTAGGGTTATTGTTCTCTATCAAAAAAATGTTTAAAATTCCGTTGTTTCAATCCGCTGCTGTACTCAATTTCTAAAATTCCGGCTTATTAATGGTGAGAATGGTCACGGGATTTAAGGGGCAAAACCGGGTGAGATGAGCAATGGGAACGGAACGGGATAAATTCGCCTGCAAGATGTGATAATCCCACTGGTGTTCATTGACCCAATTTAATGCTTCATTCAAATGTTCTAGGGTGGCTAAGGCGATCGCCATGGTTCCTCCTTTAGCCAATTGTCCCCCACAAAACCCCAGAATCGTCCGCAATTGTCCCCCCGTTCCCCCAATAAAAATCCGATGGGGAACCGGAAGTCTATCTAAAATATCTGGGGCGCTACCATGAATTGAAATCACATTTCGGACCTGGAGGCGTTGACAATTTTGCTCAATTAAAGAAATCCCCGCGCCTGTTTTTTCAATGGCATAAATTTGAGATTTGGGAAATAAGCGCCCAATTTCAATGGAAACTGCACCCGTTCCCGCCCCAATATCCCAGACAATTTGACCGGATTGGAGTCCTAACTCCCCGAGGATAAGAATTCTCATTTCTCGCTTGGTCATCAAACCGGGGCGATCGCTAAAGGTTAAAAAGGTACTATCCGGTAATCCAAATGTGGGTAAATTTTGAATCTCTAATCTTTCATGGGGATGACCCACCTGCCGCACCAAAACCACCACATTTAAAGAGGAAAACGTTTGGGATTCTAAGGCGATAATATCATCAGTTTGCTGAACTGAAAAAGTCTGGATGCGCTCCTCGGAACCGCCGAGGTTTTCACACACCCAAAAGTCATAACGGCTGGGTAAATCCAATGATAGCAGCAGACGCGCAATTGTACTCGGGGTATTTTTCCCATCGGTGAGGATAGCAACTTTGGATGCACCTTCCCGTAATACCGTTAATAATTCATCTAAAGCGCGTCCATGTGCACTGACAATTCGGGCATCTTGCCAGGGGACTTTAATCCGACTAAAAGCTAATTGAATGCAGCTTAAATGGGGATGAAAATCAAGCTGGTCCGCAGGGAGTTCTGCTAACAGTAACCGTCCTAATCCAAAAAATAACGGGTCCCCACTGGTGAGAACCACAAGATTTCGCCCCGCAGGGCTCTCTAATGAACCGGAATTCCAGCGAATTAATTGACGGCAGAGGGTTTTAAAGGTTACCCCAATGTCTTCTATAACCAGGCGTTCGGCGGGATGCAGGGGAAAATAACTCAAGTGGCGATCGCTTCCCACAAGAAGATTCGCCGATTCGATAATTTGGCGCACGGCTTCCGTGAGTCCCGCTACCCCATCCAACCCAATTCCTATGACATGAATCATCCGTTTATATTCGTTGCGATCACCACTGAGTTTATACCATTAAACTTCCAAACATCGCTATTTTTTAAAAAAGCAGGTGAGCCAGTTCCTCGCACTGCTCATTCTCTTCTTGATTTAAAGTTTTTATAGGAAGCGAGCCAGATGCTCTCTAGGGTTATAATAATCCCAAAGCTAGGGATTTTTCGGTCTTAATTTTCTGGCTGCCAAGCCAACAGAATTAACGCATTAACGATCGCTGCCGTAGCAGGAGAACCCCCTTTGCGACCCTTGATGATAATCTGAGGGACATTCTGTTGCGCCAGTACCGCCTTAGATTCCACCACCGAAACAAACCCCACAGGTGCGCCAATCACCAGCGCCGGTTGAATCGGGGACTGGGGGAGGACCTCGCATAGGGCTAACAAAGCCGTAGGCGCATTCCCGATCGCATAAATCGCCTCGGGAAATTCCGCAAAGCATTGCAACAGCCCCATTTCTGTGCGGGTTTTGCCCTCCGTAGCCACCGGGACCCGTTCTACCGCTGAGTGTAAGGGATTCGCAAAAGTTTTGGCAAGCAACCCACTGATTCCCTGTTTCACCATGCTGACATCAGTCACCACCGGAACCCCCCGACGCAAGGCGGCGATCGCCCCTTCAATTGCCCCCGGACTAAACACAATCAAGTCTTTAAATTCAAAATCGGCGGTACTATGAATCACCCGCCGAATAATTTCATATTCAGCGGTAGTAAAAGAATGTTCGCCAATCTCCGCATCAATGACGGCAAAACTCTGTTGCAGTATCGGGTGAATTAGGGGGTCATTGGTCATTGGTCATGGGTTATTGGTCATTGGTTATTGGTCTTATGTCCTTTGTCATTGGTCCCTGGTCATTCCTCCCAAGGACAAAGGACAAAGGACAAAGGACAAAGGACAAAGGACAAAGGACAAAGGACATAAGACCAATGACAGTAATCTCCTTCTTAAAATTGAAATACCGGCCAATCTTCTTCGCGATAGTAACGAGTCATATCGTCAAACTTGCGAATTTCGGCTTGTTGAATCAAAATTTCTTGGGGACTATCCAGCCATTTATCATTAAAGTCCGCCAAGATACTGCTGAGATGCTCCCGGTCCAAACTGGAGGGAATTTCACCAAAATAGCCCAAGGTAATGTGGCCAGTAAAATGATACTGCTGCTCGATTCCTAACCCCATTAATTGTTGATTTTGATAAATCGATCGCCGGAATTGGACGATTTGCTCATAAGAGGGTTCATTTTTTGGCGCTAAACAAATCCCGATCGCCCGAGTCCGCAACATTACCCCCAGGGCCTGCCAGCGAATCGGGGGACCTCCAGCAAGGGACTGGCATTGCTGGAAACTTTGGGCGATCGCCGATCGCAGTTGCTTATCATAGTTCGGATTTTCCGCCGACGCATCTCGGTAACTGCCGTCCCAAATTAAATCCGCTAGGGTGACATGAAAGCTATCCGCCGGGACCGGCACCATTAAACCCGGTTCCAGCATCTCCAGAAGTTGTTGCTGGCAACTCTCGATATTTTTATAAAACTCTTGATTCTCAACATCTTCTCCCATCGGTGGGGTAATCACCGTGTACCCCGGAAAAGACACCGGCTTTCTGGCCCCACCTTCTTGGACCTGAAATTTGGGAGAGGTTTGAATATGCTGGAGTCCCGACTGATAGGCATCTTTCAGGGTCATCCGCGCCACTCGATTCAAATAGGTTTGTAAAGTATCGTCCAATTCTTATTGCCTCTCTTGTCTATATCTATAAAGGTTTTCGCGCTAGTCTTAGGTGCTAGAGAATGACTCCATTCTGAGCCTTTTGCTCTGAACGGGGATCAGTGAGATGACCATTGCCAATCTCTTTTATCCTAAAGGAAGGGTTAACCCTCCTGTGTTTTTGACCCTGGGATCTTATCCATAGTCTTCTATATGACAATTTACCTCTATTGGGGATCAGATGACTTTGCAATGGCAAAAGCGGTGGATTCTTTGCGCGATCGCACCCTGGATCCTGCTTGGGCGACCTTTAACGCCGACAAAATTTCCCCCGAACAGTCCGATGCCGTGATTCAGGGCCTTAATCAATCCGTCACCCCGCCCTTTGGCAGTGGGGGGCGCTTTGTCTGGTTGGTGGATACCAACGTTTGTCAACAGGCATCCGGCGAAGTCTTAGCAGAAATGGAACGCACCCTGCCGGTGATCCCCGAAACCAACGTCCTGCTACTGACAACCCCCAACAAACCCGATGGCCGACTCAAAACCACCAAACTGTTACAAAAGTACGCCCAAGTCCAGGAATTTTCCCCCTTACCCCCCTTAAAACATAATGAAATCGTCTCATCCGTCCGCAAAGCCGCCCAGGAAGTGGGAGTCAAACTCACCCCGGATGCCGTGGACCTGTTGGCCGAATCCGTCGGCAATGATACGCGATCGCTGTATAATGCCCTGGAAAAGTTGCACCTGTATTCCCTGAGTGCCGGACCTCAACCCCTGAGTGCCGCTACCGTGGATCAACTCGTCACTGCAACGACTCAAAACAGCTTACAGCTTGCCAGTGCCATTCGCCAAGGAGACGTAGGAACTGCTTTAGAATTAGTCGCAGATTTGATTAACCGCAACGAACCCGCCCTGAAAATTTCCGCTACCCTCACCAGGCAGTTTAGAACCTGGTTCTGGGTTAAACTGATGATAGAAAGTGGTGAGCGTGACGAAAAGGCGATCGCTGCTGCTGCGGAAATCGGCAACTTTAACCGAATTTACTTCTTAAGAAAAGAAGTCAGTTCCCTCTCCCTTAGTCAATTAGAACAAATCTTAGCCCTCCTCCTCGAACTAGAAGTCAGCCTCAAACGAGGGACAGAAGAACTCTCCACTTTACAAACCAAAACCATAGAACTATGCCAACTCTGTCGTCCCACTTCCTTTCGGTAAAATTTCTGTAAAGCCGCCCTCTCGACCCACCCAACCGGAACTAAACCCGGTAGAATTGAATCATAAAAAGCAGCCCCAAAATCAGCTAAGTGAATCCATATCATACCATAAATCAGAAGAAAAACAATTATTAAATCTAAGTTTCATCCTTCTGTAAGGGATTAACAATTGCTGTCAAAAAAACTTGTTTTTTCAACTTATCCTGATTCTTGCTGAGTTAATTTATCACCAATAGATGTTATGATAATGTTCAAATTGTCCCCTGTTCATGTTCAGAGAATCCGAGTGAAACTCCTCTGCATCAGTGTACTTTCCGCCTTGGGAATCCTCACCGGGTCCGTTCCCCATCTGTCCCTCGATTCTGCCAACTGGATTGGGACGTATTCAGCCTCGGCGCAAAGCATTACCCCCGAAGAAATGGATAACTACGCCCGTTCCATCCTGGCGATCGAACAACAGCGATCGCAAGCTTCCCAAGAAGTCCAAACAATCCTCAATTACGTTCCCGCCATTGACTGCCGAAATGCTGATGCAGTCAACCAACTCGATCGCGAAGTCAAAGCGATCGTCGTCAACTATTGCGAAAGCTCAAAAAACTTAGTCACCAGTAACGGATTAACCATCCAACGCTTTAACGAAATCACCGAAATCGTTAAAACTAATCCCCAATCCGAACAACAACTCCGAGCAGCCCTCACTCGTCTCCAATAATCATCAATTCTGGTTGCATAGGGGAGATAGGGGAAATAAATGTTTGTTCTAACGACTTGCTGTCGTTTCCCCCTCTCCCCCATTCCCCAAGTCTATAATAAAACTTCCCCTCCTCATTTATTGATAAAAATTATGACCGTTTCCACGGAACAAAAACACTGGACCGATGAAGAATTGATCGCCTTATCCCGAAATGGAAATCAGTACGAGTTAGTCAATGGAGAAGTCATAGACATGGGAAATTCTGGGATGGAACATGGCTATATCGCCTGCATTTTAGTAGCCGCTTTAATCACCATAGTCAGACCCAATAAACTCGGGGCCATTTGCGATTCCAGTACAGCCTTTACCCTAAAAAATGGGAATAAACGCGCTCCAGATGTTTCGTTTGTTGCCAAAAACCGACTGCAAGGGTTAACCCGACCCCCCCGAGGATTTTTTCAAGGCTCACCGGATCTAGCCATTGAAATTTTATCTCCCAGCAATACTGTAGAAGAAATTCATAGTAAAATCGTAGAATATTTCGAGAATGATACCCAGTTAGTCTGGGTGATTCATCCCGATGAAAAGTTTGTTTTAGTTTACCATACCCCCGAACCCGATGGGTTTTTGCGCTCAGGCGATCGGCTCGATGGCGAAGATATTATCCCCGGTTTTTCCCTAGCCGTTTCCGAGCTATTTGAAACCTGGGATTGGTAATTGGAGAGATCCGCCGAATACCTATGAGTACGGTTAGCGAGGCCTTCCCTACTTGGATGAATCAACCGAGCAACGAAAGAGAACAAGAGAACAGTTTAAAGGAGAAATAACGTTTCCCGGGGAGCGTCGTTACGGAAGACAAACTTACAAGTTTGACCCACCTCAAAATTAATGTTGACAATGGTTGCGGTTCGCCCTTGGGTGAGTAGAGCTTGTGTATCAACGGCTGCGATCGTCCCCATCCCTAAGCGACGATGTAAAACTTGCAGATTGTTGTTTAGGTTCAGGCGAGATAAGGGTTTTCCTAACTTCATCCCACTTGCGCCAGGGCGAATCTTCAGGTTGTCCGGTTTCTGAAGGGCAATGGTAGCTAAATGCTTGCCTAGCTCAATCAGAAATCGAGCATCTTGAATTTGCGATCGCCAAGTTTCAGGAATTGCTTGTAATCCAAAAGCTGCACCCCCCAATCCCCCCACAAAAGCGGCGATCGAATCCGTATCGCTGCCTATCATATTCGCGGCGGTGATAATATTTTCCTGGGTAGTTTCGGGATTACGGCCAAACAGATAAATTCCAGCGATCGCCGTACCTAGTCCAGACCCTTTAGTATTGCGGTCAAAGCATCCTAATTTGTCCAGTACACTTTTTGGTGATTCATCCTTATGTAATGCTGACCAGACTAAACGCAACTGCTCAACAGCCTCTTGTTTAGTGTTAGCAAAAACCGTATTGAAAGATTCTCCCCTTCCCTTATTCCATTCAGTTATCCAGGTTTTCAACTCAGGGATTTGGGGAATTTCTAAGGATTTTACCCAGTTGCCTAGTGTTTCAATTAACTCCTCCCGGACAGGAGGTGCTGACCCCTCTAAAACCAGATGCAATGCATATCCGTAGAGAATCGCTCCAATAATCGCTCGGGGATGTCCGTGGCTAATAATTGAATTGCGCCAGATATCAGCCTCAGCTTGGGTCCAACGTCCAACATTAGCCAAGACATGAGGGGAAATTCGCATAGCCGCACCATTAGCACCGCCATCCCGATAATCTATCGTTCCTTGTTTCATCTTCCGGTTGAAAAAATTATTATTCCAATCAGCCGATTTGCGCTGGATTTTCTCTGCGGCTTCTTTGACGGTACCACCCGCACCACGAGCGTACTCCAGCCACATCGGATACTCCAAGGTGCAAAAAGTCCCATAGTCAAAAGAGCCATTCGGGGAAATACAAGCGGCAGTGCAGATGGTTAATTGGGTGTCATCAGAGTAATCGCCAGGGGCAATATAATCTTCATAACCTTGAAATCGTCCACCAACTCGCTTACTCCATGCTTGATATTCGGTGATGCGATCGACTCCCATTTTGCGTTGGAGGTCATCGGGCGATCGGATAAACTCAGTCATCCACCCCATTGCATCACCCGCTGCCGCAGCAAGTAGCGATCCAGCAGTACGATTAGATAATAAGTCAATATTCAATAATTGTTTTTTTTCTAACATAACTTAGCTAACTTGATTAGACCTCTTGCAAAAAAAATCTATGTTATAATGAAAAATTTTGAATTTTAGACCCCAGAGCCAACTCATAATT